>JANQQR010000020.1 GCA_028289195.1 Phycisphaerales bacterium | reverse complement strand
TCCCCGCAAACAGCCAGCTGATGGCCTTCATAGCACGCGGCCTCCCGCTCACACCCGACGCACCCCCGCTTCCCGAACAACAACAAACAGCGCACAGAGGGGGCCTCCCGCGGCCCCGGCGCAATGCGGGCGTGCGCCTAGGGCATCGACCCGGTTCCGGGGCGTGTTCGCGCCGAGGGGATCACCGGCGGCTCCGGGCCGGTATGGGACCGGCGCAGTCGGACCAGGGCGTCCGGGAAGGGGGATTGGTTATGGGAGTCGCCCTGAAAAGGGCTGGCGTGCCTACTTCGAATAGTCGAACACCCCGCGCCCGGTCTTGTCGCCCAGGCGCCCGGCGGTCACGAGTTGCTTGAGCTTCGGGCAGGCGCGGTAGCGGTCGTTGTTCAGGCCGTCGGCCAGCACGTTCATGATGTGCTCGCAGGTGTCCAGGCCGATGAAGTCGGCCAGGCGCAGCGGGCCCATGGGGAAGTTGCAGCCGAGCTTCATGATGCCGTCGATGGCCTCGGGTTCGGCGACGCCCTCCATCCAGGCGTAGAACGCCTCGTTGATCATGGGCATGAGCACGCGGTTCGACACGAACCCGGCGCGGTCGTTGGCGCGGAGCGGCGTCTTGCCCATCGCCTCGGCCAGCGCGGTGGTGCGCGCGACCACCTCGTCGCTGGTGGCAAGGCCGGGGATGACCTCGACCAGCTTCATGATCGGCACCGGATTGAAGAAGTGCATGCCCACGATGCGCGCCTGGCTGGCGTCGTCGCCCGCGGCTGTCGCGATCTCGGTGATCGAGATGCTCGAGGTGTTCGTCGCGAGCACCACGGAGGTATCGGTGAACATCCCGGCGAGCCTGGCGAACAGGTCCTTCTTGATCTGGGCGTCCTCGATGATGGCCTCGACGATCCAGTCGGATCCGGCGAGGTCGTCGAGGCTCTTGGCGTAGGAGATGCGTCCGAGGGCGGCGTCGGCCTCCTCGCGCGTCATGCGCTCTTTTTCGACGGCGCGATTGAGCAGCTTCTCGTGGAGGGCGCGGGCCTTGTCGAGCGAGGCGGGGTGGGCGTCGTAGACGACGGCCTCGAGCCCGCTGGTGGCGCCGACCTGGGCGATGCCGCCACCCATCTGTCCCGCGCCGATCACGCCGATCTTCTTCACGTCTGCTGCCATTGTGATGGTCCTTTCGCGGTGCTCCGGCCGGTTTCCCCGGATCGGAGGGGGCGAACAGAATAGCGATTTCCCTGACAGATCCGCGCCCGGAGCGCGTCTGGGCTGTAGACACGCGTGGCCGCGGAAGGAAATCGCGGCCGCCGGGGTTGACGCGGGAGAGGCGACGGATGAACTGGAACACACTTGCAATCGGGGTGAGCGTCGGCGTGACGATCGGAGCCGGCGGCGCCGCGCTGCTGGCCGGCGACACGCGAGAAGCGGTGGCGGAGGGCGTGGCCAAGCTCACGCGCGACGCGAAGCTGCTCGCTCCCCTCTACGCCGGGCCGCTGGTCGACGCGTTCCTCGAGGGCGCCGACGACGTGCCCGAGCCCGAAGAGGTGACGGTCTACCTCGATCGCGAGAAGCGCGAGTGGATCAACGCCGCGGATGCCTCTGCGCTCGATGACGAGGCTCGCGACGCGCTCGAGGAGCGCACGTTCACCGCCGATCAGCACTTCGAGTACCGCTACGGCTCGCCCCTGGCGTGGACCCGCGCGCTCGACTTCGCCGAGGACCACATGGGCGCCGAGTCGTTCAAGGGCATGCGCGTGTGCGACTTCGGTTACGGGAACATCGGGCACCTGGAGATCTCCGCGACGCTGGGCGCACAGGTCACCGGAGTCGATGTCGACGCCCTGCTCCCCCACCTCTACAAGGAAGCCCACGAGGGCCCGGTCGAACTCGGCGGGGGCAACCTGCTGTGCGTGAACGGGCGCTGGCCCAACGACACCGAGATCGTCGAGCGCGTGCGCACGCGCGGGCCGTTCCACCTGTTCACCTCGAAGAACACGCTCAAGAAGGGCTACGTGAACCCCGACCGGCCCCGCGATCCTGACATCGGGATCGACCTGGAGATGAGCGGCGAGGAGTTCCTGCGCCACGTGTGGGACTCGCTCGAGCCCGGGGGCGTGTTCGTGGTCTACAACATCTCCCCGGCGCAGCGCCCCGAGCCCGAGCCCATCATCCCCTGGGCCGACGGGCGCTTCCCGTGGGCGCGCGAGGTTGCCGAGCAGATCGGCTTCGAGGTGATCGCCTTCGACGAAGACGACACCGAGTTCGCGCGCACGCAGGGCGAGGCGCTCGGCTGGCGCGAGATGGGGATGGACCTCGAGACCGACACGTTCGCGATGGCGACCGTGCTGCGTCGACCCGCCGACTAATCCGATTCGCTCAGGCGGCTTGCTTGCGCTCTGCGCGCCGTTCGGCGCCGCGGATCATGAACAGGCTCACGACGCTGAGCACATCGAACCAGGCCTCGTCGAGTTGCTGCGTCCAGGCATCGCCGGCGACCTGCGCCATGGTGGCGACGAGGGTGTCGCGCACCAGCGGGTAGTGGGCCGACTTGATGCCGGTGTCCGCGTTGTGCTCGCCCATGTCCATGAGCGAGTTGCGGATGCCTTCCAGGCGATCGGCGTTGTCGACGATGAACGACACGGTCTTGAGCAGGCTGCGGCGCTTGGCGATGCCGGCACGGGGCAGCACCTCTTCCATCGAGGGTGTCGATTCGAAGAGGTTGTCGAAGAACGTGTTGAGCAGATGATCGCCGCGCGGAGAGAGCGCCTCGTAGCTGGTACGGATGAGTTCGACCTGCTCTGGAGTGAGGGGCTGGTTCGGCGCGGTCATCAGAAAGGGACTCCGGGGTCCAATCTGGACTATCGGTCCGGAATTCGTTTGGCTGGAGCGCGGCGCCGTGGAACCACCGGGACCGGGGGGCGCGACGGCCCTCGGCGAGCCGGCGGGGGCGCGCAGTGTCCCCTGGGCGGGTTAGTCCCAGATACGGCGGAAATCGGCGGGTTTGTCGCCGGCTTCGATCCAGATCCCGAGCGCGGGGTCGAGGCGCTCGGGCTCTTCCAACCATGCGACGCCCAAGTCGGCGCGCAGGACCGAACTGCCGACCCACTTGCCTTCCTCGATCCAGAGGCTGTCCGGATCGGAGGGGTCGGGGCCGCGTGTGGCGACGATCGTGTCGTGAGGCGCCAACCGGGACAGGTGCTCGCCGATGAGCTGCCGGTGCGCGTAGCTCACGTTGCCCGGCTCATCGCTGCGCGTGAAATCGGCGTTGAATGCGGGATCCCACGCGGCTCGGTACGGCTCGACGGCCGCCGAGGGCGCCCTGTTCGTGAAGTCGAAGTCAACGAGCACATTCGTGTTCCGCTCGCGGGGGGTCACCATGATCTCGGGGCCCGGAAAGTAGTGCTCGAAGAGCACGATCGAAAACATGTTCGCCGTGGTGTTCTTGGCGCTCCCCGATTGCGGAACGGTTGAGTTGTCGCGGTCGAGCATTGCAGGGATGGGGAGCACACTGACGTTGTGGTCATACGCTCGTGCATACAGCGCGATACCGATTTGATTCATGTATCCCTGCTCGACAGCCCGTCTGGCACCCTCGCGCGCCCAGGGCAGAGCCGGCAAGATCACCGTCACGAAGCTCAGAGCCACGACGAGGCAGATCGCAACAGTGGCGACGTCGGTCAACGACAGACGTGTCGTCCGTTGACTCGGGTCCATGCACAACGTTAGGACGCCCGGTGGCCTCATGCCTTGCCCTTCGGGTCAAGGCATGGCACCCGTGTGAGCTCAGACCTCCACGGCCATCGCGACAGCGTTGCCGCCGCCCAGGCACAGCGCCGCGACGCCCTTGCTGCCGCCGGTGCGCTTGAGCTGGTGGAGCAGCGTGGTGAGCACGCGGGCGCCCGAGGCGCCGATGGGGTGGCCCAGGGCGATGCCGCCGCCGCAGATGTTGAGCTTGTCCTCGCCGATGCCCGCGGCCGCGATGTTGTGCAGCACCTGGGCGGCGAAGGCCTCGTTGACCTCGAAGAGGTCGACGTCGCTCACGCTCCAGCCGACCTTGGCGAGCAGATCGGGAATGGCCAGCGCGGGGGCGCTGAAGATGTCCTTGGGCGCCACGCCGCTGGTGGTGTAGCCCACGATGCGCGCCAGCGGCTCGGCGCCGAGGCTCTTGGCCTTGGCCTCGCTGGAGACGACAACGGCGCTTGCGCCATCCGAGATCTGGCTGGCGTTGGCGGCGGTGATGAACTCGTGGCCGGGCACCGTGCGCAGCTTGGCGAGGCCCTCGGCGGTGGAGTCGCCACGGATGCCCTCGTCCTTCTCGACGCCGGGCGAGCGCTTGTCCATGCACTGGGCGGTGCTCAGCGGAGCGATCTCGGCGGAGAAGTGGCCGGCCTCGGTGGCCGCGGCTGCGCGCTGGTGGCTCTGGGCGCTGAAGCGGTCCTGCTCCTCGCGGCTGACGCTGCCGACGGTCGCGATGTGGTCGGCGGCGTTGGTCATGCCCCAGCACTCGAAGGCGCAGCGGAGGCCGTCAAACTGCATGTGGTCTTCCTGCTGCATCGCGCCGAACTTCACGCCGCTGCGCACGTGGGCGAAGTGCGGGGCGGCGGTCATGTTCTCCATGCCCCCGGCGACGACGAGTTGGTTGTCGCCCGCCTTGATCGACTGGGCGGCGCTCATGACTGCCTGGAGGCCGCTGCCGCAGACCTTGTTGATGGTCTGGGCACTGAGCGTGTCGGGCAGGCCGGCCTTGAGCCCGGCCTGGCGGGCGGGGTTCTGGCCGAGTCCGGCCTGGAGCACGCAGCCCATGAGGCACTCGTCGACCTGGCCCTTGAGGGCGTCGACGCCGCCGTCGAGTTCGTTGAGCGCCGCTTCGATGGCGTAGGAACCCAGGACCGGCGCCGGCACCTTGCTGAGACCGCCGAAGAAGCGGCCGATGGGGGTGCGCTTGGCGCTAAGGATCACGGGGGTCGTTTCGGGGCTGCTGGCCATCTGGGCTGAACTCCTGTCGGGGGGATCCGGGGGGCAGGGACATCCTTCTAACGGGATGAACCAGGGTGTTTGGGATGGAAGAACTCGGGCGGGCGTTCACCGAACAACGTCTGGCGGAGCGCCTCTGCCGTCGAGGGACCTATGGTAGCCGTCCCGGGCGGAGCCTGTCCGGTCGGCCGAATGAGCGACGAGCACCACCAATCCAACGGGCTGAACGGGGCGCCGGCCGGGTCGCCGCGCCTTTCCGGCGTCGCGACGGGCATGCGTCTCGCGGAGTTCACGGCGCTCTACGCGATCGTGCCGCTGCTGTTCGTGTACGAGGTGATCCCGCTTCGCATGCTGATGCCGTTCCTGCTGGTCACGGGGCTGGGGCTGGCGTTCGTGCTGCGACGGGACCCGTCGTTCGAGAACCGTCGGTTGGTGAACGTGGCGGGCATGCGCGGGCACGCGCTGCTGATGCTGGGGCTTTTCGCGATCGGCGCCGCGCTGCTGACGGGTCTGACGCTGATCCTGGAGCCCGATCGGTTGCTGGGCTTTCCGCTGGGTGCGCCGGTGATGTACGCGATCGTGATGCTGTTCTACCCGCTGGTGAGCGTGTACCCGCAGGAGATCATCTTCAGGACCTGGCTGTTCCACCGGTACGGCCCGGCGTTCGGTTCGCCGGCGCTGACGATCGGGGCCAGCGCCCTGGCGTTCGGGTGGGCGCACGTGTTCTTCGACGCGAACCTGTGGGTGACGATCGGGCTGACGGTCGTGGGCGGCGTGATGTTCGCCTGGACCTACCACCGGACGAAGTCGACCCTGGCCTGCGCGATCGAGCACGCGCTCTACGGCGACTTCCTGTTCACGATCGGCCTCGGCTACTACTTCTACACGGGGAGTGTCGGGGGCGGCTGATCCGTCGCGATCGCCGATTCCGCTATCCTCTCTCCCCCGTTTGCCCCCCTGCCCCTTCGCCCTTTTCCCCTCGCGGACAGGGTCCGCGATCCCCGGAGACCCCCCATGCCCAGCGCCACCGCAGCCGCCACCGATGCCCACTTGTCTCTCCCCGCCGATTCCAACCAGGCGCTGGGGATCGGGCAGTACGCGATCGACTTCATGGCCGGGAAACTCGGCGAGGGCGCGAGCGCCTCGGTGCGCGAGCGCACGACGATGTTCCACACAGACGCCGTGTTGTGCGGCCTCTCGGCGCTGGCGCTGAAGACCAACGCACCGACGATTCTCCGGGAGGAGGCGCTGGAGTACGCGGTGAGCGAGCCCTCGCAGGGCGCCTGCGTGTTCGGGTCGTCGGTTCGCGTGAAGCCGGAGAAGGCCGTGGTGGCCAACAACTCGGCGGTGCGCGAGTGGGACTCCAACGGGACGAACTTCGGCTACTGGCCGGAGCTTGGGCACACGGCGGGCGAGTTCGGGCACAACGACTTCTACGGCGTGGCGATCGCGGCCTGCCAGCAGCGCGGCCTCGACGGCGCGACGGCGCTCAACGCGATGATCTGCCACGACGAGATCCGCGGGCGCCTGGCCAGCGTGTTCAGCCTCAAGACCTACAAGATCGACCACGTGGTGCACGGCGCGATCGCCTCGGCGGCGGTGTACGGCGCGCTGATGGGCGCGACGGCCGACCAGATCGAGAGCGCGATCGGCATGGTGGTGGCCCACTACATCCCCTGGCGGGCGATCCGGGCCGGCAAGCAGCTCAGCGACTCCAAGGGCGCCTCGGCGGCGATCAGCAGCGAGGTGGCGGTGCTGGCGATGCAGCGTTCCATGCGGGGATTCATGGGCCCGCGTGACATCTTCCGCAACCCGGAGTCGGTGTTCCGCCAGTTCGAGAAGACCTCGGGCGAGAGCCCCTTTGATCTCGTGCTCGCCCACAGCGGCGACGACTTCGCCGTGATGGGCATGCACTTCAAGCTGGGCCTCTACGAGCACCAGTCGGCCGGCGCCCTGCAGGGCCTGATCAACCTGATCAGCCAGAACCCGCAGCTGCTGGAGAACGGCGGGAGCAACATCTCCAAGATGCTCATCCGCGCCTATGAGCCGGCGTTCGGGATCATCGGCGACCCCGCCAAGCGCACGCCGACGACGCGCCAGAGTGCAGACCACTCGATGGTGTACATCGTCTCGACCATGCTGCGCAAGGCGATCGAGATGGCCGGGCGCGGCGAGTTCACGCCCGACGATCTTGAGTCGCACGACGGTGTGTGGAAGCAGCTGATGCTCAGCCCGTGGGACTACGCGCCCGGTGCGATCACTCACGCGGACACGCGGAAGCTGATGGACAAGATCGAGTTCGAGCACGGCGGGTCCGATTACGACGCGAAGTACCCCGACGGCATCCCGACCTCGATGGTCATCACCGACAGCGCCGGCAACGCGCACGATTCGGGTCTGGTGATGTACCCCGCCGGCCACGCCCGCAACACGAGCGCGGACCTCATCGGGATCCTCGAGCACAAGGCGCGCCTGCTGGGCGAGCTCGCGATGACGGGCGATGCCGCGTCCGGGCTGGTCGACGGGCTCAAGGGGCTCGGATCGATGGACGCCGCGGGGATCGCGGGGGTCTACGACATCCCCTTCACCACCCAGGACGGGTACGAGTAGGCCTCAGGGGGACGATTTGGGACCGATCGAAGGGGTCCGCCGCGGGGCGGGCCCCTTTCTTTTTCCAGCATTCGGGCACGAATCGCTTGCCCCGGCGGGCATCCGGGTTATTCTGGCTCTAGCACAGGGAGAAATCCCGGAGGAGTCAGAAATATGAAGAACAGCAAGGTGTTTGCCGCGGCTGTGGCCGTGGCTTGCCCTCCGGCGCTCGCGCAGTCGGCGGACGTCATTCCGTTGGGCAACCTCTTCGACGACGTGAAGGGCACCAGCCTTTCGACCGCGATCCAATCTGATGTGTACATGGCCGGCGCGACGGGCAACAGCCTCGGCGTGAACCGTGTTCAGGTCGGCGGGCTCGGATCTCTGACCGAGATCGCGCCCGGCGTGATGTTCGACACGGGCTTCGTCGGCGGCGTGGATTCGCCCGATTCCGGCGCGCGTCCCGGCAACGATGCTCTCAGTTCGATCAACAGCATCGGCCTGAGCTGCTCGGGTCAGGACCTTTACGGTCAGACCGTGTTCGGTCGCGTGGACGACGGTATCGGCATGTGGGCCGACCAGCTCATCACGTTCGATCTCAACGAGATCCGCGTGGCGGGCGGCTTCGACGCCGACCAGATGTTCAACTTCTCGTCGTTCGCAGGCATCAATGACTACGCCTCCCCGAACGCGACGCTGAACCTCATCGCCGTCTTGAGCAACGACAGCGGCGTGATCGGTGGCTGGATGAACGGTGAAGCCGTCTCGTTCGGCGCGGATCGCAGCGTCTGGAGCTTCGACGGCGACCTGCCCGGCTCGTTCGACGGCGAGAACCGCGCTTCGAGCTTCAACTTCACGGTCGGCGGCGACGCCAAGTACCTCACGATCGCCAGCCTCTCGCTCGGCGACGGCTCCGGCACCGACCACGGCGTGTTCGGCGGCGCCGCCCTGACGGCGGTTCCCGCTCCCTCGACGCTGATGCTCGGCGGCATGGGCCTGGTGGCTCTCCGCCGGCGCCGGCGCTGATTGATCGGATATTTGTTCCCCTCGCGAACTTCCTCCGGGGAGGACGGATGAGGGTAGGTTCCCGGGCGGGCATCCCCCGCTCGCTCGGTGAGCCACAGTAAGACGGGCCGGGACGGCGGTGCAGCCCAGCAGACCGCGTCCCGCCCGTTTTTTTGTCTCTACACTCAGGACGTATGACCCCACCCACGCCGAGCACAGAAACCGTTCCTTCCCCGTCCGTTCACCCCGGCGAGACGCTGCGTGAGCTGATGCGCACCAAGTGTGTGGGTCTTCCTGGCGCGTTCAACGGACTCGTCGCGCGTGCCGTGCGGGCGACCGGCTTCGAGGGTGCGTATGTCTCGGGCGCAGCGGTCAGCGCCAGTTTCGGCGTGCCCGACGTCGGGCTGCTGACGCTGAACGAGTTCTGCAACGTCATCGAGCAGGTGGCCCGCGCCAGCGGCCTGCCGGTGATAGCCGACGCGGACACGGGCTTCGGCGAGGCCGAGATGACCGTGCGGACGGTGCACGAATACAGCCGCGCCGGGGCCGCGGGTTTCCACATCGAGGACCAGGTGTTCCCCAAGCGCTGCGGGCACCTCGACGGGAAGTCGCTGGTGCCCATCGACCACATGCAGGAGAAGGTGTCGCGATCGGCGGCGGCCCGCGACGACTGTTCGGGCGGGGCGTTCATCGTGTGCGCGCGGACGGATGCGCGATCGGTCGAGGGGCTCGAGCCGGCGATCGAGCGTGCCAAGGCGTACATCGACGCCGGAGCCGACATGATCTTCCCCGAGGGGCTCCCGACAGAGGAAGACTTCCACGCCTTCGCTGATGCCATGAAGGCGTACAGCGAGCGCACGTTCCTTCTGGCGAACATGACCGAGTTCGGCAAGACGCCTCTGATCCCGCTCGATCGTTTCGGCGAGCTCGGGTATTCGTGCGTGATCTGGCCGGTCTCCAGCCTCCGGACCACGATGGGCGCGGTGACGCGCCTGTTCGAGGCGATCGCCCGAGACGGGACGGTCGAGGCGGAACTCGGGGCGATGCAGGAGCGCAAGGACCTGTACGCCCTTCTGGGCTACGAGCCGGGCGTGGAGTGGCGGTTCCCCGGACGCTGAGTGGTCTTTCTGCCCTCCCGGCCGGGCCCATAACCCCCTTTGTTCTTGCCTCGCTGACGAGGCGATGTACAGTCTTTATGCGGCGCGGTGGGTGCGCCCTAAACCTTGCTCCTGCACGGAGATCCGAATCATGAGCACGACAAGCAGCAGCGCCGGGGCCGATCGTCTGGAGGCGAGGATCGCCCGCCTGGAACGTCGCAACTCGATCACCTCGGGCGCGTGCGCGATCATGGCGCTCGGTCTTGCGGGCGCCGTGCTCGGCGGGGCAGGCGAGAACGAAGAGAAGGCTCCGTGGCTCACGGCCTCGGGGCTGACGATCGTCGACTCGGCCGGAATCGAGCGCATTCATCTCGCGGCGCAGCTCCCAGCTCTCGCCGACGCCTGCGGGTTGCAGATGCTCAACCCTGAGGGCGCAGAGACGACGAGCCTCACCAGCCGCACCAGCGGACAGACCATGCTGACTGTGTCCGACGGGACGACCGACCGGGTCGCCGCGGGCGTGTGGGCGTCCGGCGAGGGCGGCCTGTACGTGCTCGGGCCAGAAGCGATGCCCGGCTATCGCGGTCAGCTCGCCGTCGACGCTGACGGACGCACCTATTACATCCTTCGCGGCAGCGATGAAGAGTACATCACCCGCATCGGCGAACCCGGTGGCGGCGGCGCATCGCAGGCGCAGGCCAACGCCATCCAGCCCCCGGCGGGCAACGCCTGGCAGCAGAACATGGGCGGCGCCGGTGCCGGCGGATGGCGCGGCGGCGCGGGAGCGGGCATGGGCGGCGCTGGTGGATGGCCCGGAGGAGCGGGAGCGGGCATGCCTGTCGGCGCGGGCGCTGGAGCCGGGATGCCCGGCGCTGCGGGCGCCGGCGGCTGGCCGGGCGGCGCGGGCGCCGGCATGCCGGGTGCTGGCGGAGCTGGCGGGTGGCCCGGGGGCGCGGGCGCCGGAATGCCCGGTGCCACGGGCGCAGGAGCCGGAGCCCCGGGTGCGGGCGAGATCCCTGGCCTCGAGAATCTGCCGGAAGACGTGCGTCAGCGCATCGAAGAGATGCGCGAGCGGGCGAGGAAGATGCGTGAGGAGTCGATGCAGGAGGCCGAGCGCATGCGCCAAGGCGCCGGCGAGGATGGCGAGGCCCCGGCCGAGCCCGAAGACGCCGACTCCGATGATTCCGAGACCGAAGAAGAATCGGATCCGAACGGCTGAATCACCCCTGAGCGCACCGCAGCGGCGTTCGAGCGTCGAACAGCGACCGATCCGACGGCGCGCTGGGGGTGTCGCTACAATCGGGTGCTCCGCTCATGTGGTGCGACGATCCCGCGGGCTCTGGGCCTGACGGGACTCTGGCCACGGCCCGCGTTGCGGGCTTTGGACGATCGTTGCAGGCGAGCAGACACACTCCGAACGAACCCGCCTCCGGAAGGAGCCCCGACGCTATGACATCCGCCCCGACCGCCCCCAAGCCCAAAGCCGGCCTCGAAGGCATCATCGCCGGCGACAGCGACATCTGTGCCGTCGAGCAGGACACGCTGATCTATCGCGGCTACAGCATCGGCGAGCTGTCGGAGAAGGCCAAGTTCGAGGATGTCGCCTACCTGCTGCTGGCGGGCGGGAAGCCGAGCGCTTCTGAGCTCGAGGCGTTCAATCGGGACCTCGTCGCCGAACGCTCGCTGCCCGACGACGCGATCGACATCATCAAGCGCACAGCCACGCAGCCCGCGGCCCACCCGATGGACGTGCTGCGGACCGTCGTGAGCTACCTCGCCCACTTCGACCCGGACTGCCAGGACAACTCGCCGGAGGCGGAGCTTCGCAAGAGCAAGCGCCTGACCGCGAAGATCGCCACGATCATCGGCCACATGCAGAACGTGATCGATGGGCGCGACATCGTGAAGCCCGACCCGTCGCTGAGCCACGCGGGCAACCTCCTCTACATGATGCGGGGCGAGAAGCCCACCGCCGAGGAAGAGAAGATCATCGACGTCTCGCTGATCCTCTACGCCGAGCACGACTTCAACGCATCGACCTTCACGGGGCGCGTCATCGCCGGCACGCTGAGCGACATGCACGGCGCGGTCGCCGGGGCGATCGCGGCGCTCAAGGGCCCGCTCCACGGCGGCGCCAACGAGGCCGCGATGGACATGCTCAAGGAGATCGGCTCCATCGAGAACGTCGAGCCGTTCATGCAGAACGCCTTCGCGACCAAGCGCAAGATCATGGGCTTCGGCCATCGCGTCTACAAGAACGGCGACCACCGCGCCAGCATCCTCCACGGGCTCGGGCGGGCCTACGCCGACAACAAGGGCGCCGACGCGCAGAAGTGGTTCGAGATCGGCGAGAAGGTCCAGAACATCATGTCCGACGAGAAGGGGATCTTCCCGAACGTCGACTTCCCCTGCGGCATGACGTACTTCGTGATGGGCATCCCCGTGCCGCAGTACACGCCGATCTTCGTGGCGTCGCGGATCACGGGCTGGTGCGCCCACATCATGGAGCAGCACTCCAACAACCGCCTGATCCGCCCGCTGAGCAACTACACCGGCCCGATGGGCCTGAACTGGTAGGCGAACGCCCGGCCGTTGGCCGACCTGCTTACTCCGATTCGTTTTGGGTCGTCGGAGCCTCGGGCTTGGGCATGCTGCCGGCACGCACCGCGATCGACGCCGTGTAGAGCACGAGCGCGATCGCAAAGTAGAGCTCCTGCAACTCGCTGAGGCGGAGCCACCCGGGCTCGTCTTCGTACATCCGGCGCGCGATCCGCGTCGGCGCGTAGACCACCTGCGCCATGATCGCCGTCGGCAGGCACACGAGTGTCGGCCAGAACCACGGGCCCGCGCTCGTCCGCGGGTCGGGCTTGTTCGAGCGCATCTTCCGGATCAGCGGCACGGCCATGCAGCCGACGATCGTCCACAGCTCGATGACGTACTTCGGCTTGCGACCGAGGAATGTGTTGATGTTGTGGAGGTTGGTCTCGTCCTGCCGGTTGATCTCCTTGATCGCGTCCGGCGCCTCCCACTTGAAGATGTGCTGCCCCCAGCTGAGTTCCTCGCCCATGAAGTAGAACATCCCGCAGGCGCAGATGATCATCCACGCACCGAGCCACTTGGCGGGGAACACCGCGCGCCGACGGAACGCCACGATCGCGGCGAAGATGCCGAACGGCAGCACGCCGGCCGTGGCCCACTCGATCGGGCCTTCCTTGCGGCGCAGCGCTTCGTAGACATCCATGTCCACGAGCCCGGCCACGAGCATGATCAGCGCGGGCAGCGGCACGAGCCCGATCCAGAGCCATCGGGGCAGGTCCTTCGGATTGTGGGTTGACTCGGAGCGGGGCTGATTGGGATCCACGACTGGCCTCGGCAAAGGGTTCTCGTACAACCTCCCCGGAACCCGACGACCGATCCGGAACGTGCATGCCGGATCGCTGTCGAGGCGGATTCTAACACGGCATCGCGGAACCAACATGGTCCGGGTGAGCCCGCGCCGAGCGCACACCGGCCCAGATGCGCCAGCGGCTACACTTTCTCCGCTCATGACCACTACAGACGCTGCCAAGAAGCCCGCCATCAACGCGCTGCGTGCGCTTAACGAGGAATACCAGCAGACCGAGGCCGAGCTGCGCCTCGGCGGCGGGCTCAAGGCGATCGAACGCCAGCACGCCAAGCAGCGCCTCACGGCCCGCGAGCGCATCGAGAAGCTCGTCGACGCGCCCGAGTCGTTCAGCGAACTGGGCCTCTGGTCGGCCTACGGCATGTACGCCGAGCACGGCGGGGCGCCCGGCGCCGGCGTCGTCACGGGGGTCGGCCCGGTCGGCGGCAAGCTGTGCATGATCATCGCCAACGACGCGACGGTGAAGGCCGGGGCGTTCTTCCCGATGACCTGCAAGAAGATCATCCGCGCCCAGCACATCGCGATGAGCGCGCGGATGCCCCTGATCTACCTGGTGGATTCCGCCGGCGTGTTCCTGCCGCTGCAGGAGGACGTGTTCCCGGACACCGACGACTTCGGGCGCATCTTCCGGCACAACGCGGTGATCAGTGCCGCGGGGATCCCGCAGATCGCCGCGATCATGGGGTTCTGCGTCGCGGGCGGCGGCTACCTGCCGGTGCTGTGCGACACGCTGCTGATGACCGAGGGCTCGGGGCTGTACCTCGCCGGGCCGGCGCTCGTGAAGGCGGCGATCGGCCAGGAGGTGAGCGACGAGGAACTCGGCGGCGCGACGATGCACGCCTCGATCAGCGGGACGATCGACTTCAAGGAGAAGGACGACGAGTCGTGCCTGCAGCGCCTGCGCTCGCTGATGGACAAGCAGGACGCCAGCGCCCCCGCTCCCCTCGAGGCGACGGACTCAGAACCCGAGCGTGCGCCGGGGGACGTGTACGACATCATGCCCGCCAAGGCAGGGGGCCAGTACGACGCGCTCGACCTGCTGGCGACGATCGTCGACGCGGGCTCTCTCGATGAATACAAGGCCGACTACGGGGGGTCGATCGTCTGCGCCTACGCGACCATCGAGGGTCGCGCCGTCGGCATCGTCGCCAACCAGAAGAAGGTCACGCAGCGCCAGCAGCCCGGAGGCAAGGAGGGCCCGAGCTACTCGGTGAGCATGCCGGGCGTGATCTACGACGACAGCGCCGACAAGGCCGCCCGCTTCATCATGGACTGCAACCAGCGCAAGCTGCCGATCGTGTTCGTGCACGACACCACCGGCTTCATGGTCGGGCGCGACAGCGAGCAGATGGGCATCATCCGCTCGGGCGCGAAGATGGTGAACGCGATGAGCAACACCGTCACGCCCAAGATCGTGCTCATCGTCGGGGGCAGCTACGGCGCGGGGAACTACGCCATGTGCGGCCGGGCGTTCGACCCGTTCGTCACGCTGGCCTGGCCGAGCGCCAAGTGCGCCGTGATGGGCGCCGCCCAGGCAACGGGCGTGCTGGCGATGATCGAGGAGCGCAGCCGCCAGCGCAAGGGCGAGGAGATCGATGCCGAGACGCACCAGGCGATCCTCGATGCGGTGGCCGACAGCTACAACGAGCAGCAGGACATCCGCCACGGCGCGGCCCGGGGCTGGCTCGACCGGATCATCCAGCCCCACGAGACCCGCAAGGAGCTGAGCGCCTGCCTGGCGATGGCCAGCAACTGGGACTACGAGGGCGGGGGCTTCCGGACCGGCGTGCTGCAGGTCTGATCCGAGCGGACGCTTCCTTATCAAGCCCACAGCGCGATCCCGACCGCCGAGCCCGGCGTACCGGATCCGGACCGCCCGACACCCGAGCGAACGCCACGCCCATGCTCAACGACTCCCCCTTACTGAAGATCGCGCTGGCCACCTGCCGGCACCATCCCGGGTTCGTCGCCAACGACGACCAGCCGGTGCTCGATGAACTGCTGTCGCGCGGGCACGACGCCCACCTGCTGCCATGGGATGACGAGAACACCGACTGGTCGTCGTTCGACTGCGTGCTGATCCGCACGCCGTGGGACTACATGACGCGCCTGGAGGAGTTCCTCGCCTGGTGCCGCGTGGTCGATGGGTGCTCGGTGCTGCTCAACCCGCTCGGGGTCATCGAGCACAACCTCGAGAAGACGTACATGCGCGACCTGGAGCGCGCGGGCGTGCCGATCGTGGCCACGCGCTGGATCGAGCCGAGCGCACCGGATGTGCGCGAGTCGCTGGGGGCGATCGTCGACGAATGGGCGCAGGTCGTGATCAAGCCCCACGTCGGGGGCGGGGCCTCGGGCATGCTGCGGGCCTCGCGCACGACGATGAACGAGGCCGTTGCTCACGTGGCGCAGCTGCTGGGCGCGGGGCCGGTGCTCGTGCAGCCGTTCCTCGAATCGATCACCAGCGCGGGCGAGACCTCGCTGGTGATGATCGACGGCGCCTTCAGCCACGCGGTGCGCAAGGTGCCGAAGGAGGGCGAGATCCGCGTGCAGATCGAGTTCGGGGGCACGTACACGCCCGTCGAGCCGACGACAGCGCAGATCGACGTCGCGGAGCGCGCGATGGCGGCCCTCGGCGAGGGGTGCCTCTACGGCCGGGTTGATCTGGTCGAGCCGGAGCCCGGGCGCCCCGCGCTGATCGAACTCGAACTCGTGGAGCCCGAGCTGTTCTTCCCGTTCGTCGACCACGCGGCGCACCGCTACTGCGATGCGCTGCTGGCCAGGCTCTCGCGCCAGGAGGCGTGATCAGGCGACGTTGCGCTCGTCCTGGGCGTCGGCATCCGGGCTCCAACTGAGGCCGGGCGCGTCCATCGAGTCGAAGCGGCTGGAATTGGCGCTCGGGCCGCCGAGCAGGCCGTTGACGAGCCGGTTGATGAACGCGAATCGCGAGCCGCTGAAGGCGCCGTCGACGCGGCGTTCGGCGTCGGAGCGTGCCTCGTCGAGTCGTCCCTGGATCATGGCGATCTGGTTGCGCGACTCGGCGTCGTACTTCTCGAGGATGATCTGCAGGCGCTCGAGCTCGCCGCGATCGAGCCAGATGCTGCCGCAGTCCGGGCAGCGGTCGACGATGACGTTGGTGTCGCCGGCGTAGTTGATGACGTCCATCGGCGTGCCGTCGATCGGGCAGGTGAGCTGGCGTGCGCGGGCCTCCTCGGGGACTCCGAAGGTGGGCGCGTGCGAGTCGAGCTCCTTCTCGAGATCGGGGCAGAAGTTTTCGGTCCGCGTGCGGGCCACGTGGGCCAGGGCGTCGGCGGAGAGGAACTCGCCTCCCGACTGCTCGCACCGGTAGATGCGAACGCCCTCGTACTCGATCTCCTGCATCGGCTGTCCGGTAATCGGGGAATCCATGGTTCCGGCTCCTTCACCCGTCCGGGTGGCGATTCGCGACTCGATCCGATCCCATCAGCCCTGGTGGGAGTTCGACCGGCGTGTCATCGGCAGCACGACCGCCCGCGCGCGGCCGCGCTTGAGCCGGCGCGCAAAATGAGCGCTGCCACCCTGTACCATTGCCCGATTGTGAGCGAGCGAGTCCGCATAACAGACGTTTCCCCGCGCGACGGGCTGCAGAACGAGTCGGGCGCGATCCCGACTGCGGACAAGGTGCGCCTGATCGAGTTGCTGGCGTCCAGCGGCGTGGACGAGGTGGAGGTCACCAGCTTCGTGAGCCCGAGATGGGTGCCGCAGCTGGCCGACAGCGCCGACGTCGCGTCGGCGGTGCGCGACTTCGCTGAGGGTGTGCGCAGTGTCCAGGGGACGCTGTCCCGCGACGCTTCGGGAGGAGGCGACCCCCTGCCGGTGTTCTCGGTGCTCGTGCCCAACGAGAAGGGGTTCGACCGGGCGCTTGGGTTTCACGAGGAGGGGCTGCCCCTCAAGATCGCGCTGTTCACAGCCGCGAGCGAGACATTCAGCCGGAAGAACACCAACGCGTCGATCGCCGAGACCCTCGAGCGCTTCGCTCCGATCGTGCCCCGGGCACGCGAGGCGGGGATGGAGATCCGGGGCTACGTCTCGTGCGTCATCGCCTGCCCGTTCGAAGGCGCGATCGATCCGGGTGCCGTGGCCGATGTGTCCAGGAGCCTGCTCGAACTCGGCGTGACCGAGATCGACCTGGGCGACACCATCGGCGCCGGCACGCCCGAGTCTACTCGGGCGATGCTGGAGGCGACCTCCCGTGTCACCGGCGGAGCGCCCGTCACGCTCCACCTTCACGACACCTTCGGGCGGGCGTCCGACTGCGTGCGCGAAGCGCTGGCGATGGGCATCCGCTCGTTCGACGGCTCGGTTGCCGGCCTCGGGGGCTGCCCGTACGCGTCAACCCCGGAGAAGCGAGCGCCGGGCAACATCTCGACCGAGGCGCTGGTGCGCACAGTCGAGGAGGCCGGATTCGAGACAGGTGTCGATCACGACGCCCTGCGCGGGGCGGGAGAACTGGCGGCACGCGTGGTCGCCGAGGCGCGGGCGCAGGAGGCCGGGGCGTGATCCAGAAGCTGCGACACGGGCCCGAGAGCGGGCAGTTCGAGGGGCTGTTCGAGATCGTCTTCGATCGCCCGGAGCGGCGCAACGCGCTGACTCCCGATGCGCTCGAGGAAGCGATCGCGCATGTCGGCGCGTTCAACGATGACGAGGGCGCCAAGGCGCTCGTCCTGCGTGGCGAGGGCAAGGTGTTCTGCGCGGGCTTCGACCTGGAGATGTGCCTGCACGACGAATCGGTGCTCCCCGCGCTGCTGCGCGGGCTGTCAGCACTGGTGCGCGCGATGCGGCGATCGCCCAAGCCGGTGGTCGTCGCGGCTCACAGCGCCGCGATCGCCGGGGGCTGTGCGCTGCTGGGCGGGGCGGACCTCGTCGTCACGAATCGCGACGCCAAGCTGGGCTACCCGGTCGTGCCCCTGGGCATCAGCCCGGCGGTGTCGGCCCCGACGCTGGCGATGTCGGTCGGCCTGCGGGCGACGCGCGAGCGACTGCTCGACCCGGTGCTGGTCTCCGGCGACGAGGCCCGGCGAATCGGCCTGGCGGACTTCTCGGTGGAGCTGCCCGAGGACGTCGTGCCGCGTGCGCAGATCGAGGCGATCAAGCTGGGCTCCAAGGCGCCGTGGGCCTTCAGCGCCACGAAGCTGTGGCTCAACGAGATCGAGGGATCGGACCGGGATCACCTGCTCGACAGCGCGCTCGAGGCGTCGCTGTCGCTGGTGGGGAGCGCCGAGGAGCGCGAGCGCCTCGCGAAGCTGTTCGGATAACGCGACGCATCGACTGACCGAGAAAGGACCGTCCGTGTCGGACCTGGCACTGCTGGAAATCGAGGGGCCCGTGGCGAGGCTCGTGCTCAACCGGGCCGACAAGCGCAACGCGCTGTCGATCGACCTGCTCGCGGCTCTCGACGAGAAGGTCGACGAGCTTGCGGGACACGAGGGCGTGAACGCCTGCGTCGTGACCGGGGCCGAGCCGACGTTCTGCGCGGGGATGGACCTCAAGGCCGTGCTCAACGAGCCCGGCGCGCCCGCCCGCCTGCTGGGGTCGATCGCCGAGCTGACCCTGAAGATCCGGGCGCTGCCCATGGTGACGGTGGCGCGCGTGAACGGCGCGGCCGTGGGCGGGGGCTGCGGCCTGATGGGCGTTTGCGACCTGCAGGTGAGCCACCCCGACGCCAAGCTGGGCTACCCCGAGGTCGACCTGGGCGTGTGCCCGGGCGTGGTGGCGCCGTGGATGGTGAACCTCGTCGGCCCCGCCCGGGCCCGGCGCATTCTCCTCCAGGGCGGCACGCTCAGCGGCCTGCGGGCCCACGAGCTGGGCATGATCAGCCACTGCGTGCCCCGGGAAGAACTCGACAGCACCGTGGACGGGATCACCGGGCGCCTGGCCAAGGCCGGACCCCACGCCCTGCGCGCCACCAAGGGCCTGCTCAACGAGATGGACGGCGAGCGGTTCGCGTCGCTTGTCCGACGCGGGGCCGAGGTGTCAACGAGCGTGATCGAGCAGCCCGAGGCGCGGGCGATGCTGGCGAAGGTGTTCGGGGTCGCGAAGTAGGGATTAGAACTCGAAGTTGTCCCACGCGCCCGCGCCGACCGGGGTGTTGGTGATCGTGCCGACGCTGTTGCCGGGGGCGATGTTGTAATTCAGCCCGCCATTGCCGCTGGCGTGATTCCGTGTGACGGTGTTCCCGGTACCCGTGCCTTCGATGCCGTATTGGGTGTTCCCTGTGACCGTGTTGTCATCGACGCGATTGAAATCGCCACTGACCTCGATCCCGTGTCCGCCGTTACCGGTCGAGGTCGATCCGGTGATCACCGCTGACTCGCCCACAACGCTGATCCCGCTTCCCGCATTGTCGATGGCTGCGCTCATTCGCACGCTGGCCCCGGTCGCGGCAACGATGATCCCGGTCGCCTGCCCGTCGACGGCGACAGAGTTTCGGATATGGCCGGCCGCGAGTCCTGCTCCCGATGTGCTCACGATCCCATAGATCCCGCAGTTGCGGACCACACACGAATCGATGATCGTCCCGCCGTTCGCCCAGATCCCGGTCTGGCAAAAGTGGACTGTCGAGCCGATGATGAGGGAGCCATCGTCCGCGGTGATTCCGATCTCCTGCAGGTCAGCAGCCGTGCAGTTGCGCACGATGGAGGCCTCTCCGACGCAGATGCCGTACCTGCCGTCGGTCGTCGCCCCCAGCGCGTGGACCGACTCGACCGAGGTCGCAATCGCGGTTGAAGCTGAAATGCCCCTCCAGAAATCGAACGTGAAACCGTTCATTATCCGGGCACCCGAGATTCCCGTGTTCACCGAGATCCCGCGAAGCGCGTACAGGTTGCTGTCGCCGTTCGGCTTGTTGATGAGAGAGAAGCCGCGCAGGTCCAGCGTGACATGATCGGCGTCTATCAGAATGAGGTCGCCGATGTTCGCGTTCGGAGACAGATTCTCCGTGAGGTAGTACGACCCCGGCTCCGTGATCACGATCGGCACGTCGGCCTGGCTCAGCGGCGTGCGCGGCTCGACCTGCTCGAGCGTCTTCATCGTCGGGGCGACAGGGCCCGCCGGCGGTGTGAGATCGCCGGCCATGCTCGGCACCGCGAGGAAGAGAACGGCAGCGAGTGCGAATTGAGTCTTCATGTGAACGCCCCTCAATACTCGAAGTTGTCCCACGCCCCCGCGCCGACGGGGGTGTTGGTGATCGTGCCGACGCTGTTGCCCGCGCCGATGTTGTAGTTCATCCCGCCGCTGCCGCTGGCAGCGTTGCGCACGATCAGGCTGTCCGTGCCGCTGACGAGCAGGCCGTCCCCTGCGTTGTCGGTCAGCGTGTTGCCCTCGATGCGGCAGCGCTCTCCGGAGACCTGGATGCCCGATCCGAGCCCTTGGCGTGCCGAGTTGTTCCTCACCACGCCGCCCCCGGTCCCGACGATCTGGATCCCGATCGAGGACGCTTCGGTCACTTCGCAGCCGATCACCGAGCCGCCGGTGAACTGATACACCCCGACGGTGCCGCCCCGGACCACGCAGTTCCGCACGACGGATCGCTGGCTCCTGATGCCGTTGCCGGCGGAGTCCACGACTGTGCACGAGTCGACCAGGCATCCATCCAGCACCGAGATCCCTCGCGAACACATATGGAGGGCGCAGGCGTGCACGTAGCACCCGCCGCGTGCGACGATCCCCGTCTCCGCTGTGAAATCGACGGTGCAGTGGAGGACTGCGGATCCGTCGTTCACCGCGATGCCCGCGCCACCCGGGAACGGTGGGACGATCCATGCGCAGTGGACATCCGAGACGGTCGTGCCGATCGCCGAGATCGCGTCGATGCCCTTGGTGATGTCCCGGATGAACCCGTCCCGAACGAACGTGCCCGAGACGTCCGGAGCAACCTCGATCCCGGTGCGCGCCCACGCCGGGTCGGGGTCGAGGTACCCGCCATCCAGTGTGAACCCGCGGAGATCGATCGCGACCTCGTTGGCTTCGATCCTGATCAGGAACGGCATGTCGATCGCGTCGGCGCCCAGGCTCTCGGTCAGGTAGTACGACCCCGGCTCCGTGATCACGATCGGCACATCCGTCTGGCCCAGCGGCGTGCGCGGCTCGACCTGCTCGAGCGTCTTCATCGTCGGGGCGACAGGGCCCGCCGGAGGGGTGAGGTCGCCGGCGGGAGCCGGTGCGGCAGCCGTCCAGAGAACGATGAAGGATGCGAGAGCGCGCATGTGTCTGACCTCTGGTTTGGAATCAGTAGACCAGGTTCGCCCATGGGTTACCCGACGTGATCACGCTGTTGGTCACGATGAGCACCTGGCCACGCGCGTTGTTCACGTTGATATCGAAATCCGACGTGGTGTTGTCTCGGGCGCTGTTGGAGATGATCAGGTTCTGCGACGAGTTGACGTCGATGCCGATGTTGTTGCCGATCACGTTGTTGGCCTCGATCCGGTTGTCGTTGAGGCCAACGAAGACGCCCGCGCCGGCGTTGTCGCGGCACTGGTTCGAGAGCACCAGGCAGCCCCCGATGCCGATCGATAGCTCGATGCCGTGATTGGTGTGCGCCCGCGATGAGCATCCCATGATCACCGAGCCGTTCGACACGCGGAACCCGCTGCCCTGGCCGCCGCCTTTGCCGTTCTCGTACGAGGCGCAGTTGAGGAACGAGCCGGAGCCCGCGAAGCCGTCGCTGTCGTTCAGGTAGGCGGCGCACGACGCGACCGTCGAGCCCGTACTCGTGACGATGCCGATGCCACCGTTCCCCACGCTGGAGCACTCGACGACGGTGCTCGAATCGTTGCTGACGATGCCCGTCGAGCCGTTGTTGGCGGTCACGCATCCCCGGATGACGCTCCCTTCCCCGGTCGAGATGCCGGCCGAGCCGTTGAAGGCGCAGTAGACGTCGTTCACGCGCGTGTTGAACGTGCCGAAGCCCTCGATCCCGTCGCCGAAGAAGGCGATGATCGAGCCGCCGAAGATCGACACGTTTCGCAAGCCGATCGTGATGTGGATTCCGTCGTCCGAGCCGACCTCGGTGTTGCCCAGGATCCGGAAGCCGCGCATGTCGAGCGTCACATCCCCCGAGGTGATCTCGATGCCGTGCTGGTTGGGGAAGCCGAGGATGTCCTCGGCGAGGTAGTACGAGCCCGGCTGGCTGATGACGATGGGGGTGAGGGTGTCGAAATCGTTGCGGATCGGGACCCGGGGTTCGACGTCCTCCAGATCCTTCATCGTGGGGGAGACGGGGCCGGCCGGGGGTGCCAGCTCACCGGCGAACGAGGCGGGCGAGGCGATCGCGATCGAGAAGGCGGCCACCGTGAGCGCTGTGCGGATCATGTTGTGCTCCTCGGGTTTGTGAGTTGTGGATCGGCCCGGTTCTCAAGTCTGCCGCGAATTCGGATGCGCTGCCTCGGGGAGTCGCAAATCGGTCGCAACCGGCGCGGGCGTCCGCCGACGCGCCAACCCGGGCGGTGGGTTTTTGTTCGTATCCGGCCGGGCCCCGGCGCCGTCGCCTATACTGCGACTGCTCCCCGCGGCGACGGGCGGATCCCTTCCGGGTCTGCTCTGACCCCCCCCACACCCGCTGGCGATGAGGACTTCTGCAGATGGAGGATCATCAGAGGCTGCCGTTTGTGCGCGACGACTCCGGCGTCGCCACGCTGACGCTCAAACAGGGCGATCGGCCGGTTGTCGTCATGGATTGGGACCTCCTGCGGGCGATCGACGGCGCTCTGGACGAGGCCGAAGCGCTCGGGAGTGACCTGAAGGGCTTCGTGCTGGCCTCTGCCGGGCGGGTGTTCGTGGCCGGGGCCAACCTCCAGCAGATCATGAGCCTCTCGGACGAGGAGCTCGATGAGTACATCGCCTTCGGCCAGCGCGTCTGCGGGCGGATCGCCAAGTTGCCCTGCACGAGCGTTGCTGCGATTAACGGGGCGGCGTTGGGCGGGGGCATGGAGATCGCGCTGCACTGCGACGTGCTGATCGGTGCGCGTCCGGCGTCTCCCGAGCCGGGGAAGGACGCCAAGCCGTACCTGGTGGGCCTGCCCGAGGCGAGCCTGCAGATCTGCCCCGGATGGGGCGGGTCGAACACGCTCCCGTCGCGCATGGACCCGGCGCAGGCCATCCGGCGCGCGTGCGAGGGCAAGCCCATGACGATCAGCGAGGCTTCGGAGGCCGGGCTGATCGAGGAACTCGTGGATGCGTCCGAGCTGCTGAGCCGGGCGCGGGAGATCGCGGCTCGGCCACGCGCCGAGGCTCGTGAGCACCCGCGCTGCGTGAGCGACGACGACGTGCGGGAGAAGGTGGGCCCGGCACTTGAGCGGGTGCGGGCCGATCTGCCCCAGAATCAGGCCGCATCGGCGGTTGCAGACTGCGTGCGGGTCGGGGTGGAGCGGGGCTGGCACGCGGCCCTGGATGCGGAGCGGGAGCATCTGGTCCGCCTGCGGGCCACGAAAGAAGCTCAGGACGCGATCAAGGCGTTTTTCGATCGCGGCGCTGTAAAGAAATAATGATCATGAGACACTGGTTCCGGGACGGTCCGAGCGGCTTCCCGGGGCCGCGAGAACCGGCACCCTCTCCGGGCGGGAGCGGTGGCCGAGCGAGGGACGAACAAGGAGACCGACCGTGAGCGAACTCAAGGCCGACCTCAAGAAGATGAAGGGCATCAGCGAGCGCGACGCGAAAATGCTCGCCGACGCCGAGGTCCTCCTCGGGCCGGACCCGACCGAGATGGGCTGGATCCAGAACATGTTCTGGGGCCACGTGCGCGAAGAGCTGATCTTCCCGTACCCCAAGTCCGACGCCGAAGAGACGGCCCGCTGCGACCAGCTGCTCGCGGCCCTCGACGACTACTTCAAGAACGAGCACCCCGCGGTGCTCATCGATCAGGAGCAGGAGATCCCCCGCTGGGTGATCGACCGCCTGTTCGAGCTCGGCGTGATGGGGATGACCATCCCCAAGGAGCACGGCGGGCTGGGCATGGGCGTGACCAGCTACGTGCGCGTGCTCGAGAAAATCGGCTCGTACTGCGGGTCGACGGCGGTGCTCGTCAGCGCGCACCAGTCGATCGGCTGCAAGGCGGTCATGCTGTTCGGCAACGAGGAGCAGAAGGCCAAGTGGCTCCCCCACCTCGCCCAGGACTGGGTCAGCGCGTTCTGCCTCAGCGAGCCGAACGTGGGCTGCGACGCTGGCGGGCAGGAGACCAACTGCCACCTCAGCGAGGACGGCGAGCACTACATCCTCAACGGCGAGAAGAAGTGGGCGACCAGCGGCGCGATCTCGGGCCTGTTCACGGTGATGTCCAAGCAGGAAATCGCCCCCGGCAAGACGCGCGTCACGGCGCTCGTCTGCACGCCGGACATGGAAGGCATCGAGATCTACCAGAAGAACCGCTCCAAGTGCGGCATCCGTGGCACCTGGCAGGCGCGCATCCGCTTCAAGGACGTGAAGGTCCCCAAGAGCCACCTGCTCCACGAGGAGGGGCGCGGGCTGAACGTGGCGCTCACCTGCCTGAACTACGGGCGCTGCACGCTCAGCGCCGGCATGCTCGGCGGGGCGCGCACGGCGATGGACCAGTCGATCAAGTGGTCGCAGACCCGCTACCAGTTCGACCGCCCGCTGGGTGATTTCGAGCTGGTCCGCGAGCGCATCGCGAACATGGCGTCGCTGTGCTACGCGATGGACGCGATGCTCTACATGACCACGGGCTTTCTGGACCGGGGCGACAAGGACATCCGCATCGAGACCGCCATCTGCAAGACGTTCTGCTCCGAGATGGGGTGGCGCGTGGTGAACGACGCCGTGCAGATCATGGGCGGCGAGAGCTACATGACCGAGAACGAGGTCGAGCGGATCTTCCGCGACTCGCGCATCAACCTGATCGTCGAGGGCGCCAACGAGGTGATGCAGTCGTTCATCTTCGGCTACGGCGGCAAGGCGCTGGCCGAGCAGATGATCGCGGTGAAGGACTCGCTGCTGTGGAGCGCCGGCGAGGGCTTCGGCGCCAATGTCGGCCGGATGTTCCGCAACGCGTTCAACCCGAACATCATGGGCAAGGCCATCCCGCTCGGCTTCGAGCTGTTCTTCGGGCTCAAGAAGGCGCCGGGGCGGATCCAGAAGATCCACCCGTCGTTAAGCGCCCACGCCGAGAAGCTCGCCTCGCTGATCCGCGACCACAGCCACCAGTTCAAGATGGCCAGCAAGGTGCACGAGGAGAAGATCCTCGAGCGCCAGGTGATCCAGGCCCGCATCGCCGACGTGGCGATCTACCTCCACGCCATGGCCTGCACGCTGAGCAAGCTCGACGCGCAGATCCGCGAGGGCCAGGAGGGCCCCGAGTTCGAGCGCGATCGCGCCGCGGCCCTGCACTTCCTCAAGCAGGCCGAGGTGTGGATCCGCGAGTCGTGGCGCCGCCTTGAGCAGAACGCGGACGACTCGATGCGCACCGCCGCCGAGGCCGCGATCGAGCACAACAACACGCTGGCGAACTCGGGATTCGCGATCCCCGAGCGCAGCCCGAGCGCCCAGGGCACGGGGCGCACGCTCCGGCAGGACGCCATCAAGCAATTCCCAGGCGACGGGTTCGAGTCGCCCACGCGCACGGAAGGGGCCGCAGCTCAGTGAGCAGTAAGAAGACCACCCGGAAATCACCGAGCCGCAAGAAGACGACGGGGCGGAGCACCGCCTCCCGCTCGAGCGGTTCTGCCAGGAAGACCACGTCGACCCGGAGCGGAGGAGGCTCCAAGCAGATGGCGAAGAACATCGTGTATTCGGCGGAGATCGAGCACACGCAGATCCTCGATGAGAACGGCAAGCTCGATGCGCGTCTGGCCAAGGGCACGCTGACCGACGACGAGGTCGTTTTCCTCTACGAGAAGATGTCGGTCTGCCGGCACTACGACGAGATCGCGTTCAAGCTGCAGCGCTCGGGGCGCATGGGCACCTACCCGCAGAACAAGGGCCAGGAGGCCGGACCGGCGGGCGCCGGCCTGGCGATCAAGAAGTTCGGCGAGGAGAACTGGCTCATCCCCTGCTATCGCGAGAACATCGCGCTGTTCCTCAACGGGCTGCCGATGGAGAAGATCCTCCTGCACTGGATGGGCGACGAGCGGGGCAATCAGATCCCCGACGGCGTGAACATCCTGCCGATCTCGATCCCCATCGGCACACACCCGCTGCACGCCGCGGGCATCGCCTGGGCGCTGAAGTACCAGAAGAAGGACGGCGTGGCCGTGGCGTTCTTCGGCGACGGCGCCACCAGCGAGGGCGACTGCCATGAGGCGATGAACTTCGCCAGCGCGCTCAACCTCCCGGTGATCTTCTTCTGCCAGAACAACTTTTGGGCCATCAGCGTGCCGCGCTCCAAGCAGACGGGCAGCGAGACGTTCGCGCAGAAGGGCCTGGCCTACGGCATGAAGTGCCACCAGATCGACGGCAACGACATCTTCGCCAGCTACAAGATCATGAAGGAGTCGATCGAGTACGCCAAGAAGGAGAACAAGCCTGTGTTCATCGAGGCGGTCACCTACCGCCTCGGCGACCACACCACCGCCGACGACGCCAGGCGCTACCGCGACGATGAGGAGCTCGAGGCCTGGCTGGGCAAGGACCCGCTGATCCGCGTGCGGAAGTATCTCGAGTCCAAGAAGCTCTGGGACGACTCCAAGCAAGAGGCGCTCGAGGCCAGGGCCAAGGAGATCGTGAGCGAGGTGGTCAAGAACGCCGAGGGCATCGAGAAACCCACGACCGACGACATCTTCGACTACACGTTCGCGTCGCTCCCCCCGGAGCTGCAGATCCAGAAGCGGACCGGACGCACCAGCTCGATCGGGCAGATGCCCGAGCAGGAGACGCTCGGCGCCTAGGACCCAGCGATGCTCGTGAAGATCACCGATACCAAAGGTCGCGACTACTGGATCAACCCGATCTACGTGCGCGCCGTGCTGCAGGGCAAGGGCGGCGGCAGCGAGATCCGTGTCGGGTTCTCCGTGGGCCTCTCGGGGGGCGTGGTCAAGACCGACGCGTCGCCCGAGGAAGTCGCACAGGCCATCGATCAAGCCATGCCCGAGGCGCCGACCTCGGCGTTCTACGGCCCGATCGTCGAGCAGCAATCAGAAGAAGACCAGGCGTCCCAGCAAGCAGCGACGGGCGCCGTCTCCGGGGGCGCGTTCTAGGCGCACCCGGCGACCACAGCACAAGACACACCACCCAGCCTCAGGATCCCGAGACACAATGGCAAACCTGACACTCGTGCAAGCGATCAATCTGGCCCTCACGCAGGAGATGGAGGCCGACGATCGCGTCATCATCCTCGGCGAGGACGTCGGCAAGAACGGCGGCGTGTTCCGCGTGACCGAGGGGCTGCAGCAACGCTTCGGCGAGGAACGGGTCGCCGACACCCCGCTGGCCGAATCCGGCATCATGGGCAGCGCGATCGGGCTCGCCATGGCGGGCCTCCGGCCGATCCCCGAGATCCAGTTCGAGGGCTTCCTCGGTCCGGCGTACGACCAGCTGGTGAACCACGCGGCGCGGTATCGCACCCGCAGCCGCGGGTCCGTGACGATCCCCATGACCGTGCGCGTGCCCGTGGGCGGCGGCATCCACGCCCCCGAACTGCACAGCGACTCGCCCGAGGCGATCTACGCCCACACGCCGGGCCTGAAGGTCGTCATGCCCTCGTCGCCCTACGACGCCAAGGGCCTGCTGATCAGCGCGATCCGCGATCCGGATCCTGTGATCTACTTCGAGCCCAAGCGGATCTACCGCGCTTTTCGCGAGGAGGTGCCGGAGGATGAGTACACCATCCCGATCGGCAAGGCCAAGATCGTCGAGCCCGGCGAGGATCTGACGGTCGTGACGTGGGGCGCCCCGGTGCTGCAGTGCCTCGAGGCGATCGACAACATCGAGCAGGACATCTCGATCGAGCTGATCGACCTTCGCACGATCTACCCGTTCGATATCGACTGTGTCGTGGAGAGCGTGAAGAAGACGGGGCGCTGCGTGATCGTGCACGAGGCGCCCAAGACCGCCGGCATGGGCGCCGAGATCGCGACCGTTATCCAGGAGCATTGCTTCCTGCATCTCAAGGCGCCGATCCAGCGCGTGGCCGGGTTCGACACCGTCATGCCCTACTACAAGCTGGAGCTCGACTACCTGCCCGAGGCGGAGCGCATCGCCCAGGGCATCCTGGAGTGCGCAGCGTACTAGCGCGATTCGGACGCCTCGAACAGCCCAGCAAACGCTCGCAGCGGGCCCTCGACCCGGATTCCGGGTCCCCGTGAGGTGTCCGCTACAATATTTCGCCCGCCTGTTTTCGCCCCTGACGAGGACCACCATCTATGGCCCACGCCAAGTCCACGGACCCGAACATCTTCATCCTGCCCGACCTCGGTGAGGGCGTGCACGAAGCCGAGCTGATCTCCTGGAAGGTCAAGCCCGGCGACGCCGTCGAAGAGCACGACATCGTGGCGGAGATGGAGACGGACAAGGCGCTGGTCGAGGTGCCAAGCCCGCGCACCGGCGTGATCGCCGAGCTCTACGGCAACGTCGGAGACATCCTCGAGGTGGGCAAGCCGGCGTGGTCCTACGTGAGCGAGGGCGGCGGAGCGCCCGCCCCGGCGCCCGCGGAGACACCTGCGCCGCGGGCCCGCGAGCCCGAGCCCGCCCACGAGCCTGGCTCGAACGGCAGCGCCGGCGCGGCCCGGGAGCAGGAAGAGCGCGAGGATGCCGGCACAGTCGTCGGCAATGTGTCGGGCGCTGTCGCGGGAGTGAGTTCCGAGGGCGGCAAGGCGCTGGCGACACCGGCTGTCAGGCGCATCGCGCGGGACCTGGGAGTGGATATCGACTCGGTCAGCGGCTCGGGCCTGGCCGGGCGCGTGACGGAAAAGGACGTCCGAGCCGCGGCATCGGCCGGAGGCGCTGCCCCGGCGAGGGTGGCCCGGCCGGTGGAAGAGGTCGCCCCGGCGCGCGTCGAGGCGACGACCATCACACGGGTGCCGGAGATCGTCGAGGCCCCGCCGGCGCGCACGGGCACGCTTGTGCCCGCGGGCGAGAGCAACCGCATCGCCTTCCGGGGCGTGCGCAAGAAGATCGCCGAGCGCCTGCGCGAGAGCGTCGACCGCGCTGTCCACTTCAGTGTGATGGACGAGGCCGATGTCACGGAGCTCGACGCGGTCCGCAAGCAGATGGGCGCTGCCTCCGGCGAGAAGCTGAGCTACCTGCCGTTCGTCATCAGCGCCGCGTGCAGGGCGCTGAAGCAGTTCCCGGCGCTCAACGCGACGGTCGACGACAACGCCGAGGAGATTGTGCGTCACGGGCGTGTCCACATGGGCATCGCCGCCGACACCGACCAGGGGCTCAGCGTCCCGGTGATCCCCGAGGCCGACTCCATGGGCGTGCTCCAGCTGGGGCGCGAGGTGTCCGAAATGGCCCGCATGGTGCGCGATCGCTCGATCCCGCGGGAGCGCCTGATGGGCTCGACGTTCACGATCAGCAACGTCGGGTCGTACGCCGGCAAGTACGCCACACCGATCATCAACTACCCCGAGGTCGGCATCCTGGCCGCGGGCCGGGTGTTCGAGGGCGTGGTGGCCAAGAACGGTGGCATCTCGATCGCCAAGCTGATGCCTCTGAGCCTGACTTGCGACCATCGCAGCGTTGATGGCGCCGAGGCTGCCCGCTGCCTGGCGTACCTCATCGAACTGCTCAAGGCTCCCGAGGATCTGCTCACCCCCGCTCGCGCGTGAGCCGCTCGGCCGATTCCGGTTCGCGCCGGAATACCGCGGGCGTCGCGCGCCGAGTGGAACTCAGGGCGAGCGTCAGCGCCACGCACAAGCCGACCAGCGCCCACGTCACGTGGGGCCGCACGATAAACGCGTACGCGGTGCTTTCGGCGAGCGCGGGCGGGACCCACTGGCGGCTCTCGGCGTAGTGCAGGATCGCACCGCTTGGAAGCAGGAACACCGCGCAGCAGACGAGCGCCGCGATCGCGTAGCGCCGGTTGACACGGGGCACGGGCGCGAGCGCTTCGCGCAGCCCCCACGCGACCGGGATGAGCACGAGCACCGCGTCGTACGTGCGGTGGTAGACGAGCAGCAGCGAGAGCGGGCAGGCCATCGCCAGCGTCAGGAGTTCCGTTCGCTCCTCGCGCCGGCGGACCCAGACCACGAAGTACCACAGGGAGAGCGCGGTCACGATCGCGAGCACGCCGGCCTGCACGGCCGCTCGGCTCTCGATCAACTCGTGCAACGGGTAGTGCAGGTTGAGGAGCTGATGGCGGATCGGGTTGGCCGGCGTCGGGTCTCCGGCCCCGCCGTTCGTGAACGCCTCCACGTTGCCGCGGAGCGATGTGAGCCAGTCGACCTCGGCGACGTGGAGCCGGACTGTTGCCGCCGCGATCAGCGCCAGGAGCAGCGCGAGCGCGACGCCGCTCGTCCACCAGCGCCGCCGGAACGCCTCGTAGGCGATGAATACCAGGCCGATCTGGGGCTTGAGCGCTGCGGCGATCCCGAACAGCACGCCGGCTGTTTTCGGACGCCCCGCGCTGCGGAGGGCGTGGCCGGCGCAGACACAGGCGAGAACCGGGAGCGGCGTCTGGCCGTAGGCAAAGGTCGTGAGCGCGGGCGCCCATGCGAGCGTCACCGCGCCGAGCAGCAGCGACGCGTCGCTCCTGAGCGGGGCGCCGATCAGGCGACGGAGCGATTCAAACACCACTCCGACGCTCAGGCAGTTGAGCAGGAGCCAGGCGATGCGTCCGGCCGGAAAGTCCACAACCCCGAACGGGGCGTACAGGAGGAAGGTGGTCGGCGGGTAGAGAAGGTCGCGCGAGCCCCGCCACTGGGGGAACCGCTCGCCGGCGCCGGTTTGGCGGAAGATCTCGTCGAGAACCGCGGCGTCGTAGGGGTTCTCGCCGGCCCAGAACGCGACGGCCGCACCCTGGACCAGCGCGAAGTCTGCGCTCATGCCCGGCCCCATCGCCCTGACGGGGCCCCGCCAGAGGAACAGGCCGATCGCCAGGAGGACCAGCAGCCACAGCAGCCCGCGGAAAGGACCGATAGCTCCCCTTGGGGCACTGGATTCGTCTCTGGCTATTTGGTCCATCCCCGCCTCTGATCGGCCCGGCAGTGTCATCTACGATAGTGGCCGGCCCCGGTTCGCCCGGGATTCTCGTCCGTCGCGGAGCCTCGATGCATCGTCAGCAGTTCAAAGACGCCCTGTTCGCCATCAACCGGTACGCGGTCATCCCCAATCTCATTTGGAAGCAGATGCGGTACGCCCGGCGGGCCGGCAAGGGGGAGCGGTTCAAGGTGCACCTCGGGTGCGGGTCCAAGTACTTCGAGGGGATGATCAACGCCGACGCCAACCTGCTCCAGCGCATCGACCTGTGGCTCGACCTCAAGAACCGGCTCCCGTTCCCGGACGGCTCCGTCGAGTTCCTGTATTGCTCGCACACGCTCGAGCACCTCTTCCCCGACGACGCGATCGCGGTGCTCCGGGAAATCCGGCGCGTGCTCGCCGACGGTGGCGTCGCGCGGATTGCGGTGCCGTCGTTCGAGCGTGCGCTCCGGATCGCGGCTGGCGAAGAGGAGATGAAGTTCCCCAGGGAGTTCGGCTCGCACAGCGCGCAGGCGATCAACTATCTGTTCTGCGAGGGTCAGCACAAATACGGCTACTCGGGCGGAGTCCTCGAGGCCTTCGCCAAGGAAGCTGGTTTTGGGACGTGCCGGGTGCTCGACGATCCGTCATCGGTCGAGGCGCGCACCTACTCGGGGATCACCGTGACCGACGAGCCCCCCGGCTCGCTGGTCGCGGAGCTGCAGCGCGCCGAAGGAGCCCAGAATCGGGGCGAAACCGCCTAGGATCCGCTGGGTATCACCGTGCTCTACGGAAGAAGGATGGAGACCATGCGAACCAGGATTCTCGTTTTGACGCTGCTCTCGGTGGCGATGGCCGCCCCCGCTCTCGGTCAGCAGCCGGGTCGGCGCAAGCCGTTCCCCAAGCCGGAGCCGTTGGCGCCGCTGCGGACGATCGATCCCGGCGAGGTGGAGTACATCCTCGATGGCATCACCATTCCGCCGCGTAAGGCCGTGGCCCAGGTCCGCGAACGCTCCAACGGAGGGATCCGGTTCTACTACGCCGCGTTGCGCGACGACCTGCCCGTGTGGGTGTTCGACGCCGTGACGTTCAGCGGCAACCTGAACGCCGACGTCCACGGCGAGGAGGGGTGGCTGTTCCATCCGCCGCGCTGGCGCCAGTTCGAGCCCCGCTGGGTTGGCGAGGACCAGGACTGGGTGTTCTTCGACATCAACGGGTCGGTCTGGATCTTCGACGCCCACGACAAGATCGAGGCGGAGGTGGAGGGCTCCCGCGTGTTCGCCGCGGAGGTCACGCTGGATCAGGGCGAGACGCCCGAAGACGGCGTGATCGTGCATTACCTGATCGATGCGATCGTCCAGGGAGAGGCCGTCCGGTTCAAGCTCGACGAGGATCTGGAGATCCTCGAGCAGGGCCCGACGCCTGAGCCGGTGCAGGAACTGAACCCGCTGACGGCCGAGGACGGGCGTGCCAAACAGCTGGAGCTCTACGAGCGGGGCGAGCACCCCGCCCAGAAGAAGGATCCAGAAGACGGGGGCGAGCGCTAGGCTCGGTCTCGACTCGGCCCCGAGCGATCGCTACCCTCGCTCTCCCCCCGGTTCCGGCCCCGTCAGGCCGGTCCCACACCCCCGGAGAAGCGTGGAAATGCCCCCGATCGCTGTCGCCGACGCCCTGAAGTCCAACCCCGGCCCCCGGATCTCGGTCAACGGCTGGGTGCGCACCCGGCGCGATTCCAAGGCCGGGCTCTCGTTCATCGCGATCAACGACGGCTCGTGCTTCGGCACGCTGCAGATCGTCGCGCCGGGCGACCTGGAGAACTACGAGTCCGAGATCACGAAGCTGACCGCCGGCTGCGCGATCGAGGCGACCGGCGAGCTGGTCGAGAGCAAGGGCAAGGGCCAGACCGTCGAGCTCAAGGCCAGCGAGATCCGGGTCGTCGGCTGGGTGGAGGACCCCGACACCTACCCCGTGAGCGCCAAGCGCCACACGTTCGAGTACCTGCGGGATTTCGCGCACCTGCGCGTGCGCACCAACACGTTCGGCGCGGTCGCCCGCGTGCGCAACTGTCTGTCGCAGGCCATCCACCGCTACATGCACGAGAACGGGTACTTCTGGGTGCCCACACCGATCATCACCGCAAGCGACTGCGAGGGCGCGGGCGAGATGTTCCGCGTGAGCACGCTGGACATGCTCAACGTGCCTCGGAACAACGGCAGCGTGGACTTCGAGGAGGACTTCTTCGGCAAGGAGGCGTTCCTGACGGTCAGCGGGCAGCTGAACGTCGAGACCTTCGCCTGCGCCCTGAGCAAGGTGTACACCTTCGGGCCGACGTTCCGCGCCGAGAACAGCAACACCACGCGCCACCTCGCCGAGTTCTGGATGATCGAGCCGGAGATCGCCTTCGCCGACATCCACGACAACATGGACCTCGCCGAGGACATGACCAAGTACATCTTCAAGGCGGTGCTCGACGAGCGCGAGGACGACATCGCGTTCTTCAACGAACGCATCGACAAGACGATCGTCGAGACGCTCACCAAGACGATCGAGAGCGGGTGGGAGCGGATCACCTACACCGAGGCGGTCGAGCAGCTCGAGAAGGCCGTGTCGGGAGGCCGGAAGTTCGAGTTCCCCGTCGAATGGGGCGCGAACCTGCAGGCCGAGCACGAGAAGTTCCTCACCGAGGAGGTCTTCAAGAAGCCTGTGATCGTGCGCGACTATCCAAAGGAGATCAAGGCGTTCTACATGCGCATGAACGACGACGGGAAGACCGTCGGCGCGATGGACTGCCTGGTGCCCGGGATCGGCGAGCTGATCGGCGGCAGCCAGCGCGAGGAGCGCCTCGACGTGCTCGATGCGCGTCTCGCCGAGATGGGCCTGGAGCCCGAGCCCTACTGGTGGTACCGCGATCTGCGCCGCTACGGCACGGTCCCGCACGCCGGGTTCGGTCTGGGCTTCGAGCGCCTGGTGCTGGCGTGCACGGGGATGCAGAACATCCGCGACGTGATCCCGTTCCCGCGCACGCCGAAGAACGCGGCTTTTTGAGTTCCGGGCTCCGGATGCCTCCGCCAGCGCCAAGAGGATCGCTGCACCGAATCGTGGCGAACTGCTCAGAGCCCGGGCGGTACGTGGCGCGCCGGCCATCGGATTCTGAAACGGTCACCGAAGAGACCTTCGAGTCGAGCGCCACGAACTCCACGCGCTGGACGCTTTCCCGCGACCGGCGTGAGCTCCGCCTCGCCCATCTGCGCTTCGGCGAGCAGCACCCTGTGCATCTGGTCTCGTTCGATCTCTCGTCGCCCCGAACGCTGCAGGGAGGCGCCGCCGAGTTCCGCTCCGGGCTCCCCCACCGCTGCGTCGACGACCTGTACTCGGCGACGCTCACGCTCGAGCCCGCCGGGGACCTGGTGCTCCGCTGGCGGGTGGTCGGGCCGGGCAAGGACCAGGCGATCTGCGTGCGGTATTCTCCTTCTCCCCTGGACGAAACGACCTTCCGAGGAGAGAGAGACCATGAGAACCAACCGAATCGCGGCGCTGGCGGCCCTGACCGTGTCGATGCCGCTGCTGCAGGGGTGCATCGTCCGTGACATCCGCGATCAGATGACGCTCATCAACGAGCGGATGTACTCCATCGACCGCCAGCTCGACCAGCTCGCCGACACCAACACCGCGATCGAGAACGCGGTGGTGCAGACCGCGTCCGTCGACTCGAGGATCGGCGACGTCGAGGAGCGCCTGGCGATCCTCGAATCGATCGACACGTCGCTCAAGAACCTCGACGTGCACCTGGCCTCGCTGCGCGACACGATCAGCAACATCGACGCGACCATCCCCTTCCTCTCGCTCAGCGGCGGCGACGACGAAGAGGGCGAAGACGCAGAAGAGGGCAACGCCGCGGACGACGACGACGGGATCTAGACCGGCGTCGATTCGGCGGGCTGCCACGTCGTGAAGATGTAGTCGAGATCCAGCGGCTCCTCGAGCTTGTCCTTGAGCATGAGGGACAGCTGGCCACGGTGGTAGGCCGCGTGGAGCGGCAGCTGCGTGGTGATATCACGCAGCAGAGCCTGGTAGTCGCCGCCGTCGAGTCGGGTCCAGTGCACGGGCGCGAAGAGGTCGGCGTCGGAGAGCGGCGCGAGCAGCGTGGTCCAGTCGTCGTGCACCCGCCCGAGGCGCTGGGTCGATTGTTCGATCGTCCATCCGGGGGCGAACAGGTCGGTCGGCGGGTTGCCGCGCCCGGAGCATCGCGAGCACCACAGTTCGAGCGCGGCGATGATGTGGTTCATGCGCTCGACCGCCGTCTCGGGCACTCCGTCCATACCCGCCATGAGCTGGAGGAGCGAGGCGTTGGCCCACCGGTCATAGAAGAACAGGCGCTGCACGTGCTCGCGCATCTCGGTGGACGACGACATGCAGGGAGTCTAGCTGCGGGCCTCAGGCCATGAGGTCGATACCGCGGCTCGCGAGCGTCTCAGCGGGCGAATCTCCCGCATCGGCACGCTGGCCCACCGGGGAGGTCGGGGTGCCGGCGCCCGACGCCTGGCTCGCCGCAAGTTCGGCACGCGCCTCGGCTTCCAGACGCGCCGCGCTGGCGGCCACGGCTCGATCGGTGCTCGAAGGCTCCGCCGGCGCGAGCGCCGCCCGGCGCATCTGCTGGGCCTTGGCGATCGTCTCCTCCGGGGTCGAGCCCGGGGAGGTGTCGATCTGGACCGAGCCGCCGACCGCGTAGCGCTTTCCGTCCGGGCCCCGCTGGAAGTCGTAGGTCGGGCCGCCCCGATAGAGGCTGCCGGCGGCAGCCACGTGGGCCTGCTCGTGGATCCTCACCTCGCGATCGCGGGCCTGGAGCTCGCGGACCTGGCGCTGCTCTTTCTCGGAGAGCGAGCCGAGGCGGGACGAGAGGAACGCCTCGTCGCCGTCGGCGGAACGCTGGTAGGCCGTGGTGACCACACCGTCGCGATCGTCTCTGCCCCCGCGGGCGGGCTGGATCGATTCGGACGCCCGTGCGGGGATAGCGGGCTCCACGCCCGTGCCTCCCCCGATCCGGCGCAGCGACCCCGGGCCGAGCGAGCCGGCGAGGAAGGCGTTGGCGAGCCCGACGGAGGCGCCACCCAGGTTGGAGATCGGGGCGATGGACATCGATACAGATCCTCACCCGCTCGATCGGCTCCGACCCGCCCCCGGAATCAGGCGATAAGCGCACCCGGACGCGAATCGAGGGGAAAACCCCTGAGATGCGGGGTCGCCCCGGCGGGTGCTGGTACCATGGCTCCCCCGCCTGCGATGGGCGATCCCGGGGTCCTGCTCCGGGCACCCTGCCGGTCGCATTCGGGTTGTTTTCGCAGCAGCAGCGACGCGCCGAGCGTATGGGCTTGGGCCCGCGGCGGCCCGCTCGGCCGCACGGTGCGCGCTCGCACGGAGGGCCGCCCGGCCGGCGGGCGCAGCGGCACCAGAGACGAGGGAACCAGTCGATGAACGTGATGAGCGAGACCCAGTTCGAGTCGGTGGCGGATCACGTGGTGATCGGGGCCGGCGCCCAGCAGAAGGACCCGCACGCCACGCGTTTCGGCAAGTTCCTGCAGGCCACCATCAAGGCCTCGGCGTCCGACCTCATCATGAAGAGCGACACGGCGCCGCGGGTGCGTCTGAAGGGCTCGCTGAAGACGCTGGACACCGAACCGGTCAGCGCCGAGGAGTTCCTGAAGATCGCCAAGGACGTGCTCACCGACGAGCAGTGGGCCGACCTGTCCAAGTGGGGATCGGTGGACTTCGCCTACGAGTACGACGAGGTGCACAGGTTCCGCGTGAACCTGTTCCAGTCCAAGGGCAAGCTGAGCCTGGCGGCGCGCCTGATCACCAGCAAGATCCTGCCGTTCGATCAGCTCTACCTCCCGCCGGTGATGGCCGAGATCAGCATGCAGCCCCAGGGGTTCGTGCTGATCGCGGGCGTGACCGGCTCGGGCAAGAGCACGACCATCGCGTCGATGCTCGACTACATCAACGAGCGCAAGAACGTGCACATAGTGACGATCGAGGATCCGATCGAGTTCGTGTTCCAGGACAAGAAGGCCACGGTGCACCAGCGCGAGGTCGGCATCGACGTCAGCGACTTCAAGACCGGCCTCCGCGCGCTGGTCCGCGAGAACCCCGACATCGTGCTGATCGGCGAGATGCGTGACGCCGAAACGGTCGAGGCCGCGCTGCATGCCGCCCAGACCGGCCACCTCGTTTTCGGCACGGTGCACGCCTCGAGCACGTCGCAGACGATCACGCGCATCCTGGACCTCTTCCCTCCCGGCGAGCGCGAGCAGGTTCGGAAGATCATGGGCGAGCAGATGCGCGCCATCGTCTACCAGAAGCTCCTCCCCACGCTCCGCCCGGAGATCTTCCGGATCCCGGCGCTGGAGATCCTGCTCAACAACTCGATCGTCAAGAAGTACATCCTCGAGGAGCGCGAGGGCGAGCTGATGGAGGTCCTGCGCAACCAGGAATCCCAGCAGTCGGGCATGATCGACTACAACGGCTCCCTCGTGAAGCTCGTGGAGGAGGAGTACATCCACATGCGCACGGCGATGGAGTCGACGACCAACCCCGAAGAGCTCAAGATGCGTCTCAAGAACCTCGGCTGATGGGCCCAGGTGCCCGGGAGCGGGCGCACGCCGGCCCGATCACGCTGCAGTAGAGTACCCCTCACGATGACCGACTCAATCACTGTCTTGCCCCTCGCGCTCGCTCAGGGCGTCGCCCTCACGGCCTGGTGGATGGCGATCATCCTCGCGATCCCCTTCATCGGCTGGGCGTGGGTGGTCGCGAGCGTCTACGACAAGGACGCCGCGGCGAACTACTTCCCGCGCGAGCGCTGGAACGGGCTCCACATCCTCATGGGCTTCCTGGCCCTGGCGGTGGTGATCGCGGCGCCGGTGCCGGGGTTCATCTCGATCCCGGTGATGGCGGCGATCCTGATCGCCGACCTCGCGATCTACTTCACGGTGCGCAACCGGGACGATCGCATCAGCGAATCCCAGCGCTGGAGCCTCGACTTCGAATCGCTCATGGCGGCATCGAAGAAGGAGAAGGGCGTCAAGGTCGACAAGGGCAGCGCCAAGATGGCCTTCAAGGGCCCCGACGGCATGCTCGAGGTCCCCGAGAAGGGCACGGCGGAGTTCGACGTGCGCCTGCTCGCCGAAGAGATCATCCAGGGCGCGGTGGACCAGCGCGGCGGGCAGTTGGACGTCTCGCCCCTCAAGGACGGGAACTACGCGTTCACCACGCTGGTCGACGGCGTGCGCACCGTCATCCAGACGGCGCCCGCGGCGACGGCGGTGCCGGTCCTGAACGTCTACAAGGCCGCGGCGGGCCTGGACGTCACCGATCGGCGACGCAAGCTGACCGGCTCGTTCAAGCTGGGTCCGGCCGGTCTGCCCCCGGAGACCCCCGTCCGATGCACGACGAAGGGGACCAGCACGGGGATCACCGTCGAGCTGTTGTTCGACCCGACGGCGCAGGTGCAGCGCCGGATCGACGACCTCGGTCTGCACGAGGCCCAGGTCGCCGACGTGCGTTCGCTCGTCGAGGACGGGTCCGGCGTGGTGCTGGTCGTCGCACCGGCGGACAACGGGCGGACGACGACGCAGTACGCCCTGGTGCGGATGACCGACGCCTATCTCAACAACGTCCAGACGGTCGAGTTCGACCCGCAATCGGATATCGAGGGCGTGCGCACAAACACGTACGACCCGACTGAAGAGGGCGCTGACTTTGCGACAACGGTGCGATCGATCCTGCGTCGCGAGCCCAACGTCTGCCTCGTCTCGGAGATGCCCGACGACGAGACCGCCAAGGAGGTCGCGAGGGCCGACACCGAGCGGACTCGCGTGTACCTGAGCTTCAAGGCCGACAGCGCGCTGACCGCGCTCCAGCTCTACGCCCGTTCGGTGGGCGGCCAGAAGGACGCGGCCCAGAGCGTGCGCGGGGTGATCGCCCAGAAGATGGTCCGGCGCCTGTGCGAGAACTGCCGCACCTCGTTCCAGCCGACGCCCGAGATGATCAAGAAGCTCGGGCTGCCGACGGACACGAAAGAGCTCTATCGCAAGAGCGGGCAGGTCCTGATCCGCGACAAGCCCCACCAGTGCGAGGTGTGCGGCGGGAGCGGGTTCTTCGGGCAGGTCGGGGTGTTCGAGGTCTACCCGATGGGCGACGAGGAGCGGGCGCTGTTCGCCGCGAACGACATGACCGGCCTTCGAGCGCTGTTCCGCCGGAACCGCAAGATGAGCCTCCAGACCGCTGCGCTCCAGCACGCGCGCGAGGGTCAGACGAGCATCGAAGAAGTCGTGCGCATCACCCAGACACAGAAGGCCAAGGCGCCCAAGGCGCAGGCCAGCGCCGCGCAGTAGCGCGCCGTCGCGGGCTCATTCCGAGGAACCCCCACCATGATCCTCAACGCTCTTGTGATCCTCATCATCGTGGTCTGCGCCGTGCTCTGGAGCGTCAAGGCCAAGGGCTACGGCCTGTTCAGCGCGTTCCTGAACATGATCTGCGTCGTGATCGCGGGCGGGATCGCCTTCGGGCTCTGGGAGACCGTCGCCTACATGCTGCTCGGGTTCGCCGGCGGCACCGGCGGGTTCGCCGACCTGGCGCTCAACAGCGCCTGGGGCATGGGCCTCCTGCTCCCGTTCGCCGTCTCGCTGCTGATCCTCCGCCTGCTCGTCGACAATCTCGTGAAGGCGAACCTCGGGTTCAGCGAGAACGCCAACCAGATCGGCGGCATCTTCTTCGGCGCCCTCGCCGGGGCGGTGTTCGCGGGGATCTTCGCCGTCAGCGCGAGCCACCTCCGGGTGGGCCCGGCGGCGCTCGCCTACAGCCCGCTGAGCGAAGAGGGCGGGGCCTACGTCGTGCGGGGCAAGCTGTGGGTGCCCGTCGACGCGCTGACCGTTGCGATGTACGAGCACATGAGCGGCGGCACGCTCGCGACCTCGACCCCGCTCGCGGCGTACCGGCCGGCGGCGCACATCAACGGACACATGGCCCGCCAGGGCTACCGGGGCACGGGGACCGCTTCGATCCGGCCCGATGACGTCTCGGTGCTGGGCAGGTATGTCGTCGATGCTCCGTATCAGGCGCTGGTCACCGACACCTTCAAGGGCGCGACACCCCAGTCGGTGATGACCGACACGGGCGATGCCCCGAGCGCCAACTCCGTCATCGAGGGCTACGTGGTCCAGTTCGACTCGGGCGCTAAGGAAAAGGAAGGCTTTGTTGCCGTCACGCCGGCGCAGGCACGGCTGATCGTGCGCAGCGGCACCGGCGCGACGCAGGGCATCTCGCCCTTCGCTGTCATCGGCGCGCCGGAGCCCGGCAGCGGGCTGGCGCTCTCGAGGTTCCGGATGGACGCGCTCGGAGCCGCGGCGGTCTCGGCCGGGGGCGGGGCGACCACGACCTTCGGGTTCGAGTTCCTCGTGCCCAAGGACGCGACTCCGCAGTTCCTGTTCATCAAGAACCACCGGATCGACGTCGGCGAGGGCTCCGAGTTCGCGGCAGACCCGGTCACCTATCGCAGCCCTGCGGCGCGCGACGGGGCCGTCCGGGCCCAATCGATCTTCCGTGTGGGCGAGGGCGGGGTCGCCACCGGACCGCTCGACACGAGCCGCTCTCAGCCTCTGCAGCCGACCAGCGACGGTGACTACGAGGGATTCGAGAATTCGGCGGGCCTCCAGGACCGGGTCGTGTTCAACAAGGGCAACGCCGGCGGTCTGCAGTTCGACGAGAACAACCGGATCGTCAGCGGCCGGGCGGTGCTCCCGTCGGCCAGCGCCCGCGAGCGGGGCCTGGGTCAATCGCTCGCGGTCAATTCCTTCGCGCAGGGCAACGCCACCAGCATCGTGCAGTTGACGCTCAACCTCCGGGGTTCCATGACCACGGTGGGACGCATGCTCTCGACCGCTTCGCCGGGCGCGGCGCTGTACCTGGACGACACCAACGGCACCCGCTACGAACCGATCGGCTACGTCAACGAGCAGGACAACCTGGTCACGATCCAGTTCAACCCGGGCGACCCGATCCGGTCGATGGGCGACGCCCCAACGATCGATCAGAACCGCCCCGACCAGACGATCATCATGCTCTTCGCCCCGACATCGGGGTCAACGATCATGTCGGTCGCGCTGGACAACTTCGAGATGCTGGGGCTCGAAGGCCCCGGCCTCTCGGTGCGCTAGCGTTCACGTTGTCGATCTGCACGGAGACCCGGGCTCAGGCCGTGGCTTCGGCCTCGGGAGCGTCCTCGGTCTGGGCATCGGCCTCGGCGCCCTCGGCGTCGGCCTCGCCAGCCGGCTCCTCGGCCTCTTCCTCGTTGTCGAGGTCGAGCGGCCTGTCGGAGACGACCCACAGCTTGATCGTGGCTTCGAGGTCCTGCTCCGGCTTGATGAGCACCTCGTAGCTCTCGACGCGCTTGATGGTCTGTCCGAGACGGACGTCGCGATCCCGAACCTCGAAGCCGGACTCGCCCAGGGCGTCGGCGATGTCCTGCTGGGTGACCGAGCCGTAGAGCAGGCCCTGGTCGTTGCAGGAGCGCTCGAGGGTGATCTCGAAGCCCTCGAGCTTCTCGACCATCTGCTCGCGGCTCTGGCGCAGCGCGGCGAGCTGGCGCTCGGCTTCGGCGCGGCGTTCGGCCAGGGCGGCGATGCGCTCGGCGCTGGGCTCGGTCGCGAGCTCGCGGGGAAGGAGGAAGTTCCGGGCGTAGCCGCAACGCACCTTGACCACGTCCCCGACGATTCCGAGGTTCTCGACGTTCTCGGTCAGCAACAGTTCGATTGCCTTGGGCATGTTCCGCTGTCCTTTCTCTGACGCGTCGCGTCAGGAAGTTGAGGAGCCGGACACTCGCCGGCCCCAACGTGTATGAGTCTGGATGTCTCGACCTTCTCGCGAGGCGGGGCGCCTGCTAGAAGGGGATGTCGTCTTCTCCGATGGGCTCGTACGAGCCCCCGCCGCCGGCGCCCTGGTTCGGGGCGCCGGAGTTGGCGTATTGGCTGCCTCCGCCTCCCGAACCTCCGCCCGGGCCGCCCTGGCCCCCGCCGCTGTCGACGAACTGGAAGTTCTCGACGACCACCTTCATCTTCGAGCGGTTCTGGCCCTGCTGGTCCTGCCACTGGTCGAGCTTGAGGCGGCCTTCGACGAAGACCGGGCGCCCCTTGCTGAGGTATTGCGCCATCACTTCGGCGGTGCGTCCCCAGGCCTCGCAATCGACGAACGTCGTCTCCTCGCCGTTCTGGCCGTCTGCCTTGCGGAAGCGCCGGTTCACGGCGAGACCGATGTTGGCGACAGCCTGATTGGAGTTGGGCAGGTGCCTCACCTCGACGTCGCGGGTGAGGTTGCCCATGAGCAGAACCTTGTTGTACGAGCCGGCCATGGGAGGCCTCCTTCATCCTGAAGTTTGACCCGGGTATCCTAACAAATAGCAGACGGAATGGGAAGCCCGATCAGGCCTCGGCGGGGGCTTCCTCGGAGCGCAGGGCGGCCTCGGTGGCCAATTCTTCGCTGCCGTCGGCGGCCTTCATCTCGTCTTCGGTGAGGTGGTCGGCCCGCAGCAGCATGAAGCGCATGACCTGTTCCGAGAGGTTGAAGTCGCGCTCCAGGCCGGCGACGTTGCCGGGCTCGCAGGAGAAGTAGCTGAGGAAGTAGACGCCGCGCTTCTGCTTCTGGATGTCGTAGGCGAGGCGTCGCTCGTCCCACTTCTTGAAGGCGATGACCGACGCACCGGCGCGATCGAGGATGCCCTTGATGTGCTCGGTGATCGCGTTGAGATCGGCGGCGGACGCCTGGCTGACGAGGAACATGCCCTCGTAGTTGTGGCGGGAAGTGTCGCTCATTGCTGCTCTGCCTTTCCTTGGTTGCCCTGCGCCTCGCCGGACGCTCCGGGGCCTGTTTCGTTGCTCGTGTTCTCTGGATTCTTCTCTGCGTCCGTCGCCCCCTGCTCCTTGCGAGCGGGCTTGGGCTTGGGCGGACGCGTGTTGAACTCGTTCATCGCCGCCGTGATGCCACGGCCGGCCCAGGTGATCGCCGCCTTTGCGGCCTTGTCAACGGCCTCGTCCACAGCCGGGCGCTGGTCCTCCGTGAACCGGCCCAGCACGTAGTCCCGCTGGGTGATGTGCTCGCCCGGCCGGTCGATGCCGATGCGGATGCGCGCGTAGGCGTTGGTGCCGAGGAACTGCTCGATGTTGGCGAGCCCGTTGTGCCCGCCGGCGCTGCCGTCGGCGCGGACACGGATCCTGCCGACGGGCAGTTGGACCTCGTCGACGATCACCAGCACGTCCTCGGCTGGGGTGAGCTTGTAGAAGCGGACGGCCTCGGCGACCGAGCGCCCGGAGAGGTTCATGTAGGTGAGGGGCTTCATCAGGAGCGCCGGCTGGTCCGATCCGTCGGGATCCGGCAGGCGTGCCTCGACGACGGCGCTCTGGAACCTGGACTTGGGGATCGCGCCGGGCGCGCACCGATCGCGGAGAAGATCGACGGCCATGAAGCCGACGTTGTGACGGGTCTTCTCGTACTCGGAGCCCGGGTTGCCCAGTCCGACGATCAACTTCACGCACTCTCGTCCTTGCCGCCCTCGCCCTCGTCGGCCTTCTTCTCGCCGATGACCTCGGGCTCGGCCGCGCCTTCGGCGCCGACTTCCGCCGCCTCGCCTTCGGGCTCCTCGACCTCTTCCTTGACGATGTTGACCTGTGCCACGACGGCGTCGGGGTCGGTCAGCAGTTCGACTCCCTCGGGCAGCTGCAGCTGGCCGGCGTGCAGCGCCGAGCCGGCCTCGACCCCGCCGATCTCGGCGACGATCGAGTCCGGGAGGGTTGCCACGGTGCAGCGGACGTGCAGCTCGGAGGTCGGGTGCACGAGGATCGTGTTGGCGGTCTTGAGGCCGACGGCGTCGCCGTGGAAGTGCACGGGCACGTTGGCCTCGATCGACTCGTTGATGTCGACGCGGGTCAGGTCGACGTGGACGACGTTGGTGCCCAGGTAGTCGAACTGGAGGTCCTTGAGCATGACGGTCTGGCCGGCCTGCTCGCCCTCGAGGTCGATGCTGAAGACCTTCTCGCCGTCGTGGAAGAAGCGGAGCGCTTCCTTGGCGTCGAGCGAGATCGAGACCGGGGCCTGGCCGTGGCCGTAGAGAACGGCCGGCAGGCGGCCCGCGGCGCGCTCGCGCTGGGAGTAGCGCGAGCCGGTGCGTTCACGCTTGTGCACTGTGAGCTTGTGTGAGCTGATCATTTGTGGTGTCTCCGATTCCTGCCCGCCCCGATGGCGAGCGCGTGGGTTCTGATTCGAGCGTTCAGCGCTTCGACTCCGCGAAGATGCGGAACAGCGCGCTGACCGACTGGTTGTGGTGGATGTGATGGATCGCGTGGGCGAGGAGTTGGGCGATGCTCAGGACCTCAACGCGGTCCTGCACCTGCCCGAACCGCGCGTCGGGGGGGATGCTGTCGGTGGTGATGATGCGGCTGATCGGGCTGGCCGCCAGACGCTCGGCGGCGGGGCCGGCGAATACGGCATGGGTGGCGAGGGCGATGATGTCCTGCGCTCCGTGCTCGACACAGACCCTGGCCGCCTCGCACATCGTGCCGGCGGTCGAGATCATGTCGTCGACGAGCACAACGGTGCGGCCACGCACGTCGCCGACGATCTCCTGGGCGATCACCTCCGAGCCGCTGATGCGCCGCTTGTAGACGATGGCCAGGTCGCCGCCGAGCATCTCGGCGTACATGTTGGCGACCTTCACATTCCCGACGTCCGGGCTGACGACCACGAGTTCGCCGAGTTGGGATCGGATCGACTCGAAGTGCTCGGCGAACACCGGAGCGGCGGCCAGGTGGTCCAGCGGCAGGTCGAAGAACCCCTGGATCTGCGCCGCGTGCAGGTCGAGACCGACGACGCGGTCGTAGCCGGAGGTGGTGATGAGGTTGGCGACCAGCTTGGCGGTGATGGGCGTGCGCCCCTTGTCCTTGCGGTCCTGGCGGGCGTAGCCGAAGTACGGGATGACCGCCGTGATGCGCCGCGCCGAGGCGCGCTTCAGGCTGTCGGCGTAGATCAGAAGTTCCATGAGGTTGTCGTTCACAGGCAGACACGTGGGGAGCACCACGAAGGTGTCGCGCCCGCGGACGTCTTCCTTGAGCGTCACCAGCAGTTCGCCGTCTTCGAACTCCTCGGTGCGCCCCTCGGCGAGGGGGATGCCCAGGTGGCCGCAGATCTGATCCGTGAGGTCGCGCGAGTGACGGCCCGCGAAGACCTTGAGTTGGTCGTAGTCGACGTCCATGCTCATCAGGCTTGGCCTCCTGTCTGCCCGCCGGACTCCGTTCCATCGCCAGCTGCGCCCGCTCCGGTGAGCCGCTCGCGGAGCACACGATCGACCTCAGAGAGCTGCTCGAGCGTGTTGATCGAGAGCACGTCCTCGGGCGGGACGGCCTCGATCACACCGACGCCCTCGCCGGCGCCCAGCAGCAGCGCCGGCACGTCGGTGACGTAGTACTCCCCGCTCACCGGATTGCGCTCGACCCGCTCGAGCGCGTCGAAGAGTGCCCGCGTGTCGAAGCAGTAATAGCTCGGGTTGACCTCGCGGATCCCCAGCTGGCTGTCGTCGAGATTCTTCTGCTCCACGATCGCCTGGAACCGGCCGGCTTCATCGCGAACGATGCGTCCGTAGCCGGTGGGATCGTCGATCACGCTGGTGGCCATCGTCGCCTTGGCGCCTGACGCCCGGTGCTCGGCGAGCAGTTGCTCGAGGGTCTCGGTGCGGATCAGCGGGCCATCGCCCGCGAGCACGACGACCTCGTTGCCCGGAGCGGTGCATTCGGACTCGAAAGTCTCCTTGCAGCACAGCACGGCGTGCCCGGTGCCGAGCTGCTCGTCCTGGAGCACGAACTCGACGCTGGCCTGGCCGGCGTCGGCGCCCGCGCAGGCGGCCTCGACGACTTCGCGCTTGTACCCGACCACCACGACGATGCGCGAGCACCCCGCGGCGGCGCACGCCTCGATCACCCAGGCGACCATCGGGCGCCCGGCGACCTCGTGGGCCACCTTGGGGAGGTCCGAGGCCATGCGCGTGCCTTTGCCCGCTGCGAGGATGATGGCTGATCTCGTACTCATCGCGACTCTGCGTGCACGCGCGTGTGTCCGGATCTGCTCGGCGAAGGAAACTGGCCCGCCTGGACTCGAACCAGGAACGACTGAACCAAAATCAGCTGTGTTGCCAATTACACCACGGGCCAATGTGGGCTGGGCCATCCTAGCGGCCCGGTTCCCGCGGCTCGACGCCTGCAGATCAACCTTGCGTGTGCGCTGCTCTCCGAAACACAAGACCCCGCCCGCTGCCCGCCGGTCCGTCCGGCGGAACGGGCTGAACACCGATCCGATCTCGCGCAGATTCGTGAGCTTCCGCCACGGCTCCACGCGCCACGAAACCCGTCGCGGCCGCGTGCGGACGCCGCTCCCCGCTGTGCGGAGAACACCCGTCCATTCGTGAGCCGCGGCACATCCCCCAAAGAGCCAGACCCTCGCGCTGCCGCGTACCGAGGACCCCTGCCCGCGCCTCGCCGGGCCTGGGTTCAGGCCACGGGTCCGTCACGGGCGGCTCCGCTTCTTGGGAGAGGGAAGATTGTAGCTGACGGGGCGAAACCGTCAATTCAGGCGGGAGTGTCGTCGACTGGATCGGCGTCGCCGAATCCCCCGTCCGGGCCCTGTTCCGCCGCCTCATCCTCCCGGCTGATCGACTCGCTGATCACGTCGTAGCACGTCGCCAGCAGGCCCACGAGGGGGAACTTGGCGCCCTGGAACGGGCTGGGGCCGAGCCGGCGGAGCAGCGCGTGGCTGGCCTCGGGCGTCCGGATCGACGTGTCGAGTTCATTCAGGCCCTTGCCGGCATCCCAGAAGCTGTCGATGCACGCATCGAGCGGCGGGGAGGCATCACGATCGGCGCCGAGTTCGGTCGTCCCCGCGGCCGGGCCGCCCGAGCCGGAATTCAGGCCGAGGCTCTCCCGCCGGTCGCGGACGCGCTCGAGCAGCTCGTCGGCGGGGAGGCCCCGCAGGGTGAACAGCTTGAGCATGTCCTTCTCGAGCGCCTCGGCGGTGAGGAGCACGGCGCAGCACACGTGCTTGCACCAGGGGATTCCCTCATCGCAGGTGCAGCTGACGAGCGGGTCGTCGGTGTCGCCGGCGACCAGGGGCACGGGCAGGTCATCGAACAACTCGGTGAGCGATTCGGGCGCCTCGCCCGAGAGCAGCATCGCGCCGTAGCTCGCCTGATTCACGATGCGATCGACCACGGCGTCCCACTGGGCGTCGTCGAGCGCCTGGAACTGGATGACCACGCGGTACGACCGGACCGCGCGTCCCTGCACAGCCGCGAGCACGCGTCCGGGCTCGAATTCAAGGGTGCGCGTCTGTCCCTTGCGGGCGTACTCGAATCCCTCGGCGATGGCCTCGGGCGTGGCGTTGCGCTCGAGCGCGTGCATCCAGCGCCTGCCCGGCCACGAGAGGCGGAGCGGCATCTCCTTGGCGACCAGGCGCACGCCTCCGCGCACGCGCCGGGGCGTCTCGCTGACGTTGGGTCTTGCCTTGAACGTGTTGGCGGGCTGTCGCGTCACGCTTCCCTCCGGGGGCGGGTGTGCTTAGACATCGGCGAATGCCTCCGGGCGCAGCTTGAGGACATCGCGGAGCTGGGCGCTGCTCAGCTCGGTGAGCCAGTCCTCGCCGGAGCCGATGACGTCTTCCGCCAGGGCGATCTTGCTCTCGATCATCTGATCGATCCGGTCCTCGAGCGTGCCGCCCACGAGGAACTTGTGCACGTTCACCGTCCGCTTCTGGCCGATGCGGAAAGCGCGGTCGGTGGCCTGGTTCTCGACGGCCGGGTTCCACCAGCGATCGAAGTGGAACACGTGGCTGGCGGCGGTGAGGTTGAGGCCGACGCCGCCGGCCTTGAGCGAGAGCACGAGGATGGGGTTCGACCCGTCGCCCTTCTGGAATGCCTCGACGATCTTGTCGCGCTGGCCGGCCGACGTGCCGCCGTGGAACAGCAGCACCTCGCGATCGAGCGTGTGGCGGAGCATCGACGCGAGGATCTCGCCCATCTGGCGGAACTGGGTGAACACGAGCGCCTGGTCGCCCGCGGCCATGATCTCCTCGAGCATCTCGATCAGGCGGATGCACTTGCCCGAGCGCGAGGGGTCGTAGGCCGAGCCGGCGCCTTCGTCGGCGAACGGCGACAGCGCCGGGTGGTCGCAGATCTGCTTGAGCCGGATGAGCGTGGTGAGCACCATGCCTCGGCGCTTGATGCCCTCGGACTCGTCGACCGCCGTGAGCAGCTCCTGCACGCAGGTCTCGTAGAGCGCTGCCTGCTCGGAGGTGAGCTTGCACATCTCCTTGCTCTCGATTTTCTCGGGGAGGTCGGAGATGACGCGGGGGTCGGTCTTGAGACGGCGCAGGATGAACGGGCGGACAAGCCCGCGGAGCTGGCCGGCGCGATCGCGGTTGTGGTGGCGCTCGATCGGGATGCTGAAGTGGCGACGGAACTCGCCGAGCGAGCCGAGGAACCCCGTGTTGAGGAAGTCCATGATCGACCAGAGCTCGCTGAGCCGGTTCTCGAGCGGGGTGCCGGTCAGCGCGATGCGGCGCGGCGCGTCGAAGGCGCGGACGGCCTGGCTCTGCTTGGCCGTGGGGTTCTTGATGTTCTGCGCTTCGTCGAGCACGAGGCGCCTCCACGGGACGAGTTCGAGCAATTCGCGATCACGGTTCGCCAGCGCGTAGGTCGTGATCACGAGGTCGGACTCGATCGCTGCGCTCAGGAACGAATCACCGGTCTTGCGCTCGAGCCCGTGGTGGACGAGCACCCGCAGGCCGGGAGTGAATCGCTTGGCCTCGCGCGCCCAGTTGGCCACGATCGACATCGGAACCACCAACAGCGTGGGGCCGATGTGCGTGCGCTCTTCGCTGGCGCCCTGCTCGCGGAGTGCCTTGGCGGTCTCGCGCTCGTGGGACAGCAGCGCGAGCAGCTGGATCGTCTTTCCCAGACCCATGTCGTCGGCCAGGCAGGGGCCGAGGCCGATCCGGTCGAGGTAGGCGAGCCACGACAGGCCCTTGAGCTGGTACGGGCGCAGCTCGCCTTCGAAGCCCTTCGGCGCCTCGAGCATCGGCATGTGGCCGTCGTCGAGTTCGCCCGAGAGGAGTGCATCGACCCAGCCCGAGGCGTCGACGCCGAGGATCGACACGCCGGCGGTGCGCCGGTCGATGCCGAACGCCAGTCGCAGCGCATCGCCGAGGCCCATCTCGCCGCCGGGGTTCTCGCGGATGAACTTGAGCGCCGCCGAGACGTCTTCGGGACGCACCTCGACCCACTGGCCCCCGAGGCGGACCAGCGGGACGCGCTGCTTGGCAAGCTTTTCGAACTCCTCGAGCGAGATGGGCGTGTCGCCGATCGCGATGTTCCAGTGGTAGCCGACGATCGCCTGAAGACCGAGTCGGCTGGGCCCGCCGCCGGGTGCGCTCGCCGACCCGCCGAGCGCCATTTCGTCGGGCATCTGACCGTCGAGCTGCAGGCGGGCGCCGAGGCGCGCCGAGGGGCTCTCCCACCACGATGGGGCGCCGACGCCGAAGCCCTGATCCAGCAGCACCGGCCGGATCTCGCGCAGGAACTCGTAGGCCTGCTTGGTGTTGAGCTCGAGCTCGGTCGGGGTGGCCTCTTCAAGGGCCCGCTCGAGCAGCGGGAACAGGCGCGACGCGCGCCCTAGCTCGCGCAGGATCAGATCCCGGGGCGCCTCGACGTGCTTGCCCGCGACGGTCGCCGACTCGGTGCGCAGCGTCCAGATGTCTTCGGCGTCGATCTCGAGCGAAGGGTTGTCGACCGATTGGAGATGAATCGACACCGTCCAGACCAGCTCATCGCCCGGGGCTTCGAGGTCGGCGAGGCCCTCGATCGTGATCGGCTCGTTGAGTCGGAGCAGCAGCTGCCACGGCCCGCTCGGCCCTCGATCTTCGAGGCGCCCGATCCAGCGCCGGATGGTGCGCAGCATCGTGGCCGCGTTGTTGTCCTCGCCGGCCATCACGCCGCGTTCGTTGTCGAGCAGCCCGCGGAGCCAGACGACCTGCTCGTCTTCCTTGTCGTCCCAGTCCTCGACGGCCTCGATCATCGACTCGGCGCGGAGCGCCCGTCGGGCGGCGACATCGGTGAGCGTGTCGAGGAAGTCCTCCAGGATCGGGCGGGCCTCGTGCTGGTTCTCGTCGACCACGGCGCGGCAGGCGGGGGGCATCGAATCGAGCAGCAGATCGAATCGCGCGGCGGTCTGCTTGTCGGCGAGCCATGCACGCCACTGGCCCTGGAGCTCGCCCGAGCCCGCCGGCACCAGCGCCGGCACGAAGCGCTGCTCGGCGATCAGCGATCGCACAAACCTCGCGCCGAGCGCGAAGAAACCGAACGAGTCGCTGAGGATGAGAGAGCCATCGGAATCCAACGCTCGCTCTTCCATTTGCCCGAGCAGCCTGTCGACGCTCGCGGCGTCGAGCGAGAGCACCGGCACCTTCCACTGACGGACGGCGAGCGCGATCTCGGATTCGCTCGATCCTTCTTCGACCTCGGCGTGGGCCATGTGGCCGGTGGCGTGGGCGAGGTGCGGGCTGAGCTGTGGACCGGTCGCGGTCGAGGGCAGCGAGAGCGTCGCGAATGAATCGGCGCCGAACGCCAGGTCGACACCCAGCAGCGACGCGACCTCGTCCGGCGCGAGCGCCCGCGGGTGATCACCCGATTGGGCCCCGGTGTCCGGACCGGCGCTTGCCGCGGACTCTCCCCAGATCGCCAGCGCCCCGCCGGTCCAGTTGGCGTGGACGACGACCGGGGATGCTTGTACTTCGGTGACGTCGATGCTGGTCCTCACAATCCGTTGCTCTGGCCGATCGATCCATCGACTCCGTGTGCGCGCCGGTCCATTCGGCCGGCTGATCTCTCAATGGGGACGCAGGGACTCGAACCCTGGACCAGCGGCTTAAAAGGCCGATGCTCTACCAACTGAGCTACGTCCCCTTCTTGGTTCGCTGTTGCATGCGAGGGGAAAACGATACCGAACCTGCGCGGGATCTGTTCCCCGTCCCCAACCGGACGCTGCGCAGGATCGCGACTCTAGGCGCGCTCTTCGCCCCGGGCCGGGGGCCGGACTTTCCCTGCGGGCGCTTCCCGGTCACACTGTTCTCGTATGGGAATCGATCGGGAAACGATCCGGCGCCACATCGAGGCGTCGGCCAGGACCATCTCCGGCCTCGGCGCGCAGGCCGACACCATCGGCGCGATCGCCGGGGCCATCGGCGACACGCTCGCCTCGGGCGGTCGCGTCCTGACCTGCGGCAACGGCGGGTCCGCCGCGGAGGCGATGCACCTGTCCGAGGAGCTCGTTGGGCGCTACAAAGCCGACCGCCCCCCGCTTGCCGGCCTCTGCCTGAACGCGGACGCCACCGCGATCACCTGCATCGCCAACGATTTCGGCTACGACCAGGTCTTCGCCCGCCAGGTGAGGGGCCTTGGCACGAAGGGGGACGTGCTGGTGGTGTTCTCGACGAGCGGGAAAAGCGCCAACATCGTGCTGGCGCTGGAAGCGGCTCGGGACATGGGCGTGACCACGATCGGCCTGCTGGGCAAGGGTGGCGGCCCCTGTGCGCCCCTGTGCGATCATGCGCTCGTGGTCGATTCCGACCAGACCGAGCGGATCCAGGAGGCCCACCAGGTGGTGCTGCACCTGATCCTCGAGTCCGTCGAGTCCGGCTCCGCTGCCGCGCCTTGAATGACGCGTCGTGAAGCCGATCAGCGACAAAGCCGAGATCATCGATGCGCTGCTGGACAGCTACCGGCGGGGCTACTTCCCCATGGCCGAGCCCAGCCCGCCCTGGAACCCGTTCGGGGGATCACACATCTACTGGCCCAGCCCCGACCCGCGCGGCGTTCTGCCCCTGCGGGAATCTGAGGGGCTGCACGTGCCCAGGCGCCTGGAGCGGGTGATCCGCCAGCGGCGCTTCTCGATCCGGTGCGACACGGCATTCGAGCGCGTGATGCGGGGCTGCGCGTTGCCCAGGACCTCCGTCATCGCCGGAGACGAAGAGGGCACCTGGATCGACGAGACGCTCATCCGGTGGTTCACGATCCTCCACGAGGCCGGGCACGCCCACAGCATGGAGGCGTGGCGGACCGATCCCCGGACAGGCGAGGACCGCCTGGTCGGTGGCGTGTACGGCGTCGCGATCGGCTCGGCGTTCTTCGGGGAGTCGATGTTCCATCTCTCGCGCCGGCGCCTGCCGGACGGCACGCGTCACCCGCTCGACGGCAGCGACTCGAGCAAGGTGTGCCTGGTGCACCTCGTCCGGCACCTCGAATCGCTGGGCTTCGAACTCTTCGACACGCAGATGGTGACGAGCCATGTGGCCGGGTTCGGCGGGCGCGACCTGCCGCGGCGCGAGTATCTGATGCGTCTGACGCCCTGCGTGGAGGGCGCCCCCCGCTGGCGGGCGCTCGAGCCGATCGATCAGGCCTGAGCCGGACGGGCGGGCGGCACCCCGGTACCATCTCCGCCTCAGTTTCACGCACCCCCCCTCAGGATGATCGCCCCATGGACGCCGGAATCGTTGGCCTGCCCAACGTCGGGAAATCGACGCTCTTCAACGCCCTGACCAAGGCCGGCGCGCTCGCTGCGAACTACCCGTTCGCGACGATCGAGCCGAACGTGGGCATCGTCACGATCCCCGACCCCAACCTCGACACGATCACCGATCACATCGAGACGCAGAAGGTCATCCCGGCCAACCTGCGCCTCGTCGATATCGCGGGCCTCGTCGCCGGCGCCAGCCAGGGCGAGGGCATGGGCAACGCGTTCCTCAGCCACATCCGCGAGGTCGACGCGATCTGCCACGTGGTGCGCTGCTTCGAGAAGGCGCCGGGCGGCGAGGACATCACCCATGTCTCGGGCAAGGTCGACCCGATCAGCGACATCGAGACGATCGAGACCGAGCTGATCCTCGCGGACCTGCAGACCGTCGAGAACGCGATCCCCAAAGCTGAGCGCGCAGCGCGGAGCCGCGATCCGGAGGCGATGGCGCGCCTGAGCGTCTTGCAGGCCCTCGCGCCGGTGCTCGGCGAGGGCACGCCGGCGCGCTCGTTCGTGGAGGGCCACGAGCTCGACGACCCCGAGAAGCGCAAGGCGTTCAAGGGCCTTGGAATCCTGAGCGCCAAGCGTGTGCTCTACATCGCCAACGTGGACGAAGACGACGTTCTGGGCGAGGGCCCGCACGCGTCGGCGGTGCGCGAGCGTGCCGCGAGCGAGGGCATGAGCGTCGTCCCGGTCTGCGCCAAGATCGAGAGCGAACTCGCCGAGATCGAGGGCGACGACCAGATGGAGATGCTCGAGTCGCTCGGCCTGAGTGAGCCGGCGCTGCACTCGGTGGCGCGGGCGATCTACGGCCTGCTCGGGCTGCAGAGCTTCTACACGGCGGGACCGAAGGAGGTCCGCGCGTGGACCGTCGCGACCGGCGCCACCGCCCCGCAGGCGGCGGGCACGATCCACACGGACTTCCAGCGCGGCTTCATCCGCGCCGAGGTCTACGGCGTGCCGGACCTGGTCGAACTCAAGACCGAGAAGGCCATCAAGGAAGCCGGGCGCATGCGCGTGGAAGGGAAGGAATACGTCATGCGGGACGCTGACGTGTGCCACTTCCTGTTCAACGTCTAGGCAAGACCGATCCTGTCAAGATCATCGCTCCTACCGCGAGGAGCGCGAGCACGAACACGATCGCTGCGATCAATACGGCCACCTGCCGCCAGCCTCGCTGACGGAGGTCCTTGCGGAATCCCCGCCATTCTTCTCGGAAGCAGAGAGCATCGAGGCTGATCGCGACCAGCTCCAGGAAAGCCCACATGGTCATTTAGCCTGAGAGCGAGTACGCCTCGATCTCGATCTCGACGACAGCACCGGGGGCGACGAAGCCCCCCACGACGATCATGGTTGCCGCGGGGCGCACGGAGTCGAAGACCTCCTTGTGCGCCTTGCCGACGCCGGCTTCGTGCTCCAGATCGGTGATGTACATGCGCGTGCGCACGACGTCGGCGATCGATGCGCCCGCTTCGGTCAGGCACGCCTCGAGGCGACGGAAGATGAACAGCGCCTGGGCGTACCCGTCGCCGGGAGCGTGGACCGCCCCGCCTTCTTCGATGGCCAGCGTGCCTGCGCTCACGAGAAGCGGGCCCACGCGCACGAGGCGCGAGAAGCCGACCTTCTCCTCCCAGGGAGAGACGCTCGTGATGGTGCGCCGCTCGCTCGTCGCCACGCCTAGCTCCGGCGCCCTTCGGCGGAGTAGTTGGGCGACTCCTTGGTGATCCGGATGTCGTGCGGGTGGCTCTCGACCACGCTCGCCGATGTCACGCGGCAGAACACCGCGTCGGCCCGGAGCTGCTCGATGGTCTGGCAGCCGCAGTAGCCCATGGCGGATCGCACGCCCCCGACCATCTGGTAGACGAACTCGCTCAGGCTGCCGCGATAGGGCACCAAGCCCTCGACGCCCTCGGGCACGAACTTGATGGCCGCCAGGTCGTTGGGGTTCTTTGTTCTGGTGCGCCGGTCGAGCTTGTCGCCCTGGGAGTAGCGGTCGGCGCTGCCGGCGCTCATCGCGCCTTCGGAGCCCATGCCGCGATAGGTCTTGTAGCGCCGGCCCTGGCTGATGACGACCTCGCCGGGCGCCTCGTCGAGTCCGGCGAAGAGGCCGCCCATCATGACGCTGGAGGCGCCGGCGACGAGGGCCTTGGCGATCTCGCCGGACTGGCGGATGCCGCCGTCGGCGATCACGGGCACTCCCGCTTCGGTGCAGACGCTGACGGCGTTCATGATCGCGCTGATCTGGGGGACGCCAACGCCGGTGACGACGCGGGTGGTGCAGATCGACCCCGGGCCGATGCCGACCTTCACGGCGTCGGCGCCGGCCTCGATCAGGTCGCGGGCGCCGTCGGCGGTCGCGACGTTGCCGGCGATCACCTGGATGTCCCAGCGGGTCTTGATCTCGCGCACCGTTGTGAGCACGTTCTCGGTGTGCCCGTGGGCGGTATCGACGACGATGACGTCGACGTCGGCGGCGATGAGTTCCTCGACCCGCTCGTACTGGAACGGCCCCACTGCGGCGCCGACGCGGAGGCGCCCGCGCTTGTCCTTGCAGGCCCTCGGGTGGCGCCGGACCTGCTCGAGGTCGCGCATCGTGATGAGGCCGGCGAGGTGGAACTGATCGTCGACAAGGATGAGCTTCTCGACCTTGTTGCGCGTGAGGATGTCGATCGCGTCCTCGAGGGTCGTGTCCGGCGAGGCGGTCACGAGGTTGGTCTTTGTCATCACGTCCTGGATGAGGAGCGAGTCGTCGTCGATGAACGAGAGGTCGCGCCCGGTCACGATCCCGACGACCTTGCCCACGGCTCGCAGGTCTCTCGAGCCGCCCTCTGTGACGGGGAGCCCGGAGACGTGGTACTCGTCCATGATGCGGCGGGCGTCGGCGACGGTGTCGCCCGGGCCCATGGTGATCGGGTCGGTGATCACGCCGTTTTCCGAGCGCTTCACCTTGGAGACCTCGAGCGCCTGCGCCTCGGGGGTCATGTTCTTGTGGATGACGCCGATCCCGCCCTCCTGGGCGAGGGCGATCGCGAGGCTGGACTCGGTCACGGTGTCCATCGGGGCCGAGACGAGGGGGATGTTCAGGTCGATCCCGCGGGTGAGCTTCGTGCGCAGGTCGGCCTCACCGGGCACGACGCCGGACCGGCGCGGCACGAGCAGCACGTCGTCGAACGTGATGGCGTCTTGGACGAACTTGTGCGCGAGGGGAGACCGGGAGGCGTCCGGCGAATCGCCGGGCGAGCCCGACAGGATCTGGTCGATGTCGGTGAGGTTTGGTCCCATGCTTGATTGTGCCAGAGCACACCCCCCAAGTCAAAGCGGGACGCCTCCGGCGGCTCAATTCGGAGTCCGGCTATCCGGGCGCGGGCGAAACTTTTGGCGGTGCTGCACGAACAACTCTCCGTTCCTACGCTCATGACGGCCCCCACCGGAGTCCCGGCGATGCACCCACGAATGCGGACCATGATGCTTGCTCTCGGCGCGATCCCGATCGCGGCTCTCTCGGGCTGCAATCGCTGGTACGAAGCCGAGTTCACCGCTTTCAGCGCCGAGACCGGCGAAGGCATCGAAGAAGCAGACGTCGAGCTCGACTTCGCCCGGCGTGGCTACTTCAGCCCCCGCAATCGTGTGCTCGAGACAGACGAATCCGGTCAGGCGATCACGACGCTCAGTCGCTGGCCGTTCCTGATCGTGAGGGTCAACGAACCGGGGTACGACCCCTATCGCGTCAGCAACCATCGCGCCCGCTATCGCGGAGCCGAGGGCGCCAACGCCGAGAACATCCTCTCGATCCCAGATCCTGTGACGACTCCCAGAACGGCACCGCGTTCGTTCAGCCGGCGGGATATCGAGGGGCAGCGGCGGAGCGAGTTCGAACTCGGCCTGGAGTGGGACGAGCGACCGACGGTGCTCGTGCGCGTTCCCGACGGGTTCCGCGGCCTGATGGTCCTGGAGCGCGTGCCCTCGGAAGACCCCCTGCCCGAGGCGCCCGAGCTGCGCGTGTTCGAGTCGGAGCTGTCGGCGAGCGGC
>JANQQR010000003.1 GCA_028289195.1 Phycisphaerales bacterium | reverse complement strand
CTCGGGGAAGATCCCCGCTGCGAGCGTGAGCAGCGCGAGCGCCGCGGGGCCCGCGCGCATCGCGAGCGGCGCTTCGTGGGCCTGCTTCGGCGTTTCCTGGACCGTTCCAAGGAAGGGCTTGAACCCCACCGCGACCCCGACAGCCGCGTTGAGCGCGCCCATCGCCACGACAGCGCCCGCGCAAACCGCGAGCCACCGGTCGCTGTGGAGCGACGCCTCGATCACCAGTTCCTTGCCGACGAACCCGAACAGGAACGGGATGCCCATCATCGACAGCGCGGCGAGCATCGCCGACGTCGAAGTCACCGGCATCGCGCCGCGCAGGCCGCCGAGGCGCTCGATGTCCTTCTCGCCGGTGGCGTGGTCCACGGCCCCCGCCACGAGGAACAGCGCACCCTTGTAGAGCGCGTGGGTCAGCAGGAACGCCCCAAGCGCGACCGGACCGTACTCCGTGCCCACGCCGAGCACGAACACCAGCGTTCCCAGCGCGCTGGCGGTCGTGTACGCCAGCAGCTTCTTCATGTAGGTCTGTCTGAGGGCCATGTAGCCCGTGAAGACCATCGTGAAGCCGCCGAAGGCCATCAGCGACACCTGCCAGATCTCGCTGGACGACAGCGCGGGGCTCATGCGCGCCAGGAGGTAGATGCCGGCCTTGACCATCGTCGACGAGTGCAGATACGCGCTGACGGGGGTCGGGGCCTCCATCGCGTTGGGCAGCCAGAAGTGGAACGGGAACTGGGCGCTCTTGGTGAACGCGGCCAGCATCACCAGCACGAGGATCGGCGTGGCGAGGTTGCTCGAGAGCAGCGCGCCCGAGTGGTCCCGCAGGATCTCGCTGAGCAGCCAGGTGTCGACGCCGGTCTCGCGCAGGACCGCGAGGTGGATCAGGATCACGGCGCCCAGCAGCGCCATCCCGCCGGCGCCGGTCACGAGCAGCGCCTGCAGGGCGGCCAGCCGGGCGGCCTTGCGCTCGTGCTCGAACCCGATGAGCAGGAACGAGCTGATGCTCGTCAGCTCCCAGAACACGAACAGCAGCACGAGGTTGTCGGCGATCACGAGCCCGAGCATCGAGCCCATGAACATCAGCAGGTAGGCGAAGAAGCGCCCGATGCGCTCGTGGTTGCCCATGTACGCCCCGGCGTGGAGCACGACCAGCGTGCCGATGCCGGTGATGAGCATCGCGAACATGCCCGCGAGCCCGTCGAGGCGGAAGTCCAGGCGCAGCCCGAGAGGCTCCGCCCAGTCCATGCCCCACAGCGTCTCGCCGGTGCCCCCGACGCCCGGCGCGACACTCACGAACCACGCGAAGCAGACCAGCGGCGCCACCGACAGCAGGACAGACCCGCGCCCGCCCCCGAGCACGCGGCACATCCACGGGGCGGCGATCGCCGCCAGGAAAATCAGGATGACGCCGACCAGCAGCATGACTCGCGCCCGGTGCGCCCGCTCCCTTCTCCGAAGTCAGTGGCGGGCGATCATAACCGCTTCCGGTCCCGCCCCCGATCGCCCGGTCAGGGGTGCGCACCGGGATCGGCGATCCCGCTCAGATCGAGCACGCGACGGGTTGTCTCGTCGCGCGACGCTTCGTCGCCGGCGACCACGGTGATGTGCCCGATCTTGCGCCCCGGGCGCTCGGCCTTTCCGTAGGAGTGCACGAACACTCCATCGAGAGACCCGATCTCGCGGAGCGCCGGCTCCGGGGGCATCGCGCCGAGGATGTTGATCATCGCGCTGGGCCCCTTCGGGCGGGCGGGCCCGAGGTCCATCCCCACGCAGGCGCGGATGTGGTTCTCGAACTGGCTGCACTCGGCGCCCTCGATGGTCCAGTGGCCGGAGTTGTGGACACGCGGGGCCATCTCGTTGGCGAGCAGCTCGGGCTCCGCACCAGGGCAGTGGAACAGCTCGACCGTGAGCACCCCGATGTAGCCCAGCGCCTCGAGCACGCGCCGCGCGATGCCCTCGGCCTCGGCCTGCAGCTCCGCGCTCACACCGGGGGCCGGCGCGATCGTCAGGCGCAGGATCCCCCCCTCGTGGTGGTTCTCGACGAGCGGGTAGAACGCCTCGCTGCCGTCGGCGCCGCGCACAGCGATGATCGACAGCTCGCGCTGGAACTCCACCAGCTGCTCGAAGAGCAGCGGGCGCTGCCCGAGCGCCGTCCAGGCCTTCGGCGCGTCGCGCATGTCGCGCACGATGAACTGCCCCTTGCCGTCGTAGCCCATGCGCCGGGTCTTGCACACCGCCGGCAGGCCGACGCGCTCGAGCGCGGGGACCATCTCCGAAAGATCGTCCACCGGCGCGAACGCGGGAGTCGGCACGCCGAGGTCCGCGAACAGGGCGTTCTCTCGGTAGCGCTCCTGCGCGGTCTCCAGCGCCGCGGCACCGGGCACGAAGCGCACGCGCTGGCTGACGAACGACGCGGCGCTGGCGGGGACGTTCTCGAACTCGCAGGTTGCGGCATCGGCGCCGGCGCACAGGCGCGCGAGTGCCTCGGGGTCGTCGTAGTCGGCGACGATCAGCTCGCCCTCGCGACCGGCGGGCGAGGCGTGGTTCGGATCCAGGAAACGGCAGCGCACGCCGATGCCCGTTGCCGCCTGGGCGAGCATCATGCCCAGCTGCCCGCCTCCGAGCACGCCGACTGTGGTCACGACCCGGCGCCCGGATCCGGGTTGGAGAGCACGCGATCGGTCTGGCTGGCGCGGAAGGCCCGAAGCGCCTCGCGGATCGGGGGGAACTCCGCGCCGAGCATCGATGCCGCGAGGATCGCGGCGTTCGTCGCGCCCGCCTTGCCGATCGCCAGCGTGCCGACCGGGATCCCCGCGGGCATCTGCGCGATCGAGAGCAGCGAGTCCATGCCGCTGAGCGCCTTGCTCTGGACCGGCACCCCCAACACCGGGAGCACGGTCTTGGATGCCGCCATCCCCGGCAGGTGGGCGGCTCCGCCGGCCCCGGCGATGATCACGCGCAGGCCTCGCCCTTCGGCGCCCGAGGCGTATTCGAACAGCAAGTCGGGTGTGCGATGGGCCGAGACGACCTTCGACTCGTGCGGGACGCCGAGGGACTCGAGCGTGTCGCAGGCGTGGCGCATCGTCTCCCAATCGCTCTGGGAGCCCATGATGACGCCGACGAGGGGGCTCTCTGCCATGAGGCGGATAGTAGCCGGGCGCGCGCGATCGGGCGATGGCCGACCCCGCCGCTAGCATCTCGCCCATGACCCCGCCCCCCGACGCCCGTCCCGAGCAGATCGACACGTCCAGCGCGATCCTGATCGTCGTCGGCGCGCACCTGCGCGCCGAAGTCACCGATCGCCCGCTGGCCTATCGCCTGCGCGAGCGCCTGCTGGCCTGGCTCGACGCCGAGCACGCCTCATCACCCGACGCTGCGCCCGAGGTGATCGTCTGCACCGACCTGTGGTACCTCAACGCCGACGAACTGCGCTCGCGCCCGACCATCTCGGTGGGCCCCCCCGGCGTGAACGCCCTGACCGCCTACCTGGCCGACAAGGTGCCGAGCGCCTTCGCGATCGACAACGTGCTGAGCGTGCAGCTCGACACCGACTTCCTCGATCTCACGGCGTGCTGCTGGGGCAACGAGCAGTCGGCAACGGCGAGCGCGATCGACGCGTTCTGCGAGCGGTACCTGGATCGGTTCATGGAGCGGATTGACTGAGAGTCAAACGGATCGCCCCTGACCAGCATTCACTTCCTCGAATCCCACGCCGACCACTGACCCAGTCTGTTCCGGTTCGAGCACCCGCACCGAAAACTCACGGTCGGGAAAGTCCCGAAGAAGCTTCGCGGACCAGATCTCTCGCAGGACATTCGCGAGCACTCGGCCCATCTCGTCGCTCCCAGCACGAGACGCGAACAGGTACCCCACCTCGATCCAGTTGTAGCCAGCGAGGGCACCCGGCTCCTCGGTTCCACGCGCCGGCACGCTGCCCGGCGCCGGCGGTTCCGGTGCGAAGAACCTCAGGAACACGTGCCCATCAACGACAACAAACTCAGGCCAGAGCAGCTGCGCGTACATGAGGCAATGCACCGGGTCTCCCCAGGCATGCAGAGCGTCCCCTTCATCGAATCCCGTGGAATCTGCATCCGCGTGTAACTCACGGAGTGCACTCATCAGATCTCGCCCGATCGAGTCTTGGTCCATCAATCTCCTCACCTTCTCCGTGATCTCCGTGTCCTCCGCGGTGATTCCTCACTTCCCCACACAGAACGACGCAAAGATCCGCCCGATCACGTCGTCCGGGCTCACCTCACCCGCAACACCGCCGATCTCGTCGAGCGCCGCCCGCAACGCGCCCGCGACCAGTTCCGGCTCCGAGACGTGGCGCTCGCCCAGATCGGGCGCAACCAACTCTCGGCAGCCCTCCAAGTGGCGCCTGGCTTCGACCAGCGCCGCGCGATGGCGCGGGATCACGCTCGACTCCGCGTCCGAACCCGGCTCGAGCGCGTCGATCGCATCCGCGATGGCGCGCCTGAGCGCGTCGAGGTTCCAGCCGTCGAGCGCGCACACGCCGAGCGATCCGGCGCCGTCGCCGGTCGTGCCCACCAGGTCGGCCTTGGTCTGCACGCGCAGCGTGGGACTCGGGGGCAGCGAGAGGTCGAACCTCCCGCTCGGGTCGCAGAGCACGAGGATGTCGGCGCTCTCGATGGCATTCTGAGCCGCGTGCTGGGCGGCCTGATCGGGTGCCGAGCGCACGCCCAGCGAAGCGTCGAGCCCGGCGAGGTCGATGAGGGTCGCCTCGCGTGAGGCTCCGGCAAGGCCCGGCCCGGGCAGGGGAAGCGTCTCTTCGATGGCATCACGCGTGGTGCCGGGCGCCTCGTCGACGAGCGCCCGCTCGCGCCCGAGCAGGGCGTTGAACAGCGTGGACTTGCCCGCGCTCGGGCGCCCGACGAGGGCGACGCGCGCCAGGGTCCGGCGTTGCTCGCTCGGCACGCCGGGGCCCGCGAGGGTGTTGATCGCGTTGATCACACCCGAGAGGCGCTCGTCCAGCGCCTCGGGGCCGATGGCCACGACGTCTTCCTGATCCGTGAAGTCGATGCCCGCCTCGACGAGCGCCAAGCATGTCGCGATCTCGTCCGCCAAGTTGCGCAGTTCGGCGCCGGTTTCACCACGGAGCAGGCGATCGCCGGCATCGAGTTCCGCGCTCGTGCGCGCCGCGATGAGGGCCTGCACGCCCTCGGCCTGGGCGAGCGTGAGCTTGCCGGCGAGGAACGCGCGGGCGGTGAACTCGCCGGGGCGGGCCCGTCGCACAGAGCCGTCGCCGGCGTTGATCAATCGTTCGATGATCCGTTCGACAAGCGCGGGATTGCCCGGGAGCTGGATCTCGGCGCCGTCTTCGCCCGTGTAGGAGCGCGGGGCGCGGAACAGCAGCAGGCGTGCGCTCAGCTCGCGATCGCCCGAATCGGTCGGCACGCGCAGCTGCACGATGGCGGGTCCAGGCGACAACGGGGGGCCAGCGCAGATCGTCTCGAGGAGCGAGCGGGTGGCCGGCCCGCTGATGCGCACGATCGCGCGCTCCGATCGACCGCTGCCCGACGCCGGCGCGATGATCGTGTCGCCTGTGGGCATGGCCGGGGCCCGTCCTCCCGCGCGGGGCGGGCTGCTGCTACTTGTTGCGGTCCTTGAAGCGCTTCGGTGCGTCCGAGCGCTTCTTGCCGAAGGGGTTGGCCGGCGCCTGGTTCTTGACCTTCTTGCGCGACGGCTGGCCCATCATCGCCCGCTGGGCGGGGCCGATCGCGGCTTCCTTGGGCGACTCGAGGTCTTCCTTATCCACGTGCGAGCGGATGTAGCGGCTCTCGAGGATTCCCAGGGCGCTGTTGGTGATGAAGTAGAGGCTCAGCCCGCTCGGTGCGTTGTACATCAGCACCGGGAACATGATCACCATCATCACCTTCATGATCTTCTGCTGCTGCAGCTGCTCGGGCGTCATGTTGGGTGAGGGCGGGGGCGTGAGGTACTTCTGCTGGAGGAAGAACACCAGACCCAGCAGCAGCGGCAGGATGTTGAACCCCGACACCGTGCCGAACAGCGGCAGCGAGAACAGGGGCTGGCCGAAATCGATGAAGTGGTCGGCGGACGAGAGGTCGGCGAGGAACGACCACGAGCCGCCGGTGACGTTCTGGAACACGCCAAAGAACGCCGCCTCGTGGCGGAGGTCGAAGGCGAAGTAGAGCATCGCGTAGAGCGCCACCCAGATGGGCGTCTGGAGGAACATCGGCAGGCAGCCGAGCATGCCGGCGTAGCTGACGCCCTCCTCCTTCATCAGCTTCATCATCTCCTGCTGCATGCGCTTGGGGTCGTCCTTGTAGCGCTCGCGGAGCTTCTGTTGCTTGGGGGCCAGGCGCTGCATCTGCTTGCTGAATCGCATGATGCCGATCTGCGACTTCTTGGTGATCGGGTGCAGCACGGTGCGCACGCACACCACCAGCAGCATGATCGCAAGGGCCCAGTCGAACACCAGGTAGTCGTGGAAGAACCCCAGCGTCCACAGCAGCCCCTTTGCCAGCGGCTGGAAGGTGCAGAACGCGCAGGGCCCGCCGATGTTGTAGACCACCATGTCACGCAGCCCGAGCGCCTCGAACACCGGGTTGATGCGCGCACTGAGCTGTCGCTTGCCCAGCGGGCCGGCGTAGGCCATGAACGAGAGGTCCTGCGTCTGCCCGGCTTCGACGCGGAACGGCCTGCTGTTCATCTGCAGCAGCAGGCTCTCTTCGCTCGGGGCGATCGGGTCCGGCCAGACCACCGAGTAGACCTCGCCGGCGAGGTCAAGGCTCTTGGTCAGCGGGTTAGCGACCGGGTCGCTGTTGTGGGCCTCGGCGACGCTCCGCTCGAGCATCGGGTGCACCGCGAAGACGAAGTACCGGCTAGTCTGCGCCATCCACACCGGCTCGGCGGCGTGTTTGAAGTTCTCGCGGGGCCAGACGATGTTGTCGCCGTTCTCGCGCCGATCGATCACCTTGGAGCGCGAGGTCAGTTCGCCGTCGGCCTGCACGAGCTGGCGCGACGGGTCGCGGCGCTGTGTCAGCAGGTAGCCGAAGCGCACCCGTCGCAGGTCGAGCCGGTAGCCGGACTGATCGACGGGCAGGTCGATCGGGCCGTACTGCAGCCAGGTGATGTCGACCGGCTCGTCCGAGAGGTTCTGCACCGTCTGGCGCACGGTGAGCTCGAAGCTCCCGGGCTGGAAGTCGTACGCGCGCTCGAGCGAGAGCATCGGCGCGCCCGCGTCATCGACGATGGTGGCGACGAACGAGCCGGGCGCGGTCTCGCTCCACACGGGGGCACCGCTCGGTGCGCTGAAGAGGTCGACCCATTGGCCGTTGACGTACACACCGCGTGCCGCGAGCGACGCGAGCAGCACGGTCTGCCCGTTCTGGGCCAGGCCGGTGCGCAGGCGCTGGAGCTCGTAGTTGTTCTGGCGCTTGATGGTGTCGAAGTAGTTGGTGAGCGTGATCGCCTCGATGCCGGCGCCGAACCGGGTGAACTCGATCTCGGAGGCGAATCCGCTGGCGGGGTCGAGGCTGCCCAGCGACGCGGGGGCGGTCGCTGGGGCTTCGACTCCCAGGGCGCGCATCCCCGTGCCGGCGTCCTGCACGGGCGTCGCCTGAGTGGTCTGATCCTCAACAGACGGGTCGCCCTGCGCCGGCGTGTCCTCGACGATGGGCTCGGTCGGCGACGGCTCGGCGTCCTGCGTGCTCTCGGGCTGCGCCGGCGTGTCGTCGCCGGGCTGGGATTCAGCAGGGGCTGAGTCCTGCTCGATCTGCTCGGACGGTGCAGCCTGTTCGAGCGCTTCGGGGCTTCCGGGGGCGTTCTGGGCCTGGGGCTGGCCGGAACCCGCGCCGGTGTTCATCAGCACGATGAACGCCACGCCCAGCGCGATGACGACGACGGGCACGATCAGCCGGAGGAGGTTGCTTGCATCGCTCTTTTGTTCGGCGGGCATGGTCGTGTGGAGCGCCTGGGCCCGATCGGTCCGTGCGGGACGCGGGGCCTGTGCCTCAGCGTCCTTCGTACAGACGGTCGGCGAGCCAGTCGTTCAGCTCGGGGATGGCCTTGATCTTCCGCGCCGTCTCTTCGATGTCGTACTCCACCCGGAAGAACTCGAGACGGTCGTCGTGCAGCACCGCGTAGCTGGCCCGGGGGTTGTGGTCCCGCGGCTGGCCGACGGAGCCGACGTTGACGATCGCCCGTTCATCTTGTTGGAACTTGTAGGTGCAGTTTTCGCCGATCTCGTCGGGCGGATAGAAGTCGGGCTCGTCGGTGAACACGCCCGGCACGTGGGTGTGGCCGACGATGCACAGGGAATCGACGTGCTCGAAGATCGCCCGCATCTTGTCGGTCGCGTTGATCACGTCGTCGGGGAAGATGTACTCGTTGATCGGCCGGCGGGGCGAGCCGTGGACTGCCAGCACCGGCTTGGCGGTCCCGTTGAGCTTGTCCGAGACCCGGACGCGCAGGCGACCGAGGAACTCGTAGCGCCGGGCGCGGGCGGCATCGTCCTCCTCGTTATCGAATGCCGAACGCGTCCAGAACGCCGCGGACTCCGCGGCCGGATTGAAGTTGGTCGGCTCGTAGAGCACCCCGAAGTCGTGGTTCCCCAGGAGCGACCAGTCGCAGTGCTCGGAGACGAGATCGACGCATTCGAGCGGATCCGGGCCGTACCCGACGATGTCGCCCAGGCAGATGATGCGCTCCACGCCCCTGGACTTGATGTCTTCGAGCACCGCTTTCAGGGCGACTGCGTTGCCATGGATATCGCTGATGATCGCGGTGGACACGGTGGGGATTCTCTGGAGTGGTCCGCGCCCGGGGTCGCCTCGGACCGGTCCGGGCGCGAACGGACGATGCTACTCGCCCCCGCCCGCGAGCGTCAACGCCACGCGAGGATTCGGCCGGAGCGACGCCGGGATCGGACCGATAGTCTCGATCCGGACGTTCTCGGCGCCTCCCGGGCCGGTGCGTCGCCATATCATGCCCCTCGGCCCGGACCCGGCGGTCCGCCCGGGCCGGCCAGACGGAAAGACCCAGACGGATCCGCAGTTCAGGGATGAGCACCGATGTCGATTTCCTACCAGCGCACACGAGAGATGACGATCGACGAGCTGCTGCTCGAGAATCGCGTCGTCTTCCTCTTCGGCGAGATCAACCACGCCTCGGCCGCCCGCATCATGATGCAGATGCTCTATCTGGAGAACCAGAAGAAGGGCCAGGACATCAATTTCTACATCAACTCCCCGGGCGGCGTCGTCGACGACACGCTCGCCATCTATGACACGATGCGCTTCCTGAGCTCCAAGGTCGCGACCTACTGCGTCGGTCGCGCCTACTCCGGCGCCGCCCTGCTGCTCGCCGCCGGCGAAGCCGGCAAGCGCTATTGCCTGCCCCACGCCAAGGTGATGATCCACCAGCCCTACGGCGGCGTGTACGGCCAGACGGCCGACATCAAGATCCAGGCCGAGCAGATCATCAAGTCCAAGAAGACGCTCAACGAGATCTTCGCGTCGCACACCGGCCAGGACGTCGAGCAGATCCAGGCCGACGCCGAGCGCGACAAGTACTTCGATGCCGACGAGGCCAAGGCCTACGGGCTCGTGGACGAGATCCTCTCGTTCGACGACCCCAAGGCCGCGGTGCCCGCACCCGCCTGATCGACACCGCTTCGCTTTCACGGACGAGACACAACCACCCAGGACGAGAACAGGCTGAGAGGCTGCCCCACATGTCGATGCTGGTACCCATCGTTATCGAAAAGACCGGACGCGGCGAGCGCTCCTACGACATCTACAGCCGCCTGCTGCGCGACCGGATCATCTTCCTCGGCGGCGGCGTGGACGACGACATCGCCAACCTCGTCATCGCCCAGATCCTCTTCCTCGCCAACGAGGACCCCAAGAGCGACATCCACGTCTACATCAACTCGCCCGGCGGCTCGGTCACAGCCGGCCTCGCGATCGTGGACACCCTGATGTTCGTCCAGCCCGAGATCTGCACCTACATCGTCGGGCAGGCCGCGAGCATGGGCTCGGTCATCGCCTGCTGCGGCACCAAGGGCAAGCGATTCGCCCTGCGCAACGCGCGCAACCTCATGCACCAGCCCCTGCTCGGGGGTGTCATGGAGGGCCAGGCGACCGACCTCGAGATCGAGGCCCGCGAGATGATCCGCCTGCGCGATCGCCTCTACAACCTCTACTCCGACGCCACCGGCAAGCCCTTCGAGACCATCGAGGCCGACTGCGATCGCAACAAGTGGCTCGACGACAACGAGATGCTCGAGTACGGACTCATCGATCGCGTCCTGACCAACATGCCCTCCAGCAACGGGCGAGCTGCGCAACCCGACGACGAATGACCCGGCACGTCAGAGCACCCCTGATCGTGGGACTCTCAACGCTCCTCGCGCTGACGGGTGTCTCCTGCAGTTCCGGCCCCAAGAACTTCGACAACGAAAACGACGACCTCCGGCGCCGCGTCGACGACCTGGAAGCCGAGGTCGTCCGCCTGCGCGGCGAGCGCGACGAGGCGCTCGCCAACGTCGCCGAGATGAGCCGCGCGCTGGAGCGCGAGGGCTCGCAGCTGACCGCCGACGTGCGCCAGGCGATCCCGCGATGCGTGCGCCTGGAACTCGGGCGCCTGACCGGACCCACCCATTCGGGTGATTCGGCCGGGTTCGACGTGGTCGACGTCTACGTCACCCCCAGAGACGCCCGCGGCCGGTTCGTCCAGATCGTCGGGGACCTGATCGTCCGGGCGGACCTGCTGCCCGAGGGCACCGACCCTGCCCGCCAGCTGGGCTCGGCGGTCCTGAGCGCCCCCGAACTCCGCGAGGCCTATCGCGCGGGGATCACGGGCACGCACTACACGATCCGGATCCCGCTCACCGAGCCGATCCGGCCGGGCGACGGGGCCGTGGCGATCGGCGTCGAGTTCGTGGACGCCCTGACGGGGAAGATCGTGACGGTGCGGGGCGTCGTGGAGACCCCCGGCGAGGCCCAATCGCAGCTCGGCGACGCCGCGGGCCGATAATCGGAAAAATTGCGACAATACTTGCGCGATCCTCGAACACGCTCCCCGGCACGTCGTACGAAGGGCAACAGCCTTGCCTTCTGACTCTGAACTTCTCCTCGACACAGGCCCGGTCCCAAGCCGGGCCTTTGTCGTGCGCCGCGCCGGGGTCCCGTCGCGTGGCCGGGCGACGCTCGCATTGCTCCTGGGCGCCCTGGCCTTCGGAGCCGGCGGCTGCCGCGAGCCGCTGCTGACCGAGCAGGACCAGCGGAGCCAGTTCGACCGCTACGACAGGGTGCGCAACAATTACGAGCAGCAGTTCGTGATCGACGAGTTCGGTCGTCGCGAGCCCAACCTGCGCGGGCGCCTCTCGCCGAAGCGCTGACGCCCGGCGCGTCCCGATTCCACAACGATCCGAGGGCTGTAGTGGTCGGCGCGTCTGCGCCGGTCCGGCGATGAAACCAGCGCTGCGCGATCGTGAGGCCCCGCGCGTCCGGTAAAGACGACGTTGCTCCTGTATGGTGCGCGGAAGTGGAAAGTCCGCGGGGGGAGCGCAAATTACAAAGGATCGGGCACTAGCCCGCCGATCCATCGTGCAACACAGGAGCGAACGCTCCGGTCGACCCTCCCATGCCAGCACCCGCAGCAGCACCAACCCGGACCACGCGACCCGCACCGAAGCTCGGGCGCAACCAGGTCGTCTGGCTGTCGCTGTTCGTCTCGCTGTTCGGAGTCGGCGGGCTGCTCATGGGGATCGAGGGCCGCCCGCTCCGTCTCAACTCGGGTGTGGCCCTCGCAGAGCTCGAGCCGATCGCAGCGACGACCGACCTCGGAGCGATTTTCGACACCAATCGCCCGCTGGACACCCAGCGCTGGCACGGCATCGTGATCCACCACTCCGGATCGGCCATGGGATCGCCCGACTCGATCACCCAGGAGCACACCGATCGCGGCTACCACGGCCTGGGCTACCACTTCGTGGTTGGCAACGGCCAGGGCGCCCGTGACGGCTCGATCCACGTGGGGTACCGCTGGCAGGACCAGCTCCCCGGCGTGCACGTCTCGGGCCCGAACGCCGAGACGTACAACCAGCGGACGATCGGCATCTGCCTGATCGGCGACGGCGACCGGCGCCGCTACACGCGGGCCCAGCTGGCCAGCCTCGCGCTGCTGGTTTCCCAGCTGCAGGCCGAGCTGGGCCTCCCCGACTCGGCCGTCCAGCTCGGACGCGACGTCTCGGCGACCTCCGGCCCGGGGCGCCTGTTCCCGGCCGCGGCGTTCCGGGCGGAACTCGCCTCGCGGCACTGAGCCCGAGAACCGCGTCCATAACTCCTGAATCAGGCTGCCTATGCCGCGCGTTGAACCCGCGGGGCCGGTCGGCAATACTGTGTCGCTCGCGAGGAGTGCGAGAATGCCCGATCAAGCTGGAATCAGCGGTCCGGGACGCTCCTGGCACAATCGACCGTGAACCTCGCCGTGGGGTGAAGCGCTTTTCTTCCCGATCGACCGCACCCTGCGACCCCCCGCAGCCGAGACCCCGACCCGTTGACGAAGCACTACGAGCCAGCAAAGCCGGGCACCAAGCTCGCCGGATACAACGTTCTCGCCGAGATCGGGCGCGGAGCGGCCTCGATCATCTACCTGGTGCAGGACTCGAAGAACAAGCAGATCTACGCGCTCAAGCACGTGGAAAAGCACGAGCCCAAGGACCAGCGCTTCCTGGACCAGGCGATCAAGGAGTACGAGATCGGCTCCAAGGTCAAGCACCCGGCGGTCCGCTCCATCGAGAAGCTCATCAAAACGCGTGAGCGCCTCGTCAGCCTGAAGGAAGTCTTCCTCCTGATGGAGTACGTCGACGGCGTGAGCGTCGAGAAGACTCCCCCGACAGACATGGCCGATTCGCTGGTGATCTTCAAGGAGACCGCCGCCGGTCTTGCCGCGATGCACGAGGCGGGATTCGTCCACGCGGACATGAAGCCCAACAACATCGTCATCAACGAGCACCACCACGTGAAGGTGATCGACCTCGGCCAGGCCTGCAAGAGCGGCACGGTCAAGGAGCGCATCCAGGGCACGCCGGACTACATCGCCCCGGAGCAGGTGGCCCTCCAGGAGATCACCCCCCAGACGGACATCTACAACCTGGGCGCCACCATGTACTGGGTGCTCACCAAGACGCACATCCCCACGGCGATGTCCAGCGAGTCCGACTCGCTCATGAGCGGGATCGACAAGGGCCTGGTCGAGCGTGCCAGCGCCCCCAGCAAGCTCAACCCGGCGATCCCCGAGAAGCTCGACGAGCTCATCCTCGAGTGCGTCGAGCCCGATCCGGACGATCGCCCCGTCACCATGGCCGAGGTCCGCGATCGTCTGGACCTGATCCACGCCATGGTCGTCGCAGCGAACGATCCCAAGCCCGCGGCGATCGACGACGACTGACCCCGGGCGGCCCCCGATCAGGGGACGGCACGGCCGGTCGGAAGACCTCCCAAAAAAGCTGACCCGATCCGACGGAATTCCCGCCTGCGCTGTCACGCGGCGCCGAGATCCCGCGACTCCTTTGTCGAGGGACTCATGATCGTCGAACCCGAGCAGTGCGAGCGTTCCCCCTCCGGCTCCCCGGGCCAGAGCGCGATCGATGCGCTCATCGGGCGCTCGACAGGCCTCGGCGCGCGCATCGCGTCCATCCGCACCCCGTCGGGCGTTCGAGCGCTCGAGGGCGTCTGCAGCGCGATCGCCCAGGCGCTGGCCGGTGATGCGCCCGAGTCCCGGCTCCTCGTTCACGCCTCCCTCGTCCCCTCTCCCACCTCCACACGGCCCGGGGTCGATCACCCAGACGACGATCCGGTCTCGGCGCAGCGGAGAGGGGACATCAACGTGCGGCTCCGGGCGGGGCCGGTCGACGCCACTGGCCCTGTCGCCGACGCCGATCGGTCCCACCGGACCGCCATTCTCTCTCCCGACCTCCCCGAGACGCTGCCGGCTACGCCCTTCGCGTGGGAGCGCCGTGACCTCTTCGACGATCAGGCGTGGCAGCGCGCGGAACTGCGATCCAAGCGCACGGCGGCGGGGCTCCACGCCTTCGCCATCGCCATCGCGCCGATCGAAGGGGGCGGCGCAGTCCTGCGTGTCGACCTCGACGCGACCGATCCCGCATGGAGCGCGAGCCGAACAGATCTCGCGCTCCTGCGCGGCGCCGCCCGCGCCGGCGCGGACATGGTGGCGAGGCTGTTCGTTGAGCCCGATGCACGCCGGGAGGAGTTGCTGCGCCCGCTCGGCCCGGCGCAGCGCGCGATCGCCCCGCTGCTGGCCACCGGGCGCTCCGAGCGCGACATCGCCGAGCAGCTCGGGCGCAGCGCCCACACGGTGCACGAGCACGCCAAGCGCATCTATCGCGCCTGGGGTGTCTCGAACCGCTTCCAGATGCGCGACAAGTGGCTCGGGGCCGAGCAGCTGCCCGGGTACGAACTGGCGCAGCGCTGAGCGCCGCAGGTCGCGCCGCAACGAGCCGAGGTGCGCAAGCACCCGGATCTCCGGTCGCCCCGGCGTCTCCTCACTCCTTGAACTCTCTCCCTTCGACCCACTGCCCCTCCGCCCCTCCTCCCTACAATCCCGACATGGCCAACGACCCCATCACCGCCGGAATCGTCGATCTCCTCCGCGCCTGCGACCCCGAGGCCGCCCGCGTCCTCGAGGCCGAGGGCGAGCGCCAGGAATCGACCATCGAGCTCATCGCCAGCGAGAACCACGTCTCGCCGGCCGTCATGCACGCGATGGGGACCTGCCTGACCAACAAATACGCCGAGGGCTACCCGGGCGCCCGCTACTACGGCGGCTGCGAGTTCCACGACCAGGCCGAAGACCTCGCCCGCGAGCGCGCCAAGCAGCTCTTCGGGTGCGAGTTCGCCAACGTGCAGCCCCACTCGGGCGCGCAGGCCAACGCCGCGACGTTCCTCGCGCTCCTGAAGCCGGGCGACACCTTCGCGGCGCTCGTCCTGGCCGACGGCGGGCACCTCTCCCACGGGCTGAAGGTGAACATGTCGGGCAAGTGGTTCAACCCGGTCTTCTACCCGCTGCACTATGACGCGGGCCACCCGCAGTTCGAGCAGATCGACTACGACGCCGCCCGCGAGGTGTGCCTGGAGCACAAGCCCAAGCTCATCATGTGCGGCTACTCGGCCTACCCGCGCACGATCGACTTCGCCAGGTTCCGCGAGATCGCCGACGAGTGCGGCGCGCTGCTCCACGCCGACATCGCCCACATCGCCGGCCTCGTGGCCTCGGGCGAGCACCCCTCGCCCTTCCCCCACGCCCACGTGGTCACCACGACCACGCACAAGACACTCCGCGGCCCGCGCGGCGGGCTGGTCCTCACCAACGACGAGGACATCTCCAAGAAGCTCAACCGCGCCGTGTTCCCCGGCATGCAGGGCGGCCCGCTGATGCACGTGGTGCTGGCCAAGGCCGTGGCGTTCGGCGAGGCGCTCAAGCCCGAGTTCAAGACCTACTGCAGGCAGGTGATCGCCAACGCCCGCGCGCTGGCCCAGTCGCTCACCGACCACGGCTATCGCATCACCTCCGGCGGCACCGACAACCACCTGATGCTCGTCGACCTCCAGCCCCGCGACGCAGAACTCACCGGCGCCGACGCCGAGACGTGGCTCGAGCGCGCCGGCATCATCACCAACAAGAACGGCGTCCCCCAGGACCCGCGCCCGCCCAAGACCACCAGCGGCCTGCGCTTGGGCACCCCCGCCATCACCACGCGCGGCCTCACCGAAGCCGAGATGCCCACGATCGCCGGCTGGATCGATCGCGTGCTCGGCGCCAAGGGCGACGATGCAGTGACCAGCGAGGTGCGCGAGGAGGTGCGCCGGCTGTGCGCGGCGTTCCCGATGCCCGGAGCCGGAGTGACGGCGTGATCTCCGATGGCCGGTGCCGGCTCTGACCCCAACTTCCGAGCGAAGCTCTATCGATCGGCGCTCACGCAGATGCCCGACGTTCGCGCACGGGTGGGCCGATTCGGCGTGGCGATCATCGCGGGCTCGTTCGCCATCTCATCTATTGCAGCAGCGACGTTCGGCAGCATCTGGTGGGTGGCCCAAGGATCACAGACCGTGATCCTGCTCATCATGGCCGTGCTCTGGAGCCCGTTCTTGATCACGTGCCTGCTCCACGAGGTGATCCTGCAGCGATTCATGACCGACCGCGTGCTTAACGAACAAATGCGCCGCCAGAGGTGCTTCTGGTGCAGCTACTCGCTCGAAGGACTGCCCTCGGAAGAAGGCTGGCGATCCTGTCCGGAGTGCGGCAAGCAGAACCCGACATCCGTCAGCGCGATCGATCACCGAACAGCCCAATGAGCCGGGTGCCATGCCTTGACCCGAAGGGCAAGGCATGGTTCCCTCAAACTCAACAGCCACATGCCTTGTCCGCCTCCGGCGGATCAAGGCATGGCACCCCGAGCCGCCTACACTCGGCCCCATGCCAACACCGAAGATCCTCGCATTCGCGGGCAGCGCCCGCGCTGATTCGCTCAACAAGAAACTCGCAGCCCGAGCCGCGGCGCTGGCGCAGGACGCCGGCGCACAGGTCACGCTCATCGACCTGCGCGACTTCCCCATGTCGATCTACGACGGCGACACCGAATCCTCGGACGGCCTGCCCGAGCACGCGCTGCGCTTCAAGGCGCTGCTCAAGCAGCACCACGGCCTGCTGATCGCCTGCCCGGAATACAACGGCGCGATCACGCCGCTGCTGAAGAACACGATCGACTGGGCCTCGCGCCCCGGCGAGGGCGAGGGGCGACTCGAGTGCTTTCAGGGCAAGGTCGCGGCGCTCGTGAGCGCCTCACCCGGCGCGTGGGGCGGCATGCGGGGGATCCCGGGCGTGCGCACGATCCTCTCTGGAATCGGCACCACGGTGATCGCCGACAGCGTGAGCATCCCCAAGGCGCACGAAGCGTTCGACTCCGGAGGCGGGCTGCTCGACGACGCGCTCGCCTCCAGGTTGAGCGCGGTCGTCGAGCGCCTCATCGCCGTTGCCGGGGCCGCCGGCGTGACGACGGCCTGAGGGTCTGTCCCCCTACTTCTGCTTCCCGCCCTCTCTGATCTCGAGCTCGCGCAGGCCGATCAACAGGCCGGTCTCCTCCGGCTGTTCGTCGTCGGCGTCTGCGCCAGCCTGCGCCGCCCGGCGTGCCGCTTCCTGCGCCTCGGCCAGCGCGAGCCGGTCGTCTTCGAGCAGGAAGCCCAGTTCCTCACCATCGGAGCTGATGCGCACCAGGCGCGTGGAGGCTTCGGTGTCGCCCGATGCCACGAGCAGCCATTCCCCGTCCGGCGACCACACCGGCCCGGCATCAACACCCTCGCCGTCGGTCAGGCGACGCGGATCGGAGCCGTCCGCGTTCATGAGGTAGGTCTGTGCGCTGCCGTCGCGATCGCTCTGGAAGGCGATCGTCGTTCCGTCGGGAGAGAACCGGGCGCCGAGGTCGTTGCCCTGCGAAGTGGTCAAGCGGGTGACGCTCTGCGTGTCGACGTGCGCCACGTAGATGTCGTGGCTGCCGCCCTGCAGAGAGCTGAAAACGATGCGCGTGCCGTCGGGCGACCACGAGGGCATGTGGTCGAGCGCCGTGTTGTCGGTGAGGCGCCGGAACTCGCGACCGTTGTACTTCGACTCGCCGAGTTCCATGTCGCCGTCGGCGTCGATGAACGTGAACGCCGCGCGTCGCGAGCGGGCGTGGACGATCGCCAGGCCCGGCACGGCCTGCGAGGTCTGGAACGCGTAGCGCTCGACGTTGGCGCCGTCGGCGTCCATCACCCACGGCGAGAACTGGCCGTCGCGCGTGGACCAGAAGGCGATGCGCCGACCGCGATCCAGCCACTCGGGCTGCTCGTCGCGCGCCAGGCCCCTGGTCAGACGCGTCGCCTTGCCGGAGTCGATGTCGGCGACGTAGATCTCGGTCTGCCCGTCGCGCGTGGACTGGAAGACGACGGACTTCCCGTCCGGCGAGATGCGCGCATTCGAGTCGGCCCACTCGTTCCCTCCCTGAGCGAGTGCTACGGCCCAGGTGCACAACACGACGGCGGCGCCGGCGATCGATCGGTTCATGTGCGATGCTCCTTGCTCGGACGCCGGTCCACGAGGCCCGGTCGCTGGTCAGACGCCCGCGGGTGGGTGCCGTTCCGCCGATCTAGGGCGCAAGGAGGCCCGATTCGTCGACCGTGGCCTCGCCTCGCGCGGCGCACTGGCGCAGGCCCTCGTAAACCAACGCGCACACAGCCGTTGCGACGTTGAGCCCCCGCTCCCCTTCGGCCATGGGGAATCGGAGGATCCTGCGCGGGTAGGCATCGAGCAGCGCGTCGGGCAGGCCGCGGGTCTCCTTGCCGAACACGAGGTAATCGCCACGCCGGAGTTCGGCGTCCCACGGGCTGACGCCCCGCTTGCCCGAGGTGAGCCAGATGGCGGGCTCTGCTGCGCCGGTGTCGAGCTGGAAGTCGTCCCAGCTCTGATGCTCGCGCACGTCGGCGCGGGGCCAGTAGTCCAGACCGGCCCTGCGCAGGGCCTTTTCGCTGGTGTCGAAGCCCAGCGGGTGGATGAGATGGAGCGCGCAGCCGGTCGCGATGCAGGTGCGCCCGATGTTCCCCGTGTTGTTGGGAATCTCGGGCTCGTGCATCACGACGTGGAACAGGGGGCCTGGCATCGGTCGCCACGATACCCCGGCGGCGGCGCTGGGTATCTTCAGCGCATGGACGACGGCGCTGCTCCATCGAAGGCCGAACTCCGAAGGGCCATGCGCGAGCGACTGGGCTCGATCGGCGACGACTCGGCTCGCGAGCGTTCGCAGCGGATCGTCGGCCACCTCCGCGATGCGCAACTCCCGCGCGTCTGGATCATGGCGTACCTGGCCACGCGCGCCGAACCGGATCTGGACCCGTGGCTGGATTCTCCCGGTGACGGGCAGTTCTGCGTGCCGCGCATGGACTGGGATGCACGCACCATGGAGCCGGTCGCGTTCGAGGCAGCCGAGTCGCGGATCGAAGTCCGTCGCCACGGGATCAGGGAGCCGGTCGCGGGCGAGCGCATCGCGCTGGACTCGATCGGAGCGGTGCTTGTGCCGGGCCTGGCGTTCGATCGGTCGGGCGATCGCCTGGGACGCGGCGCGGGCTTCTACGACCGGTTTCTCGCGCGCATCGCTGCGGGCTCGGATCGAGCGGGGCGCGCGCGCCTGATTGGGGTATCCTTCGCCTGCCAGATCGTTGATCGCGTGCCCCGTGACGACCACGACATCGCGATGGACGCCCTGGTCACGGAAGAAGGCCTGATCGATTGCGCCCCCGGCGCCCGATCTCGCCGATAAAACCCGCTGACAGGCCCCCGAAGGAACGAGGGCGCGTTGGGCACGATCGGAGACGCCCAACGCCGGCACGAGCCGCCCGACGAAGGAGCATGGACGCTATGGCTCTCCCCTCCCAAGCACGCAGCACCGCCCAGGGACCCCGGTTCTCCTCCAGCCGCTCGCGCCGCCGGAAGAACCCCGGCGAGAAGATCGTCCTGGCGCTCATCGTGGGCGTCCCGGCGCTGATCCTCGTGTGGGTCGCCTGGCCCAGCAGCTCGCCCAGCCCCGCTCACGCCACGGGCCCGGCGGCGCTCGCGCTCGAAGAACCCGAGCCCGGAGCGACGCAGCAGACCACCCTGCCAGCGTCGCAGCCCCGCACCACGCAGCAGCGCACCATCGCGGCCACGCCCGAGCGCCCGACCCCCCAGAGCACACCGGCGACGACGCCCATCCCCGAGCCGACGCTCCGTCTCGAGGGCGACACCGACGAAGCCGCTGCCGCCACCAACACGACCCCGACCCCCGCGCCGGCGACCACGACCCGCAACGCCGAGCCGATTCCCGACATCCCGCTGGAGACCCGCGCCTCCCCAGCGTCGAGCGGCGACGTGAACGCGCTGCTCCTGATCGCCGAGAGCGCCCGCGACTCCGGTCGCCTGGTCGACTCCCGCCTGGCCCTGAACCGGGCACTGCACCACCGGGGCGCGACGCCGCAGGAGCAGGCCGCTCTGCGTGCGCGTCTGACCGAGCTCAACAACGAGATGTTCTTCGGGCGCGCCGTCGTCCCGGGCGACCCGCTCGTCGAGACCTACCGGATCGGCTCGGGCGACTCGCTGAGCAAGGTCGTGCAGATGCACGACCTGGACGTCGACTGGCGCCTCGTCCAGCGCGTCAACGGGCTGAGCGACCCACGGCGGATCCGCGTGGGCCAGCAGCTGAAGCTGGTCCGCGGGCCGTTCCACGCCGTCGTCGACAAGAGCGACTACCGGATGGACATCTACGCCAACTTCCGCGACACCGACGGAAACCGGCTCTTCATCCGGTCGTTCGACGTCGGCCTTGGCGAGTACAGCTCGACCCCGGTGGGCATGTTCCGGGTGCGGGCCAACAGCAAGCTCGTGAACCCGGACTGGACCAACCCGCGCACCGGTGAGCACTTCTCCGGCGACGATCCCAAGAACCCCATCGGGGAGCGCTGGATCGGGCTCGACGGCGTCGACGAGGCCACGCGCGACTACATGGGCCTGGGCATCCACGGCACGATCGAGCCCCAGAGCATCGGCACCGACGCCTCGATGGGCTGCATCCGCCTGCTCCACGACGACGTCGAGATCGTCTACGAGCTGCTGGCCAGCGACGCCTGCCAGGTCGAGATCGTCCCCTAGGAATCGCCCCCTGAAACACCCCGGGATTCCCCTCGGAATCACCCCCGGAATGCCCCCCGGAAACCGCCCCAACGCCGCCCCGAAAACCGGGCAGCGGAACGCCGGCGCAGCTATAATCTCCGCCGGCCCGCAGCGGACCGCTCGCCCCTAAAAAACAGGGGTCGGAGCGTTGCCGCGGCACCGCCCGCGCGGGTGGAGCGAGAGACCGATCCGGGCCGGGTTTCGAGGACGCCGGGGCGCCTTCCCAGGGGTCCGAACACAACGATGACGACTATGCCAACTTCCGCCGACGCCCCGAAGAACCAAGCGGGCTCCGACACCAAAGCCGACGGCGCCTACGGGGCCGACCAGATCAAGATCCTCGAGGGTCTCGAGGCGGTGCGCAAGCGCCCGGGCATGTACATCGGCGACACCGGCACCGCCGGCCTGCACCACCTGGTGTGGGAGACCGTCGACAACTCGATCGACGAGTGCATGGCCGGACGCGCGACCACCGTGGGCGTGAAGGTCCACGCCGACGGCTCGGTGAGCGTCGCCGACGACGGCTCGGGCATCCCCATCGACATCAAGTCGCACGAGAACCCGGCCTACGACGGCAAGCCCGCCGTCGAGATCGTGATGACGGTCCTCCACGCCGGCGGCAAGTTCGGCGAAGAGGGCGGGGCCTACAAGGTGTCCGGCGGCCTGCACGGCGTGGGCATCAGCGTCGTCAACGCCCTGAGCGAGTGGCTCGAGGTCGAGGTCTATCGCGACGGCAAGATCCACAAGATCACCTTCGAGCGGGGCGTGCGCCGCGACGAGCTGCACGTGATCGGCGAGGTGCCGGCGGACTCTGCGCGCAAGACCGGCACGAAGATCACCTTCAAACCCGACCACGAGATGTTCCCGGACACCGAGTTCAGCCACCAGGTGCTCTCGACGCGCCTGCGCGAACTCGCGTACCTGAACCCGGGCGTCTCGATCCGCCTGACCGACGAGCGCGTCGGGCCCGACGGCAAGGTGAAGGACGAGACCTACCACCACGAGCGCGGGCTCGTGGAGTACGTCGAGCACCTCAACCACGCCAAGCAGGCCCTGCACGCGCCGATCGAGCTCTCGGGCACGTTCGACGCATCCGGCGTCTCCTGTGACGTGGCGATGCAGTACAACGACTCGTACAACGAGCTCACGCTCACCTTCGCCAACAACATCCGCACCGTCGACGGTGGCACGCACCTCTCGGGGTTCAAGACGGCGCTCACGCGCTCGCTGAACACCTACGCCAAGAAGGCCGGCCTCCTCAAGGAGAAGGACCCCACGCCCTCGGGCGAGGACCTGCGCGAGGGCCTGGCGGCGGTCATCAGCGTGAAGCTGCCCGAGCCCCAGTTCGAGGGCCAGACCAAGGGCAAGCTGCGCAACACCGAGATCGAGGGCTTCGTGAGCCAGATCGTCTCGGAGCGCCTGAGCGCCTGGCTCGACGACAACCCGCCGCTCGCCAAGAAGATCTGCCAGAAGGGCGTGCTGGCGGCCCAGGCCCGCGAAGCGGCGCGCAAGGCCCGAGAGCTGACGCGGCGCAAGAGCGCGCTCGAGTCGGGCTCGATGCCCCACAAGCTCCGCGACTGCACGACCAAGGACGTCGACCGCTCCGAGATGTTCATCGTCGAGGGTGATTCGGCCGGCGGCAGCGCGACCCAGGGACGCGACGTCGAGACGCAGGCCATCCTGCCGCTGCGGGGCAAGCTGCTGAACGTTGAGAAGGCCCGCCTCGATCGCATCCTGGCCTTCGAGGAGATCCGCACGCTCATCAGCGCCCTCAAGTGCGGCATCGGCGAAGACTTCGACATCTCCAAGCTCCGCTACGGGCGCGTCATCATCATGACCGACGCCGATGTCGACGGTTCGCACATCCGCACGCTGCTGCTGACGTTCTTCTTCCGCCAGATGCCCGAACTCATCCGGCGGGGCAAGATCTTCATCGCCCAGCCCCCGCTCTACCTGATCACGCGGGGCAAGAAGAGCCAGTACGTGCTCAACGAATCGAAGATGAACGACGTGCTCGCCGAGCTCGGCATGGACGGCTCGGCGCTGCTCGTCCGCGACACCGACTCCATCGACGAGCAGACCGGCGAGCCCGCGACGGTGCGCACCATCGAGGGCGATGACTTGCCGCGCCTCGTGAAGCTGCTGCGCCGCCTCGACGATCTCGTCGGCGTCGTCGAGCGACGGGGCGTGCGTTTCCTCGACCTTCTCCACCAGCGCGAGAACGACCCGGACTCCAAGCGCAGCCTGCCGATGTTCCGCATCACCTGGCGGGGGGGCAACGAGGCCTGGGCGTGGAGCGAGGCGCAGGTCAGCGACGTGCTCAAGGCCAACAACCTCCGCCTGCTCGACCTGCAGGAAGAGATCACCGACGGCGTCGCCCTCAACGGCACGAGCGAGGCCGGACCCGACGGCGACCAGGCCATCTCGGCCGACGTGCGCGAGCTCCACGAGAACCGCGAGCTCGCCGTCGTGTTCGAGCAGCTCGAGGCGATGGGCCTGGACATGGAAGACTGGGGCCTGACCGTCGAGGAGGCCGTCACCGGCGAGCGCCTGCCGACCAAGTACGCCTGGCGCACGCTCAAGGCGGGCTCGACCAAGAAGGCCGAGCAGCCCGGCACCGACGACGCCGGCGATTCAGACGACGACGCCTCGGCCGCCACGACCAAGCCCTCACGCTCGGTGCAGGCGCCGAACATCCCCTCGATCCTCACCACGCTCCTCCAGGTCGGCCGACGCGGAATGGAGGTCAAGCGATTCAAGGGCCTGGGCGAGATGGACGCCGACCAGCTGTGGGAGACCACGATGGATCCCACCAAGCGCATGCTGATGCGCGTGAACTGGGACGACGCCAGCGCCGCCGAGGAGCTGTTCTCGACCCTGATGGGCGAGAACGTCGAGCAGCGCCGGACCTACATCGAGGACCATGCGCTCGAGGTGAAGAGTTTGGATGTCTAGCTCGCGCCAGCGGCCTGGAAACACCGATCGGGCAATCCGACGGCGCCGCGAAGCCCCCTACTTCCCGCGCTTGCGCATCTGCCTCGGCCTCGGGATCCCCAGCTTGTCCATCCTGCTCAGCAGCGTCTGCGGGTTGATCCCCAGCTTCTCGGCGGCGCCGCCCTCGCCGAACACCTTGTAGTTGCGCGTCTCCAGCGCGTGCATGATCTGCAGGCGCTGGAGCTGGTCGAGCGAGAGATCGAGCAGCACATCGCGCGGGACGGCTGATGTGTCGCGCCCCGATGCGCCGGGTGCGCTGTCGCGCCCGCCCATCACCGGGGCCGGGCTCTGGGGGAGTTCGACGTCCAGTTCGCCGTGCTCGGAGGCCAGCAGCGTGGCGCGCTCGACGGCGTTCTCCAGCTCGCGCACGTTGCCGGGCCAGCGATAGGCCAGCAGGCGGCGCATGGACCGCTCGCTGACGGGCAGCACCGTCTTGGCCATGCGCTTGGCGTGATGGTCGTGGAAATGCTCGACGAGGGGCTTGATGTCCTCCTTGCGATCGCGCAGCGCCGGCACATCGATGCGGAAGACGTTGAGGCGATAGAACAGGTCCTCGCGGAACCGTCCGCGCTCGACCTGGCGCGAGAGGTCGCGGTGCGTCGCGGCAACGAGGCGCACGTCGACGTGGATCGTCTCGGTGCCGCCGACGCGCTCGAAGTCGCCCTCCTGCAGCACGCGCAGCAGCTTGGCCTGGGCGGCGAGGCTGAGCTCGGCGATCTCGTCGAGGAACAGCGTGCCGCCGTCGGCCAGCTCGAACTTGCCCATGCGCTGGCGATCGGCGCCGGTGAACGCGCCGCGCTCGTGGCCGAACAGCTCACTCTCGATCAGGCTCTCGGGCAATGCGGCACAGTTGACGCTCACCAGCGTGCTGCGGGACCGCGCCGACCCCGAGTGGATCGAGCGGGCCACGAGCTCCTTGCCCGAGCCGCTCTCGCCGTGGATCAGCACCGTCGCCGGGCTGGCGGCAACGCGATCGACCTGGTCGAGCATGCGCAGCATGGGCGCCGACGACCCGATGATCGTCGGGCGCTCGGTCGCGCCCGAAAGCTCGCGCTGGATCGCGCCCATGCGCGAGCGGGCGCGCTCGGACTCCTGGAGCGCCTCCTGCACGCGCTCGAGCTCGGTCTGGCGCGCGAGACGGGCCTCGGCGTCGAGCAGCGTGACGAGGCGCCCCGACGGCGGGTCGCCGTCGTCGAGCGGGGTCACGAGCAGGTCGACGTCGAGCTCACGGTCCGAACGGGCCACGCGCACACCCTCGACGGTCGTGCGGCCAGACCCGGACTCCTCGAGCTGTTCCCGGACCCGCTCCAGGAGGGCGTCGCGCAGCTCGAAGAAGTGGGCCAGCGACGAACCGGCCATCTGGTCGGCCCGGACGCCGAGGCGCTCGCCCGCGGCCCTGTTGGCCCGCAGGACCCCCCACTGGGCATCCAGGTGTATGACCCCGATCGGGAGGAGATCCATATCGATCTGGCGAGTGGCGGCAGGCACGCCAATATTGTGACATTTCGAGATAAGGCTCGCAAGTGTGGTATTCCGTCTTTCTCACTACGAAATATCGAGCAAAATCGGGCCAAAGCACTCGAATAGGCCCCTGCAGCCCCCAGAGGGGTCATGCCGAGTTTGGCACGCACCTCGCATTACTCCTATCGCTGCCAGCGAATGAATCGTCTGGAAGCGGGAGAAAGGGGCACGGGACTCGAAAGAGCCCGACGCCCATTCGCAAGCCAGTGACGTGGTCTCGTGGGGACGAGGCCGGCACCTGACGGCCGCGTCGGGTGGGAGGAATGATCCGGACGCTCATGGCGTCCGGGAAGCGAGGGCGGGAGACCAAGTGGGCAGGTCTCCTTCCCTCACTTCCCAGGCGTCCTGAGGGGCAACCCAAAGGGCCGACCGGATTTGGACGGACTGCCACTCGCGCGTGTTGCGCGGCGTCGGATGGACTCAGGTTTCTGCGGGCTGAACAAGCCCGCACGAACCTTTCAGGACAGACATCTCACTCGCTAGAACACCACACCCAACCCCCGAACTACGGCCCGAGGCTCCTCCCTTGGGCCGTGGTTGTTTTTGCACGTCCCGATCTCGTTACACTTTCTGCCCTGCTACAGTCGTCCCTTCATCCGTTGATGCGGATTATTCGATGAATCGCGGCAACGCCGCAAGACACGTCTCTCGGGAGCCTTCCCCCCATGTCGAACTACTTCTTCACGTCGGAGTCCGTCTCCGTCGGCCACCCCGACAAGGTGTCGGACCAGATCTCTGACGCGGTCCTCGATGCGATGCTCAAGGAAGACCCGATGAGCCGCGTCGCCTGCGAGACGATGGTCTCGACGGGAATGGCGGTCGTCGCCGGCGAGGTGACGACGAACGCGTACGTCGAGATCGCCGACGTCACCCGCGAGACGATCCGCAGCATCGGGTACACCGACGGCGACCTGCAGTTCGACGCCAAGAGCTGCGCGGTGCTGGTGAGCCTGAAGCAGCAGTCGGCCGACATCGCCCAGGGCGTGAACACCGACGGCGCCGGCGACCAAGGCATGATGTTCGGCTACGCCAACCGCGAGAGCGAGGACCTGGCGCCGGGCACGTTCATGCCCCTGCCGATTTTCCTCGCCCACCGCCTCGTGGAGCAGCACAAGAACGTCCGCGAGGCGGGCGGCATCCCGGAGCTGCGCCCGGACGCCAAGAGCCAGGTGTCGTTCGAGTACGACTCGCAGAACCGCCCGGTCCGCGTCAGCGCCGTGGTGCTCTCGACGCAGCACGGGCACAAGTGGAACTCCGACGAGGGCCAGCGCGAGCTGCGCACCGAGGTCGTCGACAAGATCATCAAGCCGGTGCTCGGCGACACGTGGTGGAGCGATGACATCGACATCCACATGAACCCGACCGGGCGCTTCCTCATCGGCGGCCCGCACGGCGACGTCGGCCTGACGGGCCGCAAGATCATCGTCGACACCTACGGCGGACGCGGGCGCCACGGCGGCGGCGCCTTCAGCGGCAAGGACCCGACGAAGGTCGATCGCTCGGCTGCCTACATGGCCCGGTACATCGCAAAGAACGTGGTCGCGGCGGACCTCGCCGACGAGTGCGAGATCCAGCTGAGCTACGCCATCGGCGTCGCCGAGCCGATCAGCGTGCACGTCACCTGCGCCGGCAGCGAACGGGTCGAACTGGCCAAGATCGAGAGCGCCGTGCGCGACGTCTTCCAGCTCACTCCCAAGGGCATCATCGAGAGCCTGGGCCTGCGCAAGCCGATCTACCTGGCCACCGCCGCCCACGGGCACTTCGGTCGCCAGCCCGAGGGCGACCTGTTCACCTGGGAGAAGACCGACAAGATCGAGGCGCTGCGCAGCGCCGTCGGCGAAGCAGCCGCCGTCGCCTGATCTTCTCTCCCCCGAATCCGAGAAACCAACACAGCCGGGCCCCTTCCGAGGCCCGGCTGTTTCGTTACGGGCCGGGCGACTCAGCGGTCGCCCGCGTGCTCACTCGCCCTTGGCGGGCGGGCAGCACTCGGCGCCGGGAGCCGCTTCGCAGCACTCCTTGGCGGCGTTGGCGTCGCACGCCCCGCCGTCGCAGCACTCAATGCAGCACTCGCGGTCGTCGCAGCTGTCGCAGCAGCAGCAACAGCAGCAGTCGCGGGCCGCCTTGGACGACATCGAGGCGCTCGAATCAGCGCTGGCGGCCAGGGCGAAGATCGCCATGAGCGCAGCGAACGGGATCATGTTGCGTGACATGTGTGTGTACTCCTGAATGAGTGGTTGATCTGTCGTTTGTCAGGGCCGCGCAGCCGGGTCCGCCGGCGCACCGAACGCCGGGCGCGGCGGAGCCGCGCGACCGATTCCGATTCGTCTTCCTGATCGGGATCCGGCCGACTAGATCAGCCACACGCACAGGCGCGACTGCGCACTGTGCCGGGCGCTGTCGGGCGGGCGAACATCACGCGAAGCGATCGCGGATGTGTGCGCCGATTCCGACCAGTCGAGCTCGTAGGCGACCGGCACATTTGCCGGCGTGTCGCCCGTCGGTACGACCCCCGCGTCCTTCGACGGCGGGGTCGCCTCGGGAACTTCGCAGCAATGGGCCGGGCAGTCATCGGAGCCCGGGCAGCAGGGCTCGCCCTGATCCGGGGCGGGTGCGCAGCAGGTGCCCGTGAGAACGGGCCCGCAGCCGATGTCGCCCGCGCTGCAATCGAGCACCACGGGCGCGCAGCCCAGTTCCACGCAGACCGACGCGCACACGCCGGGCAGCAGGCTGTGGAACACGAGCACAAGGCTGAGCATCAGCTTCGCGAGCATCGATGGAATGGTACGCCCGGCGCAAGCCGGGGTTTCAACGCCCCGCTAGCGACCCCGCCGCCCGCCCCCTCCGGGGCCGCCCCTGCCCCTTCCGCTGGTCATCAGTTCCATGCGCAGCGCGCTGGACTGGCCGTTCCCGGACTCGACCGCCTCGGCCATGCGGGCCCGGATCTCGGCGAGCATCTGACGGCGCATCTCCTGGCGCTCCTCGTCGCTCATCTCCTGCCAGCGCCGCCTGTCGGGCCGGGGCATGTCTCTCGGGGGCCACTCGATCTCCTCGCCTCGGGCGCGCCGGCGGGCCATGTCGTCGAGCCACGCTTCGCGCATCGCGCGCCGGGCCTCTTCTGACTCTTCGTCCCACGCATCGCGGCGCTCCTCCTCGGGCAGCTCGCGGATCAGGCGCCGGGCTTCGCTGGCGTACTGACGCTTGCGCTCATCGTCGAGGCGATCGAAGCGGTCCGAGCCCATCACCTCAAGCGCTTCGGCGGCGCTCTGGGGCAGGCGGGGCGGCTGCTGGGCCATCGCGAACCACGCCCCGCCGGACAGCGCGAGCGCCGCCAGCGAGACCGCCCCGATCGCGACGCCCCGCTTCCTTGCCTTGCTCCAGGAGGCGTCGATCGGCGCCCGGCCACCCGCCGCCGCCTCGTCGAGGTCGAACCGTTGGTGCTCGCTCATGGCCGGTCTCCGGATCCCGAGAAGATGTTGACCTTGGTGTCGACGTGACCGTCGACGAAGAGGATGTTCCGCTTGGTGTGGAAGAAGTCGACGATCACCTGCTCGCCGTCCTCGGTCTCGAACGTGCCGCCGTCGAAGTCGTGCGCGATCGGCGCGCGAGTCGGGTCGAGGCCGAGGCGGCGCTTGTACCACGACTCGTCCCACGTCCGCCCGCCCAGCACGCTGTTGAACTGGTAAGACATGCCGCAGATCTGCGTCCGGCCGTCGTCGTCGACCCACTCTCTCTCGAACACGACCGAGTCGCCCGGGCAGCGGTACATCGCGCTGTCGGGCTCCGCGTAGCTCTTGAGCGCGACGTTCAGCGCGGGGTTCTCGTTCCCGCTCAGCCAGGGCTGGGGCATGTAGCGGACCACGGGGTAGATGCGCTTGTTGTCATCGAGGTACATCTCGATGATCGCTCCCATCTGGCGCATGTTCGATGCGCAGCCGGTGCGCTGGGCTGCGTCGCGGGCGCGGCTCAGCGCGGGCAGCAGCAGCCCGATGAGCACGGCGATGATCGCCACGCAGACGATGAGTTCCAAAAGCGAGAAGCCCGCGCACTGTTGCCTTGATCTGCGTCTGTTGTGATCCACGATCCGCGCCCTCTCGCGGCGCACCCCACGCGCCACGCACTTCCGAAACGTCCCTCACCGGGGAGTATTGCACCGGATCGGGAGTTCAGGGAGGGGAATCCTCAGATCAGCGGCCCCAGGCTCGAGAGCATGGCCCGGGCGTCGGTCAGCGACGCGGCATCGAGCTGGGCCATGGGGTAGAAGCGCTGCAGGGCCGCCATGAGATCGGACTCACCGGCGATCACCAGCGATGCCTCGCACACGAGGCACCGGTTGGAGAATCGCAGCGCCCTGGGGAGGTTCTGCCTGCTGGTCGCGAGCACCAGGCCGTTGTCCTCGACCCGGATCGGAACGACCCGGAACTGCCACGCCTGGCGGCGCTCGATCCGATCGAGCACAGAGCTCTCGGGCGACTCGCAGGTGAGGTCCACCTGTTCGGCCATGTGCGAATACTGGGTAGCCCAGGCCTGCTCGACATCGGCGGGATCGACCCCGAAGAGGCGCTCGGCGATCTCGCCGAACGGCCGCCTCCGCAGACCCTGCTGCTCCAGCACCTCGAGCACCTGCTCACCGGTGAGGACTCCCTGCTCGACCAAGATGTGACCCAAACGACTCGGCATGATCCGGCCTCCTGACGCGCCTCCCGCGCACCAGTGGCATCGGCGGGACGCAGCGCCTGCGGGAGCCGTCGGGGTGGTTGGCTTGGCCCGAGTGTCGGCTGGCGCGTTCCGTTTCGGAGGTACCGGGAGGGCAGACCGGCACGCTTAGGCGGGTGGGTCACGACGTGCCGGTCGCCACGGCGCGGGGTGCCGGAGGCGCGGTTCCCGAAACCGAATCCGAGGGGCGTTCTCCCAAGAACGGCTCATCCCGGCGCCCGGACGGGCGCCATGCCGGGTGCCCTCAGACACTTACGACAGGGGGCCGAATGTGAGAACACCAGATTTGGGGCCCCCACACTGAACCATGAGAAAGGGGATTCCGTATAACCGAGTGAGCGGGTTTTTCGGACCCCGCCGCACCGCCCGATGGTTTGTGGGCGGCCGGCGCGAGCCGATCCGGCGACCCAAGCAATCTGCCGGGCCCGCTCCCCTGCGAAGCCGCGAGGTGACGTCCCGCGGCTCGTGGGAGTTTCGGTATCTCTCTCTCCTCCAGCGGCCTGCACATCGAACAGATTGCGGGTCGCTTTTTCGTTGGCGCTCGGAGGCGAGAGATCGGAGAGCCGCCGCTAAGCGCCCACCGGCTCCGGCTGGCGGAGGCTTGCCGACGCTTCGCGCCGTGTCTCGGATGCCGCGTGGCTCGCGCTGCCGATACTCGACACTGAGGCGAAGTGGTGCTCGTGCGAGGCGAACTCCTCGCCGAACCGGATCAGGCGGAAGCTGTTGGCGATGACGAAGACGTCTCCGAAGAAGTGGTAGAACGCCGCGAAGCCGATGCCGAGCAATCCGGTCGCCGCCGCCGCCAGCCCAACGATCGCGATGACGATCGAAGCCGCGATGTTCTGGGCGATCACCAGACGTGTGCGCCGGGCGAGCATCATGAGGAACGGCACGCGCGACAGGTCGTCGTTCATCAGGGCGACGCCGGCGGAGTTGGTGGCGATGTCGGATCCGGAAAGACCCATCGCCACGCCGACGTCGGCCGCCGCCAGCGACGGGCCGTCGTTGATGCCGTCGCCGACCATCAGCACGCGCTTGCCGTTCTGGACCATCTCCTGGATGAGATCGTGCTTCTCTTCGGGCAGGCACTCGGCCTCGATCTTGTCGACGCCGACCGACACACCGACACGCTTGGCCACGTCGAAGCGATCACCGGTGAACAGCCCGACCGAGCGGGCGCCCAGTTCGCGCACCTTCTCGATCACGCCCTTGGAGTTGTAGCGCAGCTTGTCCTCGAGGCCGACGGCCCCGAGGTACGTGCCCCCCCGCATGACGTGCACGCCGCTCATACCCTCGATGTGCGACTCCACGGTCTCGACCTGCGACCGGATCGACGGATCCAGTTCGACAAGCCAGGACGACCGGCCGGCCAGCAGCTCGCCCTTGCTCGTGACGCCCTTCACGCCGCGCCCGTGGACCTCCTCGAACCCGGAGCCTTCCTCGGGGATGACGCGCGCCTGCTTGGCCGTCTGCATGATCGACTGCGCCAACGGGTGATTCGAGTGCTGCTCCGCATCCGCGGCTGCCTGCAGCAGCACCGCACCCTCGACGCCCTCCGCCGGGGCCAGGCGGCTCACGGCGAAGCGCCCCGTGGTGATCGTACCGGTCTTGTCGAACACGATCGTGTCGATGTTCGCCGCCGACTCGAGGTACGAAGTCTGCTTGATCAGGATGCCCAGGCGAGCAGCCGCGGCAAAGGAAGCCATCATCGCCGTCGGGCTCGCCAGCAGCAGCGCCGACGGGCACGCGACGACCAGAACGCTGATCGCGCTCTCCACGTCCTTCGTGAAGTACCACACCGTCGCGGCGGTCACGAGCGCGACCGGCACCACGTACCGGGCCACCTGCTCGATCATCAGCTGGCGGCTCGTCCGCGTGGACTCCGCCTCGTTGATCAGCTCAGCGACCTTTCCGATCGTCGTCTCGGCGCCGATCTGGGTGACCTTGATATCCAGGCTGCCGGTCAGGTTCGTCGTACCGGCGTAAACGAGCGTGCCGTCCTGGGCTTCAACGGGCGCAGCCTCACCGGTCAGGCTGGCCTGGTTGATCATCGAGCTGCCACTGACGACCACGCCGTCGACAGGGAGGTTCTCTCCGGCGCGAACGCGCACGAGCATGCCGACCTCGACCTCATCCAGTGAGGCTTCGCGCTCGGTCCCGTTCTCGACAATGCGGGCGGTGTCCGGGGTCAGCTGCACGAGCTGCTCGATGGCCCGGAGGGCTCCCCACGCCGTGCGACGCAGGGCCTGGTCTGCCACCAGCAGGATGAAGGCGAGGAACGCCGCCGTGGCGTACATGCCCTGGGAGAGCGCCGCGAGGATCGCGAGCGAGGCGAGGGTCGAACTGCCCAGCAGCCCGCCGCGGATCTCGTTCCACGCCGAGACGAACAGCCCGAACCCGAGCATCACGGCGCCCATGAACACGGGGATCTGCGCGATCGAGGGGTCGATCATGTCGAGCCACTGGCCGAGCCAGCCGGCGAGCGCCAGGATCCCGCCCACGAGGTAGACGATGATCTGCCTCTCGAGCCTGCGTTCGTTGAGCGCCGCCTGTTCCGGGGACTCTCCGGAGTGCTCATCGCCAGTCGAAACGCTCTGGGGCACGGGAGTGTGTGTCGCCATGGGGTGAAAGGTCCCTCGTGGTTGGTGGCCACTATAGTAGGGGTGGTGCCTGTTCCGGTTCCGCCGGGCTGGTCTGGGGTGATATCGGTCGGGAAGGGCCGGAATGCCACTACGCCCTGATCCCCCGTCCGGTTCGCAATTTGGAGCGTCCCCCCGGGCACCCATCGACCAATGGCACGCGAACGAATCACCATCTTGGGCGACGGCCAGATGGGCCTGGTCTCGGCCCTGGCGCTCGTCAGCGCCGCGGGCGACGCCGGATCGGTCGGCGTCGCGGTCTGGGGCCACGATCCGACCGAGGCCGGGTCGCTGGCGCAGTCGCGCACGAGCCCCCGCCTTCCGGGGTTCGAGCTGGATCCCCGGGTGCTCGTCACCTCCGACAGCGCCGAAGCCCTCGACGGCGCCACGCTGATCGTCTCGGCGATCCCGACCCAGTTCACGCGGGCGGTCTGGGAGGGCCTGCGCGAGCACGTGCCCGCGCCGCGATCGTGCCCGGTGATCAGCGTCTCCAAGGGGATCGAGAACGGCACCCTGCTCACTCCGCTCGGGGCGATCGCCTCGGCGCTGGACGACGACCCCGACGCGCCTTCGCGTTCTTACTGCGTGCTGAGCGGGCCGACGATCGCCGCCGAACTCGCCCGCTGCCTGCCGGCGACGATGATCGGCGCCAGCGACGACGCGGATCTGGCGGCGCGCGTGCAGGGCCTGTTCTCGACGAGCTGGCTGCGCATCTACACCGGCTCCGACCCGCTCGGCGTCGAACTCGCCGGCGCGATGAAGAACGTGATCGCCATCGCCGCGGGCATCATCGACGGTCTCCAAGCGGGCGCGAACGCCAAGAGCGCGCTGCTGTCGCGGGGCCTGGCAGAGATCAGCCGCCTCGGCAGCGCGATGGGCGCGTCGCGCGAGACGTTCTTCGGTCTGGCCGGCGTGGGCGACCTCGCGACCACCTGCTTCAGCCCCGAAGGGCGCAACCGGTCCTGCGGCGAGGCGCTCGGAAAGGGCGAGGCGCTCGACGTGTACCTGGCGCGCACCAAGTCGGTTGTGGAGGGCGTGGCGACGACCAAGTCGGTGATGGAGCTCGCCCGCAAGTACCGGGTCGAGCTGCCCATCGTCGAGGCGGTGCACGCCGTGCTCTACGAGAAGCTGGACCCGATCGACGCGATCGCGATGCTCATGAGCCGCGAGCTGCGCGAGGAGCGGGTTGGGTAGGAGGCCCCGGCCCCCTACGCTTGGCTTCCATGGGCTCCTCTGGTGTTTCCAACGCGCGCTTCCTGTTCCTGGGCACCGGCACCTCCGGCGGCATCCCGCTGATCGCCTGCGACTGCGAGACGTGCACGTCGCCCGATCCGCGCGACACACGCTCGCGAACGGGCGCCGCGGTCCAGTGGATCGACCCCGGGGGCACGCCCCGCACGGTGCTGATCGACGTCACCCCGGACCACAAGCTGCAGGCGCTCCGCCACGACCTGTGGCGCTGCGACGCGATCCTGTTCACGCACAACCACGTCGACCACATCTTCGGGCTCGACGAGGTCCGGCGCTACAACGCCGTGATGCGCGAGCCGATCGACATCTACGCCGAGCGCTACGTGCTCGATTCGCTGCAGCGCGTCTACCAGCACATCTTCGACAAGCAGCGCAACGTGAACGACTCGTTCGTCGCGACGCTCATCGCCAGCGAGATCGAGGGGCCCGACCCCGAGAAGGGCGGCGCGGGCGACCCGGTCGAACTGCACGGCATGCGCTTCACGCCCGTGCGCTTCATCCACGGGCGCCTGCCGATCCTGGGCTTCCGCATCGAACCGGTCGCGGGCGTGGACCCGGGCGACGACGACTCGCCGTTCCCGCTCGCCTACTGCACCGACGTCTCGGCGATCCCGCCGCGCACGTGGGGAGAGCTGACCGGCCTGCGCACGCTGGTGCTCGATGCCCTGCGGATCCGCAAGCACCCGACGCACTTCTCGCTGGATCAGGCCGTCCATGCCGCGGGCGAGATCCGGGCCGGGCAGACCTGGTTCGTGCACATCGCCCACGAGATCAAGCACGACGTGGTGAGCCCCACGCTCCCCGAGGGCGTGGGCCTGGCGTGGGACGGGCTCGAACTGGGCCCGGCTCGGCACCCCGGGCTGTTCGAGCCGGACGCCCAGGCCCCCCTCCGGCCGGACGAAAAGGGCGGGCGCGGGCGCCGGCCCGACGCCGGGACCCGCCCTCCCGAGCCCCAGCCGGGGTTCGGGCGCGAGGACCCCTTCGAGCAGGGGTAGCTGCTGCATCGACCAACCCGCCGCGCACGCGACGGGCTCGCAAAGGCCCCTGCTTTTCACGGTTTCCCGCCCCCGCTACACTTGTCGCCCCCCCAGCCCCGAAGGACCTATGGCCAACGCACGCGAAATCAAGAAGCGCATGAAGGCGGTCGGCAACATCCGTCGCATCACCAAGACGATGCAGATGATCGCCACCAGCAAGTACGCCAAGGCCCAGCATGCCGCCACGGCGAGCAAGCCGTTCACCGAGGGTGTGTTCGACCTCGTGACGCAGCTCGCCGCCAAGGCCGGCAACATCCAGCACCCGCTCATCAACGGCCCCTCGAGCGGGTCCAAGGGCAAGACCGTTCTCCTGGTGCTCACCAGCGACCGGGGCCTGTGCGGCCCGTACAACGGCTCGATCCTCCGCACTTCGGTGCGCATGCTGCGCGAGCAGACCGACGCCTACCAGTCCGAGATGGTCGGCAAGAAGGGCGCCGGGTTCTACAAGTTCAACAACTTCGAGGTGACCCACCACCACCGCGAGTTCGGCGACAAGGCCGACTTCGAGGACGTCGAACGCCTCGCGCAGCGCTACATGGACGAATTCACCCGGGGCGAGATCGCCGGCGTGAAGGTCGTCTACATGCGATACATCTCCACGGCCCGCCAGAAGCCCGAGGTGCTCCAGCTCCTGCCCCTCAAGCCGCCCCCCGCTGCCGAGGACGAGCAAGGCTCCGAGGGCGGCGCCAGCGTCGTCTACGACTTCAGCCCCGAGCCCGAGCAGCTCCTCAACGACCTGCTCCCGGTCACGGTGAAGACGACCCTCTTCCAGTGCTTCAACGACGCGCTCGTGTCCGAGCACGTGGCGCGCATGATCGCCATGAAGTCGGCCACCGACAACGCCGGGAAGATGGGCAAGAACCTGCAGCGCAGGTTCAACCGCGCCCGCCAGAGCCAGATCACGACCGAGCTCACCGAGATCATCTCGGGTGCCGCGGCTCTGGAGTAGCTCCCGACCCGAACCCCGAGGCCCGCGCCCCCGCGGGTGTCGCGCGCGCTGCCTGCTAGACTCCCCGCCATGAGAACCGGAGTCTCATCCGAATCGTCGTCCCCCGCCGGCGTCGCGCCCGTCTTCCAGGGCGTGCTGGACATGATCGGCAACACGCCGCTCATCGAGCTGCGCAACCTCGACACCGGCCCCTGCCGCCTGTTCGGCAAGATGGAGCTGATGAACCCTGCCGGGTCGATCAAGGACCGCATCGGGCTCTCGATGATCGAGGGCGCCGAGCGCGACGGCCTGCTCGACCCCAAGGGCGACCCGCCCCCCACCATCATCGAGGCGACGGCCGGGAACACGGGCCTCGGGCTCGCGCTCGTCGCGGCCCAGCGGGGCTACCGCCTGATCGTGGTCGTCCCCGACAAGATGAGCCAGGAGAAGATCCAGCACCTCCGCGCCATGGGGGCCGAGGTCGTGCTCACGCGCTCCGACGTCACCAAGGGGCACCCCGACTACTACTCCGACAAGGCCGCGGCCATCGCGGCGCGCACGCCCAACAGCTACCACGTCAACCAGTTCGGCAACGCGCACAACCCCCGCGCCCATTACGAGACCACGGCGCCCGAGATCTGGGAGCAGCTCGAGGGCAAGGTCGACGCGATCGTCGTCGGCGTCGGCTCCGGCGGCACCCTCGCTGGCATGGGGCGCTTCCTGCGCGAGAAGAACCCGGACGTGAAGATCATCCTCGCCGACCCCGAGGGCTCGGTGCTCGCGCCGCTCGTCAACGAGGGCAAGCACGTCGAGGCCGGCACGTGGCTCGTCGAGGGCATGGGCGAGGACTTCGTCCCCGAGATCTGCGACCTCGATCTCGTCGACGAGGGAGTCACCGTGAGCGACGGGGACGCCTTCTTCGCGGCCCGAGAGCTGCTCCACAAGGAGGGCCTGCTCGCCGGATCCAGCACCGGCTGCCTTGTGGCGGGCGCTGCGCGCTGGTGCCGCCAGCAGACCGAGGCCAAGAACGTCGTCACCCTCATCTGCGACCAGGGCGCCAAGTACCTCTCCAAGGTCTTCAACGACTTCTGGATGATCGACAACGGCTTCATCGAGCGCGAGTCGCGCAACGACCTGCGCGACCTCATCGCCCGGCGCCACGAGTTCCGCGAGGACTACACGCTGAGCGAGGACGACTCGCTCAAGCAGGCCATCAAGCGGATGCAGATGTACGACGTCAGCCAGATGGTCGTGATGGACCCGCGCGACAAGATCGCCGGCATCATCGACGAGAGCGACATCCTGCTGGCGGTCACCGAAAACGCCGAGGCCTTCGAGAAGCCGGTCAGCGAATTCATGACGCGCCGCCTCGAGACCATCAGCCCCGACGCGCCGATCGAGCGCCTCATGCCCATCTTCCGCGCCGATCGCGTGGCGATCGTCGCCGACGAGAGCGGCAAGTACGAGGGCCTGATCACCAAGATCGACCTGATCAACTACCTGCGCCGGCAGCTGGCGCGGTAGGAGGGGCGATCTACGAGCCCGTCGCGCAAGCGGCGGGTACCTTGGACGCCCGTTCGGAGGGGAGGCACCCGGGCGCGGAGTGAACGCCTTGATCAGCCATGTACGAGTGCGCGGACCGTGAATGTACCCGCCGCTTGCGCGACGGGCTCGTAAAGCCACCGCACCCCCTACACTCCCCGCCATGGCAGTCACCTTCAAGCAGCGCACGCTCGACAACGGGCTGACGATCATCGCCGAGACCGACCCCGCCGCGCACACCAGCGCATGCGGCTTCTTCGTCCGCACCGGCGCACGCGACGAGGACTCGCGCGTGATGGGCGTGAGCCACTTCCTCGAGCACATGATGTTCAAGGGCACCGACCGGCGCAGCGCCGACGACGTGAACCGCGAGTTCGACGAGCTCGGCGCCAGCTACAACGCCTTCACCACCACCGAGATGACGGCGTTCCACGCCCACGTGCTCCCCGAGTTCCTCCCGCGGGCGATCGACCTGCTGGGCGACATGATGCGCCCCGCCCTCCGCACCGAGGACTTCGACACCGAGAAGGGCGTGATCCTCGAAGAGATCGCGATGTACAAGGACAACCCCTTCTGGGTGCTCTACGAAGAAGCGATCCAGCGCTACTACGACGAGCACGGCCTTGGCTTCCGCGTGCTCGGAACCGACCAGACCGTGACCGACCTGCAGCGCGACCAGATGGACGACTACTTCACCTCGCGCTACAGCGCCGACAACACGGTTGTCGCCCTCGCCGGACGCCTGGACTTCGACAAGGCATGCGACGACGTCGCCGCGTTGTGCTCCAAGTGGCAGCGGACCGACGCGACGCGCGACACCTCGCGCCCGACTCCATGCAGCGGCGACTTCGAGCTGCGCGACAAGAACGTCAACCGGGGATACCTCCTGGCCGTGAGCGCGGCCCCCTCGATGCAGGACGACTCGCGCTACGCCGCGACGATGCTCGGGCGCATCCTGGGCGAGCCGGGCAACAGCCGCCTGCACTGGGCGCTGGTGGAGCCGGGCATCGCCGAGGAGGCCCAGGCCGCGTTCGACGCCCACGACGGCTGCGGCGACATGTTCGTCTACGCCTCGGGCGAGCCCGAGCGCCTGGGCGACATCCGAGAGCGCATGGACGAGGCGATCGCCGGGCTGGCCGATTCGCTCACCGAAGACGACCTCGAACGCTTGCGCAACAAGAGCGCCACCGGCGTCACCCTCGCCGGCGAGCGCCCGGCCGGGCGCATGCAGCGCCTCGGGCGCCTGTGGCCCTACCTGGGCGAGTACCGCTCGCTGGAAGAAGAGCTCGATGAGATCAACGGCGTCACGCTCGATGACCTGCGCGCCGTCGCCCGCGACTACCCGCTGAGCGAGCGCATGCTCGGCACCCTGCTGCCGGAGTAAGCCCTATCGCGCCTCGATGATCGGGGAGACCTCGGCGAGGATCTTCGTGGCCTCGACCAGCGCCTCGCGCCGGGCGGCGCTGATCTGCTTCCAGACCACCGGGATGCACAACGCCATCATGGGCAGGTACCACCACCACGTCTGGATGGGCCAGGCGTCGTACCAGTCGAAGTAGATGCGCAGCATCGAGTCGGTCAGGGGCAGGCCCGGCCACGTCGCCAGCACCAGCACACCGATCACGATCGCCGGCATCCTGCGGAGCATGCGCAGCTCGAGGCCGATAGGCCCGCCCGAACCGGGGGTGATCCGGAGTCGATGGTCGTACAGGCCCGCGAACACGAGCACCGAGCACGACTCGGCGCCCTCGCGCTCGAACCCCGGAAGCTTGCCCTTCTGTGCGCGCTTCTCCAGGCGATCGACGACCTCCGCGGGCGGAACGTCCGTGTGAAGCGCGGGGAGCGCGGGTGCCTCGGCAACATCTGCGCGTTGCTCTGCCAAATCTTTGGTCTGTCCGGAGTTATCAGTCATCGCGGGAGTCGTTTCGACTGTTTTTCGCGTGCGTTGATCGGGATTGGGCGTAAGGTTCAAAGGCAACGGGCCGGGACGAAGATGGAGCGCAGTCCCGCTCACTCCAGCACGGATGCACACGGTAGCGGGCGAGCCCCTCGGGGGCGCGTCCGGGTTGTCCATCGGGCCGATCGGCCGGCGTATCCGGCCCGTCGGTGGGAGTCGCATCAAGTCCGGCGGAGTATCGCCACACCCAAGACATGAGCCACGCGCTGCACGAGCTCGGTTCCGCGCGCCTGCGCCTGGTCGTCCCCAACGAGGGGCCGACCACAGAGGAGGTGCGCGCCCGCAAGGCCGTCGAGCAGGAGAACCGGCGGGCAGCCAAGCTCGCCTACGACGAGAGCGAGGACGTCCGTCGCGTGCTGGCGATGAAGACCGCCGAGGTGCTCGAGGGCGGACGCGCGGCCATCCTGGCCCCGCAGCACCGCCGCCAGCTCGTCCGCCAGGGCGAGCGCTTCGGGATGCGCCCCTTCGAGGCGAACCTCGTGATCGCCGTCGTCCAGGACGCCGCGCGCCGGGGCGACACGCTCGAGAGCGAGGTCGTCTCGCGATCGCTCGACGTGATCCCGGCTCCGCGCGAAGGCTCGTCGCCCTGGGAGAACCGCTGGATGTGGGCCAGGCTCTGGCTCGCCTCCGCCGCGCTCGCGGGGCTCATGCTGATGTTCCTCGTCGACTGGATCACCAAGGGGGTCACGCCGGGAGGCTGAACTCCACAATCAGAACACCGGGCTGCCCTGCCCGTCCTCGGTTCCGGCGAGTTGTGCGGCCCGAGCAGATCGGTGGGGAGGGGGCTCAAAGGCGGGCGCTGCGCTGGGCGGCGCCCGCTGTTTTTTTCTGAGGAAGGGACAGAGGCGCAGAGGGGCAGCGGGATCTTGGTGCGATACCCTGTTCCACCTTTCACCTTGCGAGGAACCGAGAGATGCCCCTCATCGATGAAGGCAAGAAGGCGCCGGCGTTCACGCTGCCGGATCAGGACGGGACCAAGCACAAGCTCAGCGACTACGCGGGCCAGCCGGTCGTGCTGTTCTTCTATCCCAAGGACATGACCAGCGGCTGCACGCGCGAGGCCTGCGACTTCCAGGAGCGCATGCCGAAGTTCAAGCGCTCCAAGGCCGCCGTTTTCGGCGTGAGCATCCTGGACAGCAAGAGCAAGGCGAAGTTCGCCGAGAAAGAGGGCCTGAAGTACCCGCTGCTCGCCGACGAAGAGGCCAAGATCTCCGACAAGTACGGAGTGTGGGTCGAGAAGAGCATGTACGGCAAGACCTACATGGGCATCCAGCGCACGACCTACCTCATCGACGCAAATGGCAAGGTCGCGCGCCGGTGGGACAAGGTGAAGGTGCCGGGGCACGCCGAAGAGGTTCTGGAAGCGGTGAAGGCGCTCTAGTTCGGCGGGGTCTCGGGGGTTGATCCCGTCACGCGCTTCCACACATCGCCGGGCCCGATCTCGCGGATCGACGTGTCGAGCTCTTCGAGGATCTCCTCGAAGTCGCGCACGGGCGGGGCGGGCGTGAGCTCGACGGGTTCGGTCGAGCCGACGTCTCCCAGGCGCACGAGCCCCAGCGCCCCGTTCCCGGTGGCGCTGACGATCCAGCGCCCTTCCTGCAGGGCGCGATAGACGGCCTTGCCCTCCTGGGCGCGGGGGTCGTTCCAGTCGACGAACTCCAGCTCGGCGTCGAGCACGATCGCGCTCATCGGGGGTGTGTACGAATCGAACACGCGCCGGATCAGCAGGCGCCCGTCGATCACGACGTAGTCGACGTAGATCTCGCTCGAGGGATCGAGGATGGTCTCGATGGTCGTGCGCTGGCCCTGGGCGTCGATGATCACCACGCTCAGGCGCCCGTCCTGGACGAGCAATTCGGTGACGGCGGTGCGCCGCACGGCCTCGTTGAACGTCGTGCGCAGGGACTCGTACTCGCCGGCGAGCTCTTCGAGGCGCTGGCGATAGACGTCGGCCGCGATGTCGCTGCGCATGGCCCGGTAGCCGACGTAGCCGCCGCCCCCGAGAAGCGCGGTGAACAGGCCCACCGAGAGCAGGCGGGTGAGCGGGATGCGCAGCAGGGCGGACGCGACAGCCATGGGCGGGGCACCTCCGGGCCCGGTGGGTGATTGGGGCGTCTGGCGGGGGCCTTTCAATCCCGCCAACGCTTCCTACGAACGTCGGTCCGCCGGGGGTTCGGGCTGGAGCCGGAACCCCCGTTCCCGGCCCCGGATACGCTATCGCCTATGACGACCAAACCGAATATGCGAAGCCGGATCGATCGCTACGAGGAGCAGGGCGCCGAGCTGGCGTCTTGGGTCGAGGGCCTGAGCGAGGAGCAGCTCGACAAGCCGTTCAAGGGGGGCGAGACCGGCAGGTGGAGCATGCGCACGATGGTGGTGCACATGTACGACTCCGAGCTCCAGGGCCAGGACCGGATGAAACGCGTGATCGCCATGCAGGGCGACGCCCACGAGGACGCGCCGCCGGAGTCGCCGCCGGTGCTCCAGGCCTACGACGAGACGAAGTTCGCGGCCCGCCTGCCCGAGGCGATCGACCTGGGGCGCGCCTGCGAGGTGTTCCGGGTCACCCGCGCGATCATGGCGTTCCGGCTGCGCTCCCTGCTGCCCGAGGCGTTCCTGCGCACGGGCCACCACACGGAGACGGGCCTCGAGACGCTCGAGGCGATCGTCGACGGGTACATCGAGCACTACGACCACCATGCGCGCTACGCGGCAGCGAAACGCGCGGCGATGTAGGCGAGCGCACATCGTCGACCATCGCGCGAGCACCTACCCCATGGCTTCTTCCGCGCGCCGCGACCACTCGAACTCGAGCGGCTCGAGCTCGCCGGCGAGGGTCGAGCGCTCCTTGCCGAGCTTCTCGCACTTGGCGGGGTCCTTCCACACCTCGGGCAGCATCATTTCGGCGTGGATCTCCTTGATGCGCTGCTCGATCTGCTCGATGCGCGATTCGAGCCACTCGGTCTTCATGCCCCGGAACTTGCCCGACGCCGCGTCGCTCTGGGCCTGCTGCTCGGCGCGCTGGGCGTCGTGCTTGGACTTGGCTTCTTCCGCGGCGCGGCGCTTCTTCTCTTCCTGCTCGGCGCGACGCTTGGCCTCGGCGCGCTCGAAGTCCGCGGCCGCCTTCTTCTCGACCTCCGCGTCGTGCCACTCGGTGTAGCTCCCGATGAACACCTGGGCGTTGCCCGCCCCGTCGAGGACGAGCAGGTGCGAGCAGGTGGCGTCGATCAACGCACGGTCGTGGCTGATCAGGATCAGCGTGCCGTCGAAGGCGCCCTTGATGGCCTTGCCGTGCTCGTCGATGGCCAGCGCCTGCTCCAGGCGCTCGGCCGAGGGGATGTCGAGGTGGTTGGTCGGCTCGTCGAGGATCAGCAGGTTCTTGGCGCTCGCCAGCAGCCCCGCCAGCACGGCGCGGCTGCGCTCGCCACCGGACAGCAGGCCCATCTCCTTTTCCTGCTCGTCGCCGGAGAAGAGAAACGCCCCGGCGAGGTCGCGCGACTGCTGCTCGCTGAGCAGGCCATCGGGGTTCTCCTTCTTGATGACGTCCTGCAGGTAGCGGTAGACCGGGCGCTCGGGGTCGACGTGCTCGTGCGTCTGGCGGTAGTAGCCGGGTTGGATGTTCGCGCCGAGGCGCACGGTGCCCTCGTCGGGCTCCTGCGTGCCGAGCAGGCAGTTGACGAGCGTCGTCTTGCCGGCGCCGTTGGGCCCGATGATCCCCCAGCGCTCGCCCCGGGTGATGTCGACGTCCAGATCGTGGAACAGCACCTTGCGTGAGCCGTCCTCGGCGTCGTAGGCCTTGGAAAGGCCGCGGGCCGTGACGACGAGATCGCCCGAGCGCGTGGCGCGGGCGAACTGCAGGCCGAACGACGCGAGTTCGACGGGACGCTCGAGCGAGCCCTCGCGCTGGCGGGCGAGCCTCGACTCGCGCCCTCGTGCCTGCTTGGCGCGCTGGCCCGCCTTGTACTTGCGGATGAACGCCTCTTCCTGCTTGAACTTGGTCTGCTGCTTCTCGTAGGCCCGCGCCTGGCTCATGCGGCGTTCGGCGCGGATCTCGCGGAAGGCGTCGTAGTTGCCGGGGTAGTCGATGAGGCGCGCGTCCTCGACCTCAATGATGCGCGTCACGACGTTGTTGAGCAGGTAGCGGTCGTGGCTGATCATCACGATCGCGCCGCTGAACTCGCCGGACAGGAAGTCCTCGAGCCACAGGCGGCCCTCGAGATCCAGGTGGTTCGTCGGCTCGTCGAGCAGGAGCACGTCGGGCTCTTCGAGCAGCGCCTTGGCCAGCGCCACCCGCCCCTTCTGCCCGCCGCTCAGCCCGCTGACCTTGATGCCGAACTGCGAGTCGCGGAACCCGAGGCCGTGGAGCACGCGATCGATCTTGTGATCGATGGCGTACCCCCCCGCCGCTTCGATGCGTCGCTCGAGCGACTCCTGGCGCTTCAGCAAACGATCGAGTTCGGCACCCTCGGCCGACTCCATGCCCGCGAACACCCCGTCGAGCTGGTGGTGCAGGTCGTGCAGCTCGCTGAACGCCGCCTCAGCCGCGCCGCGAAGCGTTTCCTCGGGATCCAGGTCCGGGTCCTGGGAGAGGTACGAGGCCTTGGCGCTCTTGGCCAGGCTCACGGATCCTGAATCGGGCGTCATGCGCCCGGTGAGGACCTTGAGCAGCGTGGTCTTGCCCGTGCCGTTCCGCCCGACGATGCCCACACGATCGCCGGCCTCGACAGACAGCGATACGTCGCTGAGGACGATGTCGGTGCCGTAGGCGTGGCGCAGGTTGGTAGCACTGAGAAGGGGCATGGCGGCTGAGGGCGGAGATTGTAGGGAGACGACGCGCCTTTACGAGCCCGTCGCGCAAGCGGCGGGTACCTTTGGCCTTGGCATCGCGGGCGACGAACGTACCCGCAGCTTGCGCTACGGGCTCGTAGATGCCTGCGCGTTGGTCCGGCCCTGCTCCACGATCGAATGGAGGCTCCGTGCAGCCTCCGCCGGGTCCTCCGCCCCGCACACGCACGAACTCACGGCGATTCCCACGGCGCCCGCGTCAATCACCTCGCCGGCGTTCTGGGGTGTCATCCCTCCGATCGCCAGGTGCGCCGGCAGCGACGGATCGTGCGCCGCATACTCGCGCATGTACTCCGGGCCCGCGATGCGATCCTTGTGCTTGGTCGTCGTGGGGAACATCGGACCGACGCCGCAGGAATCGGCGCCGTCGCGCATCGCCCGCTCGGCCTCCTCGATCCGCGAGGTCGAGACGCCGACAAGCAGGTCGAACCCCGCGATCCTGCGCACGTCTTCGACACGCAGGTCGCCCTGGCCGACGTGCACGCCGTCGGCCTTGGCGAGCAGCGCTATGTCGGGCCGGTTGTTGATGACCACGGCGCACCCGCGCGGGCGGGCGAGATCGACCAACCGGTGCGCACGCTCGAGCAGCTCGCGGTCGTCCAGGTCCGGCTCGCGGAGCTGGATGCAGTCAGCCCCACCCTCGATCGCCATGCGGGCGACATCGAGCCACGGGTGATGCGTGCAGAGCGACTCGGTCACGAGCACGCACAGGCGCCACTGCGCCTGTCTCCCGGTGCCCATCGCCAGCACGAGCACCCGGTCGAGGTCGTAGGCCTCGTAGCGCAGGCGCTCGAAGCGCTCGGCAGCGCGAGAGTCGATGGTCTTGGACGCCTCCTCGATCGATCGCAGCGCCTCGCTCAGGCGCTTGCCGGCAGCGAGGGCCACATCGCGCATCGACGAGCGGGAGTATTCGCGCTCGGTCTGAACGTCCGTTCCCACATCGCCGGGCGTGTCGCGCTCGCCGATGGCCGAACCCGACAGGGCGCCCAGCGCCGAGGCCAGGTCATGACGCGATCGCTTGAGGCGTGCGCACAGATCGCGGTCGTCCAGCACGAAGCGAGCGCAGTCTTCCATGACCCGCAGGGCCTCGCGGGCGCGATTGGCGTTGGCGTCGATGACGCGCCGGGCGCTCACCTCAGGCGCTCGCAGCCGCGGCAGCGCGGGCGCCCTTCGCGGCGGCCATGCCCTTCTCGATGTCGGCAAGCAGGTCGCGCACGTCCTCGACACCCACGCTCAGGCGGATCATGTTGTCGCTGATCCCCAGTTCGCGGCGCATCTCGGGCGGCACGCTCGCGTGGGTCATGATCGCCGGGTGCTCGACCAGCGATTCGACGCCCCCGAGGCTCTCGGCAAGAGCGAAGATCTCGAGCGACTCGAGGAAGCGGCGTGATTCCTCGAGGCCGCCGGCGAGGTAGAACGTGATCATGCCGCCCGGGCCGCGCATCTGCTTCTGGACGACCTCGTGGTGCGGGTGCGACTCGAGACCCGGGAAGACCACCCGCTCGACCTGGCTGTGCGAGGCGAGGAACCGGGCGATCTCGACGGCGCTGGCGTTGTGGCGTGCCATGCGCACGTCGAGCGTCTTGATGCCACGCAGCGTCATGTAGGCCTCGAACGGGCTCATCACGGCGCCGAGCGAGTTCTGCAGGAAGCGGAGCGTCTCGGCGTGCTCGGGCTTGGAGGCGATGAGCACGCCGCCCAGCGAGTCCGAGTGCCCGCCCATGTACTTGGTGGTCGAGTGCAGGACGATGTCGAAGCCGTGATCGAGCGGCGTCTGGTTGATCGGCGTGGCGAAGGTGTTGTCGCACACGAGGATCGCCTCGGGGTTGGCCTTGCGCGCGATGGCGCTGATGCCCGAGAGGTCCGCGACCTTCAGCGTCGGGTTCGTGGGCGTCTCGACCCAGACCATCTTCGTCACGGGCGTCATCGCCTGGGCGAAGCGGTCGAGGCTCGAGAGGTCACAGAACTCGACGTCGAGCCCCTGCGTGCGCTGGCGCACGCGCCGGAGCATGCGATTGCTGCCGCCGTAGATGTCGTCCATCGCCACGATGCGGCTGCCGGCGTCCATCAGCTCCAGGCAGGTCGCCATCGCGGCCAGGCCGCTGGCGAACGCGAAGCCGCCGCCTGTCAGGTCGTCGTCCTCGGTGAGCGGCGAGTTCTCGAGCCCGGCGACCATCCGCTCGAGGGCGAAGCGCGTCGGGTTGTGCGTGCGCGTGTACTCGAGGCCCTTGTGCACGCCCGGCGACTCCTGCTCGTAGGTGGTCGCGAGCGAGATGGGCGGCATGACGGCGCCGGTCGACGGGTCGGGGCGCTGGCCGGTGTGAACGACTTTGGTCCCGATGTGGGCGCTGGAGGGGTCGTGGGTCATGCCCCGATTGTAGGGCGAATGCATCTACGAGCCCGTGGCGCAAGCCGCGGGTACCTTGATCGCTGCCATCGCGGGGGTCGAAAGTACCCGCGGCTTGCGCCACGGGCTCGTAGATGCGCGCAGCGATTCCCGAAGGGCAACCCCTCTGCCCCTTGGCCCCTTAGCCCCTTCTTCTACCGATCGTCCCGCAGATTCTCGCGGCTGCGACCGTGAACGCCCGACTGGATGCGCTCGATGCAGTCGCACAGGCGCAGGATCGTGTCGGGCTGGGTGCGATCGGCCCGCAGCGTGTCGATGGCGTGCTGCACGGGCGTCTCGGGGTCGCGGTAGATGGCCTTGAAGGCCGTACGCAGGCGCTCGATCTGCTCGGGCGTCCACTTGCGGCGCATGAGCGCCGTGGTGTTGATCTTGCGGACCTCGGCGGGTGCGCCCTCGACGACGACGTAAGGCGGGACGTCCTTGGAGACGCGGGCCATGCCGCCGACGAACGCGAGGGTGCCGATGGTGGTGAAGTGGTGCACGCCGACGCCGCCGCCGAGGCCGGCGCCCATCTCGACGAGGCAGTGCCCGCCGAGCATGCAGTTGTTGGCGATGACGACCTCGTCCTCGATGACGCAGTCGTGGGCGATGTGGACACCGACCATGATCAGGCAGTCGTCGCCGATGACCGTGCGCCCGCCGCCGAGCTCGGTGCCGCGATGGATCGTCGCGTGCTCACGGATGCGATTGCGATGGCCGACGACCAGTTCGGTGTCGTAGCCCTGATACTTGAGGTCCTGCGGCTCGGCGCCGAGCACGGCGTAGGGGTACACCGTGTTGTGCTCGCCGATGGTCGCGGGGCCCTGGATCGTGACATGGTTGTGCAGGCTGGTGCCCGCGCCGATCTTCACACCCTCGCCGACCACGCTGTAGGGACCGACCTCCACCGAGCTGTCGAGCTCGGCGCGGGGGTGGATCACGGCGGTCGGGTGGATGAGGTCTTTCATGGTGCTGTGTTCGTGAGCAAGCCCCGGGCCAGATGCCCGCTCTCTGGTTCGCTCTGTGTCTTCGGCTATCGCTCCTGCTCGGCGTCAACCATGAGGAACTTCACGCGGGCCTCCGCGGCCAGCTCACCGGCAACAAATGCGCGTGCCTGGACGTCTCCGAAACGGCTGCTGGCCCTCAAAGCCTCCGACTCGATGACCAGCTGATCGCCGGGGGTCACCGGCCGACGGAGCTTGACGTTGTCCAGAGATAATAGGACCGCGATCTTGCCGGTCCGCTCCAGCTTCTGGCTCAGCATCAGGCCCGACAGCTGGCACATGGCCTCGACGATCAGCACGCCGGGCATGATCGGGGTCGACGGGTAGTGGCCCTGGAAGAACGGCTCGTTGATCGTGACGTTCTTCACGCCGACGGCGCGAACGTCACCTTCCATCTCCAGCACGCGATCGATCAGGATCATCGGGTAGCGGTGCGGCAGCAGGCGCAGGATCGACCGGATCTCCATGGCGGGCGCCGCGCGCCCCTCGACCGAATCGACGCGTCGCGCAACTTCCAGAAGCTCGCGCGTCAGCTTGTGATTGAGCGCATGCCCCGAGCGGACGGCCACGATGCGACCGTGGATCGGGCGCCCGAGCAGCGACAGATCGCCGAGCAGGTCGAGCACCTTGTGGCGCACGGGCTCGTCCTGGAACCGGTAGCTGTTGTCGATCGGGCCGTGCTCGCCGACGACGAGCATGTCCTTGGGCGTGAGATGCTTGAACATCCCGCGGCTCCACATCGCCTCGGCCTCGGCCCGCGTGCTGAACGTCCGGGCGGGCGCGATCTGGTCGATGTAGACCGCCGGCTGCACCTCGAAGGTGTAGTTCTGGCGATCGATCACAGAGCCCTGCCCGTAGTCGAGCACGTACATCAGCTCCGAGTGGTCGTGCTCGGTGGGGAACGCCGCGACCATCGAGTCGCCGTCGCGGACCGTCACCGGCTCCGTGATGACGAGCGGGCGCCTGGGCGCGTCCTGCTCGACGAGGCCGGCCTCGCGCATCGAATCGACGAAGAACCTGCTCGACCCGTCGCCGGCGGGGAGCTCGGGCCCGTCGACGTCGATCACGGCGTTGTCGACACCCATGCCCGCGAGCGCGCTGAGGCAGTGCTCGACGGTCTCGATCATGGCCGGGCCCGACTGGAGAGTCGTGCGCCGGGGGCGATCGACGACGCAGTCGACGCGGGCCTGGACCTCGGGGGAGCCCTCGAGATCAACCCGCCGGAATCGGATCCCGGTGTCGGGCTCGGCGGGATGGATCACCGCCGTCGACTCGACGCCGGTGAACAGACCGGTGCCGTGGACAGCCGCTGCTGTCTTGAGCGTGTGCTGGGGCTCTTCCTGGTAGGCACGTTCGGGCATAGAAGGGGCCATCCTAGCCTGCTGTGGGGCACTCCGCCGTTCTTGCGCATGGGCCGGGCCGGGAGCGAGCCGGCGGGGCCTGTGGGCCGAATTGGTCTATCGGCCGCCTGTTTCGCCCCGCAGTAGACGCCTGATCTGGGGCATGAGTTCGCCCAGGCGATCGAGCGCCGCGAAGTTTCGCATGGCCTTGCTGGCCGGGCGAGCGGGGTACCCGAACCAGGTCTCTCCGGGGCCCACGTTGCTCATCAGGCCCGCCTTGGCGGCGATGATGGCACCGTCGCCAATCGTGAGCTGGTCGGCGATGCCGCAGTGCCCGGCGATCGTGACGCCCTTGCCGATGGTGACAGAGCCGGCGATCCCGGTCTGGCCGCAGATGATCGAGCATTCGCCGACAACCACGTTGTGGGCGATCTGGACGTGATTGTCGAGCTTGCAGCCGCTGCCGATGATCGTCGGCCCGAACTTGCCCCTGTCGATGCAGGAGTTGGCGCCGATCTCGACGTCGTCGCCAATCTCGACGTGGCCCGCGTGAGGGATCTTGATGAGCCCGGTGCCGTCGGGCTTAGGCCGGAACCCGAATCCGTCGGCGCCGATCACGACGCCGGGGTGGAGCAGGCAGCCCCGCCCGATGAAGCACCCGTCCATGACGACGACGTTGGGGCGCAATTCGGTGCTTTCCCCTAGTCGGACTCCCGAGCCGAGACGGACGCCCGCGTGGAGCACGACGCCGTCGCCGAGCTCGCAGTCGGGCCCGATCGACACCTGCGCGCCGATCCGCACGCCCGCGCCGATCTTGGCGCTGGGGTCGATCACCGCGCTCTCGTGGACGCCCTCGGGCCGATCAATCTTCACCGCGATCGCCTGGAGCATCGTGATCAGCGCCAGGTCGGCATCGTCGACGATGAGCATCGCGCGATCGCCGAGTTCGGTGACGCGCAGATCCGTCGAACCCTCGATCACCGAGCGGGTGACGAGCGCAGCGCCGCAGTCGCTGTCCATCCACTTGACGAGGTACTTGGCGTCGCGCACGAACGAGAGGCAGGTCGGGCCTGCATGCTCGAGCGTGGCGAGCCCGTTGAGCGTCACGTCCGGCGAGCCGCGGAGCTCGGCCCCGAGCAGCTCGGCGAGCGGCCCGGAACGGAACGTCGGCGCGGCGCCGGTCTGGGCCGGTGCGTCCGTGGCAGCCATGATTACTGCGAGTACTCCACGTTCATCTGGCGGGCCACGTCGTCGGAGATGTTGGTCGTCTCGCCGCGATGGATGATCCGGCGCGACAGGATGAGCTGCTGCGCCTGGCGGAGCTGCTCGGGCGTCTGGGGCGCCGGGATCTGCATGCTGCTGTCGTCGGCGATCACGAGCGAGATGCCGTTCTGCGCCGCGTAGCGGGCGGCGGCATCATTGATCTTGGCGAACAGCTCGAGCTGCATCAGGGTCTGCTTCTCTTCGGCCAGGGCGCTCGAGAGCTCGCGCTCCATGCGCGTCCGGGCCCGCTCGCGGAGGATCTCCTCGCGCTTGGTGCGCCAGTCGTCCCCGTTGGGCGGGAGGATCTCGAGGTCGGCCTCGAGCTCCTGGATCCGCTCGCCCATCGAGCGCAGCGCATCTTCGCGCTCGGTGATGAAGGCCTGGAGTTCGGCCTCGCGATCCAGGCGCTCGTCGAGCTGGGCGAGGATGCCGTTGAGATCGATCGTTCCGACGCAGCACGATTCAGCGCCCTGCTGGGCGACCGCCTGCTCGACGCCCATGCGCCAGATCCCCGCGACCGCGGCTATTGCGACGACGAGCGCGCTGGCCCGCCAGAATGTCTCTTTCGTCATTGACTGGCTCCGTTCTGGTCCGCTCCTCGCCGGGCGCGGGAGCGGCAACTACCCGCCCGATCATACCCGACGCGCCCGCCCGCACCTTCGAACGGGATCAATTGAACGGAAGGTCGATGCTGAAGCTGAACAGGCGCTCTTCGTCGTCGTCTTCCTTCACGATGGGGAAGCCGAAGTCGAACGCCAGCGGCGCCGGGCCGATCTGCGGGATGTAGAGGCGAATCCCAACCCCGACACTCACGCGCCAGTCTTCGAAGCCCGGGTCGTTGGTGATCGTGCCCGAGTCCACGAACCCGACGACGGCGATGACATCGCGGAACAGCGGACGCTCGACCTGCGCGCCCAGGAACGCCAGCCAGTCGTCGCCGACCTTGTCGTCGGTGGGGTTACCGTCCTGGTCGACCCCGTTGGGGCCGACACCGCGGAAGTCGAAGCCCCGGAAGGTCCGGCCGCCGAGGAAGAACCGCTCGAATACCGGCGCCTCGTCGTCCTGGGGGATCCACCCGATGCGCCCCTTCACCGAGACGACCGTTTTGCGCCCCAGGAAGTCCTCCCAGACCGGGAAGTACGCGGTGTGATCGAAGGTGATCTTGGTGAAGTCGAAGTCCCCGCCCAGCGCGCCCACCTGCTCGACCTCGATGTCGGTCACGGTGCCCCGGGTCGGCCTGAACCCGGCGCCCAGCGTCGAGCGGTTCATCCCGAATCCGATCCCGGTCGTGGTGTTCTGGCCCTCGATCTCGAAGAAATCGACGGCGGAGTCCTCGCTGATCTCCGAGATGTCGACCGACTCGGCCCGCAGATTGAACCCGCCCCGCCACCGGGTGCCGAAGCGGCGCCCGAGGGCGATGCGTGTGCCGAAGGCCTCCTGGTCGAACTCGGTGAAGTCGCGCTGCCTGAAGTAGAGGCTGCCGCGCAGCGAGTACGACGAATCGAAGATCGCCGGCTCGGCCAGCGAGATCGAGTAGTTCGACACCTCGTTGCCCGGCTGGAGCGAGAGATTGAACGTCTGCCCGGCGCCGCGGAAGGCGCGCCCGCGGAAGAACTCGTCCCACGAGTCCGGGACGTCGCCGATGTCGAAGTTCCGCTGGCTCAGACCGATCGAGCCGGCCACGCCGGCATCGCTGCCGATCGAAGCGCCGAAGCTGATCGAGCCGGTCGCGGTTTCTTCGACCTCGATCAGCACGTCGCGGTAGCCGGGGTTCGCCGGGTCCTCGGGTTGGATCGTGACCTTCGGCGGGTTGACGATGTTGTCGAACAGACGCGATTGGCGCAGCCGGTCCTGCGTCTCATCGGCGGCGGTGGCGTCGAGCCAGCGGTCGGGCTCGATGTCGAGCTGGCGCCGGATCACCTTCTGCTGCGTGAGCGTGTTGCCCTGGATGTACACCATGCCCGTCCGGAAGCGCTCGCCCTCGCGCACGATGAGAGTCACGTCGACGAGCGGGTCGACCGGGTCGCGCCGGACGACCGGCTGGGCGACGCGCGCGTCGGCGTAACCCATCTGGCGCAGCGCCCGCTCAATCCCGACCGCGGCCTGCTGGATCCCGCGCTGGCTGAACACCTCGCCCCGCTTGATCGTCAGGAGGCCCTCGATCTGCTTGCGGTCGAGCACACGCTCGACACCGACGCCGCCTCCCGGCGTGCCGTCGTCGAAGTCCACCTCGACGCCCCGCAGGGTGTACAGCGGTCCTTCCTGCACAAGAAAGGTCACGATCGCCTCGCGACCGTTCGGGCTCGGTGTGAGCGACCAGGCGGCGCGGGTGTCGAGGTAGCCCCGGTCGGCGTAGAAGGCGATGATCGAGCTGACATCGCCGTCGAGCGTCTCCTCGTCGATGGGGCCCTTCGAGAACAGCCCCGCCTTCTTGATCCGGATGACGTTGCGGACCTGCCCCCTGGGGAACGACTCGACGCCGTCGAGGCGGATCGACGTGATCTTGATCCTCTCGCCCTCGCGCACCCTGAAGGCGATCACGCCGGCGTCGTCGAGCTCGCTCTGATCGACGAGAACCTGGACCTGGAAGTACCCCTTGTCGCGGTACAGGTCCTCGATGAGGCGCTGGGCGCTGCCGATCTGGAACTCGTCGATGGGCACCCCGCGGATGAGCGTGACCACCCCGGCGAGCACCTCGCGGATGTCGTCGTCGGTGACCTGTCGGTTCCCGACGACGACCACGTCCTGCACGATCGGCGCTTCCTCGAGGACGAACACAACAACGACATCCAGGCGAGGATTCGTCACCGGGTCCTCGTCGATCCGGAGGTCGGCGCGGATGTCGCGGAACTCACCGAGGCGCTCGAGCCGGCGCAGGTCCTCCAGGACCGTGTCCCACTCCAGCGGCGTTCCCGGTTGCGTCCGGATCTGGTTGCGGGCCAGCTGCGTGTCGACGCGCTCCAGGCCCTCGACGCGGACATCGATGATCCGCCGCCCTTCATAGGCGCGGACGTCGCCGCCGACCGGAACCTCAGAGTCCTGCGCCCGCGCACCCACCGGCGCGCACGCGAGCATCGCAAGCACGAGCACCCGCAGCGCAGCGACCACGCACGGTCCCGCGCGCGAGACGCGCCGCCCGGTGCGCCCCTCTCGTCGCCAAGAATGCTCTCCTTGCAGCACGGAGAGCGGACGATACCCAGCGCCCAGCCGGCTCACAACCGCGCCCCGCGGCGCACCTTCTGCGCGGCGATATGCTCCCCGCCCGCGTTCTCGGGACCCCTCAACCGGGCACGCCGTTCGCGTTGCGGCACCCGACGGCGTCGCGAGTCGTCAGAGTACGGAGAGAGACTTGCTGCACACATCGTGGCCGGGCTGGGCCCGGAACTGGACCAGCGCACGACGCGTGACGCTGCTGCTTATCTCAGCCGTCACAGCCGCGTGCGGCCTGGGCGCGCTCTATCGCGCCGTCGACTCCGGCTCGCTGGCCAGCCTGGACACACACCGCCTCGCGGCGCTCGCCACGCTCATCATCATGCCCTGGATAGCGCTGGCGCTCGCCCGGACCCGGTCGCTCACCGGGCGGGCGTGACCACGACCGGAATCCTGATCGAGACATAGGGGATCCAGTCGGGCGTCGGCTTCGACCACCACAGGATGTGGTCCACGTCGCGCGACGGGAGCACAACCGGGCGTCCGGCGGCGCTCCCGGTCTCGCCGGGGTTCGCCTGGGCCTCCCCGCTGGCGACCGGCTCGAAGTAGGCGCTGCCCACCGAACCCTCGCCGCGCTCGTACTTCGATCGCAGCTCGAACAGGCGGTCCTGGAGCGCGGTGAGCTCCTCGTCCAGGCGCACGACGATCTCGATCGAGAACTCGCGCTCGCCCCGAGTGTTCATCTCGCCCGGGGACGTGGGCGCGATGCGCTCGCGATCCGGGCCGAGGTCCGGTGTGCCCAGCACCGTCGACCGCTGCGGCAGCCAGACGCGCGGGTCGTCCGACGGCACGACCAGGCGCACGTTCTCGAGCATCGCGAGCGTCGCGGCTTCGCGCACCGTCGCGCCGGGGCGATCGGCGTCGAGCACCGCAGCCCAGTCGATGCCACCCGGATCGCGCGGTCCTCCCGAAGCCAGCAGCGACTCGACCTCGTCGGCCTCCTGCCGCTGAGCGCCGGTGGAAGCCCCATCGCCCGCGGCATCGGCGACTCTTGGAGGAGAGATGAGCCGCTCGGTGCCGGGGATATGGGGAAGCTCGATGTCGTCGCGACGGACGGTGACCTCGTCTTCGGGCACGTCGATGCGCCAGGAGGGCTCCGTGTCGGCGGCGGCAAGCTCGGCGTCAGAGAGCGGCTGATGGCCCCGGAACAGCAGCGCCGCGCCGATCGCCAGCAGGACCGCCGCAGCGATCGCCGAGGGAACAGCCCAGCGCCGCACACCCGCAGGCGCACCGCCCCGCTCCTCGACCTCAGATCCGACGAGCCCCTCACGCTCGGCGCTGGCGATCGCGCCCTCGGCGATGCCGTGGGGCGTCGCGGCGCGATCATCGCGGAGCATCGCTCGGAGCGCGTCGCGATCACGCCGGAGCACCGCGAGCCTGGCCACCAGCTTGGGATGACGCTCGATCTCCGCCTCGAACCGGCGGCGTTCATCGGGGGAGAGCGTGCCCTCGACATAGTCGAGCATCCGCTCCTCGCTCGGCAGGGCGCCCTGGCCCGGCGGGCCGGACCCGGGAGCCTTGTTGTCCTGTCGTCCTTCGCTCATCGTGAACCCCTCACGAGACCTGCCGCCTGGGAATCCGGCGGCTCTGCGCCTTCCTCTCCGCGCCCGGCGTCCCGCTGCGATCGCTCGATCTCGTCGAGCTGTTTGCGCAGGGCCACGCGTGCGCGGAAGATCCGGCTCTTGACCGTGCCCGCGGGCACGCCCAGGACCTCGGCGATCGCAGCGTAGTCCAGGTCCTGGCCGTCGCGCAGGATCAGGATCGCGCGTTGCGCCGGGTCGAGGACCCGCATCGCACGGGCGAGGCGTTCCCTCGCCTCGTCGGATTCGACGCGTTCCTCGGGCCGGGGTTCCCGGGCATCGGGCGTTCCCGCGCCCAGGCCTTGGCCGGGCTCGCCTCCCCCGGCCCCCCCACCGGCCCCCGGGGCGTCCAGGCTGGCCATCTGACGGATGCCGCGACGACGCCGGTCGGTCAGGCACACGTTGATCGCGATCCGCGTGATCCAGGTCGAGAGCCTGGCCTCGCGATTGAACCCGGACAGGCCCTGGATCGCCTTGACGAACGTCTCCTGGCACAGATCGCGGGCGTCTTCGACGCTGGGCGCCATCCGCCGGCAGACGGCGAAGACGCGGTCCTCGTTCATCTGGAGGAGCTCGGTGAGGGCCGTGGCGTCTCCGCTGTCGTAGGCGGCCAGGAGCGTCGCCTCCCGCGCCCGCTCATATTCGAAGCGGTCGTCGGGTCGCTCACCGGGCTCGATCTGTTCGGGGTTCGATCGGTCTTCGCGCATGGCACAACGCCGTCCTCGGGCTGCGATACGATTGCGTGGGTCGGGCGGATCGTCCAATTGCGGATCTCAGGAGCACGTCCGCCCGGCGTCTGCGCCCGAGGAACGATGACCACACCACTCTCCAGCGACCCCGATCGCCAGACCCCGGATGCTGCGATCGAGGGCTATCGGTCCCCGCTCGAGGGACGCTACGCGTCGGCACGCATGCAGCGGATCTGGTCGGCGCGCCGGAAGTTCGAGGCCTGGCGGGCGATCTGGCTCGCGCTCGCCGAGGCGCAGCACGAACTGGGGCTCCCGGTCACGAAGGAACAGGTCGAGGCGCTGCGCGCGGCGCAGGACATCACGCCGGAAGACATCGCCCGCGCCGACGAGCACGAGCGCCGCCTGCGCCACGATGTCATGGCCCACGTCTACGCCTACGGCGACGCGGCCCCCGGGGCCCGGCCCATCATCCACCTGGGGGCGACGAGCCAGGACATCAACTGCAACACCGAGATCCCGCTGATCGCCGAGGCGCTGGATCTGGTGTGCGCCAAGTGCGCCAAGCTCGTGCTGGCACTGACAGACTTCGCGATCACCCACCGCGCGACGCCATGCCTGGCCAAGACCCACTACCAGGCGGCGCAGCCCACGACGGTCGGCAAGCGTGCCGCGATGTGGGCGACCGATCTCGCCCTGTGCCTCGAGAGACTCGAGTTCACGCTGGGCTCCCTGCGACTGCGCGGGATAAAGGGCGCGACGGGCACGCAGGCGTCGTTCCTGGGGCTGTTCGACGGCGATGCAGAAAAGGTGCGAGAGCTCGAAGAGCGCGTCGCCCGCGCGCTGGGCTGGGACGCCTCCGACCTGCTCGCCGCAACCGGGCAGACCTACCCGCGGGTGACCGACGCCTTCGTGCTCAGTGATCTGGCCTCGTGTGCCAGCGCCCTGCACAAGATCGCGACCGACATCCGCCTGCTGTGCGGGGCCAAGGAACTCGACGAGCCGTTCGGCTCCCAGCAGATCGGCTCGAGCGCCATGCCCTACAAGCGCAACCCGATGCGCTGCGAGCGGGCCACGTCGCTGGCACGATTCGTGATGAGCCTCGCCCAGAACGCGCTCGACACCGCGGCAACCCAGTGGCTCGAGCGCACGCTCGACGACTCGGCGAACCGGCGCCTGGCGATCTCCGAGGCCTTCCTCGCGCTCGACGGCGTGCTCGACCTGATGCACAACGTCGCCTCGGGCCTCGTCGTCCACGAGGGCGCGGTGCGCAGGAATCTCGAGGTCGAGATGCCCTTCCTCGCCAGCGAACGCCTGATGCTCGAAGCCGCGAGGCTGGGTCGCGATCGCCAGGAAGTCCACGAAGCCATCCGCGCCCACGCGCAGGGCGCGGCGCTGGAGGTCAAGACGCACGGCAAGCCGAGCGACCTGCTGGAGCGTCTTCGCGCCGAGCCCCTGCTCGAGGGCGTCGACTTCGATGCCGCCCTCGATCCAACCGCCTACGTCGGGCTGGCGCCGCAGCAGGTCGACCGGTTCGAGGCGGAGGTCGCGTCGGAGATCCGCGAGCGCTACCGGGCGCGTCTGGCGGACCTGGAATCGAGCGAACCCAAGGTCTAGGAAGGGCCCCGCGGCTCGATGCAAGGCACGTTCTTCGACATCCTTCTGCTCGCCGCCGGGCTCATCCTGCTGGGATGGGGCGGCGACGTGCTCGTGCGCGGGGCGGTCACCATCGCCTATCGCTGCGGGATCAGCGCGCTCATCGTCGGGCTCACGGTCGTCGCGTTCGGGACCTCGGCGCCGGAGCTGGCGTTCAACGTCATCGCGGCGTTCAAGGGCGACGGGGAGCTGGTCTACGGCAACATCGTCGGCTCGAACATCTGCAACGTCGGGCTGATCCTCGGCGTCGCCGCGTTCCTCAAGCCGCTGACGGTGCACGCCGGGCTGATCCGTCGCGAGGTCCCGATCATGGTCGGGGCGATGGTGATCATGGCGGTGATCGCCTACACCCCGCCGCACGTCGAGGGCGAGAACGGGTTCGCGCGCCCCGAGGGGCTTGCGCTGCTCGTGCTGCTGCTCGTCTACACGTGGGGCACGATCGCGATCGCCCTGCGCGAGCGGGCCGGCATGGCGACCTACACGGGCGCCGTCGAGGAGGTCAGCGGCGCCGACCGCCAGCGCTCCCTTCCCCGAGCGTGGCTGCTGTTCATCGGCGGCCTGGCGGTGCTGACGATCGGCGGCGTGCTGGGGCGCGAGGGCGCCGTGGGAATCGCCCTGAGCCTCGGCGTGCCGAGCGAGATCGTCGGCCTGACCATCGTGGCCATCGGGACGAGTCTCCCCGAACTCGCCACGGCCCTGGTCGCAATCCGCAAGGGCCAGGTCGACATGGCGGTGGGCAACATCGTCGGCTCGAACATCTTCAACGTGTTCTTCGTGTTCGGCATGAGCGCGGCGGTCTCGCCGGTGCCGGTGCCCCCGGGGGCGTTGGAATCGCTCGGAGTCATGGTCGGCTTCGCGATGATGCTGCTGGTCATGAGCCGGACCCGGAGCGGGCGGGTCAGCCGCATCGAGGGCGGGCTGCTGCTGACGGTGTATGCGCTCTACCTGGCCCATCAGTGCTGGCTGGCGCTGCAGGCGTCGGGCAACGCTCCGGGCGCGTGAAGCCCGCGTCCGCCGATACGATGCACGCCTGATGGACGAGCAGCGCCAGCATCCCGAGGCCGGACCGCTCGAGGAGCAGGCGATCGATCCGCAGCGCCAGTTCGACGAGCTCGTCGAGGGCGGCGCGCCGGTGGAGGCCGTGGTCGAGGCAGTCGAGGAACTCGAGGCCCCCGACGCCGCCGACAAGCTCGAAGACCTTCCATCCAAGGCCACGCTCGAACTCGTCCACGAGATGGAGAACGAGAAGGCCGCCGACGCGCTGGCGCACATGGAAGGGCCGCTGGCGGCGACCGTGCTCCTCGATCTCGATCCCCGCGAATCGGCCGACCTGCTCGCGCTGATGGAGCCCGACGACGCGGCCGACCTGCTCCAGGAACTCCCCGACGCCAAGGCGACCGAGGTGCTGGGCGTGATGAAGCCGCGGGTGGCCGCCGCGCTGGGCAAACTCGCGCTCTACGACAAGGAAACCGCGGGCGGCATGATGACGACCGACATCATGGTCGTCCGCGAATCGCAGACCATCGGGCAGGCCATCGAGTCGATCAAGCGCGCACCGGGGAACGAGAACCAGCTCGACATCTACGTCGTCAACGACGATCGGCGCCTGATCGGTTCGATCACCCTGCGCGACGTTCTCGTGCTCGACAACGACAGGATGGTGCGTGATCACGTCGACACCAAACTCGACGTGCTGACGCCGGACATCGATCGCGAGGACGTCGCGATCGCGTTCGAGCGCTACGACTACTTGACGATGCCCGTCGTCGATGCCGAGCGCCGCGTGCTGGGCATGATCACGATCGACGACGTCGTCGACATCCTCGAAGAGGAGTTCAGCGAGGACCCGCTGGTGCAGGTGGGTGCCGGCGCCGGCGAGGCGGCCTACAGCACCATCGGCGTGAAGTTCCGAGGCCGGATCCCCTGGCTGCTGATCAACCTCGGCCTGGCGGCAATGGCGGCGGCGGTGATCGCGGTCTTCGACGACTTCATCCAGGCGATCCCCATCGTCGCGGCGGTCTTCCCGATCATCGCCAACCAGTCCGGCAACGCCGGGCACCAGAGCCTGGCGGTCACCCTCAGAGGGATGGCCCTGGGCCAGGTCCGGCGGGAGATCGTGACCAAGCTCCTGGTTCGCGAGATGCTCGCCGGGGTGCTCACCGGGCTGGTGGTCGGGGTCGTCTTCGCGATCCTGCTCTCGCTCCTCAACCCCCTCATCCCCCAGCTCAACTGGCGTCTGGGCGTGATCGCCGGGATCTCCCTGGCCGGGGCCATGCCCGCGGCCTGCCTGATCGGCGCCGGGATCCCCCTGCTGTTCGAGAAGCTGGGCAAGGACCCGGCGACGGCCAGCTCGATCTTCCTCACGATGCTGACGGATTTCATGGCCTACGGGCTGTTCCTGGGGCTGGCGATCGTGGCCCGGGCGTGGCTGCTGCCGGCCAATCCGGCGGGTTGACTCGCGTCCCCCGAGCCCGGACACTGCCGGATCCCCCGGGGCGGCACCGGCGTATAGCCTGACCGCGAGCCGGGCGCTCGGTGCGCTCCGCGTGCGCCGGGACTCTTGGGCGACCACGGACTGGGCGCAACGGACCGACACAGCAGCAGGACACACCCGCCGGGCTCCACGAGGGGCCGCGGCGTCCGACCGACGGAGTTTCCACGATGGCTTCACGAACTGGCGGCGGCGGCATGATGATCGCCGTGGCGATCACCGGCACCCTGGCCCTGACTTTCCTCGTACTGAACTTCGTCCTGCTCGCGCAGGTGCAGAAGCAGGCGAACAACGTCCAGCTCCGCCAGAACGAGCTCGACGACGCCGTCCGCTCGGCCGAGCGTGACGATCGCTGGGCGCTCCTCCGCCAGCAGGCGCAGGACCAGAACCAGGGCGTCGTGCGCTTCCTCGACTCGCGCATGCAGCAGACCGCTCAGCTGGTGACCGGCTCCAGCCGCGACAGCGCCGACACCGTCAACCAGCGCATCACCGCCGCGATGGGCGAAGGCGGCGGCTCGCTGCTGTCCCTCGTCGAGTCGCAGCGCAGCGAGATCGCCAACCTCGAGCGTCGCCTCGAGCAGGCCGAGGCCGACTCCGAAGCCGCCCGCTCCGACCTGCAGGCGTCGCAGGACCGCGTCGGCGCGCTCGAAGACGAGCACCGCGGGACCGTCGGCGCCCTGCGAGACGAGATCGACACGTACAAGACGGACGCGGACACCTACCGCTCCGAACTCGAGACCACCAAGAACGACATGGAGGACCGGGTCGAAGAGATCCGCGCCGACGCCGACACGAACATCCGCGCGCTCGAGAGCGACATCTCGGATCTCGAATCTCGTCTAGCGATCGCCAACGACCAGATCCGCACGCTCCGCATCGAGCGCAGCGAAGAGGGCCTGCGTCCGTCCGACGAGGCCGCGCTGGTCGACGGGCGGATCATCGGCGTGAACTCGGCGACCGGCGAGGTCACGATCGATCTCGGCCGCGAGGACCGCCTCGTGCTCGGCCTCTCGTTCGAGGTGTACCCCGGCGGATCGTCGATCCGCCCGAGCCCCTCGGGCGAGTACCCCGCCGGCAAGGCGGCGGTCGAGGTGATCCGCATCGACGGCACCAGCGCCACCTGCCGCGTGATCCGGCGCACCAGCGGCAACCCGCTGCTGGTGGGCGACGCTGTCGCCAACGCCGTGTACGACCCCAACAAGGTGTACAGCTTCGCGGTGTACGGGAACTTCGATACCAACAATGACGGCATCCCGACGCGTCAGGAGCGGGCCGACATCCGCAACCTGATCGCCGAATGGAACGGCCAGGTGTCCGAGGACGTCCAGGGCGACACCGACTTCCTCGTGCTGGGCGCCCGCCCGCTGCTGCCCCCGCAGCCGCGTCCGGACGATCCCGTCGAGCTGATCCAGCGCTACCTCATGCTCCGCAACGAGGTGCAGAAGTACGACGACATGTTCGCGCAGGCCGAGGCGACCGGCATCCCGGTGCTGAACCAGAACCGCCTGTACACGCTGACCGGGCTCCGCGGACGCCGCTAGCCCTTCTGTCTGGACCGCCACCGGGTGTCGTCTGCAGCGATCCCATCTGCCGATGCGCCGGCGCCGCCGAAGCGCCCGAAGAAGGTGAAGCGCTCGACGCCGCCATGGGCCGTCGGTCCGATCTACACCGCGATCCGCACGGCCAGCGCCGGGCTGAACGTCGCCGGGATCGACCCGTCAATGCGCATCATGCGTTCGATCGGGGGCGGGTACGCCGGCCTGCCGATGAACCGCAAGCGCCTGCAGCGGGCGATCGACAACATCTCGTGGTGCTTCCCCGACTGGGACGCGACGCGCGTCGAGCGCACCGCGATCGAGGCGTACAAGCACCTGTTCTGCCTCGGCGTTGAGATCTGCCTGTCGCCGAGGCTGCTCAGCGAAGACGCCTACGGTCGCCACGTCCACGTGGGCGACCTCGCCGAAGGACTGCGCGAGCTGTGCAAGGACCAGCCCTGCCTGCTGATCACCGGGCACTGCGGCAACTGGGAACTCCTGGGCTACACGCTGGCGCTGCTGGGCTTCCCCATGCACGCGCTCTATCGCCCGATGGACATGAAGCCGCTGGACAACTGGGTGTTCGAGTCGCGCAGCCGGCGCGGCCTGACGCTCATCGACAAGTTCGGCGCGTCACGCACGCTCCCCAAGCTGATGGACGAGCGCAAGCCGGTGGGATTCATCGCCGATCAGAACGCCGGGGATCGCGGCCTGTACGTCCCGTTCTTCGACAGGCTGGCTTCGGCGTACAAAGCGATCGGGCTGATGGCGGTGCGCTACAAGGCCCTGGTCATCGCAGGGACGGCGGTTCGCCAGAGCGGGTTCGGGCCCGATGCGCCGCCCGACGTGGTGACCAGCGACGCCGAGCTGTTCAAATACCGCCTGGACATCACCGACATCATCCGGCCCGACGATTGGGCCGACCAGCCCGACCCGGTGTTCTACATCACCGCCCGCTACAGGCGGGCGATCGAGGAGATGGTGCGCCGGAACCCCGACCAGTACCTGTGGATGCACCGCTACTGGAAGAGCCGCCCGCCCCACGAGCGGACCCAGTCGGAGTTTCCCGGACGCCTGCGCGAGCGGATCGAGTCTCTGCCCTGGATGACCCAGGATCGCGTCGAGCGGATCGTCGAGCGATCGGCCGAGGATGCCGCCGAGTTGGCCCGGCGCGGGACGCGCACCCTGAAGTGAGCGGGCCGGAGCGCGACCGGCTACCCTCTGCCCCTTCCCCAGCGCCGGGTCCAACCCGCGCACCGCTTGGAGCCCAGCAGCGTGAGCAAGTCCAGACAGGTTCTCCTGGTCAAGATTCTGCAGGTCGACGACGAAGAGATCGCCGACGCTGGCATGCTCAACAGCGTCCCGCTGGGAACCTACGACTCGATCATCGACGACCTGCGCCCGTTCAACACCAGCCCGGACGGCTCGAACTCGCCCGAGACCTTCGGCGTGATGTACGGTCCGGGCCTGATCATGCAGCTCCCCATGGTCGATGGCAGCGACCCGGTGATGCAGCTCGCGGTATCGATGCACGAGGAAGACCTCGCCTGGCCCGTGCTCATGCGGGTCTGCAAGCGTCTGGGATGGAAGATGATGGACCCGGCGACCGGCAGGACATTCGGCGCCTTCTGACCCCCACGGAACACCATGCCCCAGGAAACGAAATCGAAGGATGCGCCGCAGCAGGAAGCGACGAGCCTGCAGGGCCTGATCGCCAGCGCCGACGACGAGCAGGCGTTGCTCGGAGCGCTGGAGAACGCGTTCGACTACCGGGGCGATGTGACCATCGAACAGACCGACGGCGAACGCATCGAGGGCTACATCTTCGATCGCGTGCGCGGGCGCTCGCTGCAGGACTCGTTCGTTCGGATCCTCCCGAAGGACTCCGACGAGCGGGCAACCGTGGCGTTCAGCACGATCGCGAAGCTGGAGTTCACCGGCAAGGACACGGCCGCCGGGAAGAGCTTCGACGCCTGGGTGCAGCGGTACATCGAGCGCAAGCTCGCCGGCAAGGAAGCCAGCATCGCCAGCGAGCCGCTGGAAGACTGACCGCCCCCGGATTCCCACGCGCAACGCTCAGAGCAGCAGGCCCTCTGCGATCTCCTCCAGGAACTCCTCGCACGGGGAGTCCAGGAAGCCGAACAGGTCCCAGGGACGCCAGAGGTACTCGATCCACTCCATCTCGTGCTCCCTTCGGACGCGCGCCGGAGCGTGGGATGCTCGGCCTGTTCGAAGGCCGGAGCAACGCCTCGGGGGCGAGCGCCTAGTCGATGCCCAGCAGCAGCTCGACCTTGGAAAACAGGTCGCGTCGAAGGTCGACGTACGCCTGGCCCGTTCCCGGGCCGCTGAACCCGCTGTAGACCCAGCGGATCGTGCCGCTCGCGTCAACGAACACGAACGTCGGGTAGGCCACGACCTCGTCGATCGCCGGGAAGCGCTGCTGCGCCTCGGTCTTGCTCGAGTTGCCCGCCAGCAGCATGGGATAGGGGACTTCCATCCGATCGCGGTACTTACGCAGCTGCTCGAGATCACGCTCGGTGTCGCCGGTGACCTCGAACCCCAGCGCGGTGATCGCCAGACCCTGGTCCGCGTAGCGCTCATGGAGGTCCTTCAGGACCCTCGTCGCATCGAAGCAGTTGGGGCACCAGGTGCCAAACAGCTCGATGATGCGCGCCTTGCCCGCGAAGCGTTCGTCTCCGAGTGTCACCGTCGATCCGTCGAGATCGAGGAACTCGAGGGAGTCGAGGTCGACCCCGTCGACGGGTTGCGCCAGCAGGTACGGGTTCTCGAGTTCGACGAAGGGGTCGGGCCTCGCGGTCCAGGTGTCCTGGTAGTGACGACCGGAGAAGAAGCGGCCCTCGAGCTGGAACGTGTGCGAGAGGTCGGGCCGGAGCGGGTCGCTGATCGGAACAGACTTCATGCGCGCATCGAGCAGGAACGCGTGCGCGCCGTCGAAGGTCGAGAGCTTCAGACGGTTGCGCGCAAACGAGCCAACCAGGTAGCGGTAGTCTCCCGTCGGCGTCTGGATCGATGCGCTGACCGCGCCGTTCTCGTCGGACTCGAAGTCGACCATCGCCAGGGTGCCGTCGCCGAACTCCAGGCGCCATCGCTCGTTGAACCGGCTCTCGGCGATCTTGATATCCGCCTGCGAGGGCGCGGGCTCGAACCTCGGTGTCTCGCCGAGCCGTGCCATGAATGGCAGTTCGGCGACCTCGGAGGACCGGGTCTTGAAGTACGAGCCCTTGATCGCTCCGCCGTTCTCGTACACAGTGGCGATGATCCGGGCGTCGTAGTGGTCCCACTCGAGCGTCGCGGTCATCCCCTCGACGCGGACCACCGGCACGTCGACCCGTTCCTCGCCGTTGACGACGTGGGCCGTGTACTCGCCGGGAGAGCCCGCGATGTCGATGAAGAACGGGAGGCGCCCGCCGTTGGTCGCCACGAAGGCCGACCACCGCCCGGTCTGGAGCGTGGCGTCCTGGGCCGAGGCGTCGGACACGACAAGGCAGAGCACTGTTGCCAGCGCCAGCACGAATCGGGATTGCAGAAGGCTCATGACGCCAGTGTAGCCCCGGGACCCCCGCGCAGTTGCAGGTACCGGGCCAGCGCCATCACCGGGAAGTAGTGCCGATAAAGGTGGTACCGGAGGTAGAACACCTTGGGGAACCCCGTGCCGGTGAACCAGGGCTCGGCCCACGCGCCCGCGGGCTCGGGGCAGAGCTGCTCGGGGGCCGACGCCTCGATCGGCGCGTCGAGCTGGTGCTCGCACAGCCAGGCGATCGCCCGACGCACCCTGGCGTCGGTCGGCGGCAGCAGGAACATGAGCGTCGTGACGCCCCAGGCGGTCTGCGAGGCGGTGCTGGGACCGACGCCGATGGGGTGGCTCTCAAGGTAGGAGTTCGCGGACTCCCCGAAACCCCCGTCGTCGTTCTGGACGCCGGTCAGCCACTCGACGGTCCGGCGCAGGTAGGGCTGCCTGGGGTCCTCGCCGGCGGCGTGGAGTCCCCCGACGGCCTGCCACGAGCCGTAGAGGTAGTTCACACCCCAGCGCCCGAACCAGCCGCCGTCGTCGTGCTGCTCGCGGCGCAGGTAGGCCACGGCCCGCCGGATGACGTCGTCGGACGGGTCCATGCCGCAGGTGACGAGCGACTCGATGGTGCGCCCGGTGATGTCGGCGCAGCTCGGGTCCTGCATGGCGTTGTGGTCGGCGAAGGGCACATGCTCCATCCACTCGCGGTGCGAAGTCTTGTCGAACGCCGCCCAGCCCCCGTCCTCGTTCTGCATCGCGCTGATCCAGCGCCGTGCGCGCGCGCACGCATCCGCGATGCGCGCCGAATCGGGCGCGGCCCGCTTCATGGCCTTGGCGACCATCGCGGTGTCGTCGACGTCGGGGTACCACTCGTTGCGATACTCGAACGCCCAGGCGCCGCCGGCGCCCGGCCCGCCGGCCGGCCCCATGCGCATTGAGCGGTCCTTGGCGTCGAGATTGCGAACCCAGTCTCCGACGCGTGTCACCTCACGCTCCAGCAGCCAGCTGCAGGTGCGCTCGAGGCGCTCGTCGTTGCCGGCGGTCAGCCCCGCCTCCGTCAGCGCGTAGAGCGCGATGCCGGTGTCCCACACGGGGCTGAAGCAGGGCTGGATGCGCAGGTGGTCTTCTTCTTCGACGAAGAAGCGGTCGAGCTGGCGTTCCGCCTCGCGGATCACCGGGTGGTCGCGCTCGTAGCCCATCGCCTGGAACGCGATCTGGATGTACACCATCGGCGGGAAGATCGCGCCGAGGCCGTCCGTCGTCTCCGGGTCCATCCGCTCGAGCAGCCAGCGCTCGGCCTCGTGGATCGCCTTGCCGCGCATCACGCCGGTCAGGCCGAGCTTGTCGATGGCCTTCATGGCGCGGTCGGCGTGGATGAACAGGTTCGTCCAGCCGTAGGGGTGGTCGGTATCGAGCGACTTGCACAGGCGCTCCCGCGCACCCTGATCGATGAACAGCTCGCCGATCCCCATCACCGACGGGAGCCGCCGGACAGGCCGGAGCGCAGAGCACAGCGCCAGAGGCAGGATCATGGTGCGCGTCCACGCGGCCACCTTGTCCAGGTGGAAGGGTGACCACCGGGGCAGCAGCACGATCTCCGGCGGGATCGCTGGGCACGCGTCCCACGAGACCTGCCCGAGGCAGGCCAGGTAGAACATGCTGAAGGTGTTGATCTTCTCGGCGCCGCCGAGTTCGTGGATCCGCTCGCGCGCTCGGCGCATGTGCGGCGCATCGGGGTCGTCCCCAAAGATCTTGAGCGCGAAATACGCCTTGACCATCGCGCTGATATCGGGCGGCGACCCGGGGAACTGGCCCCACGTCCCGTCGTCGCGCTGCAGCATGCGCATGTAGTTGCAGGACTTGGCGAACAGCTCGCGATCGCGCCCGGTCGCCTCGGGGGCCTCGTGCTGCCCGAGGATGACCTTCATCAGCAGGTATTCGCTGTTGAGGATCGAGTCGCCCTCGAGCTCGGCGCACCAGTGGCCGTCTTCGTTCTGCTTGGAGAACAGCGCCTCGCAGGCGCGTTCGAGCGATGCGCGGGCGGTGGCGTCGAGCGGCCCTGCTGGGGAGGCGTCCGCCGATCCGGGGCTGGTCGATCCTGTCTGCGCCGAGGGCGCCGGGGCGTCGAGTGTCGTCGTCATGGAGGGGGCACCTGCTTCTCGTGGACGCGGGCGGGGAGAGCCCGGGCGAACACCATACACGCAGCGGGCGTCGGGCCTCCGGGAGGCGTACCCTATGGGCGATGGAGCACACGTCTTCCGCCACAGCCCTCGCCGTCGCCTCCGGCATCTCGGCGAACGTCGATCCGGTCCTCGCCGCCGAGCAGGTGTGCGAGCAGGTGTCGGCACGCGTCGAACCCGGCCAGGTCGATCTGGCTGTCGTCTTCGCTTCTGGCTCGCACGTCGAGGACATGGAACAGGTAACCCAGTCGGTGGGAGACCTTCTGGCTCCGGCCACGCTCATCGGGGTCACGTCCCAGGGCATCGTCGGGACCAACGAGGAGATCGAGTCCCAGTCGGGGGTGTCGATCTTCACGGCGTCCCTCCCCGGCACGGTGCTGCAGTCGTTCACGTACCGCGACCTCCCCGCGGGCAAGGACAACGACACCGAGGCGCTCGAGCGGTGCGCAGAGGCGATCGGCGCCAAGCGCGACCTCCGCGCCACGCTGTTCTTCGCCGATCCGTTCAGCGTTCCGTCGAGCGCGACGGTCGAGATGCTCTCGGGGTGCGCCGACGCTGTTCCGGGGCTCAAGCGGAACCCGGTGCTGGGGGGCGTCGCCAGCGGCGCCACCAAGCCCGGTGGTAATGTCCTGGTGCTCAACGGCCACGCCATGCGCTCCGGGGGCATCGGCGTGACGATCCGGGGCGACGTGCAGGTCGACACGGTCGTCAGCCAGGGCTGCCGCCCGATCGGCAAGCCGATCATCGTCACCAAGGCGCAGCGGAACGTGATCCAGCAGCTCGGCGGGCGCCGCGCGCTCGACGTCCTGCGGGACATCGTGATGGCGCTCGACCCGGAAGAACGCGAGATGCTGCCCAGCAGCGGCATGTTCGTCGGCCGGGTGATCAACGAATACAAGTCCCACTTCGGGCGGGGCGACTTCCTGGTGCGGGGCGTGCTGGGAGTCGATCAGCGCTCCGGCGCAATCGCCGTGAGCGACGTGGTCCGCACCGGCCAGACGGTGCAGTTCCACGTGCGCGATGCGCGGACCGCCGACGAGGACCTCTCGATGCTGCTCGGGGCGCAGCGCCTCCAGACGCCCCCCGCCGGGGGCCTGCTGTGCACCTGCAACGCCCGAGGCACGGCGCTGTTCGGCGAAGCCCACCACGACGCCCGGATGATCAGCGAGCAGCTCGCCGCTGACGACGGCACCCCGATGCCGCTGGCCGGATTCTTCGCTGCCGGCGAGTACGGGCCCATCGGCGGGCGCTCGTTCCTGCACGGCCACACGGCCAGCCTGGCCCTGTTCCGGCCCCGGCCGCGATTCGCGGCACCCCCGACGCAGGACTGACCCGGCGCTCCATCCCGGCGCGTCGATCGGCCGATACCAGAGGTATGCACGCACGTCTGCGCACGCTGTCGCGCGCCCTGGTGGCGATCGGAACCGGCCTCGCGCTCGCCAGCGCCGCCTCGGCGCAGCTCCAGCGCCCGAGCGCCGCCCAGCGGGTGGTGAAGCTGTGGGACTTCGACGCTGCCGACGGCGCGATCGAGCCGGTGCCCCGAGGCTGGTACCGCGCCCAGGACAGCACCGCCGCGGGCCGGGCACGCCCCGGGTACCCGGCGTTCAACGCGGCCTACCTGGATTTCGAGCACGCAGCCAGCGGCGAGTTCTCGATGAAGCTCCCGACGCAGGGCGGCTCGACATCGCTGATGCTCTCGGCCGGGGTGATCCCCGCGATCCCGCAGGCCGACTACATCGTGCGCTCGCGCGTGCGCACCGAGGGGCTGCGCCACGCCAGCGCAAGGTTCTCGGTGTGGCTGCTCGACGCCGAGCGGGAATTGATCCCCGAATCGGTCTCGCGCAGCCGCGCGGTCCGCACGTCCGGCGACTGGACGATCATCGATACGGACCTCCGGGGCGTGGAGCACGCCACCTGGATCCAGATCGAGCTCGAACTCCTCCAGCCGGCGCTCCTGATCGAACCGGGGAAGCGCCGGACCGGCGTGGCCCCCGAGGACTTCTCGGGAGCGGCCTGGTTCGACGACGTGACGATCCTCCAGGCCCCGCGCCTCGGTCTGGGCACGAATTCGCCGGTGAACATCATCGTCGACCCCGAGCGCCCGGACCTGGTCATCAGCGTGCGCGACCTGACGGGCGAGTCGCTCGACGTGGAGGTCGAGGTCTACGGGCTGACGGGCGAGCTGGTCGACGACCACGAGCTCACACTCCCCAGGATCACCCGCAGGGAAATCTGGACGCCCACGCTCCCGGCCTACGGGTGGTACCGCGGGGTGATGCGCGTGAGCTCGAAAGCCGGGCCCATCGGTGTGCGCTACGTGGATTTCATCTGGTGCCCCGAGGGCGAAGAGATCGACCCGGCGCTGCGACAGTCGTTCGGGCTGATCGCCGAGCACGTGACCCCAGAGCAGCGCGAGCTGCTGCCCCAGCTCGTGCGCGGCGCGCAGACCGGCGCGATCCACCTCGCCGTGTGGGACGAGCGCACCACGATCGCGAGTGTCGATGAGACCGCCACCGAGTTGTCGGCGGTCTCCGAGCGCCTGCTCGATCAGCACCAGGAGCTGACGTTCGTGCTCGCGGTGGTGCCCGAGGTGCTGGCCGAGCGGGCCCGCGTCGATCGCGACAACCCGATCCCGATCCTCCTGGAAGAAGCCGATTACTGGGCGCCATACCTGGCGCGCATGCTCAGCAAGTTCGGCGAGCGTGTGCGTCGCTGGCAGCTCGGCGCAACCGGAGCGAACCGGGCGTTCTTCCGGAACGACCTCACGTCGGACGTCGAGCGCATCCGCACGGAGCTGCGCCGCCTCGTGCCGCGCCCGGGCATCGCCCTCCCGTGGGGCGCCGAGCAGCCCCCGCCCCGCTCGGTGGAGCACCTCGAGTCGCTCAGCGTCACGTGGCCCGCCGGCGTGCCGGCGTCGTGGGCGCGCGAGCTGATGCGGGACTGGCCGGGCGAGCCGGAGCGGCGCGTGGTGCTCGAAGCGATCGATCACGAGTCGTTCGGCCAGCGGGCGCAGGTGATCGATCTGTTCCGGCGCGCGGTGCTGGCGTGGTCGGTGGGCGAGCGCCTGCTGGCGATCGACTCGCCCTGGGATTCGGCGTTCGGTCACGATCGCGATTCGCTGATGCCCCGCGCGGCGCTGGCCTCGTGGCGGACGCTCGTGCAGACGCTCTCGGAGCGCGACATCGTCGGAACGCTGCCGGTGGCGGACGGCGCGTCGGTGTTCATCGCCAGCGGGCCCGAGGGCAACGTGCTCATCGGCTGGTCCGACGGCGCCGACCCCGAGGCCGCGACGATCCGGGGCTACCTCGGCCCGGGACCGATCGTGGCGATCGATCCCTTCGGGAATCGCACGCCCATCCGCCCGGTCAGCACCAACCACTACGAGATCCCGCTGGGCGAGATGCCGGTGATCATCCAGGGCATCGACTCCGAGCTCGCCCAATTCCGCGCGAGCCTGCGCCTCGAGCCTGGATTCCTTCCCGCCCGCGCCGAGCGCCACGAGGTGTCGCTGGTGGTCGAGAACCCGTGGAACATCGGGATCACCGGCCGCATCCGCATCAGCGACCCCGAGGAGTGGACGATCACGCCGCGCGTCATCCCGCTGCGCCTCGACGCGGGCGAGACCGCACGCTTCCCGATCGAGATCAGCTTCAGCCTCGGCGAGGAAGCCGGGCTGCAGAACGTCGTTGCCCAGGTCGAGGTGCTCGCCCAGCAGCGCTACCCGGTGCAGATGGTCCCGATGGACCTGGAGATCGGGCTGACGACCGTCGAGATCATCCCGAGCCATCGCATCGAGCGGACCGAAGACGGACGCCTCGACGCGATCGTGTCCATGCGGATCATCAACCGCGGCGACGAGCCCCTGACCATCGAGGCGTTCGCCCAGGCGCCGGGCTACCGGCGTGAGTTCCGACCCATCAGCCGCCTCGCCCCCGGCGCCACCACGACGCGCTACTTCCGCTACCAGGACGGCGGCACGCGCCTGCTGGGCCGGACGGTGCGCGTTGGCGTGCGAGAGAACGACGGCACCGGACGACTGAACATGTCGCTGAAGATCGAGTGACACCCGCCGGGCCTCACTCGTCGCGCGGGTCTCCCTGCGCCTTCATCACCTCGCCCATCACCACCGTCGCGAAGCTCCCCGATGGCAGCTCGAACGCGCAGCGCACGTAGTGCCCGTGCTCGTCGATGCCGCCTTCGATCTCGGGGTCGATCAGCGGCACCCGCAGCGCGCGGCGCGCACCGAGCATCGACGGGCCGAGCGATCGCCCGGCCGAATCCAATTGCTCACGCGTGACGCCCGCGCCCTCGAGTGTCTGGCGCTCGAGGATCCCCGGTTCGCCCTTGGGCATGTCCATCTTGGCGCCCCACATCGGGCCCGTCGGCCCGATCTCCTTGCCCTCCAGGCGCGGCTGCGTCTCGTCCTTGGCGAGCACCTCCTCGTCGACGCGGAAGATCCCTCCGTTGGGGAAGGTCTCGGCGATGTCGCCTTCCAGGAGCCGGTCGAACGTCCCGTCCGCCACGCGCTGCCTGAGCACCCGGTTGAACAGCGCCGACTGGAAAGCGCTGAACCAGAAGCGCTTCTGCCCGGTGTCGAGCTTCTTGACGATCGTGCCGGCCTGGGCGCCGCGGTGCAGGCCGGCCAACGCGGACCGCTCGGCGTTGCAGCCGCGCGGGAAGAGGCGGAGCGCGTCCTCGAACCGGCCCTGCTCGTAGAGCTCGCGCGCCTCCCGGTTCAACTCGGGGTTCGCCGCGTCGGGCCCGAGCATCTCGCGGAGCAGCGCGTCCGGGTCATCCGCGATGAGGTGACGCCCGAGTTCGTGGTTGTTCTGGCGGGAGCCGAATCGCTGCGGCCCGAAGAAGTTGGGAACGCCCCGCTCTGCCAGCTGCTCCATGATCGCCCGTGCGCGGAGCACGTCGGTCATCTGGACGTCGCGCACCTTGACGCTGAAACGGTTGCCCTTGAGGTGGCCCAGGCGGAGTTTGTTGGTGTGCATGTCGGCCCAGAGCACCGTCGCGTGCTCGTGGGTGAGCATCGGGAAGTCGTCGATGCTCTTCCCGGGCGTGTGGACGGACACCACCTGTCGCGTGATCGCGCGCTTGTCCTTCATGCCGGCGACGCCGACGGCGTGGCGCTTGACGCCGAAGTGTCGCGCAACGATCGACACGAGCTGGTTCGTGGCCAGCCCGCGCTTCTCGATCAGCATGTAGCAGTGCTCGCCCTCGCCGCATGGCTGGTACAGCGGCTGCTCGTCGACGAGGAAGTCCTCGTCGCGCACGCGCATCCGGCCTCCGATGCCCGGGAGACTCTCGGTCAGGCGGACCGGCTCGCGCAGGAACGCCGGGTCGCGCCCGGGATCCGTCTGGATGTCGACGGGTTCGCTCACCGGCTTGGGCGCCGCCTCAGCACTCGCTCTCGGCCTCATCGAGGACGTGCTCCTCGACGTACACGGGCACGCCCCGGGCGATCCCCAGGGCGATCGCGTCGCTCGGGCGGGCGTCGACGTGGAGCATCTCTCCGCCGGGGCGCTGGATGTCGAGCGTGGCGAAGAACGTGTGGTCCGAGAGGTCGTTGATCGTGATCGACATGAGCTCGGCCCCGAACTCCTCGATGAGGTTGTTCATGAGCTCGTGCGTCAGCGGCCGCTTCATCTCGATGCCCTGGAGCCGGCGCTCGATCGCCTGGGCCTCGGGCAGCCCGATCACGATGGGGAACGTCCGGTCGCCGTCGACCTCGCGCAGCTCGATCACCTGATAGTCGTTCATCTCGCGGATAAGGATCCGGCTGAGCTCCATCAGGACTGCGGTCATGGACGATCTGGCTCCTTGGCCCCGGGGCACCCGCCCAAGGGTCCGGGGATGGTCTGCACGCCGCGCCCCCGAGTCAATCGGGGCGCACGAATCAGTCGCTCATCCGCTGCGCGGGCTTGTGGGGCTTGGACGACCGGAACTCGGCGATCAGCCGGGGCAGCGACATGGCCCGGGCCCCGGAACGCCGCCGGGCCCCGCCGATCCTGAACAGGCGGCGCCAGTGCCGGAACAGAAGCGAGTAGGCCCACCAGATCGACCGGCCCGGGTCGTACATGCTCGTCGACTCGCTCGCGGTGCCGTTGAGCTCGATGATCCCGAACCCCTCGCCCCGCGCCAGCTTCTCGTCGGATTCGTACCGGATGTCGAAGCGCCCGAAGTCGAACCGGCGCCCGGTCCCGCGCTCGCAGAACCCGCGCGCGACGTGGTCGAGTTCCCTGGCCAGCGCGGGAGTCACCTTGGACATGCCATCAGAGAACTTGGCGCCCTGGGTGTGGTTTCCCGCCAGGCCGAGGGTCATGGTCTCGCCGTCGTCGAGCACGCGATCGAGCTCGCCGGCGAACCGCTTGAGAAACACCTTGGCCTGCATGCGGAAGCGCGGGTGATCCCAGATCAGCCACTCGAGGGTGTGCTTGCCGTCGCCGGTGATGACCGGGAAGGTCTTGTCGGTCGCACTGAAGATCTCCCCCTCCCACTCGTCGACCGGCGTGCCGTCGGCGGGCACGCGCGCCCAGAGCACGCCCAGCTCGTGCGGCCCCGGGTGGTAGCGCTGGAGCTGCACGGCGCTCGGCACGCCCTCGAAATACTCCTCCAGGTCATCTGCCCCGCGGGAGAGGTGCATCCCGTAGCCCTTGTATCCCAGGTCGGGCTTGACGATCACGGGGTAGCCCCCGAGTTCGGGATCGGTGGCGACGAGCTCGGCCGCACGCGCCGCGCGCTCGCCGGGTGTGCCGCCCGCTTCGAGCAGGACGGAGTGGAGCACCCACCTGCTCTCGAGCCCCATCGCCTCGTTGATGCGTTGCTTCGATTCGCCGATCACGCCGCCGCCGTTCTCGACGCCGGGGTTGGCGCAGGTGAACGTCATCGGTCCGCCGTGGCGCAGGCTGAGCCACGCGTAGTACGGCACGAGGGGCGCGTAGAAGATCCACGCCGGCCAGAACTCGCGGCGCACGAATCGCGCGAGGTCGGCCTTGAGCCGGTCGCGCCCCTGGGCCGTGGTCTCGTAGCTGAGCAGGCGGAGCGCCACGAAGATCACGAAGATCGCCGCCACGATGGCCCACGGGCCGTGGAACACGCGCTCGAAGATCGTCAGCAGCTTCGGGCCCAGCAGCATCGTCATGATGAGCAGGAACGGGGTCCACAGGAACGCCGCGACGGCGACCCAGAACACGAAGTGATGAGTCTTGCGGCTGAGCACCCCGGCGGCGATGAACGTCGGCATGCGCGTGCCGGGGATGAAGCGCGACATCAGCACGGCCTTGCCGGTGTGCTTGTCGAGCACGCGCCCCCAGCGCTCCAGCGCCTTCTCGTTCACGACACCCCGGATCAGCGGCAGCTTCAGCACACGCCGGCCCAGGAATCGCCCGAGCGCCCACAGCGCCATGTCGCCCACGACGATCGCCACGAAGCACCCGATCAGCCCGACGCCCCAGTCGAGCGACTGGCTGACGATCAGGAGGGCGACCGAGATGATGGTGAGGTCCTCGCTGACGAACGTCGCCAACGTGATGAGCATGATGATGAGCCACCACGGCAGCTCGCGCGAGATCTCTACGCCGCCGAGCTCGCGCGCCCGGTGCGAATCCGCGGGCGCGAACACCGAACTGCCGCGCAGCCCCGGCCTGCCCCGTGCGTCGTGGTGCGCGAAGTGCGCGAGCATGTGGTCGTTCGAGTCGTCGAAGCCCGGGCTGCTCGGGTTCACCAGGAAGTGGCTGGCGTCGAGCATCACCAGCGTGCTCGGGCCGATCAGCTCGTGGTGGCGCTCGGCCGCCCAGTCGCTCACGAGGAAGTCGTGGCGGCCCTGCAGGATGAGGGTCGGCGTCTCCAGCCCGCGCATCACGCCCGCCAGCGGACGCTGATCGCTGTCATCAAAGTTGGCCATCCACCCCCAGCGCAGGCTGCGCGGGCCCAGCAGCCCGAAGTGCGGCAGCACCTCTGGCAGCGCGACGAGCAGCACCTTGCCGATCTTGTACTTCGCGTGCTCGAAGAAGTAGTCGCCCGAGCCCTCGGTCTCCTGCGCCCCGACGCTGGCGAGCATCGTGATCGATGCGATGCGCCGCGGCTCCCACTCGGCGAGCCAGATGCACGACCCCCCGCCCTGGCTCCACCCCACCGTGTGCGCGCGCCGGATCCCGAGCTCGTCCATGAGCTGGAGCACGAGGTGCGCGTTGGCGCGAAGGGAGTAGTCCTTCGTCTTCCAGTCGCTGAGGCCGAATCCCGGGAGGTCGGGCGCGTAGACGTCGTACCCCGCCTCGGCGAACAGCGGCGCCGTGGCGCGGAAGTCGCTGCCTCCGGACGAGGGGCTGCCGTGGAGCAGGATCACCGGCGCCTTGGAAGGATTGGGCTCGCTCGGGGCCCAGTGCCGGACGCTGAGCGTCAGCGACGTGCCGTCGATCGGGCCGTCGCGATCGGCCTTGCGCACCTCGACGCTGATCCGACCGGCGGACTGGCGGAGCGTTTCGCGCTCGCGCAGGGCGCGGGACTCGGCCCGCGCGATGACGATGTGCGATGCAATGAGAGCCAGCAGGTAGGCGACCAGCGCGAGACGCCCGACGAGGCGCCAGCCCCGAAGCGTGCCTGCTCCGGGCCCCTCGCGCTCGCCCGCGTCGCCGGTCATGCGCCTGCGACGGAGGAGGGGGCGTTCTCGAGTTCGAGGTGCACCTCGTCGCGATGCGAGTCGACATCGCGATAGCGCATCGTCACCGAGCACTCGGCGTCGATCTCGACCGAGGTCACACTCACCGTGCGCGCATCAGCGCGGGACATCATCACGCTCAGCTCCGGCCGATCGTCCCAGCGATGGGCGTGGAACTCGTCCTGGGATCCGGCGTCGACGGCGCGGTCCTGGAACCAGGAGTCGAACAGCTCCAACCGGACGGCGACCAGCGCATCGCCCAGGCCGGAGCTGACAAAGCAGGCGGGCGAGAGCGATCGCTCGCTGACGCGGAGCTCGCTCCGCGTCCACACGGCATCGACGACGCCGGAGGCGTCGGCACCGACGAGACGGAACGGAGCGAACCGTTCGAGGTCTTCTTCCTTTAGCCGCCCGATCGCCTCGCGGGCGCTCGGAGCGCTCAGGAGCCGCGGGATGAGCGTGCCCCGGCTGGTCAGCTCGCTCCTGGGCGGCAGGGGGGCCGGGGGCGTTGGGTTGCCGTTGAGCAGCGTGAGCGCCAGGCCGTGGGCGCCGGCGCCGATCCACGAGCCGCCGGCGAGCGTGTCGGTGGGCCATGCGGCATCGATGCCGCGTTCGATCTGACGGATGACCGGTGTGTCGGCTTGGGGGCGCGTGCGCAGCTCGTCGCGATTGGAAACGAGGCGCAGCCCGCCGCCTTCGAGCGGGATGATGGTGACGGTGCACATCGGTCCTGCTCAGCCCCGCATCGCGCGTTCGTGGTTGCTGGTGGAGGGCGCCTTGCCGAACCCCGCGGGAACGGTCGCGCCGTGCTCGCCGGCGATCGAGGCGATCATCGCGCAGTGGTGGATCGCGTGGTGCGTCGCGAACGCGAGCTCGCGCCCCAGCGTGCTGGGGAGCTCGGTGCCGTCGCCCTCGGCGTTCAGCATGACGCGGATCGTCAGGCCTCCGACGAGCGCGTCCTCACCCAGTCCCGCGACGGTCTGGCGGATCTCCGCAAGGACGGACCGCGCCGCCTCAAGGTCGTTCTCGACCGGGGTGTCTCGCTGGCGCGTGTCGTAGTCGACCACGGCCCCGTCGAGCGACGCGAGCGCCGCGCTGTAGTGATCAAGGCTGTGGCGTACGTGCTGGCCGATTGTCGAGCCGAGCATCCTCTCGCTGGGCGTCGTGAACGTCTGCTGCTCGAGCGACGCGAGGAAGCCGTCGCACTGCTCCAGCAGCGCGCAGGCCGCGTCGATCGTGGCTGCGGGGGGCTTGAGGGTTGTGCTCTGGCTCATCTGCGATCGATCCTTCCTGTGGTGCCCGCGCCGCTCTCCGAGTGGATCGCGTCGCACACCCAATCATAGTGACGCCTAACCTGCCCCGGCTCCCCGTTCATTCCCCGCTCCCGGCCGCCTGTTTCACGCCTTCGAGGATGTCGCGGGTGTTCGCGCATCGCGGGGCCTTGTGCTGCCCGCCCAGCTTCCCCTGGCCCTCCATCCAGCGATGGAACGCGCCCAGGGGCAGGCTGGTGATGACCGGCGGCGCCATGCCCAGGTCACCCGTGCGCTTTGTGTTGTAGTCGACGTTGATCGTGCGCAGCTCGGCGTCGAACACCTCGCCGAATCGAGACAGGGCGCCGGGACCGTCCTTGGACTCGATCTCGATGGCCAGTTCCAGGCCGGCGCGTGTGTCGCCCGACGGGTACACCGGCGCCGCGGTGAATTCTCCGACCGTGAGCGAGGCGGCCCGCTGGGCCGCGACGACCGCGCGCTCGATGTCCTCGACGATGAGGTTCTCGCCGAACGCGTTCACGAAGTGCTTGTGACGCCCGACGATGCGCAGGCGGGGCGGGCCGAGGCCCTGGCCGCCGCGCGTGGAGCGATCGGGCACGGTGTCGAACTCGACGACGTCGCCGATGATGTATCGCCAAAGTCCGGCGCACGTCGACATGACGACGACGTAGCGCTGCCCGGTGTCCACCTCGTCGCACGCGAAGCCGCGGGCATCGGGCTTATCGATGTCCTCGACCGGCACGAACTCGTAGAAGATGTCGATGTCGGTGTGCAGGCGCAGGCCGGGGTCGCCCGGCTCGTCCTGCACCGCGATGAAGCCCTCGCTGGCCGGGTAGACCTCGAGACGGTGCGGCACGTCGACTCCCTCGTCCCCCGACCATGCGCGGCAGACACGCGGCCGGAACGGCTCGTACTTCACGCCGCCGTGCACGAAGAGCTTGAAGTTGGGCCACACGTCGCGGAGCGTGCGCACGCCGGGGTCGCGCTTGCGGGCGATCTCGATCACCTTCTCAAAGAGCACGAGGCTCCACGAGGCCATCCCGCTGACGAAGCGGATGTCCTGGCGCGCGGCGAGCTCGGCCATCGCGTCCATCTTGGCCGGCCAGTCGCTCATGAGGGCGATGTCGGGCCCGGGCGAGTAGACCTCGCTGAGGGGCCAGCGGATGAGCGAGGTGACGATGCCCGACAGGTCGCCGGTGCGGATGCCGTGCTCGTTGACCTGCACGTCCGTCGAGCCGCCGAGGAAGAGCATCCGCCCGGCGAACATCGAGTTGAGCGGGATGCCGAACTTCTGGGCGTGGGCGAAGATGTCCAGCGACGCCTTGAAGTTGGACTTCATCATCTCCTGCGAGACAGGGATGAACTTCTGCCCGCCCGTAGTGCCGCTGGTCTCGGCCCAGTCCCTGACGATGCCCGGCCAGAGGATGTCGGGCTCGGCGCCCTCCCGCATGCGCGTCAGTCGCTCGCGGAACCCCTCGTAGTCGGCCAGCGGAACGGTCGACCGGTATGCCTTGAGCAACTCGCGATCGAAGCGGCTGACGAGCGAGCGGAACCCGAGCTCGCGCCCGATCTCCGTCTCGGCAGCGCGCTCCAGCAGCGATCGCAGCGTGTCGAGCTGCACTCGCCCGGAATCCTGGCTCCATTGGCGGGTGTTGGCCAGCCGGCGCCGGCGCGCGGCGAGCTTGAGCGCCAGCGCTGAACCGATGATGCTGGTCCAGCGCCCGCGCCCGCCACGAGAACGGGCCCGTGCGCCGTGGTCCATCATGCGACCCCTTGGCCGGCTCCCTCGTCGCGGAGGCCGGCGTCGATCGCATCGAGCTCGGCGACGAATTCATCGATGTGCTCGGCGAGCGCCGTTGGCTGCTCGATCTGCGGCGCGTGCCCGCACCGGTCGATCCAGCGCAGGCGGGAGTCCGGGAGCAGCTCGTGGAACTGCTCGGCGACCTCGGGGGGCGTGACCGTGTCGTTCTTGCCCCAGGCCAGCAACACCGGCACCTTCACCTGGTGGAGGCGATCGCCCAGGTGGTCCTTCTTGGCGCTGCGCCCGAGCTTCACGAGCGCGCGGGCGCTCTGGCGCCGGCTCAGTTCGGCGTGCGCCTCGTCGACCATGCCCGGACGCATCTTCGCCGGGTCGCAGAACAGGTCGCGGATCTTCTTCTCGAGCCAGTCCTTGCTGGGGTTGTGCTCGGCGCCCTTCTCGAAGGTGCGCTCCCAGAGACCGGACGAGCCCACCAGCACGATGGCCCTCACCAACTCGGGGCGCTCCATCGCCAGGCGCAGCGAGACATGGCCGCCGAGCGAGTTGCCGACCATCACAGCCGGCTCGTCGATGAGCGAATCGAGCACGCTCGCGGCGAGCCTCGTGACGCCCTCGACGTTGCAGCCGGGGCCCTTCATCTCCAGCAGCGGCGGCTGGATCAGGAACACCTCGCTGCGCGCCGTCATCGGGCCCAGGCAACCGAACCAGTGCTCGTTGAGCCCGAGCAGCCCGTTGAACACCGCGACGGGCCGGCCCTCGCCCGCCCGATCGATCCGGATGTCCACACCCGTCGCGCGATCGCGCGTGGATGCCGTCACCGGCATCGGCGTGGGGTATTCAGCTTCGCTGGTCTGCTCCGGCGACAACGGGAACTCCGAGAGGACTGGTCACGATGCGGGCACGCCCGCGCTGCGGGCGCGAAAACCACAACGGCGCTCGGGCCGGAGCCCGACCGATTTCGTCATGTTAGTGATCGTTAGGCCGGCTGCCAACCGGCGCCGCATCGAATCTATTCTCGCCAGCCGCCCCGCCCGAACACGAGTTCCCGGGTCTGCACCTCTCTCCCGAGCACGGAACGCAGGTGCAGGGAGAGCAACGCCGCCCCCCGCTGGGCCACCTCCGGAGCCGACGAGGCGGCGTCCGCCCCCGATTCGAGCGCGCGGAGCATCCGGACCGTCTCGGGCCGGACCTTCCACCCCGTGGCCCCGGCGCCCGGACGCGCGAGCGTGCCGGCTGCCTCGGCGAAGATCCAGGGGTCACGCCCGACGTCGCCGGGCTCGATCCGGGGCTGGTAGCCCATGTCGCTCAGAAGCGTCCACTGGAACTCGACGAGCGCGCGCCCCACCGCTCCCGGGCCCTCGAGGGCGCGCATCGCGCCCGTCGCGCTGTCGAACACCCCGGGGTGAGGATCGTGGTCGATGATCGCGTGCTGGATCAGGTCGGCCATGTGGAGCGCCGCGTGGTGCGCCCGGAGGTCCCGCCGCGGGTGCCAGAACACCTCCTGGAGATCCCACTCGGTGACGTTCGCCAGTTCGGTGCTGTCCTTGACGATGGCGACGACCTCGCCGCGTGTCAGCAGTTCGAACCCGCCGCTGAAGTTGCTCTTGGGGCGCCTCGAGCCCTTGGCGAGGCCGCGCAGGAGCCCGTTGGCCCGCGTGAGCAGGAGCACGGTCTGGGACGTCTCGGAGTACTCCCAGATCCGGATGACCAGCGCCTGATCGACGACCGTGGGCATTGCAAGAGCGTAGCGACGACGGAGGGCCACGGAGCGCTCGCGCCCCAGCGCATCGGCGGATCCAGGATGAAGCGTGCGCTCAGGCCGCGATCTTGCGGATGTGCCCGGCGACCTCATCGAACAGGTCATCGGGCGCATCGTCGAGCATGAGGATCTGGCGCAGCTCGGCGCTCGACTTCTCGCTCGGCGCGATCTCTTCGCTGAGCAGGCGGTTGCCGGCGTCGTCGGCGATGAACACCGTGACCTTGCGATCGGTGGCTGGCTCGATCTCGAGGATCAGCCCGTTGGACTCAAAGCGACGGATGTTGTCCGTCTCTTCGCGCTCGATGGACTCTTCGACGAGGTCCTCGACCACGCCGTTGAGCTCCTCGTTCGCCTGGCTGAGGATCGTGTCGACGCTCATCGTCGGGTCGATGATGCCCTTGAACAGGTCTTTCGAACCCTTGAAGTCGTTCACGGCCTCGCGGAAGACCTCGGCCATGTCCGGGCCGTCGATGCCCAGCACGCGCTGACCGATCGAGACCATGGGCGTCGGGCCGGTGCCCTCTGAGAGGTCGTCGACCTTCAGCAGGCCGGTGTAGTGCGCGACGCACTGCAGGATCGACTCGGGGCTCTTCTCGCTCACGCGACCCGGATCGGTGAAGCGCATGGCCAGGGGCTTGGCCAGCAGCGCGGGGAAGCGCCACATCTCGGCCAGAGCCGCGCCGACGTCGACGTGGGTGAACGGGAGGTTCTCGAACTCGGCCTCGAACGTGCGCCGGGGCGCCATCGTGTCGCTCACGAGGCTCGGGTACTGCTCGCCGATGAGCTTGGGCATCATGGGAAGCCCCGCGTCGAGCATGAGCCCGATGATGAAGCTCTCACCGGCGCGCTGGCGATCGAACCGCTCTGCCAGGCGAAAGCTCAGCCACGCCCGGAAGATCGAGCGGCTCCAGATCCGCTTGGTCCCGGTCCCGCCGTCGTCCTCGAGGGCGGCCTGGGAGAGGTGGAAGCCAAGCGCCATCGCCTTGATGCGCTCGATCCCCAGGAGCACCATCGCGCGGTGCAGCTGCGTGACCGGCGCGCGCTGAGCGTAGTAGGCGCTGTTGGCGGTGCGCAGCAGACGCCCGGTGAGCGCCTGGTCGGTCTTGATGACGTTCGCGAAGTCGGTGAGCGACGAGTTGGGGTCGCCGACCAATTGGATAACTCGGACGGCCACCTCGGGCAGCGTCGGGACGGAGGTGTCGCCCAACCGGCGCTTCAGCGCCGAGTGGAGCACGTTCACCTCACGAGCAGTGAGTTCGCATCGCTTCTTCAACGTCCTGAGTCTCCCTGGATCACTCCATCTATCGGCCGACCCCCCTATCGAGATGAGCCGGAAATGCACCCGAATCCGGGGGAGCGATCGCCAACACCCCGGGCTACCACTCGCCCGGACCCGGGGGTACCATCCCCGTATGGACCCCGCACGGATGCAGGACCCCACGAACCACGGGGTGGGACCGGCCAAGGACGGCGCAGGAGCGCCCGATCGCGCTCCGCGCACGATCAGCCTGATGAACCAAAAAGGCGGCGTGGGCAAGACCACGACGACGGTGAACCTCGCCGCGTCGCTGGCCGCCCTCGGCAGGCGCACGCTCCTGATCGATCTCGACCCCCAGGCGCACGCCACGCTGCACCTGGGCATCGACCCCGGCGCGCTGGGGCACTCGGTCTACGACGTGCTGCTGGATCCGGGCTCGGTATCGCCCATGCCGGCGCGCGACGGACTCGATCTTCTCCCAGCCGTAACCGACCTCGCGGCTGCCGAGAGCGAACTCGCGACCGAGCCCGATCGCCAGGGACGCCTGACGCGCGCGATCAGCGCCTGCGCATCTCAATACGACGACGTGCTCATCGACTGCCCGCCCTCGCTGGGCCTGCTGACGCTCAACGCGCTCGCCGCGTCTGGCGAGGTGCTCGTCCCGATGCAGCCCCACTTCCTCGCGCTGCAGGGCCTGGGCAAGCTGCTGGAGACGGTCCGCCTGATCGGGGCGAACGTCAACGAGAATCTGCGCGTCGCGGGCGTCGTGCTGTGCATGTACGAGGAATCGACACGCCTCGCGCGGGAGGTCGTCGCCGACATCGAGGCGTTCTTCACCGTCAGCGCCGAACTCGCGGTCCCGTGGCGGAGCGCCAAGGTGTACAAGCCCCCGATCCGCCGGAACATCAAGCTCGCCGAGAGCCCGAGCTTCGGCCAAACGATCTTCGAGTACGCCCCGACGTGCCAGGGCGCCAAGGACTACAAGAAGCTCGGCCAGGCCCTGCTCGACGATGTTGTTGTCGCGAGCGAGCCGGCGTCGCCCCCGGCGAAGCCTGCCGCCCCGGTACCCGCGCCCGAAGGGGCGACCCCGGCGCCGGGCGCGAGCGTCGCTGACGTCGTTGTCCGGAAGATCGAGCCCGAGCCCGCGACGGCCAAGGCCGCTTCGTGATCCATGCGCGAATCCGTGCGCTGGCGCCCGGCGCGCGTGCCGCGCTGGCGGTCTACCTGCTGGTCCTGGCGACCGCCACGCATTGGCCCAAGCTCCAGATCGACGCGCCCATCCAGCGTCCCGACCTGATCCTGCACTTCGGGGCCTTCTGCGTGCTGACGGTGCTGTGCCTTTTCGCCCAGCTCGGCGGGCCCCTGAAGTCGGCTCCGAACCTCGTCATCGGCGCGGGGCTGAGCGCCGCGTACGCGACGATCGACGAGCTCACCCAGGGCTTCCCGGCGCTGCACCGGCACGTGAACGTCTCGGACTGGCTGGCGAACCTCGGGGGCGTCGCGATCGGCGTGGGCGTCGTCCTGCTCGTGCCGCTGGGCGGGGGCGCACCAGAGCGCCGATGACTCCCCTGTGAGCGAGCCCGAACAGACCCCCGGCCCCGAGCCCATCGTCCGCCACGCGCGCACGTTCGCGCTGCTGACGTTCGCCAGCCGCGTGCTGGGGCTCGTGCGCGACATGCTCATCGGCGCCACGCTCGGGCTCACGCCGATCGGGACGGCGTTCAACGTCGCATTCACCATCCCCAATACCTTCCGGCGCCTCTTCGGAGAAGGTGCGCTCAGCGCGGCGTTCATCCCCGAGTACGCCCAGCGCCTCAAGCACGACCCCGAACTCAGCGCCCGCCTGCTCTCGCTCGTCGTGGCGCTGGTGATCTTTGTCGCCGGAGCGATCACGGTGATCGGCGAGGGGCTGATCCTCGTGCTGCTCTCGATCGAATCGGTGCGCACCAGCGCGGGCGAGTTGCTGACGCTGCTGGCGATCATGCTCCCATTCATGCCGCTCATCTGCGCGACCGCAACACTGGGCGGCGCGCTGCAGGTGCACGGCCGGTTCGCGCCGCAGGCCGGCGCGCCGATCGTGCTGAACATCTGCATGATCGCGGCGCTCGCATCATGGGGGATCGCACGCGGGGCGCCGGCGCTGCAAACCGCGATGGCCACCGGCGTGGGCGTGCTCATCGCCGGCGTGCTGCAGGTCATCTGGTGCGCGCTCGCGCTGCGCTCGCGGGTGCGCTTCACGCGCTCGTTCCGGGGGACGCGTGAGTCGGCGCTACGCATCGGGCGCAACATGGTCCCCGTGCTCATCGGCCTCGGCGCGCTGCAGCTCTCGACGCTCATCGATCAGCTCATCGCCGGCTACCCCGTGGCGTTCGGCGACACGCTCCCCGGCGGCGGCGCGTACCCGCTCGACTCCGGCGCCGGCGCCACCATCGCGCTCACCCAGCGCCTCTACCAGTTCCCACTCGGGGTGTTCGGGATCGCGCTGGCAACAGCGGCGTTCCCGGCGCTCTCGCGCCAGGCCGACGACGCCCCGGCATTCCGGTCCACGCTCCGCGGCGCGATCACGCTCGCGGCGTTCATCGGCATCCCCGCCACCGCCGGGCTGGCGTGGGTCGCGCCGGATCTGGTGAGCGTCGTCTACGAGCGCGGCGCTATCGACGCCGAGGGCGCCGCACGCATGGGGCGCCTGCTCGTCTTCTACACGCCGCTCGTGGGGTGCGCGAGCATCATCGCCGTCCTCACCCGCGCGTTCTATGCGCTAGGACGCACGTCGATTCCGACCAAGATCAGCCTCGGCACCATCTCGCTGGGCGTGGTGCTGAACCTCGTGCTCATGTTCCCCCTCGCCGAGCGGGGCCTGGCACTCGCGAGTTCGGTCGCGGCCGGGGCCCAGCTGGCGATCCTCGCGCTCGTCGCCCACCGGACCCTGAGCGAGACCGGCGATCCGCTGCTCGACGCCCGGACCTGGCGCTCGATCTCCCGGTCGGTCTTCATGGCCTTGGTCATGGCGGGCGCGCTGTTTGCGTTGAGTCTCGTATGGTCCAGGCCCGACGAATCGACGGAGCTCCCCGAGCGGATCGTGCGACTGATCGCCGATTGCGCCGCAGGAGCCGGGGTGTACGCCACGCTCGCGGCCCTGCTGGCCCGGGATCAGCTGGGCGCGCTGCTCGGGCGCGACGCGTCGCGCTCGTCCTGACAGCCACGGGCGCAAGCGCTGCGCTCCTCTCGGGATGTATCGCCTTCCAGCGGGTGCCGACCGATCTCGAGGTCCTCGTCGGCGGGTTCGAGCGCTGGGGGCGGGACGTCACCGGGATCCGCGAGCCCGTCTACTAGCCCCGGCCGGGGCGTCTCCTCGCCGAGCCGGCGGGCGGACCCCGTTTCGCCGAGCCGTTACAACGCTGTAACTGCCAGAGAATTCGCTCGAAGTTGGGTGCCGCGCCCACGCCGCGGGCCTGTCGAGCCGATAATCCTGCGCCCCGGTGCGCAGAGGGACCGCGCACGGGCCAGCCAAGGATGTGAGAGACCCATGCTGAACGCAGGCCAAGCCAAGATCCGGTCGTTCCGAGTCGTGCCCGACCTCCCCGAAGCCCTCCAGCCTCTGCTGGAGATCGCCCATAACCTGTGGTGGACGTGGCACCCCGAGGCCGTCGACCTGTTCAAGCGCCTCGACCGGGAGCTGTGGCAGGAGACCTACCACAACCCCGTGCGCCTCCTGGGATCGACGACGCAGTCCATGCTCGATCGCGCTGCGAGCGATCGCAGCTACCTGCACCAGCTCAACGCCGTGCACGCCCGCTTCCGCGAGCACATGGAAGGCGCCGGCTGGTTCCAGAAGCAGTACCCGGCGTTCGTCGACGCAACCGTCAGCGAGGGCGTGACGAAGGTGCCCGAACTCCGCGTGGCGTACTTCTCCGCCGAGTTCGGCCTCACCGAGTGCTTCCAGATCTACTCCGGCGGTCTCGGCTGCCTGGCCGGCGATCACCTCAAGTCCGCCTCGGAACTCGGCGTGCCGGTGTGCGCCGTCGGCCTCCTGTACCGCTGCGGCTACTTCCACCAATACCTCAACGCCGACGGCTGGCAGCAGGAGACCTACCCCGATCAGGACTTCCCCAACCAGCCGATCCGTCGCATCATCGATCCCGAGACCGGCGAGCAGTACCGCGTGACGGTCGAGCTCCCGGGTCGCGACGTGACGGTCGGCATCTGGGAGTGCGATGTCGGGCGGGTGAAGCTCTACCTGCTGGACACGAACTTCCCCGAGAACGATCGCGCCGATCGCGACATCACCCGCACGCTCTACGGCGGCGATATCGAGACGCGCATCCAGCAGGAGCTGATCCTGGGCGTCGGAGGCATCCGGGCGCTGGACAAGATCGGCGAGAAGCCCAACGTCTTCCACATCAACGAGGGCCACGCTGCGTTCCTCGCGCTGGAGCGGATCGCCCGCCTGCGCGCGGAGCACAACTGCTCGTTCGAGGATGCACGGACCGCCGCCGCCGGTGCGCACATCTTCACGACGCACACCCCGGTGCCCGCGGGCATCGACCGGTTCGCGCCCGAGCTCGTCGAGGGCTACATCGGGCGCATGTGCGGCCCGCTCGGGCTCGACCTCGAGGGCCTGCTCTCGCTCGGCCGGTCCGACGTGTTCAACACCAACGAGCTGTTCTCGATGGCCGTCCTCGCGCTCCGCACCAGCAACTACGCCAACGGCGTCAGCCGCCTGCACGGCAACGTGGCACGGGGCATGTGGAAGGACATCTGGCCGCAGGTTCCCGAGCCGGAGATCCCCATCGGCCACGTGACCAACGGCGTGCACGCGCGCTCATGGGTGAGCCCGACGCTCAGCCGCTTGTTCGATCGCTACATCGGACCGGACTGGCAGCAGGACCCCGGCGACTTCGACGCCTGGGACGCCATCGAGGAGATCCCCGACGAGGAGCTGTGGCTCGCCCACTGCCGCCAGCGTGAGAAGCTGATCACATGGGCCCGCCGGCGCATCAGGGCGCAGATGAAGCACCGCGGCTCGGGCCACGACGACATCGAGAGCGCCGCCGCCGCGCTCAACCCGGACATCTTCACGATCGGCTTTGCGCGCCGGTTCGCGACCTACAAGCGCGGCACGCTGCTCATGAACGACCCCGAGCGCCTGCGCCGTCTGTTCAACGACGAGGACCGCCCGGTGCAGCTGCTGGTTGCCGGCAAGTCGCACCCCGCCGACGGCCCGGGCAAGGAGCTGATCCGCGACCTGGTGAAGTTCGCCTCAGAGAGCGACCACCTCAACCGGATCGTCTTCCTCGAGGACTACGACATCGAGGTCGGACGCCGCCTCGTCCAGGGCTGCGACATCTGGCTCAACACACCGATCCGCGGCATGGAAGCGTCCGGCACCAGCGGCATGAAGGCCGCGATGAACGGCGTGATCAACGTCTCGATCCTCGACGGCTGGTGGGACGAGGGCTACGACCCCGAGGTCGGCTTCGCCATCGGCAAGGGCGAGACGTACGACGATCGCGACGCAGCCGATTCCATCGAGAGCCGCGCCCTGTACGACGCACTCGAGCGCCGGATCCTCCCCGAGTTCTACCAGCGCGACGAGTCGGGCCTGCCCCGCCAGTGGGTGCGGCGCATGAAGGCGTCGATCCGCCAGCACACGCCGCGCTTCAGCACGAACCGCATGGTCGCCGACTACGCCGAGCAGTTCTACCTGCTCGCCCACGGCGCGACGCAGACGCTGATGGCCAACAACCTCGAGGGCGCCCGCGACCTGGCGCGTCACGTCCAGCGCTTCCGCGAGCAGTGGGACAACGTGAGCGTCCGCAGCGTGATCGCCGATGTGGGCGCCGCGGTGCCGGCGCGCACGCCCATCACGGTGCGCACGCACGTGACCCTCGGCGACCTGAACCCGGAAGAGGTCCGCGTCCAGCTGTACCACGGCGAGGTGACGAGCCTCGGCGACCTGGCGCACGGAGTCGCGATGGACATGAGCCCGGTCGCCGGCGAGGAGACCGACGACGGCTCCACCGTGTTCCAGGGCACGTTCGCCGCGTCCGGCTCGGGCCGGCGCGGGTTCACCGTCCGTGTCATCCCGCGCGACGATCGCCTCGTCGGCACCATCATCCCCGGCATGATGACGTGGCACGACGGCAATCATCACTCGCCGGAGCCTGTGCGGGCAAGCGAGAGGGTCGCCCAGGGGGCGTGAGGCGGTGTCCGGAGCTTCCGGTGCATCCCTGAATCCCGATCAGCCGCCCCCGAGGCCCGGATTCCCCTTGCGGGTCGGGTCGTCTCGTGGCATTGTGTGAACAACACGTCCGTCTGGGGGGCCGGGGATACACGTCGCCGGTCCGCGCCGGCATTCTGCCGCGCGGGCCCAGGAGGGAAAGGGGCACGCTCCCGTGTCTTCATTGCTGTCACGTACCAACGCCGTCGTGCGCGCGATGTGCGCCGTGTTGCCGCTGGCTGTCTGCGCCGCAGCACACGCCCAACCGGGCGCCGCCAGCTGGATCCCGACGATCCTCAGCGGGCCGGGCGAGACCCTGGGCAACGATCCCGCCCTCACCGACTCGGGCGACGTCTACTTCGTGTCGACCGACGCCGCCGGATCCGGCATGTTCTCGACGCGCGCCGGCGGACCGCTGCTCACGATCTACGGGAAGAACTTCGGGCTCTCCTCACTCGCGTCGCCCAACGCGAACTCTTCGGGAGACTTCTCGTTCCTCGCGACCGACGCCACCGGCCCAGCGTTGTTCACCAGTTCGTCGGGAGGCCCGGTGATCACCGTCCGAGGCTCGAGCTTCGGACTCTCGTCGCTCGCGGGCCCATCGATGAACTCGAGCGGCACGACGATGTTCACCGCCACCGATCTCGGCACCGGGAGCACCGGCGTGTACTCGACTTCTCCCGGCGGGGGCATCATCACGATCATCGGCCAGAACTTCGGCAGCCTCGCGCTCACGCCCGGCAGCGCCAAACCGACCGCCTCCGGCGAGGCGGTGTTCGCAGCAACCGATCTGGTCACCGGGGGCGAGGGCGTGTACTCGACATCGGGCGGCGGCGTGCTGCTCACGATCAAGGGCGCAAACTTCGGTGAGTCCGTCAAGAGCACGTCGACGACAACGGGCGGCACTGTCGTCACGCCCTTCACCGACGTGACCGACTCGCAGTTCCTCGCCTCGGGCGGCGGCGGCGGCATGACCGGCACGATCCCGTGGGAGATCGCCCCGGTCTCGATCGGCTCGGTGAACGACAACGGGTTCATCGCGCTGGGGTACGAGCAGCTGAACGGGCGCACGGCACCGACGCTCGACGCCATCGGCGTCACCGATCTCACCGGCTCGTTCCACGACATCGTCGCGTCGGTGGGCGACGTCTTCGACGGCAAGACCGTCTCATCGCTCTCGTTCGCCGACGCCGGCCTGAACAACAACGACCAGCTCGCGTTCCACGCGGGGTTCGACGATGGTTCGTCCGGGATCTTCCTCGTGAACATCCCTGCACCCGGAGCGGGCGCGGCGATCGTCGTTGCGTCCGGCGCGGTGCTGATCCGTCGCCGGCGCTAGCCGGGCACCGGTGTGAGTCTCACTGCTGATCCTGCTCCCGGAGTCGCGTGGCGCTCTCGAGGTTCGTGCGCGCCTCGATGAGTCCCGGGTCCGCCTCGATCGCGCCGGCGAACGCCTCGATCGCGCCGTCCAGATCCCCGAGGCGCACCCTGGCCAGGCCGAGGTTGTTCAGCGCCTTGGCGTTGCCGGGGCTCAGCTCGATGGCGACCTCGAGATGCACCGACGCCTGCGCGGGATCCCCCGATGCCAGCAGAAGATCGCCCAGCCGCTGGTGCGCCTGGAGCAGAACGGGCCCGGCGCAGGCGATCGCTCGCTCGAACGCACCGGCCGCCTCGTCCGTGCGTCCCGAGGCCCGGAGGATCACGCCGAGGTTCAACCAGGCCTCGCCCTTCCACGGATCGGCCTCCACGGCGCGCCGGTACATCTCCTCGGCGCCAAACGCGTCACCGCGCCCCATGCGCAGCACCCCGAGGTTGACCAGCGCGTCGGCGTTGCTCGGGTCGATCGCCAAGGCGCCCACGAACAATGGCTCGGCGCCGTCGAGCGCCCCGCGCACCGCCAGCACGGCGCCGAGGGCGCTCATCGCGCGGGCGTTACCCGGGTTCGCGTCGAGTTCGTCGCGCAGGAGCGATTCCGATTCTGCCGCGCGCCCCAGGTCGCGCAGCGCGAGCGCAGCGTTCTCGCGCAAGAGCCCGACATCAGGGTCGATCGCAAGCGCCCTCTCGAACTGCGCCCAAGCCCCGGCGGCGTCGCCCCGCTCGTAGAGGGCGTAGCCGAGGTTGTTCTTGGACAATGCGCTGCCGGGCTGCACACGCGCGGCGTGCGCCCAGAGCGACACGTCATCCTTCCACACGCCCGCCTGGATCCACGAGGCGATCCCCAGCCCCGCCACGATCAGCAGACCGGGGCCCAGCGCCCGGCGCGGCGCGAGGCTTACCAAACCCGCGAAGGCCATCGCGATGCCGAGCATCGGCAGGTACGCGTAGCGGTCCGCCACAGTGGAGATGTTCTGATGGTGAAAGGTCACCAGACCGAGCACCGGACCGAGCATCACGAACATCACGATGAGCCCGGCGCCCCCGTGCAGCCAGCGTCTCCACAGGGCACCCACCAGCAGGGCCAGCGGCACGATCCACGCCCAATAGGTCCACCACGACCCGGCGATCGCGCCCGGCGTGCGCCCGTGGTCGGGGCTGAGGCCGAACGGCCAGGCCACTTTCCACGCATAGAACGCCAGCGCATCGCCGGCTACGAACGGCCTCAGCCACAGCGGCGCGACCCCGCGCACGTCCGAGCTCGACTGCATGAGGCGCGTGGCCACGAGGAGCCCCATCGCCGCGCCCAGCCAGGGCCACAGGCGCATGACACTGACACGCCCGGGCACGCCGCGCAGCATGACGTCGATCGCCACCAGCGCGAGCGGCAGCGGCGCGCTGGCGGGCTTGGCGAGCATCGACGCGACGAACAGCAGCCCCGCGACAACGAGGCCCGCAACGCTCGATCGATCTCGGCCGGGGTCCGTCGCCGCGAGGTACCACCAGATGCTCGCCAGCGCCAGCACCGACGACAGCAGCCCCCGCTGCTCGCTCACCCAGGCGACGGCTTCGACCTGGATCGGGTGCAGCGCGAACACAAGCGCGCCCGCCAGGGGCGCGATCAGCCCGCCGGTCAGCCTGGCGAGGATGAGCAGGACGAGCACAGCGCACATCGCGTGGAGGCCGATGCTCGTCGCGTGGAACACCCGGGGATCGAACCGGTTCGTCGGATGCGCATCGGTCCCGCGATCGGCGATCTCGCCTTCGATGCGCATCAGGTTGTACGTCAGGGGGACGTACAGATTGCCGTGCGCCCCCGCCCAGGCGCGGGCGAACCGATCGGCGCCCTCGCCTGCGACCAGCGGGTTCTCGTGGACGTGGAAGCGGTCGTCGTAGGAGAGGAACCCGAAGCCGGCGCTGCGTCCAAACACCCCGGCGACCGCGAGCACAACGATCAGCGCGCACAGGGCCAGGTCCCGCGTGCGAGCCCGGGTCGCCGGCGGGCATACTCCGACGCCGCGTCTCCACGATCGGAGCGCCAGCGCGAACCAGTACAGGCGCGCCAGGTCGCCGAGGTACCGGATCGCCTCGCCGGCGCCGGCCTTGCTCTGGCCCCGCGTGCGATCGGCGAACTCGATCGGCACCTCGCGCACGTCCCGCAAGCCCGCACGGACCATCAGCTCGAGCCCGATCTTGAACCCGCGGGGCCTGAGCCCCTCGCAGCGCTCGATGACCTCCCGCCTGAACGCGAGAAACCCGCTCATCGGATCGCGCACGCCGACCAGCGGGCGGGCCGGCGCCCCGGCGACAACGCTGGCCAGACGTCGCCCCGCGCTCCACGACGCGTCGATGCTCCCCCCTTCGGTCCGGCGAGAGCCGATGGCCATCTCGGCGCCGCGCTCGATCTCCCGTGCGAGCGCGGGGATGCGCTCGGGCGGGTGGCTCAGATCCGCGTCCATCACAACGACGACCTCGGCGTCGGACGCCCGGACCCCGGCGATCACCGCCGCGCTCAGGCCGTGGCGACCGGTTCGCTCGATGCAGCGCGCCCAAGGGCGCCCAATGCTCTTGATCAGGTCCGGAGCGCCGTCGCCGCTGGCCTCGTCGACGATGATGAGCTCGAGATCGAGGCCGGACGCCTCGCGCACGCCGGCGACTCGCGCGACGAGTTCGGGCAGGTTCTCCGCTTCGCGCAGGGTTGGCACGACGACGCTGATGCGCATGGACGGCACCCCGGCCCCGGAGACACCTCTGAACACTCGGGGCAAGCGTACCCGCGACTCAGAAGCCGCGCACGCTCACGCTGACGATCAGCACCACCAGCGCGACGAACGCGAAGCCGCCCTTGATGACGGTCGAGAGCAGGCGCCCGACGAACGCGCCGGTGCCGACGCGCACCGTGTGGCCGGGCTCCTTGGGCGAGCCGTCGCCCTTGGTCTCCTTGGTGAGCTCGAGCACCACGGCGCCGATGGCGGCGCCGATCGCGCCGCCGATGATCACGCCGATGAAGGTGCCGATCACCGGCACCACGGAGAACGCCCCGCCGAGCGTCAGCGCGCCGGCGATGCTGCCGATGATCGCGCCGATCGCGGCGCGCGTGGAGCCACCGGCCTTCTTGGCGCCGACCGCCGAGGCGATGAACTCGGCCACCTCGGCCAGGAACGCCAGCACGAAGAGGACGATGAACGCCGCGTTGGTCATCAACTCCGGGCGCCACAGGTCGATGCCCAGCGCCATCAGGATCATCAGCCAGATGCCGGGGAGCCCCAGCAGCACCAGCGATGCGCTGACGGTCGCGAGGAGCACCAGGATGACGGCGGCGAGCACGTCCATCTCAGGTGCTTGTTGGCGTTCGGGTGCTCACGATTGCTCGGGCTCGGGCGTGCCGGCGTCCGCCTCGGCCGGCGCCGCTTCCGGGGCGTCTGCTTCCGGGGGCTCGTAGTTGGGGTGGAGCGTCTCCATCTCCAGCACCCACTGCTCGAGCGGCACGAAGCGCAGCAGGTCGAGGCGCACTTCCTTGTCGAAGCCCTCGCCCTCCACCGTGAGGTGGATGAAGTACTTGTGCCAGTCGCGCTTGTCGACCTTGGTGATTTGCTCGGGCGTGAACGAGCGTCCGTCGGGCAGGGTGAGCCGGTGCTCGCCGGGGTCCCAGCTGAATTTGCGTGCCGCCACGCGGATCAGGAACACGACCATCGCCAGCGAGCCACCGAAGCCGAGCAGGACAAGCAGGTACTGGAACGGGATGTCGTACGCGCTCAGCGCGCTGGGGACGTTCTGCGTTCCGAGTTCGGTCTCCAGATCCGAAAGACGCTGGCGCGGGTTGGCAAAGACGGTCAGGGCGTCCTCGCCGGGACCGACCGACGCCATCGCCTGCTCCTCCTGGGTGAGGTTATGGATGCGCGAGAGCGAGGTCAGCCAGCCCAGGCGCGCCGCTTCCGCGTCGGTCGACGTCCCGTCGGTGCGCAGGCGCGCCAGTTCCGTGGCCGGATCGGGCACCGATGCCGCCGACAGGCGCCCGGCGTCGCGCATCGCGCCCAGGTAATCACGCAGCATGAACTTGGCGTGCTTCTCGCCGCGGGCCGGGTACACGATCCACGCGTCGGCGGCGCCCCAGGCGCCCAGGCCCGCCAGCGCAACCATGAAGATCACCATCTTCACCAGCCACTTGCGGCTGATGCTCGTGGTCGTGGCGTCGGATACGGGAGTCGATGGGGTCTCGTCGGACATGGCTCGGTCGTCGGTTCGGTCAGAGGGGTCCGCCGCTCGCTCGGCTCGCCGGGCGACTCGGCGCTGGTTCTAACGGAAAACACCGGCGCACGCAGCCGGGCCAGAGTCAGCTATCGACCTGATCCAGCGTCACCTGCCACCACATATCCGCCCAGGCCCGCCCTTCGCGCGTCGAGGTAACCGGCGCGAACCCGCCGTCGGCGACCCTGCGGAGCGGGATCGTCGGGTACACACGCGTGCGATCCCGCATGGCCCGGTTCAGCCAGCGCTCGTGCGACCTCCGGGCCCGCTCGCCGGCGGCCATGAACAAGAGGCGGTCCCGACCGAAAATTCTTCCGAACATCGCTGCTTCCCGGCCCTCGAGTGGTGGCTGAGGCGGAGTATAGACGCCCTCGCCCGCGTCCCGGCGGGGCTCGGGCTACCCCCCCCGCCCCCCGGCCC
>JANQQR010000009.1 GCA_028289195.1 Phycisphaerales bacterium | reverse complement strand
TAGAGGATGCGGATCGACGAGGCCAGGGCGCCGTCGACGGTCTCGGCGATCAGCATCCTCTATGGTGGTTCGATGAAACCCGCCAACGCCTCCGAGCTGCTCGCACAGCCCGACATCGACGGCGGCCTCATCGGCGGGGCCTCGCTCAAGGCGCCCGATTTCATCGGGATCGCCCGGGCTGCGTCGACTGTGGCCGCCTAGGCCCGCGGAGCCGGCCCGGCCCGTTTCGCCTACAATCGCCCCCCGCGCCCAGCGCCGCTGGTCGCGATCCTTCCCCCCGTCACCGAGAGCCTCGACCCATGCTTTCCACGCTCGCCGCCTGGTACCAGGCGCCCCTCTTCGTCAGCCTCCTCGTGGTGCTCTTCGTCATCATCAGCGTGCTGATGATGCTGATCGTGCTCATCCAGCGCCCGCAGGGCGGCGGCCTCAGCGAGGCATTCGGTTCCGGCTCCGGCGGGGCGGGAGCCACCGCCTTCGGCGCCAAGACCGGCGACGCGCTGACCACCGCGACCATCGTCATCTTCGTGCTGTTCATCGGGTGCGCGATCTTCCTGAACTACGCCGTCATGCCGCCCGTGGCGCCCGCCGAATCGCAGCTCACTTCGAGCGACGGTACCACCGAAGGACTCGAGACCACCGGCACTGGCACGACAGGAACCGCCGGAGGCGCTGGAACCCCGACCCAGGTGCCGATCGATCCCGACGCGCCCACGCAGCCCGCGCAGAACGTCGACCTGCAACAGCTCGATCAGGGCGTCGTGAACCCCGAGGGATTCCGCGACCCGTCGACCACGCCCCCGCCCTCGCCGACCGACGCGCCGACAACCGACGAGCCGTCAACGGAAGAGAACGACGCCGGCGAGGACGCCCCGGCCGACGAGAGCCCGTCGGACCCGGACGAGCCCTCGGATCCCAGCAACAACTGAGCATGCACCGCGCCGCCCGCACAGAGTCTGAGCGTGCGCTGACAGCCGGCGACAGGAGCCTCGCGTGATCCGCAGCATGACGGGATTCGGTGAAGCCGCCGAACACAACGACGGCGTTCACTACTTCCTCGAGATCCGCAGTCTCAACGGCAAGTACTTCAAGTCCACGATCCGCCTCCCCGAAGAGCTCCAAGGCCTCGAGCCCGTTCTCGAAGCGGCGGTGCGCCGCAGCCTCGTGCGTGGCACGATCACGATCGTCGGCAAGTGCAGCGACCGGTCCGAAGCCGCGGCCCACGAGATCAACCATCAGGCGCTCGACGCCTACATCCAGCAGCTGCGCAAGACGCCAGACGTCGCCGACGGCTCCTGCCAGATCAACGCGACCGACCTGCTGGCCCTCCCGGGCGTGCTCCAGCCCCCCTCGGACGACGAGGAGCGCTACGAGCTGGCCAAGAAGGCGTTCCTGAAGCTGACCAAGGACGCGTGCGCCCGGCTCGATGAGATGCGCCGGAGCGAGGGCGCCCTGCTCGTCGATGATCTGCTCGGGCACCACGAGGTGATCGGGGAGCGGCTCAATCGCATCGCCGAGCGGGCCCCCCGCGTGGTCGAGGACTACCAGCAGCGTCTTCTGGCCCGCATCCAGAGCCTGCTCGAAGACGCCAAAGCCCGCGTCGACCCGACGGATCTGATCAAGGAAGTCGCTGTGTACGCCGAAAGGAGCGATATATCGGAAGAGGTCGCCCGGTTATCCGGACACCTCCAGCAGTTCCGATCTATCGTCAAGGACTCAGACGGGAAGGCAGTGGGCAGGACCCTCGACTTCCTCGCGCAGGAGATGCTGCGCGAGGCGAACACGATCGCAAGCAAGTCTTCCGATGCGGATATCTCGAAGGACATCGTCGAGGTGAAGGGCGCCATCGACCGCATCAAAGAGCAGGTGCAGAACGTGCTCTAGGCACTCCCGAGCGTTCCTCGACGATGCCCCGCGGCGACGGCGACCCGAGCCCCGGAGCGCAATGAACCAGCCCCCCGCGAAACCCAGCTTCCAGGATCCGGGCGACCGACCGTCGCACCACGATCCCCACGACGCCGGCGACTCCTCGAGTTCCGGGACGGGATCCACGTCGAACCCGTTTTCGCACATGCCGAGCGCCGGCCAGGCGCACCACACCGACGACGCACCCTCGCACGGCCCGCTCTCGGACCGCCCCAGCACCCTGAGCGATTCCTCCCAGCCCTACGGCTACGCCACCTTCGAGATGGCCGAGGCGGCGGTTGTCCTGAGCCACTACGACCTGGGAGTGATCAGCGCCATCCGCGAGTTCCGCCGGGGCTCGCGCCACTCGCCCAAGCTCCTCATCAAGAGCCAGAAGGGGCGCTTCATCCTCAAGCGCCGCGCGCACGGACGCGACGATCCGGTGAAGGTCGCCTTCACCCACCAGATCCAGCGGAAGCTCTTCAAGCAGGGCTACCCCCTGCCGCGCATCGCCCTGACCCGCGACGCCCGCGAATCGATGCTCTCGATCGGCGGGCGCATGTACGAACTGTTCGAGTTCATCCGGGGCGAGAACTACGACTTCTCGCTCCACGCCACCTACGAGGCCGGCCAGGGCCTCGCACTGTTCCACAAGATCCTCTCGGGCGTCGAGCCCGATTGGCAGCCGCCCGGCGCCGGGTACCACCGCTCGCAGCACGTGGCCCCCAACCTCGACTTCATCCCCCACCGCCTCGGCGACGAGTCGATAACGGAAGTGTGCTCGCGCCTGCGCGAGACGTATCTTCGCGCCGGCGAGCGTGCCGAGAACGCCGGGTTCAGCGAGTGGCCCCGCCAGATCATCCACGGCGACTGGCACCCGGGGAACATGCTCTATCGCGACTCCAAGGTGGTCGCCGTGATCGACTACGACACGGCGCGGGTGCAGCCCCGGGCGCTCGACATCGCCAACGGCACGCTGCAGTTCTCGATCACGCGCAATCCCGACGACCCGTCCACCTGGCCGGACGAGCCCGACGAGGGGCGCCTCAAGCGGTTCTGCCGTGGCTACGACGCCGCGGCATCCGACCTGATCTCCACCCGCGAGCTCGAGGCCCTGCCCTGGCTCATGATCGAGGCCGTCATCGCCGAGGCGGCCCTCCCGATCGCCGCCACGGGCCGATTCGGGCGTCTGGCGGCGATACCGTTCCTCCAGATGGTCGAGCGCAAGGTACGCTGGCTAGAGTCCAACGGAGACCGCGTCGCCCGGCTCGTCTCTTGAGGGGGTCAACCCCTCGCGACCCCGGGCGTACAAGCGGTCTGGAGAGACCGAATGCCCCGGGCCCCCCGATCACGAATCACCAAGTCACTCGGCGCGCTCCTCGCGTGCGCGCTGCCGCTGGCCGCCGCCGCCCAGGACGCGGGCGACGCCACGCCGCTCACCGCGTGGAGCGCGGCGACCGACTCGACGTTCGAGCGCACGCTCGCGGATCTCGACGGTTCGACCTTCGCCCAGCGTGAAGACGCCGAGGCGTCGCTGGCGATGGTGCTGGCGTCGGCCTCGATGACGCCCTGCCCGATGCTCGGCGCGGGGCTGAACGAGTTCCTCTTCGCGACCGCCCGGCGCGATGATCTGGGCATCGAGCAGCGGGCCCGCCTGCTGGGGCTCCTGCGCGAGCGGTTCGACGCCATGCCGCGAGCGGGTATGGGCATCCAGTGGCAGCCCGCCGATGCACGGAACCTCGCGCGCGAGCCCGTCGTGATCGGGCAGACGATCGACAGCTTCCCGTGCCACGAACTGGGCCTGCTGTTCCCGGGCGACATCATCACCGAGGGCGACGGCAAGGACCTCCGGATCCAGGCGATGATGCTCCCGCTGCAGATGCAGACCGCCAGCGCGATGCAGCAGACCTTCCGCTACATGATCCTCTCGCACCACGCGGGCGATTCGATCCGCGTCACGGGTCTGCGTCCCGTGCAGGGCGACCACCGGCCGAAGCCCTTCGACGTCGACGTGCCCCTTGGGCGCTACGCCGACCTCCGGGGCAACGCCACGAACCGCCTCCACCCGACCGAGCTCGAATTCGCGTGGTGGTTCTACTCCCAGCGTCACGCCCTGCCCACAGCGAACGAGGTGAGGGGCCCCAGCTTCGCGCTCGGGCTCGACCCGCAGGATCAGAACGAGTTCCGCGAGGAGCCCGCGCTCACGCCGTGCACCAACCTCAACGGCGGGGTGTTCAATCCCGGCGTCCACGAGATCCAGTCGCGCAACCCGCGCATGCGTCGCCCGGTGAACATGCGGGTCCAACGGGCGCCCAACATGCGCGGCGTCAACAAGGCCGACGGCGAGTGGGAGATCCGCGAGGTGGACGGCCAGCCCACACCGGTGCTCTCACCCGATCGGCGCAGGGCCCGCGCGCGGAGCGTCGAGCCGGATTCCGAGACCCAGGAGGCCTCGCGCCAGCTCGAGCGGGTCATCGAGAGCCTGACGGAATCGCGTAATCGCAAGGCGGCGCAGGTGGATGCGCTCCAGGCGCTGATCGACAGCCCCGCTTCCGGCGACCTCGCCGAAACCGAGCGACGGCGTCGTCAGCTCGAGCAGGCCCGGAGCGACCTCGAGCGCCTCAGCGAGCAGCTCGAATCGTTCCGAGAGTCCCGCGAGCCCTGAGCGCGCGGGTCAGTTCGCAACGATGTTGACCATCCGGCCGGGCACGACGATAACCTTGCGCACCGTCTTGTCGGCCAGGAACTTGGCGACGCGCTCGTCTGCGAGCGCCGTCTCCTCGATCGTCTTGGCGTCGGCATCGGCGCCGACGGTCACCCGGCCGCGGACCTTGCCCATCACCTGAACCGGGATCTCCACGGTGTCGTCGACGAGCATCGACTCATCGACCTCCGGCCATGTCTGACGCATCACCGACCCGAGGCGCTCCTCGTTGCCCAGGCGCGACCAGATCTCCTCGGCGATGTGCGGCGCAAACGGGCTCAGCACCAGCACGAACCGCTCCATCTGGTCGCGTGTGAGCGCCGAAGCGGCGTTCTTGAATTCGATCAGCGCCGCGATGGCGGTGTTCATGCTGAGTTTGTCGATGTCCTCACCGACCTTGGCGATCGTCCGGTGCAGCAGGCGCTCGGTCGACTCATCGGGCTCGCCGGCGACGCGCGCCTCACCCGTTTCCTCGTCGATGCACAGCTTCCAGGCGTCGCGCAGGAAGCGGAACAGACCCACGGTGTCGCGGGTGTTCCAGGGCTTGCTGGATTCCAGCGGCCCCATGTACATCTCGTAGAGCCGGAACGTGTCGGCGCCGAACTCCTCGATCACGTCATCGGGGTTGACCACGTTCTTGAGCGTCTTGCTCATCTTCGCCGTGATCTGCTCGACCTTCTCGCCGGTCTCGGTGAGCACGAAGTCGCCGTCGCGCTCCTCGACCTCGTCGATCGGAACGGTCCTGCCCTCGCGATCGCGGTACGCGAAACTCGTGATGAGTCCCTGGTGGAACAGGCGCCGGAACGGCTCGGGCGAACTGACCTCGCCCAGGTCGTAGAGCACCATGTGCCAGAACCGCGCGTAGAGCAGGTGCAGCACCGCGTGCTCCGACCCGCCGATGTACAGGTCGACGCCGTTAGCGCCCATCCAGTACGACTCCGCCTCGGCGCCCGTGAAGCGATCGGAGTTCTTCGGGTCGCAGTATCGGAGGTAGTACCAGCACGAACCGGCCCAGTTGGGCATCGTGTTGGCCTCGCGCGTCACCGGGGTCTCGGCGGGCAGGCCATCGACGCCGGCCTCGCCGGCCGTCGTCTGCAGCCACTCGGACGCCTTAGCCAGAAGCGGCTGGGGGTCCTCGCTCTCCTCGGGCTGGAAATCCTCCAGCGGGGGGAGCGCAACGGGGAGGCTCGCCTCGCCGACCGCGTGGTGGTTGCCGGCGCCGTCGTAGACGATCGGGATCGGCTCGCCCCAGTAGCGCTGGCGGCTGAACAGCCAGTCGCGAAGCTTGTAATTCACCCGGCGCGTGCCCCGCTTGCGCTGCTCGAGCCAGGCGATCAGCGCTTCCTTGGCCTCGTCCATGGCCATCCCGTCGAGGAACCCGCTGTTCACGGCGGGGCCGTCGCCGGTGAACGCCTCGCCCTCCCATCCCTCGGGGGGCTGCACTGTGCGCACGATCGGCAGTTCGAAGCGCTTGGCGAAGTCCCAGTCGCGCTGGTCCTGGCCCGGAACGGCCATGATCGCGCCCGTGCCGTAGCCGACCAGCACGTAATCACTGGTCCACACCGGGATCTTCTCTTCGGTCAGCGGGTTCACCGCCCACACGCCGGTGAACACGCCCGACTTGTCCTTGGCTTCCTGACGCTCGACATCCGAGCGGTTCCGCGCACGCTCGACGTAGGCCTCGAGCGCCTCGACGTCCGTTTCCGGGTGCGGCTCCTCGAGCAGCATCCCGATCATCGGGTGCTCGGGCGCGACGACCATGTACGTCGCGCCGAAGATCGTGTCGGGCCGGGTCGTAAACACCCGCAGCGATTCACCGATCCACTCGCCGTGGCGGTCGAGAACCTGGAACTCGATCTCGGCGCCGTCCGAGCGACCGATCCACTCGGACTGCTGCGTCTTCGTCGACGACGGCCAGTCCAGATCGTTCAGCCCCTCGAGCAGGCGATCGGCGTACGCCGTGATGCGCAGCATCCACTGGCGGAGGGGCTTGCGGAGCACGGGGTAGCCGCCTCGCTCGCTCTTGCCGTCGATGACCTCCTCGTTGGCCAGCGCCGTGCCGAGCTTGGGGCACCAGTTCACGGTCTGCAGGGCGACGTAGGCCAGGCGGTACGAGTCGATCACCGCTCGGCGCGTCTCCTCGTCGAGCGATTCCCACGGCCCCGCGTCGGTCCCGTCGGGAAGGTCGCCCGCGCCGGCGTACTCCGCGGCGTGCGGGTTCAGCTTGACGGCGCGCTCGCCCCGAATCATCTCATCGCGCAGCTCGGCGATGGACCGCGCCGAGTTCCGCTCCGGGTCGAACCACGACTCGTAGAGCTGTAGGAAGATCCACTGCGTCCAGCGGTAGTAGTCCTCGTCGATCGTCCCGAATTCGCGCGACCAGTCGTAGCAGAACCCGAAGCGCTCGAGCTGGCGGTGGAACGTCCCGATGCTGGCGCGCGTCGTCTTGGCCGGGTGCACGCCGGTCTGGATCGCGTACTGCTCGGCGGGAAGCCCGAAGGCGTCCCAGCCGATGGGGTGCAGCACGTTGAAGCCGCTCATGCGCTTGTAGCGCGCGACGATGTCCGTCGCGGTGTATCCCTCGGGGTGCCCGACGTGCAGCCCCGCCCCGGATGGGTACGGGAACATGTCCATGACGAAGTACTTCGGACGTGAGGCGTCGAAGCCGGCCTCTCCCGGGTTCGGCTCCCGGAACGCGCCGGACTCCGCCCAGGCCGCCTGCCAGCGCAGCTCGATCTCCGACGCCAGCGCGGCGCTGTATCGATGAGAGGTCCGGGCCTCGGCAGTCTGCACCTCGTCAGCCATCTCACATCCCTTTCGCCCCGATCCGGGGCCGACGGCCAAACAACAGAACGGTTCCGGCGGATTCTACTGAGCCGGGCTCGCCCCGACGCCCCGATCGGGTGGGGCTCAGGCGTTCTTGGCCTTGTCGGCCAGGAGCTTCTTCGCCTCCCCGGCGAGGAAGAAGCTGCCCGTGATGCAGATCAGGTCGTCCCGCGAGGCTGCGCGGCTGGCGATCGATAGCGCGTCCTCCAGGGTCGGAGCCGTCTGGCACATCTTGCCCGACGACTCGGCGAAGCGCTTGGCGAGCTCCTCGGGGTCGGCGGCCCGCGGGTTGCCCTTGGCCTTGGTGAAGATCACCTTGTCGGCGCCGCTCACCAGCTGCTTGAGCATCCCGTCGACGTCCTTGTCCGCGGCGCAGCCGAAGATCATCACGAGCGAGTCGCAGGTCAGGTACGCACCCAGCGAGCGCACCAGTGCGCCGATCGCATCGGGGTTGTGCGCCCCATCGAGCAGGATGCGGGGGCGCTCCCAGACCTGCTCGAGCCTCGCGGGGATCGTGGTCTTCTCCAGCCCGCTGATCACCTTCGCCTCGGGCAGGTCGAACCCGCGCATCGAGAGCTGGTCGATCACCGCCAGCGCCAGGCCGCAGTTGAGCGCCTGGTGCTCGCCGGGCAGCGGCACCGGCACGTGCTCAAACGTGCAGCGCGGCGTGCTCAGGCCGACGCGCATGTGCGGGCCGAGCTGCGGGCTCGCCTCGAACCGGAAGCTGAAATCGATGTCGTCCCCCACCACGTTCAGCGTGGCGCCCGTGCCCTCGGCGACCTCTCGCAGCGCAGCGACCACCTTGGAATCCTGCTTGAACGTGATCGCCGCCGCGTTCTGCTTGAAAATCCCGGCCTTTTCGCGCGCGATCGACTCGAGGTCCTCACCCAGCACCTGGGTGTGGTCCAGCCCGATGCCGGCGACCACCGCGACATCCGGCTCGATGATGTTCGTCGCATCGAGCCTGCCGCCCAGGCCCACCTCGATGATCGCGACGTCGACCGCCTGCTCGGCGAAGTGCACGAGGGCGACGGCGGTCATCAACTCGAAGAACGTGGCCTGCCCCAGGCGCTTGGGGAGCTTCTCAACGACTTCGGCGATCCGCCCGAGCACCTCGACCAGACGCTGGTGGGTGATCATCTGCCCGTCGATCTGGACGCGCTCGCGCACGTCGGTGAGGTGGGGGCTGGTGTAGATGCCGACCCCGCACCCGCACTCGTGCAGGCACGAGCCGATCATCGCCGAGACCGAGCCCTTGCCGTTTGTCCCGGCGATGTGCACGCAGCGGAGCATCGACTGGGGTTTGCCGAGCCCGTCCATGATCGCCTTCATCCGATCGAGCTTGAAGACCCCGGGGTCGACGCGGCTCATCCGGGCGCGCTCCAGATCGACCCGGTCGTACAGGTACGCCAGCGCGCTCTGGTAGTTGGTGATCTCCGGGGCCGCTTTCTTGGCCGGCGCCCGGCGGGTGCCGGTCTTGGTCGTGCCCTTCTTGGCGCTGGCGCCGGTGCGCCTCCGCGAAGCACTCCCGCCCGCTCCCTGACCCGTTTTCGCTGATTTCGGCATAGTCCGGCGATTCTACCAGAATCGTCGTTTCAACTCAAATCCCGAGATGTAAACAACTGTCAGAACGAGACTTATGCCTGATCGCGCACTTCGGAGGCCTGCGCCATCAGACGCTTCATCTCCCGCACAGCCTCACGGAGCCCCACGAACACGGCACGGCTGACGATCGAGTGGCCGATGTGCAGTTCGGCGATCCCCGGCAGACCCGCGATCGGCTGCACGTTGTGGTAGTTCAGCGCGTGCCCGGCGTTGAAGCGCATCCCCAAGTTGCGGATCAACTCACCGGCGCTCCGCACCGCATCGAACTCGCGGGCCAGGGGCTCGATGAGGAAGTCGCCGCCCGCGTCGGCGAACGCGTGGGCGTACGGCCCGGTGTGCACCTCGCACACGTCGAAACCGGCTTCCCTGGCCGCCTCCACCTGGCCCGATTCGGCGTCGATGAAGGCCGAGACGATGAGCCCACCGTCGCGCAGTCGAGAGACGACGTCCCTCAGGCGCTCCAGTTGACCGGCGACGTCGAGGCCGCCCTCGGTCGTGATCTCTCGGCGTCCCTCCGGGACCAGCATCGCGATCTGCGGGCGCACCCGGCGCGCGATCTCGACCATCTCGTCGGTCGCCGCCATCTCCAGGTTGAGCTTGACGTTCACTGCTGCGCGGAGGCGCTCGACGTCCTGGTCGTTGATGTGGCGCCGGTCCTCGCGGAGATGGACCGTGATGCCGTCGGCACCCCCGAGCTCGGCCTCGTGGGCCGCCCGGACCGGGTCCGGCTCGACCCCCCGGCGCGCCTGACGCACCGTCGCGACATGATCGATGTTCACACCCAGCTGGATCATGCGCTGATTCTACGACAAGCGCCCGCGCACCACCCGCTCAGCCCTGTTCAGTCATAATCCGGCCGAGGGCAACGACAACTCCGAGCACGAGCATCACGCACCCGGCGAGGCGGCAGCGGGATTCGGTCAGCCGGTCCTTGTCCGCGAATCTCCGCGCCACTCCGGGGTTCCAGAGGTAGATCGCGCTCTTGATCACCAGCAGCCATCCGTAGACCGTGACCAGCGCACCGGCGTGCAGCACGAACCCCCGCCCCCCCAGCGCGAAGATCGCGCCGACCGGCAGCGAATAGAGCGCGATGACGATCGCGCCGTGCTCGTGCTCGAGCAGCCTCCTGAGCGACTCTGTCCACAAGCGGGCCTGCGCGACATGCGAGATGCCGACCACTGTCATGGCCAGGACGAACAGCAACTCGATCTTGTCGTGGAGCATGAGCACCTCCGATCCGCCCGATTGTAGCATATGCTACAATGTGAATCCCGACCGACCGATCGCTCCCACGCGTCGGCTTTCTGTTCGTCCTATTCCGGAGCCGGCCAGCGCGGGGGCTCGCCGCTCAGCACGCGCCAGACATCCTCGACAACCGCCGACATGTTCCGGTGCGCGTGCGCCGTGGCGCCGCCGATGTGGGGCATGAGGTGGGCGTTGGGCAGGGCGAGGAGGGGCAAGTCTTGGCCGAAGGGCTCGGGGTCGTGGACGTCGAGAATCGCCTGGGCGCTCGGGTCGCGCCCGAGCCATTCCGCCAGGGCGCCCGCATCCACGACGGAGCCCCGGCTGGCGTTCACGAGCAGCGCCCCTTCGGGCAGCAGCGCCAGTTCGGGTGTGCCGATCAGCCCCCGGTTGCCGGCGCGCCCGTCGACATGGATCGTGAGCACGTCGCTCCGCCGGAACAACTCATCGTGCCCGACCATCTCCGCACCGTGGCGGTGCTCTTGGGGGATCTGCTCGAGGTCGCACGCGATGACGGTGCAGTCGAACCCCGCCGCGGCCCGGGCGATCTGCCGGCCGATACGCCCGATTCCCAGTATCCCCAGGGTGCACTCGCTCAGCTCGCGAGGGCCGACCAGTTCGGCGCGGACCGATTTCCATTCATCGAGCCCGAGCGCCCGGTCCAGGAACAGGCGAGGTCGCAGCGCATCGAAAACGGCGGCGAACACGAGTTCCACCACGGCGCGGGTGTTGGCGGCGGGAGTGTGCACGACCTCGACCCCCCGCGCCCGGCAGGCGCCGATGTCGATGTTGTCGATCCCCACCCCTGCGCGACCCACGACCTTCAGCGCGGGCATCCGGTCCAGCAGCGCGGCGTCGACATGGGTGTAGGTGCGCACGACCAGCGCTTCGGCCGAATCGAGCGGTGCGCCATCGTCGTCGACCTTGACATTCACCACCGAGCAACGCTCGGCGAGCCATGATCGCCACGAGTCGTCCAGTGATTCGGCGACGATCACCACCGGAGCGCCGGCGGCGCTGGTGCTCACGCCGGGCCGCCCCCGCGACCATCGTCGTCGTCCCCGAACTCCGCCGGTTCCAGGATCGCCGACATCGAACCCCGGCAGCCGGCGCTGAGCCGGTCGGGCCCGAAGGTGTGGATCTGCTCGACCTTGAGTTCGCCCAACTCCCGGTGCGTCGTCTTGCACACGGCGCGGCCGTGCTCGTCCACGGTCTTGGCGATCCGGAGGCCGCTCTCGAAGGTGTGCCCGAAGACCCGCTGCATCATGTCCACCACGTACTCGTAGGTGTGCTCCTGATCATCCAGGAGCACCACGTTCCACAAGCGCGGCTGCTCCTGCTGGCGCTCCGTGCGCGATTCAGGTCGTGTCAGTGTCGCGGTTTCGGACATCCCCAAAGTATACACACCGGGGGGCGACGCCCGCCATGACCCGAGCAGAACTCCCACGCGCTTGACGCGCGGCGTGCTTGATCCGACCATCGTGCTTTCTACATATGGCGACCGCTAACGGGAGGATGGCTCGCTTGCTCCGCACTCTTTGGACGCGGAGATTCCTCCCGACGCGGGGTTGCAAGGAGGTCATCGGCTGATGAACAAAGGCGACCTGATCGAGGAAGTGGCCGAGCGGCTCGGTGAGAGCAAGGCTTCGGCTGGACGGGCCGTGGAAGCGGTCATCAAGTCCATCATCGAAGGTGTGGACGAACACGAGAAAGTCGCCATCAGCGGGTTCGGGACCTTCAAGAAGCGGTTCCGCAAAGCCCGCACGGGCATGAACCCCGCCACCAAGCAGCCGATCGACATCAAGGCCTCTACCACGGTCGGCTTCACCCCGAGCGCGGCGCTCAAGAACGGCGAGTCGGGCGAGCACTAGCCCACCCGCAGCCGCGCATCCCACTCAGCCTTCAGTCGAGAACGCCTCTTCGGCGACGTCGATGGCGCGCGCCAGCGCCGACGCCTTGTTGACCGTCTCCTGGAACTCGTCGCCCGGGTCCGACTCGGCCACGATGCCGCCCGCCGCCTGCAGGTGGTACACCCACGTGTCGCCCTCGCGCCGATCCACGGGCACCACGATCGTCCGAAGCGCGAGCGCAACGTCCATCTCGCCGCGCATGCCCACGTAGCCGAACCCGCCGCCGTACGGCCCGCGGCGCACGGGCTCGAGCTCGTCGATGATCTGCATCGCGCGGATCTTCGGGGCGCCGGAGATCGTGCCCACGGGGAGCGCAGCCCGCAGCGCATCCCATTGGTCCACACCCTCGCGCAGCTCGCCGGTGACGGTCGACGAGATGTGCATCACGTGGCTGTAGCGCTCGATCTCCATGACCGCGGGCAGTTCGACGCTCCCCACCTCCGCCACGCGCCCGACGTCGTTGCGCCCCAGGTCCACGAGCATGATGTGCTCGCTGCGCTCTTTTTCGTCGGCGAGCAGGTCGCGCTCCAGGGCTGAATCCTCGTCGTCCGTGGAGCCGCGCTTCCGCGTCCCCGCAAGCGGACGGTTCGTCACGACCATGCGACCCGGGCGATCGCCCGGGTCGACGCGGCACAGGATCTCCGGGCTCGACGCCACGAGGATGCAGCCCTCGCCCTGGAGGTAGCCCATGTACGGGCTCGGGTTCAGCGCGCGCAGCGCGCGGTACACGTCGAACGGGTCCGCGCTGCTCGGGCGCTCGAATCTCTGCCCCACCACCACCTGGAACACATCGCCCGCGCGGATGTACTCGCGCACACGTTCCACCATCTGCTTGTGGCTTGCGCGATCGTGCGTCGACGTGGCCTTCGACCAGTCGATCGGCCCGGGTGCACCCGCGAACGCGCCGGAAGGCAGCGGCTTGCTGTGGGTCTGCAACGCCGTCGCCGTCGACTCGAGACCGGCGAGCGCACGCTCGAAGGCCTCTCGCGGCTCTACCCCAGCGCCGATCTCCACCAGGCGCACGACGTGCACGAGGGTCTCTACGTGATCGAATACGACGATCTCGTCGTAGAGACCGAAGCTCAAATCCGGCAGGGCGCGATCGTCACGCGGCGCGCGCTCGAAGCCGAGCTTCCCCGGCTCGGCGTAGCGCATGGTGTCGTAGCCCGCGTACCCGAACCATCCGCCCCACGGGCTGCCGGGGAGCGATCGCCTCGCTGATTCTCCGGGATCGGCCAGCTCGTGCGTCGCGGCAATGCGACGGAGTGCGTCGAGCGGATCGGCGTGAGTCTCGCTGCGCACTTCGCCCGTGCCGCGATGGCGCACCGAAAGCGACTCCTGGCGCGCGACGACCTCCAGCAGCGGGCGTGCGCCCATCAGCGAGTAGCGCCCGATCCGCTCGCCCCCCTCGACGGATTCGAGCAGGAACGACGGGGCCGTCCGCTCGTCGCCGACCACCAGGCGCCGGTAGGCCAGGACAGGGGTCAGCTGGTCTCCCAACAGGCGGACGCCCAGCGGCACGAGGACCGTGCGCTCGCCGGCCCCCTCGCGAGCGAGCAGCGAGGAAGCGAGGGAAACGAACTCATCCTGGGTCATCGAGGCACGCATGGCGGCAAGTCTAGGTCGCGCCCCGCCCCTCCCCGCTACCCTGATGCCCATGCAGGTGTCGAGGAGGAATCCCGCCCCGGAAGCCCGCCTGGAGCTCACGCCTCTCATGGACGTGATGTTCCTGCTGCTGACGTTCTTCATCTTCGCGTTCGTGCTCATGGTGCGCCTCGAGGTGACGGACATCACCCTGCCCAACGCCACCGCCGGCCAGCAGGGCGCCGAGCGGGTCGCGGCCGTCCTGATCTCGCTCGACGCCGAGGGGGGCGTGCGCGTAGACGACGAGCTCGTCGAGATGATCGATCTGCCCGCGACGCTCGACGCCCGGCTGCAGGAGACGCCCGACGCCCAGCTCCTCGTGGCCACCGACGTCGATTCGCGTTCCGGCGACCTCTTCGCCCTGGTGGATGCCCTCAAAACCGCGGGATTCACCGAGCTCCGGTTCATCCGTCAGCCCGATCAGCCCCGCTAATCCGGGGCATCTAAGATGTCCCCCGTGGGACGCAGCCCCTCCAACACGCCGGGCCTGGACCCGAGCCCCAGTCGTCGCATGGCGATCGCGATCGGCGCCAGCCTCGTGCTGCACGCGATCGCGGTCGTGATGCTCGTGGTGGCGCCGCTGCAGGCGTCGGGCGCGGCTCCGATGACACGCGAGTTCGAGCCGCCGGAGCCCGAAGACTCCGAGATCACCCTCGGCAACCCCGACAGCACGACCACCAGCTTCACGTGGATCGGCTACGACGAATTCCAGGAGCAATACGACACCAAGGCGTCGCAGGTGGAACAGGCGGGGCTCGCGCGCACACGCCCGAGCGGCCCACCGATCCCTACGCAGCTCACCTCTCAGAGCCCGTCGCGCCAGCAAGTCGAAGACAAGCCGCTCGCCTCCGAGCCGGTCGAGCGCACCGCTGAGGCGCTCCCTCCCAGCCCCTCGCCGACGACCGAGCCGCTCGATCGCGTTGCGCGGGCGCTCGATCTCGAATCCGTGATCCCCGAACTCGCCGATCTCCAGACGGCGCCGGACGCCGAGGCTCCCAGCGAAGCCGAAACCGAATCGGAGCAGGAAGCCGAGCCGTCGGAGGAGGATCCGGCACCCGCCCAGGAACCCTCGCCCTCTGCGCCGGCTTCGGGGACTCCCCAGACGAAAGACGAAGGCGCGCCCTCCGAACGCGAGTCTCCGCTTGCGGCGCGCATCACGGCGAAGAAGGCGCAGCTGGGCAAGCCGCTCGCCGGCAACGGTCTCAAGATCAAGACTGTGAGGCCTAGATTCACAGACGTGACGGTGCTCATGTCGAGCCCGCGTGATCCCATTGTGCGCATCCACTTCTTCGGAGACGGCACGGTCGACACCGCCGAATTCCTGCGCACCACTGGGGATAAGGATGTGGATCGCCCGATCCTGGACGCCATCTACCAATGGCGCGCAAATGGTCCGCAACTGCTGGAACTCGGTAACGGTACCGAGCGTCAGACGATCTCAGTAGAGATCACGATCCTCCTCTGACGTTCGTGGCGGGATACACCCGATTTCCGGAGCTGCTGCACCCATGGTTTCCCTCACGAATTCCGCCGAGCGCGACGGCGACGCGTCGAGCTCCCCCTGCATCCCCAACAGACTTTCCAAACGCTGCGAATACGGCATCAAGGCATCGGTCCGCCTCGCCCGCGCCCACGGCGGGGGCTACCTGCAGTCGCGGGAGATCGCCGCTGCCGAAGAGCTGCCTGGGAAGTTCCTCGAGTCGATCCTCCTGGCCCTGCGCTCGGGGGGCATCCTGATTTCCAAGGTCGGCGCCGGGGGCGGCTACCGCCTCGCCCGCGACCCCAGCGAGATCAAGCTCCCCGAGATTGCCGCCGCCCTCGCCACCGACAGCGAGTCCGGGCCGGCGACCCCGGGCGCCCGCACCGAGAACGGCGAGAGCACCTGCGGCCAGAGCGCCATCGACTTCATCAACGACCGCCTCTCGAACGCCTATCGCAGCGCGCTCGGCCACGTCTCGCTGAGCGATCTCGTCGAGCGGTCGGAGAACGGCGCCAGCGAGAGCCCCGCCGGTGCGGTCGGCGCCGGCGCCGGCTGAGTCCGAGAACCACAAGAGCCCACGGGTTCGCTCAGGACGCGGCCTTTGCCAGCGCCCGGGACGTCCGTGCGCCGATACTGCGATCATCGCGCTTGGAGATCCGCCCGGGCGCGGTACGCTGTTCGAGCACGGGCCCTCTCTCGGCATTCCCCGCGTAGCCATGACTCAGCGATCGATCCCCAGACTGGCTCTCAGCGTCGCGCTCGTCTCGTCGAGCGCGAGCGCCCAGAGTGCGCTGAGCGGCCAGGAGGTCGACCCCGGGATCAGCGACGTCTCCCCCATCGGGACCTCGCTCCGCCAGATCAACATCGACCCGCGGGCGGTGCTGACGTTTGATCGCATCGATGTTGTCCCGGGCGAACCCGGCAAGTACATGCGCCAGTCGGGCGCACTGCGGGCGGTGTTCCCCCAATCGGACTACGTCGCGACGCGCGCCGGCGTCGTGCCCTCGATCCCTGCCGGCACGGTGTTCTTCATCGGCCCGCCCGCCGACGCATCAACGTTCTGGTCCGGCCCGGTCGGAGCCTCGGCGAGCCTGTCGGTGCCCCTGGCGACCTACACCGGCATCCAGCCCCAGCGGGCCACCGTGCTCGCGGCTGAAGCCGAGCGAGCCGCGCGCCACGCCGCAGTGGCGTCGGAGCGCACCGAGCGCGAGGCTCCGGCGAGCATCTCGACAGAGTCGTACCGCCGGGCGCGCCTGCAGCAGATCGCCCGGACTCTCGGACCGGGTCGCAACGGCTAATTCAGAGACGGGTCAGACGACGTCGCCGCGTCCGTTGTCATCGCCCTCGGGGTTCGCGATCGAGTCGCGCATGCGCGTGTCGGCGACCATGTTCTTCATGCGGTAGTAGTCCATGATCCCGAGGTTGCCGCCCCGGAACGCGTCGGCCATGGCCTTGGGCACTTCCGCTTCGGCGAGTACGACGAGCGCCTTGTTCTTCTGCTCCTCGGCAGCAAACTCCTGCTCGCTGGCGACAGCCATCGCGCGACGGCTCTCAGCCTCGGCCTGCGCCTTCTTCTTGTCCGCCTCGGCCTGATCCGCCTGCAGCTTGGCGCCGATGTTCTCTCCCACATCGATGTCGGCGATATCGATCGAGAGGATCTCGAACGCCGTGCCGGCGTCGAGGCCCTTGGCGAGCACGGTCTTGGAGATGTTGTCGGGGTTCTCCAGCACGTTGGCGTGCGTGGCGGCCGAACCGATCGTCGACACGATGCCCTCGCCGACGCGGGCCACGATCGTCTCTTCGGTCGCACCGCCGACGAGGCGCTGGATGTTGGCCCGCACCGTGACGCGGGCTCTGGCCTTGAGCTGGATGCCGTCCTTGGCCACGGCGTCGATCGTCGGGCGACCGAGCTTGGGATTCGGCACCTCGATGACCTTGGGGTTCACGCTCGTCTGCACGGCGTCGAGGATGTCGCGCCCGGCGAGGTCGATCGCGCACGCGGTCGAGAACGGCAGTTCGATCTTGGCGCGGTCCGCGGCGATCAGCGCGTTGATCACGCTGGGCACTCGCCCACCGGCGAGGTAGTGCGTCTCGAGCATGTCCGTCGAGAGGTCGATGCCGGCCCGCTTCGAGCGGATGCGGCTGAGCACGATCGTCCGCGGGTCGACCTTGCGCAGACGCATGCCGATCAGGCTGAACAGCGAGACCCGCGCGCCCGAGAGGAAGGCCTGGACGTAGAGGTTGAGGAAGTTGAGACCGACCGCGACGAGGATCAGGAAGATCAACCCCGCAACGATCAGCACACCAATCAGGACCGGACCGCTCATGACGTCTCCCTGCAGTGCCCGACACGCGCCCGGCCCCGCCGGGGGCTCGCGCGTCGAGTGGTGGTCATCCTAGCCGATGGTCCGATAGCACGCTGGTCCGATCGCCCCGCTTCCGAGGGCGATCAGACAGGGCGGACCCGGACATCTCGCCCGTGAACCTCGACGACCCGCACGCGCGTGCCGCGATCGATCGCCGGGCCAGAAGCGAGCACCTCGATGCGAGTGCCGTCGATGTTCACGGTGCCCACGGGGCGCAGATCGGTGAGCGCCACGCCCTCAGCGCCGACGAGGGCTTGCTCCTCGGCGCGACGGTCGGCCTGGTCCTGCACGTCGGCCTCGGTGGCCGTGGCTTCTGAGAGGAAGAGTTGTTTCCCGAATGGCGTGTGGGGCATCACCCGCAATCCGAAGTTGATCAGCACCGGAGTCAGCACGAGCACGACGAGCAGCGACGAGACACCCATCAGCGTCGAGTGGCGCCAGAAGGCCACCACGCCGGCCATGGCGCAGCCCAGGGCCACGATGCCGATGATGCCGCCGGAGGGCACGAAGAGCTCCAGGACTCCCAGAAGCACAGCGGCGCCGAGCAGCCCGATGCCCCATAACACAAGAGCGTTCTCGATCACGTGCTCGCCTCCGCATCAGTTGCGTGGCTCGGGGGTCCGCCCGCCGGCTCCACGCCGACACGGTACCTGCCCACCGAGCACACACGGACCGCCTCGCCGGCTTCGATGAAGCCGACCTCGCTGACGACATCGACCAGGCGCCCGTCGAACTCCGCCGTTCCCGACGTTCTCAGGGGCGTTGAGGCCACGCCTTCCATCCCCACCGTCACGCCCGAATGGTGCGCGCTCTCGGACCCGCCCGCCATCGCTCCCAGCAGCGTGGCCTCGTCGTCCGTCGGGATCCCGTCGGCGAGCACGAGCTTGCCGAACATCGGGAATCGAGATGTGTACTTCGCGAAGAAGAACATCCCGACCCCCGCGATGAACACGGCCATCAGCACGATGCCGCTCGCCCACGCGAGGTCGGCGCCGTCGCCCGAGCCCGAACCCGGGAACAGCTCGCCCGCGTTGGCGAACGTGCCCACCAGACCGCCGAAGAGCATCAGCAGCCCGGCGATACCCGGCACGCCGAACCCGGGCACGACGAATATCTCGATCAGGATGAGTCCCACGCCCCCTCCCACTGCCGCGATCGTCCACCAGTTGGCGGCGCCGATCAGCATGTTGGGCAGCACGAGGCCGGCGAGAGCCACGAGCGCCACCGCGCCCGGGATGCCCAGGCCCGGCATCGACATCTCCATGAACATCGCCATCAGGAAGACGATGATCAGAACCGCGCGGACGACCAGCCCGCTCATGCCCTGGGTCATGAAGCGCACGAACGTCTCGGACCAGCTCCGCTTGAGGCGCCGCAGCTCCGTCGCGCCCATGAACTGCTTGAGCTCCTCGTCGTTCGACACCGTCAGGTTCGGGTTGGCCAGCCCCCAGCGCTGCAGGTCGGCCTGCTTCAGCGTGAGCAGCGTGTCACCGGTCAGCGCGTACTCGATGAGCTCGTACTCGCCGGGCGAGGCGTTGAAGAAGTCCGGACGAGTCGAGTCGTAGTTCACGCCGAACCCGACGATCCGCTTGATCGTCTCGTTGTCGAGTTCGGGCGACGCCGGCTGCAGCTCGCGCTCCTGCTCGACCGATGCGCTCGGCGCGTCCTCCGGATCGAATTCGACGGTCGTGCCGCGTCCCTCGGCCTCACTCTGAGCGTTGGCGGCCTTCATGCCGGGGGTCGAGATGCGCGCGTTCTCGCGCGGTGGCTCGGTCCCGAACACCGCCCGGTATTCGTCCGCGGTGATGAAGTAGGTCTGGCCCGTCTGCGTGTTGCGGACCCACCACAGCTCGACCTTGAGCGTGACAAAGGCCTGGACGAGCATCTCGTCGTAGCCGTTGGCCCGCGCTGAATCGATGATCTCGGTCAGGATCGGGGCCAACCCCTTGGCACGCTCGGTCGGAGCGAGCCCCTGGAAAAAGCTCATGCCCAGCGGGTCGCCGCCGATCACGCCGATGTCGCCCATCGTCGCGCCGGGCGCGACCACGATGTCCTTGCACGCCAGCGCGATCACCGCGCCGCCGGAAAAGGCCGTGTCGTTCACCCACGCGATCACGTTGCTCAACGGCGCGCCCTTGATGAGCTGGCAGATCTCGACCACCGCGCCCACCTCGCCGCCCGGCGAGTTGATCTCAACGACGATCCCGTCGGCGCCGCCGTCGACGGCGCGGTTCAGGCGCCGCTCGAAGCTGGCAACGGTCACGGCATCGATCGGGCCTTCGATCGTGATCACAGCCAGGTTCGGGGCGACACGCGAGGCCGGCACGCTGGCCGGCCCGGACGCGCTCGCGCCCGGATCGGCGTCGGCGGCTTCCGTCGCCAGGGCCGCGCCGTCGAGCGCGCCGAGCCAGACGAGCAGGATCGCGGACAGCGCGCCCAGCGTGCGCCGGAGGCGCGTGCGGGCCCTGCTCTTGCGGCCCGTCTGGGCGCGTCGGTGCGTGTTCGTCGTTCGTCCGTCCATGTCCTTCGTCCCGGGTGGGCTGGCTCCTATCCGTATAGTAGCGCCCGATGATGCAAACCGTCCTTGCAGTAGCGCTGGGCGGGGCTCTCGGCGCCCTGGCCCGATTCGGGGCCTACGAACTCCTCGCCACCGGCGCCTCGCAGCGTCCGGGCGCTCACTCGCCGTGGGCCACGGTCCTCGTCAATCTCATCGGTTGCTTCGCTCTGGGGCTGGTCCTCGGATTCGTCGAAGCCCGAGGCCCGCTCGACGAGCGTCTCAGGGCGTTCCTCACCATCGGCCTTCTCGGCGCGCTCACCACCTTCAGCACCTATTCCGGAGACGCCCTCCGGCTCTTCCACGAGGGCAAGCCCGGGTCAGCGATTCTCTATCTCGCTGGCTCGATGCTCGCGGGTCTTGCGCTGTGCGCTCTGGGATTCGTCCTCGCCAGGTCGACTGTCCCACCTGTTCCGTCCCCATGACGCCTCGGGCCGGCTTCAGGGCAGTCGACCCGCCTCGACCACCCAACGCAGCGGGCTCGCCTGGCAGTCGATGTACACACTGAAGAACCCCTCGTGGTTCGCGAGCGCCAGCGGCCAGATCACCCGCCGATCCGTCTCGGGCATCGCCAGGGCACCCGGCTCATCCCCGCCCAGAACCCGAGGCAGGCGCGATTCGGGGTGCCATTCCAGGCGCCCCTCACGGAACTCCCGCTCCTCGACCTCCACCGGGCCTTCAACGCGGACCCAGAACATCAGCCAGTTCACCTTGGAGTCGAAGCCCCGCTCGCTGACCACCCCGCCGAGCCTCAGGCGCTCGAGCGGGACATCGATCTCGGCCTCTTCCTCGATCTCCCTGCGGGCCGCCATCAGCGGGCTCTCGCCGGTCGCGAGTTCCATCTTGCCGCCGATGGGCGAGTAGAGGTCGAGGTTGGGCTCTTTCTTGCGATGCAGCAGCAGCACACGCCCCTGCGCGTCACGCAGATCGCAAAGCACCGCGATCTTGTGGGGAAAGCCCTCGTGGTTCACGCGCCAGAGAGTACCAGCCCGCGGACCCGGCACCCGACACCGAGCGACGCCAAGCGACAGGTTCTCCCCATCGCGCGACAGAACGCTGGATTCGCCGGATCCCGCCGTAGCATCGGGGCTTTCCACCCGGAACCCCGCGAGCGCCGATACACACTGCTATGTCCTTTCAGTCCGATCCGTCCCCCGCTGCGCCCCTCGCGAGCGGCGCCCACGCTTACCTCATCGGCATCGGCGGCTGCGGCATGTCCGGCCTCGCCCGCATGTTCAGCGCCCGAAGCGTCAGCGTCTCCGGCTCCGATCGCGAGCCCACCCACATCACCCGGGGTCTCGACAGCGCCGGCATCCCCGTCGGCTTCGACCAGGCCTCCGGTCGCATCCCCGATCGCTGCGACTTCGTCGTCGCCTCCGCGGCCATCAAACCCGACCACCCCGAACTGCTCGCCGCCCAGGAACGGTCCATCCCGGTGTACACCTACGCCGAAGCGCTGGGCCTGTGCATGGTCGGGCGCACCGGCCTCGCGGTCGCCGGCACGCACGGCAAGTCGACCATCTGCGCGATGCTCGGTTGGACGCTGATCCACTCCGGCCTCGACCCCACCGTGATCGTTGGCGCGACCTGTGCGCAGCTCGGAGACAACTCCGGCGTCCCCACCGGCTTCCGCCTCGGCGCCGACAGCATCCCCGCCGGGCCGCGGGCCGGCTCCCCGGGTCTGCTCATCGCCGAGGCCTGCGAGTTCAATCGCTCGTTCCACCTGCTGCACCCGACGATCGGGTGCATCTCCGCCGTCGAGGCCGACCATCTGGATATCTACGGATCGCTCGACGCCGTCGTGCAGAGCTTCCGCGAGTTCGCCTCGCTCCTGCCGAGTGCGAGCGAAGGCGGCTACCTGCTGCTTGCCCACGACGGCGCCCACCGGCGCGAGGTCACCGCCGGCCTGGACTGCGCCGTCGAAACGATCGGCTTCGCGCCCGACGCCGACTGGCACATCACCTACGACACCGCCGAGCGCCGCGTCGGGCTCAATCGATCCGGCGAGCTGGTCGCGACGTGGGTGAATCGCGTGCCCGGTGCGCACATCGCCCTGGATTCGGCGATCGCGGGCGCGCTGGCCATCCACCTCGGCGCCGAGGCCAAGAAGGTGGCCGAAGCACTCGGAGGATTCCACGGCCTCGACCGGCGCATGCAGCGGCTGGGCGAGAAGGTCATCGCGCCCGAGCAGCCACCCGTGCGCGTGTACGATGACTACGGGCACCACCCCACCGAGATCGACGCGACGCTCCGCGCGCTTCGCGAGGGCGAGCGCCCGGAGGACAACGGCGGACGCCTCATATGTGTGTTCCAGCCCCACCAGCACTCGCGCACGCGATTCCTGCTCGACGAGTTCGCTCAGTCTTTCAGCCAGGCCGACGTCGTCGTCGTGCCCCACATCTACTTCGTGCGCGACTCCGAGGTCGAGAAGACCAAGGTCTCTTCCGCCGACCTCGTGGATCGCCTGCGCCAGCGCGGCGTGCACGCGATGCACATCTACCCGTTCGAGGCGATCGTCGACCAGCTCAACGTGCTCTGCCGGCCGGGCGATCTGCTCGTCGTGATGGGCGCCGGTCCTGTCTGGAAGGTGGCACACGGATTCCTGCGCTCGCCGGCGCACGCCCCGGTCGTCACCGGTGCCACGCCCCCCGCCAGGCTCGCGGCGTCGTGAGCGTCGCGTCCGACCAGCTCGTGCGCACCGATCAACCGATCTCTACCTGGTTCGGCATCGGCGGCAGCGCCGACAACCTCGCCGCTCCCGAAGACGAACCACAACTCCTCGAGCTGCTCGAACGCTTCGCCGGTGAGCCGGTGCGCATCCTCGGCGACGGCGCGAACCTGCTCGTGGACGACGACGGCATCGACGGCTTGACGATCAGCCTCGAGCGCTTCGATGCGATCCAGGAACAGGAGTCGGAAGATGGTCGCGTCTCGCTTCGAGTGGGCGCCGGCGCGAGTCTACCCAAGCTCATCACACGCTGCGTGCGCAACGGTCTCGCGGGCATCGAGACGCTCGCGGGGATCCCCGCTTCGGTCGGCGGCGCGGTGCGCATGAACGCCGGCGGCGCGTTCGGGCAGATCGCCGATGTCATCACGAGCGTCGACACGATCGACTCCGGGGGCAGACGCGAGACGATCCCGCGCGCCGGCATCCCGTTCGCCTACCGGCGCTCCGGCCTCGAAGACCGGATCATCGTCGGCGCCGAGCTCGAGCTCCGGCGCGTCGATCCTGGCCAGCAGCCGGCGCTGCGCGAGAAGCTCAAGGACGTCATGGCCTACAAGAAGGGCTCGCAGCCCCTGGCCGACAACTCAGCGGGCTGCTGCTTCAAGAATCCCACGATCGACGGCCAGCGCGTGAGCGCGGGCATGCTCATCGATCGCGCGGGCGCCAAGGGGCTCAGTGTCGGCGGCGCCACCGTCAGCGATGTGCACGCGAACTTCATCTCGACGTCCAAGTCGTGCACCGCCGGCGACGTGATCGAGCTCATGCGCCGCGTCACCCGGATCGTCCAGGACGCCGACGGCGTCACGCTCGAGCCCGAGGTGGTCATCTGGTCGAGACACACCGAGGAGGCCCCATGAGCAACGAGAGTGTTCTCGTCCTCGCCGGCGGTCCCGACGCCGAGCGCGACGTCTCCATCCACTCGGCGGGCGCCATCGCGGGCGCACTCCGCGACGCCGGACGGACGGTCCACCTGCACACAATCAACGAGCCCACGCTCGAGGAACTGCGGGATCTGCCTGGCGACACGGTCTTTCCCGCGCTCCACGGGCGCTGGGGCGAGGGCGGGCGCCTCCAGGACCTCCTTGACTCGCTCGGGCGCCCCTACGCCGGATCCGGGCCCCGTGCCGCCCGCCTCGCGATGGACAAGATCGCCACCAAATCCGTCGCGGCGACGCTCAACATCGCCACGTCCCCGAGCGTGCTGCTCGATCCCGCGGACGACGTCGCGCCGATCGGGTTCCCGTTCGTCGCCAAGCCGGTGTTCGAAGGCTCAACCGTCGGCCTCGTCATCTGTCGAGGGGAGAACGACTGGACCGACGCACGGGCGCTGGCTCACGATCCGCGCCGGCCCTACATGCTTGAGCCCTTCGCCTGCGGGCGGGAGCTGACGGTCGGCATGATCCCGGGCCCGGGCGGCCTGCGGGCGCTGGCCCCGATCGAGATCGCCGCTGCGGACGGCCTGTACGACTACGAGGCCAAGTACAACCGCGACGACACGACGTACATCGTCGATCCGGAGCTGCCGGCAGGCATCGCGTCCACCATCCAGCGACAGACGGCCGAGCTGGCCGATCGCCTGGGGATCCGCGATCTCTGCAGAGCGGACTTCATCCTCGACGATGACCAATGCGCCTGGCTGCTCGAGATCAACACCATGCCGGGCTTCACCGGGCACTCGCTGGTGCCAATGGCCGCCCGCGCAGAGGGCATCGAGATGCCCGAGCTGTGCGAGCTGATCCTCCGATCGGCTCTGGCACGGGCCGCTTCAGGGGCGGGCGTGCTCCAGCAGTCTCAGCCGGCCTGAGCGCCGCGTGCAGGAGATCGACGATGTCGCGCAAACCAATCAGCTCGCGCAGCGCCAAGGGCGCCAAGAGCAAGAAGAAGTCCAAGGCCTCGAAGGCGCCGGCCGGCGCCCCGCTCGTGCGTCCGCGATTCGTGCAGGCGGTCTCGTCAGCGCCGTTCCAGGTCTTCGCGTCCATTCTCGTCGTCGCCATCCCCTCGACGTGGCTGATGGCGCGCGAGCCCCTGATGCGCTCCATCGGAGCGACCTACCCGGACCAGCCGGCGGTCGCATTCTCGTGGCCCGAGCGAGCCGACGAGTCGGGCGAGACGTGGCTCCCCCGTCCCGTGCAGCGCCTGCTCACCGACATCGCCCTGTCCAATCTCTCGAGCGATCCCTTCGACCAGCCCGGGCTGCAGCTCGCCGCCGACGCGCTGAGCGCCACCGGGTGGTTCTCGACCCTCGATCGCGTGCAGCGCCTGGCGGGCAACACCGTCGAAATCGAAGGGGACTGGCGGGTCCCCGTCGCGGTCGTCCGCCACCGGACGAGCGATTACCTGGTCGCCACCGGGGGCGAGATCCTGCAGCTCCCGCCGAACGCCCCGGTCGCCGAGGGCACCATGCCGCTGATCCTCAGCCCGACGGCCGCGCCGCCGACCGAGGGCCCCGCGATCCGCTTCGGTGTCGCGTGGGCCGGCGGCGATGTCCAGGCGGCCATCGAGCTGTTCGGACGCCTCCGGCGCGATCCCGAGTTCGCGCGGGTCGCCGCGATCGACCTGGCGCCGTACGCCCGATCCGGCCACCTCACGCTCATCACCGACCAGGGCTCGCGCATCGTGTGGGGCTCCCCGATCGGCGCCGCGTCGAACGGCGAGGTGTCCACCGAGAAGAAGCTGGCGAACCTGCGCGACATCCTCTCCCAGCGACTCGACGCCCGGCACGACCGGATCGAGATCTACCCCCCGGTCGTGCTGATCGACAAGACCGTGCCCAACTGAGTCGTGCGTAGACTCCGGCAGTGACGCCCGAGCCCACCGACAAACCAGCCGGCGCCGGCGAGCCGCCGGGCGTGCGTATCGGGCCGATGGTCTTCGTCGGAGGGCTGCGCTCGAGCCCCGACGACCCGTGGGCCCATCGCAAGGGCGAGCCCCGCCCGCTCGCGCTCATGTGGGCGGTGTACATCAGCGTCAGTGCAGGGCTGACGATCTTCGCGGTCTCGTTCCTCACAGTCCCTTCGCACGACCAGTTCGCCTATGCGTGCCGGGCGCTGTTCGTGATGCTGGCGATCGGCGCCTGCGTGCTGTGGCCGATGGTGCGACTGAGTCAGCAGTTCCCGCGACGCCCGATCCGCTCCGTGCTCGTCGACCTGCTTATCGTGATCATCCCGGTGCAGGCCGTGCTCTGGCCCATGCCGATGCTCACGCGCTGGTCTTGGGAGATCAACGGCGCGATCGCGTCGAACCTCGTCGCGTGGAGCACGCTCGCCGCGGCGCTGCTCGCGCTGGGGTACACCGTGAACGGGCATCTGGCCCGCGCGTTCTCGACCGGCGCGTGCCTGGCGGCCATCATCGCTGCGCCCGCGGCGCTGGTGCTGACCAACGCGCCCAGGATCGTCCTGTGGCTCAGCCCGCTCACCAGCGTGTTCCAGATCACCTCGGCGCCGCCGGCGATCGCGCCGCGTATGACCGGCCCCGAATGGGCGCTCACCCTCGCGCCCCTGGCGCCGGCGCTGCTGCTGTTCGTGCTCGCGGGCATCCTGCACGCCTCGGGGCAGGGCGACGCTGACACCGCGGCCGACGCGCGATAGGATTCTGTGTCCCGAAGAACTGTCGACACCGGCCGTGGCTCGTGCCGCGGCCGGTTTCGTTCGAGCCAGCAGCAAGGAGAGGGCCCCGCGATGGAGTTCCTCAACCCAGAAGAGCACCAGAAGCTGTCCGACCGCCTCGCCAAGCTCAAGGCGAACCGGCCTGTGATCTCCGAGCGCATCGCCGAGGCCCGCGCCCTGGGCGATCTCAAGGAGAACGCCGACTACCACGCCGCCCGCGAAGACCAGGCGATGGAAGAGGCGGAGATCAAGGAGCTCGAGAAGCGTCTCTCCGAGGTGAAGGTGCTCGAAGAGGGCTCAATCGTCGACGGCGTCGTGTTCGTCGGCGCCACCGTGAAGCTGCGCGAGGTCGACACCGGCGACGAAGACATCTACCGGCTCGTCGGCGACGCGACCAACGACCCGATGCTCGACTACGTCGAGGTCACCCCGAACTCGCCCATGGGCGAGGCGCTGATGAAGGCGCGCGTCGGCGAGACGATCCGCGTAGACGCCCCGCGCAAGACCGTCCGCTTCGAGGTGATGGAGATCCTCTAGCAGCGTGTGGACGTTCTCCACCCCGCACGGGGGAGAGCCGGCGCACAACTCGTGAAGTGATTCCCAAATCTGGGAACCAGGCTGCCCGCGCGCGCGTCTGAGTGGTGGTCGTGGCCGGCACCGATTGGCGCCCGGTGCGACGAAGAGAATCCTCATTCACGCTCGGTCTTCGACCAAGGAGTACGCCATGCTGCGCCGTTCTCTCGGGCTGTCTCTGTGCGCGATCGCTGCGCTCGCCGCACCCTCTCACGCAAACGCGAATTCAGCAGGCATCGCACCCGGCGCCGTCGAGCGCCCCATCAGCGTCGATCTCACGGACGCCCCGCTGCCGGACGTCCTGACGTTTTTCACTCAGTTCACCGGCATCCGGCTCGAGCCCATGTGGCTGTCGGACACGAAATCCACCGGGCTCGATCCGGAGCTCGAGATCAGCCTCTCGGTGACACAGATGCCGGCGATCGCGTTCCTCGAACGCATCTGCGAAGCCGCGTCGACCGACTTCGAAGAGGTCACATGGCAGCACTCCCGCGACGGCTACTCGCTGGAGATCGGCCCGCTCAGCCGCCTGAACGAGCGCGCCTATCGCAAGGTGTACGACCTCACCGACATGCTGCAGGAACTCCCCGACTTCGACGACGCTCCGCGCCTCGACCTCGACCAGGTGCTGAACCAGGGCGGCCAGGGCGGCGGCGGGAGCGGCGGGAGCATCTTTGAGGACAACAACGACGGCGACTTCGCGTTCAAGACCCCCGCAGAGCGGGCGGACGAGATCGTGTCGATCGTCCAGGCCGCCATCCGCCCCGAGCAGTGGCGGGCGGCCGGGGGCGACGGCGCCTGGATCAACGAGACCCAGGGCGCGCTGCTGATCCACGCTCCGAACTACATCCATCGCGAGCTCGACTCGCGCGCGTTCCCGTTCTGATTCTGATCATCCGGCCCGCCGGCCACGCACGCCGGCGAACCCGAGGCGCGCGGCGCAGCACCGCGCCGACGCGCCCTTCCGCGCTACCGGAGCCCGTATTCTTTCAGCTTCCGGTACAGCGTCCGCTCGCCGATGCCCAGCAGCTTGGCCGTCTGCTCGCGATTGCCGCCCGTGAGCTTGAGTGTCTCGCGGATCGCCCGCTTCTCGAGCTGCTCGAGGCTCGTGCCGGCGAGGCTGCCGGCCGACCCGCCGGACACACCCAGCTCCGAATCGGCGATGTCGTCATCGCGCACCACGATGTCGTCGGGGATGTGGCGCACGTCCAGCGCCTCGCCCCCCGCCACCACCACCATGTTCTGCACGACGTTCAGCAGCTGGCGCACGTTGCCGGGCCACGAGTAACTCGTCAGGCGCATCATCGCGGCGTCGGAGACATCAGGCACCGATTGCATCTTCAGATCGCCCGCGAAACGCGCCACGGCGTGGCGGACGATCCGCGGGATGTCCTCGCGCCGCTCGCGCAGCGGGGGCAGGTGGATCTCGGCGCCCTTGATCCGGAAGTACAGGTCTTCGCGGAACTCGCCGGACGCCACCGACTTTTGCAGGTCCTTGTTCGTCGCGGAGATGAAGCGCAGATCGACGGTGCGCGTGTCGTTGGCGCCCAGGCGCACGACCTCCCGGCTCTCGAGCACGCGCAGCAGCTTGGCCTGCATCGTCAGGGGCATGTCGCCGATCTCGTCGAGGAACAGCGTCCCCTTGTCGGCGTATTCGAACACGCCCTCGCGGTCCTTATCCGCACCGGTGAACGCGCCGCGAACGTGACCGAAGAGCTGGTCCTCGAGCAGGCTCTCGCTCTGGCCGGCGCAGTTGAACGCCACAAAGCGACGCGCGTTCCGCTCGCTGCAGGAGTGGATCGCCTGGGCGATCAGCTCCTTGCCCGTCCCGCTCTCGCCGGTCACGAGCACCGGCAGCATCGACGGCCCGACGGTGCGCACCGTCTGCAGGATCTTCCGCATCACCTCCGAGCCCGCGATGATCCCCTCGAACCCGTCGTGCTGCACCAGATCCGTGAGCCCGGCGCCGGTGTGGCGCAGCAGCACCGTCTCCGCCGCTCGATTCACCAGGCTCCGGAACAGCTCGAGATCCAGAGGCTTTTCGATGAAGTCGTACGCGCCCTCCTTGAACGCCGCGCGGGCCGTGGCCACGTCGCCGTGGGCCGTCACCATCACGGTCTCGGATTCGGTCTGCAGCTCGCGCGCCGCGCGCAGCACGACGAGGCCCGCGTCGGCCCCGTCGGGCGCCACGCCGTTGGACCCGCCGCTCTCGGGCATGCGCAGGTCGGTGATGATCACGTCGAAGCTGCCGCCCTTGAGCTCCTCGAGCGCACGCTCGACGCCGCCCACGATCGTGCACACGTGCCCCGGCTTGCGCAGGGCGTCGGCCATCACGTCGGCGTGCCCCTCCTCGTCCTCGACGATGAGCACCTGGGCGCGGAACCTGTCGCTGTCTCCATCGATCGCCATGGGGCCCAGTCTAGACCAGCGCACCCGAGCGGCTGCGATGCCAGCCGCACAGCGCCGCCGCCAGCGCATCGGCGACGTCCGCTGGCTCGGGCGCCTCGTCGAGCCCGAGGTGGGCGGCGATGGCCTCCTGCACCTGCGCCTTGCTGGCCCGCCCGTTGCCCGTGACCGACTTCTTGACCTCGGCCGGGGGCAGTTCGATAAGCGTGCACCCGGCCCTCGCGATGACCAGCAGGATGACCCCGCGGGCGTGGGCCATGGTGATCGACGTCCGGGGGAACCGGGAATGAGCGAACACCGACTCCACGCACACCAGATCCGGCCCGACGCGCTCGACCAAGGCCGCGAGATCCGACTCGAGCTCGACCAGACGCTCGGACACGCAGGCACGCTGATTCAGACGGAAGCACCCCGCCTCGACGATATCGGGCCCTCTCCCGGACCCCGGTCCGTCAGCGACGCAGCCGTAGCCGGTGAGCGACAAGCCGGGATCGATGCCGAGCACACGCACAGGTGGATGCTATCGGCGGGGCGGCCCCGCCTCCGCCGAAGGACGATCGCCCACACCGAACAAAAGCCCTACCAAATGAAGGTAGTTTTCTTCAAGATCGCGCTAAGCGACGCTCGACAACCCCGGGTCTGGACCGTACTCTTCCCCTGTTCGAAATCACTTTGCCCCCCGGAAGCCGGATCTGGCGCCACATCGGCGCCGGTCCGGTTTTTTTTCTTTTTGCCCGGCCCGGACGCTGCGAACGCGGTCTCCGGTCCATCGGGGGCGATCACGGGGGGAAGCTGAGGTTGTCCCACGGCCCCGCGCCGACCGGCGAGGTCGAGAGCGTGCCGATCTGATTGCCGCCGACGGCGATCAGGTTGTCCTCGTTGTCCTGGAGGTAGTTGCGTGTGATCACGTTGTCTGTTCCAAGGACAACGATGCCCTCACCGGTGTTGTTCACGCACGCGTTGCTGTCGATCCAGCAGTTCGTGCCGCGCACCTCGATACCGGCCTTCATGCCGATCCCCATCCCCGCGTCGGACGCGAGGCAGTCGCGCACCATCGTGTAGGTGCCCACCGAGATGCTGGGGCCCTCGTTCTGCCCTGCTGAGCACCGCGCGACGAGGCAGGATCGGTCGGTGAAGATCCCCTCGAACGTGTTCTGGTAGGCGGTGCACTCGATCACGGCGCACTCGTCATCCAGCCGGATGCCCGACTGTGCGTTCTGGAACGCGGTGCAGTGGGCGACCAGCGATCCCTGCGCCACCGCGATCCCCGACCCGTCGTTGGCGTACACCGTGCAGCCCCGGATGTTCGAGGCGTCGAGGCTCCTGATACCGAACGACAGGTTCTCGTAGGAGGTGCATGACTCGATCGTCACTCCCTGCGACCCGTTGATTCCGTCGCCGGCGTTGAACGACGTGGTGCAGCCGATCACCGTCGAGGCGTTGTCGACGAGGATGCCCTGGCCGCCGTTCTGAATCGACACGCAGTTGCGCACGATGGAGTTGGTCCCGGAGGCGATCCCCGCAAAGACGTTGTTCTCAGCGAGGACGTCCTCGACGATGCAGTTCTGCCCGTTGGACAGCTGCAATCCGTTGCCGCGCCAGTCCTTGACGATCCCGTTGCGGATCGTGATGTTGTTGGCGATGCCGGGCACGCGGATCGCGTCGATCGATCCCGGCACGCCGCGCATCGCAAAGCCGTTGAGATCGATCGTCACGTCGTTTGTCTGGATCTCGATCCCGGAGGCGGCGGAGACTCCCGTCAGGTCGGACATCAGCACGTAGTGCCCGGGCTCGGTGATCTCGATCGGGGGCGGGGTCGTCGCCTGGCTGAGGATGCGCATGCCCGTCGGCGCGATCGGCCCGGGGGGCGGGTTCAGATCGCCCGCGGCAGCGCCCCCGGCGCACGCACCCAGCACACACAAGGATGCGCCCAAGGCGCCCAGTCTCCCAGGTCTCATCGATCGATCTCCTCTCGTCGCCCGCGCGACGACACGGCACACCCTCGGGCCCCGTTGCGCCTCGGCTCGAACACGAGCCCGGGAACCGCTCCAGCCTTCCGTACGCACCCCCCACCCGCCGGTTCCTGCCCGCGCCCGCCCGGGGCGACCGGCGCCCCGATCGGAGCGGGTCCGGGCTACCCGCCGGCGTTCACGAGCTCGTCCGACTCGATCTTCCCGTCCCGGACGCGCACGACACGCTCGCAGCGGTCGGCGATCGAATCGTCGTGCGTCACCATGAGGATCGTCATGCCCGCCTGGTGCAGATTCTCGAACACCTGCAGGATGGCCTCGCCGGTCGCCGAATCGAGGTTGCCCGTTGGCTCGTCGGCCATCAGCACGACCGGGTCGCCCACGAGCGCCCGCGCGATCGCGGCGCGCTGCTGCTGCCCGCCGCTGAGTTCGCGCGGCCGGTGCCCGATCCGGTCGCCCAGGCCCACGGTCTCGAGGGCCCGCACGGCACGCGCGTGGCGTTCCTCTCGCGCGACGCCCTGGTAGAACAGCGGGACCTCGACGTTCTCCTCGATGCGCAGCTGGCTGATCAGGTTGAACGCCTGGAAGATGAACCCGATCTTCTCGCCCCGGTAGCGGCTGAGCTCCTCGTCGCCCATCGTCGACACGTCCTTGCCGTCGAGCAGATACGCGCCGTCGGTCGGCTGGTCCAGGCAGCCCAGCACATTCATCAGCGTGCTCTTGCCCGAGCCGCTGGGCCCCATGATCGCGACGTACTGCCCGCGCTCGATCGCGACATCCACGCCGGCGAGCGCCTCGACCAGGACGCTGCCGTCGGGCTTGTAGTAGATCTTGCGCACGTCGCGGAGCTCGCACACCGGGTGCTCCACCAGCGCCGCGCCGCGCCCTGACTGTTCCGGTTCGGATTGCACGGACGGACTGTACCCCCTCCGCCGCGCCGGGTCGCACCGCGTCGGGGCGGAGTCGGTGCAATCGGAACACCTCGCCGGACCGGCACATCCGTCAGCGCTCGGCCAGACTCGCCAGACCCCTCGTCGTCGCCCATCAATTCCCCCGCACTCGTTGACCGAGCCCCCTGGATTCGGGATTGTGAAATGCAAGAGATGACCGCAGGTACCTACATCACCAGAACCCGCCACTTCGTCTCAGTCGGACCACCATCGTCTCTGTTCGGGAGTCTCCAATGGCCACCACCTTCCACACCAAGCCCAGAGCCCTTTCCGGGGCCCGTTTGGCGCTGCTCGCCGGCTGCGCCGCGTTGCCCTGTCAGCTCGCCCAAGGCCAGGCGAGCGTCTCGCTCCACGGAGTCGTCCGCGACTTCAACGCCAACCACCCCGACTTCGAGCTCGCCTCGCTCGGCGGTGATGCGCTGATTACCGGAAGCGTCGCGGTCGATCTCGACTTCGACGGCAAGCCCGTCTACACGGGCGACGGACGCGTGGTCGCCACCGACGCGCTCGACAGCGAGGGGCGCCCCATCCCGCCCCATCTCGCCGGCGGGTTCAGCGAAGACCCCGTGCCCATGGAAGACTTCGGGATCGCCAACGGCCTGGTGATCCCCAACCAGGAGTTCGTGGCGGTCTTCACGGTGCTGGGCGCCGCGATCGAGACCAGCGGGGGCAGCCCCATGCCGGTCACGCTCCGCGTGCGCACCGATGCGGACGTCCACGAGCCGTTCGGCCCGTACTCGAGCGCCAGCGCAACGGTCAACGACGAGAACAACCCTCGCCGGTTCGATGCGCCGGGAGCCTTCGCGCCGGGCACCGAGCTCTCGATCCAGGCCAAGAGCTGGTACTGGTCGCGCGGCAGGTATCGCACCCACCTGAGCGCCAACTCTGCCGATGACTCGCCCCAGGTCCGCGTGCTGCGCGACGGCGACGCGGTGCCCAATTACGCGGGGTTCAACGGCCAGAACGACATCGAGCACTTCGTCCGCGATTACATCGATACCGATCGCGGGACGATCTCACTCCTGCCCCACCAGGCGATCTTTCTGTTCGAGCTCGGCACGACCAACCTCACGTCGATCTACACCGACTTCCAGGACCTCGTCGTCCTCGTCACGCTGACGACCAGCCTCGACCATATCGGCGGCGTGCTCGACCCGGGCATCGACCCCTGCAACGCCCTGAACGACTCGGATGCCGCCATGGGCTCGCCCACCAACGGCCGGATCAGCGGGCAGGATTCGTTCGCCCAGTGGTTCCGCCACTGGCCGGGCGTCAACGCCCCGGCGGCCTACGAGATGGTGCTGACCGATAACGGCGCCGGCGTGTTCGAGTACTCGACCGCCGACTTCACGCCGATCGACAAGCGCCTGTTCGGCAACGCCGGCTCCGATCACAATCGCAACCTGACTTTCGAGGTCGACGCCCTGTTCACCGGCCCCGGCCAGTGCGAGGGACGCTTCATCGAGGTCTCGGGTGAGGGCGACCTCTGGATGTACATCGACGGCAAGCTGGCGATGGACTTCTCGGGCAACGGCGCGAACCGCCTCCAGTACCTCTCCTTCGACCGGCTCGGCCTGGTCGAGGGCACCGAGTACAAGCTCCAGCTGTTCTACGCCCAGCGGGCCGACCAGAACTCGCCCCTCAGCGTGCGGACCAACCTGAACCTCCGCACCACCGGCCCCAAGTCCGTGCCGGTCGCGAGCTTCTACGACTAAGCCCCGCCCTCGACGCTCCCCACACACCGACGAGACACGAGCGCGCCGACCCCGGCGCGCTCGTTCTTGTGCGCCCGCCGGCCGATCCCAGCCCGCACAGACGTCACGGTCGCCCGCGGTTTCTCTCGTCCCCCCTTGCATCCACCCCCGCTGTTTTTGACGCTTCCTACGTACACGACTCTTCCCCACCTTCAACGCCCACACGACCACTCACGCTCTTTGAAGTCCGCCCCCGCGGACGAAGCCGACCCGGAGGTCACCCATGCGACGCTCAGCCACGAGCACCAACACTCTCGCCCGCAACGCCACGTTCGCCGCCGCGCTCGCGCTGACGGCCGCATCCGGCGCGCTGGCGCAGTCCTCCGTGACGATCTTCGGCACGGTGCGTGATTTCAGGACCATGCACCCCGACTTCGGCCTCTCGCTCGGCGCCGTCGGCAGCCACGCCGCCGGCAACGTCGAGCTGCTGCCCGACGCGAACTCCAAGCCGGTCTTCGCCGGCTCGGGCGCGCTGGTGAACACGCAGTACTACGAGAAGAACGCCAACGAGATCGCCCCGCACATGTACGCCGCGCCCGGTGGCGGCACTGGCTCGATCACCCTCGTCAAGCCGATCGGCATCAACAACTCGCCGACGATCGACACCTACGACCCGTCGCTCGGCCCCTACGATCCGGTGACGAACTCCGGCCCGATGCCCGACATCGTCTCGGGCGCCACAATGCCGACGGTTCCCGCGTGGCCCGGCGGCCTACCGAATCTCGGGGACGTCGAGGTCAAGGGCAACGGGACCACGATCCTCAGCTCGAGCTTCCGCTGCACGAAGTTCGTGCTGCAGGACGGGCGGGACCTGATCATCCAGGGCGACGTCACGATCGTCGCCAACGACCTGTTCAATATCGAAAACAACACCGAGATCCTGCTGGATCCGGGCGCCACGCTGACGGTGTACGTGCGCAAGGACGGGATCATCAAGAATAACGTCAGCATCAACACCAACACCGCCGACCACACACGCGTGGTGATCTACAACGTTAGCAACGACAAGGAATTCGTGATCGAGAACGACACGTTTACCTACGCGACGCTGATCTCCCCCGACGCGCCGATCATGATCAAGAACAACGCCGAGTTCTTCGGCTCCATCACCGCCGATTCGCTGGCCGTCGAGAACATCGCCGGCGTCCACATCGCCGGCGCCGGCGGCGCGGGCGCGACGTGCGCAAACCTCGCCGACCTCGCCGGCGGTATGGGCTCGGCCTCCAGCGGCAACATCACGGACTCCTTCACGTTCAGCCAGTGGTTCCGCACCAACCCGCTCGTCAACGCCGCCACCACCATCCCGATGACGTTCTTCGCCGCCGGCGGCGGCGTGCTCGAGTTCGATGAGGCAGACTTCGCTCCCATCGACAACGAGCTCTACGGCAACGAGGGCGAGCCCGCCAATCGCAACTTCACCCTCGAGTTCACCGCACGCTTCAACAACACGGCCTGCGCCGGCCATTTCTTTGAGTTCTACGGCGACGGCGACATCTGGCTGTACATCGACGACAAGCTCGTCATCGACCTGGCGGGGCCCGTCGAGGGCGCGCACCAGTACATCGACGTCGACCGCCTCGGCCTCGTCGACGGCAAGTCCTACTACCTCCGGTTCTTCTACGCCCAGCGCGTGGCCGACGGCACCCCTTTCCGCATCCGCACCAACCTCCCGCTGGAGTCCACCCTCTCCTCCGGCGCCCCAACCATGGCCTACCACGACTGATCACCAAGCCTCAGATCCCCGAGGACCTCCTCCCTCGGAAGCAACACCGGCACGGCTCCCCGACCTCCTCCGGGGAGCCGCTGTCGTTTTGGGTTTGGCGCGCCGCGGGCGTCGTTTTTGCAGATCCCCGCTGGACCACGCCGCGTATTGGGCTAGGCTGATCCTGCACAGAGGAAAGAGAGGCCGGCGTCCCGCACAGGCACCGGCGCATGGAGTCAGAGAATGAGAGCCCTCAGAATCGTCGCCCCCGCGTCCGTCGCTGCGCTCGCGCTGTCAACATCGGCAGCCTGGGCTGGCGGGGCGCTTATCGCAGACGCCCGCGCCGACTGGGTCCCGGGGATGATCCCCGGCGACACGAACAGCCCGCCGGACTCGGCCGGGATCGGTGTCTGGGAGTACCTGCTCGCCAACAACGCGAACCCGACCGTCGACCCGACTCTCCAGACTCTCGCCTGGGACACGATGATTCCCGGCTACGAGAGCCCGGACTTCCTGCACGTCGATGGGTTCAACACCACCTCGCTCACCGCCGAGAACAGCTCCGAGCTCGGGATGTACTCGAATGCTCCCGGTTCCGAGTGGGTGTTCCTGCGCTGGACGGCGGGGCCCGGCGTGCCCTCGATGCTCTCGATCGACGGGAGCGCGCGGAAGGACGTCGCCGGGGGCAACGGCTTGGAGCTGTTTCTTTACGTCGACGGCATCCGTCGCAGAACAATCGAGATCGTCCAGGACAATCTCGTCGGCGAGACGTTCTCGATCGAGGTCTCGGACGTCGAGCCGGGGACCCTCATCGATCTCGTGCACTCCAACAACGGCGACACGTCCGACGACCTCGCGCTGATCACTCTTCAGATCAGAGAGATTCCCGCTCCCGCGGGGCTGCCGCTCCTCGCGCTGGCGATCACCGGTGCGGCGCGCAGGCGCCGTTGATGCGCCCGGGGCGTCTCGCCGGGAATCCGATCGGCTAGTTCTCAAGCTCAGCCGTGAGCGTCCCGAACGGCATGACCAGCCGGGCGCGCACGGTCACACCCTCGGCGTCGACCCACGAGCGGGTCTTCATCATGCCCATCGGCGTCTGGGCCTCGCCGTCGAACACGCGGCAGACGTCGCCGCCCTCGAACGCGGGCGCATCCTCAACCCGGGCGAGCGACGCGGGCGCCTTGCCGATGCTGGTGCCCGACCAGCCGAACCCGGCGCTGGTGTACTCGTGGCGCTCACCGACTTCCATGGCGTGGACGCCCAGGTCGTCGGTCGCGAAGAAGTTCGACACCCAGCTGAGCCCGGCGAGCGTCCCGTCTTCGCCCAGCGTCCCGGTCGTGCGCTCGGCGACCGAGCCGTCCTCGGCGTAGACGGTCGTGGTGACCTCGTCGGCGTCGATCTCGTACACCACGCTCGTCGGGTTGCGGGAATCGACGTTGTATTCGACCTTCACCAGACGCTTCTGCGCGTCGAGGTAGTACACCGAATCCGACGGCGCCTGCGGCCCGTTGCCGGGGCGCACAGACGAGTAAATGCGGTATGACCCGTCGTCTGTGCGGGTGATCACAAACTCCTCGTGTCCCGCAGGGAACTGCCCGAACATGAGCTCGTACCGGCCCTGGTGGATGACCTCGCCGACGATGGCGCGCTTGTCGCCCGCCGGCTCCTCGGCCACCATCTCTCCCGACGCCTCCCGCGCCGAGCGCTCCATCAGCTCGTCCAAGTCCTCGCGCCCGTAGTACGTGCCGCGGTGCACGACAGCGTGCATCGACGCCAGCGCGCCGCGCAGGTCCTCAAGCGGGTTCACCGGGGTGAGGAAGAACGACGCTTCTCGACCCGGCTCGATCGCGCCGAACCGGTCGTCGACATCGAACACCCTTGCCGGCACCGTCGTCGCGCTGGCGAGCGCTGCGCGGTCGTCCATGCCGGCGTCCATCAGCAGGCCGACCTCCTCGTGCAGGCCCGAGCCGGCGAACACGAACGGGTTCGCCAGGTCCGTCCCCGCCACGATGATCACGCCCGCCTCGTGCAAACGACCGACGAGGTCGAGCCGGTACGGGTTGGTCCTGGCCAGCGTCTCGCCCCACCGGGCGTACATCGGCATGTTCCAGAACTGCTTGAGCGTTGGCGCGACGTAGCGCATCCGCTCGTCTTCGACGCCCGTGCCGTCGCCGGCCTTGCGGATGCCCTCGGTCACGATGAGCGTCGGGCACTGCACCATGCCGCTGCCGGCGATCTTGGCGCAGAACGCGTCGATGTCCGCGGGGTCCGCCTCCTCGTAGTGCCACCACCAGTCGGGCATCGGCGACCCTTCGCCCTGGCGGGCGCGCGGCACGAACTCCGACGGCATGCGCATGAGATGCTCGTTCGTGTACTGCCCCGCCGCGATCGCGCCGTCGATATCGACCGACTCGGGGATGTGGCCGACTGCGCGAAGCCCGAGGGCCCGCGCCTCGTCGCATGCGGCCGCGTAGACCTCGGGCTTAAGGCGCGAGTAGACCTTGATGAAGTCGACGCCCGCGTTCGCCAGCTTGCGCACCGCTGCCCGCGCCTCTTCGGGCGTCGAGCACTCCTCGCTGAACGGCCAGATCGGCGGGCTGCCGTCGACGATCGCCCCGGAACAGATCATCGCCGGGCCCAGCATCGAGCCCGATTCGAGTTCATCGCGGATCTCGAGGATGTCGGTCGTCGCGGCGCCGAGGTCGCGGACCATCACCACGCCGTGGGCGATCATCTGCAGCCCGTTCAGGATCGGCGCCGGCGAATAGTGCACGTGCGAATCGATCAGCCCGGGCACGGCGTAGAGCACCTCGCCGGCGCTCATCCCCTCGAATCGCGTGACGCCCCCGATCGATTCGCCATCGATCTCGATCCGCTGCATGGCCCGGATCTCGCCGGCATCGACATCGACCACGCTCACGGGCCCGACGGACCCCGGCCTGGCCGGCTCGGCCTGCGCCGGGATCGCACACGCAGCGGCAGCCAGCGCCATCATCATCCTCGTCTGCACCATCGCCTCGTCTCCCAATCCCCGATCGTCGCGCGCGCGGGGTATCGCGTACCGGGTTCTTGGCGAGCGGTGCCCGGGCATTTCAGGGCCCGGGCCCGTACGCCTCTGCGCATACTATGAGGCCGGCCGGTGACCGCGACAATGCGCGTCGCCCACCGGTGTCGGAGAACACACGCGATGACCTACCCGCCGAAATGGCGCCACATCACCGAACCAAAGGCCGCCCTCGACTTGATGGGCACGCACCCCTTTGCGCACCTGATCACCTCCCACGACGGCCTCCACGCCACGCGCGTCCCGTTGGTCACAACAACAGACAATGCCGGGAACCCCGCGACCCTCCGCGCCCACCTCAACGCCCAGAACCCACAGGCGACGGGCCTCGACGGCTCCGAGGTGCTCGTCGTGTTCTCAGGACCCTCGACCTACGTCTCCCCCCACTGGCGAGCCAAGCCCGTGCGCGGCGGCACCTACGACTACGAAGAGGTGCGCGTGCGCGGCCGGGCGCGCACCAACGGCGACATCGCGTTCTTCCGCACACTGATCGACGACCTCTCGACCCTCATCGAGCCCCATTACGCCGAGGCCGGCGACTACCCCACCTGGGACACGACCATGGCCCCCGAGGGCTACATCGAGCGCCTCCACCCCGCGGTGACGGCCTTCACGATCGACATCGACTCCGTCGAGACCATCTCCAAGCTGCACCAGACGTTCGACGAGGAAGACCGGCGCTCCGTCGCCGACCACCTGATGAAGTGCCCGCGAGATGAGTCTCGAGCGATCGCTCAGAAGATCCGCGATCAGACGGACGGCTAAAGCACCGGCTCGCCGGATTCTGAGCCGGAATCTCCTTCGCGGTCGCGACCAACACCAAACCAGCTCTCCCCCACACGCCCGCACACGATCCGCCCCGGGTCCCACGCCGCCAGCAAGCGCTCCAGCGGCTCATCGATCGGTTCCTTCTCGCCCCGGAATGTCGCGTGGTGGATCGGCATCAGCAGGCTTGCGTTCATCCGGCGCGCCATGTCGGCTACCTGCTCGGGCGTCGCGTGGTGCTCTTCGAGGTGGTACCCGCCGATGCCCATGAGCGCGAGATCCACGCCGGAGCGCGGGAAGCGGCTCGGGTCCAGCGGGTGGCGATCGGCCAGCACGTCGAACACGTCGGTGTGTGCGCTGTCGCCCACGAACAGCGCGCGGTTGTGCTCGGGGCCCTCGGGCTCGAGCAGGTAGGCGTTGCACCCCCGGTGGCTGTCCCACAGGAACCGCGCCCCCCAGTGCTCGGGCTCGATCGCGGTGATGTGCTGGTCCGCGATCTCCACGTCCTGATCGGACGCCAGTTCCACCACAGCCCCGAACCCCCGCGGCAACAGACGCCTCGTCCCGCGCGGGATCACCGCCGTCGTGTGCCGGTGCGCGAAGCGCTCCAGCGTGCGCCGGTCCCAGTGGTCCAGGTGCGCGTGGCTGAGCAGCACCACGTCGACAGGGGGCAGCGCCGCGTCCAGGTCCTCGGGCAGCGCCGAGGACCGCTTCCGCCCCAGGCGCACCGGCCCGATGTCGACGCCGGCGCGATCCGAGAGCACCGGATCGGTCAGCACCGTGGTCCGCCCCAGGCGCAGCAGCGCCGTGGCGTGCCCCAGCCAGACCGATGCGAAGCGCGACGCCTCCCACCGGTCCCGCTCGGGCAGGCGCCCCGTCGCCGGGCGCGCCTCGTCGCCGGCCTTGAGGCCGAGCGCATCGGCGATGACCTCCGGCCAGTGCGCGATCGTGCTCGTGATGTTGCGGATGACGCCTGCCATCGGTGCTGGATTATCCCCCCTCGCCCGGCCGGAACAAACTCCCCGGCGAATGGGCGTATCCTCACCCGACCATGCCAGCGAAACGACCGACCCGTGCCCTGCTCCTCGTCGCGTCCGGCGCGCTGCTCGCGTCCATCCTTTCCGGCTGCGGCGTCGGCACCGTCCCCCTCATGCCCACCCCCGTCCTCTACACCGAGGTCGGCCTGGCCCCGCTGGCGCACATCCCGGAGGCCGAGCGCTGGACGCCGCGACGCGTCTATTACGCCACCACACGCAAACGCACGGACCACGTGCAGCGGATCGATTACGGGAACACCGAGACCGACGAGATCTCGATGGGGCTCGCGCTGATCGCCTTCGGCCCCCGCTACGAGCAGTGGCGCGAGCTTGTCGAGGCATCGTCCACCGCCGAGCGCCGAAGCGTGGTCCCGCTTTCTCTCGCGGGTGTGATCGAAGCGGGGAGCGTTCTCCCCGGCACATCGCTCGACGAAGCCGCGTCGCCCTCGCAGGCCGGTTGGGTGCTCGAGGACATGAACGACGCCATCCAGGACGCCCGCTCGAAGGACATCCTGATCTACGTCCACGGCGCGAAGGTCAACTTCTACAACGCCTGCGCCTACGCGGCCCAGCTCGACCACTTCACAGGGCGCGACATGACCTCCGTCGCCTTCTCATGGCCGACCCGCCAGAACCTCTTCGCCTACGCGGTGGGCAACGACGTCGCGCGCGGGCGCCGCGCATCCGACGAGCTTGCTACGCTGATCGAGCTGCTCGCCGGGCACACCGAGGCGCGCCGGATCCACATCATCGCCTGGAGCGCCGGCTGCCGGGTGCTGACCGACACCTACGAGATTCTCCGAAATCGGTACCCGGACGAACCCGCCGAAGCGATTCGCGAGCGCCTGCGGATCGGGACCGCGTACTTCGCGGCCGGCGATGTCAGCAAGAGCCGGTTCATGGAGGTCATCGAGACGATCCACGACCTGAGCGATCGCGTGATCGTCACCGCGACCGACGTGGACGACGCCCTGAGCTCCGCCGCTCGGTTCATGGGCGGCGGCCAGCGGATCGGCCAAACCGCCCCGTCGCTGGACGCGGAGCAGGTGGCCCGCGTCGAGGCGCTCGAGCGATTCGAGGCGATCAACGTCTCGCTGGGTGCCGACAACCGCGGATTCGACATCACCGGCCACCGTTACTGGTTCGATCACCCGTGGGCCAGCTCGGACCTGATCCTTTCGGTCCGGACCGACCTCACCGCCGCCGAACGCGGGCTGGTTCCCGGGGAGCGCGACGGCGAGACATCTCCCGTTCTCTGGGCCATGCCCGAGGACTACCCGACGCGCCTGGGCGGGCTGCTCATGGAGATCGCCACCGAACGCCTGGCGCACCCGACGCGGGAATGACGCGGCCTACTCGGCGCTCTGCGCGACCGCGTCAAGGGGCACGCGTGTCTCGTCCTTGAATGCACTGAGGCAGAAGCTCGTGCGCACCCGCCCGATGTTCGGGATCGCGCTGAGGCGGTGCACGACGAAGCGCTCGTACTCGTTCATGTCTGTCACGAGCACCTTGAGGATGAAGTCCTCTTCGCCGGCGGTGTGCCAGGCGTTCTGCACCTCGTCGAAGCTGGCGGCCGCCTCCTTGAACTCGTTGAGGCGTTCCTCGCCGTGCTCGCGCAGGGTCACGTGGACTATCGCGCTGATCGACTTGTCGACGAGCGCCGCGTCGAGCATCGCGACGTAGCCGCGCACGATGCCCGAGGCCTCGAGCTTCTTCACGCGCTCGAGCGTCGACGGGGGCGAGATGCCCACGCGCTGGGCGAGCATCGCGTTGGTGATCTTGCAGTCCGCCTGGAGCTGGTCGAGGATCGCCAGATCGATGTCGTCGAACCGGACCCGGCCGCGTCCCGCGCCGGCGTTCTTCGACCCGTTCCGCCCGTTGGCCGATCCGCCGTTGCCTGATGTTCTTCGATTCTGCTGCGCCACCGGTGCCCTCTCGCCGAACGATCGCAGGCCGAACGCCCGCGATCGGCATCTCGATTCGGCGCACGGGCTCCGGCCCGGCCCCGATCGGGCCCAGTCTAGGCCCTCTTCGGCCCGCTCTGCTGGCAGAAAATTCGCCTCAGCCCCTTCTTCGGCGAATAATCCGTTGTCAGAACGACCCAAACCCCTCAGAATCTGGGGCGCGGCAACCCGCATCAACCCATCCAAGCGGCCAAACACCGGAGGAGCCCGACCATGACGACTGCCCAAGCCACCTCGACCTCCCCCGCCGACCTCGATCGCAACGATCCCCTGACGCTGATCGATGTCGACCACGTCCGCTTCTATGTGGGCAACGCCAAGCAGGCCGCCTACTTCTACGCCCACACCTTCGGCTTTCAGGTCGACCAGGTCGCCGACCTAACCACGGGCAGCCGCGACGAGGCGAACTACCTGCTGACCCAGGGCAACATCCGCCTGCTGCTGACCACGCCGCTCAGCGCCGACCACGCCTCGGCCGACGAGATCAGGCTCTACGGCGACGGCGTCAAGGACATCGCCCTGACGGTGTTCGACGCCGAGAAGGCCTTCGAGCGCGCCGTCGCCAACGGCGCCGAGGTCGCAGCCGAGCCGCAGACCCTCAGCGACGAGAACGGCTCGATCACCTTCGCCTCGATCAAGACCTACGGGCGCGTGCAGCACACGTTCGTCAGCCGCACCGGCGACTACGAGCTGACCAACGTCAAGAAGGGCGGCCTGATCGGCCCGGGCTTCAAGAAGATCGAGGGCTTCGCGCTCAACGAGTACAACAAGAAGAACCCCTGCGGCCTCAAGTACGTCGACCACTGCGTGGGCAACGTCGAAGAGGGCAAGATGAACCACTGGGTCGACTGGTACGAGAGCGTCTTGGAGTTCAAGATGTTCAAGCACTTCGACGACAAGGACATCTCGACCGAGTACTCGGCGCTCATGTCCAAGGTCATGGCCTCGGGCAACCACCTGATCAAGATGCCGATCAACGAGCCCGCCGACGGGAAAAAGAAGTCGCAGATCCTCGAGTACCTCGAGTGGCACAACATGACCCCGGGCGTGCAGCACCTGGCGCTCCGCACCGACGACGAGCTCGCCTCGGTGGCCGCCCTGCGCAGCCGCGGCGTCGACTTCCTCGCGCTGCCCGACACCTACTACGAGTCCGTCTGGGACCGCGTGAACACCACCCTCAAGGCCCACGGCCACGAGGCCGTCAAGGAAGACCACCAGCGCGTCAAGGACCTGGGCATCCTGGTCGACGCCGACGACGAGGGCTACCTGCTCCAACTGTTCACCAAGCCGCTGCAGGACCGCCCGACGCTGTTCTTCGAGATCATCTCTCGTCGCGGCAGCCAGAGCTTCGGCAAGGGCAACTTCAAGGCGCTGTTCGAGGCGCTGGAGCTCGAGCAGGAGCGGCGCGGGAATCTGTAGGTGCGGCAAGCCCCGTGCCGCGGTCCAAGCGGGCCTGCCAACTTGACTGCCAGATTCTCGTAGGATTCTCACGCGTGTTCCGCATGAACGTGAAGCTGTTCTGTCGTCGAGGCTCGCGCCGGTTCTTGATCTGGGATCAGCGACCGCAACAAAATCGCATGGCTTCGGATGCACGACGAACCGCTCCTGGCCCTTGGGCCATCGTCCCCATCGGCGAAGCCGACGACGCCCCCGACACCACTTCTCAAGTTGACCTCGCGCTACGGGCTTGGGTCCTTGCTGATCTCACTCCGTTCCTTCAGACGATCGATTGCATTGAAGTCGCGGCGCTCGCGAATCTCCCGGTACATGCAATCGGAGCGACGGCGTCTACACAGACGACCGCCCCCGCGTGCCGGGTGTTCACTGATTTCATGTATCACCAACCAGAGAAGGGGCTCTACGAGCAGCTCAGGCCAAGTCGCGGCTTCTGGGGCCTTGTCGATGCAAGCACGCTGGTTTCTTCACTGAAGAACCGACTCCAGGAGATGGGCTGGGACATCTCATATCACAACTACGGCCCCGATTTTGCCACCGGAGAAGTGTCGCTCGATCAACTCGAATTTACTGAGCTCGACCCCGACGCCGGCGATGCATTGCTCCATGAAGCCTTCGGACTCCGAGATCCTGAACGCCAGTGATCACCTACGCTGATCGAGGCGGATGTCGGTGGCATGGATCTTCCCGTGCCGTGGTCTAAGCGGGTCCGCGAGCGCAGGCCGGGCTTAATGACTGTCCCTTTACCGATGGACGATTTCTTGGGGTCTAGGGCCCTTCGTCGCTATCACTCCAGCACCCGCTCAGTCCCATCCGGATCTCTGACGAACAGCGCCAGCCCCCCACCGCGGTTCGACACGAACACGATCGAACCATCAGCGCACTGCTTGGCCATGATGTCCGCCGAGTCGTTGTCGGTCAGGCGGCGCGGGGTGCCGCCGTGTATCCCGATAGTGAAGAGCTCGTCGTCGCCGTCGATGCGGGAGCAGTAGACGATCGTCTCGCCGTCGGGCAGCCACGAGGGGATGTGGTCGCGTGCGGGGCTCTCGACCAGGAAGCGCTCGCGCTGGCCGTCGGGCGTGTAGAGCGCGATCTGGCGCACGCCGCTCACCTCGCACTCGCTCACGATCATCGACCCGTCGGGCGACCACGACGCCACCTGCTCGTCCTCGGGCGTGCGGGTGAGGCGCGTCTCCGTGCCCGTCTCGATGTCGACGCTGTAGATCTCGGCGTTGCCGTCGCGCTCGGAGTAGAACAGCAGCGAGCGGCTGTCGGGCGCCCACGACGGTGCGCCGTCCCATGCGCCATCGGTTGTCATCGCGCGCACCCCGGTGCCGTCGGGGCGGACGATGTAGATGTCCCTGTTCCCATCGCGGTGCGAGTCGAAGGCGATCCAGTCCCCGTCGGGCGACCAGCGAGGGTGCGAGTCGACACCCGGGCTGGAGGTGATCCGGCGGCTGGCGCCGTTCTCGACATCGAGCACCCACAACTCGTTGTCGCCCGAGCGATCGGAACTGAAGACGACCTCTGTGCAATCGGGTCTCCAGTCCGGGTAGGTCGTGCCCGCGAGTGCCGGTGCGCCGCACGCCCCGAACGCCACGAGGATCCCGAACGTGAGTCGCGACGCCATCGAGTGGTGGTGGTGCATGCCCGGGCGTACCGGCCCGTGACGCCCCGGTCGCGGTGTGGGTTCGAGGGGCATCGCGAGCATGGTGATTCCAGCTTCACGCGCCCGCACGCGGTGCCTGTTCGCCGCTAGGGAACCGGGAGTTCGAAGCCGCGAAACATCTCATCCGGACGCGGGTATGCGCCACAGCGCCCCCCACCCCCACCTCGGGAGAGGAACCATGCACAGAAACGCCGTGATCGTCGCGCTCGCTTTGAGCGCGGTCGTCGCCATTGCCTGCCCGTTCGCGCGAGCCCAGGCCGCGCCCGAGAGATCCATGATGGCCCAGATCATGGGCGAGATGCAGCAACGCCTCGGCGAACTGCGGGGCATCATCGGATCTGAGGACGCCGACCTCGCCGATGCCCTCGAGCCCCTGCACGCGCTCCAGGCCGGGCTCGTTGAGGCCAAGAGCGCGCCGATGCCGGCGGACCTCGGCGACCTCGAGCAACCGATCGAGGAATCCCAAGCGGCGATCCGACGCGGCCTGGCCGAGGCGCTCGGCGCATCGGCGACCCTCGAACTCGCCATCCTGAGCGGCGATCGCTCGGGCGCGACGGAGGCGCTCGAAGCCCTCGGGCAGATCCAGCGCGACGGCCACAACGCGACCCAGTTCCCGCTGCGCGTGATGCGCCGGGACAAGATGCTCGCCGAGCTCGACGACCTGCCGATCGAGGACGGCTTCGCGGCCGTGATGGTGGGCGTCTACCACATCGCCGAGCTCGGGCGCGACGCGACCATGACGCACACCGAGGAAGGGCGCCTGACCATCCAGGTCGAGGGCCAGCCGCTGCTCGATCTGCGTCTGCAGGCCAACGGCGACCTGCGCCCGACGCCCGCGCCGCAGGTCATCGTCCGCCCGATCATGGAAGGCGAGCGGTGCGTCGCGATCGAGGTGCACCAGAACGGGCGCGTCGCGCGCGCGGCCCGCAAGGGCGATTGAGGCTGTAGACTGCGCTCGGTGCTGGCGCGAAGGCGGCGCTCGCATCCAGGAGATTCCTGACGATGACGATCCGAACACTCTGTCTCGCACTGATCGGCGCCGGCGCCGTGATGCTCGCCGGCGCCTGCTCGTCGACGCCACAGTCCGGCCCGCCGCTGGGCACGGCGGCTCCCGCCATGAGCGCGACGACGTCGGCGGGCGAGTCGTTCGACCTCGCCGACAAGCGCGGCTCGGTGATCCTGATCGATTTCTACGCCAACTGGTGAGCGCCCTGCGTCGCCTCGCTCCCGCAGTTGCAGGAGCTCCACGACCAGGTCTCGGCCATGGACGACGTCGAGCTGATCCTCGTCCACGGCAGCGACAACTACGGCACGAAGTTCGAGAGCGCCCAGGCCCTGCTCGACGACAAGGACATCACAATCCCAGTCGTCGAAAAGGGGAGCGCGATCGCGGTCGACTACGGCGTCCGGGGATTCCCGACGCTGGTCGTCGTCGACAAGAACGGCAACATCGCCCACAAGAAGATGACCGCCGTCACGAGAGACAGCGATCGCGAGGGCCTGGTGCGCCTGATCGAAGAGCTCCGCTAGCGGGTCCGCACCTCGGGTATCCTCGCATCTATGAACGCTCTGCAGAAGCTGCGATCGATCGTTGACGAGCTGCGCGATCCGAAGGACCCGATGAAGATCCTCGACAACTGGGGCCTGGCCGGACGCCTGGGAGCCCGCATGCCCGGCGTCGACGCCGAGCGCCTGCAGCGCGTCGTCGAAGCGAAAGACATCACCGGGCTCGACGACATCGTCACGCGCCTGGAGAACCCCGAGGCCGAGCCGGAGCCCGAGCCTGTCAGCGCCGAGAGCTTCTCCAAGGACCAGCTCAGCGAGGCGATGCGGGCCTTCCGCAAGCGGGTGAAACTCATGCGCCTCGAAGACGAATCCAAACTCCGCGGGAAACGACTCAGCTCCGGGAGGGCATCGTCGATCGACGCCATCATGCCCCCGGGCGAGTTCCCCCGCGCGATCTGGGTCGCGCTGGAGCAGGAAGGGAAGCTCGTGCACACGGGCCAGGGGTTCTACATGGAGCCTGGATCGCTCGAGCGGAACCGGCCCACAGACGTCGAGAAGCTCTAGGGCCCGGCCCGGCTATCACGGGATTGCTCGTTTGGCGCCCGAGTTTGGTGGCCGAACGCCCGGCACGCGGGGCACCCCGGACGCGTACAGGATTCCAACCGGAGGGCAAGGAGAACCCCATGCACACCCGATCGGTCGGCGTCGTTTCGCTCGCGTTCCTGTCCGCTCTCGCTGGGGCCGACGCCCAGTTTGTCGAGCCGGTCCGGGTGATCCACGAGATCCGGGGCGAGCACGAGAACGACGAGTTCGGCTGGGTGGCGCGCCGGATCGGCGATGTCGACGGCGACGGCATCGCGGATTTCGTCTCGACCGCTCCGCACACCTCGGACCAGAAAGCCACGGGCAAGATCTACATGTACTCGTCCGCGTCAGGAGAGCTGCTCTGGACGCGCCAGGGGGCCGAGGGCGCACGCCTGGGCATGGGCTGCGACGCGGCCGGCGACGTCAACGCCGACGGCATCCCTGATGTCATCTGCGGCTCGCTGGGCACGGCCGAGGCGTTCGTCTACTCCGGCGACGACGGGCGCACGCTTCTGACGGTGAGCGCCGAGGACCAGACCGACGTGTTCGGCTGGGCCGTGAGCGGCGCTGGCGACTGGAACGACGACGGGCACGCGGACTTCCTCGTCGGCGCCCGCCGCGCGGACGCAACCGGAGAAGACTCGGGCGCGGCCTACCTGTACTCCGGCGCCGACGGGACCGTGCTGCGGACGTTCGCCGGAGAGACGCCCGGCGATCTGTTCGGCTCTGAAGTGTCGGGCTTCTCGAGCGGCGAGCGCAAGTGTGTCGCCATCGGCGCGATGAACGCGGGCGAAGGCGAGCGCGGCAAGGTCTTCGTGTTCGTGCCCGACCGGACCGAGCCGGCCTTCGCGATCGATGCGTCGGACACCGGCGTGTTCCTCGGGCGCATGTTCGTCAACTTCGTGGGCGACATCGACGGGGACGGGGTGAGCGATCTGTACGCTTCGGACTGGAACGACAGCGCAAAGGGCCAGAACACCGGGCGCGTGTACGTCTACTCAACCGGCACGGGCCAGAAGCTCCACGAATGGGGCGGCGCCGGCGCCGGTGGCGGGTTCGGCATCGGAGCCGGTGACGCGGGCGACGCCGACGGCGACGGCAGCGCGGACCTGCTGATCGGGATCTGGAACGAGTCGACCCACGCGCCCGCGGCCGGCAAGTGCGTGCTCTACTCCGGCAAGACCGGCGAGGTGCTGCGTGAGATCACCTGCACCGCGGCCAACGACACTTTCGGGTTCGACACGACCAACCTCGGCGACGTGGATGGCGACGGAATCACGGACTTCCTGATCACCTCGGCCTGGGCGACGATCGACGGCAAGGCCAAGTGCGGGCGCTGCTTCGTGATCGCCGGCGAGCGCTAGGCGCGATCAGTCCTGCGGGTCCCCGTGGCCGTGGGAGACGTTCGGGTCCGGGGTGCTTTCCGCGGACCGGCTCGGCAGCAGCGTGACCAGCAATTCAACGCGCTCGCCGTCGCGATCGACCTCCACGCGGACGACATCGCCCGGGGCGTGCTTGGACATCAGCTCCATCCACATCGGGATCGTCTCGATGAGCACGCCGTCCCACATCATCAGCCGGTCGCCGGCGAGGACGCCCGACAACTCGGCGGACGTGTTGGGGGAGACCCGCTGCACCTGCACGCCGGGATCCGAGTCGTTGTAGTTGCCGGGCATGATGCCGAAGCGGACCTTGATGTTGCCCATGCGGACCGACGGGCCCTGGTCGTAGTTCTCGACCTCGGAAAAGGCGATCGGCGAGGCGTGCTGGGATACAGCGAGCACCATGTCGCGCGAGAGCTCGACGGCGAGCGCGGCCCCGTGGCGGTTGATCTTCCACGACTCGTCGTCGGGCGTGTGGTAGTCGGCGTGGAACGGCGTGATCGACATGAACAGCACCGGCACGCGCTCGTCGTAGAACGGCGCGTGGTCCGATCGGGCCGACAGCCCGTCGGGGCGGACGACTTCCAGCGGCCCGGCGCTCAACACGCCGTCAAGCACGTTCTCCAGGCCCTCGCCGGAATCGAGACCGGAGACCGACACGCGCCCCTCGGTGATGCGCCCGATCATGTCGTAATTGAGCATGAGATCGCAGGAGTCGAGATCGATCGGCGGGTTCTGAGCGAAGTGACGCGAGCCGTTGATGCCCATCTCTTCGGACGTGAATGTCACGAAGAGCACCGAGCGCAGGTCGGCGTCCTGAGGTGCCTCGTCGTAGGCAGCGCGGAGCTGCTGGGCCAGGCAGAGCACGGCGCTCGTGCCCGAGGCGTTGTCGTCTGCGCCCTCGTGGATCTGGCCGGGGCCGACCATCGAGCCGTACTCGCCCTTGCCCAGGTGATCGTGGTGAGCGCCGATGATGACCCATCGATCGGCGAGCGTGCCGCGACCAGGCAGAATGGCCCCGACGTTGCGCACATTGAGCTTGGTGTCCGACGCGTGCGGACGCAGCTCGAAGGGCTGGAAGAACGACCCCTCGGATCCCTCGCCCTCGCTGAACGCGGGCTCGAGGCCCGCTGCCGCGAGGTTCTCAGCGATGTACTCCTCGGCGCGCTCGATGCCGCGGGTGCCGGGGAGGCGCCCTGCGAGCCAGGGGCTGGCGAGGATGGTGACGTGGTCGTTGTAGGAGCGGGCCAGCGGGCTGAGGCGCGCGAACGCGTCGGCGACCGGCGCCTCGGTGGCGCTCGGTGCAGCGCCGGTGCTCGCCCTGGCGCTGGCCGATCCGAACGAGGCGGGGAGCGCATCGGAGACCCGGGCGATCCAGAGCTGGCTGGAGCCGCCCTCGGAGCCGTCTGCGAGTGGGCGCTGGCTGGTCCACATCATGTGCTGGCCGGGGACGTCGAAGACGGGCAGGCCGTCGAAGCCGGAGGCGTTGGTCACGCGGATCGACGCCTTGGGGGCCTCGCCCTCGCGCCGGTACGCGGGGAGCGCGAACACCTCGTAGTTCATGTGCGAGATCTGCGAGGTGGTGTAGATCAGGAACTCGCCCGACGGGTGGAAGTACGGCGCCCAGTTGACGTGGTCGTTCTCGGTGAGCTGGGTTTCACGGGCGACCCCGACAGGGACGCCGCGATGGTCGAACTCGAGATCGGACACAAAGACCTGGAGGAGGTTGTTGCCCTCACGGTCCGAGCGATAGCAGATGCGCGTGCCGTCGGGCGAGAAGAACGGGCCGCCGTCGTATCCCGGCGCGACCACGAGTGGGTGAACATCGCCGGTTGCGATCTCGCGCACGTGGATGTCGGCGTCGCCTGTCTCGGGGTCGACGGCGGTGAAGAGCACGAATCGTCCGTCGGGGGACCAGGAGCACTCGGCGTCGTAGCCGTCGGACTCCCAGAAGGGAACGGGCTCGGCGACGTCGGGGCGGGCCAGGAGCGCCCGCCTGAGCGCCGGATCGGTGACGTGGGAGTCGACGACCTCGGGGACGGTGCGCGTGACGATGTCCATCTCGCGCGGGAACGCCCAGGCGTAGCGCGAAGACTCGCGCTGGAAGCCCGCTTCCTGCTCGCCGGGGGACGGGCGATCGAGCGTGGAGCCGAACATGAGCACGCCGGGCATCGACGGGTGGAACCACGCGCAGGTGTTGGCCGAGCCCTCGTGGGAGATCAGCACCGGCTCGCCGAGCCCGGTGACGGCGCCGTCGGCGTCGCGCTCCAGCGGGGCGACGTACATGAGGTATCGCGGCGACGAGCCGCCGGGGTCCTGGCCGGCGGGGACCGCCTGGAAGGCGATCCACTCGCCATCCGGAGAGAAGTAGGCCTCGCCGGCGCGGCTGAACTCCGCCGGGCTCGTGAGACGCACCGGGGACTCGAGCAGGGGCTCGTCTGCGCCGAGAACGGCGCTCGAAAAGGCAGCGACGAGCAGTGCTCCGAGGGCGATCGATCGGGTGGGCATCCGGGGCTCCTGGGCCGTGGTTGCGTGAGGAAAACGGGAGCCAACAGTGTAGGCGGGCCCGGGCGATCGATGGCATGAAAAAGCACCGGCCGGGCGGGCGTTCCGTACCCGTCCCGGCCGGTGCGTCAATGGGCGTCTAGCGCTGGCGCTTGGAGCCCTTGTTCCCCTCGGCCGCGCGCAGTCGCGCCTTGTGGCGCTTCCACACGAACTCGGCGTACTCCTCGGGGAGGTGCGCGAAGCGCGTCTGACGGCAGTCGAGCGTGCGGACGTCTCCGGTCACGTACCGGATGAACACGAACGGCACGCACACAGCGAGCACCTTCAGCGGCTCCACGTAGTGGCAGAAACTCTCGTAGCGGATGGGGAGGTCCGCGGATCGCCAGCTCTCGCCGGTGAGGAACAGCGGCTCGGTCTCCTCGACTTCGGCGAGGATCGCGAGGTACTGCCCGGCCTTGATGTCTTCGGGCGCGATCGAGCGCGCGAGGCTCTGCGCCTGTTCGCGCCGCGCGCCGCAGATTTCACAGTTCACATCGAATGCTCCATCCCCGAGGGCGCGCCGCTCTCGGCGCGCACCGGGGTCGTGCGAGGTTTCAGAAATGTCTTGCTGGATGGGTGCGGGGCCGGCGCGGGGCGCTACGGCAGGTCGCGCACAGACCCGGATGGATCTCCGTTCGCGGACGCGCACCGCAGGATTCGGTCGCTCATGCGCCGGATCGATCGGTGTTGCGTGGGTGGAACGGGAAACATGGCTCGGGTCCTTCTGTCGCGTGCGGAGCGGGGGAGTATGACGCGATGAAACGCGCGGCCAAGCGGATTGTTCCGAGCTTCTTGGAAAATGTCGCACATCCCGCGGTCGGGTGCGATGTAAGATTGCACCCAGATGCGCATCCAGCAGGTGACGATCTTTGCCCCGGACGTGTCGGAGATGGGGCGGTTCTACGGCGGACAGCTCGGGATGGCGCTCACGCCCCTGCAGGAATCGCTCGAGGTCCAGGCGGGAGCGAGCCGCCTGGACATCAGGCGGTCGGACGGCCCGGTGCCCGCCGCGCACTTCGCGTTCAACGTGGCGCCCGATCAGTTCGAGCTGGTCGTGCACTGGCTGGGACAGCGCACGGAGCTGCTGCTGCAGCCAGAGGGCGTCGAGATCGCCGAGTTCCCGCGATGGTCGGCGCGAGCGGTGTACGCGTTGGACCCGGCGGGGAACATCATCGAGTTCATCGCGCGCGACCGGATCGCCGGGAGCGGGAAGCGCTCGTTCGAGGCCGACACCGATCTTCTGGGGATCAGCGAGATCGGGCTGGTGGTTGACGACGTGCCGGGGACGTCGGCCGACCTGCGCGAGCGCTTCGGGATCCCCGAGTTCGACGGGGGCTCGGATGAATTCTGCGCGCTGGGCGACGACGAGGGGTTGCTGATTCTGTCGAAGACCGGCCGGGCGTGGAGGCCCATTGATGACGTGCCGGGCGCACCGTGCCCGTTGCGGGTCGATCTGAAGGGTGTCGCGAGCGGGCAGTGGCGATACGGGTCGCAGGTCGTGCGCGCGGAGTAGGCACCGGGCGACCAAACCCGCGTGGTTCCGGAGATCCGGTGACTGATCGCCAGCCCACATGCGTCTGGGTGAACCGAACGCCCGGGAGACCCGGGCCGGACGAGGAGAACCAGATGCGACGATTCCCGATGTGGTGTGCGCTGTGTGTGGCCTGGATCGCTGGGCTGTCGGTCGCGGCCAGGGGCGAAGAGACCGGATCCTCCCGCGCGGGGCGCGCTGCGGATCTTGATCTGCTGGTCGAGTCGATCAGGGAGACGCACCCCGAGTGGTGGTGGCACACCCCGGAGGACGAGTGGGAGTCGCACATCGCCAGCGCCCGCGTGGGGCTCGATGGGCTGAGCGAGGCGGGGTACTACCTGCGTTTGGCTCGCCTCGTGTCGCTGCTACGCGACGGGCACTCCCGCGTCGTCATCCCGCGGGACTCGGAACTGCTGTCGCACACGGTGCCGGTGGCGATGGAGTGGTTCGCCGCAGGCGTGTTCGTTACGGCCACCGCGCCCGGGCACACGGACCTGCTGGGGTTGAGGGTGGTTCGGATCGGGAGCGTGACGATCGAGGACGCTCTCGAGGAGCTCAGCGCCTACGCGTGCGGCGACAACCCGCAGTCCGACCTCTGGCTGACCGAGCGATACCTGCGCATGCCGCGGATCCTCCACGAACTGGGCTGGAGCGACGACCCGCTGCGCACGGACATCGTGATCGAGGACACAGAGGGTCGGCGACGGACCGTGACGCTCGATGCGATCAAGACGGCGCCCGGGCAGGGCGTCCCGCGCCGGGCTCCGCGCGCCTGGGAGTCGATCGACCCCGGCGCCGAGGATCTGCCCCGCTTCCGCACGCGGCGCTCCGAGGCGTACTGGATGGAGTTTCTGGAAGACTCCGGCACTGTTTACGTGAAATACAACTCGGTGGCAGACATGGAGACCGACCCGTTCCCAGATTTCTGCGAGCGCGTTCTGGAAACGGCGCAACGGGACGACGCGCAGCGCCTGGTCGTCGATCTGCGCGGCAACGGCGGCGGGCAGAACGAACTGAGCTTCTTTCTGAACGACGCGGTGATCAAGAGCCCGCAGAACGCGCCGGGGCGCCTGTTCGTCGTGATCGACGGGGGCGTGTTCTCTGCTGCGCAGAACTGCGCGACCCGCCTGGAGACGCTGACCTACGCGATCTTCGTCGGCGAGCCGACGGGCGGGCGCCCGAACCATTACGGCGACGCCACACGGATCGAACTGCCGAGTACCGGCTACGCGCTCCGCTGTTCGACGATGCGCTGGCAGGACTCGCAGATGCGTGACCGGCGGATCTGGATCAAGCCGGACATCGTGGTGAACGAGACGCTTGAGGACCGGCGCGCGGGCCGGGACGCGCCGATGGAGGCGATCCTTGGCGTCGACCCGGCGGACTGGGCGGCGTGGGGCGAGGTGTGGCCCACGAGGCACTGGTGGCGGGACAGCCAGTGGGTGGAGTGGCCCTGATCCGGCACGAGCGGGACCGGAGGGATAGACTGTAAGGATAGTCTGCGATTCTGCCTCATGAAGTGACGGGCAGAGTTGATCTGGGTTATGATTCTTCGGCGCAGGCCCGCGCATACAGTCCTGTCGGAGGTTCCCGCCATGCCCTACTACACGAAGCTCGGTCAGCTCCCCAAGAAGCGTCACGTGCAGTTCCGGCGCCCCGACGGCGCTCTGTACTCCGAGGAGCTGTTCGGCACCGAGGGGTTCGTGGGCCCGACGTCGACGATGTACCACATCCACCCGCCCACGCAGGTGACGGGGTGGAAGACGATGTACGGCACCAAGCCCGAGTACGTCGAGACCGACACCATGCGCATGCGCCACCTGGTGTCGACGCGCATGGAAAAGAAGGGCGACCCAGTCACGGGGCGCGTGGTCATCCTGGGCAACGCGGATGTTGAGATGAGCATCTGCCAGCCCGAGGAGCAGATGGGCTACCACTTCAAGAACGGGCAGGGCGACGAGTGCCTGTTCATCCACTATGGCACCGGCACGTGCTACACGCTGATGGGCACGCTGCAGTTCGGGCCCAAGGATTACATCGTGATCCCCAAGGGTGTCACGTACCAGATGGTGTTCGACGAGCGGGCCGACGGCGACGATGAGCAGTTCGGCGGGCACTCGAAAGACGAGATGCCGCTGGGCAAGTTCGTCTGCTTCGAGACGTGCAACGCCAGCCACATCCTGCCCCCGCCCCGCTACATCTCCAAGAAGACTTCGCAGTTCCTCGAGCACTCGCCCTACTGCGAGCGCGACCTGCGCATCCCCGAATTCCCCTTGACCTACGACGAAAAGGGCGACTTCGAGGTGCGGATCAAGGCGCGGGACTGCGTGCACTCGTACATCTACCCGTACCACCCGCTCGACGTGGTGGGCTGGGACGGCTGCTACTACCCCTACTGCTTCAACATCGATGACTTCGCGCCGATCGTGGGCAAGCTGCACATGCCGCCGCCCATTCATCAGACGTTCGAGGGCCACAACTTCGTGATCTGCTCGTTCTGCCCGCGGATGCTGGACTTCCATCCCGAGGCGATCCCGGTGCCGTACAACCACTCGAACCTCGATTCGGACGAGGTGCTGTACTACGTCGAGGGCAACTACAAGGCGCGCAAGGGGATCGACGTGGGCTCGGTGAGCCTGCACCCCCAGGGGATCCCCCACGGGCCGCACCCGGGGACGATCGAGAAGTCGCTGGGCGCGACCTTCACGAACGAGCTGGCGGTGATGTGCGACACGTTCGCGCCGCTGCACCCGACGAAGGCGGCGCTGGCGATCGACGACGACAAGTACCCGGCGTCGTGGGAGGGCGAGCACTTCCCCGGCGTGCCCGAAGCCAACGGTCGTGCGGCCAACGGCCAGGCCGCCAAGCACGGCCCGGACGGGCGTGTGGCGGGCCACGAGCCGGCGAATGTGTGGTAGCTGCGCGAAGAAGGGCAATTTCTGGCCCGTCTGCGCTGGCCCGGGGCCGGGCCGGCGGTAGTATCTGGATAGTGGCAGACCAGCGGTCCCAAAACGCCTCTCGTGCGGGAAGGCTCTCCCTGAGCGCGGCATCGCTGCGCGTTGGGATGCCGGCTGTCTGGTTCGTGCTGCTGGGGCTGGTGATCCTGCAGTCCGGCGCGTTCCGGGCTTTGCACTGGTCGCTCGAGCACGCGACGGCGACGGAGGTCTCGGCGCAGAGCGAGTGCGGGCACGCGCATGCCACCACCGGCTGCAGCCACAGCATCTCCTTCAGCACCTGTGGCCACGGCCACCATCACAACAACGACGATCAGGACCACCCGGATGAGGACGGCGAACAGCCGTGCGCACCGGGGGACGATGATCACGACGAGCACGATTGCTCGACGTGCGAACTGCTGGCGGCGGCGACGCTCCAGTCAGTGGAGGACGTGGAAGAGCCTTGGTTCCGGTCGGACCGTGTCGGCCTGCTCGTGGTCCAGCGCGTTGAAGCGCCGGTCCAGCGTGGCGTGGCGTTGGTCCGTGCTCGGGGACCGCCGCGCGCGGCCTGAGTTCGGAGCCTTCCTGTAGACCGAGCCCGATACGGGGCCGCGTCCGCTCACCATCAATCGCAACGCAGCTAAGTGCCCGCGCGGGGTTTCGCGCTGGCTGGGAGAACCGCAATGCGCACCACGCGTGGATTCACGCTGGTCGAGTTGCTCGTCGTCATCGCGATCGTCGCGGTGCTTATGGGCATCCTCCTGCCTTCATTGGGCAGGGCGAGGCATCTCGCGCAGTCGACTGCCTGCCTGTCGAACATCCGGCAGATGGAGATCGCCCATTACACCTACACGATGGACCACGACGGGGCCCTCATCCGCGCCAATCTCGCCCACGGGGGCGTGACGCACGGAGACTTTGCGCCGTGGTTCGAGACGCTGCGCGACTACTACGGACCGGAGCTGATCGCCCGCTCGCCGCTGGATCGGAGCCCGCACTGGGGCGCTCCCGGCGACGCGGACCTGCCGATCCCGGGCGCACCGGCGACGCAGCGCCGGGTGACCAGCTACGGCATCAACAACTTCCTTGATGTGAGCACGGTGCCCTGGGGGCCGCGATACAAGATCCCCTACGACGGCTACACCATGACCAAGATCAAGCACCCGTCGCAGACGGTGCACTTCCTGATCATGGCCTACGAGGGCGAGTTCGCCGGCGCGGACCACCCGCACGTGGAATCGTGGCTCAACCATCCTTCGCCTCCGTTCAAGGCGCAGCAGCACGTACAGATCAACGCCGTCGGCGGTGATCCGGGCACGTGGGGCGGGCGCACCAACTGGGGCTTCATCGACGGACACGCCGAGATGCTGGCTTTCGAGGACGTGTTCACGGATCTCGAGCGGAACAGGTTCGACCCTTCGGCGAGCCCGTGACGCGAGAGTGTTTTGGGGAAATACGTGCGGGTGAGTGATCGCCCGCGATCTGTTTGTTCTTGGAGAAACGAGGAAAGAAATGCGTACGAAGAGAGATTCGATTCGGCTTGTGGTGGGGATCGGAGCGGCAGCGGCTGTCGCGAGCGCGGCTTCGGCCGAGCACTCGGACCTGCTGCTTCTCATCGACGGCGGCGGCAACCTGATCACCGGTGCCATCGACTTCGACTCCGGCACGGTTCTGAACACCGACCAGCGCGTGTACGAAGGCGAGTTCGATGTCCTCGGCACGACCGACGAGCCGGGGTTCAACGCGGTGTCGTCGCCCCCCGCTGGGTTCAGCGCGCTGCCGGGCAACGAGGACGTGAACTTCAACGCCCTGGCGTTCGACATCGGCGGCACGTCGAGCAACCTGTGGTTCTGGGACGCGACCGGCGGCGTGAACTTCACGCCGATGACCGGCGGAACGACCCACACCACGTCGAAGAACCCCTCGGCGACGTTCAACGCGACGCTCAACGGGTCGTCGAGCAGCGTTCCTGGGTTCGTGGTCAACCAGACGGCCGCGAACGGGTTCATGCACCAGCACCTCGACTTCACGCTCTTCGACGTGAACACGGCGCCCTCGGGGTTCTACCTGTGGTCGTTCGAGGTCCAGGTCGACGGTCTGACCAGCGAGCCCGTGTACTTCGTGCACGGCCTCGGTGAGCCGGGCGAGGAGCAGCACGAGCTGGCCGTCGAGTGGGTCGAGAACAACGTTGTGCCCACGCCTGGGACCCTCGGGGCCCTGGCCGTCGTCGGGGTTGCCGGTGTTCGTCGCCGGCGCCGCGGCGCGTAAATAGACAGAGTTTCTTCCGGTCGCCGGTCGGTTAACGCCGACCGGCTGCCTTTCATCAACTCCACTTTGGCGTCAATGTTGACGCCAGGCTTTGGATCACAATCGTCGGGACGCAGGGCCCGATGCAAGACGAACCCGGGACGATACGAAACATGCACACAAAGACGATTCTGAGGGCGTTTGCTGGATTCGCCGCGATCGGTGGAGCGGCGTGCTCCGCGAGCGCGCAGCACGTTGACATGCTCCTTCTGGTCGACGGCAACGGGGATCTGGTCACGGGCGAGTACGACTTCGACACGTTCATGATCGCAAACACCGACACCAGGGTTTTCGAGGCGGAGTTCGATATCTTCGGCGCCAGCGACGAACCCGGTTTCAACGCGCTGAGCGCTCCGCAGGTGCCAATGGGGTTCAGCGCACTGCCGGCGAACTCTGATGTCGTCTTCATCGGGAAGGCGATCGAGATCGACTCGATCACCAGCAACCTGTGGCACTGGGACGCGACGGGGAGCGTGAGCTTCTCGCCCATCGCTGCGGGCACGATCCTGAGCGTCTCCAAGGCTCCCTCGGTGATCTTCGAGTCGATCCTGGACGGCTCGGCGAGCGATGTTGCGGGGTTCTCGATCAACCCGACCGACAGCCAGGGATTCCTGCACAAGCATGTTGATTTCACGGTCATCGACGTGAACACCGCGCCGACCGGGTTTTACCTGTGGTCGTTCCAGCTGGAAGTTGGCGGCCTGACGAGCGAGCCGGTGTTCTTCGTTCACGGGCTCGGCGAGCATCCCGAGGAACTGCACGAGCAGGCGGTCGACTGGGTCCAGGCGAACCTCGTGGACGAGGCCCCCGCGTGCTGCCTCGGGAACGCCTCCAAGGACTCTCCGGGCGATGTGAACTTCTCGGATGTGACCTCGGTGCTTGCGTCGTGGCTCACTGATTACGGGGCCGGGAACACCGGTCCCGGCGATGCCGACTGCGACGGGCTCGTCAACTTCACTGACATCACCGTGGTGCTGGGCAACTGGCTGAACGCCTGCCCCTGAGTCTTCGAGACCGGACCGATATCCAGCTCGATTCCGTCTGCGCCGCCGGTGCGCTCTGCAGGGGCGCGTCGATCGGCTGCGGGCGGGTTTCCGCTTGACCCGCGCGGCCTGTATTCGACCATCTGGATACGCCGGGACGCGCTCGGCGGGATTGGTTGTGTCGGTGATTCGACGGAGGATTCCGGAGGGGCCACCGTTGGGCTTTCAGGAGCCCGGAACGGGATGGATCATGCCTAGCGCGCTCAAGCAAATCGCGGAACTGGACCCCGGCGGTACTTCGAAGCTGTCCCGTGCTCCCGCTGTCGAAGCCGCACCCGTTGCGGCGCCGGCGACCGAAGCCGTCGCGCCGGTCGCCGAGGCGCCGGCCGCTCCGGCTCCGCCCGAGGTGCGCGAGGCGCTGACCGAATCCCGCTCGATGTTCGGGCGTCGGAACCAGGAGAAGCTGGGTCCCGTGCTGGTGCTGGGCGGCTCGGGCTCGATGGGCGCCGGGATCGTCGACGAGCTGCTGTCGCGCGGTCGCGAGGCACGCATCCTGGTGCGCGAGGGCGCAAGCGCGTGGGAGAAGTTCGCCGACCACGAGCACCTGAAGATGATCCAGGGTGATCTGTTCGACGACCACACGCTGGCCAAGGCGATCGAGGGCTGCGAGGCGGCGGTGCACGCCTACAACTGCCCGATCTCCAAGTGGAACCCCACGCTGATGCAGGCGACCGAGCGTGTGATCCAGGTTGCCGAGCACGCGGGGGCTTTCGTGCTGTTCCCCTCGACGGTGCACCCGCTCGGCGAGCAGTGCGGGCGGGCGCTGCCCGAGGCGACGCCGCTGAAGCCGATGTGCGCCGCGGGCAGAGCGCGCATGTCCTGCGAGGAATCGCTCGAAACCGCTGCCGCCGATGGGAGGATCCGGGCGCTGACGCTGCGGATCAGCGACATCTACGGCCCATCGGTCCGGAACCCGATCGTCGACGGGATCTTCCAGAACGCGATCGATGGCAAGCCGATGACGATCTACGGCAAGCTCGAAGCGCCGCACCAGTGGGCGTACATGCCGGATGTTGCGCGCATGGCCGCGGACCTCCTGGAGATGGTCAGGAGCGAGTTCGCCTTCGATCGGTACGAGGTCGTGCACTTCGCCGGACACATCGTGCGCCCGCAGAAGTCGTTCTACGAGCACGTCTCGAAGGTCTGCGGGCACAAGCGGTGCATCGTCGATCGCAAATCGTGGACGGGCCTGCGTCTGAGCTCGAGCGGTCCGCGAGACCTGCTGGAGCGGAAGCACCTCTGGGATCAGGGCGTGCTTCTGGACGACGAAAAGGCCGAGCGCCTGTTCCCCCACTTCGAGAAGACGGACCTGGCCCAGTCGATCGCAGAGACGCTGGACGCATACAAGTCCAAGCCCCTCGTCGACTCGACGCCGCTGGGCGGACGCCCGGCGCGCCTCGGCTGAGTTGATCTCTAGGACGCTTTCCGGCTGCCCGCGCCGCTGCTTGCGCGGAGCTCGCTCTCGGCGATGAAGCGCACGCCGGAGACCCACTTGCCGTCTTCGCCGGAGTCCTTGCGCACGCGCACCACCCGCGCGTGCAGGCGGATCGGCGGTGCATCGCCCTGCGGGAACATCAGCACGAGCACGTCGCCGAGCGTGAAGGGCCAGTCGCTCTGGAGCAGGACGCCGCCCTTGGCGATGTCGAGCATGCGCAGATCGACCGACTCACCCGGGAGCACGGGAGCGGCCTTGCCCTGTCGCAGGAAGGTCGCGCGGATCGTGGCCTGACAACGCTTGCGCGGGAAGCGGCGCCGGTTGTCGGCGCCGATCGTCGAGACTTGCGCGGCGGGCGGCTGGGTGAACTCCTGCACCATGGGCCGGGGCAGGAGGTTCGTGACCGATGGCCCGATCGACTCGCCCGGCTTCAGACCCTTGGTGCGCTGCGGGTCCTCGGCGAGCAGGGTGTTGACGAGCTTCGCCCAGGCGAGCAGCACCTCGTGGTCGACGATCGTGCCGGCGACATCGGTGAGCAGCTTGATAGCGCCGCTGGGGTGGATCGGGTCGCGATAGGGACGCTTGGAGACCACGGCGTCGAAGCAATCGACGACGGTGCAGATCCGTGTGTGGAGGCCGATCGAGTCGCCGGAGATTCCCCGGGGGTATCCCTCGGCGTCGAGGCGCTCGTGGTGGTCGCGCACGATCTCCAGCACCCGCGGGGGAACGCTCTCCGCCTTGGAGAGCTCGGCGTATCCGAGGGCGGGGTGCTTGCGGACCATCTCCCACTCACCGGGGTCGAGGCGACCTTCCTTGCAGAGGATGTCTTCGGGGATGCCGCGCTTGCCCAGGTCGTGGAGCAGGCCCCCCTGCAGGCAGTCGCTGATGAACTCGGCGTCTTTCGGGCGCAGCTGGTGGGCCAGCATCGCGCAGCCGACGCCGACGTTGATCATGTGCGTGAGCGTGTAGAAGTCGTGGGCGCCGAGGTCGAGCAGATAGGAGAAGACCTTGGGGTTCTGCTGCGACCACTTGGAGAGGGCCTTGCTGACAGCGCTGACCGCGGCGACTGACTCGGCGCGATCGGGGAGCATGAGGACGTCCTCGACGGCGCGCCGGCAGACGTGCAGCGCCGCGGCGGCGCGCTCCTGGGGCGCGCAGTCGGGCTCCTCGAAGCAGTCGTCGATCCGCCGGGCGAGCATCTCCCGGTAGACGGCGTGCTGCTGGTCAGGGATGAAGAGGGTCTCGACGCCGTTGGAGAGGAGCTCGCGCCGGTCCCGCTCGCTGAACTCGACCCCTTGTGCGCGGTAGAGGACCGGTCGCGGCGAGCGCTCGTGCCACATATAGAGGTCGAGCTGCAGCACGTCGTGATCGATCGCGTCGACATCGACGGGATAGAAGCGCGACGGGGGCGTCGGGGTGCTGCTCTTGGCTTTGGGTTCGGCCACGTCGTGAATCCCTCGGCGGGTCTGGCGGATCCGCCCTGTTTCGAGGTAGTCGGGTCAGCGGCGGGCCGACTTGACGCAGGGCGGCCCCGGCGCAGAACTCCACCGGGGTCAGGGTCCGAAAACCGGGCCCCGTCGTGGCGGGTTCGGGCGTGCCCCGGTAGCATCGCGCTCCTTGGATAGGCACGGACGCAGGCTGTCAGGGCGCTGGGTCGCGGCATTGGCGGCCGCCTTTTGCGTGGTCGTGATGCCCGTGCTCCCGGCACGCGGCCAGCCCGTCATCGACGGCCTGGGATTCAGCGGCCTGACGCTGCCGACCTTCCCGGAGCGCGGAGAGATCGTCCTGACGGGCGCGCGGGCGTGGTCGTGGCAGGACGGCCAGGTCACGCGGGTGCTGCTCGATCGTCAGGTGGAGGTCACGCTCGGGCCGTACACCTACCGAGCCAGGAAAGCGGTCGTCTGGCTGGAGCCCGTGCTGGTGGGCTCGCAGGAGGCCGACCAGGTCGCGGTGTACATGCAGGACGCCTCGGGCGGGCTCGCGTCTGAAGCGCTGGCCGCTCAGGAGGGCGATCGCCTTCTGGTCACGGGGATCATCCTCAACAGCGGCGCCCGCCTGCGCCCGGACATCCTCGAGCCTTCGCGGCCGGACGACCCGTTCGTCCGAGAGGGCGAGCAGCGATTGGCGCGCTATCTCCGCGGCGTCCTCCGCCAGACCGGTCAGAGTTTCCCACGGGAGCCTTCGGCGACGGAGCGTGTGCTCGCGTCGCTGCCGCCCGACGATCGCGGCTCCATGGCGCCGGCGGAGCGGAGCGCCGCGATCGTGCCGGTCGACGGCGTTTTCGCGTTCGCCCCCGGGGGCGACATCGTGCTTACCCGCGAGGATGACGGCGCGTGGGCGGCGATCGCCTCCGGCGGGTTCACGGCGCAATACACACGCATCACGGAGAGCGGCGGGATCGAGGGCGCCGGCGGGTCGCGATCGGTTGAACTCCGCGCACAGGACGCGGTGGTGTTCTTCGAGCCGGACGCGGACCCGAATGCGGCGAGGTTCGATCTCGGGGCGATCCGCGGGGTGTACCTCGAGGGTGATGTGAACATCGCCAGCTCGGGCTACGCGCTGCGCGGCTCGAAGATCTACTACGACGTGCTGACAGAGCAAGCGATCATCCTCGACGGTGTGTTCTGGGCCTACGACTCTCGGCGCGGGATGCCGCTGTATGTGCGGGCCGATGCGATCCGCCAGGAGGCCCAGAACCAATGGACAGCGCAGAACGTCACGCTTGCGAACACCGGGTTCGCCGAGCCCCACTTCTCGATCGGGGCTCGCCAGGTGACGATCACGCGGGCGCCCGCGGACCCGGTCGCGGGGACCCGGGAGCGGAACTACGCCGACGCCGAGCATGTGACGTTCATGGCGGGCAACGTGCCGCTGTTCTGGTGGCCTCGAGTCCGGGGTGAGGTCACGAGGTACGCGATCGAGGAGGTCAAGGTCGGCAGCCTTCGGGGCAGCCCCCTGATCGCCACGAGTTGGGACATGTACACATTGCTCGGTCTCGATCCGGCCGAGGGGAACCGGGCGAGCCTGCTCCTGGACGGTTACCTCGACCGCGGGTTCGCCATCGGCGCGGACCTCGACTGGCGGACGAACGAGGCCGAGGGCTCGCTCTTTGGCTACTACATGTTCGACAACGGCACGGACAAGCTCCCGAGCGGCGGGGAGATCGACCAGGACAACGAGCACCGCGGCCTGGTGATGGCCGAGCAGATCTGGCGTCTGAACGACAACTGGACGCTGTTCCTCGAGGGCGCGTGGGTCAGCGACGAGACGTTCGTCCCAGCGTTCTTCCGCGACCTCGCCGAGGAAGGGCGGGAGTTCACGAACTCCGCCTACGCACGGCGCCTCGACGACCGCTCGCTGCTGTCGGCGGAGCTGCGCGGCCCGTTCACCGACTTCGCGGTCAACCAGTACCAGCTGCAGAGCCTGGGGTACCAGGTCGAGAAGCTGCCCGAGCTCACGTACGCGCGGGTTGGCGACAACCTCTTCGGCAGCCTCTTCAGCTACACGAGCGAGACGCGGTACAGCCGCATGCGTCTGCATTTCACCGAGCCGACGATGGAGGAGCTCGGATTCCAGACCGATCGCGACGCCGAGGCGGTTTTCGGGATCGGAGCGGACGAGTCGATCGGCGACGCGCTGCGCGACCAGGGGCTGAACGAGGACACGGTGAACCGCCTGGACACGCGTCACGCGATCGAGATGCCGCTGTCGGCGGGGGCGTTGAACATCGTGCCGTTCGCTGTCGGTCGGCTGACCCTGTACGACACGGACTTCGACGACTTCACGACGGCGGCGGGCGAGACGGAGTCGAACGACTCGCTGCGCGCGTGGGGCTCGGTGGGCGTGCGCCTCGCGACGACGCTGCAGAAGGTCGACCAGGGCGTGGAGTCCCGGTTCTGGGATCTCCACCAGATCCGTCACCTGATCGAACCGAGCGTGACAGTGTGGACCAGCGACACGAACGTGGACCAGGAAGACCTGCCCGTGTACGACGAGAGCGTCGAGTCGATCGCCTCGGGCACGTCGATCCGCGCGGGCATCCGGAACACGTGGCAGACGAAGCGCGGGCCCGCCGGTGCGCGCCGCAGCGTGGACTGGCTCGTGATCGACACGGACTACGTGTGGTCCTCGAACAATGTGGATCCGGAGTCGCCCTACGGTCGGTTCAACGAGTCACGCCCGGAGTCGTCCAACCTGGGCGAGTTCGTCGACAACGACCTCATCCTCCGTTTGACGGGTGCGCTGACGCTCTCGAGCAGTCTCGTGTACGACGTGGCCGAGCGCTCGACCGCTCGCCTCTCGGGCGGCGCGGTGGTCGATCATGGCAACGGGTTCCGCTCGTACCTCGAGTACCGGTATCTCGAGGAGCCGGACTCCGAGGTGCTGCAGTTCGGCGCCGCGTACGAGCTCACCCGCCGGTACGCGGCCAGCGCCTCGATCGACTACGAACTCGATGAAGACGACTTCCAGGACCTTGGCTTCCGGGTGATGCGCCGGTTCCCGCAAGTGACGGTCGAGGTCGGCGTGGACTTCGACAACATCGGGGACGAGGTGTCGATCGGGTTCTCGGTCCGCCCGGTCGGTGCGCGGGGCGAGACACGCAGCCGCGTGTTCACCCGGGATCTGTACGAGCGTGAGACAGGACAGCCGGCGCCGATGGGGGCGTCGCGTCTGGAGTCCGGACCGTTCGGGGGGAGCTGATCGCCGGGCGGGAGGGGATCAGGCGTTGATCGCGCTGACCTTGACCTTCATCAGCTTCTGGCGGTGGCCCTGCTTGGTGCGCTGGCCCTTGCGCCGCTTGTACTTCACCGAGACGATCTTCTTGTCCTTGAACTGACGCTCGACGATGTCGGCCGTGACGGTGGCGCCGTCGACGTAGGGCTTGCCGACGGTCGCGGGCTTGTCGCCCTCGCCGACGAGCAGGACGCGATCGAAGGTGACGCTCGTGGCGCTGTCATCGAGATCACGGATGTCGATGTTCAGGGTCGAGCCGACCTCGGCCTTGAGCTGGGTTCCGCTGTCCTCGATGATCGCGTACATCGCTAGTCGCTCCTGGGAATCTCTGGGGCCCGCGCGGGGGCGTCGAACGGCCTCGCCGGGAGCGGGCCGAGCCGAGCAGTGTAGCGATTCCGACGATTCTGGCAAATCTGGGGGGTTCGCCGGCGCCAGGAGCGGGCTCAGGCGAGGCCGACTGCTTCGGCGTCCCAGATCACGCCCCTGGAGGCGGCCACATCCCGCAGGACAGGGTCCCAGGCGAGGCCCGCGTCGATGCCGGCGGGCGTGTGGCCGGCCTGTGGGCAACGCCACCAGAGGGCCTGGAGGGGCACGTCGAGGTCCAGGGCGAGATCGGCGAGGTTCTGGGCGTCGAGATCGGCGACCGGGAGCGTGACCTCGAGGGGCTCGCGCGGCGCCTTACCCCCCGGTACCGGGGGGAGCATCTGAAGGCGGGCAACGAGGCGCGCGGCTTCGGCGGCATCGGCCAGGCGACCGGCGTCGGCACCGCAGGAGATCGGCCACGAGACCGATGTGCAGCCGGCGCTCGCGGCGTCCAGGCATGCTCGTGCGAGGATGTTCCAGGCCGGGGCTGTGCCGACCGGCGCCAGATCTGCGAGTGGCGGGGAGACGAGGCACCCCCCGAAGGCCAGCGCGTCGGACTGGCGCTTCGCGGCTCTGGTGTTGTGCTCGTCGGTCGGGACGCCGGGGAGATCCAGGAGTTCGGCCCCGGCGGGAGGCGACCACACGACGACCGACTGCGGGTCCTCGACGAGGAAGCACGCGACGAGCGACGCGAGGCCCCCGTCCGAGACGACGAGGGTGCGCGTCGGGTTCGAGATTCCTGTCCGTGTTCGCTCTGCGCTCACACCATGGATATCGGCGCGCATCCGGCGCGTCGATGAGGCGCGGGCTCAGTCGAGTTCTGCCCGCGCCGGGTTGGCGGCGGGGATGACCTGCGACTGGATGAGGATCAGCGCGGTCTCGAGCTGCGGGTCGAGCCCGTCTTCGACGAGGCTCTCCAGATCGACGGGTTCTTCCGGCGGGATGAGGTTGCCGTCGCGATCGAACTCGACGACGTCGGCGGCCTGGCGGAGGCGGTACGCCTCGGCGAACTGCTCGGGGAGCATCTCGACCGACACGTCGGGCTCGATGCCCCATTCCTTGGCGCCGGGGCGCCGGTGGATGAGCCGGCCCTTGGCGCCGTCGGCGCCGGGCAGGCGGTAGTACTGGGTGGTGAGCTTGAACGCCGCGTTCTCGGCGAGTTGGAGCACGTGCTGGACGCTGCCCTTGCCGAACGATCGGTCGCCGACGATGACGGCCTCTCCGTAGTCCTGGAGGGCGCCGGCGACGATCTCGCTGGCGCTCGCCGAGCCCCCGTTGACGAGGACCACGACGGGGATATCAGGAACGGCGCTGCGGCCGGGGCGGACGGTCTCGCGACCGACGGTCATGCCCCGGTGGTCTTCCTGCGTCACGACCACTCCGCGATCGACGAACTGGCCGACGATCCCGACGGCTTCAGAGAGCAGCCCGCCGGGGTTGCCGCGCATATCGAGGATCAGGCCGTTCAAACCTTCGCGGCGCATGTCCTTGAGCGCGCCCTTGAACTCTTCGGTGGTGTTGTTGGTGAACTGGGTGAGCCTGATGTAGCCGATGCCGTGGCTCTCATCGACGAACCAGTTCCAGTCGAGCTCGTCGGCTCCCGTGCGCTCCCAGCCCTTGATGGAGTGGATGGGGATCTCGGCGCGCACGAGTTCGTACTCGATCATGTCCTCCTCGCCCTCGCGCTCGATGCCGAGGCGCACCTTGGTGCCCTCTTCACCGGTGATGCGATCGACGGCCTGGAGGAGGCCCATGCCGAGGGTCGAGTCGTCGTTGACCTTGCGGATGAGGTCGCCGGCGCGGATCCCTGCGCGAGCGGCGGGCGTGCCCGAGAGGGGCGTAACGACGACGATCTCGCTGGCTTCGTTGAGCTGGATCTGGATGCCGACGCCCTTGAACGTGCCCTGCGTCGTGCGCTGGAACTGCTCGAGGTCGCCGGGCCAGATGATCGAGGTGAAGTCGTCGAGGCGGGACATCGCGCCGTCGGCGAACTCGTGGAGGACGGCCTCCTGGGGCAGCCGGACCGAGCGATCGTTGGTGTCGAGGAGATCCTTGACGGTCCCGATGAGGACGCGGAACGTGTCGCGCCCGCCGCCCTGCGCGAGGGTGGCGACGCGATCGTCGAGGAACTCGATCATCCGCTCGCGGGCGTTGTCGCGATCCAGCCCGGGAAACTCCGTGGAGAGGTCGCTGGTGGTGACGAGGGTCTTCACGCCCAGCAGGCCGCTGATCAGGATGTCCTCGATCTCGACGCGATCGACGTGGTTCGTCGCGGCGGTGTTGATCGCCCGCATGACCATGATGTCGTCGATGCCGGCGAGCTTCTCGCGCCAGTCCTCGCCGACGGCGTTGAACGGCGGCAGCGGCTCTTCCTCGTCGGCGATGCGGCGTTCGTTGACCAGATCGTGGAGGCGCTCGGGCACGTAGAGCCTGAGCATCATGCGGCGCTGCGCGAGGCGGCGCAGGTCGTCCTTGTAGGTGCCCTCCTGCTCGTAGAGCAGGTGGAGGCGGGCGTACAGGGCGTGGGCCTCCAACCAGTCGCCGTCGGCCTCGGCCTCGCCGGCACGATCGACCGCCAGACCGATCAGGCGCTGCACCTCTTGATCCGACTTGATGTCCTGGGTGTCGGCGCTGAGCGTCTCGATCTCGATCGCGGCCCGGAGGCCGTCGAGAAGGTCGTCTTCCGCCGCGGCTTCGCGGAGCTCGGTGCGGACCTCTTCGATGCGCTCGGCACGCATCTTCTCGCGCTCTTCGATGTTCGCCTGCAGTCGCTCGGCGCTGGCGGCGAGCTTGCCGGCTTCGGCGTCGAACGCTCCGGCGGGAACCGACTCGAGGAGATCGAGCGTGGCGCCGGCGCGACCGGACCGGGCGGAGCGCCAGACGTCGGCGGCCCAGGACTCGAGCGCCTCGGCGTTGGCCTCGGCGACGGCGGTGCTCGGGCGGTCGGCCTCCTGCGCGACGGCGGGGGCTGCGGCGAGGGCCGCGCTAAGCGTCCCGGTCAGGAGGATCGCGAGCGTCCGGCGGCGCGTGGGGCTTGGCATGTGGATGGTGTCCTGCATTACGAAACGGTTCGTCGGCTTATCGGGTTCAGATCTGGATTGTCCCGAGAGACCGGGCTTCTTGCCCCGGATCCCGGATGGAAGCGGCCCGGCCTTCATTCTGGGCGCAGAGGCAGAGATTCCGATCGGCCCGCTGCACCTTCATCGTGTCCCGGGCCCCGGGCGGGCCCAGCTATTTCTACCCGCTGGACCGGCCCGCGGGTTCAGACGGCGCAGGCCTCACCTGCCGGCTGCTTCCGAGAACTGTAGGCCTAGGCGGTACAAGGACTTGGAGAGCCCGGCCGCGGCGGGGTATCGTCGTGGAGTGAATCGGGGACTCTCCACCAATCTCGATGGGCCCATGGCGGTCCTGGCTCAGCTGCCCACGAGCGCCCGGGCGCGGGTGCTGGCGGTGGTGCTGCTGCTGGTGCTGATCATCCTTGCCGCGCTTCTGGCGGTGACGGCTGCCCGCTGGCTCAGGCGCCGGGCCCACGCGCTCGCTGACAGGAGCGGGCGCGAGCGGGAGGCCGGTGCCGCGACGAGCGCGTGGGAAGAGGCTGGCAAGCGGGCCGCCGCCGACGCAGAGCCCGAGGAGACACGGGATGGGTGAGCGCCCGCGCGCCCTGATCACGGGTGGCGCGAGGCGGGTCGGCCGGGCGACGGCGCTGGCGCTGGCCGAGCGCGGCTGCGCGATCGATTTCACGTACCGGACCAGCGCGGACGAGGCGGAAGCGCTGCTCGGCGAACTGAAGGAGATGGGCGTCCCGGC
>JANQQR010000010.1 GCA_028289195.1 Phycisphaerales bacterium | reverse complement strand
GACGGACGAGCAACTGGACAGCTTCTCGGCGGCGTCACCTCGGGACGATGGGCTAGCCATGCGAGCCCTCGAATCACAATTGGAGGACACACGCCGCAGGCTCGTCGACGACAGCCTCACCCCGGACGAGCGCGAACAGCTTGAGCTGCAGGCGGAGCAAGCCGAGCAGGCGATCGCCAGCCTGCGGGAGATCGCTGGGTATCGCGGTCCCGGTGCGCAGGAGAGGGCGGAGATGGAAGCGGAACTGCCCGAACTACGCCGGAAGCTTGAAGAAGAGCCGCTCTCCGATTTCGAGCGGCAGATGCTCACAGCCAAGATCGAGGAAAACGAACGGTACGCCGGGATGACGGACGAAGAAGCCGCGGCCGAGTGGCAGAAGATCCAGCGAGAATCCGAGCGGCGCGTCGCTCACCAGTTCGTCCAAGGCTGGCTCTTCAGCCGGTGGCTCTATCGCGAGTATGGCGGGCGGGTGATCTTCCAGCAGGCGGGGCCGGAGCCCATCGACGCTGCCCATGAGTGGCTGCGCGAGCGCGAAGAGGCCGGTGACTTCCAGATCCTGGACGCCAGCCTACAGGCAGTGTTCTGGAGCTACTACGAGATGGACCACAGCATGTGGGTCATGCCGGAAGAGCAGGCGCGGCAGGCGATGGAGACGCCTTGGTGGGAGATGGAGCCGCCCGAGTAGGCCGGCCGCTTAGGCCCCGATGATGTTGATCCCGGCGTCGACGAAGATGTTCTCGCCGGTAACTCCCGAGGAGAGGTCGCTGACCAGGAATACAGCGGTGCCGCCCACCTCGGAGCCCTCGATGTTGCGGCGCAGCGGGGCGTGCTTGGGCATCTCTTCGAGCATCGAGTCGATGCCGCCGACGGCGCTGGACGCGAGCGTGCGGAGCGGGCCGCCGGAGATCGTGTTCACTCGGATGCCGCCCTCGCCGAGTTCGGACGCGAGGTAGCGGCCAGTGCACTCCAGCGCCGCCTTGGCCACGCCCATCACGTTGTAGCCGGGGACCACCTTCTCGGCGCCGTAGTAGCTCATGGCCAGGATCGAGCCGCCGCCCGACTTCTCCATGAGCGGCCGGGCCCGGTTGGCCATCGCCGCGAACGTGTAGGCGCTGATGTCGATCGCGCCGAGGTACGCCTGGCGGGGGGTCTCGGTGAACTTGCCCGGCGCGAGCCACTCACGATCGGCGAACGCGATCGAGTGGATCACGAAGTCGAGCCGGTCGTGCTCGCCGGCGTACTCGTCGAACACACGATCGAGTTCCTCGTCGCTCGAGGCGTCGCAGGGACGCATCCAGGCGCCCTCGATCCCCAGTTTCTCGACCGCCTTGCGGGTGCGCCGTTCGTTCTTGTCACCGGGCAGGTGCGTGAACGCGCAGCGGGCGCCGTGGTGGGCCAGCGACTCGGCGATGTGCGTGGCGTAGGACCGGTCGTTGGCGACGCCGAAGATCAGTCCGGTCTTGCCGGCGAGGAGGTCGGTCTTAGGTGCCTGGGTCACGGGCTTGGTCTCGATTTCAGATGTGGCGCTCATGGGGAGAGAATAGCCGAAATCTGGGCGATTTCTGCCTCACTCACTCGCGCCAGTCGATGACGACCTTTCCGAACTGCTCCTGCGACTCGAGGCGCTCCCAGGCCTTCCGACCCTCCCGCCAGGGATGGACAGAATCGACCACCGGCGCGAGGTGGCCGGCGCGGAAGAGCGCGCTGAGCTCCTTGAGCTCGTCCGTCGTGCCCATCGTCGAGCCGAGCACGCGGAGCTGCTTCCAGAAGATGTGGGCCAGGTTGGTCTCGGCCTTGGGCCCCCCGGTGTTGCCGCAGGTAACGTACGCGCCGCCGAAGGCGAGGCTCTTGATGCAGGCGAGGTGGGTGGGGCGTCCGACCGAATCGGCGGCCACGTCCACGCCACGGCCGTTGGTCCACGCGCGGACCGCCTTGGACCAGTCTTCCCCGGTGTCGAGGACGCCCTCGTCGGCGCCGAGTTCACGGGCCTTGTCGAGCTTCCACTGGTGGCGGCTGGTCACGATTGTCGGGCAGCCCATCCACTTTGCGATCGCGAGGCACGCGGTCGACACGCCGCCGCCGATGCCCGTGATCAGCACCGACTGCCCAGGGCGGAGGTTTCCCTTCCCGACGATCATGCTCCAGGCCGTGAGGCTCACGAGGCCGAACGCCGCGGCCTGCACCGGGTCGGCGTCGTCGCCCACCTCCGCGACGTTGGCGACGGGCGCGACGAACACCTCGCGGTGCATCCCGTTGTGGTGCTCGCCGATGAGTTCGTAGTCGGGTCGGACGCTCGAGTTCGGCGGGTCGTAGGGACGCAGCGGCGTGGGCTTGGCAACGGCGGCGTTGACGATGACTCGCCTGCCCGTCCACGCGGGATCGACGCCGTCGCCGACGGCGCTGATCCGCCCGCAGGCGTCGCAGCCGCTGACCCTGGGGTACGTCAGATCGACGCCGGGGATGCCCATGCCGACCCAGATGTCCATGTGATTGAGGGCCGAGCACTCGGTGGTGATCGCGACCTCGCCCGGGCCCGGCGTCGCGGCTGCGTCGTCGAAGTCGTTCGTGGTCTCGATGCTGGGCGCCACCGGCGCGCCCTGCTTGCTGATCAGGATTGCACGCATCGGCGCAGTGTAGCGGGGGAGGTCCGAGAACCGCTCGTCGGCGAGATGCTCGCGGTTATTGCGGACGCACAATCGCTGGTGGTTGCGCTCCGGGGCGCACCGATGGATCGTCCGAGCGCAACCCGACCACCACGACGGGCGTTCCGTTGTGGTTACACGCTGGGGTCGTGCGCGCCCATCGGACGATCGATGGCTCACGCACGGGACGACACGCCCGCGCCGACCACAAGACCCCGACGACGCACCGACAACCACCAGACCCTGGATACGGAGATCCACGCATGGTCGCCACGACGCACGCAGCCGAGAACGCTCTCTTCGCCGAGTCCGCCGGCTCCCGTCTGAACGGGGCGCAGGTCATCGCCCAGATCCAGTCACTGAACCCGACCGCCAGCGCACGCTACCTCGCTCGTTTCAGCTCCGAGCAGCTCCGCCACTACCTCGACCACCTGACCGCCGCCTCCGGCCCGCGCGGGCGGTGGTCGCGCTGGACGCGGCGCAACGAGACCCCGGCGGTCGTCGGCTTCGATGCCCGCAGCGAGGACTGAGCCCCGAATCGGGCGCCCTATTCGGGTTTGCGGAGGCGCTGGACGTCGCGCATCGCGTCGTCGTAGCGCCGCTTGAGCAGGCGGTAACGCAGGAGCGACTTCACGCGGGTCACGAGTTCGAGCTTGTGGACCGGCTTGGTGAGGAAGTCGTCGGCGCCGCTCTCGACGGCCCGCTCCACATCGCCGACATCGCTGAGGGCGGTGACCATCACGATGGGGATGTCGCGGGTTTTGGGATCGCCCTTGAGCGAACTGCAGACCTGGAACCCGCTCATCTTGGGCATCATCACATCGAGGATCACGAGGTCCGGCTGCTCGGACTCGACCTCTGCGATCGCCTCGCGTCCATCGCGTGCCGGGCGGACCCTGCAGCCGACTTCTTCGAGGTAGGCCTGGAGCAACTCCAGATTCTGCTCGTGGTCATCGACGACGAGTATCGACGCCGATGCGACGTCGATCTCCTGATCGAGTGATGATTCGTCGAGCGGTGCTGGTGCGTCTGCGGCGTCGGGTGACATCGTTCAATGAGATGCTATCGACGACCGGCGTTGGCGTCGATTGCAGCGCTGGAGCGCACGGATCGCCCGGGGTGCGGAAGGCGTCCGGATCTGTTATGTTACCCGTTTGGACGGTGTTTCAGAGTCCAGACGGAGGATCGAGCCTCGATGCCGACAGCGACCGAATACACGATGCGTTCCTCGTGGGAGAACAAGTTCGATGAGCCGACCATCGACGATCTCCGGGCCGGATTCGGGAAGCAGGTCGGGGCGCTGATCGACGGGGCCCGGGACAAGCTCTGCTCCTACGAGCCGGTCGACGAATCGGTTTCGTGGCAGGGCGTGCCGTGGCGATGGACGATGGTCTACTCGGCTCCGGACCTCGACGACCGCCCGATCGCGTACCTGGTGCTCGACCCGCAGCGCCCGCTGATCGCGATCCCGATGACGGCCGAACTTGTCGAGTCGATCCCTATGCACCGCCTGAAGAAGCACGTCCGCGACGGCGTCCTGCTCAGCCGCAAGGTCGTCGGCGTGTACTGGTCCACGTGGGAGCTCACCAGCAAGTCGCAGCTTCAGGACATCCTGGAACTGGTGCACCGCAAGATGAAGCTCCTCACGGCGCCGAAGTAGGCACCCAGGATCCGGAATCGAGGGTCCCGTCAGCGCCGGGCCGCCAGAGAGGCGACGCCGGGTCGACGTTGTAGAACGCGCCCAGCGAGGAGATATCCGCCTCCCGGGCGGGCGCCCCGCCATCGATCATTAACTGGGCGCTCCACGAGCGGACCTCCACCCCGAGGAGGCTCACCTCGGCCGCGAGCGTGCCGACGAACTCGTCGTCGTTCAACCGGGCGCCCGGGTTGGCGCCGCACGTGGGGCAGAGGCGGAGCGGGGGCCCGTCCCGATCGCGTGACGGCACAGTGCGCCGATTGCCGCACTCCATGCACACGGGGCGCCGCTCGATGTCCTCGAACATCCGCTCGGCGCCATCGAGGAGCGGCTGCGTGTCTTCGAGCACCCTTCGGACGTCCGGGTCATCGAGCATCCGAGACAGTTCGGCCCCCTCCTGCGCGCGAGCAAGGGCGATCGCCCGAGCGAGCGTGATCCGTGCTTCGTCGCGCTCGCGCCGGTCGGTTCCGGCGGGGCCGGCGGTCGACTCCGACACGAGGGGCTCTCGGCCATCGATCGCGCTGGCCATAGCGCTGAGCCATCTGGCCTCCGCCGGCGTCGCTGCGATCGACGCGAGCGCCAGGCATGCGCTCGCCCCGACCCCCTGGGCCGTGGACCGGCGCTGATCGAGCTCAAACGCCAGCACCAGGAGCGTGCGCCCGAGGTCCCTGCCCTGCCTGCCCGGAATCTCGGCGATCACTTCCTCGCCGAGGAGGAGGTAGCCCTCGGGGTCGGTAGGTTCGAGCGCCCTCAGCCTATCCTTGAGCCCCGGGATGGCCTCGCGGGCGGGAGCCTGCGCACCGGTGGGGGCGCCGCTGAGAGCGAGCGCCACGCTCGTCAGGATGAACAACAGACGGAGCATCATCCCTGGGTTGGCTCCCTTCCCGGGTCGACACCCGCGCGCAGGAGCCACAGGCTGAGGGCCGCCCGCTCGACGGCCAGGATCTGGTTGAACGAGTGGGGGGCGTCGGCCCTGCGCTCCCGCATCTCAGCGATCACGGCGTCGGCCTTCCACGATTGGCTCGGGCGTTCGCGCCGGATGATCTCGGCGAGCAATTCGGCGGACGCGACCTGGTAGGCGCCTGAGCGCTGGATCGGTCCTGTCGCGATCGCGAGCCGCATCGAGAGCTGCTGCCCGATGAGCCCAATCCGGTCTTCTGTGCCGGCGGAAGACGAAAACGATCTGGATTCGTCGAGCAACGCCTCCCAGAGCAGGCGGGCCGAGGACTTGCCCGCGTGCGCAGCGCTGTCGAGGCCGGTGAGGCGGAGCGACGCCTGGCTGCGCCACGCCGACTCGATCGCAGCGGCGAGCGACTCCACGCCGCCGAATCGTTCGGCGCCGATCAGCGAAACGAGGCGCAAGACGAGCGCCTCTCGCACGCGCGCCTCCCAGTCATCCGTGCGCGCATCCGGGAGGTTGGTCGCCCCGCCGATCTCGAACACCGCCGACGACTGCGCGTTGCGCGGCGCGTGGGGCAGCGCCTCGAGCAGCGCGTAGATCATCGCCGGGTTGCCGGCCTGGCGCTCGGCGAAGCGGCGGGCGATCGCCCGGAGTTCGGTTGGCGAGCCGTAGAGCGCCGCGTGAGCGATCGCGTCGCAATCGGTCGGCCCCGCGGGGTCCTCTCCGATGCGGATCTGCTGGAGTTCGGGCAGGTAGCGCCCCGGCTGGCGCCGGGCCAGCAGGAACAGCAGGGCGAGGTCTCCGTCGCCGTCACCGGACGGGTTGGTAAGCACCCCAAGATCGGCGCCGGGTGTGCCGGGCTGGGGTGAGCCGGGATTGTCAGGGATAGCCAACGACTCGAGCGAACGGAGCGCGGCGCGAGACCGTTCGTCCTGGCCCGCGAACGCGCTGGCCGCGGCCAGGTTGATCCTCGAGACTTCACCCGACTGGGCGAGGGAGTCGAATGCGCGGCTGGGCGCCGATCGCTCGAGCATCTGCAGCGCCGGACCGGCCCAGAGCGGGATCTCGTCGAGAGGTGTCTGCCGCTCGGGTGATTGAGGATCGGGGGCGGCCCCGGACTGAGCCGCCGGTGCTGCCGGGAACGGCAAAGAGGAAGGGCCATCGGGCTCAGACGAGTCGACGGACGGGGGCAGGCCGTCCATCTCGATGGACCGCTCAACGAGGGGGAGCTCATCGATGAGCGCCGGAACGGTCCGCCGGGCGATCGTGCTCTGGCGCACGGAGTTGATCGTCCAGACCATCGCTGCGCTCGAAACGACGAGCCCGATCAGCAGGAGCAGCCTGAGGAGGTGGACGGGGCGGGCGATGTGATCGCCCTCATCATCCGGAAAGACCGTGTCCGATTCCGCCTCGCGCCCGTTGTACGGTGCGCCGGCGGCCAGAGGAGCGGTACGCGTCCTGAGACGCCGCCCAAGATTGCGAACGGCATCCTCGAACGCCGGACGGTCGAGTCCGAACGAGTGAGCCAGCGAGCCAAGGCGACGCTGGGACTCGGCGTTCCAGCCGCCCGAGTGCACGAGCACCATGAGCGCTGCGCTCTCGAACGTCGACATCGAGGCGTGAGCGGTCTTGCGCGGAGGTGTCCGCGCCGGCGCCAGGCGTGGGCGCGGCAGCGGGCCGGATCGGGACGCCTCGGCGGCCGGCGCCCGTGGGGCGAGTTCGAGATCCGCGAGGATCTCCCGCTGCACCGCCACATCGCGGAGCTGTGCGGCGGCGACGTGCAGCGCCAGGCGCACCTCGTCCGCTTCCGTGCTGAGTCCGTGGGGGTGGCTCGCCAGCTTGGCCAGGCGGGCCCGCAGCGCCTGGTTGATGACGGCGGGGCTGTACTCGCGGGGTTCGAGCGCGAGCAGGCCGAACGGGCCGTGCTCGAACTCGATCGTGCCGAGCAATCGCGTGATCGGTGCCGGGCCGCTCATCCGGCGCCCTCCGGGACCTCGACGCGCAGGCGTCGCGCCGCGTCGCGAAGGCGTGCGCCGTACGGTTCCGGCGCCAGGTCGGGGTACAGCACGACGTGCTGCGTGAGCACGTCTCGGGCCCGGTCGGGATCAACGCGTTCCAGCGTCTCGATCATCTCTGTCTTCGTCCGGAACCACTCGCGTTCACCCGAGCGCTGCCCCGCGAGCAGGCCTCGCAGAGCCGTGAGAGCGGTCTCGAACTGCTGGGCCTTGATCGCAAAGACAGACGCATCCCGCAGGATGCGCTCGTTGGATCCCTGCGCCTCTATCAAAGAGTCATACAGCCCTCTCGCCCGCTGCAAGTCGCGTTCTCCGCGCCCGGCGATCCACAGCACCGCGTGGGCGCGGGCGAGGAGCATGTGGAGCTGCGCCGAGGCCGGGTCGGAGAGCGCCCGCTCCGTGTCGCTCATACCCGAGAGCGCCCGCCGGACGAGTTCGATCACCCGAGCCGTTTCGTCCAGATCCTGCTGCGTCGCGAGCGCTGCGTCCTCGAGTCCTCCGAGCGCATCGATCCTGGCGTTCCAATTCCTCCCCACTTCCACCAGCAGCTGACGCGAGGCCCGCGCGGCGAGATCGGGGTCGTGCTCGGCGAGCAACTCGATGCTCTCTTCTGCCTGCTCGATGTCCCCCCGCATCACCGCCAGCTGCATCCCCCGATAGGCCATCTCGGCGACGACTTCCGGGCTTCCGAGCGAACCCCGGCCGTACAGGAGCGCCAGCAGGTCGTAGGCCGCCTCGGCGCGGTCGCGGTCGGGGTCGGGCAGCGAGAGCTCGCATTCCAGCACGCGCCTCGCGTTGACGATCGCGCGCTCGGCCGCCTGCTCGTCCGGGCGATAGAGCGAGCCGCGGTCGCGATCGAGCAGGCGCCCGCCGATCTCGAGGAACCGGAGGGCAGCGTGCTGGCGGGCCGCGCCGCTGGCGTTCACATACAACTGGTACAGCAGGCGCGCCGCCTCGTGATGTGCGGCGGTGGCGACCGGGCTGGAGTCGGGGATCGACAGCAGGTCGCGCGCCGCCTCGGCAGGCGGGAGGGTGCCGGAGGTCGCCCTGGTGTACAAGAAGCTCGCCGCTGCAGGGTGAGCGCGGTACCGGGTAAGAAAGGCGTCGATCAACTCCGCGCGACGCCTCTCGAGTCGCTGGGCCGGCTCCCGCTCGAGAGCCAGTTCGATCGCGCGGACGGCGAGCCTGTGCGCATTGCCCGCGCGCTCGAGATCCACCGATCGCAGCGCCTCGCCGGCCTGCTCGAGGAGCCCGGCCGCGGCTTCGAGCTGGCCGGTGGTCTGGGAGGCAAAGAAACCCGCGAGCCCCTGCAGCAGCAGGGCCCCGCCTCGCGCCCGGGCGTACCGGGAAGCGTCGTCGGCCTGCAGAGCGCGCTCGAGGAATCGGGCGGCGGCTTCGTACCCCCTCCGCGCGTCGGCGTCGGGCGTCGGCTGATCGTTCGGAGCGCCGGACGCTTCGTGCTGCTCGCGTGCCTGTTCGTGGGCCCGCAGACCGCGCAGGTAGTTCGCCAGGAATCCTCGCTCGGGTGCGTCGTCGGTGCGCACCAAATCGAAATAGTCGTCCGCAATATCCAGCAATTGGCCGATCTGGCCTTCGGTGGCGAGCGATCCCATGGCCGTCTGGGCGAGGCTCACCGCGAGGTCGGCGTTCGCCGGCGATGCGCCCTCGAGCGCGAGCACCGCGATGAGGCGCGCAAGCAGCGTCGAAAGCCCGGTCTCGGCGTTGAGCTCTCCCCGGGCGTAGGCGCTCAATTCGCCCCAGTCCCCCGCCCGGGCCAGCACGACGATCCGCCACGCGGGGAGCTGATCCTCGATCGGTTCGGGAAGATTGCCGGCATCGTCGAGCATGTCGAGCCACTCGAGCGCGGACTCTGAGTCGCCGCGCAGGCTCTCGCACAGCCCGACCCCGATCGCTGAGCGCGCGACGTGATCGAACTCGAGCATCTGCAACGGGACGCGATCGATCGTCGGCACCTTGTCGGGCCTGGCGTTGAGCAGTTTGCCGAAGTGACGCTGTGCCGCGATCGCGGCGCTCGACGCCGAGCCCCTTTCGAGTTCGGCCGAGTAGTAACTCGCCCACCCCGCGAGGTAGTGCGCCATCGAGCGGTGCCGCCTCGCATCGGCGAGCGCCCGCTCGATGAGCTCGGTGCTGCCGACCTGCTCTTCCTGTCGCTCGAAGGAGCGGACACGCTGCGTGGCAACCTGTGCGATGTCGTCGAGCCGCTGCGCGAGCGATCCGAACTTCCGGCGGGCTTCGAGGACCTCCGCTTCGTCGGCCAGGCGAAGGCGGGTGCGCTCTGCGACCGCTTCGGCGCGCGTGTACTCGGCTCGCGCGAGCGACAGGCGGAGGTCCAGCGAGTCGATCTCGGGCATCCGCTGCAGGAGCGCCGAGGATCTGGCTTCGAGTTCCGCTCTGCGTTCGTCGGATTCGGCCTGCTCCATGAGCGCCGCGTAGGCCCTAGCCAGCCGCTGGCCGATGTCGCGACGAGCCGATCCCTCGGCCTCTTCGAGGAGCGCCTCGAAGTGCAGGATCTCCAGTTCGCTCAGGTCGGCGTCGCGGAGGAACGCGCCGATGGCTTCGTTTGCCTCATCGATCGGGTCCGGGGCGGCGCGCACGCTGCCGTTGCACAGCGCGAGCGCTGCGACACCCACCGCCAGTCTCAGGATGTCACTGCCTCGCAGGTACATACGTCACTTTCACGAATCCCGCGTCCCGGGCCGCTTGGAGGGCGTCGGTGGCGGCGTGCACGGGGACATTCCCCGCGCCGCGCACGATCACGCCCACGTCCTTTGGCAACTGTTCCAGCAGATCCGTCAGATCGCTCTGGCTCGTCATCACGCGCGCGCCCAGGCGGAACGACGGGGTGCCATCGATCTCGAGCACGTCCACCACCTGCGGAGTCAATTCGCTGCTCCGTCCGGACGCGTCGCGTTGCGTCTGCAGCCCCGGGGTCAGCTGCGATTCCGGGGGTTCGTACGTGGTCGAGAGGATGAAGTAGATCAGCAGCAGGAAGATGATGTCGATCATCGACGTCAGCTGGAGCCCGAGCGGGCCTTTGCGATCTCGCGTCGGCTTGAACCTCATGGGGCCGCGCCCCCTCCGCCCGGCGACGAGCCCCGCGGGACCGCGGTGCCGAGCTTCCACGAGCGGACGTTCCGCTCGATGAGACGCTCGGCGAGGTCGTTGAGGTGCACGAGCGAGGCGTCGCGGTCTGCGCGGATGAGCAGGTCAAGGCGATCGGCCTCCCCGCCCACGCTGGCCAGTTCGGCGTCGACACGCGAGAGGATCTCGTCGAGCGAGAGGTACTCACCGGCCACGACGTAGGTCCCGTTGCGCGTGATGTTGATGATCACGCTGCTCTTGGTCACCTCCTGCAGTTCCTCGCCTTCCTCTTCGGGCAGATCCACGCGGGCGCGCGTCTTCTCGATAAACGTCGACGTGGTAAGGAAGAAGATGATCAGCAGGAACACGAGGTCGACCATCGACGTCATGTCACCGTTGAGCAGGCGGGGCCGGGATTTGTCCTGGTCGAATCTCATGAACGCGTGGCGCTCGGGCGCGGGCCGACAGAAGCGCCGCCCGGGCCTTCCGGGCGCGGGCCCGGGGCCGCCGGCGGGACGCGTGGCGCTGCCGGACGCGTGGCGGCGCCGGGCCTGGCGCTCGCGGGAGACGTCGCTTTCGACGCGCCCTCTTCGAGGTGGCCCGCCAGGTCGTCGACGATCGCTGCGACCTCGCCCGCCAGCGAGTCGATCCGGTTCCGGAAGAAGGCAACGACCGCGGTCACCGGGATGGCGACGGCCAGGCCGAGGATCGTCGTGATGAGCGCGAGGCTGATGTCGCCGGCGAGCTGATCGGGGCGGGCGAAGCCCTCGGTCTGGCTGATCGTCAGAAACGCACCCGTCAGGCCGACGACCGTTCCAAGCAGCCCCAGCATCGGAGAGATCTGGGCGATCAACGCGAGCGCATCCGTGGAGCGGTACAGCTTGGCGATCTGCTCCTGGCCGGACTCCTCGAGCGCGCCCTTGAGTTCCAGGGCACCGAACGGAGATCGCTGGTAGCGGCTGAGCCCAGCGGCCATAACGCTCGCCAGGAAGCACGAGTTCTGAGGGTCCTCGCAGGCTGCGAGGGCTCGGTCGGCGCTGCCCTTGGAAAGCAGATCGTCGAGTTCATCGATGAAGTACTGCGGCGCCAGCGCGTTCAAACGGATGCGCACGATGTGCACCACGATGAAGGCGACGGCGACGAACGACAGCGCGATGATGATGTAGCCGATCAGGCCGCCGGAGTTGATCCGGTCGAACAGGCTGGCGCCTCCCGGTCCGGCGTCGACTTCAGTCTGCGCGAGCAGTGTTGCGAGCGAGTAGATCACGCGTCTCCTTGTTCGGTGGGGGGCGGTGCGGCGCGTTGCGCGCCGCGGCGCTGCTCGTCGAGCCAGCGCACGGCGGGGTGCCCAGGATACATCGCAGCCAGCACGCTCCGGACCTGCCGGGCCTCTGCTGCGCGTCCCTTGGATTCCATCTCCAGAGCGATCTCGGCGAGCGCCACCCCCGCGAGATAGGGCTGGGTGGACGCGAATCTGCTGGGGACGTGCAGCAGATGGATGAGCCCCGCGTCCCGTTCGTCTTCGAGTCGTTCCCGCAGAAGCGAGCGTCCGAGGGCGGTCCTGAGCCACGCCTCGCGCCAATCGCCCGGGGCGTCCTCGACCAATTCCGTCATGCGCGCCCGCGCGGCCTCGCGTTGCACGCGATTGCCCGCGCGCGAGGAGACCGAGAGCCACACGAGTTCCACCCCCGGGAGATCCGCCTGGGAGTCGGGCGGAGGCGGGACACCCTCGTCCGGCGCGATCCCCGCGTCGCGCTCCGACTCGAACGCCGCGGCTGCCCGGTACAAGCGGTCGAGCGTGAGCACCACGTCGTCGCCCGCGGCCGCAACCGTCGACGGAGCGCCTTCATCGAGGAACAGGCGAGTCGAGCCGTTGCCGAGCCAGATCGGCGCGATCTGCTGCGAGAGCCCGGTCTGGGTGTCGAAGTGGAGCAGGAACGCGCCCTCGCCCTCGATCTGCCCCCAGATCTGCCTGCTGATCGCTAGCACCTCTGTCCAGGAGCGGGCGGCGATGCCCAGGTCTCCCTCCAGCACCGCGCAGCGGGCGAGGCCGGAGGCAGCAATAAGGCGGGAGTACCCGAACGACTCATCGAGCGAATCGAGTGCGTCTCGGAACAGGGGCGCAGCACCGGTGTAGTCGTCGCGCGCAAGGCGGGCGCCGCCGCGCCAGATCGAGTCCGACACGCCTGAGAATCGCGATGCTTCGTCGGCGGACTCGCCCTCGATCCGCTTCACCTCACCCCAGTGGAGCAGCCGGGCAGAGTCGCCCTCGCCAACCTCGACGCCAGAAGCCGAGACGTTCGCGACCGGCGTGTCGAGCGCTTCGCTCCCGCCCCGGAGGAAGACCTGGCCGGGAAGGACTGCTGCGAGAATGGTCGGGGCGAGGGCGTTTATCACGGCTGCCCCCCGGAGATGTGGGTGTAGCTGCCGCCGGTTTGGCGGGCGATGCGCCGCATGAGCCGCTCGGCGCCGCGTTCGATGAAGGTGATGCAGTGGATCGGCACGCCCTCGTCGCTCCGCACCATTCGACCGACTGTCACGAGCAGCGCCTCCTCGACCGGGGCGTTGAACTGGCCGTCGGTCATGAAGTAGATGGCGTCCGGCAGCGGCTTGAGGCGCAGCACAATGTCGAAGGCGGGCACCGGGTTCGTGTCGCCATACGCCTGGATCGTCTGGATCTTCCGGCGCGCCTCGGAACGCTGGCGGTCCCCCGCGCGGACCCAGTTCTTGCCGGTGAGCGGGTCCGCGTTGCGGCTGTAGAGCACGATCGCGAACCGGGCGTCCTGCGTCAGCTCGACGACCGAGGCGCCGAGCGCCTGCTTGAGCGCATCGATGCGCGGACCGTTCATCGAGCCCGACACGTCGACGATGTAGGCGAACCGCGAGCCGCTGGCCTCGACGCCGAAGAACTTCGCGCCGCCGACAGCCGACGAGAGCGCGATGTCGCCCATCCCGTTGCTGTCCTGACCGGCGGAGGTGTCGCCAGCGCCCGTCAGGCCCGTGACGAGGTTGGTGTCGTTGGTGAAATCGTCGATCTCGGTGAGCGGCGAGTTGAGGTCGGTGATCTCGAACGTCACCGGGTCCTCCAGGAGTTCGGTCGCGAACTCCTGCCCGCCTCCGCTGATCATGGCCGAGAGCTCGGTCAGCTCCGTCTCGTCCATGACGGCGAGCTGGATCGCGTCTCCCTCGCCGGCGTCCGCACTCTCGGGCCGGTCATAGAGGACCAGCGCGGTCATCAGCGCCAGGAACAAGTGGATGAACAAGGACACGGCGATGCCCACGATCAGCGCGTGCTCCCACCACGGGACCACACGCTTGGGGCGAGCCTCGGCCACCGGCGGCTCGGTCTCGGGTTGTGGCTGATCGTTCTGACCCATGCGGATGCGGGCTGGGGAGCCGCGAGCCTCTCCGGCTCTATTCGACGCCGGTGCGGGCCCCCGTTCCGTGTTCTGAGAGGATATGTCGGATCGCGTGGCACGAATCAGAGCTGGACCCGCCGGGAGCGGTGTTTGACGCGGGGGCGGGACTGGGTTCGAATGCCCGCCGATGGCCTCCCAAGACCCAAACCGTGTGCTCCTGAAGCTCTCCGGGGAATCCCTCAGCGGCGCGGGCGCCCGGGGGATCGACACCGAACGGGCCCGGTGGATCGCGGGCGAGATCGCCCAGTCCCGCCGGGGAGACGGTTCCATGGCGATCGTCGTCGGCGGCGGCAACATCGTCCGCGGCGCCAAGCTGGCCCAGGAAGGGCTCGTCGAGCAGGCGACGGCCGACCAGATGGGCATGCTCGGAACGTTGATCAACGGGCTGGCCCTGGCATCGGCGCTCCGCGAGGCCGGGGTTGACGCCGTCTGCCTGAGCGCGGTCGAGGGCGGAAACATCGCCGAGACCTATTCGATCCGCTCGGCGCGGGAGCACCTGGCGTCGGGGCGCGTCATCGTTCTGTCGGGGGGGGTTGGGCACCCGTTCTTTACCACCGATTCCGGCGCCGCGCTGCGTGCGGCCGAGCTGGGCTGCGCCCGGGTGCTCAAGGCGACGAAGGTGGACGGCGTGTACAGCGCCGATCCGAATGCGGACCCGAGCGCGGAGCGGTACGAGCGTCTGACGTTCGACGAGGCGCTCGAGCGTCGTCTCGGGGTGATGGATCAGGCTGCCTTGGCGCTGTGTCGCGAGAACGGAATCGAGCTGCTGGTGTTCGATTTCCAGCAGCCGGGCGCGATCGCGCGAGCGGCTGCCGGGGCCGTCGGGGTCGGCACGATCGTCGTTTCTGCCTGAGTATTAGAGACGCCCCGCCCCGATCCAGAGGGCCGCGAAAAGCAGAGACCACAGCACAGTCATGCGGGAGAGCTTGGCCGACACTCCGCAGTACTCACGCGGTCCGCTCGCAAACAGGTAGAGCAGGAACAAGGAGTGGATCACCGCTCGCATGCCGTATTTCACGAGGAGCAGCGCTCCGTCTTCGCCCGACTCTTCGATGAGGTCTCGGTTGTCGACGACGAACAACGTCTGGTTCGCGCTGCGCGAGATCGAACCGAAGTAGTAGAAGACGGCGAAGGACCACCCCCAGCGTCGGCCCATCCACAAGCCGAACCCACTGGCGAGGCCCAGAGTCGTGATGATCCCGACGAGTACGAGCAGGAGCACGGGCGAAACCCCGAAGCTCGCAGTTCCTTCTCCCCATCCTCCGGCGAGGAAGACGAGAGCGAGCGCGCCGGTCATCAACAGCCCGATGCCGCCGCCGATGATGTGGAGGATCGACAAGAACGTCAGGAATCCGGGCCGGCGCGGGGTCTCGGTCATAGTTCACTCCTCGGAACGAAACCTTACCATGTTCGGGCGACGCGGTGGAGTGCGCCGGCGATCCGGTATCATGCCCGGCTCGCGCCTGACGCCGGGGCGGGCGCTGCGACCCGATGGAGACCGAGCGACATGACACCCGACAGCATCCTCAACGACGCCTCGTCCCAGATGGACAAGTCCATCGACCACCTCAAGCACGAACTCCGCGGGCTGCGGACCGGGCGGGCCTCGACGGCCCTCGTCGAATTCGTCCGCGTCGACTACTACGGGTCGCCGACCGAGCTCAAATCGCTCGCGGCTATCAGCGTTCCTGAGCCGACGCAGATCCTCATCAAGCCGTTCGATACAGGCGCCATGGCCGAGATCCGCAAGGCCCTCGAGGGAGCCGATCTCGGGCTCAACCCGCAGACCGAGGGCAAGCAGATCCGCGTGAACATCCCGGCTCTCTCGGGCGAGCGTCGCCAGCAGCTGGTGGCCCAGGCCAAGAAGATGGGCGAGGAAGCGAAGGTCGCGATCCGGAACATCCGGCGCGACGCCAACAAGCACGCGGATCAGCTGGGCAAGGACAAAGACCAGCACATGTCCGAGGACGAGATCAAGACGCTCAAGGACGAGATCCAGGAGATCGTCAAGGCCCACGAGAAGACCGTTGAAGACTCTGTCGGCGCCAAGGCCGAAGAGATCACGCAGGTCTGAGCCGGCAAGCTCCTCTTTCTCAGGCAAACTGCGGCAGCAAACGGTCGAGAAGTTTGAGCGCCTGGGCCATGTAGGTCGGGTGACCCTCTCGATGCAGGAACGCGGGCACGCACGCGGCCATCAGCACGCGACGGGCGTTGGCGAGCAGCGCGTAGTCGCCCTCGGTGTCCAGACCGGCGTCCCGCCGGGCCTTGGCCAGCAGCGAGACCGGCTTGATCGTCTTGAGGATCTCCGGCCGACCCCAGAACAGGCGCTCGAGGAATACGGCGTCCTCGATCCAGTGCCCCGGGTGCACCTCGGCGAGATCAAAGAGCACGCATTCGTCCGGGCCCCACGCCGACTCCTCGCCCCGCATCATGCAGTTGCCGGGATGGAGGTCGCCGTGGCACCAGGTGTTGATCGGGCGCGCGCTCCAGACGCGCAGCAGCTTGGGCAGCGCCCGCTGCGTCTGCTTGACGGCGTTCGACCAGAGCTGGTGTTCGGCCACCTGCGGGTTGTCGCGCAGCACCTCGCGGGCGGTGGTCAGGAGCGACTCCCAATCCGGCGGATCTGGCGGAGGCCCCACCGGCCAAAGATCCTGCGACTCGCGATAAAACCCGGCGGCGGCACCGCACAGCGCACGGAACGTGTCCTTCGACAGGTCCGCACTCATCGGTTCGCCGGGCAGGCGCTCCATGGCCACCCAGGCAAAGTGGTAGGGGCCGATCTCGTCGCCGTGGGCGGCGATCCGCGGCGTCGGAGCGCCGGTCTCAGCCAGTCCGGCGAGGAAGCTGTGCTCCCGCGGCCCGATCGGGAGCTTCACGACGACGTCGCGGGGATTCTCCTCTCCATCGAAGGCGAATTCGGCGTAGCCGGTGGCGGCGCCGCCCATCTGCCAGTCGGTGCGGAACCACCGGACATTGGTGAGCTTTCCGGCGCAGGCGTTCAGGAGGATCGGCTCGAGGGACGGCCCGAAGTCGTGGGCGTGGGCCTCGATTGCCGCTCGTGTCGGCTCGCCTCCTGCCTCTGCCACTCGGCGCCTCCTTCCACCTGAGCCACAGACTACCCGCGGGACGGGAGGGAGTCGAGGCGGGGCAGCGCGCGTGCTACCGTTGGGGCCATGCCACCGGTCAGCACCGCTAATTACGACCTGCTCGCGCTCGATCTCGACGGCACGCTCTTCGGCCCGGACGGGAAGGTGACCCCCGCGACCGCCGACGCGGTCGCGCGCGCGAGGGACGCCGGCATCGAGGTTGTCATCTGCACCGGGCGCGCGATGGTCGAATCGACGACGGCAATCGAAGCGATCGGCGCGCACCTCCCGGCGTCGGGGCGCGACGTCGCTCCGATGGTGTGCGCCGGCGGCGCGATGGTGTGCGACGTTGCGTCGGGAAAGACGATCCACCGCTGGGCCATGGATGACAAGCTCGTCTCGCGTCTGTGCGACCACTTCGCGGAGAACCAGCGTGCGCCGCTGATCCTCAAGGATCGGGAGGCCGCCGGGTTCGACTACCTCGTGGTCGACTCGGGCCCGATCGAGCCGCCGTCGCAGTGGTGGTTCGAGGTGATGGACGTCGAGGTGAAGTTCATCGATCACGTGTCCCGCGATCCCCACCCCGAGCACAGCGTGCGGGTCGGTTTCGCGGCAACGGCGGAGGTGATGAAGACGCTCGCGGATTCCGTGCACCAGAAGTTCGGGCACGAGACGCTCACCCAGCACTTCGCGGCGGTGGCCGGGTCGACGAACGACGGGCCGCACGGCGTGAAGGACGAATCGATCCACCTCCTGGAGGTGTTCGATCGCCAGGTGAACAAGTGGACCGCAATCCACATGCTCGCGATGGAGCAGGGGATCCCGAGGGAGCGCGTGTGCGCGATCGGCGACGAGGTGAACGACGTCGCGATGCTCGAGGGCGCCGGCCTGGGGATCGCCATGGCCAACGCGGTCCCCAAGGCGAAGGAGGCTGCGCAGCTCGAAACCCTCAGCAACGCAGAAGACGGCGTCGCGCACGCGATCGACAAAATCCTGCGCGGCGAGTGGTAGGTCCGTGCAGTCGCTCGGTGACATCAGGCGCCTGCTGGAAGAGCGGGGGCTGCGACCCAACAAGTCGCTCGGGCAGAACTTCCTCGTCGATCAGAATCTGCTCACGAAACTCGTCGACACGTCGGGGGTCGGTGCCGGCGACCTCGTGCTCGAGGTGGGTCCCGGCACGGGGGTGCTGACCGAGACGCTCCTCGAACGCGGCGCGCACGTCGTCGCGTGCGAGCTCGATCACGGTCTCGCTGACCTCCTGCGCGAGCGACTGGGGGGAACACCCGGGTTCACGCTTATCGAGGGGGACTGCCTCACGCGGAAGACCTCGCTCAACGCTGAGATCGAGGCGGCACTGGAGGGCCGGGGCTTCCGCCTGGTGGCCAACCTGCCCTACGGCGCCGCCAGCCCTCTCATGGTGATGATGGCGGTTCGGAGCGCGGGCGCGGATCCGACGCGCTGCCTGGGGCAGTACGTCACGATCCAGCGAGAGGTCGCCCAGCGCCTGCGGGCTGCGCCTGGGTCAAGAGACTTCGGGGAACTCGGTGTCGTCGTGCAGGCGATGTGCTCGGTCCGCCAGGTCGCGAGGCTTGGGCCCGAGTGTTTCTGGCCCCGTCCGAAGGTCGACAGCGAGATGGTGGCGATCGAGCCGCTCGATGCACCGCTGGCTCACGATCTCGCGGGGCTCATCCGGTGCTGCCGGATGCTGTTCACGCGCCGGCGCAAGCAGCTCGGCGGGATCCTGGGCGATCAGGGATTCGAATTGGATGCCTCACTTGGGCTCGACCGGACCGTCCGCCCCGAAGACCTTCGGGTCGAGCAGATCATCGCTCTAGCGCGATCGGTTGCGGCGCAGGCACACCCCGGCTCAGAACGCATGGGTGAGCGAGAAGGACCGTCTGGTTAGCTCGCAGCCCCGCCGATCTTCCCGGCAATCTGCGGCTCTTCGGCGAGGATCTGATCGGCGACTTCACGACGGTGCACCGCGACCTCACGCGGGAACTCCATCGCGACGCGGACGCGATCACCCTTGATACCCGCGATCCGGATGACACCGAGCGGGTTCGCGGGGTCGCCGATGACGACTTCTTCGCCTTCTCGTCTGGTGATGACCAGCATGGAACACCTCCTGCCCTTTCACCCGGGGACAGGTCCGGACCCACTGGAGACGGCAGGATACCACCTCTTGTGGTGGAATGTAAAGACCCACTCTCAGATTGGTGAGTGCTAAGTTGGGGAATCCCAGCAGTTTGCGGGCTTTACACGATCCTGGCGCGTTGGCCTATTCGATCGCTTCGACGCCGGTGACCTCGGGGACGTAGTCCTTGAGGTTCCGCTCGACCCCGAGCTTGAGCGTCATGGTGCTGGAAGGGCACCCGACGCAAGCGCCGTGCAGGCGGATGCGGACCACGCCCTCCTCGGTGACGTCAACGAATTCGAGATCACCACCGTCTGACTGCACGGCGGGCCGGATCCGATCGATGATGCGCGACACTCGCTCGGAGACGTCGCCGGACTGATCTGCCGCCGCTTGTTGGAGGTGGGTAGCCATGCGGCGCAATGGTAGTCGCGCCCCCGGGGGCTGGCCAACCGCCCGGTGCGCAGGCGCATTAGACTCGGGGCATGGAACGACGACGCGCAGGGATGCGGGGGCGCATGGTGGCTTGGGTGTGCGTCCTCGGAGCGGCGGGTGCGGCGGGCTGTGCCTCGTCCGGCGCCGCGCCCCCGTCGATCGCCGACATCGGCAACGATGAAGCGAAGACCAGCACGCGCGTGCGGGCGATCCGCGCCTCGTGGGATCTCGCGGGGGAGGATGCCGCGCAGCGGGATTCCGTGCGCGAGACGCTGAAATCGGTGGCCTGGAAGCGATCGCTGTACTGGGAGATCCGCGTCGAGGCCGTCCGCGCACTGCTCGCCGACGTGCCCAACGAGGCGGACACGCGTTCGATGCTCGGCTTCATGCTGCCGACGGAGACGCACTGGCAGATGATCGAACTCATCAGCGAAGAGTCCGGTGTGCGCGGCTGGGACGAACTGACGCTGCCGCTCGTCATGTCGTGGTCGAGGCCGGTGAAGCAGCCGACCGACGAGAACCGACCGGAGCGTGCGGCCCTGATTGCGCTGCACCCGGACGTCGGGCCGACCGACGTCGTGTTCGACGCGTTCATGGGTCGCGTCGCCGACCCGCTCGGAGAGCCGGCGAGGGAGCGCGACCGGCGCGACGCGTGGTCGCTCCTGCAGCGGATAGACGCCGGGGCCGAGCGGACACGCGAGCTCCTGGCTTCGGCCGAGAGCAACGAAGACGACCCGGTCGTGAGGGCCCTGATCAGTGCCGCGCGAGACCTCGGTGTCGTTCCCCAGACGTCAGAGCAGGTCGACTGGGTCGTCGCGCTGCGTCGGCCGGAGCATGGAGCGTTCTGGACTCGGACGACGAGCGCTCTCGGAGAACTCTCCGATGAGTCGCGGCGCGGCTTCGAACTGCGTCACGCCGGGAGTCTCGCGTGGGCTTCGGAGCATCGCTCCGCCTGGGTGGAGGCATCAGGCGAGCAGCTCGTCACGATGATCAGGGAGGAGCAGCGGGGGGTGCAACGCTTCCTGCGGGAGTCGGGCGCCGGGAACCGAGGCGGCGCGGCGGAGTCCATCCGCGGCTGGGAGGACAAGCTCGTCTGGGCGGATCTGCTGGCCATCCGGATCGCGATCGAGGCGCTCGCCCAGCCGGAGGTCGTCGAGGCGGTGTTCGCCCAGGCCGACCGCGACCACGGTGACACCTCGTCCGAGCACGGCGGCCTCATCGAGGCATCGCCCTCGGGAGATCTGCGCTCACGCGGCTTCGAGCCTCGGGCCACGCAGCGCTTCGGTGACCGGCGGTTCGTCGCGCCGAGCGAGATGATCGAGGCCAGCACCGAGTCGATCTTCCACTACCACTTCCACGTGAACCGGTGGTCCAATCGCCAGTACGCGGGGCCGAGCCGCGACGACGTGGCATACGCGGAGCGCTTCGGGCGGAATTGCATCGTCTTCACGTCGATCAACGAGGACCGCATCAACGCGGATTACTTCCAACCCAACGGCGCCGTGATCGATCTTGGAGCCATCGAGCGCCCCGCTCCGTAGAGTTGTCGCGTGGTCCAGATCCTCGTCATCTTCCTCGTCGCGTCGACCCTTATCAGCGACGGGCTGATCGGTCTGCCTGTGCGGCCGGGCTGGCCCGACTGGGCCATCGCGGCGATCGTTCTGGGGATGCACGTGGTGATCGCGGGGGGCGTGGCGATCATCGCCGAGCGTGCCGGCGCCCGCCTCGATCGGTACGGCGACGTGCGTGCCGCAGCGCTCGCCGAGCGTGCGGCGTCGTACGGACGCATCGCCTCGACGCTGACGCACGCGTCGAGCGTCCTGCTCCTGGGTTGGCTCGAGGTCGTCCGCGGGTGGCTCGGCGGCAACCTCGTGCTGGTCGATGAGCTGGCGGTGCTGATTCCCCCGATGGCGGTGTTCGTCGCCGGCTGGTGCGCGCTGGCTCCGATCGATCGGCGCCTGCATGAAGCGGCGCTGGTGCGGGCGCTCGACAACGGGCACCCGACCCCGCCACTGCTGACTGTCCGCCAGTACGTCAGCGAGCACATCCGCCACGATCTCCTGCTTGTCGTCATCCCCGTGCTGGCGATTATCTCGTGGACGGAATTCGTGGACTTCATCGCACTCCGCAAGGCCGACGACTGGTCCTGGCTCGCGACGCCGATGGGCGAACTCTCGCTCCTGGCCAGCCACCTCGTGGGTGTGCTGGGAGTGCTCGTGTTCATGCCGCTGAGCCTGCGCTACCTGTGGACGCTGGAGCCCATGGGCGACGGCCCCATGCGCACGCGTCTGCTCCGCCTGTGCGAGGTGCAGGGGGTGCGCTGCCGGGACCTTCTGGTGTGGCGCACGAATTCTGCGCTCTTGAACGGTGCCGTCGTCGGGGTGCTGTCGCGATTCCGCTACATCCTGCTCACCGAGACCTTGCTCGAGCGCCTCGGGCAGACCGAGGTCGAGGCGGTGATGGCGCACGAGGTCGCGCACGCACGTCGGAGGCATCTGCCTTGGCTCATGGTCTCGATGCTCGGTTTCGTCGGTGGTTCCTGGCTGCTGGCGGCGTGGGGCCTCGCGTGGGTCGCCTACTGGCTGGGCTACGAGCCGGCGGGCACCGGCCCGTGGCCGCTCGTGCTCGCGCTGGGTCCGATCGTCTTTGCCGCGATCGCGGGTCTGCTCGTCTTCGGCTGGGTCTCGCGCCGGTTCGAGCAGCAGGCCGATGCATTCGCGGCCCAGCACCTCAGCGGACTGACGCGCGCGAACGAGGGTTCGAACAAGTCGTCGACGATCAGTCCCGAATCGGTGCAGGCGATGAGCGGGGCGCTGGCCGGTGTCGCCGCCTACAACGCGATCCCGCCGGAGCGATTCACATGGCGCCACGGCAGCATCCGCTCGCGCCAGCGCCGCCTCGCGGAGCTGGTCGGGGTGCCGCTCGAGCGACTGCCGATCGACCGGGTCGTCGGTCGCGTGAAGATCGCGGCGTTGGTCGCGTTTGTGTCGATGCTTCTCTTCGGGATCTTCATGCCGCTGCCCAACGGAGGCTGACAGGTGCGCTTCGTCAAGATGCACGGATGCGGGAACGACTACCTGTTCCTGGACGCGCTGGCCGATCCGGCTCTCGCCGAGCGCGACGATCTCCCGGCTCTGACTCGAGCGATGTGCGATCGGCACTCCGGGGTTGGGGCGGACGGGGTGATCGTGCTGTCCGTTTCGGAGCACAACGGCGCCCGCATGCGGATCCTGAACGCCGACGGGTCGGACGGGGGCATGTGCGGCAACGGCGCCCGCTGCGCCGCCAAGCTGCTCGTCGAGCGGGGCTACGCCTCGGATGCGCACGCGATCAGTGTCGAGATCTCCGACCGGATCGTGCGCATGGAAGCAGAGGCCGGGTCCGATGGCATCGTTCAACGCGCGAGCGTCGACCTGGGGTCGCCATCGTTCGGCGCCGAGGCTGTCGGGGCGCGGGCCGATGCGGCGCGAGTGTCATCAGAGGGCCTGCTGACAATGGAAGGTCTCGAAGTCGGGCTCGTCTGGATCGGGAACCCGCACGCGGTCGCGTTCGTGGACGATTCGGTCGAAGGGTTCCCGCTTGCGCGCACGGGCCCGCGGGTCGAGCACGATGCGGTGTTCCCCGATCGGATCAATCTGCACGTCGTGAGCGGCGCCGGCACGCCGGAACTGGCGATGCGATCCTGGGAGCGGGGCGCTGGCGAGACCATGGCGTGCGGTTCGGGAGCCTGCGCCGTGTGCGCCGAGGGGGTCCGACGGGGGATGCTGGGTCGGCGGATCCAGATCGGTGTTCGGGGCGGAACGCTCGGCGTCGAGTTGCGCGCGGGCGGCCACGCGATTCTCAGCGGGCCCGCCGCGAGCGTGTTCGAGGGTGAGTGGCCTGATTGAGGACGCTCCCGCGCCGGGGGTGTTAGGATCGCCCGCCCCGATGGCGATCGAAGTCGCGACATCTCTCGAACTGCGCACCGAGCGTCTGGTTCTGCGTCGCTTCAACGAGGCGGACGCCGACGCCGTCGTCCGTGTCTGCGCCGACAAGGAGATCGCCGAGTTCACGAACTCGATCGCCCACCCGTACACGCGCGAGCACGCCGAGCAGTTCATCGCTCGTCAGATCGAGCGGATGAGCAAGGGCGAGGCGACGGTTTTCGCGATGGAGCTCGCCGATTCTGGCGAGGTGATCGGGTCTGTGGGCATGGATCTGCATGAGGAGGATCGCTACGCGGAGCTCGGATACCTCGTCGCCCTGGCGCACTGGGGCCGGGGCTACGCCACCGAGGCGAGCCGCGAGATGATCCGGCACGCCTTCGAAGACCTCGGCATGCACCGCGTGCAGGCCTGCTGGTACGGGGGCAACCCCGCGTCGTGGCGCGTGATGGAGAAGGCCGGGTTCATCGCCGAGGGAACGCTCCGCCAGAGCAAATTCAAGAACGGGAAGATGCTCGACACCAATGTCGCGGGCATCCTCCGTGACGAGTGGGGCGACGGCGCCGGAGCGGGGCGGGCGTGAGCGACGACGCATTGACACAGAATCTGCGGGCGATCATCGACGGGCGCCGCCAGGAGATGGTCGAAGACCTCGAGCGCCATGTCGCGATCCCGACGGGCAAGAACCACACACCCGGGCTCGACGAGTACCGGGGCGTGGTGGTTGACCGTCTGCGCGCCATCGGCGCGGACGCGATCGAGCACGCGGGGGAGCCCAAGCCCGAGTGGCTGATCGAAGGCGGGGTGAGCGCCGAGCCGCCCCCGACAGTCGTGTGCCGCAAGGACGAGCCGGCCGAACCCCGGGTGATGATCGCGGGGCACCTCGACACGGTGTTCTCGCCGGAGGGTTCGTTCCGGGAGATGTCGATCGCGCCGGACGGGAAGACCGCCGTTGGCCCGGGCGTCGTCGATATGAAAGGCGGCATCCTCATCGCGATGGTCGCGCTCGAGAGCATCGCGGAAGCCGGCCTCGACATCCCCTGGACGTTCACGCTCAACAGCGACGAGGAGACCGGCACTTATCACAGCGACAGCGTGCTTCGAGCAGAAGCACAAAGGCACCGGTGGGGCCTGGCGCTCGAGCCCGCGCTGCCGGACGGATCGCTCGCCGTCGAGCGCAAGGGAAGCGGCCAGATCAAGATCGAGACGCACGGGCGCAGCGCGCACGCCGGGCGAGAGTTCGAGAAGGGTGTGAGCGCGGTCTACGGGCTCGCAAGGGTGCTCCTCGAGGTCGAAAGGCTGAGCGACCTGGAACGCGGGGTGACGGTGAACGTCGGGCCCGTCCAGGGGGGCATCGCGACGAATGTCGTTCCCGATCACGCGGCGCTGTGGGCCAACGCGCGGTACCCGAGCGCCGAACTGGGCGACGAGCTCGGGGCGCGTGTCGACGCGCTGGCCACCGGGGAGGGCGCGATGCCCGGCGTATCGGTCCGGCGCTCGTTCAACAGGCCGGCCAAGCCCTTGATCCTGGAAACGGAGCGCCTGGCGCTCGCGGCGAGGGACGTCGCCGAGTCGATCGGGCAGCGATTGCCGTTCGCCTCGACCGGCGGCGTGTGCGACGGCAACAACCTGCAGGACGCTGGCCTCCCGACGATCGATACGCTCGGGGTCCGCGGCGGCGGTCTGCACACCCACCAGGAGTGGATCGAACTCGACAGCCTCACCGAGCGGGCGCTGCTGTTGGCACGCCTGATCGTGCGCCTGGACGAGGGCGATTGCTGATCGGCGGCCGGGCCCGGTCCCGGCGCGTCCGAAAATAGAGGGCCGGGTTCAGGGGCGCATCGCGAGCCCGGGGGCGGTCCGATTCCCCGGTGCGCCGGTGCGATCCGGACGGCGCACGCCCCGGAAACAGGGGCCCTCCGGGGTCGCTAGGATCATGCCAACGCGTGCGCGAGCCGATGGCGGGGAAGGCGAGCGGCGATCCTATCTATAAGCCCCGCAAACCCCCACGAACCCTCACCAACCGAGGACACCCCGGGCGAACAACGACCGGAAACGAGGACCCCATGCCCGAGACGACCGAGCAGACCCAGACCGTTGCGTCTCAGTTCCACCAGAGCGAGGCCGTTCGATCGTCGATCGACTCGATCGTCGACGACCTGCGGGAGAAGCAGGTCGCGATCACCGACGTGCGCGGGCCTGTGTCGCCGGAGTCTGCCCAGACGTTCGAGGAATTCCAGCGCCTGACCGCCGAGGTCCGCGGTCGCCCGCTGTTCTACCCCTACGTGGGCTCGGGCATCGGCAACGGGCCGTTCGTCGAGCTGATGGACGGCTCGGTGAAGATGGACCTGATCACCGGGATCGGCGTCCAGTTCTTCGGTCACAGCGACCCGGATCTCGTGCGCACAGCGCTCAACGCGGCGCTGGGGGACACGGTCCAGCAGGGCAACCTGCAGGCGAACCCGGAGTCCGTGCGATTCGGCGAGATCCTCCTGCGCGAGGCGAAGAAGGGCAGCCGCCTGGAGCACGCCTTCCTGACGACGTCGGGCGCCATGGCGAACGAGAGCGCCGTCAAGGTCTGCTTCCAGAAGCACGCCCCGGCGTCGCGCGTGCTCGCTTTCAGCCACTGCTTCATGGGGCGCTCGTGGGCGATGAGCCAGATCGGCGACTCGGCGGCCAACCGCGCCGGCCTGCCGCTGAACGTGCTGGTGGACTACATGCCGTTCTACGACGAGGTGGCGGCCCGCCGGGCGAGCGCCGGCGACGTGTCGGGCCCGACGCGCTACATCGACATGTGTGTCTGGCACCTCGAGCAGTACATCGAGCGCTACCCCAACGAGCACTCCTGCTTCATCTTCGAACTCGTGCAGGGCGAGGGCGGGTTCAACACCGCGCTGCCCGACTTCCACAAGGCGCTCATGGAGGTCTGCAAGGCGCACCGGATCGCGGTGTGGGATGACGAGATCCAGACGTTCGGGCGCACGACCGAGATGTTCTGCTACGACGCGCTCGGGCTCGGTGAGTACGTCGACGTGCTGTGCGTCGGCAAGCTTAGCCAGGTGTGCGCGACGCTGTACACGAGCGAATACAACCCCAAGCCGGGACTGCTCAGCGGCACGTTCCTCGGCTCGACCGACACGCTGCAGGTCGGCACCCGGATCCTCGAGCGGCTTTCGGGGGGCGGGTACTACGGCGAATCCGGCTCGATCGCCCGGCATCACGGGCGCTTCGAGCAGGGCATCAAGGCGCTGGCGGAGAAGCACCCCGAGTGGTTCCCCGCCGTCGAGGGCGTCGGGGGCATCACCGGCGGGTTCGGCGGCATGATGCGCTTCACGCCGTTCGGCGGGAAGAAGGAAGCGATCGGCAAGCTGTGCCACATGCTCTTCGAAGAGGGCATCATCGCGTTCTACTGCGGGCACGGCCCGTTCCACGTGCGATTCCTGCCGCCGCTGGGCGTGATGGAGCTCGAGACCTGGGACCGCGCCTTCGAGATCATCGAGTCGGCGATGGCCCGGACCGCGTCGGCCATGGGAACGAAAGCCTGAGCATGCACATCATCCGTCCGAGCCATCCCGACGACACGGACATCTTGCTGAAGATGGCCAAGATGGTGCACTTCATCAATCTGCCCGCAGACAAGGACATCATCGCGGAGAAGATCGCGCGCAGCCGCGCTTCGTTCAGGAAGGCGGCCGCGGGCGACGGCGAGATCAATTACGGCTCGGGCGACGAGAGCGCCACCAGCGGGTCGCCGATCTTCATGTTCACGATCGCGGATTCCGAATCCGACGCGTGCGTCGGCACGGCGATGATCATCGCCAAGATGGGCCAGCCGGGGCATCCCAACGTCAGCTTCGAGCTGCAGCGCCGCGAGTTCTTCTCGCACGACCTGCAGAGCGGTGCGACCCACACCGTGGCCCGGCTGTTCCTCGATGAGTCCGGCAAGACCGAGATCGGCGGGCTCATCCTCGGCCCGAGCATGCGTCGCCACCCCGAGAAGCTGGGCAAGCAGCTCTCGCTGATCCGCTTCCACTACATCGGCGCGCACCGCAAGGAATTCAGCGATCACATGCTGGCCGAGATGATGGCGCCGATCACACCCGACGGGCGCAACACCTTCTGGGAGCACTTCGGGCGCCGGTTCATCAACCTGACCTATGTCGAGGCCGACAAGTTCTGCCAGCACTCGCGCGAGTTCATGACCTCTCTGCTGCCCCGCGAGGACGTCTACCTGACACTGCTGCCCCCCGAGGCCCGCCAGGGCATCGCCCAGGTGGGACGCGACACGGTGCCGGCGCGCCGGATGCTCGAGTCGCTCGGGTTCAAGTACGTCGGGCGGATCGATCCCTTCGACGGCGGGCCCCACCTCGAGGTCGAGACCGACGACATCTCCCTCGTGCGCCACACCGGCAGCGCGACGTTTGCGGGGGTCTGCGAGGAGTCGGCGACAAGCGGTGCGGGCTTCGTGAGCGTCGAGTCGACGGGCGTCGACTTCCGGGCGCTGCATGCGCCCGTGCAGATCGAGGGATCGGAGATCCGGCTGCCCGAGGAGTACGCCAGGGCGCTGCGGATCGACGCCGGGGCTCGCGTGGCGTTCACGCCGCTCGACCTTCGTCGCCCGCTCAACGCTGCCGATCCAACTCAGCCTTCGCACGCGGCACCCGACGGCGCTCCTGCCTCCGATTCCTCCGCACCCACCCAAGCATGACCACGACGACAAGCACCGACACGGCGTTCCCGACCCTCCACCCGGCCAACCTCATCGGTGGCGAGACCGTCTCGCTCTCCGGCGGCGACGCGGTGCGCTCCTTCTCGCCGAGCGATCCCGAGCGGACCGTGTGGGAGGGAGGGTCGTCGACGGACGACGTGCAGCGCGCGATGGAAGCGGCACGCGCCGCGCAGCCGGCGTGGCTGGCGTTTGGACGCGAGAAGCGCGCAGCGGCGCTGCGCGCCTACGCCGACCTGTGCGCACAGCGCGAGGAAGACGTCACGCGCCTGATCACCGCCGAGACCGGTAAGGCGATGTGGGAAGCGCGGGGCGAGGCCAAGCTGCTTGCCGGCAAGGTCGCGACGACGCTGCTCGAGGGCCAGCAGTCCGACGGCTCGGGCCTCGCGCGGGTGACCGGCTACGAGATCCCGCTGGGCGAGACCAAGCGGGGCGTGTGCTCGTTCCGTCCGCACGGCGTGATGGCCGTGGTGGGACCGTTCAACTTCCCGGTGCACCTGCCCAACGGCCACATGGTGCCGGCGCTGCTCACCGGGAACACGTGCGTGTTCAAGCCCAGCGACAAGACCCCGGCGTGCGGCCAGATCCTCGCCGAGATGATGATCGAGGCGCTCGACTCCGTTGGGGCGCCCAAGGGTGTCGTGAACCTCGTCCAGGGCGGGACCGACGTCGCCAAGGCGGTCGTCGGGCACGACGAGCCGGACGGCATCCTGTTCACGGGGTCGTGGCCCGTGGGGCGCGCGATCCTGGGAGCGAACCTCGATCGGCCCGGGCGCATGATCGCGCTGGAGATGGGGGGCAACAACCCGGCGATCGTCACGCCCTCGTGCGACCTACGCCAGGCCGCGATCGAGTGCGCCCGCGCCGCGTTTGCGACCACCGGCCAGCGCTGCACCTGCACGCGGCGCGTGATCGTGCACGAGTCGATCGCGCACCGCTTCCTCGGCCTGCTCGCCAAGATCGCCAGCAACCTGGTGGTGGGCGACCCTTGGGGCGTCGCCGGGCAGCAGCCGTTCATGGGGCCGATCATCCGGTCCGAATCGCTCGACGCGGCGCTGGCGTTCCAGGCGAGCCTCGCGGGCAGCGGGGGAGAGGTGGTCGTCGAGTCGTCGCGCATGGACTCGCCGACCGGCGGCTCCTACATCACACCCGGCATCGTGAAACTCCCCGCCGGGCAGCGGTTCACCACCGGATCGACGGACCCCGGTCGCGACGCCGGCTGCGACGCGGAAGTGTTCGGCCCGATCCTGCGGGCGTCGGTCTACACGGACATCGACGACGCCATCGACCAGGCCAACGCGACGGCCTTCGGGCTCGCTGCATCGATCTTCTCGAGCGACAAGACCGAGATCGAGCGCTTCATGATCGAGGCCCGCGCCGGGTGCGTGAACGTGAACACGGGCACGGCCGGAGCATCGGGCAAGCTGCCCTTCGGTGGCCTGGGCATCAGCGGCAACCATCGCCCGGCCGGGGCGTTCAGCCTCGACTACTGCGCGTACCCGGTCGCCAGCATGGTCGAGGACGGCACGGCGGCCGCCGAGTCGCCGGGCATGCTGTTCGACGACTCGTGGCTGTAGCGGGTTTTGTGCGCACGGATCGGGTGACCCCTAGGGGATCATCGTTCCGGGTGGGGGGATGATCCTCTAGGGCCGAGCGATCCGACCGCTCGCGCGGTTCGGCTTGTACGGACTCGTGACGAGCCGAGGTGCGCGAGCACCCGGATGGCGATCGACCTACTTCGCGGCTGCGTACAACTCGGCGACCTTCGCCCAGTTGACGACGTTCCAGAACGCGCCGATGTAGTCGGGGCGCCGGTTCTGGTAGTTGAGGTAGTAGGCGTGCTCCCAGACGTCGAGGCCGAGGATCGGGTGCCCGCCGCAGCCCGCGGCGTCGCCGATCGAGTCCTTCATGAGCGGGTTGTCCTGGTTGGCGGTCGAGCAGACGTCGACCTTGCCGCCGGGGTGCACGCAGAGCCAGGCCCAGCCCGAGCCGAAGCGCGTCGCGGCTGCGGCGGCGAACTTCTCCTTGAACGCGTCGAACGAGCCGAACGCGCTGTCGATCGCGGCGCCGAGGTCGCCCGACGGGTTGCCGCCGGCGCCCGGGCCCATGACCTGCCAGAAGAGCGAGTGGTTCCAGTGGCCGCCGGCGTTGTTACGCACGGCGGTCTGCTTGTCGGCGGGCAGCTGGCCGAGGTTCTTCACCACGGTCTCGACGTCCTTGCCGTCGAGGGGCGAGCCGGCCAGGGCGTCGTTGGCCTTGGACACGTAGGCGGCGTGGTGCTTGTCGTGGTGGATCTCCATCGTCCGCGCATCGATGTGGGGCTCGAGGGCGTCGTTGGCGTAGGGGAGGTCGGGGAGGGTGAATGCCATTTTGGGTGTTCTCCTCTAGCGTGGCCCGCCCGGCCCAGCGGCGAGGGCGCGATCGGGGGATGGTCCTGAAAAATCGCCCCTGGCGCGTCGCCAGCGGGGTTCGAACGCTATCAGGGGTGCCCGAGGGGGTCAATCGCCCGGCTCCATAAGAGGATCGGGGCTCTCGCGGGCACCGGGGGACCGGGAAAAGGCTTGCGTTCGGGTCTCTTTCTCTTAGAATGATTCCAAATAACCAAACCCTTTCGGTGGTTGGGCGTACAACGAGCAGAGCACGATTGGGCGCTTCGCGGCCGACCGGTCGATGACGGAACATCCCCGGAGGCTGGAAACCGGTCCGGGGAGTCCCGGAACAATCAGCAACCCTGGCGTTCGGCGTGCTCCTGGAGTCCCGCAGCTTTCAATCACTTCTGAAACTTTTAGTGCATCGAGCGGTATTCCGAGAACGAATGGATCAGTGAAAGGCAGAGCCGCATGAGGCGGCTCCAGACCCAGGCACGACATGAGCAAGTCCCTCTTCCAACCCAACTCACCGCTTGACCGCCTGCAGAGGCGGGCCGGGGTGAGGGTGTCAGAGACACCGCCCGCGACGAACCGCCGTTCGTCGTCGCGCCGCTCTGCGCGATCGTTCAGCCAGGCCGAGGAGGCCACGCTGCGCCACCTGCTCGCCAAGGAGCAGGACTTCATCGACAACCCCGTCTTCTACGAGGACGACGCCGAGCAGCGGATCTACGACGACGCGCCGGATGTGAAGAAGCCCGATGCCTCGTGGTACCACCCCGTGATGGACGATCTGACGCCGTCGCGGAACCGTCTGAACAAGTCGAGCGAGCAGGTCATCCTGACCGGCGCCGAAGAGAAGATTCTGTTCCTGCAGTACAACTACTCGCGGTACCGGATCTGGTGCCTGCAGCAGGACATCTGGGAGTCGGCCGATCAGCAGCCGACCTCCGAGCAGGCGCACGAGCTCCTGCGCTGGCACCGTGTCGCCGACACGATGCGGGTGCAGATCGCCGAGACCAACCTCGCGCTCGTGCTGGCGATGGCCAAGCGGACGCGCATGAGCGAGGTGGACTTCGCCGACCTCGTGAGCGAGGGCAACATGGCCCTGCTCCGCGCCGTCGACAAGTTCGACTGCGAGCGAGGCTTCAAGTTCTCGACGTACGCCTGCCGGGCGATCCTGAAGGCGTTCAGCCGCCAGGGCATGAAGCTCAGCAAGTACCGCCAGCGCTTCCCGACCGATTTCGACCCCAAGCTCGAGAAGTCCGACTTCCTCGACACCAAGCGGGCCGAGTTCCAGTCGGATGCCGCCAGCGAGGTGCGACGGATCGTCTCTGAGAACCAGTGCGAGCTGTCGGACATCGAGAAGACGGTGATCGAGCACCGGTTCCGCCTCGAGAGCCCGGAGACGGACACGAAGCCCATGACGCTCGAGCAGGTCGGCCAGATCATCGGCGTCACGAAAGAGCGTGTCCGTCAGATCCAGAACAAGGCTCTGGAGAAGATCCGGGGCGAGCTCGAGCATTCGTTCCTCGGCGCCCCGCGTCCCGAGCAGGGCGAAGAGGGTCTCGAGAACGCCGCTTCGCTGAACTGAACGAATCTCCCCGCGCGGGCCGGTCGAATCCCTTTTCGTGAGGGTGGCCCGCGTGGGTACAAGTTTCCTCCCCCCCCGACGGAAGGCCCGGCCTCGTGCCGGGTCTTTCCTTTTTTAGAGAAGGGGCAAAGGGGCAAAGGGGCAGAGGGAACAGCGCATCCCTAGAGGATCATCAGTGTGGGTGTAGGGATGATCACCTACGCCTTGCGTGTTGTGTGTGCGCTGCGCGCAGCGGGCGGGGGCGAACCCCCAATGTGGAAACGCACCGCCTTCAACGCTGAACTTCGGTGCGCGCTTTCCGTACTAACAGGTGAGCAAGACACACGACTCAAGATTCTCCTCCCTCCCCCGACGGAAGGCTCGGCAGCACATGCCGGGCCTTCTGTTGTTTTGCGCGCACAACAGTCAGCGCGCAAAGCGCACATGGCGCGCGTGCACTTCCAGCGTGAGCCCGCCGGGCCAGTCGAAGCGCTTGGAATCGGTCGAGTCCGAACGGATCGCGTGCGCCGCCTGGTCGACGAGCGCGCCGGTGAGCCGGTCGGCGCGTGCGCCGTCGAGGCGCCGGCGCGCACCCTCGCGCAGCAGCTCGCCGAGGACGAGCTCCGGCTGGTCGCGTAGCGCGTCGCGGGGCCACTCGTCGGCGCCCGGATCGAGACGCTCGACGATCGACCCGACCATGGCGTGGGCGTCGCGCATGAGGCGCGCCGTGCGGGCGGCGCGACGGGCGCCCTCGGGTCGGAGGGCGCGGATCTCGGCGAGCGGGCCGTGGCGGAGCGCGGCGCGCAGGCGGGAGGTGTCGCGGTTGGTGTCGTCTTCGCGCCACTCGTGCCCGGCGAGCGCGCAAAGGGCTTCGGCCTCGGACCGGGTGCACCCGAGCATCGGGCGGATGAGGCGGACGCGATCGCCGAGCGGGCGCGAGCGGGCGGCCCCGCGCAGTCCGGCGGGCCCGGTGCCGCGGAGCAGGGCCATGACGAGCGTCTCGAGCTGGTCGTCGGCGTGGTGGGCGGTGGCGACGAACCCGATGGCGCGCTCCTCGGCGAGGCTTTGCAGAGCCGCGTAGCGCTGGGATCGGGCCTGCGACTCGGGGTTGCCCGGGCCGATGCGAATCTCGGCCTCGCGGAAGTCCCAGGCGAGGCGCGCCGCGAGATCGCGGGCGCTGTCGCGATCGGCCTCGGCCTCTGCGCGGGGGCGGAGGTCGTGGACGATATGGGCGATCGTGCACGAGCCGGCGCCCCCGGACGCCAGGGCCAGCGCCAGCGCGCTGGAGTCGGCGCCGCCCGAGCAGGCGACGAGCGTCGGTGCGCCCCCGCCGGTGAGGCGGCGCCACGAGAGCATGATCCGGCGCACCGATGGGTCGCTCCGCGCGGGGAGCGCGGGGCCGGTTGGCGGGCCCGATGATGTCGCGGGTGGTTTTGTCACGCCGATGCTCGGATGGTACCGATGCACTGCGGGAGGGCCCCGCGGAGGATCGCGGGACGGTGCCACGGAAGGCGAGACCGGCGGAATGCAGCTGCAATCGTGGTTGGGAGAGTCTGGCTCGGTGCTCGGGGTGTCGCAGCAGACGCTGCTGGCCGGGTTCCTGCTGGGCTCGGCGTTGCTGGTGATCGGCGTGCCGGCCACCATCCGCCTGATGCGCTCCCGCGGCGTGCGCCTCCCCGCGCTCCGATCCAAGTCCCGGAACGAGCCCGCCCCGACGGCCGCGGCTCGCCTGCAGGACGTCTCGCGCACGAGAGACGAGCGCCGGCATCTGGAGCAGCTCTCGCTCGAGGTCCGCCAGCTCACCAAGCTGTGCATCTCCGAGATCAACGACCGGGCCGAATCGCTCGAGTCGCTGCTGGTCCGCGCCGAGCGCGTAGCTGAGCGAATGGAGCGGGCGGCGCCGGGTGGCGCCGGTCCGGGGATGGACGCCGGCGCGCCGGAGATCGGCGTACGGCGCGTGGAGCCCAAGGCCCCGCCCCGGGTGATCCCCGAAGAGGTCGACCCGACGCGCGCGCAGATCCTGGCGCTGGCGGGCGAGGGCAAGAGCGCCCTGGAGATCGCCGGCGAGCTCGAGGAGCACGTCGGGAAGGTCGAACTGATCCTGGCGCTGGGGCGGTAGGGGGGGAGAGGGTTCAGAGGTTCGAACGTTCAGGGTTCAGAGGGCGGTGGCACCTCGAGCCCGGGTCATCCGACCGCTTGCGCGGTTCGGCTCGTCGTCTCGTACGAGCCGGTGGCGCGAGCCGCCGGTGGGACAGCGTTCATTTGCGCGCCGGGCGTGGGAACCCCCGCGAGCTCGCGCTCGCGGCTCGTTGGTCCTAGGTGATCATCGCGCTGGGAGCGGGGATGATCCCCTTGCCCCGGCCTCCATTACACTGCGCGCATGGCCGACGCACCCCGCACGACGCTCCCCAATCCCCGCGCCAACCCCCGATTCGGAGGCGGCGCGTGCACGTTCTGTCGCTACCCGCGCCTGGAGGACGTGCCCAAGGAGCAGCAGCCCGTGGACTGGGCCCTCTACGGGGTGCCGTTCGATTCCGGCGTGACCTACCGGCCGGGCACCCGGTTCGGGCCCCGGGCGATCCGCGACGAGTCGCAGTACGTCAAGCCCTACCACATCGAGCACGACCTGATGCTCACCGACATCCTGAGCCTGGCCGACGCCGGCGACTCGCCGGTGGCCAACTTCAGCTGCGAGCAGAACGCGCAGGTGGTCACCGAGTTCGCGATGGGCGTGGGCGACCCGGCGCACACGAAGCTGATGGCGGTGGGAGGGGACCACTCGATCGCCTACGCGAACATGAAAGCGACCTTCGAGCGCCGGGGGCGCCCCGAGGGCGGGCTGGCGCTGTTGCACTTCGACAGCCATGTCGACACCGTCGACGTGACTATGGGCGAGAAGTGGAGCCACGCCTCGCCGTTCATCCGCGCCGTCGAGGACGGGATCCTGAACCCGAAGAAGATGCTGTCGATCGGCATCAAGGGCCCGCTGAACACGCCGGACGACCTGAACTACGCCAAGGAGCACGGCGTGACCATCGTCACGCGCGAGCAGCTGGCCCGCGACGGCGACGAGGTGATCGGCAAGTTCGCCGGCGACCTCGCTCAGGCGCCGTGCTACCTGACGTTCGACATCGACGTGTTCGACCCGAGCGTCGCGCCGGGGACGGGCACGCCCAGCGTCGGCGGCCTGCTGCCCCACGAGGGGCTGAGCCTGCTGCGCCGCTTCGCCAAGGCCTTCGCCGGCGGGCCGCCGAACATCATCGGCGCGGATGTCGTCGAGGTGCTGCCGGACCGGGACCCGACGGGCTGCACGGCGCTGCTGGCGGCGCACGTGATGTTCGAGATCCTGTGCCTCGATGCGCTGGGGCGGAGGTAGGGCTGATCCGACCGCTTGCGCGGTGGGGCTTGTAGGAGTCCTTCGTCGCGCGATACGAGCCGAGGTGCGCGAGCACCCGGATGGGGACGGTCCTGGTATTCGCAGAGATCCGACCGCTTGCGCGGTTCGGCTTGTAGTGGGATCTACGAGCCGAGGTGCGCGAGCACCCGGATTGGGAGAGCGTCCGAGCACGTCACCGGCGTAATATTGGGTGATGGCCGACGCGCTCGCGTACTTTCTGACGTGGACAACACGGGGTGCACGCCTTCATGGAGACTCGCGCGGCAGCTTCACACGAACTCGGCCGTCGCTGGGTGCTCGGCACGTCGAACACGCTCCCGGATGGGAGCGTCACGAGCGGGGAACGATGAGAGGTGATCCGATACTGCTTGATCAACGCGGGCGCGAGGTGGTCGAACGAGCGATTAGCGATCACGCAGTGCACCGGGGATGGACGGTCTTAGCTTTGAGCGTGCGTACGAATCACGTGCATGTGGTTGTTGACTGCCGCGTCACGGGCGGGGCTCTGGCACCGGAACTCGTCCTGCGGGAGTTCAAGAGTTGGGCGACCCGGCGCATGCGGGAGGCGGGGATCGTCGGGCCAAAACGGCTCGTGTGGACCCGGCATGGGAGCACACGCTGGATCAACCGTGATAAAGATGTCACTGCCGCGATCGATTACGTGGCTCGATTGCAGGACGTGCGTCGCTGATCCGACCGCTCGCGCGGTTCGGCTTGTAGGAGTCCTTCGTCGCGTCATACGAGCCGAGGTGCGCGAGCACCCGGATTCGCCGCCCCTAGAGGATCATCACCGAGAGTGCGGGGATGATCCCCTGGGCACGCGCCTCACTCAGTCGCGCTCTCGAAGTAGCGCTTGCGCACCATCTCCGAGACCGCTTCGCTTACGGCCTGGCCCTCGAGGCCGAAGTTCGTCGCGACGACGATCGCGCAGCCGGCCTCGGGGTAGAGCTCGACGGTCGCGAAGAATGTGCCGCCCGAGCCGCTGTGGTCGTGCTTGGCGCCCAGTCCGGGCGTGCGGCTGATGCGCCAGCCCGCGGCGTAGCCCGATCCGTTGTCGTTGAGCTCCGGCGCGGTGTGGAGCCGGGCGAAGGTCTGCTGCGTCAAGGCCGGGCTCTCGCCCTGGAGGCCCTCGAGGTGGAAGATCGCGTAGCGCGCCAGGTCGGTGATCGAGCAGTGCACGTTGCCGGCGGGGGCGAGGTACTCATCGAAGGGGTACTCGTCCCAGTCGCGCGGGCGGAGCGAGCCGTCTTCCTCGGTGAAGTGGCCCCGGGGCTGGTGCGGATTCTCGCGCGAGGCGGGCCAGCCGAAGCCGGCGCTGGTCATGCCGGCGGGCGCGAACACTGATTCCTGCATCAGGGCAGCCCAGGACTCTCCGGTCGTGCGCTCGGCGACGACGCCCGCGATGGTGTACCCCGCGTTCGAGTAGAGCATCTGCTCGCCGATCGGCGCCTGCGGCTCCTCGCCCAGTGCGCGCCGGGCGAGCGCCAGGTGCTGCACGGGGCCGGGCCCGGAGACGCCGGCGAAGTAGGCCTCGAGCTCGGCGTCGAACGTCGTGTACGGGTGCAGCCCGGCGCGATGGTGCAGGAGGTTCTCGACGGTCGCCGGCTCGTAGGCCTCGAGCATCGGCACCCCGGAGAGGCTGTGCGCCAGGGTGGTGTCCCAGGCGAGGGCGTCCTGCTCGATGAGCTGCGCGATCAGCGTCGCGGTCATCGACTTGGTGATCGAGCCCATATGGAATCGGTCGTCGATCTGCGCGGTGTCGTCGGTGCCGACGGCGCGCACGCCGACGATGGCACGATCGATGATCTCGCCGTCCTTCACGATCGCCGCGGCGATGGCCGGGGCGCCGGTCTCGGTGCGCAGGCGCTCGAGCATGGCGGGCAGGTCGGCCCACTCGTCGTCGATGGTGATGCGCACCGACGGGGCGGAAGTCGGCTGGATGAGCGACGACACGATGCGGTGCGGCTCCTCGGGCTCGACCTCAAACTTGATCTCGAGCCAGATGGGGATGTTGCTCGCTTCCGCGGCCACGCGGATGAGGACGGGCGAGCTCTCGAGGATGGCGCCGGGCGTGAGGTCGCCGACCTGGGCGTGTGCGCCGAGCAGCTGCGTTGCTCGCTCGGGCGCGGGTCGCCGCTCCAAGCCCTCGGGGTGGCGGTGCGCCTCTTCGTAGGCGATGAGGGTGGCTTCGTCGGCGCTGTTGAAGGCTTCGAAGAAGGCCTCGGCGACCCTGCCGGCCGGGGTGGCGGGCAGTTCGACGGGGTCGGCGGCGCGGGCCACGCCCGGGGCACCGATGGCGATGGCCAGGGCGGCGAGCGCGGTTGGGGGAAGCGAGAGCATGGGTGGTCTCCTCGTGGGTGGTTCTCCGGATTAGTAGGAATGCACGCCGCTCGATTGCTAGAGAAATCAAGATTTTTATAGCAGAACCCGGAGCCCGCCGACTATTGTCCGGGATGCCGGACCGGAAAGCCAAGAAGCAGGTGCTGACGCTGGCCCAGGTGCGGGCGCTGCGGACGCCCCTGCGCCAGCGCGTGCTGGAGGCCTTCGAGCGTCACGGGCCGCTGTCGGTGGGGGAGCTGGGGGCGCACATGCGCCGGGTGCCCGAGACGCTGTACTACCACGTGTCGGCGCTGGAGAAGGCGGGCCTGCTCGTGCGCAGCGCCACGCGGGCGACGTCGGGGCCGGCGGAGACCGTCTACGACCGCGCGGCCGAGTCGATCGTGTTCGACCAGGCCGATCGGTCGCGGGCGTATACGGAAGCCGCGGGGCAGATGGCGAGCGCCGCGCTGCGCGAGGCCGAGCGCCGGCACATCCGCGCGCTGGGGGATCCGGACACGGTCTTCGGCGGGCCCGCGAGGCAGAAGATGCTCTACCAGGCCCAGCCGCGTCTGAACAAGGCCGGGCTGAAGCAGCTCAATCGCATGCTGGGCGAGATCGACCGGTTCCTGGACGAGCAGGCGCAGCACCCGCCGGAGCGGGGCGGGGCGCAGGAGTACTCGGTGACGTTCGTCATCAGCCCGATCCCGGAGGAGCCGGAGGCCTAGGGGATCATCGCGCCGGGTGCGGGGATGATCTTCTACGGATCGCTGGCATCGGCCCCGGGCTGGTGTAGGTTTTCCTGGGCGCCGCGCGTCGCGCCCGGGAGGTTCACTATGAGCATTCGGTGTGTTTCGAGCGTTCTCACCTGCGCGGTTCTCGTCGCCCCGGCCCTGGGCGGCCCGCTGGCGCCGCCGGCGGGGCCGGTGTCGGACACGGGGCGCTTCGGCCCGCGCACCGAGCTCAGCCAGGACACGACCCCGGGCGACGCCGACAGCATCTTCAAGATCACGACCCCCGGCTCGTACTACCTCGCCGGCAACATTGCGGGCGTCGTGGGGAGCCACGGCATCGAGATCGATTCGTCGGGCGTGACGCTCGACCTCTACGGGTTCAGGCTGCAGGGCGGCCCCGGGTCGCTGGCGGGCGTCTCGATCACCGGCAACGAGCGCGACATCGCCGTGCGCAACGGCACGCTCTCGGCATGGGGCAACGGCGGCATCGCCGGGACGACGGCCACGGCGGTCCGGGTCGGCGGCGTGATCGTTGACTCCTGCGTCGGCGTGGGTATCCAGCTCAACCAGAACGCGCTGGTCGACTCCTGCACAGTTCGGTTCTGCTCCAATTCGGGGATCGATGTCTCCACGGGGTCCGTTGTCTCCGGGTGCGTGGCACGCGGCAATGGCGGTCAGGGCATCAAGGTGTTCGATACGTGCGTCGTGACCGGCTGCGTCGCACGGGCGAACATCGGCGACGGCTTCACGACCGGGTTCGGATCGGTCGTGCGATCGTGCGTGTCGATGGGCAACTCGCGGGGATTCGTGCTCTCGGTCGGCGTGCGGATCGAGGCGTGCGTCGCCGAGTTCAACGACGGCGTGGGCATCTCCGCCAGCACCCGGTGCGTGGTGACGGGGTGCTCGGCGCAGAGCAACGATCGCAGCGGGATTGTGTGCTCGTCCGAGTGCCGCGTGGTCGGGAACCACGCGAGCGGCAACGGCGTCAACGGGTTCGCGAGCGATGCCGGGATCTTCATCAACGGTGATGACTCGGTTGTGATGGACAACTCGCTCACCGACAACCCGGTCGGGCTTGCGATCTCGGTCGGGGGCTGCATCGTGAGCCGGAACACCGCGGGGGGCAACACGACGAACTACCAGATCGTCGCGGGCAATCAGGTGGGAGTGATCGTGCTCGCCCCGGCGAGCGCGGCGATCAACGGAGCCGTGGGAGGCGCTGGGCTGGGAACGACGGACCCGTGGGCGAACTTCAGCTACTGAGGGCGTGGCCGGGAATCGCTGGCCCCGGCCGAATCTCGGTGTAGGCTCGGGTATTGCGCCCCGCATCCGGGGCCGGGAGGACCGATCCATGCCGATCCGTGCCGCGTCGTGCTGCCTGCTGGCGGCGTTCTTCTCCACGCAATCGCTCGCGGGCCCGCTGGCGCCTCCGGCGGGGCCGGTCACCGAGACGGGGCGCTTCGGCCCGCGCACGGAGATCAACGCCCAGAACACGCCGGGCAACGCCTCCTCGACCTTCCTGATCACGCAGCCCGGCTCGTACTACCTCACGGGCAACCTGACCGGCGAGGCCGGGAAGAACGGGATCAGGGTTGCCGCCGTCGGCGTCACCATCGATCTGAACGGGTTCGCGCTGCTCGGGGTGCCGGGATCGCTCAACGGGATCGACTCATCCAATGAGGTGCGGGTGTTCAACGGGACCGTCCGGAACTGGGGCGAGGACGGGATCGATGCGTTCTCGGCTTCCGGGGCCATGGAGTTCCGCCAAATCACGGCCACGTTCAATGGCGGTACGGGGATCCAGGCGGGGAGCGGCGCGATCGTGGAGTCGTGCACGGTGCGGGGAAACGGCCAGAGCGGGATCGTTACCGGGAACTCATCGGTGATCCGTGGCTGCACCGCCCGGGACAACGCGAGCGTCGGGATCCTGGCGAACTTCGGGTCGGTTATCGCGGGGAATTCGTCCTACAGCAACGACTCGCACGGCATCGAGGCGGTCACGGGGGACTGTGTGATCGTCAATAACAACGTCCACGCCAACGTGGGTAACGGCATCATCGTGGACTCGGACTGCCTCGTGCGGGACAACAACTGCTCGGTCAACGGGTTCACGTCCGGGAACGGCGCGGGGATCCTGGTGACCGGCAGCGACAATCGCATCGAGAGCAACAACGTCACCGACAACGATCGCGGGATCGATGTGAACGCGACGGTGAACTTCATCGTCCGCAACAGCGCGAGCGGCAACGGCGTGAACTTCGACATCGTCAACGGCAACGCCGTCGGGCAGCGCTTCGACTTCTCGGGCGGCGGCGACATCGTCCACTTCAACAACGGCCCGGGCGAGTGGTCGAATTTCGAGTACTGAGCTTCCCGCTGAGGGGCGCCTAGGGGATCATCGCCGGGGGTGGGGGGATGATCACCTAGGGATCGCTGGCACGGGCCCGAATCGGGGGTAGGCTGAACGTTGTACCCCGGGGTCGGGAGGCTGCGTGATGCTCCGAACACTCGCTCCGTTCGCCATTGCCGGCGCGTTGCTGGCGTTGCCCGCGAGCGCCGGCCCGCTCGATCCTCCCGCGGGTCCGATCGCTCCGACGCTCAAGAGCCTGGCGCTCGTCGAGCCACGCACAGCCGTCAACCAGGCGAACACCCCCGGCGACGCCGACTCGGTGTTCCGCATCACGGAGCCGGGGAGCTACTACCTGGTTGCGAGCCTGGCGGGCGAGGTCGGCAAGTCGGGCATCGAGATCGCCGCCGACGGGGTCGCGCTCGACCTGGGCGGCTTCACGTTGAGCGGCGGAGCAGGATCGCTGCACGGCGTGTCCGTGAAGCCGGACTGCTCCAACGTCGCGATCACCGACGGCCGCTTCACCGCCTGGGACGGCGACTGCATCAATGCGGCTTCGAACAACTACAACGTGCGCATCGAGAGGATTCAGATCCGGTTCAGCTCGCAGTTCTCGTTCAGCGCGGGAGGGATCCGGGTGACCGACGGCGCGCTCATCCGCGGCTGTCAGGTCATCGCGGCAGGGGCGGTGGGGATCAGCGTGGGGGACTATTCGATCATCGAGTCGTGCGACGTCGCGGGCGGTCTCAACGGCGGGATCATCGCCGGCAGTGGCTGCGTCATTACGGATTGCGCCACGATCGCCGCGTCCGACACCGGGATCCGGACATTTAACTCGGCCACCATCTCTGGTTGCACGGCGTTGTCGAATTTGGGATCGGGCATCCAGACCGGATCGGGCTCCAGTGTGACGAACTGCGCCGCTTCGGAGAACAGCGACGCGGGCATCGCTGTCGGCGCCGGATCATCCGTCGAAAACTGCTCTGCGTGGGGGAACGGGGACTCGGGGATCACCACCGGGTTCGAGTCGTCGGTGTTGAACTGCAGCGCCATGCAGAACGGGTTTGACGGGTTCGTCGTGACCAGCGGGGTGATCGCCGGCTGCTCGGCGTGGCTCAACATGCACCGCGGGATGAGCGCGGGGGACGGGTCGCTGATCGCGCGCTGCACCGCCCAGGGGAACACCGCCGACGGCATCTCGGTGGGGTCGAACGGCACGATCCGGGGCTGCACCTCGTTGGGGAATGACAACGGGATCGTCGGGGTCTCGGCGGTGCTCGTGAACGACTGTTCCGTTGCAGAGAACCGATCCGACGGCATCAACGTCGGGACCAGTTCGAGCGTGCTCGCCTGCCTGGCGCACGACAACGCCGGCGACGGCATCGAGATCGGGACGGGCAGCTCGGCACGTGGCAACACGTGCGAGTCCAACGCGACCGACCTCGTCGGGGGCGCGGGCATTCGTGCCGCCGGGGACAACGGCCTGATCGAGGACAACTACACGTCGAACAACCGCTCGGGGATCCGGGCCGTGGGCATCAACAACCTGATCGTGCGCAACCGGGCGTCGGCGAACCTGGCCAACTACTCGATCGGCGCCGGAAATCGCGACGCCCAGATCATCGTCGACCCCGCGTCGGGGTTTGTCTCAACCGACCCGATGGCGAATTACTCCTACTGACCGCTGTCGCCCCGGCGCCTGTGAACCGTGAAGACTGAATCCGAGAGAGCGCGATCGCACACACGAGAGGAGCCGGCCATGCCCGCCCGAAGCACCATGAGCGTCATCCTGATCGGTGGTCTGAGCGCACCGGCGTTCGCCGGCCAGCTCGCGCCGCCCGCGGGTCCGGTGACCGAGACGGGGCGATTCGGCCCGCGCACCGAGATCAGCCAGGACACCACTCCTGGTGATGCGGACTCGACGTTCCGCATCGACCAGCCGGGGAGCTACTACCTCCCGGGCGATGTGATCGGCGAAGCGGGCAAGAAGGGGATCGAGGTCGTGGCCAATGACGTCACGATCGATCTCAATGGATTCGAATTGCAGGGCGTGCCCGGCTCGCTCGAGGGCATCACGAACGACGGGGTGCCGATCTCCAACGTCGTCATCGAGAACGGCGCGATCCAGGATTGGGGCGGACGTGGGATCGGAGGGGCGTTCGCGGCTCTGAGCTTCGACTCCGCAACGCTCCGGGGTCTTTCCGTCATGGGGAACGGCGCCAACGGAGCCATACTCGGCATCGATATCCTCGTGGAGTCGTGCCGGTTCGCGGGGAACGCGCTCCGAGGACTCGATTGCATCTCGGGTGTCATCACAGGATCGCAGATCATCGCGAACGGCTCGGAGGGCATCAATTGCTCCCGCGGGACCATCTCGGGATGTCGGATTGAATCCAATTTCGGATCAGGGATTCAGCTCGCCGAGGGAGTCGTCGAGCTCTGCGTCGTCCTCGACAACACGGCCAACGGCATGTCGGTCGGTCTGGGCGACATAGCGATCGTCGACCGGTGCACCGTGTCCCGGAACGGGCTGACCGGGATCGTGGCTGGCGGATCCGGCGGCACCTGCATCATCAGCCATTGCACATCGACGCTTAACGGACAACGAGGGATCGCTGGATTGGGTGAGACCCTGGTGGAAGCTTGCAGCGCGAACTTCAACGATGACGACGGGATACTCGTAGGCGCACCCAGCACCGTGCGTTCGTGCGAGGCTCGAGGGAACGTCTTCGACGGCATCGACATCCTGGATCGGTGCCTCGTCGTCGGATGCTCAGTGAGCGGGAACGGCTTGAATGCTGTGGGTAGCGCGGGCATCCGGGTCAACGGGGTGGACAACCTGATCGAGCAGAACTTCGTCTCAGACAATCGCACCGGGATCCGCGTGCTCGGCACGAACAACGTCGCTGTCCGGAATCGCGCCGGCAACAACCTGGCGAACTACAGCTTCGCAGCCGGCAACGCCTTCGGCCCGGTCATCGCCGTCGGGGGCGTCGGGGATATCTCGACAGCCCTCGGGCCCAACGATCACCCGCAGGCGAACCTGAGCTACTAGTCGCCTAGGTGATCATCGCCGGGAGTGGGGGGATGATCCCCTAGGGATCGATCACGGTCCGCCGCGCCGCCGGCGGAGCCCGAGCATCGGCGCAGCGCCCGCCAACAGGGCGATCGCGCCAGGCGCCGGGACGACGCGGGCGTCGAACCCGTTGACGGAGAAGCGCGACACCGTCGCCATGGGGTCGTCGACGACGGCGCCGCCCCCAAAGTCGAACTCCACGGTCGACGCATTGGCGGTGAACGAGATCGTCTGGCCGTTCCAGTCGTTCATGCCGTCGGCGTCGCCGGCGTCGGAGAGCATCGTTGTCTGGAAGCTCGAGATGTCGGCGCCGGAGAGCGAGACGTCGAGCATCCCCAACGACGCGTCCCAGCCCACGAACGAGTTGAACATGAGCGTCGCAGAGAACGTCAGGCTGTAGGCCTGGCCGATGGAGAAGCCCGAGAGCGAGAGGCGGGCGACCTCGTTCTGGCCGTTGCCGGCTCCCCACTCGTTGAACCAGAGCCCGGAGTCGTCGGGCGCGCCCGAGAGCGTCTGGGCGGGGTAGCCGAAGGGGTTGGGGCCGAGGTCGGGCGTGGCGTTGATCGTGGTCCACCCGGGGTGGAAGTTGCCGGCGACGCTGTTGATGGCCGTGGCGCCGAAGTCCTTCCACGAGGGGTCGGAGAAGGGGACGGTGGCCTGGGCCAGGGCGGGCGCGCCGAGCGCGCACGAGCAGAGCGCAGCCTGCGCGATGAAGCGGGACGTCATGGTCGATCCTCCTGTTTGCGCGGGCCGTGAGCCCGCGCGCGTGTTTCCCGCGTTCAGAGTACACCGAAGCGGGATCGACGCCAGCAGGTCCTAGGGGATCTTCGCTGGGAGTGGGGCGATGATCCTCTACCAGGGCGCCCCGGTTACGGCACGTGCAGGTTGCGGTCCGGGCCCGGGTTGCTGCTCAGCGATGTCACGATCGCGCCGACGATACCGGTGCCGGAGAACTGGACCGGCATCGCGAATCCGCCGAGCTGGGTGAAGTTGTTCCCGACGATGAGCTTGCCGTCGACGGCGGTCGCCTCGATGCCGATCGTGTCGGTGCCGGCGTCGTCGCCGACGAACATGCAGTTGCGGACGATGTGGCCCTTCGTGCCGGCCAGCAGGTCGATCCCGATGCACGCGCTCCAGAGGCCGTACACGCCGGAGTCCTGGCAGTCGACGCGATCGCCTTCGAAGCGCACGAACTCCGGACCGAACGCCAGCGGGGTCGGCTGCGGGTCGGCGGCGAGGAACTTCGTGTCGCGGATGCGCGCGTCGGGCCCCTCGATGCGCACGAACGGGAGGTTCGCCGAGCTGTTGCCGTGGGCGTCGAACTCGCACCCGCTGATCGTGTGCAGGCCGTCCAGCAGCCGGCTGGGCCGGTATGTCGGGCTGTCGAGATCGACGACGACCACGCTGTTCTTGAGGTTCAGGTAGCTCCCGGTCTCGAGCGCGCCGAACAGCACGGACTCCCGCGCGACGAGGTCGCGCCCCGCGAGCACGGCCCGGTCGTTGTTCTCGACCAGGACGTTCGCCAGGTGGGAGTGATTCCCGAGGATCATGCCCTGCACGCCCGCGCTGCCCGAGACGGAGTTCTCGATCCACGCGCCGTCGCCGAGGAGGAAGTTCGTGTTGCCAGACAGCTCGATCACGGAGTTCGTGACCGCGATGTAGAGCCCGGCGCTGAGCCCCATGGTGCCGGCGTTGAAGATCTGGATCTCGTCGAGGCGCGCGTCGTCGCCGAGGCGCATGCCGAAGAAGCCGGTGTCTTCGACGATCGTGCGCTCGATCGTGCCGCCGCTGCTGGGCGGCAAGTCGATGCCGCTGGTGCTCCAGCTCTTGACGAAGCAACGCTCGAGCTTGTAGCGGACGTATGGGACCGCGCCCTGCGTGGCGGTCAGCTCGGGGTTGACGTGGATCGCGGACCCGCCTCCGCCGTCGAACGAGCTATCCGACACGAGGAGCTCGATCGGGCGATCGCCCGAGGCGACGCCGATGCCGTCGATGCTGACCGAGGTCACGCGGATCTTCTCGAGCACGATCTCGAAGCGGACGACGTCCTGGCCGTTCCCGGGGTCGACGAGGATCCCGTTCGACCATCCCTTTATGAACATGTTGCTGAGGCGCACGGCATCGGTGGGCAGGTCGCAGCGGATGCCATCGAGGGGGTCGGGCCCGGCGATCACCGAGAACCCGTTGCCGTCGATGACAACGGGCCCGCCCGGGTTGTCGATCCGGATCCCGTTCTGGAGCATGCCCCCGACCACGTCCTGGTCAAGGTAGTAGCGCCCCGCCTGCGTGATGAGGTGGGCCGAATCGGGCCCCGGCGCCACCTGGCTGATGGGCACGCCGGGGTTGATCTGCTCCAGCGTGCGCATCGTCGGCGCGACGGGCCCCGCGGGCGGAGCGAGGGTGCCGGCGGACGCGCCAGCGGGACCGGCCAATGCGAAGGCGAGCGCAGCGATGACGGGGCGACGAATCGGCATGGGGCACCTCCCGTGAGCCCCGGAAACCTAGGACAAGCGTACCCCAGCACCGTCGCGACGCCAGCGAAAGCCGGAGGATCAGCGCCGGCTCACGGCGCGTAGTTCTCGAACCCGAGCGCCCCGACAACGAGCGTGAGGTTCACTGAGCTGTTGTTGTACGCGGCGCAGCCGCGGACGACGCCGCCGATCGCCAGGATCCCGGTCTGCCCATTCTTCGCGATCGAGTCGGTGACCAGCGAGAGGTTCCCGATGATGCCGGTCTGGAACCCGGTGGCGCGGCAGTTCTTGACCACCCCCCCGACGCACCCGATGCCCTCGAACGGCGTCGGCTCAACTCCGAGCGCGGCTGTCACGTGGCAGTCGATGATGAGCGCGTTGGAGTCACCCGCGGCGATGCCGCGCTCGCCGACCTCGTAGACGCCCAGGTTCTCGAACGTGGCGCCGTTGCCCGACGAGCCCTCGAACGCCGTGACGCCCGAGGCGAAGCGCCGGACCGTGCCGTTGCGGACCGTCAGGTTGGAGTACGTCTGCGGCGCGATCACGCGGATGCCGTGGAACAGCTCGGGGTCCGACCCGGTGATCGTGAACCCCATGAGGTCGATCGTGACGTCGTCGGCCTGCACGGTGATCCCGTTGCCAAGCGTCGTCAGGTTGCCGACCAGGTAGTACGAACCGGACTGGGTGATCGTCAGCGGCAGCGAGGTGATCGGCGTGCGCGGCTCGACCTCGTCGAGCGTCTTCATGCTCGGCGCCACCGGGCCGGGCGGGGGGTTCAGGTCTCCGGCGACAAGGGCGCCGGGCGCGGCGAGCAGCGACGCGGAGACGAACAGGGAACAGCGAATCGGCATGGGTGGGTCCTCCCGGGCGAGCGGTGTGTGTGCCTTCAAGGTACCCCAGGCTCGGGCGGGGGCCAGTGATTGCTGGGGGATCGCCCAAGTGCGCGCGTGGATCGGGTCTCGGGCGCGGGTTCATGCGACCGCTCGCGCGGTTCGGCTCGTATCGATCAACAACGAGCCGAGGTGCGCGAGCACCCGGATGGTCCTGGCCCTAGGTGATCATCGCCGGGGGTGGGGTGATGATCCTCTAGGGGTCGATCACGGCGCGATGTTGTCCCACGCTCCGGCGCCTGCGCCGGTCGCGCTGATGGGCGCATCGGCGCCGCCCACGAGGACCGGGCCCAGAGCGTTGAACCACAGGATGTTCTTGTACGCAAGGCTGACGGACGGTGCGTTCGGGAACCGGATGCCGTAGCCCTGATTCCCCTCGATGACGCACTCCTCGACTATCAGCCCGGAGCCGATGCTGGCGATACCGTCGCTGCCGTTGTTGCTTATGGCGCACCGCCGAACGCTGGATACCTGAGAGGCAGTGATCCCGTTCTGGGTGCTGTACTTGACGGTGCAGCCTGTCATGTGTGCATCGAACAGGGTCACGCCCTGAGAGTTCCATGTGGCTACGCAGTCGACCATGTTGCTGTGGCTGACGGAGAACCCGTTGAAGTCGCTCATCGTCGCGTGGCAGTCGCGCATATGCGATGTCTGCAGGCCGAATCCCGTCTGGCAGGCGATCGCTGAGCAGCGGGCGACGGTTGACTCCTGGAGCAGTTGGATCCCCCAGTCGCATTCGGTGAACACCAACCCGTGGAATTGGCCCTTGATCGACGCTTCGAACCCCGAGGCGAGGACCCGGCCGAAGACCCCGGACCCCCAGTTGGAGAGGTGGCCGTTGTGGACCGTCACGGCGTACACGACATCGGCTGTCGGGACCGGCGGCGCGATCCCGCGCCCGGTGCCCGAGCCCACGAGCGAGAAGCCGTTGAGATCGATCGTCACGCCGTCGGCGTCGATCACGATCCCGTCGGCGCCGGGCGGAGCGACGAGGTTGCTGATCAGGACGTACGAGCCCGGCTCTGTGATGGTGTAGGGGAGCGTGATCGACTGATCGAGCAGGCGCACGCGATCGGTCGGCTGGACCGCGCCCGCGGGGGGAGCGAGGTCTCCGGCGAGGGCTGGAGCGCTGCTGAACAGCGCGCACGCGAGAGCGACAACGGCGGCACGACGTGGAAACATGGGTAAGCCTCCCGTGGAGACAATCTCCGGCTCTCAGACTACCCCGAGATCGTCGCGGGGCCAGCGATTGGTAGGGGATCGCCCAAGTGCGCGCGTGGATCGGGTCTCGGACGCGGGCTCATCCGACCGCTTGCGCGGTTCGGCTCGTCGGGGACGGTTCACGAGCCGAGGTGCGCGAGCACCCGGATAGGTGTGGGTCGCGGGCTCGCGCCCCGCCTAATGCGCGAAGTTCGCCCAGGGGTCGGTGGTGGCGATCGTGCTGCCCGCGCCGTTGCCCACGGCTGCCGGCGTGCCGCCGACGGTGAGGTTGATGATGGGGCCGTAGTGGTTGTTGGGGGCGATGTCGTAGTTCAGCGTGTTGTCGGCGGCGTTGTTGCGCACGACGATGTTGTCGGTGGAATCAACGTCGATGCCCACGTCGGACCCGACGCAGACGTTGGAGTCGATGCGGTTCCACCTGCCGGTGGCGATGATCCCGGCGCCGGGGTTCACGCCGGCGATGCCGTTGGTCTCGCAGCTGTTGCCGGTGACGAGTCCGGAATCCGAGATCCGGATGCCGTGGCTGATGTTGCGCGCGACAAAGCAGTTGGTGACCACGCCGCCCCCGCCGATCATGATGCCCTCGGCCTGGTTGTTGTACGACGAGCACCCGGTCACGAGGCCGCCGGCTGTGAGGAAGACGCCGATGAGGTCGTTGCTGTTGATGGCGCAGTCCGAGACCTTGCACCCGAGCAGGCCCTCGATGCCGTGGCTGGTGTTGTCGGCGACGGAGCAGGCGGTGACGGTCAGGTTGACGCGTCCGTGGATGCCCCGGCCGCCGTTGGAATCGCTCACGCAGTCGACCACGGCGCAGCTGTCCTGCACCAGGATGCCCGTCGAGCCGTTCTCGAGCGCCAGGCACTGGGAGACGACCGAGTTGTCCCCGGCGTTGTAGCCCGCCCCGAAGTTGCCGCGCGAGTCGCACTGCGAGACGACGCAGTTGGTGCCGGCGAGGATGCCGGCCGCGCCGTTGGCGTTGGCGTGGCAGCCGGTGATCTCGAAGTTGCCGGAGGCGGTGATGCCGTTGCCGTCGCACAGGCGGATGACGACGCGCTCGATGCGCCCGTAGGCGGCGCCCTGCGTGCGCAGGTCGATGCCGTCGCCGCCCATGCTTTCGATGGAGCCGTTGCGGATGACGATGCCGGTCAGGTTGGCGACCGACGTCGCGATGCCGTCGAGCGAGAGCGGATCGACGCTGATGATCGAGAAGCCGTTGAGATCGAGCGTGACGTTGTCGGCGGCGATCTCGATCCCGGTGCGCCCGCCGAAGACGGGGACCGAGCCCCCGAGGTAATAGGAGCCGGACTCGGAGATCCGGAACACGCTGTCGGCGTCGCCGGGGGTGTTGGTCGTACTGATGCGCTTCCGGGGTTCGACGTCGACCAGGTCTTTCATAGTCGGCGAGACGGGGCCCGCGGGCGGCGCGAGATCGCCGGCGAGTGCGGCGCCCGTCGTCGCGCCGGCGAGCGCGCACACCGAGAGCATGAGCAGGGTCGATCGATTCACGTACCACCTCCACCAAGCGGACCCCGGAACACCGGTTTGAGTCTACAGCGCGGGGGTCGCGGGGCCAGCGCCGCGATGGCGAACGGGCGCGTTCGCGGGTGAAGCTGGGCAGGAAGCGCTGGCGTGGCGATGATCGTGGGGTACTCTGAAGGTGCGCCCCTGAAGGCGCGTGGGAGGCTCCCGCCATGCTGAATCGCTGTGTTGCTCTTGCCGCGTTCGCGATCGCCGCCGCGGCCCTGGCCGGAGACCTCGCCCCGCCCGCGGGCCCGGTGGCTCCGACGATGAAGCCGCTCGACGAGGTCGAGCCCCGGATCGCGATCAATGCGATCAACACCCCCGGCGACTCCATCAGCGTGTTCAGGATCACGCAGCCCGGCTCGTACTACCTGACCGGCAACGTCACCGGCATTGCGGGGCGTCACGGGATCGTGATAGCAGCCCAGGGCGTGACGGTCGATCTCATGGGATTCCGCTTGTCCGGCGTCGTTGGCTCGCGCAGCGGCGTGGCGACGATCGGCTTTCAGCGAGACCTCGCCGTGATGAACGGGACGGTCTCGGGCTGGGACGAGTGGGGGGTCAATCTCGGACAGGGCGGATTCGGTGAGGGCGGGCTCATCAGCGGCGTGCGCGCATCATTCAACGGGGCCGGCGGTATCCAGACGAACCAGGGCGCGGTCGTCACGGGCTGCATCGCGATCGAGAACGGTGGCATCGGGATCTCCGGGGGCCAGAACAGCGTCTTCGAGAACTGCGAAGCCCGCCTGAACGGCGCCGACGGGTTCAGCACCGCCAACGGCTCTGTGCTGCGCGGCTGCACGTCTCGCGACAACGCCATCCACGGGTACGACCTGGGAGTGGGTAATGTCATCGTGGGCTGCACGGCCTTTTCCAACGACGGCACGGGCATTGACGGGACTTCGCTCTGCCACATCGAGGGCAACGCCTGCACGAACAACATCGGCGATGGCATGGTCGCGAGTTCCAACTGCACGGTGATCGGGAACAACTGCTCGAGCAACTCGGAGTCGGGTATCCGAGTGATCGGGCAGCGGAGCCGGATCCAGGGCAACGCGTGCAACCAGAACGCTATCGGGATCGAAGTCAGTTCGTTCGGGAACATCCTGTTCTGGAACACGTGCTCGGGCAACACGACGAACTACGACATCGCCGGCAACAACAAGGTCGGGGTGATCGTCTCGGCGCCGAACAGCGGCGCGGTGTCGGGGTCCACCGGCGGCAACGGGCTGGGTACGACGAATCCCTGGGCGAACTTCTCGTTCTAGGGGATCATCACCGCTGCCTGCGCGATGATCCTCTAGGAGGACGCCGGGGAGCATCCGACCGCTCGCGCGGTTCGGCTCGTATCGATCCGTAACGAGCCGAGGTGCGCGAGCACCCGGATGGTGCGCGCTACGAGCCGGTGGCGCGAGCCGCCGGTGGGACAGCGCTGGCTCCGTCGAGTCTTGCCCGTCCCCCACGAGCTTGCGCTCCCGCTCGTTGCGTCCGGGGCGATCATCACCGTCCCGCGCGCTGATCCTCCAGGATTCGCTGGCGGTCGCCCCGCGGCGCGGTAGGGTTGAGAGGCCCCAGGCCAAGGGAGGTTGCCTATGTTCGCGCGCCGTCTGTCGTTCGTCGCCACGATCCTCGTGGCCGGGGGCGCCCTCGCCGGCCCGATCAACCCGCCGGCGGGCCCGATCGCGCCGACCAACAAGACGCTCGACGAGGTCGAGCCCCGGATACCGCTCTCCCAGGAGACGACCCCCGGCGATGCCGACTCGATGTTCCGGATCGAAGAGCCGGGCTCGTACTACCTCGTGGACGACATCGACATCGAGGCGGGGAAGTACGGCGTGATCATCGTGTCAGATGGCGTGACGCTCGACCTCAAGGGGTTCACGATTTCCGCGACGGGCAGCTCGCTCGACGGCATCCGGATCGGCTCCCCCAATGTCAGGGTGCACAACGGGGCGATCATCGGAGTTGAAGGCGGCGGCGTTTGGTCTTTCGGCGGACGAACGATCCTCGATCGCGTGCGCGTCCGCTCGTGCGGCTCATGGGGGATCTACTGCTTCGGACCCGAATCGGTGGTCCGCGGCTGCAGCGCGAGCAACTGCGGCGGCATCGAGGCGGATACCGGCGGCATCTATGTGCTGCAGCGGGGTTCGATCATCGAATCCAGCACCGCCGACAACAATATGGCGGAGGGTATGTACGCCGTCGAAGCATCGCGAATCCTCGACAGCACGTCACACAGCAACACCGGCATCGGCATCCACACCGAAGACTCGTGCGTCATCTCGGGGTGTATCTCGTTCAACAACGGGGACGTCGGAATCCAGGTCGGCGAATCGTCAACCGCGATCGGGTGCGCCGCCTCGGACAACCAGAGCACGGGGATCTCGGCCGGATCCCGGAGCGTGCTCGAGACGTGCACGTCCTCGGGCAACCTCCTCAGCGGGTTCAGGTTGGGGCGGGCGTGCATCGTGCGGAACTGCGACGGCTCGAGCAACACCGAGGACGGGATCGTCACTCCCCTGGCGACCAACAACGCCAATTCGACGATCGTGGATTCCGTGTTCAGCGACAACGGCGCGTTCGGCATCCGCGTGGGCAACGGGAGTGTGGTCCGGGGGTGCGTTGTTGCCCAGAACGGATCCGCCGGGATCGACGCCAACACGGGCGTGGCGATCGAGGGATGCAACGTGCGTCAGAACGGGACCGACGGCATCGTCGTGGTCGGTGATTGTCGCGTGAGCAACAACACCTGCGACAATAACGGCGCCTCTGTCGCCAACGGCGCCGCGATCCGCACGACGTCTACCGACAACCGGATCGACGGGAACCACATGACCGACAACGATATCGGGGTGTCGTCATCCGGCGACAACGTGATCTTCGGCAACTCCGCGAGCAACCACCCCGGCGGCAGCTTCAACGTGCAGGCCTCTGATCTCATCGGGCCGACGATCTCCGGCTCCGGCGTGATCGGCTCTACGAACCCGTGGGCCAACCTGGTGTATTGACCGACTGGTAGGGGATCATCACCGCTGCCTGCGCGATGATCCCCTAGGAAGGCGGCCCGGAGCATCCGACCGCTCGCGCGGTTCGGCTCGTCTCGATCAACAACGAGCCGAGGTGCGCGAGCACCCGGATCTCTGCGTGACCACCGGATTCCGTGCTGGCCCCGGCCCGGTCCTGGGGTACTCTGAACGTGCGCCGGTTTCTGGCGCACGGGAGGTATCCGCCATGCTCGTTCGTCGTTTCGCGATCGTCGTTGCCGCTCTCGCGTCGCCCGCCCTGGCCGGCCCGCTCGCCCCGCCCGCGGGCCCCGTCGCGGAGACCGGGCGCTTCGGCCCGCGCACGGAAATCAACGCCCAGAACACGCCGGGCAACGGCACCTCGCTCTTCGTCATCACGAAGCCCGGCTCGTACTACCTCGCGGGCAACGTCGTCGGTGTGGCCGGGCAGAGCGGTATCCAGATCGCGGCCAACTCCGTCTCCCTCGACCTCAACGGGTTCGAACTGCGCGGCGTCGCCGGATCGGTGCACGGGATCCACGCAACGCTGAGTTTCGACGATGTCGCCATCTTCAACGGCTCGATCCGCGAGTGGGGGACCGACGGGATCCAGATGGCGTTCGGAAGCGGCGGCTCGATCCGAGACATTTCGGCATCGGACAACGGCAACACCGGAATCCGAACGCCCTCGTATTGCACCGTAATACGCTGCGTCGCGCTGTCGAACGGCGCGAACGGGATCTTCCTCAGTTCCGGTTCGACGCTGCGCTCTTCCAGTGTCTTCCAGAATGGTGAGGACGGCATCCGCGCCGGCGCCTCGACGACGGTCATCGGCTGCGTGAGCAATTCGAACATGGACAACGGCATCGAAGCGGGATCCACGAGCGTCGTCAGTGGGTGCGTTGCCGCGTCGAACGCGGTGCACGGGATCCGCGTCGGGTCGTACTGCCTGGTCACGGGGAATCAGTGCGATTTCAACTCCGGCTCGGGGATCTATATGGGCAGCGCGCGCAATCGCGTCGAGGCGAACTCGATCACCGATTCCGGCATGGGCATCGAAGCGGCCACCGCCGGCAATCTGATCATCCGGAACAGCGTGACCGGGAGTTCTCCCGCGTACAGCATCGCGACCGGCAACTTCGTCGGCGTGATCGTGAACCCGCCCCCGAGCCTGGCGATCCCCGCGAACCCGGCGCTGGGTGTGGGCTCCACGGATCCCTGGGCGAACTTCTCGTACTAGGCAGACGAGCCGGTGGCGCGAGCCGCCGGTGGGACAGCGCCCGCGTCGTCGGCCCGCACGCGATTCCCCGCGAGCTCGCGCTCGCGGCTCGTAACCTAGGGGATCATCACCGCTCTCGGAGCGATGATCCCCTAGGAATCGCTGGCCCGGGGCCGATCCTGGAGTAGGGTGAGGAGAGACGGTTCCGGGCGAGAGCGAGGACCACTCCCATGCCGATCCGATCCGTTGCGTGTGCGCTGGTTGCTGTTGCTGCGAGCGTGCCCTGCCTGGCCGGGCCGCTGAATCCGCCGGGCGGGCCGATCGCGCCGACCAACAAGACGCTCGACGAGGTCGAACCCCGCACGCCGATCGGCCCGGCAACGACCCCCGCCGGGGGCGGCGCGGTGTTCGAGATCAACACGCCCGGGCACTACTACCTCACCGGCGACGTGGTCGTGCCCGCGCTCTCGTCGGGCATCCGGGTCAACGCGGATTCGACGACGGTCGACCTGAACGGGTTCCGGATCGTCGGTCAGCCGAACTCGGCCAACGGGATCCACATCGACGCGCGGTTCGCGACGGTGCGCAACGGATCGATCGAGACCATGGGCGAGCAAGGGGTCCTCAACGAGAACCTGCAGAGCCGGTTCTATGATCTGACGGTCACGGAGTGCGAGTTGATCGGCCTGGAGGCCGGGGCCGGGAGCGTCGTCGAGCGCTGCGTCGTCAGAGGGTGCGGCGAAGCCGGTGCGTTTACCGGGGCTATCCAGGTCGGGTCATCGACGATCGTGGCGGACGTGTACTGCTCGGTGAGCCGATCCGACGGGATCGTGTCGGGTTCGTTCTGCATCTTCGAGCGCTGCCGCGTGACCGGGTCCAGCGGGACCGGGATCGATGCGGGGAATTCGTCTGTCTTCATCGCGTGCGAGACGACCAACAATCTCGGCTCGGGCGCTGACGTGGGCAACGAATCGGTGGTGGTGGCGTGCATCTCGAGGAACAACGACTCGTGGGGGTTTGTCGGGAGCGGCAGCGCGTTCGATGTGTGCAGGGCGTCGATCAACGGGCTCGACGGGTTCCAGCTCAATTCGCGCAGCACCGCCACGGGGTGTTCGGCGACCTCGAACACCGGCGCGGGCTTCAAGGCGGATTCGTACGGCGCGATGACCGGATGCGTCGCGCAGGGGAACTCGGAGCAGGGGTTCGATGTGGGTCGGGGGTGCGTTCTGACCGAGTGCCTGGCGCACGACAACACCCTCGAGGGAATCCTCACGATCTCCGGTGGCACCAACGCCAACGTGCTGATCGAGAGCTGCGCGAGCACCGACAACGCCGGCGCCGGCATCAGCGCGGGCAACGCGGCGGTCGTGCGCAACTGCTCGTCGACGAACAACGACGGCCACGGGATCCTGGTTGGAGGGGCGTCGCAGGTCGTCGGGTGCACCGCTCGCCAGTCCGGGCTCGACGGGATCAACGCCGGCGGCGACAGCCTCGTCCTGAACAACCTGTGCGACAGCAACGGGTCGGGGGCGGCCATCGAGGTGACATCGACGGACTGCCGCATCGAGGGCAACCACGTCATCGACAACATGCAGGGCATCGTCAGCGCAGGCGGGAGCCTGGTGATCCGCAACTCGGCGAGCAACAACGCCGGCGGCAACTTCAGCTTCCAGGCGTCCGACCTCGTCGGCCCGACGGTGAGCGGCTCGGGCGTGATCGGCTCGACGAATCCCTGGGCGAACTTCGAGTACTAGCAGACGAGCCGGTGGCGCGAGCCGCCGGTGGGACAGCGCCCGCGTCGTCGGCCCGCACGGGCTTCCCCGCGAGCTCGCGCTCGCGGCTCGTTAACCAAGGGGATCATCACCCCTCTCCCGGCGATGATCCCCTAGGAATCGCTGGCCCGGGGCTGATCCTGCGGTAGTGTGAACTCAGATGGTTCCGGGCGAGAGCGAGGACCCTTCCATGTTGAACCGATCCGTCCCGTCTGTATTCGTTGCTGTCGCTGCGTGCTCGGCGTGTCTGGCCGGGCCGCTGAACCCGCCGGCCGGGCCGATCGCGCCGACCAATAAGACGCTCGAGGAGGTCGAGCCGCGCATCGCGGTCAACGCGACCAACACGCCGGGCGACGCCGACTCGGTGTTCATGATCGATCAGCCGGGCTCGTACTACCTCACCGACAACCTCCAGGGCGTCCCGGCCGGCAAGCACGGGATCGAGATCACGGCCGCGGATGTCACGCTCGACCTGAACGGCTTCCGGATCTTCGGGAGCCCCGGCTCGCTCGACGGCGTCCGCTCGACCGGTGTGCGAACGGTAGTCCGCAACGGCGAGATCCGCGTCATGGACGGAAGCGGGATCAACTGCCAGCTGGAACTGTGTGTCGTCGAGGACGTGCTGGCGATCGCCTGCGACGAGTACGGCATCAGACTGGGCGGCGCGGAAAGCACGGTGAGGCGCAGCATCGCGAAGCTGTGCAACTCGGCGGACCCCGGGCTGGTCGGGATCTCGGTGTCGGGGTTCGGCGGCATCGTCGAGCACTGCGCATCGGTCGAGAACGATGGCACCGGCATCCAGGTCGGGTCCTACGGGACCGTCCGCGGGTGCTTGGCGTTCGACAACGGCAACAAAGGGATCTCGGGCATTGTCGGCGCGGTGATCGTGGAGTGTTTCGTCGCGGACAACAGCGGCAACGGGATCGATGTGACGACGGGTGGCCTCATCCGGTCCTGCCTGGCTTCGGGCAACGCCGATGGGATCCGGGCGTCGGATCAGACCGTGATCGAATCGTGCACGTCGTACTCGAACTCCGGGTTCGGCATCAGAGCGAGATTCGCGAGCGTGTTCCGGTCATGCTCCGCGAGAGGCAACTCGGCGGCGGGGTTTTCGATCGGCGGCGTCGGCACCGTCGTTGGCTGCAGCGGCCAGCAGAACGGGACGAGCGGCCTGGAAATCACAATCTCGGCGGCGGTGAGCGACAGCAGCTTCTCCGGCAACACCGGCCGGGGCATCACGACGACGGCGGTGGGTCTCTCAACGAACACCACGATCGTCAACACGAACTGCGAGTCCAACGGCGCCGAGGGCATACTCCTGTACGACAGTTGCACCCTCCTGGCCTGCCGCGCGGATCAGAACGCCTTTGAGGGGTTCGAACTCGGCGACGGGGCAACGCTGAGCGACTGCTCGGCATCGGACAACGAGGAGGAAGGGTTCCTGATCGGCAAGGGGGCGACGCTCACGAACTGCAACGCCTCGGCCAACACCGGCGAGGGGTTCTCGCTCGGCGATCGCGCCGTCGTGACCGCCTGCGTCGCGCTGGAGAACGGGGACAACGGGTTCGAGATCGGTCGCGCATCGGTCATGCGGGGCTGCGAGAGCTCGGTCAACCTCACCGGCGTGCTCACGCCGACGGGCGGATCGAATGCCAACTGCTCGATCCTCGAGAGCGTGTTCAGCGACAACACGGCCGAGGGCATCCTCGCCGGCAACGCAACGCTCGTCAGCGGGTGCGTCGCGACGCAGAACTCCAGCTCGGGCATCGTGGTCGGGGGCGGCGCGGCGGTGCTCGACTGCGTCGCTCGCCAAAACTCAGAGGACGGGATCGTCGCCGGCGGCGACAGCCGCGTGGAGCGGAACACCTGCGACAGCAACGGGGTGGCGATCGCCAACGGCGCCGGCGTGCGCGTCACGTCGACCGACTGTCGCGTGGATGGCAATCATGTCACCGACAACGACCTGGGCATCGTCACCGCCGGGGGGAGCCTGGTGATCCGAAACTCGGCGAGCAACAACGCCGGCGGCAACTTCAGCTTCCAGGCGACCGACCTCGTCGGGCCCACGGTCGGGGGCATCGGTGTGATTGGCTCGACCAATCCCTGGGCGAACTTCTCGTACTAGCAGACGAGCCGGTGGCGCGAGCCGCCGGTGGGACAGCGCCGGTTTCGGCGGATCTTGCCCAACCCCCGCGAGCTTGCGCTCGCGGCTCGTAGGCCTAGAGGATCACCACCCCTCTCCCGGCGATGATCCCCTAGGAATCGCTGGCCACCCCCGGCATCCGGGCTACATTTCAGGTACCCGGGGGGTGACCAGGGAGGCCCCAGCCATGCCGAATGGATCTGTTCGTGCCGCGCTCCTCGCCGTTGTCGCGCTCGGCGCCCCCGCGCTCGCCGGCCCGCTCAACCCCCCGGCGGGGCCCGTCGCGCCCAGCCTCAAGACGCTCGACCAGGTCGAGCCGCGGGTTCCGCTCGGCACCGACACAACGCCCGGCGACGCCGATAGCGTCTTCAAGATCACGGCCTCGGGCTCGTACTACCTCACGCAGAACCTCAGCGCCCAGAACGCCAAGCACGGCATCGAGATCGCGGCGCCGCGTGTGACGCTCGACCTCAACGGGTTCACCCTGATCGGCCTGGTGTTCCAGGGCTCGTCGCTCGACGCGATCACAGTCAGCGCCGGGTCGCCCGACCAGATCCGAATCGAGAACGGCTCGATCTTCTTCTGGGGCGACCGGGGCATCGACGCCCAGACGACCAACGGGCTCGTGCTGCGGGACCTGTTCGTCAGAGGGTGCGGATCGGACGGCATCGTCGCGGGGTTCGACTCGCTCATCGACAACTGCGTGAGCGAAGACAACGGGGGCGACGGCATCCGCGCCAACGAGCGCTCGTTCATCGACTCCTGCATCGCGTCGGAGAACGACGGCACGGGCATCAACTCGATCGTCCGGGGCAAGGTGTCGGACTGCATCGGCAACCGGAACCTGGGCTACGGCATCCTGATCGGCGCAGGGGGCAGGGCCGAGTCGTGCGTCGCGGATCTCAACACCCTCAGCGGGTTCTTCGTCGGCGGGGGCGCCGTGGCTGTCGGCTGCGTCAGCGTGACGAACATGGAGCACGGCTTCGAGGGCGGCGCGCGAGCATCGATCTATTCGAGCCTCGCCCAGACGAACCAGATGGACGGCATCTCGGTCGACTTCGGCAGCACTGTGGTCGGGAACCGGTGCGTGGAGAACGTCGACGACGGGATCATCGCCGGGGACAACTGCTTCGTTGACTCGAACCACCTGCTGTTCAACGGCGACATCGCCGCGTACGCCGAGTGCGGGTCGTTCCTCATCCGGAACTTCGCCAAGGGCAACCCGACGGGGTTCGTGGGCCCCAATCCGCTCGGTTGCATGTTCGGTCGCTCCGGGATCGGGGCGTTCGAGAGCTCGGTGGATGCCGCGAGCGGCCCGTACGCGAACGTCGACCTCGGCGTGTTCTGATGCGTCGGGCTGGCCCCGCCCCCGATCGGGTGTATGTTGAACCATCGGAACCGTTCCCCTGCCCACAACCCGGAGATGTGTCGCCATGAAGCGTCAGTTTGCTGCGTCTGCTGTCGTTCTGCCCGCGCTGGCTTGCCTGCTTGCCCCCGAGGCGAGCGCGCAGGTCGAATTCTGGGACGTCATCAAGATCGCCGAGTACACCCAGGACAGCGCCGACACGCAGCCGGCGATGCCCGATGGCTATGCCGCGGAGGTCGTCGTCGAGATCACCGATCCCGGTGACATCAGCGCCGCCGAGGTGTCCAGCGCCAAGTCGCCCCGGATGCTCATGGGAGACGGCCTGGAGTGGACCGGCGAAGAGGAGTTCGCCACGCAGGCAGACCTCGACATGGTCTGGCCGGGCTCGATGATGTACGCGATCAGCATCACGGCGGGCGCGCTGGCGCCCTCGTCGCAGGGCTTCACCATCCCGGTCGACAACTACCCGGCGGGCGCTCCCTACCTCACCGGCGCCTCGTTCGGCTACCTCTCGGGTGTCGATCCCGCGTTGCCGATCGTCATCACCTGGAACTCGCCCGCGTCGACGTCGTCGTTCGCGGTGTTTGTCGACATCTTCCGCGAGAGCAACGGCGAGCGGGTGTTCGCTGAAGACTTCATTGACGACCAGTCCACCGGCACGACGATCCCCGGTGGCACGCTGATCGCCGGCGAGGCGTACGTGCTCGAGATCGGGCACACGAACGTGCAGTTCCTGATGCCTGATCCCACGGGTTTCAACTCCGAAGGGGTCGTTGCGTTCGAGAACATCACGTCCGTCGCGTTTGTCGCCGGCGGCCCCTCGGGCTCCTGCGAGGGCGACGCCGACGGGAGCGGGCTCGTCGACTTCGGCGACATCACGTCGGTGCTCAACAACTGGCTGCAGAGCTGCGGGCCGTGACTGCCAGAGGCTCACCGCTGCGCTCTCTGCGATGATCCCCTAGGGCCGGGATGGCGGGGCCACGGATCGGGTGTATGTTGAAACATCCGAACCGCGCCCCGATCCACAACCAGGAGGTGTGCCGCCATGAAGCGCTCGATCGCTCTGTTCGCTGTCGTTCTGCCCGTCGCGGGCGTGTCGCTCCCCGGCCATGCCTCGGCGCAGGTCGTGGTGCAGTGGGACGTGATCCGCGGGGTCGAGTACACGCAGGTCGCCCCGGACACCCGGCCAATGACGCCGGATCTGGCGACATCCACGATCGCGGTGACGACGTGGGACCTGGCCGACGCCAGCGCAATCGAAGTCTCCAGCGAGATCGGGCCCCAGGCGCTCGTGCAGGACGGCCAGGTCTGGGAGCTGGTCACGCAGGGCGCCGCCCCGGTGGACCTGGACATGGTGTTCGCCCCCGGCATGAGCTACACGATCAGCATCACCGCCGGGAGCATCGCACCGGCATCCCAGGACTTCACGCAATTCGGGAACGCGTTCCCAGAGGCTCCCTACCTGACGGGCCCGTCGTTCGACTATCTCACAGGGGGCATCGATCCGTCGCTGCCGATCCCGCTGACCTGGCCGTCGCCGTTCGTCAGCGATGCGAACAGCGCCGAAGTGAAGATCAGCCGGCAGCTCGGGGGGGGAGCATTACAAACCGTGTTCGAGCTGAGCGAGGGCGCTTCCTCGACGGGCACGACGCTCCCCGCGGGCACCCTTGTCGCCGGCGAGACGTACCTGTTCGAGATCCGGTTCTCGATCGGCATGCTGCTGTTCCCGGATGGATCAGGATTCAACTCTGACGGGGTCTTCGGGTTGGAATCGCTGACGCGCATCGAGTTCACGGCCGGCGCCCCGTCGGGGTCCTGCGCGGGAGACGCGGACGGGAGCGGGCTCGTGGACTTCGGCGACATCACGTCCGTGCTCACCAACTGGCTGCAGAGCTGCGGGCTGTGATCTCCAGGGGAACACCGCCGCGCTCACTGCGATGATCCCCCGGGGACGTGCTGGCACCCGCTGAAAGCTGGGGTACGCTATTGGTGCGCCGTTTCCCGGCGCCAAGGGAGGTTGAGCGATGCAGATCCGATCGATGTCGTGCGCCGTCGTCGTGGCGCTGGTTGCGGGCCCCGTTGCTCTGGCGGGCGACCTCGCCCCGCCCGCCGGGCCCGTCTCGCCGACGATGAAGGACCTGGTCGAGGTCGAGCCCCGCATCGCTGTCAACTCGACCAACACTCCGGGGACCAGCGCCACCGTCTACCAGATCAGCCAGCCCGGGTCGTACTACCTCACTGAGAACCTCACGGGTGTGTCCGGCGACGACGGCATCCGCATCACCGCGCCGGACGTCGTGCTCGATCTCAACGGGTTCACGCTCGAGGGTGTTGCCGGTTCGCTCGACGGGATCAACCTCTTCGCGGGAGCGCACCGTGTCGTCATCCGGAACGGCGCGATCGTCGGCTGGGGGTCGCACGGCATCCTGGCCACGGGCCTGCTCGGCGTGAGCGTCGACTCGGTGCGCGCGGCCGGCAACGGCGACATCGGCATGCGCACCGGCGCGTACGCCAGCTTCACGCGCTGCTACGCCGAGTCGAATGGTCAGGATGGCATCATCTCCTCGAGTCCGGCGTACTTCGCCGACTGCGTCGCCCAGGGGAACGGGGACGACGGGTTCAGCGGTGGCGGCATCATCGAGCGTTGCATCTCGCGGAACAACGATGGGTGGGGGTTCAACCTGAGCACGAGTACGTCGATCTCCGGCTGCGCCGCCTCCTTCAACGACCTCGGTGGCTACAAGCTCCTGTTCAACACCTACATCACCCGCTGCTTTGCCGATCAGAACACGAGCGGTCCTTCGATATTCACGGATCGATCGGACAACGTGATCGTCGCCAACATGGTCACGCGCGGCACCCACGGCGTGCAGGTGACGGGCCCCGGGAACCTGATCATCGGAAACTTCGCCTCCGGCAACTCCGTGGCGGAGTACTCGATCGCCGGGAGCAACACCGCCGGGCCGATCATCGGCGTCGGGAACCCGATCGTCAGCAACAGCCCTTGGGCGAACTTCGATTTCTGAGCCCCCTAGAGGATCATCACCCCTCTCCCGGCGATGATCCCCTTGGCCTTAGTGCTGCATGTTGGCCCAGGGGTTCCCGCCACCGGCGAGGGTGGACAGGTCGCCCGTGCCCCCGAACACGACGATGGGCCCGAACAGGTTGTTGGCCCCGGCGACGTCGTAGGGGAACGTGGCGCTGGCGGCGCTGGTGTTGCGCACCATCACGTTGTTGTCGCCGAGGAGCCAAACGCCCCGCGAGTTGGCGCTGACGTGGTTCTGATCCACCCGGTTGCCCGCGCCGTTGACCCGGATGCCGGTCGACACGCCCTCGGCGACCACGTTGCCCGTGACCAGGCAGTCGTCGCCCGCAACGATCGCCGTCGGGGTCTGCGTGACCGAGTTGCCGACGATGATCGAGCCCTTGCTCGTGGTGATTCCGGCCGGACCGGCGTCCTCGATTACGCAGTTGCTGATCCGCGATTCGCGCGTGGCGCTGACGCCGTGGTTGGGCACATCTTCGATGATGCACCGGTCGACGATGCCGCGACGGATGAGGATGCCGTTGAACCCGCAGGCGCGCACGACACAGTCGGTCACGAGAGACGAGTCGCCGGCCTCGATGCCGGTCCGGGTGCACGACTCGACCAGGACCCGGGTGACGACGGTTCGGTCGGTATTGAAGGCGCTGACGCCATCGCCTCTGAAACCGGAGATCGTTCCGTTGCGCACCTCGACGCGATCGACGATCCCGGCGACACCAATGCCATGGTTCCCGGATCCCACGCCGCCCGCCGAACCGAGCGTGAACCCGTTCAGGTCCACCGTGACATCCGAGGTGTCGATCGAGATGCCGATCTGATCCGGCGCGGCCGTCACGCTGGAGGTGAGGTAGTACGAACCCGGCACGGTGATGCGGAACAGCGTGGTCGCGTCGCCGGGGGTTGTGCCCTGGCCGATCGCGATCCTGGGCTCAACTTCCTGGAGGGTCTTGTAGGTGGGCGTCACCGGGCCGGCCGGCGGCGAGAGCGGCCCGGCGAGCGAGGAACCGGTCACCAGAAGAACGGGGACGATCGCAGCGGGGATGCGCATGATGGCTCTACCTCCCGCCGGGGCGCCGGAACCCCGCCCCGACCCGTCGAGTATCGCACGCGGTGCGCCCGACCGGAACAACAACCTGCAGAGAAAGCGGTACAGATCGAAGTCCGCCTCAGCGCGCCGCGCAGGCGCTAGGCTCCCCGGCACCCGGAACCCTCGAACGACAGGAGAGTTACATCATGACATCGCCCGATGCACACGCCCGCCCCGCGCGCTCGACTCTCGCGGTCGCCCTCGGCCTCGTCGCCGGTATCGCGATCACATGGATCGCCATGTCGCGCCCCACCAGCGCCCAGGCGCCCGGCAACGGCGAGGCGATGGAGAGCCTGGTCCTCCAGGGCAACCTGGACATCCAGCTGATGATGGACCCGCGGAGCGGTGCGCCGTCGACCGACTGGAACGGCCTGCTCCGGCGCGTCGAGCGCATCACGCTCGTCGACGAGTGGGTGATCGTTCAGGACTCACGAGGCGGCGCGACCGGGCGCCTGATCATCCCGCGCGAGCAGATCGTGTGGATGAACATCGGGCAGCGGTAGGGGATCATCCCCGCACTCCCGGCGATGATCCCCTAGGAAGAGCGAAGGGAATCCGACCGCTTGCGCGGTTCGGCTGGTATCGATCGGCAACAAGCCGAGGTGCGCGAGCACCCGGATGGTGCGCGTACGAGCCGGTGGCGCAAGCCGCCGGTAGGAAAGCGCCCGCGTCGTCGGTCCGGGTTGGAACCCCCGCGAGCTGGCGCTCGCGGCTCGTAGGCCGAGGGGATCATGCCTGGACTCCCGGCGATGATCCCCTAGGGACCCGCGTTCTGGCTCGCTCAGTTGTCGATGTTCGACCAGGGGCTCGGGAACCCGAGGCCGCCACCGGAGGGCAGCGAGATCGTCGGGTCGTTGAAATTCCCAGCGGCGATGTTGATCCCGGTGTTGGTCGCACCCTGCGAGAAGTTCCGGACGATCGTGTTGCCCGTGCCGAAGATGTTCATGTTGTTGGCGTTCCCGAGGAGCAGGTTCGAGTCGACGATGCAGCCCGAGATATTCGAGGCGACGACGATCCCGGAGAACTGGGGCAACAGACACTCGGTGACCGTGTTGCCGATTGCGACGCAGTTGGAGTTGAGAGCGATGCCCTGCCCGCCCGCTCGAGCGACCTGGCAGTTGATGACGCTCGATCGTTCGTCGACAACGATGCCGATGCTGAGATTGTCCGTGCTGAGGCACCGCTCGATCCGCGACGTCTCGCCTATGCGGAATCCGAGGCCGCTATTGAGCACCGAAGAGCACTCGACCACGAAGCAGCGATCGCCGGTCTCGAATCCCTCATTGGCGTTCGCGACGCTGAGGCAACCCGCGATGATCGAATCCGACCCGACTTGGAACCCGTCTCCATCCGACTGGACGCTGCCGCCGCCGATGACCGCTTCCGCCACGCACGCGGTCACACGCGAAGACGGCCCGACGATGTAGCCATCACCGTTGGAGAGGTTGCGCACCACGCAGTTCTCGACAATCGCGCCACGCCCGAGTTCGATTCCCTGGAACTGCGCGGTGTCGATGACGCAATTGCGAACGATGCAGGATTCGTCGCCACGAAACCCGCGCGCCCCGATGTTCAGGGCCGTGATGTTCTCGTAGAGGCAGCGGTCGGCGCCTGTCGATCCGGTCGAGATCGCATTCCCGCCTACGTCTCGGATCGTCCCGTTGAGGATGGCAACGTTCTCCGCGATGCTGCTGATCTGAATCCCGTTAATGGATCCGGCTTCACCCCGGATGGTGTATCCGTTGAGATCGATCGTGACGTCGCTGGCTTCGAGCCGGATGCCGGTCGTGCCGGCCGGCACCGTCAGATCCTCGGCGAGGAAGTAGGAGCCGGGGTTGAGGATCCGGAACACTGAGCCCAACACGCCCGGCGTCGTCTCCTGGCTCAACTCGATGCGCTCACCGAAGCGTGCCGTCGGGGCGATCGGGCCGGAGGGCGGGTTCAGCGGGCCGGCCAGCGCCGGTGCCGCCAGAGCGAGGCACAGCATCAGAGCGCGGGCTGCAGGGGGGGCGTACGAATCGTTCATCTTTGGAATCTCCACGAGCGTCCGGGTCAAGACGGTCAGGTGCAGCGGGGGGCTAGTTCGCGATGTTGTCCCAGGGCCCTGCAGCCGCCGGATTGGCGACCACCGCGCCGGCGAAGTTGCCAGCGTTGATGTTGATGCCAAGAAGAACGGGTGCGTAGGACATGTTCCTCGTCACCGTGCAGCCCGTCGCGAACACTTGAAGGTTGTTGTTGTTGCGGATCAGGACGTTCGAATCGATCACGCACCCGCTCGCGCCGCCAGGGGCGATGAGCCCGGTGAAACCGGCGCCCGTGCACTCAACAACCATGTTGCCGATGGCCGTACAGCTCGAACCGAGTGCGATCCCCTGCCCGAACGCGCGGGCGACGCTGCACCGGAGCACCGCGGAGCGCTCATCGACGGTGATTCCGCTCCCGAGAACATCCGAGGCCGTGCTGTCTTCGATCCGCGACGATTCGCCTAATCTGTATCCGAGCCCTTCGTTCAGGAACGTCGCGCAGCCTGACACCAGGCACCGGTTCCCGAGCTCGAATCCGTCTTCCGAGGTCGAGACCGAGAGACAGCCCGTCACCACCGATTCGGATCCCACTCGGAACCCGTCGCCCTGAGCGACTGCGCTGCCCTCATAAAGCACGCTCTCCGCGACGCATCCGGATATGCGAGAGGAAGGACCGACGTCGAATCCGTCGCCGTCGGTGGTATTCCGCACCACGCAGTTCTCGATGAGCGCGCCGCGCCCGGTTCGGATCCCCTGGAGCCCCGCGGTGTCGACGACGCAGTTCCGGAAGGTGCAGAACTCTCCGGTCAGGAATCCCCACAGCCCGTTGTTGAAAGCGTGAACACCTTCTATGAAGCAGCGATCCACTTCGAGGCCGAACACGCCGCCCAGGATGGCGCTCTGGCCCATGTCACGGATCACACCGTTGCGGATCGTCGTGTTCTCGATGGGCCTCAAGATGATTATCCCCTCGTTCGAGCCCGGCTCGCCGCGGATCGTGTAGCCGTTGAGATCGATCGTCACGTCACTCACCTGGACGCGAATCCCGTTCATGCCGGATGGCACCGTCAGGTCTTCCGCCAGGAAGTACGACCCGGGCTGGAGGATCCGGAAGACATTCGCGACGTTGCCCTGCGCTGTCTCCTGGCTCAACTCGATGCGCTCACCGAAGCGCGCCGTCGGGGCGATCGGTCCCGAGGGCGGGTTGAGCGGACCGGCAAGAGCCGGGGCGCACAGCGCGAGAGAGCACAGAAGGCCGCGAACGGACGGCAGGGTCAACGAACCGGGCATGGCGGGTCCTCCTCTGGGCGGGCGCCCCGTATGCTCCAGTATCACCCACGCTCGAGGCCGGTCCAAGGCGAATCCCGCTGATGCGTCCAGGTCGTACGCGTGCCCTAGGGGATCATCCGGGCACCCGGGGCCATGATCCCCTAGGCCTTCGCACCAAGAGGCGCAGGCTCATGCCCCTCTCTGGAGCCCGTAGAATCCGTCTTTTCGGACGGAGGCCCGATGGTTCGGAGATCCTGGCTGCTCGTGGGGTTCTGCTTCGTCGGTGTGCTGGCGGTGATGTCGACCGGCCATTTCTCCTACGCCCGCGCCCGTGCGTCGCTCGAGAGCGCGACGTTCGATCGCCTGACGGCCCTCCGCCAGGCCAAGCGTCGCGAGATCGAGGGGTACTTCGTCGACCTGCGCGACCACGTCGCTCTGCTCGCCTCGCGAGAGTCGATCGGCCAGGCGCTCGACGAGATGTCGCTGGCCTTCGGCTCGCTGCGGGCCCGTGATGGCGACATCGATGCGACCGCCGCGTTCTACACCGACCAGTTCGCGCCCCGGTATGACGGCGCAGACCCCGAGCTGTTCATCCCGATCGATGAGCGGGCGCTGGCCGGTCAGGCAAGGTATCTCGCGCTGAATGAGTCGGCGGTGGGCTCCAAAGACGACCTCATCGACGCCGGTGACGGCTCGGAGTACACCCGGGCCCACGCACGCCACCACGAGCCGATGCGTGCAATACTCGAGACCTACGGCTTCTACGACGTCTTCCTTATTTCCGGAGAAGGCGGGCGGATCGTCTATTCGGTGTTCAAGGAGATCGACTTCGCGACGAGCCTCGAGCGCGGCCCGCACCACGAGTCCAACCTCGCCCGTGTCTACCGTGAGGCCATCGGCCTTCCGCCCGGCGGCGTCGCGATGGGCGACTTCGAGCGCTACGCGCCGTCGTACGGCGCGCCGGCCGCGTTCCTCGCCTCGCCGGTACGGCGCGATGGGGCCACGATCGGGGTGCTGGCGGTGCAGGTGCCGGTGGACCGGATCAACGGCATCATGACGGGCGACGAGCGCTGGCGCGAGGACGGGCTCGGGGAGTCGGGCGAGACGTACCTCGTCGGGCGCGACCTGCTGATGCGCAGCGATTCTCGATTCATCCTCGAGTACCCCGAGCGGTTCCTGGCGCGCCTCGAGGAGCGAGGGCCCGAGGCGTCCGAGGTGCGGGAGGAGATGAAACGCCACTCCACGACCATCCTCTTCGAGCGCGTCGACACGCACGCCTCCCGCGAGGCGCTCGAGGGAGTCGAGGGCTCGGGCGAGGTGCTCGACTACCGGGGCCTGCCGGTGCTCAGCTCGTACGCGCCGGTCTCGATCGACGGCCAGCGATGGGCGATCCTCTCGGAGATCGACGTCGCCGAGGCGTTCGCGCCGGTGCACGCGCTGCGCATGCGCCTGCTGGCCGCGTCGTCGTTCATCGCGCTGCTGTTCGTGGGCGCGGGCGTCGCAATCTCGCTGGTGATCCAGCGCAACGAGCGCATGTCGCGCGATCGCGATCGCATCGCCAACGACCTCTCGGTCGCCAGCTCGATCCAGCAGGGCCTGCTGCCCAAGGAGCAGCCGGTCGTCGACGGATTCGACCTCGCGGGTTGGAACCGCCCGGCCGAGCAGACCGGGGGTGACTACTTCGACTGGCAGGAAGTCGGCGACGGGCGGGTCGCCATCACGCTCGCCGACGTCACCGGCCACGGTATCGGCCCGGCGCTGGTGACCGCTGTCTGCCGCGCCTACGCCCGGGCGAGCTTCCACGACGCCGCTGAACTGCCGGCGCTCATGCAGCGGATCAACGATCTGCTGGTCGACGATCTGCCCTCGGATCGGTTCGTGACCTTCGTGGCGGGAGTCCTCGACGCGCCCGAGGGCTGGATCGACCTGCTCAGCGCCGGCCACGGGCCGCAGGTCATCTACCGCGCCCAGACCGGGGAGGTCGAGATGCACGAGGCACACGGGTTGCCGTTTGGGATCATGGCCGGCACCGACTACCCCCAGCCTGATCGCATCACTCTCAAGCCGGGCGATGCGCTCGTGTTCCTGACCGACGGGTTCTTCGAGTGGCTGAACCCGACCCAGGAAGAGATGTACGGGCTCGACCGCCTCGCCCTCGCGGTGCGCGCGGGTGCGCAGGGATCGGCGCAGTCCCTGATCGATCACGTGCTGTCGGACGTCGAGGAGTTCGTCGGCGAGAGCCCCCAGGCCGACGACCTGACGATGGTCGTCATCAAGCGCACCTGAGCGCGGGCGTCAGCACCCGCTCTCGTCGAGGAACGCCACCACCATCGCGTTGAACTCCTCGGGCTCCTCCATCATCAGGAAGTGTGTCACGCCGGGCATCAGGCGATAGTCGAGCTGCGGGACGAACTCGCGCACGGAGTTCTCGTACTCGGCGTGCCACATCGGGTTGGGGGCCTGGACCATCAGCACCGGGCAATCGATGGGGTCCGGCTCCCAGATCTCGTCTGCGAGCGTGGCCTCCATGGCGCTGACCATCACGTGCTGCGGAGTGGAGAGCATCATCGACTCGAGCTCGGCCTTCGTCTCGTCGTCGAACTTGTTCTGCAGCATCGCGGTCAGGGCGTTGCTGGCCATGTCCTTGTACTGCGGGGAGCGGAGCATCGCGAGCCAGGGCTCGGCCTGCTCCCGCGTGAACGTGCGCAGCATGGCGCCGTCGATGCACACCATCGCGCGGGTCCGCTCGGGGTGCGCACGCTCGAACGTCTTGATCACCGGCACGCCGTTGCTGTGGCCCATGAGCACGGCGCTCTCGACGCCCTCGGCGTCCATCACCGAGGCGATCGCGCCGGCGAACAGGTCGACCGTGTACTCGACCTGCGGCGCGTCGCTGAAGCCGTGGCCCGGGAGGTCGATCGCGATCAGGCGCGCCCGATCCGCGAGCCCCGCGAACTGCCCGGCGAACACGCGCCCGTCGCTGGCCCAGCCGTGGACGCAGAGGATGGTCGTGTCGCCCTCTCCGGCGCTCTCGTAGTGCACGCTCATGCCCTGGAACTCGACCGCCCGGGCCTCCCCGAGCCCGTGGTCGTCGCCGGCGGTCGCCGACGCTGCGCACCAGCAGATCGCGAGTGCCGCCACAGCCGCCTTCATCCATCCCGCCATCATGCACCTCCTCGCACCGGTTCCGGCCGGTTCGTCCCGGTGGTCATTATGGCCGGCGCCATGCCCGGTTGCAGGAATGCCCGTAGGGGATCATCACCGCACCCGGGGTGATGATCCTCTAGGCAACCCGGCCCACTATCGCCTCTTCGCGCCCGCGCTGATCTTCGCGACGGCGTCCGGGGTCTTGCACGAGGTCTTCCCGTGATCCACGTCCACCGGCCCGATGCGCTTGGCGGCCGCCAGCGCGACCTTCTTCAGGCGCGCGTTGCGCCGACCGATCGAGATCAGCGCGTTGTTCATGGCCTCACGCGTCCGGTTGGGGCTCGAGTGGATCTTCTTCTCGATGACCGCGACGGCCTCGGCCAGCTCGTCGTCGTCGGCCGACTCGTCGTGCGAAGCGAGGTGGCCGGTGATGTTCCAGCCGCAGGTGCTCTTCCATTCATCGCGGACGCGGCGCCACTTGCGGGCGACGCCGTGGGCGCCGGGCGTCTGGTAGGCGATCTCGCTGAGGATGCCCGAGAGGCCCGCGTCCCCGACGTCGCCGAGCCACGCCTCGAGATCCGCGACCTTCACCCGCTCCGGGTCCACGATCATCGACGCCAGGGCGCGTGCCTCGAAGTGCCCGCTCGCCCACAGACTCAGCGCGAGGTCGTGGTCCTTCTTGATCTCCTTCCGGAGCGTTCCGATGTCGCCCCACGTGACGCCGAGCACGGAGCCGGTGATCTCGTGGTTCAGGTAGACCTTGCGGATCTCCGGCCTCGCCTTGGACTTGAGGCGTCGGATCACCTCGGTCTTGCTCAGGCGTTTCGTCGCGGTGCGTGGCATCGTCGGTCCTTTCAGCGTGGCGACGCGCGATATCGGGGCGCCGGCCGAATCAACGCTAGGGCACAACCACGTTCCGGTCCGGGTTCGGGTTCGTCACGACCCCGGTGCCCGAGACCGTCGGCCCGAACACGTTGCCCGATCCCGGGACGTCGAACGCGATCCCCGCCGGCCCGAGCCCCGAGAACGTGTTCCCGATGATCATCGTGTTGTTGACGACGCCGAACACGCCGATCGCCCCCAGCCCACGCGCGCCGATGAACGTGTTGTCCTGGATCACGTGGTGCCCGCCGGGAGAATCGAGGCCGATCCCCGCGATGCCGGACCAGATGTTCTTGACACGGGTCTTGGTGATGAACGTTCCGAATCCCCGGATGTACACGGCTTCGCTCGTGCCCCGGCTCACCAGAACAGGATCGATCGGAGTGTCGAGAAGGGTGAAGCTGCTGTTCCGCAGCTCGATCTCGTTGCCGACGAAGCGGGCGATCGGGAGCTTGGCAACGTCGTTGCCGAGCAGGCGGAAGTCGCACCCCTCGATGACGTGCTCACCCCCGTCGAACATGTGCGGGGCAAACGGCCCGGCGTCCTGGTCCATCATGACGAGGCTCGCGCTGATCCGCGCGCCGCGCTGGGTGTTCCACGTGCCGAAAGAGTGAACCGCATCGGCGACCAGGTACTCCCCGGCGAACACGGCGCCGAGCGTCGGCGCCGCACTCTCGTAACCGACCGTCACGCGGGACAGCGTGACCCGGTCGGCGGCATCGATCCCGACGGTCCCCGCGTTCATCACCAGCGCGCCGGCGACGACCGAGGACGAGCCGCAGCGGATGCCGGCGTCGGTGGCGCCGTTGATGTCGATCCGCTCGACCCACGAGAGATCGCTCAGGTTCACGCCGTCCCCCGCGGCGTTCCACACGGAAAGGTCACTGAGGGACGCGTTCCGCCCGCCTTCCACGCCCGAGCCGCCGGTGTTCGACACCATGAGGCGTCGGCCGTTGACGCCGTCGCCGAACCGGATGCCCACGCCCGCGGCGTTCTCGACGATCGAGTCCGAGATCGAAAAGCCGTCCCCGACCTCCATGCCGTCGCCGTCGGGCTCCTGGATGAAGAATCCGTTGAGGTCGCCGCTCGCCTCGGCATCGGCGACGCGCAGCGCTGTCAGGCCGGTGTCCCCGATGTAGATGCCCTGTCCCCACAGGAAGCGCACAGCCGGGGGCTGCCCGGAGCCCCGGTCGCCTGAGATGAGCGCCGGTGCATCGAGGAGAACGCCGCTCGCGCCCGCGCCCGAGATGCTCAGGCGGTGCACATGGACCGGGTACCTTCCGAGCGCGCCGCGCTGGGCGTGGACACCGTGGGCGCCCGCGTTGGTGATGCCGACATTGTTAACCCGCATGACGTAGGACGAGAGCCCGCCGCCGAACTCGGGCCGGACCTCGATGGCGGTCCCGCCGACATCGTGCACGTTCATGTCCGTCCAGATCGCGGTGTGGCTCACGCCCGCCGGCGTTGGCGGCATGGTGACCACGAAGCCGTCTCCGGCGACGTTGCCGACTGCGCCGCCCTTGAAAATCAGCACCTCGTGCGTGATCTCGATCGTCTCGATCGCGATGTCGACGCCGTCACCGTCCCAGTCGCCGATGATCGGGAAGTCGAGGTGCACCGATCGCGCGGCGCGCCCGTGGATGCCGTCGAGCGAGCCGGGCACACCCGTGATCGAGTAGCCGTTGCACTCGATGACCACGGGCCCGCCGGGATTGTCGATCAGGATGCCGTGCTTGCCCGCCTGGCCGTTGAGGTCGGCGTCGAGGATGAACCGGCCCTGCTGCTGGATGACGTGGACTGCTTCGGGCGAGCCCGCCAGCGTGCTGATCGGGATGCCGGGGCAGACCTGGTCGAGCGTTCGATACGACGCATCGATCGGCCCGGGCGGAGGGTTCAGCGGCCCGGCGAGCGCCGGCGCGCACAGAGGGGTCAGCACGGTCAAACAGCGCACGGTCGAGCGGACAGCGGACATCTGCGACCTCCCGTGAGCGCGCGGTCAGCGCTCCGAAACCCAGTATGCCACGAGGTTTCGGCGCACGGAAGCGTCGATCGCCGAATCAGCGGCGGAGGGCCCTAGGGGATCAACCCCGCACCCCCTGCGATGATCCCCTAGGGATCCCTCGGCGCTGGCCGCGCTCCGGATCCGGGGTAGATTTGGGTGTGGGCCCGGTTGCCCGCTTGGGAGGCTTGAAAATGGTGATCCGAATCGCGTGCGTTGTGTCCGTGCTCGCCGTCTGCTCTCCGGCCGTTTCCGCCGGCGACCTCGCCCCGCCCGCAGGGCCGGTGGCGCCGACGATGAAGACGCTCGACGAGGTCGAGCCCCGCATCCCGATCAACGCCACGAACACACCGGGCAACTTCAACAGCCTCTTTCGCATCACGGCGCCGGGCTCGTACTACCTCACAAGCAACGTTGTCGGCGTCGCCAACAGGCACGGCATCTCCATCGCTTCCGACAACGTGACGATCGACCTGATGGGCTTCGAGATGCTCGGTGTCCCCGGCTCGGACAGCGCGATCGATTCGGACGGAAACCGGCAGAATCTGAAGGTCTGCAACGGCTCGGTGGTGTCCTGGGGATTCGACGGCGTCGACCTTGGTTTCGGGGAGGGATGCGTGATCGAGAGCGTCCGTGCGGAACTGAACTCCGCCGTCGGGTTGAGTGTCGGTGACGCGGGCCTGATCCGTGGCTGCAGCGCGATCGCCAATGGGAGCACGGGGATCACGGCGGGCAACTCGAGTGTCATCGTAGATTGCTCGGCCAGCGCGAATGATGGAAACGGCATCAGCGGTGCCTCCTACGGGGCGATCGTTCGTTGCACCGCTGAGCTCCACGACTTTTCGGGAATACAAGGATCGACCGGCACGCTCATCACGCAGTGCTCGGCCCGCGCGAATGCAACCGGGATATCCGTCTCATCCGGGGGGAGCATCATCGGCTGCACCGCGGCGTTCGGGCAGGGAACGGGAATCTCCGGGGGCTCGGGCTGCATCATCCAAGGAAACACGTCCTATGCCCATCCTGGAGATTGCATCCGCGTGAGCCAGGACGCCTACGTCGTTGGCAACATCTGCAGCGTCGCGGGGAACGGAAGCGACGGCGCAGCGATCCATGTGACCTTTCAGGGGTGCCACATCGAGGGCAACGTCGTGCTCGACAGCGATCGCGGGATCGACGTGGACAACTCACTCAACCTGATCATCAAGAACACGGCCCGGGGCAATTCGACAAACTACGACATCGTGGCCGGCAACCGGGTCGGCATGGTTGTGAGCGCTCCTGCGAGCGGCGCAATTCTGGGCAGCAGCGGGGGCGCGGGCGTGGGTACGACGGATCCCTGGGCCAATCTGAGCTATTAGGCGCTGGCCGACACCGGCGCACGGATCCCCTAACTGGCGCTGGCTTTAGCGTGATGTTGGGGTACTCTTTCGTCAGAGAGCGCCCGGAGGGAGAGTGCCTATGTTCACGCGCCGTAATCTGTTCCAACTGCTCGTGATCGGCGCCGGCGCCCCGGCGATCGCCGGCTCGCTCAACCCCCCAGCGGGCCCCATCGGCGAGACCGGGCGCTTCGGCCCCCGAATCGAGGTCAACGCCGAGAACACCCCCGGAGACGCCGACTCGGTCTTCAAGATCAAGGAGCCGGGGTCTTACTACCTTGGGGGCAACCTTCTCGGTGAGGCCGGCAAGCACGGCATCGTGATCGCGACCGGAGGCGTGACCCTCGACCTCATGGGCTTCGAGCTCTCCGGCGGCGCTGGCTCGCTCGACGGAGTGGCCGTTGACGAAGGCGGATGGACCAACATCGTGGTCTACAACGGGGCGTTGGAATTCTGGGGAGAAGACGGCGTCGACATGACCGGCGCCAGCAGCGGGCGGATCGAGAGTGTCCGTGTGCTGGCGAGCATGGGCGCCGGCATCCGCGGGCCGGCGCTGCAAGGGGTGATCAGGGCCTGCGAGAGTTTCGGGAACGTCGACAGCGGCATCGTCGCCGGCCAGAGCACCGTCGTCTCTGGCTGCGCGTCGTTCGGCAACGGCGCCGACGGTATCACCACCGGATCGGGCTGCACCGTGATGGACTGCACCGGCACCTCGAACACCGAGTACGGCATCGAAGCCGGCCAGGGCTCGGCGATCCACGGGTGCGCGGGTGAGTTCAACGGATTCGCCGGCGTCCGCGCGGGCCGCGCCGGATCGATCTCGAACTGCAGCGCTCGCGGCAACTCGGGCGCCGGCATCAGCGCCGCCTTCGGCTGCACGATCTTGAACAGCTCGGCGCACGAGAACACGTTCTCGGGCATCTCGACGTCGTCGAATTGCTCCATCATCAGCTGCTCCGCGTTCGACAATCGGAATTCCGGCATCGGCGCCGGGTCGGGGAGCGTGGTCATCGGCTGTGCCGCGAGTCTGAATGATGTCAACGGGATCTCGGCCAGCGTCGAGACGCTGATCGCCGATTGCTCCGTGACGGAGAACGGTGAAAACGGGATCCGGGTCGCCACCCGCTGTTTCGTCACCCGGAACTACTGCGGATTCAACAGGAACCCGCAAGGCGATGGCGCGGGAATCTTCGTCGACTTCTCGTCGTCCTCGTACTGCCGGATCGACGGGAACCACTGCACCGGCAACGACCGCGGGATCGATGTGGACGGGACGGTGAATTTCATCGTCCGGAACACATGTGCAGCCAACACGACCAACTTCACCATCGTCGGTGGCAACTCGGCCCTGTGCGTTGGCGCGAACCTCGGCGGCGCGATCAACGGTTCGGCGGGAGGCGCGAGCGTCGGCTCGACCGATCCGTGGGCGAATTTCGGGTGGTGAGCGCCGGCTGGGCTGGGGCAACGAGCGAGAGCTTCAGAGGGAGGGCCAGGAGGATGCAGTCAATGCGGATGTGTTCGGTCGTGACTCTGATCGTGGCGTCGAGCGGTGCCGCGCTCGCCGGCCCGCTCAATCCGCCCCCCGGCCCGATCGCCGACACGGGCCGGTTCGGGCCCAGGATCGAGATCAACCAGCAAAACACGCCGGGCGACGCCGACTCGCTCTTCCGGATCGAGAAGCCGGGCTCGTACTATGTTTCGGGAGACATCGGGGGCGAGCCCGCGCAGAGCGGTATCGAGATCGCCACTGGCGGGGTCACGATCGATCTGTCCGGGTTCACGCTCCGAGGCGACTCGGGGACACTGAACGGGATCGTCAGTGAGCCGGGGCTGCGGAACATCCGCATCCACAGCGGGTTTGTAGAGGAGTGGGATCGCGGGGGGATCGATCTCTCTGCCTCAACGGGCAACACGCTCGTCACCGGCATCGTGTCGAGCGGCAACGGCGGTGTCGGGATCGCAACCCCGGGCAACTCGCTCGTCTCGGGATGCGCTGCCGACAGCAACGCTGAGGAGGGGATCATCTGCGGCTCGAACAGCGTCATCGCCGAGTCCGTCGCTTCCAGCAACGCGCTCGACGGGATCACCGTCGGCTCGGCTGGACTCATCACGAGCTGCACCGCATTCGAGAACCAGATGGACGGGTTCTTCGTCTCGAGCGGCTCCACGATCACCGCGAGCAGCGCGCAGTCGAACCTCGGCAACAACATCACCGCGCGATTCGGGTGCACTGTCTCGAATTGCACATCGCGCAATGCGGGGCAGATCGGGATCTCGGCCCGGAACGCCTCGGTCGTGATCGGGTGCTCCGTCCAGAACCCATCGGTTCAAGGGACGATCGGCATCGAGATCGGCCAGGCCGCGATCGTCTCAAATTGTGTCGTCCAGAACTTCGCCACCGCGATTCAGGCCGACATCGCGACCAGAGTCACCGGATGCATCATCTCGTTCTACACCACGGGGGTGCAGGTCGCCTCGCGTTGCGTGATCAGCAGATGCTCCACGACCAACGGCACCGTCGGATTCGATCTCATCGGCGCCGACGCCTCGGTGACAGCCTGCGAAGCCATCGCCAATGCCGCTGAGGGATTCCTCGTGAGCGGTGCGGGAGGGAATCTTCTCATCGGCAACTCAGCTGCGGGGAATGGCACGAACTACTCGACTACCGGGCTCGATACAGTCGGCCCGATTGTCAACTCAGCGACAATCGGCGTGAGCTCGAATCCGCACGCCAACTACGAGTATTGACCTTGGGGGATCGCCGCGTCCGGCTGGCATCACGAATCACCCGAGCCCGAAGATCCGGCAACTCGTGCTGGAATCTCCGCGCCGCTGAGGTACCTTTCACAGAGGGAACGCCAAACGGGAGAGTGCATATGTTCACGCGCCATAATCGGTCATCGCTGTTGTTGGTCACTCTTTGTAGTCCGGCACTCGCCGGCCCGCTCAACCCACCTGCAGGCCCTATCGCCGACACAGGCCGGTTTGGGCCACGGATCGAGATCAACCAGCAGAACACGCCGGGCGACGCCGATTCCCTCTACCGGATCGAGAAGCCTGGTTCGTACTACGTGTCGGGCGACATCGAGGGTGAGCCCACGCTGAGCGGTATCGAGATCGCCGCCAATGGCGTCACGATCGATCTCATGGGCTTCACGCTCCGTGGTCAGCCCAAGACGCTGGCCGGGATCATCAGCGAGCCGGGGCTGTTCAACATCCGGATCCACAGCGGGTTCGTGCAGGGCTGGGATGCGGGCGGCATCGATCTTGCGCCGGCGTTCGGCAACGTGCGCATCGCCGACGTGATGAGCCAGGGGAACGCCGGAGTGGGGATCGCCACCAGCGGAAACGCAATCGTCACGGGCTGCGTGGCGCAGAACAACGGCACTGAGGGCATCATCTGTGGTTTCGATTGCATCGTCGAACTCTGCGTCGCCATCAACAACTCCGGCGACGGGATCCGACTTGCCGCCGGTTACGGCGTAGTCTCGAACAGTGTGGCGAACTTCAACGGTGGAAACGGGATCAGCTCCGGCGACGGGTCAACCGTCGACTCGTGCCAATCGAACGGGAACACAATCGAAGGGATCCGCTGCGGCGCGAACAGCACTGTCATCGGGTGCACGGCCTTTGACAACGCCGACCACGGGTTCTACATCTCGAGCGGCTCCTCCGTTATCAACAGCACCGCCGGCAGCAACACCGGCAACAACTTCAACGTGCGCTTCGGCTGCTGGGTGGTGGGCTGCACGGCGCGCGGGGGCAACGCCGACGGTATCAACGCGCAGTCTGCATGCCGCATCGAAGCGTGCACGGTGCAGTTCATGACCACGGGAATCGCCTCCGTTCAGTCGAACACAATTGTCGACTGTCACGTCACCAATTGTACGACAGCGTTCGCCGCGGGCTTGGATACTACCCTCTCCGGTTGCAACGCCAACCTCAACGGAACCGGATTCGCGATCGGCTCGGAGTCGCGAGTGACCGACTGCCGGGCGTCGAGCAACACCCTGGGATTCGATCTGCAGGGCGAAGATTCCTCCGCTACCGACTGCTCGGCGATCGGGAACACGAATGAGGGCTTTCTCGTGTCCGGCCCGGGCGGGAACCTCATCGTCGGCAACTCGGCCGCGAACAACGGCACGAACTATGTGACGACCGGGCTCGATACGGTCGGCCCGATCGTGGATTCGGCAACGATCGGCGTAAGCTCGAATCCGCACGCCAACTACGAGTTCTAGCGGCGCAGACGCTCGTCTGCTGCGCGGGGAGCCCATGCCTCGAGAGTGTGCAATCACCATCCTGGTCGCTCTTTGCGCGCTCGTGGGTGCCGCGGATCGCGCATCAGCGCAGGCATTCGTTCCGGGCGACATCTTCCTCGTGAGTGCCTCGTATCCGGACCCGTCGGGAACCGGCGCGACGTTCGCCGTCGTGCGCTATCAGCCGGGCAACGCGTGGGCCTCACAGGTCATCTCTCAGACTCGATTCCGGCGTGGTGGCGCCTACGACCCGTTCCGCCGGCGGATCCTGCTGCCGTGGGACCAGGCTACCGACATCCTCATGGCGGTCGACGCCGCCGGCAACGAGACCATGATCCAGCTCGACTACCCCTTCGTCGTCGGGAGCCCCGCGCCCACCGGAGACGGGCGCGTGTACTTCGCCGGTGAGGATTCGGGGACCTTCGGGTATCTCGACGCGACGAACGCGACCAGGAACCTGAGAGTGCCCGATGGGAGCGTCCCGGTCATCCTCGCCGGTCCCACGATCGAGGACCTCCTGTACTACGCGCCGACCCGCTCGCTCTACTTCACCCGGGCGATCAACGGATCGAGCGACGCGACGCTCATCACGCGTCTCCCGCTCACAGACGACGGCGCGCGGATCTCCAGCGAGCCGACGTTCGCGGTGGTGCCGATCGGCGGCGCATTGGGCGTCGTCACCCGCGGCCTGAGCCCAGGACCGGACGGGATGCTGTTCCTCAAAATCGACGACAACTCCAACAACGCCGTGCCCCGGATGAAGCTCATCGATCCGCTCACCCTGTTCGGCTCGACGTACGCGACGAGCGCGTACCCCGGGGTCGCGGGAGAGGTCGCGGGCGTGTACGCGCCCGAACTCGGCGCGGCCGTGGTGCTCGACTCCCTCGGGGACACGCTCCGGACGTTCGGGAGCGGAGAGTTCGGCGCGGGCACGATCGTCGCGAGCGGCGTGTCTTCGACTCCTGGATCGGGCGAGCAGGCTCGCCTGATCATGATCACCGCCGGAGTGTGCGCAGGGGACGCCAACGATGATGGCGCCGTTGATTTCGCGGATCTGAGCGTGGTGCTGCAGTTCTGGCTGAGCGACTACAGCCCCGGCACGGGCCCCGGCGACGCCAACGGCGATCGCCTGGTCAACTTCGCGGATATCTCCGTGGTGCTCGAGAACTGGCTCACGGTCTGCCCGTAAGCCCGGCTACTTTGCAGCCTCGATCCACCCGCCGCCCCACACGACGTCAGGATCGTCTCGGTCGTACATAACCACGGCTTGTCCGGGCGTGAGCGCAGTCTGGGGCTCATCGAAGCGCACCTCGAATCGCCCGGGGCGACCGGATGGGGTCAGCGAGCCGTCGCCGTCCGGCAGGAGCCGGACGCTGGCGCGAGCGGCGGGGGTGTTGTACCGGAACTTGGACCAGCACGGCGTCCACTGGCGCAGCTGCTTGAGTTCCCATTCCGGCAGCATCCAGTTGGCCTCGCCGGCGGTGCAAGACTCGGCAAGCAGGCGCTCCTTCGTGCCCACCGTCACCGTGTTCGTCTCAGGGTCCTTTCCCACGACGTAGATCGGGTAGCCCAGCGCGACGTTCACTCCCCGGCGCTGCCCGATCGTGAACCGGTGCTGCCCGTCGTGCTCGCCGACTTCGTTTCCCTCGGTGTCGACGATCACGCCCTTCCTGCGCGCGCCGGAGACGCGGCGCTCCACCAGGCCGGCGTAGTCCTGGTCCGGGACGAAACAGATCTCCTGGCTGTCGGGTTTGTCGAACACCGGGAGGCCGAACTCGAGCGCCAACTCACGCACGCGGGGCTTCTCGAGCGCGCCGATCGGCAGGAGCATCTCCGCCAGGCGATCGCGTGTGGCTCCGAACAGGACGTAGCTCTGATCCTTGGATTCGTCGACGCCGCGCAGGAGACGCCGGACGCCGGCGCGTTCCTCGATGCGGGCGTAGTGGCCGCTGGCCACGAAGTCGGCGTCGATCTGGCGCGCATAGTCGTGGAGCTTTCCGAACTTCAGCCAGTCGTTGCATCGCACGCAGGGGTTGGGCGTGCGCCCGGAGGCGTACTCCCCCGTGAAGTAGTCGATGATGCGCCCGAAGTCCTTCTTGAAGTTGCACACATAGAACGGGATGCCCAGCTCGGCGGCAACGAGTCGGGCGTCGGCGGCGTCGTTGATCGAGCAGCAGCCCTGCTTGCCGATCCGCACCTTCGAGGGATCGCACATCACACCCTCGGCGTCGACCGCCGGCCCGAGTTCGCTGTCGTAGGGCGTCATCGCCTCGAGCTCCTCGCCCGGCGAGCCCAGGCGCATGAAGCAGCCGACGACCTCGTAGCCCTCGCGGAGCAGCAGGGCGGCGGCGACCGAGGAGTCCACGCCGCCAGACATCGCGACGAGCACCTTGGGTTTGGAGCGGGACAACGCCATGGGCGGAGTCTAGGGGGCCGATTTGCCGGAGCCAGACGCTGCTTTATCGGATTCTCTCTGGCGATCCCGCGAGGCGGGGGTAGGTTTGACGAGGGCCAGTTCTTACTCGGGAGGCATCGAGAGATGAAAGCAATGAAAGTGTCGTGCGTTCTGGTGGCGGCGTCGTGCGCGGGCGTCTCGTTCGGAGGGCCCCTGAACCCGCCGGCGGGGCCCGTCGCTCCGACCCTGAAGACGCTGGATGATGTGGAGCCACGGATCCCGATCGACCCATCCGAGGCGCCGTACGTGATCACCGATCCCGGCTCGTACTACCTGACCGGCAACATCACGGCTGATGCGGGAGTCGGCGTCGGCGTCGCGATCACCATCGATGCGCCCGACGTCACGCTCGATCTCCGAGGCTTCGCCATCCAGAACTCCCTCGATTCGGCGTTCACGCGCGGTGTTCTGGTCCAGACGAACCAGGACAACGCGGTCATCATGAACGGGACCATCCGGGGCACGACCGACGACGGCATCGACGCGGCCAACGCCGACCGGTGCCAGGCGCTCGGCGTGCGAGCAGAAGCGTGCGGGGGCCGGGGTTTCGAGTTCGGCAACTACGCGCTCGTCCTCGGGTGCACGGCCGAGGGGTGCTTCTCCGACGGCATCGACGTGGGCAGCTTCAGCGTCGTCGCCGATTGCATCGCGGCCAACAACGGTGTGAACGGGATCCGAGCCGAGCAGGGCTCGACCGTGGCGAGGTGCACGTCCGCGGGCAACGCTACGACCGGGATCTCGGGATCGTCGTATTGCGTCTTCGATGCGTGCATCGCGCGCGGCAATCCCGTCATCGGCATCCAGGCCGGAGAGCAGAGCACGGTGACCAACTGCACCGCGCGGGATTGCGGCACCGGGTTCTTCATGAGCTTCGGCTGCACGGTCTCCAACTGCGCGTCCTACAGCAACGACGGGGGCCAGAACGCCGACGGGAACGGATTCGAGACGGTGTCGTCCGGGTCGGTTGCGTTCTCGAATTGCTCGGCGGTCTCCAACGCGCTCCGCGGCTTCGAAGCCGGCTCCGGATCGTCTCTCGAGGGGTGCGCCGCCCGGAGCAACCAGAACGACGGCTTCTTCCTCGGCTCCGGAGCGAGCGCGCGGGGGTGCACGGCGGCGTTCAACTCAGGTGACGGCTTCGATTGCAACTCGGGCGCAGTCGTGGACGGGTGTTCCTCGGCAAACAACGACGGGAACGGCTACATCCTCGACGCCGGCGCGATCGCGCGCGGGTGCTCGGCTCGCATGAACACGATCGGGTTCTCCTCGACCGGCTCGGCCCTCGTGAGCGGGTGCACCTCGGTCCAGAACGACCAGCGGGGATTCGATCTTGGCGATGCCTCCCGAGTTATGGACAGCGTCGCGCACTCCAACACGTTCGAAGGGATCGTCGTAGGCAACTCCGGAGCGGTCGTCGAGTGCACCGCGACCGAGAACGGCGACAAAGACGGCGGGCCCGACGGCATCTCGACGGGACTGGGGAGCATCGTGCGGGGCTGCTCGGCGGCCAACAACGCAGGCGCCGGTATCCGTGTGTTCGATTTCAGTTTCGTCGAGCACAACCTGACAAGAGGGCGCGGCATCTCGGTCACGGCGACGCACACTCGTGTGTCGGACAATGTCGCCTGGGGCGACTCGGGAGATACTGCCTTCGGCGTGCCGGGCGGGCGGAACTACGTCATCCGCAATCATGCCTCCTCGCTCATGACGCTCGGCATCAACATCAACAACCACCAGGGCCCGACCGACACGACCATCGATGCGGTCCTCGGTTCGCTCGCCAACACGCAGTAGTCGCCAGCAGGAAAGAAGGAGCATCTGATGCGTTCAGCAATTCGAGTCGTGGCTGCTCTCTTGTGCGCGTGTTCGTGCGCATCTGCCGGCCAGTTGACGCCACCGGCCGGACCGGTAGCGCCGACGATGAAGGATCTTCCGGATGTCGAGCCCCGCCAGATCATCCGCAACGCACCTGGCCTGGCGGCGCCGGTCGTCATCAGCAGGAGCGGCTCGTACTACCTGGGCGAGAGCATCACCGGCATCGGCAACGAGCACGGGATCGAGATCACCGCCAGCCACGTGACGCTCGATCTGAACGGATTCGAGGTGGTCGGATCGGAGATCGGCTCGCTGGAGGGGATCCTTGTCGGAGAGTCGCTGACCGACGTCGCGATCGTCAATGGGACGGTCCGTGGGTTCATGGACGGCGGAATCACAGCGACCGACACGACCGGGGTCAGCGTCGTTGGCGTGAGCGCCATCTCCAACGGCGCCGGCGGGATCTCCGTCGGTCCGGGCTCCCGCATCGAGGCCTGCCTCTCGAGCGCGAACGGGTTCGACGGCATCCGCACCGGGCGCGGGTCGACCGTCATCGGGTGCGCGTCGAACCTGAATCAGGCCATCGGTGTCTCGATCGGCCAGAGCAGCAGTATCGCCGACACCGTCGCGTCTGAGAACGGCGCTGATGGGATCGTCATCGGCGCGTTCTCGGCGGCGACGAATTGCGCCTCGGCGCTCAACGGCGGACGCGGGTTCAGGCTGATCTCCGGGTCGACGATCGTTGGCTGCTCGGCAACACAGAACACGCTTCGGGGTTTCGAGGTGCAGAGCTTCTCCTCCGGAGTCACCATCGTGGAGTGCACCGCGAGGCAGAATTCGGATACCGGCTTCCTGCTGCGGGACCTGTGCTACATCTACGGCTGCAACTCGCAGTCGAATACGAACGACGGGATCCTCGCCGTCGGGTTGAAGAACCGGATCGACTCGAACGCCTGCACCGACAACACCGACGACGGGATCGACATCAATGAATGCGCCAACCTCTGCGTCCGCAATTCGCTGGCCGACAACGGCGATGCCCCGATAGAGGCGATCGCGTGCTTCGTCGGGCCGAACCTGCTCGGAGCCCTTTCGACGAGCCCCGCGTCGGCCGGGCCGTGGGACAACTTCGACCACAGCGGCCCCTGACGGAGCCCGACCAACTTCGGGCCCAACTCCCCGCGTCCGGTCGTGAGGAACGCCCGTACAGTCTCCCGACCGAGAGGGAGTGACGATTCCGTGGCCCGATTGATCCCCGTTTGTGTGCTGGCCGGCGCTGCGGCGACTGCGTTCGCCGACCCATCGCGGTCGCTCCTGCCACCGATCGACATCCATCTCGAACAGCCGCTTCCCTCGAACGGAACCGGGTCGGAACCCGAAGTGTCGCCCATCGGACCCGAGCGCGGCGAGATGTCCGATCCCTGCGCGCCGCGGTTCGCACCCGGGTTCGACTTCCCAGGCGGGATCCGCGCCGACCCCGGCTCGCAGGTGCTCGCGATGACGGTCTTCGAGCTGCCCGGCGAGGCGCCCGAGCTCATGATGGCGGGCGGCTTCTATTCGCTCGGGGGCACGCCCGCCGAGAGTGTCGGGCGATGGACGGGGCAGCGCTACGTCGGTGACGTGATCGCCGACTACCTGGACTTCGGCACCGCGCCGACGATGACCACGTTCGACGACGGGGACGGCGAGAAGGCCTACTTCTCCGGCCAGCAGGTGTTCTTCCGGCCCAACAACCCCAAGGCTCCGATCCGGGTCCGCCGATGGGCGCCGGGGTGGGAGGACTTCGATACCGGGCCGATCGATCCAAGCCGGGGCGCGATCAACCTCGAGGGATTCAACCGGGCGGGGCATGACTTTCTGTATGCGTCGGCCTTCGGGTTCGATGGCGTGCCGTTTGCCGCGCGTTGGGACGGGGACTCCTGGGAGTCGCTCGAAGATCCGGTTGTCGCGAGCGACATCAACTGGGACTTCGAGCTGTTCGACGATGGCGGCGGTCAAGCGATCTACGCGACCAACTTCCGCGTCGACAACTCAGATGACAGGTACGTCGCACGATGGACCGGATCCGGTTGGGAGACCGTGGGCGGCGCGCAGGGCATCTTCGGGTGGCGATTGGCGGTGCTCCAGGGTGAGCTGTACCTCGCGTCGTTCTTTGGCTCGTTCAGCAACGGGTTCTGGAAAATCCTGCGATGGACCGGCGAGGAGTGGGTCGAGCTCCCGGTTCCCGGGCCGATCACCAACACGCTCATCGACCTCAAGACGCTCGATGACGGGAGCGGGCCGTCGCTGTGGGTGACCGGCCGGTTTGAGCGCCCTCGGGACAACGCCATCGAGTCGGCGTACATGGCGCGGTGGGACGGGGCCGATTGGGAGTACCTCGGGGGGCCCGCATCGGATTGCCGGGCCGATCCGACCGAGACCTATATGTACACGGCGCGCGAGGCCCCGCAGGAGTGGGGCGGCGGCTTGATCGTCGCCGGCCGGTTCCGGGCTCTGGGCATCTCCGACTGTGTTTCTCTCGGCCGGCAGGCCGGCGGAGCGGCCGCACACGGCTTGGCGCGGTGGGACGGCGAGCGGTTCCAGCAGATCGGCGCCGGCTTCGCGTCAACGATCACGTTCGACGATCGCGCACTGGGTTCCGTCGACGCGATGGCCGTCCACGATGACGGGTCCGGTTCCGCGCTGTTTGCTGGCGGGGAGGTGCAGCGCACCGGCACCGTGGGGGGCGGTGTGGCGCGACTGCGCCAGGGCGGTTGGGAGCCCGTTGGTGAACTCCCGAACACCATCGCGACAGCGTTGCGATCAACGAGTGTCGGGGGTGCTCCGCGTCTCCTGGCGGGTGTCGCCCGGACGGATCCGAGAGGCGAGCCGCAGGAGTCGGAGATCATCGCGTGGGACGGAGCCGCCTGGGATCCGGTTGCCAGCGCCATCATCGGGTTCGTGCTCGCGCTCGAGTCGACGGGGCCGGACATCGCACCGGGCGGGGCGTCCTTGTTCGCGGCTGGTTCATTCGAATCGGGATTCGACGGCGTGCCGCGTCCGCACATCGCCCGCTGGAACGGCGTGTCGTGGAGCGACGTCGGCTCGGGCACCGATGGGCCGATCAACACCCTTGAATACGACGGGGCGTCCGGCGTGCTCTACGCGGGCGGGGAGTTCGCCAGCGCCGGTGGCAACGCCGCGACCAACATCGCGGCTTGGGACGGCGCAGCGTGGTCGGCACTGGGAGATGGGCTTCCTGGCGCGGTGACAGCGCTCGCGATGTTCGACGACGGCAACGGAGACCTGCTGTACGCCGGCGGGGTTGAGGGGCTGCCGGGCGAGGGACCGGACCGGCTCGTATTCGTCTGGGATGGTCAGACCTGGTCATCTCTGCCTCCGAACATCTTGAGCGAAAGCGTTTCGACGCTCGTCGCCGACTACGGCATCAGCCCGGAGGCTCCCGGCCTCTGGGCGGGTGGATCGGCGGTGTTGGTGACCAACTCCCCGGCGCTGTCGCGCTGGGATGGCGTCCAGTGGAACGTTCCCGACGGGCGCATCACCCATCACGGCTTCAATTGCCAGAGTTGTGATGTCGCTTCGATCCAGCGGTTCGACAGCGATGCAGGGCCCGCGCTGTACTTCGGAGGGTTCTTCACCACGGCGTACAACGGCCAGACCGATGCGATCGGCGCCAGCGGGATCGTGGCGTACAGGTCTGCCGGCCTCGCCCAGATTTCCCAACAACCCGAGAGCGCTACGACTTCCCCCGGTTTCGGTGCGGAGTTCTCCGTGGGGGCCGACGCATCGGGGCAGGCGATCGAATACCAGTGGTACTCAAACGGGAATCCACTCGCAGAGGGGCCCTACGTCTCAGGGGCCCGCGGCCCGGAACTGCGCCTGACAGAAGTCCGCAGCGATCAAGCGGGCCAGATCCGGTGCGAACTCACGACGAGTTGCGGCGTTGTGGTTTCAGAGACCGCCGTGCTCGTCGTCATCGCGCCGAACGAGTGTCCGGGGGACACCTCGGGCGACGGCACTGTCGACTTCCGCGACATCTACGAGGTGCTCGTGCGCTGGCCGACCGACCCAGGGCCGCTCGCCCCCGCCCGCTCCGCTTCCCCGGGCGACGCGAACGGTGATGGGACAGTCGGCTTCGCGGATATCACATTCGTGCTCCAGAACTGGGGCATCGATTGCCAATCCGAGTTCTGAGGCCCCAATACCGAAGAAACACTCAAGGCTCTGAATCCGGCCGGGCCGGGCGCACGAAATTTCTCGCGCAGCAGCCGCCGCGCGTCCGGGCGGGCTCCGGGTGGCAACGACCACTTCAGTCCCTTCTTGGTGCGCGATCGCTGCGCGAAGAATGGCCGATGCGTTCGGCCGGACCCAGACCAGAGCTTGAGAAGGAGAAACCCCTTGCGAATCGCATCTGTACTTGCAGCCGGAGTCATCGGCCTTGGCGCCTCTGTCGCCTCGGCGTACCAGGTTGACGTCGAGGGCGGCCAGACCAGTGTCGCCCTGGACACCGAGCTGCTCGAAGCCGCGACCGGCCTCGTCGTGACCGGCGCCTCCGACGCGGTGACCATCCCCGGGACGCTCGCCGAATCGGTCGCGTTCCCGATCAACGCCCGCGACGCCGAGTCGCCGCTCCTCCCGACGACGTTCTCGTACGACGCCCCCGAGCTCGCCCCCTTCTCGGGTGCGATCGAGCACGAGGGCACGATCACCTTCAACGACGCCATCACCGTCGGCAACTTCACCATCGGCTTCGACGGCGCGCGGGCCGGCTCGCTCGGCGGCCTCGCCAGCGGCTTCTTCGTGGCCAGCAACACCGCGGTGGAGGCGATCCTCTTTGACATCGAGCTCACCGGCGCCACGACCGGCGCCGCGTTCCTCGAGGTCAGCGGCAACCTCCTCGTCTCCCCCGAATTCGCCCAGATCCTCATCGATCTCGAGGCCACGGCGGATGACCTGTCGGGCGCCGACGTCGGCGACGCGCTGGTCGAGGGCGACACCGGTTGCTCGGCTGTCGAGGTCAGCGGCAACGGCAAGATCAACTTCGGTGACTACGCTCGCTTCCTCCGCTTCTACGTTCGTGACCGCGCCGAGGCTGACTTCGACGGTTCCGGCGACATCAACCGCCGCGACCTGTTCGGGTTCCTCCGCCAGTTCATCGACTGCGTGCAGCGTGACCGCTGGGCTCGGAAGATCTACAAGCGTCACGGTGACGACATGGACGACGACCGTGATGACGACGACGACGACGACGAAGATGATGATTGATCACTCGGCCTCTGGCTGAACCGACTCATCCATCTAGCGAACACGGAGCCCGCGCGATCTCGCATCGCGCGGGCTCTCGTTTTTGTGGCGCACCCATCGACAACGGATGCGATCGGGGGCGGCGTTCTCGGGCTTGGGCGTGCTGTTTCACGCGTCCGATAGAACCGCTGCGGGTCACTCTTGGCGTCGTGTGAAATCGTTACATACTTCTGCGCCGACGTTTCATCTCTCCGATACGCGGGCCGGAATTCCTGCGGTCATCGGGCAGTCTCGATGTGTCGAATACACGCCTGCTGCCATCCTCGACTGCTGGCGTTGGACAGATCGACAATCCGCGTTGTTCGTGAAGGGGACCTGATGTTCGCCCATGCGCCGTTGCCGAAGGATGAAGCAGACCGATTGCAGGCTCTGCGATCGCTCAATCAGCTCGACACACCGCTCGAGGAACGCTTCGAGCGGATCACACGGATCGCCCGCCGGCTCTTTCAGACCGATATAGCCGCGCTGTCGCTCCTGGACGGTGATCGCCAGTGGTTCAAGTCCATCCAGGGTCTGGATATCGCCGAGACCGGGAGGGACGTCGCGTTCTGTGCGCACACGATCGTCGCAGAGTCCGGCCTCCTGTACGTGCCCGACGCCTCCAAGGACGATCGCTTTGCTCAGAACCCGCTGGTCACGGGCGAGCCCGGTATCTCGATGTACGCGGGCGCCGTCGTGCGAGCCGCTGACGGGAAGTCGATCGGGTCGCTGTGCGTGATCGATCGAAACGCCCGCGAGTTTGCCGCTGAGGACCTCGAGCTCCTCCGGGACCTGGCGGCGATCGCAGAGAGCGAATTGTGCGCAGCCTCGGCGTGCTCCGTGCAGGCATCCCTCGTCGAGAACATGATGGACGAGCAGCAGACTCGCCTCATCGACGATCTCACTCGCCTGTGGAACCGCGAAGGCGGTCGCCGCGCACTCGCGGAGCATCTGCTGCGACTCCCGGCATCCAGCGAAGGTGTCGCGGTCGCGGTGCTGGACCTGGACCGATTCAAGATCACCAACGACTCGCACGGGCACGATGCGGGCGACGCGGTGCTCTGCGAGGCAGCCCGGCGCATGCTCTCGGGGCTCCGCGACGCGGATCTCGCGGCGCGCACCGGCGGTGATGAGTTCACCATCGTCCTGGGAGGGTGCGACTCTCCGGATCGCGCTCGCGCGGTGCTGAATCGTGTGCGCTCCAAGGTCTCCGACAGCGGGTTCAGCCACAAGGGTTCTGTGCTGCCGATCTCGGCGAGCATCGGCGCCGTGTGGCTCCCCGGCGGCACGACGGCGTCGGTCGACGAGGTGCTCGGACGAGTCGAGGCCGAGCTGCACCGCTGCAAGCAGGCGGGGCGCGGTCGCGTGAGCGTGCTGGACGCCAGCCCCGACGCAGCGCGGGCTCCGCAGGCCGCGTGATTCCTCCCGATTCCCAGCCGATCTGAATACCTGGGGGCCATTCGCCCTCCCCTCGCTGGCTTCTCTCCCCGGCGCGTGTACGTTTGTGCATGGAGCGCGGACGCGCTCAGGGAGGATGCCATGAGACTCAGATCGATGTGCGGCCTGTTCGCCGCCGTGGTGCTCGTGCACCCGGGCGTGTTCGCGGGGTCGCTCAATCCGCCGGCGGGACCGATCGCCTCGACCGGGCGCTTCGGCCCGCGCATCGAGATCAACGAGGTCAACACCCCGGGCGACGCCGACAGCCAGTTCCGGATCACGCAGCGTGGCTCGTACTACCTGGCGCGGGCCATCACCGGCGAATCCGGGAAGAGCGCGATCGAGATCGCTTCGCGCGGGGTGACCATCGATCTCGGCGGGAACGAGATCCTGGGGGTCGCCGGAGCCGAGAGCGGCATCTCGATCGGCTTCGGGGGAGTGCGCAACCTAGATATCCGGAACGGCTCGTTCCTGAAATGGCCCATCGCCGCGATCGAGTTCTCGAGCGCTGAAGCGATCCGGCTCGCGGACATAACCATTGAGGGCGGGGGCGGGATCCTGGTCGGCCCCGAATCGATCGTCGAGCGGTGCATCCTGCGGGAATGCACGGGCACATCGCTCGCATGCCAGGAACATACGCAGGTGATCGACTGCACCATCGAGGGCGCACTCGCGTCGGGATCGGCAGTGGGCGCGGACTGCACGTTCCGCGGGGTGGCGATCGTCGACAGCGCCAGCCAGGGGTTGTTCGCGGGCCTCCGGTTCCGGATGTACGGGTGCACGGTGTCCGGCAGCGGCGGGCTCGGCATCGAGGTCAGCGCCGGCGCGCTCATAGAGAACTGCACGGCAATTGCGAACGCAGGAATCGGGATCGATTGCAGTGCCCGTTCCGTCGTCGTGGGCTGCCTGGCCTCGAACAACGCCGGGAGCGGGATCGTCGTGGACGCTGACTCGCTGGTCTCGGGATGCCAGGCGTCATCGAACGACCAAGACGGCATCCTCGTCGGCGACAGGTGCTACATCGTCGGGAACCTGTGCACGAACAATGGCTTTGCCATCGCCAGGGCGGGCATCCAGGTTCTCGGAGAGGCCAGCCGGATCGACGCCAACAACATGATCGGCAACGGAATCGGCCTCTCCGTTATCGGCGATCACAACTTCGTTGTGCGGAACTCCGCTCGCGGTAGCTTCGGCGCCGACTACAGCATCAGCGGTGCCAACAACGACTACGCCCAGATCGTGATCAACCCGGGGCCCGGTTTCGTCAACTCGAACCCGTGGGCGAACTTCGACTTCTAGCTCTCGACTTGGAGGCAAGCCATGCGACTTGGAGCCGCACTCGCTCTGTTCGTTCCGTTGGCCGCTGGTGCCGCCGCACATGCGGGCCCCCTCGCTCCCCCGTCCGGACCGGTCTCAGAAACGGGCCGGTTCGGGCCGCGGACCGAGATCAGTCAGGAACACACGCCCGGCAATGCCTCCAGCCTGTACGTGATCTCTCTGCCCGGCTCGTACTACCTGAGCGAGAACCTGAACGGTGTGAACGCCAAGAACGGCATCGAGATTGCCGCGTCGAATGTCAGCATCGACCTCAACGGATTCGACGTCCGGGGCCTGAACCCGCCTCCGCCGCTCGCGGGTGAGTCGCTCAACGGGATCACGGCGAACTCGAGCGTCGAGAACATCTACATCCACAACGGGACGATCCGAGACTGGGGCGGCGAAGGAATCGACCTGGTGGTGAACTCGGACTCGGTGCGCATCGAGAATCTCCGCGTGGAGAACAACAAAGGCGGGGGAATCTGGGCGTGGACCAACGCCCATATCGTGGGCTGTATCACCCGAATGAACGAGGAGGACGGAATCCGAGTCGATTCCGGCTCGCTCGTGTTTGGTTGCACCGCGGTGGACAACCAGGACGATGGCATCGAGGTGCGGAGCAACTCGGTCATCCGCAACTGCGTGTCAGCCAGGAATGGCCGCAACGGCATCAGCATTCTCAACGGCAGCTTGGTTGAAGGCAGCGTCTCTGAATTCAACGGGATGCACGGGATCGACGGGGGTACCTCGGGGGTCGTTGCGCATTGCGTCGCGCGTCAGAACGGGCTCAACGGCGTCGATCTGGGTATCGGAGCGACCGTCTCGAATTCGCAGGCGAGCAGCAACGATGAGAACGGCATCGAGATCTCCGCCGGGCTGATCACCGACTGCGCTTCGTACAACAACGGCGGGACAGCAATCATCGGCACCGTAGGGGTAGCCATTCTTGGGTGCCAATCCGCGCGCAACTTCAACGGAGGGATACGTGTCGGGGATGATTGCCTCGTCTTGAACAACGTGAGCGAGCAGGACGGTCTCGGCGGGAGTGTCGGAGCGGGTGTGCGGGCGACGGGCTTGCGCAATCGAATCGAGGGCAACATCTGCAACGCGTCGGACATCGGGTTCGACATCGACAACGCCGGCAATCTGATCATCCGCAACAGCGCCTTCGGCAACGTTGTCAATTTCGATGTGGCTGCCGGGAACCGTTACGGCCCGATCGTCGATCTCTCGGGGGGGGTGCCGCCTCCCGTCTTGGGCAACAGCGCGCCCAGCGTGGTCCTGACCACCGATCCGTGGGCAAACTTCGCCCGCTGATCGGGTCGCGGGGATCGCCCGTCGACTCGGCGTCGCTGCTCTCCCGTACAATCCGGTCCCCCGGGCTCCGTGACCCCAGCAGGCCCGGCGAAAGGACCGCGAATGGCGATCTTCTCCCGGCGCTCGCAGGCGCCGTCCAAGCCCGTCTCTGTTCCCGCGCCGGCGCGATCCGCCCGCGCCGATGCGCCCAACGGTCTGGCCGGCGCCGACGAGCAGCGCATCGGTGCCATCGGCGCCGACATGCTCGCGCGGGCGCGCGGGCGCAAGAGCGGGCTGCTGTCGAGCAAGTTCTGGTCCGACAAGCTCATGGACTGGTCCATGAAGGACCACGAGTTCAAGGTGCAGCTGTTCCGGTTCGTCGACGCGTTCCCGATGCTGCGCACGTCGGACGCGATCCACGATCATCTGACGGACTACCTCTCGCAGCCCGGCGTGACGCCGCCGCCCGGCATGAACCTCGGCCTGGCCGCCGGCGGGCTCGCCAAGGGCGTGATGAGTTCGACCATCAGCTCTCAGATCAAGGGGATGGCCGGCAAATTCATCGCCGGGACCGACGCCGCCGACGCCCTGCCCAAGCTCGAGAAGCTGTGGAAGAGCGGGATCGCCTTCAGCGTCGATCTCCTCGGTGAGGCGTGCGTGTCCGACGCCGAGGCGGACATGTACCAGCGGAAGTACCTCGATCTCGTCGGCAACCTGCCCGAGACTGTCGCCTCCTGGCCCGAGACTGAGCGCCTCGAGCGCGACCACCTCGGGGTCGTGCCCCGCACGAACGTGTCGATCAAGATCTCCTCGCTCAGCGCCAAGAGCGATCCGATCGATACCGAGGGCGCCATCGCTGACCTAATGACGCGGATCGTTCCGATCCTCGAGCTCGCCCGGGACAAGGGCGTGCTTATCAACTTTGATATGGAGCAGTTCGAGCTCAAGGACTTGACCCTCGAGCTGTTCGAGCGCTGCTGCGAGGCCGTCGATTTCGAGGCGGGCCTCGCGATGCAGGCCTACCTCGTCAGCGGCGACGACGATGCCGAACGCATCGCGTCGTGGGCCAAGCGCACCGGGCGTCGCGTCACGGTCCGCCTCGTCAAGGGCGCGTACTGGGATTACGAGACGATCCACGCCGAGGAGATGGGCTGGCCGTGCCCGGTGTGGTCGAACAAACGCGACACCGACGCGTGCTTCGAGCGCATGGCGCAGCGCTTCCTCGACTCAACGCCGAGGTCAACGGACGAGGGAGGCGTCAAGCTGGCGCTCGGCTCGCACAACGTGCGTTCGATCGCGAGCGCGCTCGAGGGGCTGGAGCGTCGCGACCTTCCCGGGAATGCCATCGAGCTCCAGATGCTCCACGGCATGGCCGACGAGCTCAAGGACGCCGCCGCCCAGATGGGCCTGCGCGTGCGCGAGTACGTGCCCGTCGGCGAGATGATCCCGGGGATGGCGTACCTCGTGCGCCGCCTGCTGGAGAACACGAGCAACGAGAGCTGGCTCAAGGCCGGGTTCCTCGACAACGCCGACGAGTCGATGCTCCTGGCGAGCCCCCACGGCGCCGGCGATGCCGAACCCGATCGGCTGCAGACAGCGCCGGAGCGCCACGCGCTGAGCCCATCGCCGGATGGAGTGGGGGACGGACGCCCGTTCATGACCGAGCCGATGCGGGACTTCGCCCACGCGCATGAGCGCGGCACGTTCGACGCCGCGGTGCGCGCGTCGGGAGTGCCGGAGGTGACCAACGACCAGTCGCCCCAGGACGCGGAGAGGGCTCTGGGCGCGGCCGCGGAGTTCTTCCCCCAGTGGCGCGACACCGATCCGCGGGTCAGGGCGCGGGTGCTCACCGAGGCTGCGCGGATCATGCGCGAGCGTCGCGACGAGCTCGCCGGAGTCATGATCAAGGAAGCGGGCAAGACGTGGCGCGAGGCGGACGCGGATGTGTGCGAGGCCATCGACTTCTGTGAGTACTACGCCCGCTGCGCCGTCCCGCTGTTCGAAACCCAGCGCCTGGGCAGGTTCATCGGCGAGCTCGATCAGACCTTCTATCAGCCCCGGGGCGTCGCGGCGGTCATCGCGCCGTGGAACTTCCCGCTGGCCATCTGCTGCGGCATGACCGTCGCTGCGCTCGTCTGCGGCAACCCGGTGTGCCTCAAGCCCGCGGAGCAGACGCCGGGGATCGCCAAGCTGATGGTCGACATCCTCTTCGAGGCGGGCCTGCCCCGGCCGGCGCTGCAGTTCCTGCCCGGGCCCGGCGAGACGACGGGCGCCGCGCTCGTGCGCGATCCGCGTGTCGCCATCATCGCGTTCACCGGCTCGAAGGCCGTCGGCCTGGACATCATCCAGGCGGCCGGTGTGACGCCCGAGCAGCAGATGCACGTCAAGAAGGTCGTCTGCGAGATGGGCGGCAAGAACGCCGTCATCATCGATGAGTCGGCGGACCTCGACGAGGCCGTGTTGGGCGTGCGCCACAGCGCTTTCGGGTTCCAGGGCCAGAAGTGCAGCGCCTGCTCCAGGTGCATCGTGCTCGAGGCGAACCACGATTGGTTCGTGGAGCGGCTCGTCGAGTCCACACGATCGCTCGTCATCGGTGATCCGACGGCGGGCGGCACGGACGTTGGTCCCGTCATCGACGCCGAATCGCAGTCGAAGATTCTCCATTACATCGAGCGCGGCAAGGCGCAAAGCACTCTTGCGCTGGGTTTGGAGGTGCCCGCGGGCCTCGAGGAGAGCACCGGCCGGCGGTTCGTCGGGCCGCACATTTTCACCGGCGTCCAGCCGGATCACGACATCGCGCGTGAGGAGATCTTCGGCCCCGTGCTCGCGATCCTGAAGGTCGGCACGATGGACGAAGCGCTCGAACTGGCGAATCGCTCGCCCTACAAACTCACGGGCGGGATGTTCAGCCGCAAGCCGGCGAACCTCGAGCGGGCCCGCCGGGAGTTCCGTGTTGGCAATCTCTACCTCAACCGGGGCTGCACCGGGGCGCTCGTCGGGCGCCAGCCGTTCGGCGGATTCGGTATGTCGGGTGTCGGGTCCAAGGCCGGCGGAGCCGACTACCTGCTCCAGTTCGTCGAGCCCCGCGCGGTGTGCGAGAACACGATGCGCCGCGGCTTTGCGCCGGAGTTGTAGAGCGTCGCGTTCCCTTCAATCGGTGGCGGCTTGAAGTTCGATCCACTCGCCCTGCTTCATGGCGGCTCGGATCTGGCCGGCCGCCTCGAACTCTGCGAGGGGATCTGCCTCGAGCACCAGCAGGCTCGCCTCCGCGCCGGGCTCGAGCGAACCGATGTCGCGTTCCGGGAAGATGAATTTCGGCGAATCGATCGACCACATCCGGAGCAGTTCGAGGTTGCTGAAGACTCCCGTCTCGCGCAACGCGTTCATCTCCGCGACCGGGGATGCCGCGTCGGAGCCCACCAGGATGGTGACTCCGGCCTCCTTGAGCACGCGCAGGTTGTCCGCGGCGACCGCGAATCCAGGCGCCGGCTCGTCCGGCGGGCTCGTCGGGTCCTTGGAAGCGGTCACCAGCGAAAGCGTCGCCATGACCGGCACGCCGCGCTCCGCAGCGCGCGCCGCGGCGTTGGGCGAGATCCTCATGGAGCCCCAGTCCGCTTCGGGCGTCCGCGCGAAGTCGTACGGCAGGTGGGCGAACACGTCGACCCCGCACTCGAGCCCGTTCTCGAAATCGCGCCCGGTCTCGATGTGCAGCGCGACACGCTTCCCCTCCTCGTGCGCGAGCTCGACCAGCCGGCGCAGCACCACCGGGTCCATGCCCTTGTGTTCCGCGTCCGCACCCCGGTCGAAGCTCTCGGAGTACAGGAGGAATGTCTTGATGATGTCCGGGCGGCCGCGCCGGACATAGGGCCAGATCGCTTCGAGTTGCTCGGTCGTGTCGGCGATGTGGAACACGTTGCCGAGCGCGCCGCTCATGAAGGTGTCCGGATCGCCGCCCTGCCAGCGCACGTGGATCGTCCGGTACAAGGGCACCGGGTGGCACTCCGTGCGGGTGATCCCGCCGTGAGCCCAGATGAGATCCACGCGCGGCCCGTCGGGCAGCGCAGCTTGATAGGCTTCGGCCATGCCGGCCGAGTTGTTCATGCTCGCCGCGTAGAACACGCCAGAGCGCAGGAACTCCTCGCTGTTGCCGACCGAGATCGGGCCCGTCAGGAAGGTGTGCGTGTGGCACTCGGCGTAGGGGGGCACGATCCATGTTCCCTCGGCGTCGATGGACAGATCCGGCGGCGCATCGAGGCGATCCACGAACACTCCATCGCGGATGAACAGATCACGGGGGACGAATCCGGTGCCGTCGAACACCCGCCCGCCGAGCACGGCGGTTGTGTCTCCTGTTGCGACAGCTGCAGCAAGGAACGAAGCGGCGAAGGAGAGAGCGGAAGCGTGCATGGCGGAACCTCCGATGCGGGTTTCGTTGATTGCATCCCGCGGATTCGCTCCAGTGTGCAATCGACCTCCGCTTGATCAACCCAGCTTGCTGTGGGCAGTGTCGTGCTTTGCGGTTTCGCCCACCTGCACGGGCGAGCGCGGACGTTGGCGGAGGCGCCCGTTTACGTTCTCTCAGCCGCAGAGACCGAGCCCCGGTGCGACAGTAGTTGCTTGCAAATCGCCGATCCTGCGCTAGGTTATGACTAGCACCTCACAAGGGAGGGACCCATGATGGCTGCCAAGACAACCGTAACGATCGGTCTCGCCACGATTTGCGCATGCGCGGGGGCGCTGCACGCGGGCAGGCTCGCGCCGCCTCCGGGCCCCGTAACACCGACGATGAAGCCGCTCGACCAGATCGAGCCGCGTGTGTGCATCAACGACCTGCCGGGCGACCCGAGCGCCGTGCATGTCATCAGCGCGCCCGGGAATTACTACCTGTGCGCCGACGTCCTGGGACAGCCGGGCAAGCACGGGATCGTCATCGACGTAGCGGGCCTCCCTCCGGGAGAGCCGTACTACATGGGCATCGACGGAGGGGGTTTCTCCATCCGAGGTGTGCCCGGCGCTCTGGACGGCTTGCACAAGTCGGGCGGTGCGATTGGCGAGACGCTCACGGTCAAGATGGGGCGTGTGGAGTTGGCCGCGTGGCCCGGCGATGGGATTCATCTGGACAACCTCAGCGGCCTGCAGCTGAACGAGGTCACCACGAGCGGCAACGGCGGAGGGGGCGTCGTCGCCATCACGCCCCCGAGCGCCGGAACCTACGTCTACCAGCTCACCGGATGCGGTTCGAGCGGCAACGGCGCGAACGGCATCGACTTGATCAGCTCGGTCCCCGGCTCGCTCTTCGAGCTTGTCCACTGTCTCACGATGCAGAACTCGGCAGACGGTGTCCACCTGATCGACGCCGACTGCACGGTCATCGATTGCACCTCCAACGACAACGGTGGGAACGGGTTCTTTGCGTCGAACGCGGGTGAGTGCAAATACTGGTGTTCGCGATCGATGGCAATGAACAACACGGGCGACGGTATCCAGTGCGTGGATATCCGCGCCGGGTTCGAGACGTTCGCAGCGGTCGGCAACGGCGGCGACGGCGTCAAGCTGCGGAACAGCACGCCGACCGAGGCCCAGTTCTCCAGCCTCATCGATTCGTATTGCGTGGGCAACGGCGGAAGTGGCGTGCGCCTGACGGATGTCGCGGCAACCATGGTGCGCGGAACGTTGTCCGGCAACACCGGCGACGGTGTGACCGCGACAGCCTCGGGCGGAGGGCCCAGCAAGGTGCTCTCCTGGTCGTGGACCGATTGCACTCGCAACGGGCAGAAAGGAATGCGCGCCAGCGGTATGGACCTCACGCTCTGGCGGTCCAAGTGCACGAACAACCTCGACGGCGGCGCACTGGTCGAAAGCGGGGTGATCCACTCGTTCGCGTGGGATTGCACGGGCAACACCGGCAACGGGCTCCAAGCTGTGGATTGCAGCGTGCGCCTGGAGGGCGGCTCGTTCAGCGACAATTCGCTCGTCGGGGTCTTGGCCGAGGATCTGCGGGACGGCAGTCTCGATGGCGTCGATGCTTCGCGCAACGGCGGTTCGGGCGTGCTCGCCGACTCGTCAGGAGGGCTCGCCTGCGGTGAGCTGTCCCTGCGCAGCTGCGTGCTGAACGGGAACACCTTCAACGGGGTCGCGCTGTTCTGCACCACCGGGGGTGTGATCCGCCGTTGCGAGGCCATCGAGAACGGTGGCCCGGGTGTGCTCGTCTCGGGGACCGGTCACGTCGTCATCGAGAACGTCGCGTATTCGACGATGGCGCCAGGATTCTCGGTGCCGGTCCCGGGCAACACGACCGCGGTGATCGTCGATGAATTCGGAGCGACGGTGAACACCAACCCCGGCGCGAACTACACGCGCTAGCCGCGGCCCGCCTCGCCGGTCTCCCGGTCGTAGGGGATGATGTTGTCCCACTCGCTGGCGTCGCTGCGCGCGACGACGGCGATCACCTCTTCGGTGTCGCTCATGTTGAACACCTCGTGCGGCACGCCGGGCTCGATGTAGATGAAATCGCCCGCGGTGTTCTCGAGGGTCTTGGCGCACCTGTCGCCGTACTCGTGACGCACGCGTCCCCGAAGGATATAGAGCATCAGGTCGAAGCCGTCGTGGATGTGGGCGTAGGCGACGCCCCCCGGAGGGATGGTCGCGACGTTCATCGACAGCTTCGACGCCGGGGTGTTCTTGGCGCTCAGGCCCGCCTTATAGCGGATACCGTTCCAGCCTCGGATCGTCTCGGGGGCCCGGATCGTCCAGATGCCGTTGCCGCCCTCGACGGCCCGCTCGAGTTCCTCGGGCGCGACGTCCTGCTTCCGGAGTTCCCCGCCACCGGCGCTCATTGCCCCGTCTCCTCTCCGGATCCGATGTGCTCCAAGATGAACGCGTACTCGAAAGCCCGTTCCCGGAGGCGCTCGTAGCGGCCCGAGGCCCCCCCGTGGCCGGCGCCCATGTTGGTCTTCAGGAGGAGCGTGTTGTCATCGGTCTTGAGGTGGCGCAGCCGGGCGCACCATTTCGCCGGCTCCCAGTACGCCACCCGAGGATCATTCAGGCCCGCCGTGATCAGCATGTGCGGATAGTCCTTGGCTTCGACGTTGTCGTAGGGCGAGTACTGCAGGATGTAGCGGTACTCGCTCTCGATATGGGGATTGCCCCATTCCTCCCATTCGATAACCGTGAGCGGGATCGTCTCGTCGAGCATGGTGTTGATTACGTCGACGAACGGCACGTTGGCGATCACCGCGCCGAACGTGTCCGGCGCCATGTTCACCGCGGCCCCCATGAGAAGGCCGCCGGCGCTGCCGCCCTGAGCGGCGAGCAGGTCGGGTGACGTGTAGCCGGATTCGATGAGCGACTCGGCGCAATCGATGAAGTCGGTGAACGTGTTCATCTTGTTCATCATCCGGCCCTGTTCGTACCACAGGCGCCCTTTCTCCGACCCGCCGCGCACGTGCGCGACGCCCACGATGAACCCGCGGTCCAGGAGCACCAGATCGCTCGAGCGGAACCTGTCCGAATAGCTCGAGCCGTACGAGCCGTAGCCGCGCAGCAGCAGCGGGGCGGGCGCTGAGCGGTCGAGGTCCCTCCGCATGACCAGCGTCAGCGGGACGACCGCTCCATCGCGGGCCTCGACCTCGATGAGCTCCACCCTGTAGAGATCGCGGTCGTAGTTGGGGACCGGCGTTTCCTTGACCACGGTTCTCCTGCGCGTCGCCACGTCGTAGTCGAACACGGTCGGCGGCGTGACGGGGGAGCTGTAGGCGTACCGCAGCGTGGTCGTGTCGAACTCCGCATTGTTGCGCAAACCGGCGGAGTAGGCGGGCTCCGGCTGCGCGATGGTGTGGGTCAACCCGTCCGCGTAGCTGCGCACCTTGATCACCGGCACGCCACGTTCCCGAGCCGAGATGGCCATGTGGCCCCTGAAGCAGGCGAGCCCGGTCAGGTACACCTCGGGGTCGTGCGCAAGGATCTCTTCCCAGTGTTCGCTCGTCGTGGCGTACTCGGCGGTGCTGACGAGCTTGAAGTTGGTCGCCCCCCCGGCGTTCGTGATCGCGTAGAACCGATCCCCGGCGTGATCGATCGTGTACTCCACGCTCTGCTCGCGAGGCTCGAAGACGCTCCACTCGCCGAGCGGCTCGTCGGAAGCCAGGATCAGACTCTCGGAGGTCTCGTTGCTCTCCAACTCGACGATCAGGAACGCGCCGCTCCGCGCTCTCCGGACACTGAGAAAGAAGCGCTCATCTTCCTCTGTGTAGACGAGCACGTCCTCCGACGCATCAGTGCCCAGAGCGTGACGCCAGAGCTGGTACGGGCGCATCGCGTCGTCGACGGTCACGTAGAACAGGTGCGTGTTGTCGCTCGCCCAGGCGCTGCCGTAGTAGGTCCCGGCGATGGTGTCGGGGAGTTCCCGCCCCGTCCGCAGGTCGCGGAAGCGCATCGTGTACTGCTCGCCGCCTGTCGTGTCGGTCGAGTAGGCGAGCATCCAGCCGTCGGGGCTGACGTTGAACGTCCCGACGCGGAAGTACTCCTGGCCCTCGGCCATGGCGTTGCCGTCGAGCAGCACGCGCTCGCGCGCATCGAGCGTTCCGAGCTTCCGGCAGTACACCGGGTACGGCATGCCCTCCTCTGTCCGCGTGTAGTACCACCAGCGGCCCTTGCGATAGGGGGCCGACAGATCGGATTCCTGGATACGCGACAGCATGTCGTCGTACAGACGCTGCTGCAGATCGGCAGTGCCGGCCATGACCGATTCGGCGTAGGCGTTCTCGGCTTCCAGGTACGCGATCGTGCGACGCTGGGTCTTGTTGCGGAGCCACGCGTAGGGGTCCTCCCGCGTGTCGCCGTGGAGTTCGGTCACGACCGGCTGGCGCCGGGCTCGGGGCGCGTCGGGCTGCCTGCTCGATTGCGCCGACGCGCTCGCGGCCGATCCGCCGGCGTCCGGCGTGCCCGCACACCCGCCGGCGACTCCCAGCCCGAGCGCGGCAAGCGCCGCGGCCGGGACCAACACCCGCATTCTGATTCGCTCGATCATGATCGCTCCGATTCTCGGCTCCACGATGCTCCTCTGGGCTGAAGATGGTACCCCTGAGCCGGATTCCAGCCGCGATTACTGAACCGCCCGAGGCCGCCGGCGACCACCACGGAGACCGATGACGCGGACCCGCGAACAGATCGAGGACGAATTGCTCGTGCTCCGGGTTCAGGCCGGAGAGCGGGCGGCCATGGACTGTCTCGTCCGTCGATGGGAGGGGCGCCTCCGCCGATTCGCGGCGCACAAGCTGGGCGACAGCGACGGGTCGGCCGACGTCGTCCAGGACGCCTGGCTCGCGATCGCACGAGGGATGCGCCGTCTCGACGACCCCGCGGCGTTCGGCCCGTGGGCCCGGCGGATCGTCGCCAACAAATGCGCCGATTCGATCCGGCGCCGGGCCCGCGATCGCGCCGCGATCCGTTCGGTCGAGCCAACCGAGGAGGCGGTCGAGACACCGCCGGCCGGCAGCGATCTGGACGCGCTCCGGCGCGCGATCCGGTTCCTCCCCGAGGACGCCCGCGCGATCCTGTACCTGCATTACTCCCAGGGGCTCGGCGTCCGAGCGATCGCCAGACTCCTGGACATCCCGTCCGGCACTGTGAAGTCGAGGCTGCACTACACGCGCTCAGAGCTACGGCGCACCATCGAAAGGAGCGAGCGATGAAGGACATCGACGACGCGATCACCAAGGCGCTCGAAGACGAGGTCGATCAGGCGCTGTACGACTTCACACGGCGCGAGACGCTGTTCGGGCAGGTCCGGGACATGATGTTCGGGACCTCGCTCCAGGTCACGGCCCTCGCCTACGTGATCATTTTCATGTGGATGGGTCTGGCGATCTGGTTCGGCATCCGATTCTTCAACGCGCCGGACACGCAATCTGCGCTCGCCTGGGGGCTGGGGTTCCTCCTGGCGTTCTTCGCGATCGGCATGCTCAAGATCTGGTTCTGGATGCTGGCGATGCGGAACACGGTGCTCCGCGAGATCAAGCGTCTCGAACTGCAGGTGGCGAAACTCGGGGAGCCCCACAGCAAGGCGTGAGTGTGCGGATTCCCAGCCGGTGGGTGCCGGAATCAGCCTGCCTCGTTATCGGACTAGGCCGACGGTGCTCCGTCGGGCGTCGCTCTGCTCCCGGGCGCCATTCTCCGGCGATGGCAGAGTCTCACAGGCGATCGAGCGGACGCTTGTTGCGGGGAGGACGTTCGACCGGACAACGGGAGGTACCCTAACGCATTGCAATCATTCCGGTGTCGACGCCGGCGCAACACTTGCGCAAACCCTTGCCTGGACTCACATTTCACCGAAATTATCCGGCCTGAGTCCTTGACCCCCGGAATTGGTCATGTATCTTCCATTCCGTCAAGCTAGGGAGGTTATTTCACCTATTCATCGTCCTCTCTGGCTAGCCGCTCGGTGTTTGCGCCCGTGTGCGGTTCGTGGACTGGGTTTGCACGGGTTCGGGAGGGGGACAGGCCCCCGGAATGGGAGAGAGACTTGGCTCGCCAACACCTCATCGCAGCATCGCTCGCCTCGGGCTTGATGGCCTCGGGAGCTTTCGCTGGTGCGGAGTTCTCGCTCGGCTTCGGCGTCTTCGAGAGTTCGAGCACGCACGGCGCTGAGATCGCTCAAAATCAGTTGTCCATCACTGTTGCGCAGTACGGCAACAGCGTCCGGTTCATCTTCTCGAACTACGGCAGCACGTCGAGTTCTCTCACCGAGATCTATTTCGAGCGTCCCTCTGACGCGCTCGGTGTGATGACGATGGGCCCGACCGGCCGCGACACCGAGTTCGTTGAAGGCGTGGACACGCGTTCGCAGTTGCCCGGCTCCCAGGAAATCGGCTTCGAGGGTGTTCAGGTGCTCGTCGCCGCCGGCAACGACAACAGCAACGGTGTGAACCCCGGCGAGTCGGTCAGCTTCGGCTACGCACTCAACGGCTCCTGGGACGACTTCGTCGATGATCTGGAGTCCGGTGAGTTCCGGATCGGGATCCGGGTCCAGGACATCAGCGCTCTCGGTGATGACGCCTCGATGGTCAACTGCCGCGGCGACGACTGCGATCCGAAGATGGATCCCACCCAGTCGATCCCCCTGCCCAGCGCTGCGGGACTCGGCCTTCTCGGCCTCGGTGTGGTGGCTTCCCGCCGTCGCCGCTGAGCGATCATCGCTAGAGACACTTTCCGACTATTGAATTCCTCACGCCGTTGAGCATTGCTCGGCGGCGTGTTTTTCTGCGCGTCGGTATCCTGCCCGCATGGTGATCACGGATGATCAGCTCGCTGGCGCCCGGGCAACAGTCATGGGCCTGGGCAGGTTCGGGGGGAACCTCGGTGTGGTGCGATGGCTCGCCGAGCACGGCGCAGATGTGCTCGTCACCGATCTCGGGTCTGAAGCGGATCTTTCCGAGCCCCTCGCCGCCATCTCATCGCTCATCGATACCGGTGCTGTCGAGCTCAGGCTCGGCGAGCACAACGCGAGCGATTTCACCGGCGCCGACATCGTCGTGGCGAGCCCGGCCGTGCCGCGTCCCTGGGACAACCGATATCTGCGAGCGGCCGTCGCAGCGGGCGTGCCCGTCACGACGGAGATCCGCCTTCTCGTCGACAGGCTTCCCCACCACGGGCGAACGATCGGCGTGACAGGGACGAGCGGGAAGTCGACGACATCGGCGATGATCGCCCACGTGCTGCGCCGCGTTGTCGAACCCGGCGAGCGGGTGCGCCTCGGTGGGAACATCGGTGGCTCGCTGCTGCCGGACCTGGCAGACATCGACGCGACCGACTGGATCGTGCTCGAACTCTCATCGGCGCAGCTGTGCTGGCTCGCTGGCACGGCCGTCGGGCAAGCATGCGATGCGTGGGCCCCGAGAACGAGCGCTATCACGGGATTCGAGCCAAACCACATCGACTGGCACGGCTCGCTCGAGCACTACGAGCAATCGAAGGCGCATATCGTCGGCGCTCCGTGCACGCACGTCGTCACGCACGCACGCTCGCTCGAGCCTGTCGTTTCCTGGTGCCGGTGGGGGCGTCACGAGCCCCAGGTGACCAGCGTCGCCGCGGGCATGATTGCGGGGCCGCTGGCGATCCCCGGTGCGCACAACCTCGAGAACGCATCGCTCGCCATCGAAGCGGCGCTCGCCGCGACGGGTCGACAGGACGATGCGGCGTCGCGCGAGAGCGCGATCGAAGCCGTTGCCGGATTCCCGGGGCTTGAGCACCGTCTCGAGCGCCTCGGCAGATTCCGCTTGCCGTCCGCGGGTGAATTCGAAGCGTTCAACGATTCCAAATGCACGACGCCGGGCGCGTGCGCGCTGGCGCTCTGGGCGTTCGAATCGGGGCCGGGGGCTGTCGGTCTCGATCGCGTCCACCTGATCGCGGGCGGCTACGACAAGGAGGTGGACCTGGGCTCCATGATCGCTCCGAGCGCCCGGTGTGCGGGCGTGTATACGGTGGGCGCCACGGGCCCGTCGATCGCCGCAGGTGTGTCTCGAGAGGGTGGTCGGAGCATCGAGGCGGGAACGATCGGGCTCGCTGTCGAGGCGGCGATCGGCTCGATGCGCGACGGGGACGTGCTCCTGCTCTCTCCCGGGTGCGCGAGCTGGGACCAGTTCGCCAACTACGTCGATCGCGCCGGTGCGTTCAGGGACTCCATCGAGCGGTTCGCGGGCGGATCGGTCGCCCCTGAGGCGAGCGAGCAGCATGCATCGAGCTAGATTTTAGGAAAAAGATACCCAAACACCATTGAAACATCCGAGAGGCTCAGTATCCTGTCAGGATCCGAACATTGGCAGCGAAAGGAGCGGATCGGTATGGTCACCACAGCCCCCAAGGCGGCATCCAGAAACGGCAAGCCAGCAAAGGCGGATATGAGAAAAGGCAAGAAGCCACCGACCCAGCCCATCAGACAAGCGAGCGCCATCGTGGAGGAAAAAGCACGCTCTGAGGCTCTCCAGCGAACCGTCGGCCAGATCGAGAAGACCTTCGGCAAGGGCTCGATCATGAAGCTGGACGAGAACGCCTTCGCGTCGATCCCCGGCATCTCGACGGGCACCCTCTCCCTTGACCTCGCGCTCGGAGGACGGGGCATCCCCGCCGGCCGGATCATCGAGGTCTACGGCCCCGAATCGTCGGGTAAGACAACGCTCGCGCTGACCGCGGTCGCGAACTGCCAGAAGAACGGCGGGGTCGCGGCGTTCATCGATGCCGAGCATGCGCTCGACCCGTCATGGGCGCGGCGTCTCGGGGTCAACGTCGACGACCTGCTCGTTTCCCAGCCCGATTCGGGTGAGCAGGCTCTCGAGATCTGCGAGTTGCTCGTCCGCTCGAGTGCGGTCGACATCATTGTCGTCGACTCCGTGGCGGCGCTGGTGCCGCGAGCGGAGCTCGAGGGCGAGATGGGCGACAGCCACGTCGGCCTGCAGGCCCGGCTGATGAGCCAGGCGCTCCGGAAGCTGACCGGTGCGATCAATCGCACGAGCTGCACGGTGATCTTCATCAACCAGATCCGCGAGAAGATCGGCGTCATGTTCGGCTCGCCGGAGACAACCACGGGCGGCCGGGCGCTCAAGTTCTACTCGTCCGTCCGCATCGACATCCGCCGAATCAGCGCGATCAAGGACGGAGACCAGAACGTCGGCAATCGTGTGCGGGCTCGGGTGGTCAAGAACAAGCTCGCGCCTCCCTTCCGCGACGCCGAGTTCGACATCATGTTCGCCGAAGGCATCTCTGCGACGGGCGACCTGCTCGACCTCGGGGTCGAAACGGGGGTCGTGCAGAAGTCGGGCGCCTGGTTCAATTACGGGGATGTCCGCCTGGGCCAGGGCAGGGAGAACGTCAAGCGGTTCCTCGCCGACAACCCGGATCTGTTCCAGGAGATCCGCAAGGACGTCGTGGACATCAAGGTTCCCAAGCCCGCGTCCCCCAAGCCTGCCGAGACCGCCGCGGGCGACGAAGCGACCGACCAGGACGGCGAATAGGCTTTCAGATCGGTTTTTGTTCGGTATTCTGAAAGTTTCCCGATTATTTCGCAACCGGGCCGGCGCGGGTGCCGTATGGCCTCGCATGTATCGCGACGGTCTGCGATTCCAGAGCCCCGGGGTCCTCGGCGCTCGCGCTGGATATGTGCCCAGTGCGGCCGGCGGGCTTGCTTCGGGGCGTGGCGTCGATATCCTGCCCGCGTCTTCTACTGCTGCGGCTGTGGCGGAATTGGCAGACGCGCTAGGTTCAGGTCCTAGTGGGAGTAAAATCCCGTGGAGGTTCGACTCCTCTCAGCCGCATTCTGATGTGCTCCGTTCGGGTGCTTTATGCATCGCAGGGGCACACAGCGTGAATCCGGTCGCCGGTTCACGTCCAAGTCAATACCGACGAGCGTGTGGGGTCGGGTCGGCGTCGGACGCGCTGCCTCGTCATCTCGCTCTGAGTGAGAGAACTCTAGACTTTGCGGGTCGGGTGACCCGCTCGTAGATCAAGCCCGAGGCTGTCCGGGCGAACCGGAAGCGGAGGTCGTTTCATGACTCGAATGATGAAGAACAGGCGTTGCGGATTCACGCTGATCGAGCTGCTGGTTGTGATCGCAATCATCGCGTTGCTGATCAGCCTCCTGCTGCCGGCGATCGGCTCGGCTCGTCGCG
>JANQQR010000015.1 GCA_028289195.1 Phycisphaerales bacterium | reverse complement strand
GCCGTTGAGGAGCTTGAGACCCTGGAAGCTGGTCGCGGCGGCGACGCGGTCGATGGTCTGGATGATCGAGTCGATCTGGAGCTGGTTGGCTTCCTTCTCTTCGAAGGACAGGCCGGCGTCGTTGGCCGTCTGCGTCACGAGCGACTGCAGCTCGGTGAGCAGGCCGCTCACCTCGTCGAGGCCGCCCTCGGCGATGTTCACGACCTGGTCGGCGCGCTCGGCGTTGCTGATCGCCGTCGAGAGCGCGGCCTTCTCGGCACGCAGGTTCTGCGAGGCGATCAGGCCGGCGGGGTCGTCCTTGCCGCGGTTGACGCGGAGGCCGGTGCTCAGGCGTTCGAGCGACTGGCCGAGGGTCTGGTTGTTCTGGCCCAGCACGCGCTGCGCGATGAGAGACGTGACGTTCGTGTTGATGCGGCTCATTGGGGTCTCCGTACCCTGGGGGTTCTCCGTGACGTTCACACACCGACCGCGCACGGGATCCGTGCCCGCGTGGATGAGCGGCTGGTGCCGAGGCTGTCGTACGCCCGGCTCACGCCCGGCGTGTCGTGGTCATCGACGCCTCCCGGAGCCGGATGAAGGACATCCGAAAACTTTTGCAGCGATAACTCGGCCGGCCCCGGCCGCCGGTCGGCGTCATTCCCAGACGCAGCGGTGCCGCGACGCAGCCCACGCCGTGTTCGAGCATCCCCATCCGCGCGCCGGGCCCCGATCCGCGCAAGACCGGCGCGGCTCCGGGCCGGGGCCGCGGGATCCGCCACCGGCCGGCCGGTCCGCCGTCAAGTCCGTCCGATCATCCGCCGATGTCTCCACGCGACGCCCCGACCAGGAGTCCCAGATGCCCGCCACAAAGCTGACGATGGAGCGGCAGCACTTCGATGATCTCCGCGCGATCATCTATGAGCGCAGCGGCATCCGCCTGGCAGACAGCAAGAGGCACGTGCTCGAGAGCCGCCTCTCGCGGCGACTGGAAGAGCTCGGGTTGGACGGCTTCGGCCAGTACGTCCGGTTCCTCTCCATCGGTCCGTACCAGATGGATGAGTTTCAGGAGATGCTCAACCGGATCACCGTCAACGAGACGAGCTTCTTCCGGAACGAGCCCCAGCTCGATGTCTTCGAGTCGGTCGCGCTCTCCGACCTGCTGGAGGCGCGCCGCGACACGAAGCGCCTGCGGATCTGGTCGGCGGCCTGCTCCACCGGCGAGGAGCCGTACACGATCGCGATGCAGCTGCACCGCGTGCTGGGCGTGCGCCTCGCGGACTGGCATATCGAGATCCTGGGAACGGATATCAGCGAAAGGGCCCTGGACCGGGCGCAGAAGGGCGTGTTCCCTGCGTTCAGCTTCCGCTCGGTGAACCCCCTCGTCATCAAACGCTACTTCACCGAAGAAGACGGGGCCTACCGCCTCGACCCGTCCATCATGCAGATGGTCAGCTTCGAGCTCCACAACCTGAAGGACAGGCTCGCGCCCCGGCGCCGCGGGCTCTGGGACGTGGTCTTCTGCCGCAACGTGTTGATGCACTTCGACGACGCGATGAAGTCGCAGGTCGCGGAGATGTTCCACGACCAGCTCGAAGACGACGGGTACCTGTTCATTGGGCACAGCGAATCGCTGCAGAATCTCGGTGTGCCGTTCACCCCGGTCGAGGACGCCCAGGCGTTCGCGTACCGGAAATCCATGAGAGAGGCGTAGTTCGAGCGCGGCAGGCCCGAGCGACAACCTCGCCTGTGAATCAAAGAGTGGGGCGGGCGAATCCCCTGTGCTGATCGAAACCGCCGCGGAGGCAACGGATCAACTTCGGAACAAAGCAGACTTCGCGACGCCCGACGGAGTGGGCGTGACGCTGCAGAGGGTGGACGTCCTCCGAGGCCAGTTGGAGGAGCTGGCCTCGGGGGAGCCCGTTTCCCCGCGGACAGGACGGACGGCGCGTCGTCCCGCAACGTGGCCGGCCTGAATCTCGGAGCCAGGCAGTTCCTCGGCGGAGTCCAGACGGGGGTTGAACCGCAAGCGGCGTGTTCTCAAAGGAGTGAACCGGTGGACCAGTCCTACATCGAGCCGTTCATCGAATCCACGCGGAACACCTTCTCCACGATGTTCCAGACGGACGTCGACGTCAGCCCGCCGGAGCCGTGCCCCCCGGGCGGCACGGGCCACGACATCTCGGGCATCATCGAGATGTCGGGCGACGTCGAGGGCTCGGTTGTGCTCTCGTTCCCCATCGAAACGGCTCGGCGCGTCTGCTCGAGCATCGCCGGGGCGGAGATCGGCGACGACATCGAGTCACTCTCCGATGCAATCGGTGAGCTCGTGAGCATGATCGCCGGAGGGGCCAAGGCCCGATTCGAGGGCAAGCTGGTGTCGATCTCGTGCCCGTCGATTGTGATCGGTGGGCAGGACGACGTCCGTGGACCCTCGGGCGAAGGCGGGATCCTGCTCCCCTGCACGTGCGACTGCGGCGAGTTCGGGGTCCAAGTACGAATCCGTCAGGGAGCACCCGTGTCCGACGCCGCCGGCGGTGCGATCGCCGGATGACTCAATGCTGTTAGTGGATCAGGAGGCCAGGCCATGAAGACCCTGCTCATCGATGATTCCAAGACCATGCGCACCATCCAGCGCTCGATCCTCAGCCAGATGGGGCACACCGAGATCGAGGAGGCCGTCGACGGCCTCGATGCGCTCTCGAAGGTGGGGGGGGTCTCCCCCGATCTGTTGTTGGTCGACTGGAACATGCCCAACATGGACGGTCTCACCTTCGTGAAGGAGTACCGCGCCAAGGGCGGCAGTTCCCCGATCATCATGGTCACGACCGAGTCAGAAAAGTCACGCGTCATCGAGGCGATCAAGGCCGGCGTGAACAACTACGTCATCAAGCCCTTCACGCCCGACGTGCTAAGCCAGCGCATCGAAGAGACGATGTCCAAGGTTGCCGCCTAGCGCGTCGGATCTTCGACGTCGTAGATCCGTACCCGGTCCCATCGTTCGCGCCAGTCGTTCACGAGCTCCACATGGAGCGGGTGCTCCAGGTACTCGCGATAGTCCTCCGCCGAGTCGAACCCGACGGTCAGGCACACGTCGTAGTCCGTCTCGATGTTGGTCCGCCCGATGTCGATGTGCCGGCCCGCGTGGTAGGTCGCGACCGTGGGGATCCGGGTGAGCTTCTCGCGCGAGTCGGCCTCGATCGCCTCGGCGTCCGCGTCGCTGTGCATCTTGAACAGCACGATGTGGCTGATCCGCGCCACCCCGGGATCCGATGCGCACGCGCCCAGTACACCACCCGTCGCGAGGATCGCGGTCGCGCTCCGATGGATTGCTCTGCTCATCCGCCCAGTGTACTTGCGGTGCCGGAATCAGCCGGTGACGGCGCTCAGGCGGCGCCGGCGGAAGCGGGGCCGTAGCCGCCCTGACGGAGCGTGTGGGCGCTCACGTCGACCCCGTCCACCATCGTCACGTGGAGGGTTCGCGCCATGCGCAGATCGATCGGGCGCGCGAGGACCTTCGTGTCCGACTCGGAGATCGGGCCCGTGAGCACCTTGACCGTCGGTCGCGCCGGCGAGTCGGGGTGGTTCTCGGTGATGACGCCCTCGGTGCCGTCGCTCAGGCGGACCACCTGGCCGATCATGAACGGCGGGACGAGCCGGAGCAGCGCCTCCACGACGACCGGGTCGAACCATCCCTTGAACCTGGAGCTGCACAGTTCGCTGATCGCCGCGATCGTCGGCGCGGGCTCGCCCTTGGGGCACAGCAGGTGATCGAACGCGTCGACCACCGCGACGATGCGGCTGAAGACATGGATCTTGTCGCCCGCGAGTGTGCGGGGCTCTGCGCCCTGCATGCGGGCCATGGCCGGGAACCCGCTGCCGTCGTAGCGCTGGTGGTGGTGGAGCACGACGTGCGCCGCGATGGGCGACACGTGGTCGCGGACCTCCTCGTAGCCGCTGACGGTGTGGTAGCGGTACTCCTCCCACATCCCCTCGTCGTCGAACACGCGGATGTCTCGCAGCTCGTCGGGCATGTTCGCCTTGCCCACGTCGTGCAGCAGGGCGCCGAGGCCGAGCTGGGTGGTGTTGTCGGCGACGTCCGACGGGAGGCTGCGGCGCTGCTTGCGAAGGTATCCGGCGAGGTGGGCCCCGATCAGGAGGCTGAGGTAGCTGCAGTTGGCCTGGTGCCCGGCCAGGCGCGGGCCGCAGAGGCGCAGCTGGCCGGTGATGGCGTCGTGCCCCGAGTGCTCGACGATCTCGGCGAGCATGTGGTGCACGGCCTTCTTGTACTTCTGCACGTTCATCTTGACCGCGACGCGCTGCTCGAGCTTGTCGATCGAGCGGTTCAGCACGTGGTAGAGCTCCATGTGCCCGCGCGCGATGTCCACGCTGACCTTGCCGTCGAGCTCCTCGAGCCCCGGGAAGGAGATCCAGACGTGCGTGATCCGGTTGGTGTGGAGCAGGCTGATCGTCTTGGCATCGAGCTCGTAGCCCTGGCCCAGGAGCAGCAGGTCGGACCGGTCCGGGTGCAGGACCGGCTTGGCCAGCGTCATGCCGCTCCTGAGATTCTCGATGGGTAGAACGAGCATCCGCCTCTCCACGCGATAATCGATCCGGACGCGCCGGGAAGCCCGGGCCCGCCTCTTGTGCGCTATCGGTCCGAAACCGTCGCCACTTCGGGCCTTCCGCCGGCGGATCCGACCTTTCGATCCTCGCGCGGATTGCCGCTAGGATGGCGGGTCCCGGTACACCCGGGTGGCCCCGGCGCGGGCCGCGGGCGGCTCCATCGGTCGCCCCCTCGTGAATCCAGACCTCGACCTATTCCCCAGCATCCGAGAGGAAACCACGTGTCCACGACCAGAATCCTCACCGCCATTGTCGTCCTCGCGTGCCTCGGGCTCTGCGCCGGCCTCAGCGCTGCGCAGGATGATTCCGGAGCGTCCAAGGTGTACGTGAAGATGACCACAACGCAGGGCGACATCATCCTGCAGCTCGATCGCGACAAGGCCCCGATCACCGTCGACAACTTCCTCCAGTACGTCGATGACGGGTTCTACGACGGCACCATCTTCCATCGCGTGATCAGCACGTTCATGATCCAGGGCGGCGGCTTCGAGCCCGGGCTCACGAAGAAGGAAACCCGTGCCCCGATCAAGAACGAGTGGGACAACGGCCTGATCAACCTGCGCGGCACGATCGCGATGGCGCGCACCAACATCCCCGACTCCGCGACCAGCCAGTTCTTCATCAACGTCGTCGACAACCAGCGTCTGAGCGCTCCACAGCGCGACGGCACCGGCTACTGCGTGTTCGGCAAGGTCCTTGGCTCCATGGACGCCGTGGACGGCATCCGTCGCCAGCCGGTGACCAACCAGGTCGGAACCGACGGCAACAACTACCAGAACGTTCCCGTCGAGGAACAGATCATCCAGAGCGTTGAGAGGATCGACGCCTCGGAGATCTCCGACCTCGTGGCCGCCGAGACCAAGCGCGAAGAGATGCTCGAGATGGCCCAGACCGACGCCAAGGGCGCCGCGATGAAGCTGCTCGAGACCAAGGGTGTGGCCACGTCCGACGCCCGCGAGACCGATTCCGGCCTCGTGATCATCGACGCCGAAGCCGGTGACGGCTCCGAGGCTCAGCAGACAGACACCGTTACCGTGCACTACTCGGGCTGGCTCCCCAACGGGACGATGTTCGACAGCTCCCACCGGCGCAGCAGTCCCGCCACCTTCTCGCTCCAGGGAGTGATCAAGGGCTGGACCGAGGGCGTCTCCGGTATGAAGCCCGGGGGCAAGCGGTACCTGATCATCCCGCCGGATCTGGGCTACGGCGACCGCGGCTCGCCCCCCCTTATCCCGCCGGGGTCCTACCTGGTGTTCGAGGTTGACCTGCTCAGCATCAACTGAGCGGGCCCGTTCGGCAGCCGGAGCCGGATCCGCCCCCTCGTCTCCCCCGTACCGCCCCTTGGGAGCTTGACCCCGGCCGCAGGCGGGGAACACTCCTCTGTGGCGGTCGGTGATCGACGAGGAGGGAGACCCGCTTGGAGCCGCGACGCATACCGGTACGTTCGAAGATCCTCAGGTCGCTGATCGGGGCGTGCGCGATCGCGCTCCCGTGCGCCCACGCCTCCGGCCAGATCCAGTGGCGATCCGGCGCGCTCGAGGTCCCTCTCGGCGAGGCAGGCGACCGCGCCGGCGCGATCGAGACGCTCGCCCGATTCGCGGACCGAGCCGCCGAGGCTGATGGTCCGCGTCGCCTCGTGGTTTCCTTTGACTCCGCGCCCACGCTCGGCGAGCGCCAGGCCCTGACGCGGGCGGGCGTCGAGCTCCTCTCGTTCGTTGGTGACAACTCGTTCTTCGCCTCTGTCGACCCGACCGGCTTCGATTCGCTCGCGCTCGATGGCGTGGCGCTGCGCGGCGCGATCGACATCGATCCACGCTGGAAGATGCACCCGGATATCGACCTGGGGATCGTGCGACCCTGGACCGTCGTCGAGGGAGCGGACGAGCTCAAGCACGACGGGTCGATCGCTCCGGGCGCCGGCGTGCAGCCGGAACAGGCGACGGTCGCTGTCGTGGTCTTCTTCCACCCGGATGTCTCGCTCGCCGATGGTGCGCTCGAAGCGCTCGGGCGAGCGGGCGCGACGAGCATGAGTTCTATCACGTCGATCAACGCCATGGTCGCATCGATCAGCGCCTCCCGTCTCGAAGCGCTCGCGTCTCAGGACGAAGTCCAATTCATCGAGCCGCCCTTGCCCGCGCTCACCGAACTCAACGCCGACATCCGCGCCAATTACGGTGTCGACACAGTCCAGGCGTCTCCGTACGGCCTCGACGGCACGGGCGTGGACGTGCTCGTGTTCGACAGCGGGCTCGCCGACTCGCTTCACCCGGACTTCGCGGGCCGGATCTTCACCAACCCCGCAGAATCAACGATCTCGGGGCACTCGACCCACGTGGCAGGGACGGTTGGGGGATCCGGCGCGGCGAGCACGGGTGTCCACGCCGGGATGGCCCCGGGCGCGGACATCATCAGCTACGGATTCGTGCCCGCCAACGGCTTCATCCCCGGGTTCCTGTACTCCGATCCGGGTGACCTGGAGGCGGACTACCTCGATGCGATCACGATGTTCGGCGCCGACATCGCCAACAACTCGATCGGTTCCAACGTGGCACCCAACGGGTTCCCGTGCTCGTGGGAGGGCGACTACGGCGCGACCTCGGCTCTGATCGACGCGATCGTGCGGGGCAGCCTCGGCGCGCCGTTCCGCACGATCTTCTCGGCGGGCAACGAGCGCCAGGGCTTCGCCCAGTGCGGCGCGACGTACCGCACGACCGCGCCGCCCGCCAACGCCAAGAATCACATCACCGTGGGCGCCCTGAATTCGAATGATGACAGCGTGACCTCGTTCACGAGCTGGGGGCCCGCCGACGACGGGCGTCTGAAGCCGGACATCGTTCTCGGCGGATGCCAGTCCAACGGTGACTTCGGCGTCACCTCGGCGTCGTACACGGCGCAGACCGGAGCGCTCTACGACATCCGGTGCGGAACGTCGATGTCGGCCCCGGCGGTCACCGGGATCGGGGCCCTCCTGAGCCAGGACTACCGGGCCCAGTTCCCGATGCTCCCGGAGATGCGCAACTCCACGCTCAAGATCCTCCTGGCCCACTCGGCTCGCGACCTGGTGACTCCTGGCCCCGACTACCAGACCGGATTCGGCGCCGCCCAGGCCGACGCGGCCGTCGACCTGCTGCGCTCGGGAGCATGGGCCGAAGAGACGGTCAGCCAGGGTGAAGTGTTCTCGGCGATCTCGCTCGTCGGCGCGGGCGCGCCCGAGCTCAAGGTCACCGTCGCCTGGGATGACTTCCCCGGCACGCCCAACGTCACGACAGCGCTCGTGAACGATCTCGATGTCTTTCTCGTCTCGCCGAGCGGCACGACGCACTTTGCATGGACGCTCGGGGGCACCGCCGATCCGTCCGCGCCGGCCGCGCGCGACAAGCTCAACAAAGTCGACAACATCGAGCAGGTGGTCGTCGACAACCCCGAACCGGGCGCGTGGCTGATCTCGGTGATCGGCACCTCGGTGCCAACCGTGAGCCAGGTGTTCTCGATTGCCTCGTCTGAGCCTCTCGAAGGCTGCTCGGACAGAGGGATCGTCTCGCTCGATCGATCACTCTACCCGTGTGAAACGAGCGCAGCGCTCACCGTCATCGACTGTGGGCTCAACACCGATCCGAATCAAGTGGACATCGTGTTCGTGAACGTCGACTCGGATTCCGATCCGACCGGCGTGCCCGTGCTCCTACTCGAGACCGCGCCGGATGATGGGGTGTTCGTCGGGTCTGTCGCACTTTCTCAGGCTCCTTCTGGAGGCGAGTTGCTGGTGGCCGACGGCGACACGATCACGGCGACCTATGACGACGCGGACGACGGCGCCGGGATGCCACTTCAGCTGACCGCTCAGGCGACGCTCGACTGCCAGAGCCCGATCATCTCGAACGTCGTCATCACGGATGTCGCGCCGACCTCCGCCACGGTTCTCTTCGAGACCGATGAGCCCGCTCTCGTGCAGATCGAATCGGGGATCGTCTGTCTGCTGCCCGACGAGACCCACCCCGGAGTCGGGACGACCACGTCTCACGTGATCGAGATCACCGGGCTCCAGGACTCGACGGAGTACTTCTTCACGATCGATGCTTCCGACCCCGCGTCCAACACATCAACGGACGATAACTCGGGCCAGTGCTACAGCTTCACCACGTCGGATCGGAACGAGTACTTCACCGAGCTGTTCTATCTCAACAACGACAACGATCTGGACTTCAAGTCTCTGGAGTACCTCCCCACGTCCGGGCCCGACCGGTACATCCTGTGCGCTCGCGATGTCCTCGATCTGCCGCACGACCCGATGCTGGGCACGCCGGTGAACCTGGGCGACGACATCAACTCGTTCGAAGTCGTGCTCGCCGATGGCAAGCAGGTGCTGCTGTACGGTCAGGCGTACCCAAGCTTCTGGATCAACCCCAACGGCCACATCACCTTCCTGGCGTCGGACCGCGATCGCACCCCGTCGCCGGCCGACCACTTCGGCGTGCCCCGGATCAGCGCCCTGTATGACGATCTGGATCCCGCCACCGACGGAGAGGTCAGCTGGGTGCAGCTCAGCGATCGGGTGGTGGTGACGTTCCTCGACGTCCCCGAGTTTGCGGCCGTGACAACCAATACCTTCCAGTACGAGTTGTTCTTCAACGGGAAGATCCGGATCACGTACCTGGATATCGCTGTTGCCGACGGGCTGACCGGCATCTCGGAAGGCCTCGGGGTTCCCGCGGATTTCGCCGAGTCCGACCTGACCGCGTTCACGCTGTGCCCGCCGGCGCCGCCAGCGACCGCGAGCACGATCGTTACGACGCCGATCGCAGCATCGCTGCCGATCTCGCTGCCGGTCTTCGACGACGGATTCCCCGAATCCCCCGGCGCGCTGACCGCGACGATCACGGCTCTCCCTCTCCTGGGCGTGCTGCTGGACGCGCAGGGACAACCGATCCAGACCATCCCGCACCAGCTCTCGCTCGGCGAACTCGACCTCGCGTACGCGCCCACCGGGCTGGCGTCGGGGATCGACCGGTTCTCGTTCATCGCGTCCGACGGAGGCTCGGCTCCCGAGGGCGGCGACTCCGACGAAGGGCTTGTGACCGTCATCATCGGTCAGCGCGAGGAAGTCGCGACGTTCATGGTCGACGATTCGAACCCCGGCTTCAGCCAGACCGACGGCATCTGGGGCTTCGGCCAGCCCATCGGTGGCGGCGGGTTTCTGACGCCCGGCGGGCGGGGGCAGCCCGATCCGTTCTCGGGATTCACCGGAGATAACGTGTTCGGCTACAACCTCGCCGGCAACTACGTCTCGAACCTCCTGACGCCTGAGTACATCACCACGCCGACCCTCGATTTCACGGGCTTCCAGCTGGTTGAGCTCGAGTTCCAGCAGTGGCTGGGCGTCGAGCGTCGCCCGTTCGACGGCGCGACCGTCGAAGTCCGCGCGGGGAACCAGGACTGGCAGGTGATCTGGCAGAACCCGATCTTCGACCTTGGCGGCGGGAGCTGGGAGCGCGTCGTGTTCGACATCTCGGGCCTCGCCGACCTCCAGCCCGACGTCCAGATCCGATGGGGAATGGGCCCGACCGACTCCTTCGACCAGTTCTGCGGCTGGAACATCGATGACGTGCGGGTGCGCGCGATCGTGCCGGTCGCCCCCTGCCCCGGCGACGCGAACTTTGATCGCGCGGTCGACTTCGGCGACATCACGATGATCCTGGGCAACTGGGGCAACCAAGGCGCGACGCGCAGCAACGGCGACGCCAACGACGACGCCCAAGTCGATTTTGCGGATGTGACCGAGGTCCTCGCGGAGTGGGGTTCGGTCTGCCCCTGAGCGATCAGGCGGCGGCCCGAGAGGCGCGACCCATCGCGTCGTCCACGCGGGACGCGAGAGAGCGATCGATCTCGGCGCGGTCCAGCAACGAGTGGGCGCCGGCCTTGCGGCATTTGGCGACGGTCGATTCGCGCGCACACGAGACGATCATGATCACGGGCGGCGCCGATCGTCCGTCGCCGATGCGCGCGATGACCTCCAGCCCGCTCTTGACAGGCAGATCGAGAGCGCACACCACGCAGTCGGGATCGTGAGTCTCGGCGGCTTCGATCCCGGCCTTGCCGTCCGGGGCCTCGATCACCTCGTGGCCGGCCCGCACGAGCGAGAGGCGCGCGACGGTGCGTCCGAGGTGCGAATCGTCGATGTAGAGCACGCGTGCCATGGGCGATCTCCCGAGGGGACCGCGGGCCTGTCCCGGCCCGCTCTCAGGGGATATCGGTCCAACTCGGTGGAGCCTGAGCGGGCGCCGGCCGGAATTCGCAGATTTCTGGCCCGGCGACCCCGTGGAACGCGCGATTGGCTTACGCGTAGACCTCGAGCATCACCCGCTTCGTCGGCTTCACCTGGCGATGGATCATCCGCCGGTCCCAGGACTCGATCGACGCCATGGCCTCTTCTTCGACGTCGAGGTACTGGCTCAGGGCGCTGTGGCTCAACTGCGTCGCGAGCTTCTGAAAGATCCCGAGTTCCATGCCCGCTATGCCGCAGATGTACAGGAGCGTGCGCTCATTCTGCAGCATCGGGCCGAGGGTCTCGCGATGCGCGTGCAGGGCGTCCTGCACGTACATCCGGCCGTGCCCGTCGCGCTCCTCCCTGCTGATGGCCGTCAAGTAGGTGAAGCGCTTGTCGCGCTCCTGGGCCTCGGTGAAGTAGTCGTGGTAGAGCAGGTCGGTGCCGTAGGGCGCGCCCATGACGAGCGCGATCCTGCTCTGCGACTCGGTGGCGAGGATCTCCTCGACCATCCCGCGATACGGGGCGATGCCTGTTCCGGTGGCGAAGAACACGTAGTCGTGCGCGCCCGGATCAGCAGGCAGCACGAACCGCTTGCCCGCGGGCCCGGTCACCAGCACCTCGTCACCGGACTGGCAATCGCACAGATGATTCGACGCCACACCCAGGAAGAGCTTGTTGGTCTCCCAGTGCTCGTCGATCGTTCGTTTCACCGTGACGGCGTAGATCTTCCCCGACCCGTCGGACCCGCCCGAAGGCGAAGCGAGCGAGTACAGGCGGACCTTGTGGGGCCGGCCCTTTTCATCAACACCCGGCGGCACGATCCCGATCGACTGCCCCGGCCGGCACTTGCCCTCCAGCGGCGTCCCTGAGACATCGATCTCTATGTGTCGCACATACCCGGCAGCCTTGCGGCTGGCGGTGCAGATCTCGTTCGAGACGATCACGCCCGTGCCCGGCTCGTTCGGCCGGATGAGGTGCATGTCGACTTCCTGGAGTGTCGGGTCGTTCACGGGTGGGGCCTGTGTCATGAGCCCAGAGCCTAGGCCGGAGGCCGCTCGCCGGCCATCACTCGCTGTACTCTCGGGCCCATGGTGCACGAACTGACGGTCGACACGCGAGGGAAGGGACTCACAGAGATCACCGGCGCGCTCGCCGCGATTGTCGGGCAAAGCGCGATTCCCCGGGGCCTCTGCACCGTCTTCATCCGGCACACCTCGGCCAGCTTGCTCATCCAGGAGAACGCGGATCCGGATGTCCGGCGCGATCTGGAGGCGTTCTTCTCTCGGCTCGTCCCGGAGGGCGATCCCCTGTACACCCACGTTTCGGAGGGGCCCGACGACATGCCCGCCCACGTGCGCAGCGCGATCACGCAAACCTCGATCTCGATCCCCATCATCGATTCCGCTCTTGCGCTCGGCACCTGGCAAGGCGTGTATGTCTGGGAGCACCGCTCGAGACCCCACCGGCGCGGTGTGGTGGTGCACCTCGCCTGAGGGGGGCGAGAAATGTGGCCGGTGGCGGAGGTGACCGGTCGATACCTCTTCAGGAGCGCGGAGCGCCATGGATCGGCGTCCGCCCGAGCCTCGGTCATGGAGCGACCGGATGAACTTGCCCGCGGGCGCGTCGCGCACGCCCTCTATCGAAGTCACGGATGAGACCGGCCCTGCACCCACCGGTGCGTCTCGCCTGATCCGTTCCGCGATTGTTCGAAACCTCGATCACGAAGACCGCCTGCTCCTCCTGCTCTGGCATGCCGAAGGCCTGACGCCCGCGGAAATCGGGCTGCTGCTCCATATGACGCCGGACGGGATCACCCGGCGCCACGAGCGGATCCTCGCCGCACTCCGCGAGTCCAGCGTCGACGTCTGCGTCCCGGCGGCCTGAGCGGCAAGAGGACCCGCGTCCCCTCCGAGTCGGGCGGGGTGTGACTCAGTCAAGAATCGCGTTGGGCGACTTTCCGGCGGGCCGGCCCTCCGGCGGCCAGCGACCCGTGCGGCGTGCCTCTCGTCGGAGGCGGGTCCTCTTGTTGTTCAACCTACCACCGGCCCCGCATCGTTCGACCCAACGAGCGAAAACGCCGCCCCCGGCGTTTTAGCCCGTGTCGAGGCGGATCCGGAGCACCTTGGTCAGGCTCCACCGTATTTGGGATCGATCTCCGGCTTGAGCATTCAGGGAACCCGGAACCCGTCCTGGCGGGCTGCGAATCGGAGCTTGGAGGGCCGCCGGGCACCGAAATCGGGGTCCGGCGCGTTCGACTCTCTCGCGGACCAGGAGTTGTGATGCAGGCTATCGTCGGTGATACTTGTGATGCTGCCATTTCGCAGCCCCGACGCTTAATCGCCCGACGCGAAGGATCGAACGGGGAGGTTCGGATGGAAGACCGCTTGCTCCGGCGCAAACGCCTTCAGACCCTGCTGGAACTCGCCAGGGTCTCACGAGGGTGGAGCAGGGCCCGCCTCGCAAGGTCTCTGGGAAGAGACCCGACGAAGCTCCTGCCCGACAGCGCGAACCCGAAGCTTGATTACGTCGTCCGCTTGGCGGACGTCTTGGAGTGGCCCGTCGGCGAGGTGGTCGACGCCATCTGGCGCGGCACCGAGTCCGCCGGCTCGCCGGGCGACACGCCGGCCGGAGCGGACTCGTTCGACGAATTCAACGAGCAGATCCTCGCGGCCAATCGCTCCGGTGATCACGCGAAGGTCGTGTCCCTCGCACAGGCGATGTTCGAGAGCGCGACGACCGCCGATCACAGGGCTCACGCGTGCATCCGCGAGGCCGCCGGTTGGGACGGGCTCGGTCGCTACACGAAGGTCCTCGACGCTGTGCAGCGCGGCCTTCGCTTGCGGGGCGTTTCGGTGCGACTCCGCCTGGTGCTCCAGGCCACGCTCGCCAACGCGCAGTACACGCTCTGGGACCTCACACCGGCACTCGGCACCGCGCAGGTCCTCGCCGACTGGTACGAAGCGAACCCGCCGGAGAAGGACTTCGATTGGAAGCGTGTCGCGTACGTCCACTACGTCCGGGGGCACACCCGCAGACGGATGATGTCGATGGAGCCCGAGCGGCTCGCCGACCACGCGGCTGCCGCACGTGAGGATCTCACGCGCTCGGCGGAGATGCACGAGCAGCTCGCCGAGCAACTCGAAGACGACCGCCTTCTGGGCTTCGCGAATACCTGCCGCGGCGGACTCCTGGAGGTCGACGTTGAGCAGGGCCGGCGCGATCCGGGCGACGCCGTCGAGAACATGCTCGACGTGCTCCGGCAGAACGACCACCTCAACGGGCAGGCGACCGGAGACTGGGTCGAGAGCCTCGGATGGTGGTGCATCTTCGGGAGCAACATCGCTCTGCGCCACCTGTCGGGCCGGGAACTCCAGCGACCGCTGCGGGAGCTTCTTGATCGGGCCCTCCAGATCGCAGATCGCTCCGACAACTGGGCGATGCGCGAGCGTGTCTACTCGATCCAATTCAGCCTTCACCAGGTACTCGTCGATCGCACGGGTCTCGACCTAGACTTCACGATCGACGACGACGAGCGCAGCATGATCGGCCTGACGATGGGCCGGTTCCCTTCATTCCGCGAGACCGGATGGCAGATCCTCGAAACCGCACGTGTTGTTCGTGCCGCGGAAGGAGACTGAGCAATGAAGAGCATTCGACACACCAACAAGCTGCTCTGCTCCCGACGCACGCTGCGCTCCGCGGCGGCCCTCGTCATCGCACCGGCATTCGCTGTGAATGTCGCGCTGGCCGGCGACCCCGTGGGCCACGTCGACATCCCTGAGATCAACACCACGCACGATCCCGGCCAGGGCGGAGAGAAATGGTACGGCAGCGGCCCGACCACTGCACCGTTCACCAGCGGCATCGACACGTTCGACCGCCCGACGCTTACCAGCCTTGGCCTGGGCCAGGGCGATTCGAACCCGCTGGATCTTCTCTTCGGGGAGCCAACGCTCGATCCGACGATCTTCTCGGCTCCCCCCGAGGAGATGAGGATCCGGCCGACCGGTTCCTTTGGGGGCGGGTCGACGGGCGCCTCACTCGACGGCTACGCCTCGGTGCCGACCCCCGGTGCCGGTGCGCTGCTCGCGCTCGGCCTCGCGTTCGGGGCGTCTCGCAGACGCCGCCGCTGAACTGTGCGTCGAAAGTAGCGACCCTTCGCCTGACCCCGCCGGGTTCAGGTGCGCGCTGCGTCTAGAGCGCTGCGGCGATGCGCCCGGCGAGCCGCGCATTGCTGCGGAGCAGCGCGATGTTCGCGCGCACCGTCGCACCGCCCGAGATCTCGTGCACGCGCCCGAGCACTTCCGGTGTGCGCGCCGCGCCCGACGCGTTCGATTCTTCCTCGCTCTGTTCCAGCCACCGGGCAAGCTGGGACGGATCCAGCGCGTCACCCTCCGGAATCGGATTGCACACGACCACCCCCCGGCCGGTCCGGGTCAGTTCGCTGCGGATGAACGCTGCGAGATCGGACGCATCATCGAAGCGCGCGTCGATCCCGACCGATCCCTCGGGGACTCCCCGGAGGTAGAACGCCGGAAACTCGTCGGTGCCGAACCCGACCACCGGGACACCGAGCGACTCGAGGATCTCGCGGGTGGACGGCACATCCAGGATCGACTTGGCCCCGCTCGTCACCACCGCCATCGGGAACCTCGAGAGAGCCGCCAGGTCGGCGCTGATGTCCAGGCGGGCGCCCAGGTCCCGGTGCACCCCGCCGATCCCGCCGGTTGCGAAAAGCCGGATCCCGCGCGACGCCGCCAATTCAATCGTCGCGCTCACGGTCGTCGCCCCGTCCCAGGCACGAGACATCGCCAGCCCGAGATTGGAGGAGTTGAGCTTGCGGACGTCGGCGCTCTGCAGAAGCTCCTCGAGTTCGGCGGGGCTCATGCCGACGACGGGCCGACCCCGGATGACGCCGACGAGCGTCGGATCTCCCCCGGCTCCGCGCACGTCGTCGGCGATCTCCGCCGCCCGCTCCGCGGCGTCGTCGCGCGGGAGTCCGTGCACGAACACCGTGGTTTCCAGCGCAACTCGTTCCGGCACCCTTCGGCCTCCTCATGCACCCCGAGCCGGGGAGACTACCCGATGCCAGCCCTCGGCTAGACTTCTCCCCGATCTGTTCGGGCGCGTAGCTCAATGGCTAGAGCGCTCGCCTTACACGCGAGAGGTTCCCGGTTCGAGACCGGGCGCGCCCATTGGCATCCGGTCACCCTCCGATCGTCCTGTATGAGCCTGGCCCTCAATTTCGTGTATGCGCTCGTGGCAACGCTCACCGCTCCGTGGTGGATGCGCAAGGCCAGGGGCGGGTGGCCTGAGCGTTTCGGGCGCATCGAGCCGTTGCCGACCAAGCGAGCCGAACGACCGCGCCTGATGATCCACGCCGTCAGTGTCGGCGAGGTCAACCTCACCCGCCCGCTCATCGAGGAGTTGGCCGGCGAGTTCGAGATCCTCCTCACCGCCAGCACCGACACGGGGATCGCCCGCGCGAGTGACGTCTACGCCGGCTCGGGCGTGACCGTCCGCAGGTATCCCCTCGACGCGAGTTGGAGCGTGCGCCGGTTTCTCGATGCCGCCCAGCCTGATCTGGTCGCGCTGGTGGAGCTCGAGCTGTGGCCGAACTTCGCTCGCGCGTGCAAGCGTCGGTCGATCCCGCTGTGCGTCATCAACGGGCGCCTCAGCGCCCGGTCGTTCAAGCGCTATCGCGCCGGTCGCGCTCTGGTGGGGCGGTACTTCCGGCAGCTCCGCTGCGCAGCGGTGCAGGACGACGCCATCGGTGCCCGGTTCCGCGAGATGGGTGTGGCGCCGGATCGAGTCATGGCGGCCGGTTCGATGAAGTGGGACTCCGCGCAGGTGACGGACGCCATCGAGGGCGCCGAGGCTCTCGCCGGTGCTCTCGGCATCGACCGCTCTCGCCCGCTGATCGTCGCCGGCAGCTCGGCACCGGACGAGCATGAGTTGTTCCGCGATGCCGCGCCCGATGGAGTCCAGTTGCTGTGCGCCCCGCGTCGCCCGGAGTGGTTCGACGATTCGGCATCGGTTCTCCCCGGGTGCGTGCGGCGCACGGACCGCCCGGACGGGACCCCGGGCGCCCCCAGCGCCACGGACCGTTACCTGCTCGACACCATCGGCGAGCTCCGCATGGCCTATTCCCTGGCCGACATCGTGATCATCGGACGCTCGTTCGGCGACCTGCACGGATCGGACCCGATGGAGGCGGCGGCGCTCTCCAAACCGGTGATCATCGGCCCCGCCGTGAGCGACTTCGCGACGGTCGTCGACACCATGCGCCGCTCGGGCGCGATCCTGCAAACCGATCGCGCCGGGCTCTCGGCGCTGGTGCAGGAACTGGTCAGCGATCCCGCGCGGCGCCGGCAGCTTGCCGACTCCGCTCGGCGCTGCGTCGAGGCGAACCAGGGCGCCGCGGCCCGCCACGCCGAACTCCTCCGCTCGATCATCCGCGAGAGCGACCCGCGATGACCAGTGCACGCCAGAGCGTCGCGGCCTCCCGCCGGATCGTCATCAAGCTCGGAACCGCCGTCCTGACCGGCGGAGCCAGCCGGATCGACCGCGAGTTGCTCGATGCCTATGCCGCGTCGATCGAGCGTCTGCGCGCAGATGGACGGAGCGTGATCGTCGTGAGCAGCGGGGCGGTCGGGGCCGGAGTGGGCGTCCTCAGGCTCAAGGCTCGACCGGTCGACGTGTCGGACCTGCAGGCCGCCGCCGCCGCGGGGCAGCCCACGCTGATGCGACTGTGGAGCGCCGCCCTGGAGAGCCGCGGCTTGCACGCCGCCCAACTCCTCGTGAGCCGGTCGGACTTCGACAGCCGCGAGCGCTTCGTGAACTTCAGAAACTGCCTGGCGAGCCTCGAGACGCTCGGCGCCGTCCCGATCGTGAACGAGAACGACACCGTCGCCACCGAGGAGATCTCGCTCGGCGACAACGACGTCCTCGCGGCTCACGTGGCGTTCGCGTCCGGAGCGGACACGCTTGTCATCCTGACCAACGCGCCCGGCGTGCAGGGTGCCGACGGAGCGGTGATCGAATCGGCCATTGACACGAACGCGCTCGCTGAGCACGTTCGCCCCGATGGGTCCTCCCAGGGGCGAGGCGGAATGCGCACCAAACTTGAGGCCGCCTCGCTCTCGACCCGCGCCGGCATCGCGTGCGTCATCGGTCCCGGGCGCCCTGGCGACGCTCTAGTGCGCATTCTCGAAGGCGAGCCGGTCGGGACGCTCGTTTCGCCAGCGACGGGCGCGCCGTCTGCGCGCCGTCGATGGATTGCCCACGCGGCAACCCCGGCGGGTTCCGTGCGCCTCGACGAGGGCGCCGTGCGCGCCCTCACCGAGCGGAACGCATCGCTGCTCGCCAAGGGGGTCATCGGTTTCGACGGGTCGTTCGCAGTCGGAGATGTCGTCGCGCTGCTCGATCCGGAGGGTGCCGAGATCGGGCGCGGGCTCGTGAACGTCAGCTCCGATGAGCTGCGGGTGGTGCAGGGTAGAGAATCCGGTGATTTTGAGACGTTGCTGGGAAGGCGCGCCCACGCCGAGGTCGTCCACCGCGACAATCTCGCGCTCGCAACGTAAGGCCCGACGCCGTCAGTCCTCCGGCGGGCGCTGGCCATCCATCAACACCGGTTCCCAGCGGCGCATCAGCCCGTCGAGGTCGACGCTCGGATCGAGGAAGTCCCCGATCAGTCGCTCGAACAGCGCGTGGCGGCGCAGATCGGCGACGCCCCCGTCGAAGTGCCCGTAGGGCGTCACGAAGCGCCACTTCCGCCCGCGATCGCAGCCCAGGGCGTTGAACACCGCAGCAGCCGTCGGGGCGGGCACCACGTCGTCCCGCTGGGCCAGCTTGCACACCGCCGGCACGTGCACACGCGGGGCGTGCACCACAGTGTCGGCCATCGCGAGCGTCTCGAGGATCTCCTCTTCCATGCGCCGGTGCTGGTTGAGGAACTGCCCGATCTCGAAGCCCGCGCCCGAGAGCATGGGCTTCTCGACGCGCCAGCGCCACCAGCCGAACGTCGGCACTGCCAGAGCGAGCCGGCCGATCGGCTCGATGTCGTGCAGCATCGATGCCGCGAGGATCGCGAGGCCGCCACCGAATGACTCGCCGTGCATGTAGATCGGAACGCCCGGACCGACCAACGACCTTGCCGCTCTGGCGGCGTTCACGAGGTCCGCGATCGCGTCGAACAGCACCCAGCCCTCGCCCGACTCGAGCCCGTGGGTCACCCAGCCCGTTTCGCACGCGGCCAGTTGACCCGTGTCCATGATGGAGCCTGGAAACCCGCGGATGCGCAGCTTCAGGACCGAGACCGGCCGGTTGCTCCACGGGTGTTCGTCATCCAGCACTTCGCCGGGGTCTACCGGGTAGCCGTGCGTCCGGATGATGATCGCCTCCGGCGCGGCGCCTCCCGCCGGTGGCACGAGGCGACAGCCCAGGCGCACGCCTCCGAGAGACGTCAGCACGTGGGTCACGCCCGGTGCTCCGGCCCGCGCCGGGTCGAGGGATTCGGCGGTCAATTCCGGTTCGTGCGCCAGCACTCGCTCGGCCCAGGAACTCCAGAACTTGGTGAATCCCGGAGGGGGCGCTGTCGGGGCGACGCTCCCGAGTGTGCCGACGGCATCAAGTCCATAGTCTTCCGGCTCGTGCACTCTCGCGCGGTCCTCCTAAGTTCATCCACAATAAACTGCGGGGCCCGCCCTTGCTCCGGGGCCGTTCACCTGCAACGCTCGGGGCGATGAACGAAGGCGATCTGCTCCGCCACATCTACGCCCGGTCGCGGGATCTCCACGGCCGGCTTCCGATCCTCCTCGGTCCCGGCGACGACTGCGCTGTGCTCGCGCCCGAGGGCCCGGTGGTGGTCGGCGTCGATCAACTGGTCGCCGGGCGTCACTTCGATCCGGACACCACTCCGGTCGACCTGATCGCGCGCAAGGCCATCGCCCGGAGCGTCAGCGACATCGGCGCGATGGGCGCCCGGCCGTTCGCCGCCCTGGCCACCGGCTGCCTGCCCTCCGGGTTCGATGACGCCGATGAGCTCTTCGATCGGATGGCCCACTGGGCGAGTGTGTTCGAGTGCCCCCTGGTCGGGGGCGACATCGCGACCTCCGAGGGCCCGCTCGTTCTGACAGTCACCACGATGGGCGCACCGCGGGAGCCCCGCGCCCCGGTCCTCAGATCGCAGGCCCGGCAGGGTGACAGCGTCTGTGTGACCGGCGCGTTCGGCGCTTCGTTCGAATCAGGGCACCACCTGTCGTTCGATCCCCGTCTCGTGGAAGGCCAATGGCTGTGCGAGATGCTCGGCGACGATCTGGGCGCGATGATCGACGTCTCCGACGGCCTGGGTCTCGATGCGTCCCGCATCGCCCGGGCGTCCGGCCTGCGCATGGAGATTGATTCGGGGTCGATCCCGCTGCACGAAGGAGTCACAGATTGGCGCCGCGGGGCCGGCGACGGGGAGGACTACGAGCTGTGCTTTACGGTCCGCGCCGGCGTGGAGGTTCCTACCCTGTGCACGCCCACGCGGGTACCGATCACGCGCATCGGAGAGGTCATGTCCGGGCAGGGCTGCGCGATCCGGACCGCCGGGGGTGAGACGATCGACGCCTCGGACATGGGCTGGGAGCACCGAGGATGAGCACGCAGACCACGACATCACCCGAGCAGAGCGTTGCCCTCGGGGCGCGCCTGAGCGCGAATCTGCGCGCCGGCGACACCGTCTGCCTGCGGGGCGAACTCGGCGCCGGCAAGACGCAGTTTGTCAAGGGAATCGCCCAGGGGCTGGGGATCGATCCGTCGCGGGTCACCAGCCCGACGTTCGTCATCGTGCACGTCTACGAGCGGGATGGCGGGCCCGACCTCGTCCACATCGACGCCTACCGCTTGGGAGATCTCGACGAACTCGCCGACCTCGGGTGGGACCGGATCTTCGACGGCACCAACATTGTCGCCATCGAGTGGCCCCAGCGCATCGAGGGCGGGATCCCGCCCGGAGCGTTCACGGTGTCGCTCGAGCACGCCGGCGAAACCCAGCGCACGATCGAGATCGACGCGCCTCGTCAGATCGAGCTGGACCCCGCGGACACCACGCGCGTCTAGACTGCAGCGGATGAACGACGGCGCCTCCAACCACGAGACCGAGTCCGACGCGGCCCACCCCTGCCGCGCGTGCGAATCGCCGGTGCGGGAGTCGGCCCCGACGTTCCCGTTCTGCTCCGAGCGCTGCAGGATGGTTGATCTGTCGAACTGGTTCGGGGGCAAGTACCGGATCAGCCGCGAGATCAAGGACAGCGATCTCGAGACTGTGGACTAGGCCTGGTCATTCGGTCGCGTAGATCTGCAGCCGGTGTCCCGCGCAGCGCAGGCCGAGTTCCTCGCACAGGCGCTCGCGCAGCGCCTCCAGTTCGGGTACCTCGATCGGGATTGCTTCCTTGGTGTCCAGACGGATCACCAGGTCTCGCGGGCGCCGGCCGTAGGCGAGCTGGTAGTGGGCCTGGTCCGAGTCGTAGAGCACCTTCTGGATGATCCCCGATTCCAGCAGCAGCTTGAGCGTGCGATAGATCGTGGCCTTCGATACGCGCCGGCCCTGCTCGGCGAGGGCCTTCTGCAGGTCCTCGGCCTCGAAGATGTCGTCGAGCTGGATCAGCGTGTCGAGCACCTGTGCGCGCTCGGGCGTGTACTTCTGTCCCAGGTCTTTGAGGTGACGCCGGAAGACGGCGCACAACGGCTCGGTGATCTCGAACCCGTCTGCGCCGTCGTCGTGCTGGATCGGTTTCAGCGCCATGGCGGGAGAGTGTAGCTCCGGGGAATCAGCGCTTCGATTTCAGCCACTTGTGGAGCTTGGCCTTGCCCCACGTGTTGATGCACGACGCCGGAGTGAGCCCGCCCCTGCGCCCGGTGAGGATCCCGTAGCGGAGGTTGTCGAAGTGCCCCTCCGAGTGCACGTCGCAGTCGATGGCGATGAGGCACTCCGCCTCGAGCGCGCCGCGCACGTGGGCGTCCCGGAGGTCCAGGCGCTTCCAGTGGGCGTTGATCTCGAGCGCGGTGTCCGACCCGGCCGCGGCTTCGAACAGCTTGCTCATGTCGGGGCTCAAACCGGCGCGCTTGGGCAGCAATCGCCCGGTCGGGTGCCCGAGGATGTGCACCAGGGGGTGCTCGATCGCACTGACGAGCCGCTTCGTGGCGGCTTTGGGATCCTGGGCAAGAGAGGAGTGAGGAGAGGCGACCACGATGTCGAGTGCCGCGAGCAGGTCGTCGTCGTAGTCCAGAGAGCCGTCGGGTTTGATGTCGACCTCGCTGCCGGCGAGGATCGAGATGCCCTTCACTCGCCCGTCGGCCTCGTGGACCGCGTCGATGTGCGCACGGAGCCGGTCCGGATCGAGCCCGCCGGCGATCGCGCTGCTGACCGAGTGGTCGGTCACCGCGATCGTGTGGAAGCCGCGCACTTTGGCAGCGCCCGCGAGTTCTTCGATCGACATCCGCCCGTCCGACGCCGTCGTGTGCGCGTGCAGCTCGGCCTTGATGTCGCTCACATCGATCAGGCCCGCGCCGGTCGCGGCCAGTCCCTCGACCGGGTCGTCCTCGCGCAGTTCAGGCGGAACGAACTCCAGATCGAGCGCCGAGTAGATCGCTTCCTCGTCCTTCGACGCGACGGCCTTCACGCCTCGCGACTGCGGCGGCGTGTCCTCGTCGTCCTCGGGGAACAGCCCGTACTCGTTGAGAGTGAGATCGTGTTTGAGCGCCCGCTCGCGCAGGCGGACGTTGTGCTCCTTGGATCCGGTGAAGTACATCAGCGCCGCGCCGAAGCTCGATGCGGGCACGATGCGCAGGTCGGCCTGTATCAGCAGACCGTCGCGCTTCAGGCGCACCGAACTCTTCGTCTCGCCCCGCGCCAGGACCTTCTCGACGCCCTCCATCGTGCAGAACGCCTCGCGGAGGTCATCCGGCTTCGTCGTGCACGCCAGGAAGTCGAGGTCGCCGATGGTCTCTCTGCCGCGCCTGAGCGAGCCGGCGAATTGCAGCTGCTTGACGCCCTTGACCGCCCGCAGCTCTTCCTGCACGGCCTCTGCCAGCGGCATGGCGATGCCGAGCGGCGTGCGACCGCCCGATCGTGCCTGAAACTCCATCGCCTCCTTGATGTTCTCGATCGTCTTGGCGCCCATCCGGGGCAGTTCCTTGATCGAGCCGTCGTCGATGATCCGCTTGAGATCCGCGATGCCCTCGACGCCCATCTCCTGCCACATCGCCCGCACCGTCTTGGGGCCCAGCCCGGGGATGTCGAGCACCTGCATCAGCCCTGCGGGCACCCGCGAGAGCAGCTCGTCGTGCTCGGCAATGTCCTCCGATGTCGCGAACTCGATGATCGCCTCGGCGATCCCCTGCCCGATGCCGTCGATGGCAGTCAGCTTCTTCTTGGCTCCCTCCTCAAGTGCGAGCGCCACCAGATCTTCGGTCCGGCTCTCGATGACCCGGGCGCCGCGGCTGTAGGCGTTGACCTTGAACCGGTTCGCGCCGGTCAGTTCAAGCAGTTGCGACATCGTCGCGAAGATGGAGGCCAGCTCGGCGTTTGACGCGTTCCCTTTGGGCATGGCGCCAGTCTAGCTCCCCGTCAGGCGACGTCGGCGAGGCCGAGCCCCTCGCCGTGGGCCTTGAGCAGACGCCGGCGCACCAACGCCTCGCCGGGCTTCCCGAGCGTTGGCGACGCCTCAATCCACGCCTGGGCGTCGCGCCTCGCGAGCATGAGCAGTTCGGTGTCGCGCGGGAACGTGGCGATGCGGAACGGGGCGACCCCGGACTGCCTCGTGCCGATCACCTCTCCGGGGCCCCGGATCTCGAGGTCCTTCTCGGCGATCACGAACCCGTCGTTGGATTCCACGAGCACGTCCAGCCTCGCCTCGGCCTCCGGAGTGAGCGTGCCGCCTCCGGTGACGAGGACGCACACGCCCGGCTTCTCGCCGCGCCCGACCCGCCCGCGGAGCTGGTGGAGCTGGGCGAGCCCAAAGCGCTCGGCCTGCTCGATGACCATCAGGGTCGCGTTGGGCACATCAACGCCGACCTCGATCACGCTCGTCGCGACGACAACGTCGATCAGGCCCGCCCGGAAGCGTCCCATGATGTGCTCGCGCTCGTCCCGCTTCAGGCGCCCGTGCACCGCCGCCACGCGCTTTCCCGCGAGCGGGCCCGATTCGAGCTCGGCGAGCACCTCGTTGACGTTCCGTAACTCGACCTCTCCGCCCGATTCTCCGATCGCCGGCACCACGGCGAACGCCTGATCGCCGGCGTCTACGCGTTCACAGATGAACGCGTGCACCTCGCCCCTTCGGGCCCCGTGCACGCGCCGGGTCGCCACCGGCTTCCGCCCCGGGGGCAGGCCACGGAGCGTGCTGACGTCGAGGTCCCCGAAGATCGTCAGGCTCAGGGTGCGGGGGATCGGAGTCGCCGTCATGACCAGCACGTGCGGAGAGAGCGCCGCGGGGGAGCCGACTGCTGCTTTGCGCTCCCGCATGAGCGCCCGCTGGTGCACGCCGAACCGGTGCTGCTCGTCGATCACGGCGACCGCGAGCGACCGGAACGAAGCCGCCTCCCCGACCAGAGCATGAGTGCCGATGACGATGTCGGCGCTTCCGGCGCTCATCGCGTCGAGCGTGGCGAGCCTGTCCTGTTCAGGGAGGCTGCCCGTCAGAAGTCGCACCCGCGTCTTGGAGCCCTCAAGGAGCTCCGAGATCGACTGGTAGTGCTGTTCCGCCAGCAACTCCGTGGGAGCCATGAGGGCGCCCTGGTGGCCGTGCGCAACGGCGAGCAGCATCGCGTGCAGCGCGACGACCGTCTTGCCCGCGCCGACGTCGCCCTGGATGAGACGGTTCGCCGGCCATTGCCTGCCCAGGTCGTCGCTGATGTCCTCGATCACGCTCGCCTGCCCCTTCGTCAGCGTGAAGGGGATGCGTGCCCGGATGCGCTCATCGATCTCCGGTGTGCACTCGAGCACCGGCGCCCGGAGCGAACGGCGGATGTACTCGCGTTTCATCGCGACGCCGAGCTGCAGGAGCAGGAGCTCGTCGTAGATCAGGCGTCGCTGGGCGTCGCTGACCTCGGCGTCGCTCTCTGGCCGGTGGATCATCCGGAACGCGTCGCCGAGCGTCGGCAACGCGCGCTCAGCGCGGTACTCGTCGCTCAGGTGGTCTTCCAGCAGCGGGACCGCTTGGTCGAGGACCCCGCTCACCACCTTCTCGATAGCCCAACTCGGGAGGTCCTCGGTGGCTGGGTAGACCGGGCGCAACCGGGCCTCTCGGCTGCCCGGCTCATCCGCGTCCTCAGGCAGGAGCTCCCACCTCGGGTTCGTCAGGCGGGCCGAGCCGCCCTTCGAGGGTCCGGCCTTGCCCTGCACCCGGATCCGATCGCCCGCGTGGATCTTGGTGGCCAGGTACGCCTGGTTGAACCACACCAGTTCGACCCGCCCCGTGTCGTCGAGCAGCGTCGCCTCGAACCGGGGCTTGCGTCCGTAGGTCAGGACCTTCGTCGAACCGATCTCCCCCCGAACCGACACCACCGTCCCCAATTCCAAGTCTTCGATCGAGCCCTCCGCCTCCTCACGCTCGTGCCGGTGCGGCACGTGGTTGATCAGATGCGCCAGCGACACAACCCCGATGCGCCGGAACGCCTCGGCCCTGCGCGCAGCCACTCCTGGCACCCGCTCGATGGGCATCAGGAGTGACAGTTGCTCATCTGATTTCTGGTGGACCGGCATCGCGCCGGCCAAGATACCCGAACTTTGTCCGAATCAACCGTCCGCGAGGACGATGATCTCGACGCGCCGGGAGTCCTTCTTCGAGCCCTTGGGCATCGCGGGGCCGAACCCGGAGATGTGCATCCGGTTGGCTGCGACTCCCTGGCTCGTGAGATACCGCTCGACGGCCAGCGCCCGCTGGGCGCTCAGGTTCTCGTTGTCGGTCCACTTCTTCTTGGTGCGGCGCATCGGGTCGCTGTCGGTGTGACCGGCGATCTCGATGCGATGGCCGGAGTACCGGCTGTTGAGCGTCGAGGCGATCGAACTGAGGGTCCGCTTGGCGTCGGCCCGGAGGTCGGCGGAACCGGACTGGAAGAGCACATCACCCGCGACCGACACGACGATGTCGGTGTTCCGTGCGCTGATCGAGGCGCCCGAGCCTTCGAACCCGGTGCTGCCGGTCTGGACGCGCTGAGCCAGCTGGTCGCGCAGGTCGGCGTTCTCGCTGGAGAGCTGAGCGTTCCGAGACTCGGCGTCGTTGAGTGCCTGCTCGACGAGGTCGTTGCGATCCCGCAGTTCCTGGTTCTCCGCCTCGAGGGAGGCCAGATCCATGCCCCGGTTCTTGTTGCAGCCCCCGGCCAGGAGAGCCGCGGCCAGGACCGGCGTGAGGGCCAGAATTCGCATCCGTGCGTGCATGTTCGTCATCCTCCAGATGAGCGTTGTGGGGGTGAGGCAGGGATTGTCAGAGCGGTCGGCAGAAGCTGCGCTTCCGCTTGGGGGATTCATCGTCCGGAGCCCCCGATTCCCTTGAGAGACGCCGGGGGCTGGTCTGTGCGGCCTCGGAAAGCGCCATCCGGTACGCTCGGACTCCATGAGAACGCTCCGACCCGCGGCCTCGATTCTCCTTGTCTCGCTCCTCGCGCTGACCCTCGCGGCATGCTCCACGTCGCCGGTGTCTGTGACCGGTTCGCGCGATCGCACCCGCTCGGTGCCCGTCGGCAGCGAGGTGGTGATCCGCCTGCCGGCATCGCTTCCCACGCCCGAGTGGCGCCTGAACTCCTGGGACTCGGTCAAGCTGCGCATCACCCGGCGGCTCGCGCTCGAGCCGGCCGAGAGCGGCTCCGGCCAGGAGTGGGTCGCCCGCTTCGTCACGCGGGCTCCGGGGCAGGTCGACATCGAATACGTGCGGACCGCGATCGCGAGAGGGGCCGACGGATTCGTGGGTCAGAACAAGCGATTCCAATTCCGGATCCGGGGCTCCGCGGGCTAGGGCAGGTTGATCGCCCGGCCGAGGATCACGCCGAGCCCGCTCTCGATCATCGGCTTGAACAGCACGATGAACACCGTCGCTGCCGCGAGGTGCGGGCCGTAGGGCAGGGCCGATCCCGCCCGCTTGAAGAGCGAACTCGACAGCAGGCTCAGCATCGCCCAGCCGATCCCGAGCGCCGGAGCGATGAAGAACGCGATCGTCGGGTCGGCGCATCCGAGGATCGCGCCGACGCCCGCCATGAGGTGGACGTCGCCCATCCCCATGGCCTCTTTGCCGAACGCCAGCGAGCCGCCGATGCGGATCGCCCAGACCACGCCGCCCCCGATGAGGCAGCCGAGCACCGAGCCCACCAGCGCTTCGATCCAGAGCGGCAGGGGCTCTGCCGGCGTGGTCCCGGGCGACAGGAGCAAGGCGCCGATCCACGCCAGCGCGATGGCTGGCGCGACGAACAGGACCTCCCTGATCATCTCCCGTCGCGCGTGGGGGTACATCGCCCACACCGGTTCTTCGTTCTCGTTCGCGCCCGACTCGCCCGTCGGTCCGCCTCCGGCGAGCGAGCGGAGCGGGAGCCCGATCAGCAGGCCGAGCGCCGCGCCGATGAACGACGCCGGCAGCGCGTGGCCGGTGCGCAGCCCGATCGCGAACCCGACGAACATCAGGGAGATCGCCGGGGCGGTCAGGTAGATCGCGCGCTTGAGCGCCAGCGAGGCTGGCGGGGACGACTCGCCGTCCTCGGGCGACGAGGCTGCGGCGTCTTCAGTCTTCGAGCCGGACTTCCTCGCCTCCTCCTCCGCGATGACTCCCGCTTCCCATTCTTCGTAGTCCGCGAAGCTGCGAGGCATCAGGCCGACTTTCAGCAGCACGTTGCTGAGGACCACGCCGATCGTTCCGCCCAGGGCGATGCCCGCGAGCGTCCGCCCAGAAACGAGCACCTGGCCGGTGCCGAGCGTCCAGTCGCCGGTGGGGATCGTCCAGTCGTGGGGGGGGAACAGCGGGCGCGAGATCGGGCCGGGGTACAGCGCTGCGTAGAGCGGGTGCACGACCAGGCCAAGCAGCATCATGAACCACGGGATCCCCAGCGGGATCGTGAACGTCTTGGCGTCGACGAGCGTCGCGGCGACAAGCGAACCGATCAGCGCGAGCATCAGGAAGAACATCGGCCAGGCCCGCTTGAACCCGGCCTCGGCCCACTCGGGCTTCCACATCTCGGGGTCGGCGCCCATCAGCGGCAGCAGCGACGGGGTCATGAACCACATCGCGAAGGCCATCGCGAACAGCAGGCCCACGACGAACTCAACCAGCGGGTACTCCACGCTGATCGGGCTCTTGCAGAACCGGCAGCGACCCCTGAGCAGGATCCACCCCAGCACCGGGATGTTCTCGCGCCACGTGAGCTTGGTCTCGCACTGCGGGCAGCGCGAGGGCGGTGTGACGAGGTTCAGACCCAGCGGCAGGCGATAGGCCACGACGTTCAGGAACGAACCGACGGTCGCGCCGAACGCGAACACCCACAGCAGGTAGGCGCTGGCGATACACCACGGGATGATCTCGTAGGAGGGGGGCATCCGTGACCCTTCATCGGCGATCGGGGCCCCGGGCGTTCGTCGTCAGGCGTCCCCGTCTTCGTCCGAGGGCGTCAGCTCCTCGATCCGCTGCTCGGCCTGCTCGAGGATAGCGCGGCAGCGATTGAACAGGGCCACGCCCCGCTCGTAGTGCTCGATCGACTCCTCGAGCCCGATCTCGCCCGACTCGATCCGGTCGATGATGCCCTCGAGCTGCTCGACGGCTTCCTCGAAGCCGGGCTCCTGCTCGCCGGACTCGCTCTTCGTGGTGGTCTTCTTCTTGGCCACGTCCCGAGCCTACCCCCCGGCGCCGAACAGGTCCATCTGATCGCGATCGGGCCGGCGTCGCGACCTCGCTTGGCGCGGGGCGCGCCGGGCGGGCACGGGAGCCGGCTCCGGTGCTGATTCCGACGTCGCCTCGCCCTCGACGATCGACCCGAACGAGCCGTCGCGCACGCGCGTCGTTACCCGCTCCCCAGAGCGGACATCCGAGGCCGACGCGATGGCGCGACCCGATGCATCGAGCGTGACCGAATACCCCCGCGCGAGCACGCTCTGCGGGCTGGCGATGACGAGCTCGCGTTCCAGCGCTGCGATCCGTTCGTGGCGCGCCCGCACCGCTCCGCGGACTGCGATCTCCAGGTCGTCCCGCAGGGCGAGCAGATCGACGCGTCCCAGCGCGCCGCGCACGCACGCATGCAGGCGGGGCTCGATGGATTCCAGGCGCGCACGCCGGCGGGCGAAGACGGCCTCGGGGCGGCATCGCGCCAGGCGGGTCGCGATCCGTTCGAGGCGGAGCTGACGCTGCGACGCCCGACGCTCCAGGGCGCTCCGCATGCGCTCCAGCGACCGATCGGTGTTCCGGCGTTCGCGCTCGATCCGGCCTCGGGCGGTGCGTTCGAGGGAGCCGCGCAGCTGCGAGGCCTGCTCGGCGAGGGCCGCACGGTCGGGCGTCAGCGCCATGGCGGCCTGGGTGGGCGTCGAGGCGCGATGGTCGGCAACAAGTTCGGCGACGGTCGTGTCGGTCTCGTGCCCGATCGCCGCGACGACGGGCACCGCGCTGCGCACGATCGCCTCGGCGACCGCCCGCTCGTTGAACGCCCAGAGGTCTTCCAGCGAGCCGCCGCCACGGGTCAGGAGAATCGCATCAACGCCCAGGCGCTCGTGGTTGCGCGACAGCCATCCGAGCGCCCGGGCGATCCCGGGAGCCGCGCCCGCCCCCTGCACGAGCACGTCGACTACCACGGCGCCCACCGCCGGGCAGCGCCGGCGCATCGTCTCGCGGACGTCCTGCAGGGCCGCGCCGGTGCGGCTGGTGACGATCGCGATCCGCCGGGGGAACACCGGCAGGGGGCGCTTCCGTTCCGCCTCCAGCCACCCGAGACTGCGCAGCTCCTCGACGAGCTCGCGCAGCTTCCGCTCGAGGTCCCCCTCGCCGACGGCCCGCATCGAGGTGACATAGAGCTGCGTGCGCCCCTGGCGGGCGTAGTGCTCGACGCGCCCCGAGCACAGAAGCTGCATCCCGTTCTCCGGGCGCATCTTCAACTTCGCGGCACTGGATGCGAACATCACGCAGTCGACGACGCTCTCGGCGTCCTTGAGCCGGAAGTACCAGTGCGTGCGATCGTTGAAGTTCGACAACTCCCCGGCGACGCGCACGGAACCGGGGATGCCCTTCGTCAGCGCGCCCGAGATGAGCGAAGAGAGGCCGGTGACGGTCAGCGGCGAATCGCCGTCACCCTCGGGCTTCTTGCCGCCTCGGACCTTGCCGGGATCGAACAGGGAGCGTGACACGAGCGGATCGTACCGGGCGTGCCGGTCAGAACTGAATCGGAACCCCTTCCTTCCGGTACTTCTCGATCATGAGCTGCGCCTCGGTGAGCGCCTTCTCCAGGCGGATCGCCGCGTCGTTCAGCGAGCGGTAGAGGTCGGGGTTCTGGATGAGCATGCCCACGGTGCCCTCGCCCCGCTGGATGCCGGCCGTGATCGCGCGGACGTCGGCCATCACCTCGTTGGCGCTCCGCGTCGCCTGGGCGAACTCCTGGAGGGCCGCGACCGAGTCCTGGCCCACCTGCTCGGCCCGGGCCTCGAGCGTGCGCGCGGCGCTGCTCCAGTCGGTCACGGCCTCGGACACCTGGTCGATCACATCCGCCGCCTTGCTGATGGCCTGGTCGGCGTCGGCGCGCAGCTCCTCGTCGTCCAGCCACGCCTGGGCGCTGGCGAGCGAGGCGTCGAGGCGGGCGACGGTCGAGGTCAGGTTGGCGGGTCCGAGACCGGCGTCCACCTCTTCGGGCGTGCGGGCCTCGAACATGTCCTCGGCCTTGCGCGACACCTCTGTCAGCGTGCGGCTGAGTTCGTCGAAGCTGTCGGCAGCGGCGCTGAGCGAGTCCAGGCGCTGCTCCAGCGCCAGCGTGATCTCGTCCCGGATCTCGTCGAACATGCTCGAGGCGTCGATGCGGATCTCCTCGTCGCGCCCCAGGAACCCGGGCGCGGGCTGCCCCGGCTCCAGCGGGCCGGTGCGCATAGCCAGCGTCGCCTCGCCCACGAGTCCGCGTTCCAGCACGATCTGCACGTCGCGCGGGATGCGCACCTCGGGGTCGATCTTGAGCGCCAGGCGGACGCCCTCACGCGGGTCGCCCATGTTCTCCATGTCGTCGAGGATGCCGACGCGCACGCCGTTGAGCGTGATCCGCGACGCCCCGGTCACGCCGGTCGCGTCGTCGAGCACGAGATAGAGGTTGTAGCGGTCGCGTGCGCCGAATCCCCACTCCCCGAACAGCACCATGAGCGTGGCGATGCCGGCCAGGCCGAGCATGGCCGTGAGCCCAATGAGGAAATCGCGTGTCGTCGTGTTCATGCCCGTGTCCTCCGTGTCAGGCGCCGGCCGCTGCCGCCGGTCGCGCCGGATCGGCGCCCGCCTCGATGAATCGACGCACCATCGCGTCCTGCGTTGAAAGCACCTCGGCGGTTGTCCCGTCGAAGCAGATCTCGCCGTCGTGCAGCATCACGACCCGGTCGGCAACCTTGTGCATGCACGTCAGGTCGTGGGTCACGACGATGCCGCTGACGCCAGTCGTCGCCCGCAGCTTGAGGATGAGCTCGTTGATCCCGTCGGCGCGGACAGGGTCCAGGCCCGTCGTCGGCTCGTCGTAGAGGATCAGGCTCGGCCCGAGGATGATGGCCCGCGCCAGAGCGACGCGCTTCTGCTGCCCGCCCGACAGTTGGGCGGGGCGCTTGTCCTCGACGCCGTGCAGGTCGACCGTCGCCAGCGCGTCGAGCGCGCGGAGGCGCCTCTTGCGGGGCCCCTGGTTGGTGTGCTCGAGGAGCGGGAACTGGAGGTTCTCGAGCACCGTCATCGAATCGAACAGCGCCGACTGCTGGAACAGGTAGCCGATGTCCCGGCGCACAGGCACCAGAGCCCGCTCGTCGCAGGTGTCGACCCGAGTGTCGCGGAACCACACCTCGCCGTCGTCCGGACGCAGGAGCCCGGCGATGTGCTTGAGGATCACGCTCTTGCCGGCGCCCGAGGGGCCGAGCACGACGGTCGTCTTGCCCTCCTCGATCTCGAGATCAAGGCCCCGAAGGACGTGCAGATCGCCGAAGGACTTGCGCACGCCCTTCAGGCGCACGATCGCTCCGGGATTGGATTCGGCCTCCGTCATCGTCCCTATCATCCCCGCGATGCTCACCGAAAGCGAACGCATCCTCCTGCACAAGGGCGCCAAATTCGACCTCGAGCGCGTCACGGTGCTCGCCAGGTCTGGAAAGCCCGTCCAACGCGAGGTCATCCGCCACCCCGGGGCCGTCTGCGTGCTCCCCATCCTCGACCCGGAATCTCCCGGCGCAGAGCACAGGGTGGTGGCGATCTCGAACGTCCGCCCGGCTCTGGGGAGATCGCTGATCGAGCTCTGCGCCGGCACGCTCGAGCCCGGCGAAGACCCGGCCCTGTGCGCCGGGCGCGAGCTCATCGAAGAGACCGGTTATCAGGCCGAACAGATCACGCCGATCGGAACGTTCTATACGACCCCCGGTATGACCGATGAGCTGATGCACGCGTTCGTCGCGACCGGCCTCACGCACGTGGGCCAGGATCTCGAGGCCGACGAAGACATCGAGGTGCTCACGCTGACGCTTTCGCGGACGCTCGAACTCATCGACTCGGGCGAATTCGCCGACGCAAAGTCCATCCTGACCGTTCTCCTGGCTCTCAGACAGAACCTGATCGCCCCGCAGAGCCCCACCCGCTGATGACCCCTCCCGGCTTCAAAGACGACGACGGATTCTCGCCCTGGTCGGGCGCGGGCAGCTCCAGCGGCATCGACGGAGACGGCGGCAAGTTCCGGCGCTTCGCGTCGCGCCTGTTCGAGAACCCCGACAACCCGCTGGGCTGGTCGGTCAAGCTGTTCACGGTCTCGCGCATCGCCGTGCGCCTGCACCTGTTGACGATCCTGTTCGTCGGGTTCCAGCTCGTGCGTCCGATCCTGCGGGCCGAGCAGGGCTTCGTGTTCGCGGCGCTGGCGATGGGCAGCCTGCTGGTGATCGTGCTCCTCCACGAGTTCGGCCACTGCTTCGCGTGCCGCTGGATAGGCGGCGAGGCCGACCGGATCGTGATGCTCCCGTTCGGCGGCCTGGCGCTGATCCATCCGCCCCACACGTGGCTCGGGCACTTCGTATCAACCGCCGGCGGGCCGATGGTGAACATCGCGATCCTGCCGCTGACGTGCGCGGGATTGGCGCTGGTGGGGCTCGGCGAGTTCATCCTGTTCAACCCGCTGCAGCCCGGAGACACGCTGAACCTGATCCTCGCCGACCTGGGATCGTCGAGTTCGGGCTCGATGATGACCATGTCGCTCGTCGGCCTGTGGTACTTCCACTTCATCAACATCGTGATCCTGTGCTTCAACCTGCTGGTGCCGTCGTACCCGCTCGACGGAGGCCGGATCGTGCAGTCCCTGCTGTGGCGGCGCATGGGGTACACGCGGGCGACCGAGATCGCGGTCACGGTCGGGTATGTGGGCGCGTTCCTGATGATCCTCCTCGGCATCACGGCCGAGAGCACGCTGCTGGCCGTGATCGGCGGGTTCTGCCTCTGGGCGTGCTGGACCGAGCGCCGTCGCATCCGCGGCGAGGAAGAGCTGGTCGCGGGGGTCTCGGGCGTGGGTGGGGCCGTCGATCTGGAGAGCGCCGACACCGACCGGTGGACCGAGCGTGCCGAGGCCAAGCGGGAAGCCGCGGAGCACGCCGAGCAGGCGGAGCTGGACCGGATCCTCGCCAAGATCGCGGACTCCGGCATGGAGTCTCTCTCGAAGACCGAGAAGCGGACGCTGGAGAGCGCCACCAAACGCAGGCGCAAGCAGTAGCATCTGCTGCCGAACAGGCGGGCGAGGCGACCCCGGGGCCCGTGCTGGAGGCCGGCGCGCCGCCCGGCCGATGACCGGCTCCAGGGAGTTCGACGCAGCAGATGGGCATCTACGATCGCGATTACGTCAGGCAGGGCCCCCGGGGGCCGGGGAGCAACCTCGCGCTCACGATGCGCGGCCTGTCGGTCGTGAAGTGGCTCGTGATCATCAACGTCGTCGTGTTCATGCTCGATGCGCTGGTGCCCCTGAACTCGTGGGTGCCGGTGCGCATGGATGACTACTTCCGCTCGGACGTCGATCCGTCGCAGATCGATTGGATCCGCACGCCCCCGCCGGATCAGCGCCCACCCAATGCCCTCGGTGTGCGCACGCCCATCATCGATCGCGCGACGAACATCGACGTGGGCTACACGCAGTACGTGTGGATGTCGCCGCTGCGTGCGATCGGGCACTTCTCGACGTCGAAGGGCTTCTTCGGGCTGCAGGTCTGGCGGTTCGTCACGTTCCAGTTCCTGCACGCGGACATCAACCACCTGCTGTTCAACATGATCGGGCTGTGGTTCTTCGGCCCCATCGTCGAGAACTACCTCCGCTCGCCCCGGCGATTCCTGGCGTTCTATCTGCTGTGCGGCATATTCGGCGCGCTGCTGTATCTCATGCTGAACCTGCTCGGGACGCTCATCCCCGCCCAGTTGCCGCTGCTGCTGATCCAGGAACCATCGGTCCCGCTGATCGGGGCTTCCGCCGGCGTGTTCGGCGTGCTCATGGCGTGCGCGCGCGTCGCGGGGAACGCGGTGATGCTGCTGTTCTTCATTTTGCCGCTGAAGATCAGCACCGGCGCCTACCTGCTGTTCGGGGTGGCGGTGCTCAACCTGTTCATGGGCGGCTCCAACGCCGGCGGCGACGCGGCCCACATCGGCGGAGCGCTCGCCGGGCTCTACTTCATCACGCATCCCGGTCAGTTGCACACGTTCTTCGATGTGCTCAAGAACCGGTCCCCGTCGATGCCCCGCCGTGCCAAGCCGGTGCCCCAGGCGTCGCAGCGCGCCAAGTGGCGCCCCAAGGCCATCAAGACGACCGACGAACAGATCGACGCGATCCTGGACAAGGTCTCCAAGGAGGGGGTGCACTCCCTCTCCGAACGCGAGAAGAAGCTGCTCGAGCAGGCCAGCCGGGAGCGACGGGGCGAATGACCGCCGACGCCCCTCTGTCGTTCGAGATCGAGCAGCGCTCGTCGGCCTGCAGCGCCCGCGTCGGGCGGGTCACGACGCCGAGCGGTTCGTTCGACACGCCGGCGTTCATGCCCGTCGGCACGCGCGCCAGCGTGAAGGGGCTGCTGCCTCACCTGGTCGCCGAGACGGGCAGCCAGATCATCCTGGGCAATACGTACCACCTGATGCTCCGCCCCGGCTCCGAGCTGATCCAGGAGCTTGGCGGCCTGCACCGGTTCATGGGCTGGGCCGGCCCCATGCTCACCGACTCCGGCGGCTACCAGGCCTACTCGATGGCCGACAAGAGCGCGATCTCCGACGACGGGTTCCGCTTCCGCTCGATCATCTCGGGCGACATGATCGACCTCTCGCCGGAGCGAGCGATCGAAGTCCAGAACCAGCTCGGGGCCGACATCATCATGGCCCTCGACGACTGCCCTCCGAGCGAAGACCCGACGAACCTGAGCGCGGTTCAGTTCCGCAAGGACGCCGCGGAGGCCGCGAAGCGGGCCGGGGGCGCGGCGTACGACCACTCGAAGCGTCTCGACGAGGCGAACGAGCGCACGATCCGGTGGCTCGAGCGCTGCGCCAAGGCCCACGGGCGCCCCGCCGAGCAGGCGCTGTTTGGAATCGTCCAGGGCGGCACGGACCTCGGGCGCCGGAGCCGCAGCGCCGAGCAAGTGTGCGACGTGGAACTCCCCGGCTACGCGATCGGCGGGGTGGCGGTGGGGGAGGGTCCGGAAGACATCGCGCGGGTCGTGGCCCACACGGCGCCGCTGCTTCCGGAATCCAAGCCGCGATATCTGATGGGGGTCGGGTACGAGCACGATCTGCTGAGCGCCGTGCGCTCGGGCGTGGACATGTTCGACTGCGTGCTGCCGACGCGGAACGGGAGGAGCGCGTCGGCCTTCACGAGCACCGGCCAGATCCGCCTCAAGAACGCGAGGTTCACCCGCGATCAGGCCCCGATCGAGCCCGGGTGTGACTGCCCGGCCTGCGATCCCGCGGCGCACGGCTGGCCGACTCCGGACGGGCGACCGTTCAGCCGTGCCTACCTCCGTCACCTGTTTCTGGCGGGGGAAATGCTCGGGCCGATCCTGGTCAGTTTGCACAATGTTCGGCATTTCCAGCGCCTCATGGTGGACATCCGAGACGCGATCCGCGAAGATGGCTGGTCTGCGCTGGAGCAGCGGTGGCCAGTCGCCTTCCGCTCGGTGACAAGCGAAGCGGCATCAGGCTGAGCCCCTCTTCCCGATCCGTCGCGCCGACGCACCCGCCGCCGTTCCCGCAACATTTTCGAGGTTGAGACCCGCTCGGCTCGGCGCCCTGCGCGGTGGCAACCGCTTGTCAGCGGAGGCGTAGTGCACGCATCAGCATCTTCGATCCCGGCACCGCAATGGGCGCTCTTGGCCCAGACCGCGCCCCCTCCAGAGGGCGCCGGCGGGTCGATGCCGGCGTTTTCTGAGTCGACTCCCGGCACCACCGGCCAGCCTCTCGGCCCCGCGGGGCCGCAGCAGCAGGGCGCCCCGCCGCCAGCGGGCCTCGGCCTGTTCCTGCCGCTGATGATCGGCCTGTTCCTGTTCATGATCCTCACGAGCATCCTCGGCTCGCGCAAGGAAAAGAAGCGCCGCCAGGAGCTGCTGGGCTCGCTGGCCAGGTACGACCGGGTCGTGACCACCGGCGGAATGATTGGGACCATCGTCGAGGTCAAGAACGACGAGGTCGTGATCAAGGTCGACGAGTCGACCAACACCAAGATCCACTTCAACCGCGCCGCCGTGCAGTCGGTCCTCAAGAAGGGCCCGGGCAAGCCCGGCAGCGCAGACTCGGACAAGGCGCAGGCCGAATCGCTCGAGCCCGCCGAACAGATCGCTTAGCACGCACGCTCGCCCGAGCGAGGCACTGGAATCACCCGCGATGCCCCACGTCACGCGCAACTCCATTCTTGTCGTTCTTCTGCTCGTCGTCTTCGGCATGGCGATCCACCCCGCGGAGGAGAACCTCCGCCTGGGCAAGGATCTCGCCGGCGGCGTCAGCCTCGTCTACAACATCGACGTCGAGCCCAGCGATCCGCCGGAGGTTGTCGATCGGACGATCGAGGTGCTCAAGGAGCGCGTGAACCCGCGCGGCCTCTTTGAAATCAGCTTCGTCCAGCAGGGCCGCGACCGCATCGAGATCACGATGCCGCTGCCGTCCGAGGCGGTCAAGGCGCAGCGCGCCTCGTTCGAGGAGCGCCTCGCGGTGCTGGAGAACTACTCGATCGACGCCTCGGCGCTCGAGCGGGCACTCCGCCTCGAGGGCCAGGACCGGATCGCCGCGGTGTTCGAGGCGATGGACTCGATCGAGCTCACGCCCGCCCGCGACGAGCTGCTCGAAGCGGTCGGGCTCGTCGACCGCATGGAGGGCGCCCTCGCCTCGGTTGGTCAGGAGTTCCCCGGGACCGATGAGCAGCTCGCCGATACCCGCGACCAGCGCATCGCGCAGCTGGCGGCGGCAGAGGTGGCGCTTGACGAACTCAAGGACACCATCCTCTCGCGCAACGTCTCCGTCGAGCAGATGCGACGGGCGCTCGAGCTGCCCGACCAGAGCATCCGCTTCGAGGACCCCGAGGCCGAGGGCGGCGAGCTCGTGATCCAGAGCCAGCGCGAGCAGGCCATCATGAGCATCCGCGATCGCCTGCGCACCTACGAGGGCACCGGGGCGATCATCGACGAGGTCATCGCCCAGTGGGATCAGTACACAGCAATCCGGCGTGGCCTCGACGACCCGTCGGATCTCATCCGCCTGCTCCAGGGTGCGGGCGTGCTGAACTTCCGCATCGGCGTCCGCCCGGGAGAGGTCCCCGATGAGGCCCGCCTCCGTGAAGAGCTGCGCGAGCGTGGCCCGGCGGGTGTGCAGTCGGAGAACACGGTCTGGATCCCCATCAACTCGATCCGCAACTGGTACGACGCGGGCAACATCGAGCAGTTCAGGGCGCTGCAGTCCGATCCCTCGGGATACCTGCAGGCCAACTACGGGCTCGTGGCCGAAGAGCGAGACGGGCGGTACTACATCCTGCTCTACGACGAGCCCGGCCTCCGCATCACGCAGGCCGAGGGCTCGTGGTCGCTGACCAACGCGTTCCCCCAGCAGGACCAGTACGGCCGGCCGTCGATCGGCTTCCAGATGGACCCGCGCGGCGCATCGCTTCTGGGCGATCTGACCGGCGAGAACCGCCAGCGTCCGATGGCGATCGTCCTCGACGATGAGATCTACACCTCGGCGACGATCATCAGCCGGATCTCCCAGGCCGGACAGATCACCGGCACCTTCTCGAACGAGGAGATCCAGTACATCGTCCGCACGCTGGCCGCCGGATCGCTGCAGGCCAAGCTCGGCGAGACACCGATCAGCCAGAGCACGATCGCGCCCGATCTCGGCCAGGACAACCTCGATCGAGGCCTCGCGGCTTCCGCGATCGCGCTGGTCGCCGTCGCGGCGTTCATGATCCTGTACTACTTCACCAGCGGCGCTGTGGCCATCGTCGCGCTGGCCTGCAACGGCATCATCATCCTCGGCATCATGAGCCTCGCCAGGGCGTCGTTCACGCTGCCCGGCATCGCCGGCATCGTGCTGACCTTCGGTACCGCTGTCGACGCCAACGTGCTGATCTACGAACGCATCCGCGAGGAACTGCTCGGCGGCAACGACCTCCGCGATGCCGTCCGGGTCGCATTCAAGAAGGTGTCCTCGACCATTGTCGACGCCAACGTGACGAACCTCATCGTCTGCTTCGTGCTCGGGTTCTACGGCACGCAGGAGATCAAGGGCTTCGGCATCACGCTGGGCATCGGCGTGATCGGCACCATGTTCTGCTCGCTCGTGATCACTCGACTGCTGTTCGTGATCATGGTCGAGAAGATGAAGATCAACGTCTTCCGCCACCAGTTGCCGACGGCCGTCCCCGCGGTCGACCGGCTGCTCACGCCCAACATCAACTGGATGGCGCTCCGCCCGCTGTTCATCGTGATCAGCATCGTGGGCGTCGGGCTCGGCATCTCGCTCATCAGCATCCAGGGCAAGAAGATGCTGGATGTCGTGTTCCTCGGCGGCGTGCAGTTCGAGTTCGTGCTCCAGGAGGACGACTCGGGCGAGCGCATGACGATGACGCGCTCCGAGGTCCAGGATCGCGTCCGTGCCGAGGCAGAGTCCGGGGAAGGCCTGAGCGACGAGATCCGCGAGGGCCTCACCACCGCCAGCGTGCTGCCGATCAACCCGGACGCCGACGGCGTGACCTCCACGCAATTCCAGATCCGCACAGCGATCGATGAGGATCTCGAGGACGACTTCGAAGCAGCCCTCGTCGAGGCGTTCGGAGACGTCGTCGAGTCCCAGCCGGCCCTGCGCTACGAGGGTTGGCAGATCGAGGATCTCACCAGCGGCGCCGCCCCTGTCTACCCGCTGCTGGGCGGCGCACTCGGGCCGGACATCGGGGATGCCGCGATCACCGATGACGCCTCGGAGTACGCCGGCGGGGCCGCGATCGTGCTCGAATTCTCGGGCTCCGTCCTTCCATCGCGCCAGAGCATCGTCGACCGCATCGACCTGATGCGTCGGGATCCGCTGTACTCCGGCACCGCGCTCGGTCGTCCGAACGAGGTCATCGTGCTCCGAGGCAGTGATGACTCGGTCCAGGCTGCGGCGCTCCTCGTGAGCGACGCAGGAGTGAGCTTCCTCGCCGACGAAGACGCCTGGCGGGCCCAGTTCGCCCAGCAGGAATGGAACCTCGTTCAGGACGCGCTGACATCACCGACGATTCTGGCAAGCGTCAATTCGTTCAGCCCGGCAGTCGCCGCGACCTTCAGAGCCAACGCGATCTTCGCGGTGATCCTGTCGTTCGTGCTGATCCTGATCTACGTGTGGGTGCGCTTCGGCTCCGTCCGCTACTCGGTCGCGGCGATCGTGCCCCTTGTGCACGATGTGCTGGTCGCCATCGGCCTGATCGCGCTCGCCGAGATCCTCTACGAGGCGTCGCCGGGCGTCGCCTCGGTGGGCATCCGCCCGTTCAAGATCGACATGGGTCTCGTGGCGGCCATCCTCGCGATCGTCGGCTACTCGCTCAACGACACGATCGTCATCCTCGACCGCATCCGCGAGAACCGAGGGCGACTGGTGAACGCCTCCAAGGAGGTCATCAACAAGTCGATCAACCAGACCTTCAGCCGCACGCTGATCACGACCTGCACCACCCTGCTGTCGCTGCTCGTGCTGTTCTTCCTGGGCGGCGAGGGCGTTGCCTCGTTCAGCTACGCGTTGATCTGCGGCATGATCGTCGGGACCTACTCCTCGATCGGTGTCGCCGCTCCCATCGTCTTCAACCCCCGTGTGCCGCCGGCGGCTTCGCCGTACCACACGCCCGATGCCGTGACCAACGGCGAGGGCGAGCCCGGGGCGCTGCCCGCGCCGGAGAGCGTGTAGTCTGGTGGCAAGTGGGGGGTTGGCCTCAGGGCCGGCCCGCCGGGTAGCCGATGACCGTTCCGTGTCCCGCGCGCGCAAGGAGGCCCGCCGGTGGAGCGAGGATCGACACGACTGGGACTCGCGGCCCTGGCCCTGGTGGTCATCTGGATCGTCGTGTTCTGGTGGACCCCGGCCCCTCGATCGGGCGCCACGAGCATCAGCTTCGGCGAGCCCCCCGAGCGATCGGGCGCTGACCAACCTGTCGCGCAGGCCTCGGATCCCATCCCGCTCATCACGCCGGAGACAGCCGGGCTCTCGACGCCAGCGCGGGGCGAATCAAACGCCGAACCCCCGCGCGACCCGCTCGTAGATCTCGGCCTGCCCGTTGGTCGCGTCGTGCCGCCGGTGTTCATCAAGTACACGGTCCAGCCGGGCGACACCGCGCACAGGATCTCGGAGCGTTTCTACGGCACGACGAGGTACTGGCAGCAGATCATGGGCGCAAACCCGCTCGTGGCGTTCGACTCTCTCCGGGTCGGCCGCGTCATCCGCGTGCCGGAAGATCCGAACAACGTTCAGGGGATGGTCGTCGACGAGAACGACGAACCGGTCGAAGCCCCGAACACACCCGACGCCTCGCCGGAGATCGAATACGTCGTCCGCTCTGGTGATACGCTCAGCGAGATCTCCCAGCGGATCTACGGTCGCTCGTCTCTCTGGCGGATCATCCGGGACGCCAATCGCGAGAAGGTCGGTGACGAGGGCCAGCTCATCCGACCCGGGATGACGCTCACGATCCCGCCGCCCCCGCCCGTCGGCGACGAGTAGGGCGGGTCAGGACACCCATTCGATTGCGCGATCCCACGGCCCCGTCGCCACATCCGGGACCGGGAGTTCGTCGAGTGCGCCGATGCCGTCTTCGCTGGATCCCTCGGGGCACGAACCAGCGATGACGTCCGCGAGGCGCGGCGCCAGAACGAGCTTGGTCGGCCACGCGCTGATCACCGGCCCCTCGACGAGCACATCGACATCCTGGGGCCGCTGCCCGCCGGGCGTTCTCCCCTCGGCGCGGTCCGCGCGATAGGTCGACCACTCGCAGCTCGAGAGATCGACACCGGGCAGGACCGCTTCGAGTTCGGTCTTGGCCAGCGCGACGAGATGCTCGGGATCCATCGACACGCCGCGCTCGGAGATCTCGCCCCCGAGCTGCCAGACGGTCCGGCCCTCGCTGTCCCGTGCGCTGGTGATCGTCACGCGGGTGCGCCCGCCGTCCACGCAGTGGCCGTTGAGTTCGGGCAGATCGGTGCCGCGCACGAGCCCCATGTGCAGCGGCCTGATCTGCATCCGCTTGTCGTCGAGTCCGAGGCGCTCGCGGAGCGGCGCGTTGCCGCTGCCGGCGCAGAGGATCAGGCGCGTTGCCTCGATCTCGATCCGCCCGCCCGAGGAGTCGAGGGCGAGTCGCACGCTGGTGCTGTGCTCCTCGAGCGGCTCCACGCTGAGGGTATCACTCAGGAGCACACGCCCGGCGTGGGCCGACGCCATAACCTCGAGCACAGATGCACAGTCGACCACGGGCTCATCCAGGCGTGCGACCTCCCCCGGGCAGTTCGCCAGCACACTCGGGCGGTCGTCGCTCGCCAGGTTCTTCGGGGCCACTCTGAGCCCGACGCGCGCGCCCATCATCCCGGCACGGGACTTGAGCGTCTTGGTGCGCCACAGGTAGCAGTGGTCCGAGCGGACCGACGCCTCGCGCAGATCCGGCAGGCTCTCGCCCCGCATGCAGGATGCCCAGCGCTCCGGCATGTCGCGCACCGCTGCGGCGCTTCGGCTCATGATCCCGCCGAGCGTGTACTTCACACCGCCGTGCAGGATCCCCTGGGACCACATGGTCTGCCCGTCACCGAGGGCGGTGCGCTCGATGAGCACCGCGTTCAGGCCCCTCCGCCGCAGGACGTCGAGCGTCCAGAGCCCGGCGATCCCGCCTCCGATGATCAGCGCGTCGAGTTGGACGGAACGGGAATCGGTCATTGCACGCCAGCGTGAGGGGCCACGATAGCCCATCGGGTGGCATCCCGGAGCGATCCGGAGAGAATGGCCCGATGCTCGCGCCGCGACCGCTCGGATCGACAGGCCTCGACGTCAGCCCGCTGGGGCTCGGCACCGTCAAGCTCGGACGTAACGTGGGCGTGAAGTACCCGGAGGTATTCGAGCTGCCCGGCGACGAGCAGGCCCGCGCGCTGCTCGCCGACGCGCGGGCGCTCGGGATCAACCTCCTCGACACCGCCCCGGCCTACGGGAGCAGCGAAGAGCGCCTCGGCACGCTCATCGAGGGCCAGCGCGACGCGTGGGTGCTCTCAACGAAGGTGGGGGAGGAGTTCGACATAACCTCGGGATCGTCGAGTTATCGGTTCGACCCGGAATGGGTGGGTCAGAGCGTGCGCCGGAGCCTCGAGCGACTGCGCACCGACGTGCTCGACCTCGTGCTGATCCACTCCGACGGACGCGACGAATGGATCCTGCGCGAGAGCGGGGCCGTCGACGCGCTCCGCGACCTGCAGGGCCAGGGGCTCATCCGCGCGATCGGCGCTTCGACGAAATCGCCCGACGGCGGCACGCTCGCGGCAGAACTCTGCGACGTCATCATGGTCACGCTCAACGAGCGTGAGCGAGACGACCTGCCGGCGATCGAGCGAGCGCGAGACCGCGGGGTCGGCGTGCTGATCAAAAAGGCGCTGGCCAGCGGGCACGCCGCTTCTCCGCTCGATGCGATGCGACTGTGTCTCGGCGAGGCTGGTGCCGATTGCGTGGTCGTGGGCTCGATCAACCCGGTGCATCTTCGGGCGAACGCCGAGGCGGCCGAGCGGGCCCTGTCCTGACGGCCCGCCGGTGCCGAATTGTCCGGATTTTGCGGGCATCGAACCCGGGTCGCGGCAGAATAGGGGTGCCCGGGGGGGCCGGCCGGAGCGGCCGGGAGTCCGAGGAGCCCCCCGATGATCATTGCGTCCACGTTCCGCGCTCGGTCCGCGCCGGCTGTTCTCGCCGGAATCGCCCTGGCGTCAGTCGCCGCAGCCGGCAACCTCGCCCCTCCTCCGGGTCCCGTCGGGCCGACAATGAAGCCCCTGGACGCTATCGAGCCCCGCGTGTGCGTCAACGAATTGCCGGGTGCGCCGGACGCCGTCCACGTGATCTCCGCCCCGGGCAACTACTACCTGACGGCCGACATCGTCGCGGGTGCGGGCCTGAACGGCATCGTCGTTTCCGCCGAAGACGTGACGCTTGATCTCAACGGATTCTCGCTGCGGGGCCTGCCGGGTTCGCTCGATGGGATCCTCGTCGATCGGCCCGGGCCGCCGGCGAGCGAGGACGTCTTTGCGATAACGGGTCGCGGCACGGTGGCGACCGGCAAGATCGAGACCGGCGTGCTGGGGTTCGACGGCAACGGCGTGCACGTGGTCAACACGGGCACCGTGAATGCGTTCGGGCTGTCGGTCCGTGCCTGTGGTGGCGACGGCATCCGCATCATCGAGGCGCTCAGCGTCGACCTCGGGTCGCTCGACGTCACCGGCTGTGGCGGCGACGGTATCTACGCCAAAGGCGACAAGAACCAGCCCTTGGAGGACTTCTCGCTCAAGTTCTGCAAGATCAGAGCCACCTACTCCGGCGCGCGAGGCCTCAACGGCGAGGACTTCCGCGAGTACGACATCTCTGAGGTCTTCTCGGCCAACAACGGCGGCGACGGTGTGCGCATCGTGGGCACCCTCCTGACGGGTGCTTCGTCACCTGACCAGGTCAACGCCAACTTCGTGGATGTCAGGGGGATCGCCAATGGCGGGGACGGGCTCCGATTCGAGTTCGACGACACCGCTGCGCCTCTCCTGGACATCCGACGCACGACCAGCCGGGGAAACGCCGGGGCCGGCCTCAACACGGTCCCGCTCGCGCCGGACCTGGGATGGCAGGGACGCCTGCTCGACCTCGAATGCTCGGAGAACGGCAACGGCGGCGCGATCGTCCGGGGTGATCTGCAGGCGCACAACGTCACCTGCTCGGGCAACACCGGCGACGGGCTGGCGTACCAGAGCGACATCTCGCCGCGCAAGCGCAAGATCTCGGTCGAAGCCCTCATCTGCGTCGACAACACGGGCAACGGCGCGGCGTTCTCGTGGACGCAGACCAGCGGCCCGTTCAAGTTCAGCGTCAAGAACGGCGAGTTGTTGAGCAACGGGCAGGCGGGCCTCGTTCTGAACAACCTCAACTCCGCCGACGATGCGTCGTTCTCGATCGAGGCGTGCGAGTCGAGCCTGAATCTCGGCCCGGGATTCCTGATCGACAACGCCCCGCCCGCCCTCGGGGCCAAGCGGAACACGAAGAAGCGGGCCTGCCGGGCCCACGCCAACGGCGGTGACGGCTTCCTCGTGCTCGGCACCCCAGTCGATATCTCCGGTTGCTCGGCGTCGGACAACAACGGCAACGGGTTCGGTGTCGTCGGTCAGCCGTTCGTGCTGGACGGCTCGACGTCTCAGCGGAATGGGGGCCACGGGATCCTGCTCGACGGCTCGGGCAGCTTCGATCCCAACGGTGGGGTCATCGGCTTCCGCTCGGACGGGAACGGCGGCGACGGCCTCCACGTCATCGACTGCGGTGTCGTCTCGGTCGATGGGAGCCACTTCACCCAGAACGCCGGCAGCGGCGTGTTCACGGAGAGCGTGATCGTCACCAGCGACGGGCTCTACTCGGTGGCCAACGGCTCCCACGGCGTCGAAGCGATCGCCTCGACCTGGAAGTGCGACGACGCGGTCCTCAGCGCGAACGCCATGGACGGGTTCCGGGGACGCGAGACCGGACGCCTGTGGTTCGTGGGCGTCACGATGGGCGAGAACGGCTTCGATGGGCTCAATGCCCGGTCCGACCTCGGCCAGGTCATCGGCGCGGTGACAGTGCAGGACTGCGACCTCTCGGGCAACGTCGGCAACGGCCTGTTCATCGACGACTCGGTCGGCGGGCAGGTCACCGGGAACTCGGCCTTCGGCAACGGGCTGCTCGGGCTCCAGGTCAACAGCACCGGCCACGTGCTCACCGGCAACGTCGCCGGGAACAACCCGGGCGGCAACGTCTTCGCGTTCATGCCCGGCAATTCCGTCGGACCGAACGCGGGAGCGGCCACGATCGGGGCGGACAACAACTTTGCGAATCAGAACCCCTGAACTGCCCGGAGCTAGTTCACCGACGCATCCGCCGGCTGGAAAGCCCAACGGCTGAGGATCGGAGGACGGACGTAGGACCGATGAGGTTGCGTGAAGTGTGAGACGATGCGCGACGGTAGCCCCGCGAGGGCCTGTCGCCCCACAGTCATTCTCGCGCGAGCAAGGCGAGTCGCTCGCAGAACATGGCTTGGTCGCTGGTTGAAAGTCTGACGTCATCGCGGCTCGCTTCGGAGTTCAACCAGGCTGAGAGGCGTTCGGGATTCAGGATCCACACCTTCGTTCCCGATCGTTCATCCACCCACCATCCGGGGAACACAACGACGGGCCTCACTTGGATGCCCCTTCGCCCCGTCATCTCGGAGAGCCTCTTTCCCAGCCACGCGGCATTACGCTTGGACTGTTCAGCCGGGCGGCCATCCCAGTTCTTGCCGCCATCCTTGCTGACCTCGTCCTGTCGTCGGAGCATCTTCTGCCCACGGGGTTTCGACCAGGTCTTGGTCTCAATCGCGTAGATGCCGCTCGGCCCCACGAGAACGTGGTCGATGTTCCAACTCGACCCGAATTCAGACACCGGAATGTCATGAAATGCGCGGTACCCGTGCGTTCGGAGGTTCGACAGCGAATCAGCGACTGCTCGCTCGCCCCGCAGTCCCTGCGTACTCGCTCGCAAGCGAGGCCAGGCTCTCCGAATCTTGAGCACCGACCAACCCAGTACGAGGATGGCCGCGACTGTGTAGATCCATGGATTCGCGCTCAGCACCCCAAGATGCTGTAGCCATTGAAATCCGGCGACGAGCGTGACCGTCATTCCAACCGTGAGCGGGAACAGCACGTCATCGACAAATGAGTCTTCAATTCGGTCGCGAAGTGCCTGGCCGGGTTGTCGCAGCGGCGGCTGCCTGAGTGGAGTCTGACGAGGACCAGGACGCGTGCTCACATCATCAGATTATCTCAATCCACGAGGTTGGGTTGGGTGGCCACAAATCTCGCGGGTTGTTGAGAAAGACGGCAGGCGTCGTTCAGTTCACCGACGCATCCACCGGCTTCGACTTCGCCCCCTCGCGCATAGCCGCCAGGCCGTTGCGCAGGCTGTGCGGCTTGGTCTCGATCGTCGCGTCGAAGGCCGCGACGCCCCCGTCGTCGGGGTGGGGGACGTTCTCGGGGTGGTGGCCGCTGGTGTCGATCTGGATCTCGCCGTCTTCGCCGACCTGGTCGAACTTGACGCCGACCCGTCGGGACACGCCGCGTTCCTGCATCGTCACGCCGTAGAGCTGGTCGGCCACGTGCATCGTGCGCTTGTTGTGCGTGATCACGATGAAGTGGCAGCGATCGAGGAACTGGCGGAGGATCGCGCTGAAGCGCTCGACGTTGGCGTCGTCCAAAGCCGCGTCGACCTCGTCGAGGATGCAGAACGGGCTCGGCTTGCTCTTGAAGATGCTCATGAGCAGAGCGACGGCCGTCATGGTCTTCTCGCCGCCCGAGAGCTGGCTGATCGTGCGGGGCTGCTTGCCGGGCGGGCGGGCCGTGACCTCGACGCCCGATTCGAGCCAGTCGATCTCGCCGGTCTCGGGGTCGGGGATGAGGCGGACCTCGGCCTTGCCGCCGCCGAAGAGCTTGCGGAACATGCCCGAGTCGCCGGAGAAGTGCCCGCTGATGCGCTCGAACACCTCCTTGAAGCGCTCGCGGCTGACGTCTGACAGCCTCGCGATGAGCGTCTCGAGCTGCTCGCGGGCGCGGTCGATGTCGGCGACCTGCTGGATGAGTTCCTCGTTGCGTCCCTCGAGTTCGGACTCCTCGTCGATCGCGTCGAGGTTCACGTTGCCCAGGCGCTTGATCTCGTCGCGCAGCTCGGCGATCCGCGCCTCGGACTCCTCGATGTCGATCGGAGCAACGTCGCCTGGGCCGATGACGGCGCAGTATTCGAGGTACTCGGAGCCGAGATCGACGCCGAGGTCGTCCTGCGTGTGCTGCTCGAGCGTCTCGCGACGGACCTCGAGCTCGCGCTTGGTGATCTCCAGGCTGTTCCAGTCGCGCTCGAGCGAGCCGGCCCGGGTCCGGGCGCCGCTGAGGCGCTCGGCGAGAGCGCCGGAGCGCTCCGCCGCTTCGTCGATCTCCGACGAGAGCGCTTCGAGAGACTCGGCGACGCTGCTCATCTGCTCGCGTGCGCTGGCCTGCTCGGCGCGGGCTTCGGCGATCGTGCGTTCGGCGTCCGCCATCGAGCCCTCGCGGGCTGCGATCGACTCGCTGGTGCGCTGCTGATCCGCCCGCGCGTCCTCGATCGCGGTCTGCGCTGCGCGGAGCGCGCGTCGTGCCGAGGCGAGCTGCTCGGAGCGCTGGCCGGCGTCGACCTTGGCGCTGGTCAGGCGCTCGGAGGCCTCATCCAGGGCCCGCTGGTCGCGTTCCAGGTCCTGCTCGATGGAACGGGCCAGGTGGAGCTGTTGGTCGAGCTGCGAGCGGAGGTTCGTTCGGGAGCTCTCGAGCTCTGCGCGTTCCGAGCGCAGCGACTCGGCCTTCGAATGCGCGTCGGCGTGCTCGGTCTTCAGCTGCGGGAGCTGGCGCTCGAGCCTCGAACGGTCGCTCGTGAGGCGTTCAAGGTTGGCCTCGGCGCTGATCGCTTCGCGCTCGAGCGTCGCGAGGTTTGTTCGGAGCTGCGCGAGCTCGGCGTTCATCTCCGCGGCGCGGGTGTTCAGCGTGGAGAGGTGCGTGCGATCGAATTCGAGCTGGGAGTCGAGCGTGAGCAGTTCGCTCTCCAGAGCCGCGAGCTCGGAGCGGCGCTGCAGGAGGCCTCCGGCGGCGCCCTCGGCGCTGTCGTCGGAGCGGAGCGGGCCGGCGATCAGCGTGCCGTTCGAGTCGACGACCTCGCCGATCCGAGTGACGAAGCGGATACCTCTCGGAGTGCCTTCCCCGCGAGCGAGCGCGAGCGCCGCGTCGAGCGTCTCGACCAGGTAGGTCGAGCCGACAAGGCGCTGCATGAGCCCGACCAGCTGGGGCTCCACGTGCAGCAGGTGCATCACCGGCGTCGCCGATGCCTGGCCCGAAGACGCGTCGATCGGCATGCGCGGTGCGCTGATAGCGCTGGTGGTCGGCGCCCGGAGCGGGAGGAACGTCACGCGCCCGTCGAGCTCGCGGATCTCGGGCTGCCCCTGGATCGCGTCGGTGCTCTTGACGACCAGGCCGCGGACGGCGCCTGCGAGCGCGGCTTCCAGCGGGGCGGCGTCGTGCTCGCTGACCTCGATGAGATCCGCCAGGGGGGCAACGATCGCGTGCTCGAACGGCGAGAGGGCCCGGCCCTCGCTCAGCTTGGCGTCGCGCTGCTCCAGGAGGCGGCTGACCGCTTCGCCGAGGCCGACGTGACGCTCGACCATCTCCGCGAGCGTCGCTCGGCGGCTGTCGAGCGCGGCGCGCTGCTGCTCCTGCTCGTTCAGGCGGGTGGCGAGCGACTGCTGGTCACCGCTGACGGCATCGACGGCGCCCGAGGCCTGCTCCACGCGGGCACGCATGGACTCGATGGACGCGTTGCGGGACTCGATCGAGCGCGACAACTCGGCGACCGAGGCCGTGGCCGCGCCGAGTTCCTCTTCGATCACGCGCCGCTGCGCATCGAGCTTGGCGAGCTGCTCTTCGATCGACGAGAGTCGCCGGTCGTCCGATTCGATGCGCCCGGCGATCCCGGCGAGCTGACGCTCCAGGCTCGATGCCTCGGCGCGGTGCTCGCTCAGTTCCACCCGTCGTGACGCGATGGACTCGCTGCGGGCCTGACGCTCCTGCGATGCCCGGTCGAGATCGGCCTCGGCGAGTTCCAGTGCGCGAGCGGCCTCGGCGGCCTGGCCCTCGTTCTCGGAGACCTCGGACTCGAGCGCCTCGATCCGCGAGGCGATCTGATCGAGGCGGGTTCTCTCCTGAGCGGTCTGCTCGCGGGCATCCTCGATGGTGCGCTCGGTCATCGTGATCCGCTGCGACGCGGAATCGAGCGTCTGCTGGTGCGTGGAACGGTCGCGTTCGAGCGAGCGTTGGCGCTCGTTGAGGTCGTGCCGGGCGAGCTCGGCCTCCTGCTTCTCTTCTTCCAGAACCCGCACCGCCTCGATAGCGTCGTCGCGCTGCGACTCGAGGTCGCACAGTCGCGAGGTCAGGCCGTCGAGACGCTTGCGCAGGTCGTCGTAGCGATCGAACGACACTGCGGCGCGGAGCGCCCAGTGCTCGCTGTCGAGTTCGCGGAACAGGCGGGCCTTGGCCGCCTGGTTCTTGACCTTCTTCAGGCGGCGCTCGGTCGATTCGAGCTGCTCGCGGACGCGCACGAGGTTGACTTCCGTGCGCTCGAGCTTGCGGGTGGCCTCGATGCGCCGGGCCTTGAACCTCGCGACGCCGGCGGCTTCTTCGAAGAACGTGCGCCGCTCGACGGGGTTGGCCATGAGCATGGCGTCCACGCGCCCCTGCTCGATGATCGAGTAGGCGTCGGCGCCGACACCGGTGTCGAGGAACAGGTCGCGGATGTCCTTCAGGCGGGCCTTGCGCCCGTTGATGATGTACTGGCTGGTGCCGTCGCGGTAGAGGCGGCGCTCGACGTCAACGGTCTCGGTGTCGATCGGCAGGGCGCGCCTGCGCGAGGCACCGCGGTCGATCATCGAGGAGGCGTCGGACAGCTCGGCGTCGAGGGCGTCGGCGTCGGCCTGGTCCTGCGGGGCGGGGGCGTGCTCGCCGTGACGCAGCATGTGGAGCTGGTCCTGGTCGAGTTCGGGGTTGTCGAAGGTGAGCACAACGCTCGCGAAGCCCGAGGGGCTCCGCCCGGCGGAGCCCGAGAAGATGACGTCGATCATCTCCTTGCCGCGCAGGGTCTTGGCCGACCGCTCGCCGAGCACCCACTTGATCGCGTCGACGACGTTGGACTTGCCGCAGCCGTTGGGCCCGACGATCCCGGTGATGGGGGCGTCGAAGGTGAACTCGGTCCGGTCCGCGAAGGACTTGAAGCCGCTCAGCGTCAGCCTGGCGAGGCGCATTAGGGTCTCCGACCTCCTGCTCGAGGACCATCCATGGTCGCTCGTCCCCCGCTACGAGCCGGAACGCGGCTCAATCCGAGGCTCGGAGTGGTATCGGTTGTCGGTCGCGCCGGGCACAAATCGTTTGCCTCATTGCAGGGGGCCGGAGTGGCTGGAAGCGGGGATCCTAGGTCCTCCGGGCGGATTCCGCAGGCCTCCGGGACCTATCCGTCGGCAGGTCAGCGCGACCCGCCGCCGTCGTCGGCGTCGTCCGGCCGGGCGGGCTGCTGGGGCTGCAGGGGCACGACATACGAGCGCCGGGTCCGTTCTTCCGGGGCGGACGCATCGATACCGCTCTGGCCGCCGAGCATTGTGTCGCCCTCGCCACCGGCGACGGGCACCTCCGGGGTGAGCAGATCTTCCGGGCTGTCCAGTGCGCCGTCGGCCGAGAGCTCGGGGCGCTCCTGGACGACGTCGTTCTGGCGACCCCGGATCAGGTCGAGCGCCAGGCGGTCGGTCTCGGTGACGAACATGGCGCTGACGCCGCCTTCGTCGACGATCTGGCTGATCGCTCCGATGACCTGCGAGTAGGTGAGGTCGAGGCCGGGCGCGGGCTCTTCGGGCGTCGTGCGATGGCCGAGGAACTCGATGAGTTCGACGAGATCTGTTTCGACCTCGGCCTGGCGGATCCGCTCGGTCCGGTGATCGCGATACATCACGGCGACCATCCTCGCGTCCTCTTCGGCCCTGAGCATCAGGCGATCCTCCCAGGCCGCGACGAACACCGGGGTGCGCACGGACAGGGCCGACCCGAAGACGACGATCCGCGGGTCGCGCTGGAGCGTCACGTAGATCGTCGGCTCCGACGAGGGCACCGTGATGATCGTGTACTTGTCGCTGACGCGGAATCGACGGACCGAAGGGTCGCCTCGCTTCTCGAGGGCTTCGTAGGCGACGACGCGGATGTTCGGCTCCGGATCGCTCAGCATGTCGCGCAGGAACATGTTGATGCGCGGATTCTGACCGAGGCCGCCGAGGAGCTTCACGAGACCGGGCCGGGACCCGCTCTCGGTGATCATGATCAGTTCTTCAAGGTGGGGGCGTGTCGCCATGTCGCCGAGCTTGGCGCCCGCCTGGATTGCCGCCAGGCGCACCGTCTGCTCGGGGAAGTCGTAGAGCGGGCGGAGGTGCGGGATAGACACGTCTCCGAGCGCCTGGAAGCACCAGCTGAGGTCGGTCGCGAGTTCTGGGAAGTCGCGCAGCGCCCGGGCGTAGCGGACCGCCGCCTGCTCCGGGAACGACTGGTCGATGCGCAGGTGACGCAACAGCTGGATGAACTCGTCGGGATCGTCCCGGAAGCGCGTCGGGATGTTGATCTCTATCGTCTCTTCGCTGCGCCCGAACGCCACTTCCTGGTCGCCCCGGTCGCGCGGGAAGCGGGCGTTGATCGCCTCGGCTATCGCGCGTGCGCGGCTGTGGGACGGCGTGTCGAGATCGAGCGTCACGATGGTCGGCTCGATGACAGTGCCGCCGTCCAGGACGCGCCCGATGGTCTTGGTGATCAGGCCGGCCGAATCTCCGGGAACGGTGAACGGGTTGATGAAGATCTCGCCCGACGCCTCGCCGATCGGCTGCGTGGATGGAGCAGCGGGGCGGACCTGACCCCGGAAGAGGTCGGTGGTGTAGAGCTTGCCGTCCTCGAGGCTCTCGGTCGCTGTGCCGATCAGCGAATTCACCTGCACATCAAACTTCGTGCCCGCCGGCGAGCCGGGGGGGATCGAGGCGCTGACGATCACCACGGCGGTGTTGCGATCGTTCAGCATCTCGTTGGGGGTGACGTCGCGCAGCGGGCCCATCTCGCGCCCGACGCCGAGCTTGGTCATCTCCCGCTCCATGATCGCGCGGATCGGACCGGGGACGTCGCTCGATCCCGTACCGCTGAGACCGACCACGAGCCCATAGCCCGACACGAGGATCGGGTCGAGCCCGCGGATCGTGCCCTGCGCGCCGATCGTGTTCCGGAGGATCGCCGGGCTCTCGCGGGTCACTCGCTGGTTGGCCGCGGCACCGCGCGCCTGGCGCCGCGGGCCCGACGAGCAGGCGAGCAGCGCGAACTCGCTCGCGCACAGAGCGAGGATGAGCAGAACAACAGCGATCTTGCTTCGCGCCATGGGTCTCCCAGTCACTCGGCCCTTCCCAGATGCACCCCTAGCCTACGCGCTCCGGGCACGGGTTTCCCATTCGCATGGGGCGCCCGCTGAGTTGCCGTTGAGGGTGCGAAAACGCCCCTCAGGCCCCTGCGGGGGCCCCGATGCGGGCGAGGGTCCGATCGACCATCTCGCCGATCCCCTCGTAGACCTCGTGAGGGGCGGCATCGCACATGTACGCGGGGGCCGTGATCAGGTGGTTGGCGGTGTCCACGCACGCCTCGGTGACTGCCTTGGCGACGTTGGTCGAGCCCATCTGCTCGATGGCGCCGGCGGTCTGCGCGTCGTCGCCGATCGTCACACTGACGCCCGGCCCGCCGTTCTTCGTGCCGAGCACCTTCGCCGCCAGGACGGGGGCGATGCAGCACATGCCGACGGGCTTTCCGGCGCCGTGGAAGCCCTGGATGAGGCGTTCCACATCCGGGCGGACCTCGCAATCGGCGCCCTTGGTCGCGAAGTCGCACAGGTTCTTGGCGGCGCCGAACCCGCCGGGGAAAAACACCGCGTCGTAGTTCTCGACCTTCAGATCCGAGAGCGGAGCGATGCTGCCCCGCGAGATCCGAGCCGACTCGACGAGCATGTTCCGCTTCTCGCCTTCGACCGGTTGCCCGGTCCGATGGTTGATCACCCCGGCCTGGTCGGCGTCGGGCGCGAAGCAGTCGTATTCGGCGCCCGCCCGGCTGAGGTGCACGAGCACGCTGACCGCCTCGTGGATCTCGCTCCCGTCGAACACGCCGCAGCCGCACAGCACAACCGCCACCTTCGCCATCTCTGGACCTCCTGAGGATTCTGGTGTTTCGGACGGGATGATATCGCCGGGGGCCGGGCGATCGCGCTCGCCGGCGCCGCGACAGGGCCCTAGGGAACGAGGTTCCCGAACTTCAGGCTGTAGCCCGGCCCCGCATACGCCCCCGGGACGGCTTCGATGTACTCGGCGTGGCCGTCCATGAACGCCGCGACGGACCTGTTCTCACCGCCGTGGAAGCCGATCGTCTCGCGCCCGATGATCGACACGTAGTCCATCGTCTGGTCGTACATCCACACGAACCGGCCCGGGGCGGAGTCGGCGGCTCGTGCGAACATCTTCCGGGTCTTCTGCCACACCTGCTTCGGGCCGGCGTGCGCGGAGTTCGACATCGACGGGATCTCGGCGAGGCTCGCGTCCCACCAGCGCCGGTTGACGTGGTAGCTCGTGCCGACATCGTCGTAGCTGCTGATCGACGAGTCGATCACGATCTCCTCGCCCGGATCCCACGTGCCACGCTGGAACGTGCCGTCGTCGGCCGGGTCGCGGAAGATCTCGAGTTCGAGCCGAACGTTGTTGTCGGGGTCCGGGTCGCGCAGCTCGAGTTGGGGATAGAGGTACCGGTTGAGCGGGCGCTCGTGCACCGGCACGAGCTGCGCACCTCCGTAGTAGCGGCCCCAGTAGTCGTAGTCCGCCGACTTCCCGCCGTGCGTCCACGTGTTGAACGACACAAACGTCGGAGTCTCGTAGACGGGGATCACGGGCCACATGTTGTCGGGCTGGTCGAACGCGTAGGCGCGGGCCGCGACGGTGATCTGACGGACGTTCGAGAGGCTCATCGCCAGGTGAGCCGCGGCGCGCGCCCTGGAGAGGGCGGGGAGCAGGATCCCGATCAGGATCGCGATGATCGCGACGACCACGAGGAGTTCGATGAGCGTGAAGCCGCGCCGCTCGTGGTCCGTTGTACTGGTGTGCTGCATCGCTTCTCCCTGTCGGGTCGTCGTTGCACCCCCGCCGCCCCAAGAGGATACGCCAGGGGGCCACGCGGGATCCGGGGGCGAGAGGCGTCACCAAAAACAGCCCCCGGTCGCCCTCAGGCGTACACTCGGCTCCTCATGAAGCGTCCCTTTGCAGATCAGGCCCTCATCCACGTCAAGGCGGGCGACGGCGGCAACGGCTGCGTCTCCTTCCGGCGCGAGAAGTACATCCCCAAGGGGGGACCCGACGGCGGCGACGGGGGCGACGGCGGTTCCGTCATCGCGATAGGGGATCCCAACGTCCAGACGCTGATGGACTTCCGCCACCAGCACCACTGGACCGCCGGCCGGGGAGAGGACGGCAAGGGATCGCAGTGCTCGGGCAAAGGCGGCACCGACGTCGAGATGCGCCTGCCCCCGGGGACGCTCATCTTCAACGACGCCACCGATGCGCTCATCGCTGACCTCGCCGAGGACCAGCGCCTCGTCATCGCTCGCGGTGGCACCGGCGGGCTCGGCAACGAGCACTTCAAGAGCGCGACGAACCAGACGCCACGCCAGGCGACCGAGGGGACCGACGGGGAAGAATTCGACATCCGCCTGGAGCTCAAGCTCATCGCCGACGTCGGCCTCGTCGGCAAGCCCAACGCCGGCAAGTCCACGCTGCTCAGCGCGATCACCGCCGCGGCTCCGAAGATCGCCGACTACCCCTTCACAACACTCGTCCCTCAGCTCGGTATCGCCGAGGTCGATCGCGACCGGCGTCTTGTCGTCGCCGACATCCCCGGCCTGATCGAGGGTGCGGCCCAGGGCGTCGGCCTCGGCCACGAATTCCTGCGCCATGTCGAGCGGACGAAGGTGATCGTCCACCTCATCGAAGCGGAGCCGACAGACGGCTCCGATCCGATCGAGAACTACCGCATGATCCGCGAGGAACTCCGGGGCTACAGCGCCGAACTGGCCGAGAAACCGGAGCTGCTGGTGCTCTCGAAGACCGACCTGCTGGGCGACGAAGACGACGAGCAGGCCGCCGTCGACATGCTGCGGGCGGCGCTCAAGCTCGGAGTGAACGACGAGCTGATGCCCGTCAGCTCGGCGTCGCGCAGGGGCCTGCGCGAGTTGCTCGAGGCCTGCTGGGCGATCGTCCACGAGGGCTCGAAGGTCTAGCCGCGCCTGCGCAGGTGGGCGACGTATTCGACGTTGCCCCGCGCGTTTCCCTTGGTCTTGCCCCCGACGATCGGCGATCGCTCGACGCCGAGCACCTCGACTCCCATCGACGGCAGGTCCGCGACCACCCGCTGCAGCACCCGCTCCGCGTCGGTCTCGCTCAGCACGCCGCGATCGAGCCGTGCTTTCTCGTCCGCAGAGCCGCCGCTCGCCTCGTAGTGGGGCTTGATGAGCGTGACGATCGATCCCCCGTGATCAAGCCAGCCCAGCGCTGCCGGGATGCACCTCGCCTGCGTCGTCCAGCCCATGTCGATCGCGATCAGGCCGACCGGCTCGCCGGGGGCCTCGGCGTGCAGCGCGTTGGTTCGTTCCATGACAACGACCCGATCGTCGGTGCGGAGGCGGTAGTCCAGCGCGCCGTAGCCGGTGTCGACGGCGTACACCTTCGCGGCGCCGCGCTGCAGCATGCAATCGGTGAACCCACCAACGTTGCAGCCGAAGTCGGCGCAGGTCAGACCCTCGGGGTCGATCCCGAAGGCCTCGAGCGCGAACTCCAGCTTCAGGCCGCCGCGCCCGACGAACTTCCGTTCCGGTTGTTGCTCGGTCGCCATCAGATCGGCGGGACGCCGACGATCGCCACGCCGAGCTTGTCGGCCAGCGCGATGGTGTCGGCCTTGTCGATCATGATCACGTCGCCCGACGCCACGGCGATGCAGCGTCCGCCGGCCTTGTGCAGGTTCTCGACGGTGTCCGGGCCGACAGTCGGCACGTCCGAGCGCCGGTCGTGGCCCGCCCGCGCGCCCTTGAGCAGCGTCCAGCCGGCGTGGCGGCACAGGGCGCCCGCCCGCTCGATCATCCGGTCGGTGCCCTCCACGGCCTCGATGGCCACGACGTCGCGCTCGCGGACCGCCATCGCCTGGCCGACATCGAGGCGCAGCATCTCCTGGAGCAGGGGCCAGCCGAACTCGATGTCCCCGCGCTGCCCGGGGGTCGGCCTGCGGATCGTGAGATTGCCGGTCGTGGACATGTGCTTGGGAATATGCGCTGTGGAGTCGATCAGTTCAATCCCGCGGACGCTCAACTCCCGGGCGATCGCCCCCAGGATCACGTGGGAGCGCCTGTCGCTGCGGCTCTTGAGGTACTGCTTGACCAGCAAATAGTCTGGCAGCCCCTTCACCAGCGTCACCCAGTTGTGGAGCAGCCTGGCCTTGTCGATGCGCCCGACCATCACGGCGTGGGTGATGTCCATCCGGCGCAGGCCCCGGGCCCAGGACGTCAGGCGCAGCGTGCCGACCTCGCGGAACTGGTCGCAGTAGTCGCGCAGGCCCTCGTCGTACTGGCCCGAGAGACCGACGCAACGGACCTCGTGCCCCGAGTCGCGCATGCCCTGGGCGACGAGGATCGGCAGGCGCCCGCCCGCGGCGATCAGCCCGAGAGGCGTCGGGGCGGGCGGGGGATCGGGGAGGATCACAATCGGCTGGGCCACGCTCTAAGCGTATTCGATGGGCGGGCCTCCGGCCTATGACCGCCGACGCGTGCCTCCCTACACTTCTGCCGCATGCCGCCGGATGCCTCGACCAACCAGCCCCCCATGCAGATCCGGGACCTCAGCCAAGACTCCGAGATCGGCGAGCTCACGTCGCTGCTGCGCCGGGTGAGCCAGGCGACGCAGCCCTGGGAGATCCAGAAGGAGTTCGGCAAGAGCATGCGCGAGCGGATCTCCGCCGAGGGCTACATCTCGGTGTCGATCCGCAACATGCCCCGCGAGACACCCCAGCCCTATCGCATCACCCGCATGCAGTTCGGGGGCGAGATCGGCAAGGCCTCCGCCACGCCCTGGACGAACCCTGAGGAGCTCCCCGTCGGGCGCGGCGGCTTCCTGGGCTCGCTCATCGAGACGCCCACGCCCAAGCTGATCCACAACATGCGGGTCGCCAACGACCCCGTGCTGGGCAACCGGCTGGCGGGCATGGGCAGCTGTGTGGCGGTGCCGCTGTTCGACAACGGCGAGGCCCTCAACTGGGCCATCACGTTCCGCGAGGACCCGACCTCCGGCTCACCCGAGGAGGTCGACGAGTTCCTCCTGCGGGGCAACCTCATCGGCGGGATGACCCGCACGCTGCTGGTCAGTCAGCAGGTGAACCAGCTCAACGAGCAGCTCGTCGAGCAGCTCGAGCAGATCGCCCAGATCCAGCGTTCGCTGCTGCCCAGCGAGGTGCCCAAAATCCCGGGCCTGAACATCGCCACCAGCTACCTGACGTCGAACCACGCCGGGGGCGACTACTACGACTTCTTCGATATGGGCAAGGACCGCCTCGGCGTGATGATCGCCGACGTCTCCGGCCACGGCGCCGGTGCCGCGACCGTCATGGCCATGCTCCAGACGATCCTGCACGGCTACCAGGAGCGCGAGAAGGGCCCCGCGGCCATGCTCGAGCACGCCAATCGCCAGCTGCTGCACAAGCGCGTGGAGTCGAACTTCGTCACGGCCTTCTTCGGCGTGCTCGACTCCGAGCAGCGCTGCCTCCGCTACGCCAACGCCGGGCACAACCGCCCGCTGCTGCACACCAGGGCCGGCAGCATCCTGGAGATCGACGGCGCCGCCTCGCTGCCGCTCGGCATCATCGACGAGCCCGAATACGAGGACGACACCCACGCGCTCGAGGGCGAAGACACGGTCGTGCTCTACACCGATGGCATCACCGAGGCCTTCGGCCCGCCTCCCGAGAAAGAGATGTTCGGCACCGAGCGCCTCGTCGCCTCGCTGCAGCACTGCACCGGGCACCCCGAGTGCGTGATCGATTCGATCCACACCAAGCTGCACGAGCACACCGGCAGCCTGGCCCGCGAGGACGACCAGACCATCGTCGCCCTTCGCGTCGAGGGCTGAGTTCCGTGGGCGCCGCGCGCAACACCGAGTGGTACGAGGGCGGCCTCCGCTTCGAGTGCACGATGTGCGGCGCCTGCTGCACGGGCGCCCCGGGCGTGGTGCGATTCACCGACGAAGAGGCCGAACGCATCGCGGCCCACCTGGGCATCACCCCGGACGAGTTCCGCGCCGAGTACACGGTGTTCGTGGACGACGAGGACTACACGGGCCCGTCGCTCAAGGAGGTGCGCACCGAGTTCGGCTACGACTGCGTGTTCCTCGATCGCGAGTCGATGCCGGGCAAGGCCGTCTGCTCGCTCTACGACCTGAGGCCGACCCAGTGCCGCACGTTCCCGTGGTGGCCTGAGAACCTCGAGAGCCCCCGCGCCTGGCAGAGGCTCGGGCGCGAGTGCGAGGGCGTGGGCCGGGGAGATGTGGTGCCGGTGGAGGAGATCAGGGTGCAGGGGAGAGGGGGAAAGGGGTAGACGTGCGAGTCTCGCCCAGAGTGTGGGTGCCCACCGTCGGGCTCCTCGTCGCCTTGCTGCTCGTCGTGGTGACCGTCTCGGCGCTCGCCGTGTTCGGCCGGGTTGAGCCGGAGCGCGTCATCGTCCGGTGCGGCGATATTGCACCCGCGGAGGCGGCGGAGATGCACCAACGGGTGTGCTACATGATGGGATTGGATTCAGCGGCCGTCCCCCTCTCACCGAACTCCCAATTCGAATTCACGGTGCTTCGGGGTGATGCCTTCGTATATCTGATGTGGGAGATCGAGAACGGGGCGTCGGTGGAAGCGGCGCTAGACGGATACCGAGTCGAAACCGACGTCGCGCATCGGCAGATGCTGGAGATCGATGGCAGGTGGAGCCAACTGTGGACGGACGCGATCGATCGGATGGGCCCCGAGGAGTCGGGCGGCTGGCGGCTTGTCTCCCGGTATCACGCGCGTGCGAGCTTCCTCGAGTTTCAGACACCGACGGGTTTGGTCCTGCTCGGACGATACTCCGCTCCGAGCGGCGAAGTGATGCGACTCATGCGGGACTTCGGGCCGAGCGAATAAGCGGCTGCGGGCCGGGTGCCATGGTCTTTCGTGGCTCTCCACGAAAGGCCATGATCAACATCGCCCGATCGTGGCCTTGGCCCGGCGGACCGGTCCAAGACCACGGCACCCGGCGGTCTCACTCAGGTAGCATTCCAGAATGCAAGTTCAGCGTTCGTGTCTCTCGGCTGTGGCGGCGGCAGCGATCTTCGCAATCGCGTCCTGCGACGCCCCGGAGAGCCCGCCGACCATCACCGAGCGAAGCTATCAACCGATCGGTGAGGTTCGGTTCCAGCCGGGCGATCGGTTCGACACACTTGGAGCTCTGGCGGAGGCGATCGAGGAGCGTTCGGGAGTTTCAGTGATGCTCTTGCCGTCCCGGCGGTCGATCGGCCTCGACGCGATCTTCCCCGGCGATTCTGGCCTGCAACTAGATGACAAGCTGGTTCCGCATCTGATCCGGATCATCGCCGCGCTTGAGATGGGGTTCGAGTTCCACGAATTCGGAGCGACCCTGTGGCCCTCGCCACAACTCGGTGTTGTGGGCAGCGTTGTGGATTCGGTAGACACGTTTGTTTTTGAGCTCATTCCCGACGGAGAGGTCCTCCACCAAGAGGGTGATTGGAGGACCGCAGATGTGTTGAGAATCACAAACCCCGGCAACTGGGTTCGAGCCGTTGGTGAAATCGAGGTCTACGCTCGAGTCGGTGAAAATGAAGTCGAGTGTGAGACCGAACTGATCAGCCAGAGCCGAAGCGAATCGCTGATAGCGCTGTGGGGCTACGGGATGGAAGCAAGCCCGGAGATCCTGCGGATTAGCTTTCCTGCGACTCGGGCGCCGGAGTTGTATCAGGTCGACATCCACGGCGCGGGACCGCTCGACGGCGTGAACACAGCCGGGGGGTTCACTCTCTCGCGGGTCTCTCGGGACGGCACCGACACCATCGCCGTCGAGGTGAATGATCGCGTCTCTGGATTCGTCGGCCCGAAAGTCAGCCTCCTCAAGGACTGGAACACCCGCGAGATCGTCGGTTGCGAATCCCGCTCGTCCTGCCTGGATCGGAAGTGCACGGTCGAGGTGACTCCGAACGACCAGAGCGACTGGGAATCCGTGGTAGGAACTGAGATCGTCGTCGGCCGACTCGAGAACGTGCTGATCGAGGCGGAGCTGCAGCTCTGATAGGCACTCTGGGCCGCCGTGCCAGCGCTTACTTCTTGAGCAAGCGCTCCAGGTAGTGAATATCCACGCCGCCCTTGGCGAAGCCCGCGTCATTCATCAGCTCTGAGTGCAGGCCGATGGTCGTCTTGATCGGGCCGACCTTGAATTCCGCCAGCGCCCGCTTCATGCGCGCGATGGCGTGGTCGCGATCGTCGCCGTGCACGAGGAGCTTGGCGATCATCGAGTCGTAATTCGGGGGCACGCGATAGCCGGTCACCACGTGGGTGTCCATGCGCACGCCAAGGCCGCCCGGGGGCTGCCAGGTCTTCACGGTGCCGGCGCTGGGGGCGAAGTTGAACTCCGGGTCCTCGGCGTTGATGCGGCACTCGATCGCGTGGCCGCGCGGCTTGATGTCGCGCTGGCGGTACGACAGCGGCTCGCCGGCGCTCACGTTGATCATCTCGCGGACGATATCCACCCCGGTGATCAGCTCGGTCACCGGGTGCTCCACCTGCACGCGGGTGTTCACCTCGAGCATGTAGAAGTTCTGCTTCTCGTCCATCAAGAACTCGACCGTCGCGGCGCCGGAGTACTCGGCGTTCTTGATCAGCCTCGCGGCGGACTTGCAGACCTCGTCGCGCTTCTTGGGGTCGATGTGGGGGCCCGGGGCCTCCTCGATCAGCTTCTGGTGGCGGCGCTGGACCGAGCAGTCGCGCTCGTAGAGGTGGATGGCGCTGCCGTGCCTGTCGCCGATGGTCTGGACCTCGACGTGCCGGGCCTTCTCGAGGAACTTCTCGATGAACACAGCGCCGTTGCCGAAGGCCGCCACGGCCTCCTGCTTGGCGCTCTTGAGCCCGGCGCGGAGGCTGGCCTCGTTGTGGGCGATGCGCATGCCCCGCCCGCCGCCGCCGGCCGCGGCCTTGACGATCACCGGGTAGCCGATCTTGGCGGCCACCTCGATGGCCTCGGCCTCTTCCTCGATCTCGCCGTCGGAGCCGGGGAAGATGGGCACCTTGGCCTTGCGGGCCATCTGCTTGCACGACACTTTGTCGCCCAGCAGCGCCATCGCCTCGGGGCTCGGGCCGATGAACTCGATCTTGCAGTCGCGGCAGACCTCGGCGAAGTGGGCGTTCTCGGCGAGGAACCCGTAGCCGGGGTGGATCGCGTCGGCGTTGGTGACCTCGGCGGCCGCGATGATGCGCGCGATGTTGAGGTAGCTCTCGGCGGGCGCGCCCGGGCCGATGCACACGGCCTCCTCGGCGAGGTCGAGGTACGGCGCACCGCGATCGGCCTCGGAGTAGACGGCGATCGGCTCGATGCCCATCTCGCGACACGCGCGGATGACGCGGAGGGCGATCTCACCTCGGTTGGCGATGAGGACTCTGCTGAACATGCGCGTCCGTGTGCTCGCGATCAGTCGGGGCGGACCAGGTAGAGCTTCTGGCCGTACTCGACGGCCTCGGCGTTCTTGACGAGGACCTTCTCGATCGTGCCGGACACGCCGGCCTTGATCTCGCTGAAGACCTTCATCGCCTCCACCACGCAGACGACGCTCTCGTCGTTCACCTTGCTGCCGGTCGAGACGAACGGCGGGCTCTCGGGGTCCGGGGCGGCGTAGTAGGTGCCGACCATCGGCGAGGTGATCGGGACCAGGCCCTCCTCGTCGTCGGGCGCTGCGCCTCCTCCGTCGGCCGGGGCCGCGGCGGGCGCCGCTGCGGCAGCGGGCGCGGCGGGGGCCGGCGCGTGGAAGACCTGCGGCGGGTGGGCGCCCCCGACGGCGCGCTTGATCACCACGGTCTCTTCCTGGTCTCGCAGGTCGAGCTCGGAGAGATCGTTCTCCGCCATGAGCTTGACCAGTTCCTTCAGCTTTCGATAGTCAACCATGCAGCGTGGCCCACGAGAGGTCCTTTGGGAGCGTGCAGAGGTTCCTCCTGCCGCGCTCGGTGATCACGATGTCGTCCTCGATGCGGACGCCCCCGATGCCCGGAAGATAGATGCCCGGCTCGATTGTCACCACCATGCCCGGTTTGAGCACCGTGTCCTGCCCCCTGGCCAGGCGCGGGGCCTCGTGGATATCCAGGCCGATGCCGTGGCCCAGGCCGTGCCCGAACCGGTCGCCGAGCCCGGCGTTCTCGATGATCGAGCGGGCCGCTAAGTCCACCTCGGCGCAGGTCTTACCCGGAGCGGTGGCGTCGATGGCCGCCAGATGGGCCTCGAGCACGATCTCGTAGATCTCGCGCATCTTGGGGGCCCAGCGTCCGAAGCTGAACACCCGGGTCATGTCGGCGCAGTAGCCCTCGTACTTGGCGCCCCAGTCGATGAGGAGCGGGCGCCCGGCAGCCGTGGTCGTTCGCCCGGCGCGATAGTGCGGCTTGGAGCCGTTGGCCCGCGCCGACACGTTGGTGTTGAACGACGTGCCCGAGGCGCCGCGCGTGCGCATCTCGTATTCGAGCAGCGCCGCGATCTCGTCCTCGCGCCAGCCCACGCCGATCTGCGCCAGCGTGGCTTCCATCGCCTGCTCCTGGATCCGCGCCGCCTTGCGGATGGTGCGGATCTCGGCGTCGTCCTTGATGATGCGCAGGTCGGCGACGAGGCCGACCGAGTCGTGGGTCTTCCGCGCCCCGGCGGCCTTGGCGATCAGCGAGCGCAGCGACGCTGTGATGTGCTCGGCCTGCACGGCCAGTGAGGACGGCCGGAGATCGCGGATCGCGTCCGCCAGCGCGCCGGCCATCGGCTTCGAGCGCATGAGCAATGTGACCCGGCGCTTGAAGGGCTCGAGTTCCTCGGCGAAGCGGAAGTCGCTGACGAGGATGAACGCCTTGGGCGTGACGATCGCGCACGAGTCCTCACCGGAGAAGCCGGTGAGGTAGCGGATGTCGTTCTCGATGGTGATGAGCAGCGCGTCGTGCCCCTCGCGGCGCATGCGGGCGCGGAGGCGCTTCAGGCGCGCGCTGTGGGGATCGCTCTGGGTGCTCGTGGTGCGTCGGGCCATTGTGGAGGCGTGGGGGGACGTGGGGGGCGGAGTATACCGGGTGCGCTTGTGCGCACCGATCGGCGTTCTTCTAGCCCCGGTTCCACGACACCTCGTAGTCCTCGCGCGCGCACATCGGCTTGCCGATGGCTTCCGATGCCGCCATGAGCAAACGCATGCGCTCGGCGTTGGACTGCGGCGAGGCGCCGGTGCCGAAGATCAGATCTCGGACGCTGCGCGCGGGGTTGACCTCGCGGGACCGGGCGGCGAGCGCCGCCTGCGCGCGGGCCTGCCTCGCCTCGCGCTGCTCCTGCTCGCGCTGGCGACGCAGGGTGTCCTGGCGGATCGACTCCTGATACTGGCGCTGTTGCTTGCGGGTCTCGCGTGGGTCGTGCTCTTCGATGAGCGGCTGCGGGCCCGCGGGTCGCCCGCCTCTGCCGCGCCCGGGCGCCTGCGGGGGCGGGCCGCCGGCCTGCGGACGCGAAGGCGTCGGACGAACCGTGGGTCGACGCACCGGACCGCTGGCCGGAACGCGCTGGATGACCACGCCCTGCGGGGGGCGGCCGGTCGGGCGCGCGGGCCCCTGGGTGGGCTGGCGTGCGACGAGCGGCGGGGCGCTGGGTTGGACGAGGGGCTCACGCGCGGGGCGCCCCTCGGACTCCCGCTGCCCTTCCTGGGGGTCGCCGGGCTGGCGACGCGACGGGGCGGGGCGCTCGGGACCGCGCTGGGCCTGCTGCTCGCGGAGCTGCTGGAGTTGAGCGCGGCGCATGGCGGCCAGGCTCTGCGCTTCGGCCTGCTGCGGTGGGCCGGACTCTTCCTCCATCGCCCGCCCGGTGCGGAGCTGGTGCTCGAAGCGCCGGCGCTGGTCGTCGCGGGCGTGCTTCTTCTTGGCCTGCTCGCGTCCCTGACGGATGATCCACGACGCCGCGGACGCGGCGATGACGATCAGGATCGGGAGGAGCTGCATCCACTGCTGATTCATGAGTGCTCTTTCGTCAGGATTGCGCACAGACTGGCCAGAATCCGTTCCGGTGGCCGAAACACATCCTACCCGCGCCCCGGCGCGGGATACGACGATTCGGCGCGGGCCAGGAGGGCCCGCGACGGCGGCGAGCCGCCGGAAACCCGCTCCCGATCACGCCCACGGAGGTGGCAGCGATGGGGCTCTTCAGCAAGATGACCAACTGGATAAACGCGCCCAAGACAGACGGCGCTCCGTTGTCTGATTCCCCCGGGTCGAGCCCCAGCGGCGCGACCCGCCCGGTATCGCCCTCGGGCCACCATCGCGTCGCCAGCGAGCGAGCCTCTTCCAACGGCTCGGGCGGGGTCGCGACGATCGCGCCGCCCGCGCAATCGATCAACGAACCCAAGCTCGGCGCCGGCGCGGCAGGGAGGGCCTCGGCCATCGAAGGCGCCGGCGTGACGCTCTCCAAGCGGTCCCGTCAGGAGATCGTCGAAGAGGTGCAGCAGAGCTACAAGGAGATCGTCGGCCTTGTGAAGCGCGTGAACGAGCATCTCGATCGCGCCGACAAGCGGGCCGAGGAGATCGATCGCGTGGCGCTCCGGGTCGCCGAGGCCACCGAGAAACTGCCGGAGGCCATCGCCGAAGCGACGGGGCGTTACCACGAAGCGCAGATCGCCGCCCTGCAGGAGATCGCCGAGCGCCAGACCGACGGCGCCCAGCGCGTCGAGACCACCGTCGCCCAACTCGGCGTGCAGATGGAGGTCGCCAGCCAGTCGCACGAGCAACTCGTCACGACAATGGCGGACTTCCGCGAGACCATGGGCGATGTCAGCGAATCCAACGCCCGCACGGCCGTCGCGCTCGACGCGAGCATCGAGCAGAAGCGCGAGGCCGACGATCGCCTGGCGCGCATGATCGTGCAGAACCAGCGCTGGATGATCGGCATCGTCGCCGGGATCATGGTGTTCGCCGCGACATCGCTGGTCGTGGCGGTGGTCGCGATGGCGAGGATCGCCGGGTAACGGCTACGCGCCGCAAGGCTCCGCGCAAGCCTGGAACGCCTCCGAGATCGTGCTCGCCAATTCGTCGAGGCTCTCGCGCGGGTGCAACGGGAACGCCCAGGTGCGATCCTGCGCGATCAGAGCATCGCGCACGCCCTGTTCGGCTTTGTCGGCTGCGTTGACGGTCTCGTCGAGCGCCTGCGCCGACGACGCCCTGAATTCCCGGAGCATCGATTGCAGCTCCGCGAACAGCGGCGCGGGGTCTTCCCCGGCGAGCCGGCGCTTAGCGATCCGGGCCACGAGTTCACGCTTTCGTTCGTCGAGCGCGGCTTCGCCTATCAGCCCCGGATTGTGGCGGGCGCTGTGGGCCAGCCAGCGGGCCTTGCTGGCCTGTTCCGGCGACGCACCCCGATCCGCAATCGGCAGCACCACATCAGCACTCACGACGGCTTTGGGGGCCAGATCCCACCCGAGCCACTCGCCGAGCCACTGCTCGGTGATCTCGTCGTAGCGTCCGCCCCCCGCCCCGTGGATGAACAGGTCGGAGCCCGCCCGGCGGAGGATGCCGGACATAAGCAGGCCGCGCGGCGCCAGACGCTCGATCGCCACGTCGTCCCCCGCACGGGCCCTCCGGCGCGGCTGGCCGCAGGCGATGTCCCACAGTGGCAGTTCGATGTCCTCTTCGAGGGCCGTAATGTGCAGCGGGGCGACGTGGGCGTGCGGGTGAGTGCGCACGGCTTGGTTGTAGATCGTGGCGGACTTGAATGCCTCGGTGCGCAGGCGCTCGACGATGTCCGCGAACAGATCTGTGGTGCTGATTGCCGTCGCCATGAGCCAGGGGCGCAACGGGAGCATCGGTTTGAGAAGTTCTTCGAGGACCCCCGAAAGCTGCGCCGCGGCGTTCGCTTCCTCGGCGTGTCCTTCGACGAGCGATCCGATGCGATCGATCCCCGCGCGAACGCTCTCCGTGGCGGGCTTGAGCCCGTCGCGTATGGCCGCGCGCCCCAGCAGCGGCCGCGCACACGCGCTGGCGATGGTTGGCTGGTCGGGCTCGAACGTCAGCGCAGCGCCGCGACCCAGCGAGCCATCACCAGCGCGCACGGGAGCGTCGATCGGATCGTTGGCGTGGGCGTCCTGGTCCGGGACGACCCACGCGCCGGCGGAGCCGGCGTGCGAGGCGAAAGACTCGAGCGCGAAGTACTTGGCCAGGATGCCGCAGTGCCAGACGCGGGCCTGATGCCCCGTCATCGCCAGCGGGCCGCTCGCGGGGAGCCCGAGTTGTTCACGGAATCGCGACGCGTCGCTCGGGCGATTCCCGATCCACGTGCCCATCAGCCCGCGCCAGTCGCACGGGTCCGGTTCTATGAGGACTCGCTGGACGGCGCGATCGCTCATGGTCACCCGGCGCAGGGCGCCGCTTCGAGGCTCAAGCCCCGGGATTCGAGAAGGGGGGCGCAGCGGTCGAGTTCCTCGCACAGCACCTCGCGATAGTGCCCGAGGCGGATCTCGTCATCGTCGAGCGGGCCGCCGAAGGTGCGCGTCGGGTCGTTGTAGATGAGGCGCACCGGAACCTCAGAGATCTTCAGCCCGTGGGCCATCGCCTGCACCCAGAACTGCATCGGGAAGGCGTAGCCCTGGCAGTCGAGCGTGAGGCGCTCGAGCGCACTGATCCGGTAGGCCTTGAAGCCGCAGAATGCATCGGTGATCTCGAGGCCGAGCGTGGCGTTGAGTTCGTCCGTGATGATCCTGTTGATCGCACGCCGGTTCTCGGGCGGCAGATCGGCGTCGGGGCAGCGGGTCATATAGCGTGATCCGCTGATGATGTCGTGCTCATCGGTGCAGATGGCGTCGAGGAAGTCGGGGATCGACTCCGGCTCGTGCTGCTCGTCGCAGTCCATCGTGATGACCCAGTCGAACCCGTCCACCCGGGCCCAGCGGAACGCGTCGAGCAGGGAGTGCCCGTAGCCCCGGTTGCGGGCGTGGCGGATCACCTCGACCGGCTTCTGAGGCAGCAGGCACGGCGTCTGGTCGGTGGACCCGTCGTCGATCACGAGGACGTTCTCGGCGTGGCGCAGCACGCGATCGAGGACGCGCAGCACGTACTGCTGCTCGTTGTAGACGGGGATCGCGATCAGGTATCGCATACGCGGGAACTCCAGCGGTGGGGGGTCTTCGAGGCGAACGACGGCAATGCTAGGCGGGACGCCCCTGCAAGCTTCAATTGGGCACGAGCGACGCCGATGGGCGACGGACAGCAGCCCATCCGCCGTTGAGCAGATCGATCTCGATGGCTTCGGCCACGATGCTGCGGGCGTCCTCGGTGTTGAAAACCGAGATCGTATTGCCCGGGCTGGCGATCGCCGTCGCGATGCCGCTCGCGCTGTCGTAGGTGAGCGAATCGCAGAGGAGTTCCATCGTGCCGTGCCGGACGAACACCGCGTCGCGCGCCCTGACGGTGCGGAGCGTGAGCTGTTCCTGGGCGCTCGATCCCTCTGGCCAGTCGAAGCCGACGTCGAGGGTCTCGCACTCGAGTTCGGTGAGCACCCCGGTGCCGCGGGCCCTGTGTGTCATCCGGGCGCGTTCTCTGATCTGGCCGCGTCCCGAGCCGCGCTCCAGGGTCATCGATCCGTCCCACTCCAGGAGCATGGTGCCGCGTGTCTCGAGTCCAGAAGCGCCCTCGTCCCGCCGGTCCTCGACCAGCAGCAGCCCGGCGCCGGGGACCTCGAGCACCCCGGTCAGCGCATCGAGATCGATCTGCGGGCCGCGCAGGTTCGCCATGGATTCGAGCTCTCGTGCCGCCCCAGCGCCCGAGTCGACAAAGCGGCGGAGTTCGACCTCAACGTTCGTTTCGCCGTCGCTCTCGACGGTGGCGCTCGCAAGCTCGCGCTCGCCGAAGCGGTTCTCCTGCAGCGAGATCGCGATCCGCTCGCCTCGGGCGATGTGGCGCTCGGCATCTCCGAACTCCGCCGTCGCGACGGCAGCACCGATCGCCTCGGCCTCTCCCGTGCCGTCGTCAAACTGCATCGAGCCCTGCCACTCGACGTGGACGCGTCCGAACCGGCCCGGTGTCGGTCTGGCGAACGAATGGGTCGCGGTGCCGGGACCGAACACGATGAGGCCGCGCCCGCCGTCCTGATCACTGCCGGAGATCGAGTTTCCTGTGACCTCGCTCCGCTCGTCTCCTCGAGCGAGCGTGAGCAGTGCCGGCTCGCCCAGCAGGTGGAAGCGCGAGAAGCCGTCTGTGACACTCAGGCGATCCCCGCTGGCGTCGATGATCGAGGGCGGGCCCGGGCGCTCGCCCACTCCTGGTTCGTCGGGCTCGATCTCGATCCGGGTCTCGACGCCGGACCTGGCTTCGAGTGAACTCGGGCGGGTGCGCCCGTCGTCGCCGGTTTCGAGCGAGAGCTCTGCCTCTCCCGCATGGAGCAATTGGCGGCCCTGCGACGCTTCGACGTTGCCACGCGCTGTCGCCAGCACCGGTCGGGGCTGGCTCTCGCCTTCCGGTGTTTCGAAGTCCACCTCGAGGATGTCGCTCGTCACGCGCCCGCCGTCGGCGCTGCGGGCCTCGGCGTTGGTACTGAGGATCAGGCGTTCGAGTGACGGTGTGTCCGAGCGTGCTCCGGCGATCTCGGCCCGGAGCGTCTCGCCCCTCACCGAGGCACCAGCGCCGTCGCGTGCGTCGATGCCGCCTTCGAACAAGGCCCAATCGGGGATCAGCGCTGCGGGCGAGCCAACGGGGCCGTTGGTCGTGTCGATCGCAAACGACAGGCGATCCCGCCACCGGAGCTCCCGTCCGTCGGGCTCGTCGTCCTCGTTCCTTCCCTGAACGATGCCGGGCGTAGAAAACTCGCCGACGCCGGAGGTGAGGTCGATGTCGAATCGGCCCGAGACGACCTCGCCGAGTGATGGCGCCGTGATCGTCACACCGAGCGGCCCAACGCCGTACATGGCCAGGTCGCGTCGGGTGGCGCCGTATTCGAGATTGACACAATTGACGCTCGTGGCGCTCGGCTCGTCGATCAGTTCGACCACGCCGCCGGTTGGCGCGAGCACTCGGATGAACGCATCGTCCCGCTCGAGTTCGTTCGGTGCCGCGGGCAACGCCCGAATCTCCATCGGGCCGGTCCAGGTGAGCTCGACGGGAGCGCTCGCGGCGTCCGCCGGTTCGCCGCTGCCGGAGCGCTGGCGCGTCGCGCCGGAAGCGGGCTCAACGGTGGCATCGAAGCTGGCGATCGATCCTTTGGCGAGCCTGCCGTCGACGAGGCGGACCCAGAGTTCCGCGGCTCCGCCGATCATGCGCTGGTCGCCGACGTCGAGCGAGAGGTCGTCTTCGAATCGGGCGCTGTACAGGGCGATAGCGTCGGCGCCGTCGTCGGGCGTTTCGTCTCGGCCTTCGCCGTCGCTCGTCGATGACTCGTCCGAAGCCAGACGCTCATCGGCCTCCATCGCGGCCTGGTCGTACACCACGCTGCCGCCCTGGTCGATTCGGAAGTAGGTGAGCGGGCGCGACGCCTCGGCGTTGAACCGGAGCGTGAACCCCGTGCCGCTGACGTCGAGCCCCGGTGCGCTGATGACCACCGGCGCCTCGGTGCGCATCTCGCCGAAGGTCGTGTTGAAGTTGAGTGAGTCGGTCTCGAGCCGGCCGAGCGGCGGATCGCTCTCGGGCGCGCCAAGCATGCGGCCTTCGATGACGACATCCCCTTCGAGGCGTCCGGACTCCGGTTCCCGGTCGCGGCTGGGCCAGATCAGGCGCCCTCGCTCGGCGCTGATCTCGACGATGCGCGAGCCCTGGAACACCCAGGCCCGCGGAGCGCTGATCTCGAAGACGCCTCCGCCTGCTGGCTCGAGCTGGTCCCACTCCATGCGATAGCGGAGCTCGCCCGTCTCCGGATCCATGCGCGTCCAGACCGCTTCGCTCGAGAGCTTGACGATGTCCTGCACGGCGCCGCCGGAGTCCGGCAGCGCGGCGATCGTGGAGGGGCCGGGCTCGGGGAGATCGGTCGCGGCGTCGTCGATCACGACTTCGGGAGCGACCACGTTCTGGCGGATGAGCGCGAACGCGACGATCGCCGTCACGCCGATCACCAGCGCTGCGCCCACGAGCCTGCCTGTCCGCTTGGAGTTCATGGTCGGGCGACGCCTCCGTGCACGCGTAGGGTAGGGCTCCATCCCGCCCGCGTCTGACGATGAACGATCAGTCCTGAACCACCTTCATCGCGATCAGGTCCTGCACGTCGACGAGCCCCACCGGGCGGCCTTCCTCGTCCACAACAGGGATTTCGTCCTGGCGGCATTCGCGGACCAGGCGGACCGCGTCTCGCACCATCGAGGACGACGAAAGCGACATCGGATCGCGCGTCATGACCTCGCTGATGGGCCTCTCGAGCTGCTCGGGGTGGTGGAGCAGGAGGCGGCGCAGATCGCCGTCGGTGAATATGCCGCTCATGCGACCCTGGTCGTCGGTGAGCACCAGCGCGCCGGGCCTGCGTCCGAGCTTGTCTGCCTCGATGAGCGCCTCGCGGACCGGGAGCGCGTCGCTCACGACCGGCATGTTTTTGCCGGCCACGGACCGGAGTACGTCGAGCACGGGTCGCATCAGCCCGCCGAGCGTGCCACCCGGATGGCGGCGGGCGAAGTCGTCGGGCGTGAACGACCGGCGTCGAGCGACTGCCAGGGCCAGCGCGTCGCCGACGGCGAGGGTGGCGGTCGTCGAGCACGTAGGCGCGAGCAGGGCATCCGACGCCTCGGTGATCGTGCCGAGTGTGATCGCGCAGTCTGCAAGTCGGGCCAGAGCGCTCTGCCCCTCGCCCCCGGTGATGGAGATGATCGGCACGCCGTCCTGCTTGAGTATTGCCGCGAGGGCCACGACCTCGTCGGTTTCTCCGGAGTTGCTCAGCGCGATCAGGCAGTCCGTCGATCGGATCCGGCCCAGATCGCCGTGGGCGGCTTCCGAGGGGTGGATGTCGTGCGACGGGACACCCAGGCTGGCGAGGGTGGCGCTGATCTTCTTCCCGATGAGCCCCGATTTTCCAAGCCCGCTGACGAGCACGGATCCGTGGCCTTCTGCGCACCGTTCGAGGATCTCGACCGCCCGGTGGAAGGTCTCGCCCAGGCGATCCGCCTGCGCCAGCACTGCTTCGCCCTCGGCGCGCAGGACCGCGCGGAGGAATTCGCGTTCCGGGTTCGTGTCGCCGGGCGTGCTCACGGGCGCATACGGTACACTTTGCGGCGGTTTCGAATCGACGACTTTGCCCATGCTCACGGAAGAGTACACCGTACGGCTCGACGCGTTCAGCGGTCCGATGGACCTGCTGCTCCACCTCATCCGGCGCGCCGAGATCGACGTGTCCGAGATCGCGCTGGCCGAGATCACCGACCAGTACCTGGCGTTCTTGGAGGACGTCTCGGATGTCGATGTCGAGGTCGCCGGCGAGTTCCTCGTCATCGCCGCCACCCTGATCGAGGTCAAGAGCAGGCTCCTCGCCCCGGCCGAGGACAGCGCCCGCGCCGCCGAGCACGACAAGCAGCGCCGGCGTGCCGAGCCCGAGGACAGCCCCGCCGTCGATCTGGTGAAGCAGTTGCTCGCCTACCGGGCCTACAGAGACGCGGCCGACGAACTGCTGGCGCGGGCGGATGCCTGGCGTCAGCGCTGGCCTCTGGCGTCGATCGGCACGCCGAAGGACGCGCTGGCGCCGTCGGACGATCTGGACATCGGCGATCTCAGCCTCTTCGACCTGATGCAGTGCTACGCGCGACTCGCCGAGACCGTGCAGTTCGATCGCATCGGCGATCACGCCGTTCACGACGACGACACGCCGATCGAGCTCCACGCGACGGACGTGCTCGACCGACTCCGGCGACTCCACGTTGCCGAAGGCGGCGATCGCAGAATGACGATGCGGGCGCTGTTCGACGAACGTTCGAAGCCTGAAGTGATCGGCCTGTTCCTCGCGGTGCTCGAACTCGTGCGTAAGCGCAAGATCACCGTCACGCCCGGTGAGGCCGGTGATGTATTCGTCACGCTGCTCGAAGACGACGGGGCGCCGCTCGCGTGGGACGACGACGACGTCGTCGAGAGCGCCGACTCTGAGGATGACGAGGACGAACGCCTTCGGTCTCAATCGACGTCCGAGACCGACTGACCGGCGCTCGCTCTGTTCACCACGATGTCAGGCTCGGGTTCCGCGGCGCGGTCGGCGACGCGGGACATCGCTCCGGCGAGCTCGCGGAGATCTGCCGAGAGGGCCCGGCGCATCTCGGCGATCAGCTCGGCGACCGCCTCTGGCAGGGCCCCGCGCGTCGATGGCGTCAGGAGCACCGGCTTCCACGGCTCCAGCTCATTCAAGACCGAGGCCACCGCCCCAGCGGCGGCTTCAGCCCGCTCGGTCGCGGATTCCAGACGCTCGCAATCAGCGCGGGCCTGCTCCGAGCGGGCTTCGAGTTGCGCGGCCGCTTCTGTTTGGGCGCTCAATTGGCTCAGGACCCGGCTCGCTTCTCCGGTGCGCTGTTCCATCTCTTCGGCGAGCGACTCTGCCGTTCGCGATGCGTCCCGTGATCGTCTCTCGATCGCAGAAGCCGCTTCAGACGCGCGAGCGACGCTCTCAGCGGCGCTGGACTGGAGTGAGTCCAGGCGGGCCTCGCCGGAAGCCAGATCGGACTGCGCGTCCGCGACGCGCTCGGCGAGGCTGTCTGCTCGCTCGATCAGGTCGCCGAGGCTGCCGGCGGTGGGGCGGGGTCGGCCCTCGGCGTCGGGAGCCCCGAAGCGGCGTCCGATGAGATGCTCGGCCCGGTCGCACTGCTCCTGCAACGCATTGAGGCTCTTGAGCACGAGGTGCTCGACCTGCTTCTGCACCGCCTCGCGCCCGCTCGTCATCTTCCCGAGCGATTCACGGATCGACTTGAGCTCGGTCTCGGCCCGGGAGTCCAGCTGCACGGTGAAGCCGTTCAGGCTGGCGTTCAGGCGCTTCTCGAGTTCGGAGACCTTCAGCCCCAGAACACGCGTCGCTTCATCTTCGAATCCCTCGGCGATCGCCGCGACTTCGCTGGCGCGCCCGAGCATCGATTCGATGGTCACCGCCTTCTCGCCGATCTCCTCGGCGAGCGCCGCGGCCAGTTCGATCCGCTCGCGCTCGCGGGTCGAGAATTGCTGGATCGATTCGCGCACGTCGTCGGCCTCGGTGAGCGTGGAGGTCAGGCGGCTCGCACGGTCGGAGGCTTCTTCGATGAGCGCTCGCAGCTTCTCGGCGAACGCGTCGAAGGCGCGCTCGTCGACCACCCGGGGCGCGACGAACACTTGGTCGGCTGCTGGATCGCTGGTTCCGGTGCGTCGGGCCATCCTGGCCTCCTCGGGGCGTCCCGCCCTCTGCGCGTCGGTGAGCGTGGCAGTTCAGCGCAGTTCCTGCGCTGAAAGGTGTATCGGACGCCCGGGCCCGATCGCTTCGATCGCGGATCGCCCTCCCCCTCTAGAATCCGCTCCGATGTCCGCGAACGGCCCGAAATCGAAGTCCTCCGCTCCCGATCCTGAAGACAACAGGGTCCGCCTCCAGAAGGCCATGGCCAAGGCGGGGCTCGGGTCGCGCCGGGCCTGCGAGCAGATGATCCAGGAGGGCATGGTCAGCGTGAACGGGAGCGTCGTCCGCGAGTTGCCGGTTCTCGTCGACCCGGAGGAGGACCTGATCGAGGTCCGCGGGCTCGAACTGCCGCGTGGGCGGAAGCTGGCTCAGCCAGGCGCAAAGCGCGCGATCTACGTGATGCTCTACAAGCCCCGCAAGACGCTCACGACGCTCGATGATCCGGGCGGGAGGCGAACCGTCGCGGATCTGGTCGATCACCCGTCGGGGGCGCGCCTGTACCCGGTCGGCAGGCTCGACTACGACACGATGGGCCTCGTGCTGATGACCAACGACGGCGACATGGCCAACAAGCTCACCCACCCGAGTTACGGCGTGCACAAGACCTATCGCGCGATCGTCAAGGGCCTCCTGAGCGACGACGACATCGAGGGTCTCGAGCGGGGCATCTACCTCGCCGAGCGCAAGAGCGGCCGGACCACCGGCGCCGTGCGCACCCGCCCCGCGCGTCTGAAGATCATCAAACGCGAGCCGACGCGGACCATCCTGGATGTCACGCTCACCGAGGGTCGCAATCGCCAGGTGCGCCGCATGCTCGCTCAGGCCGGGTGCCCGGTCCGCAAGCTCGTGCGCACCCACATGGGGCCGATCCGTCTCAAGGGTCTGGCGCTCGGGCAGTGGCGCGAACTGACACCCGCCGAGGTGCAGGCGCTCAAGCGTGCCGCCACGCAGGGCGAGCGCACGCGTCGCAAGGGACGCAGGGAGCGTGCGACCTGAACGACTCCCAGGAGCCCAACCAGGAAGTCGGCGAGACGCTGCACGCTCCCAAGGACAGCGAGCCGAGCGCCGCGATCCGGTTCATGGTCGACCTCGCCAGGTTCTGCGGGCGCCAGCTCATCCGCCATCGCGCACCGCAGCTCGCGGCGGCGCTCTCCTATCGCACAATTTTCAGCCTGATCCCGATCCTGGTGCTGTCGCTGATCATCTTCCGGGCGTTCCTGGGCGAGCAGGGCGTCCGCGCCGGGCTGGAGCAGTTCCTGGACTTCTCGGGGCTCGATGAGATCCGCCTCGCGGAGCAGTGGCCGCTGCTCGACGAGGAGATGGGGCCGCCGTTCTACGACATGCAGATATTCCAGGGCACGCTCGCCCCGGCGCCCATGAGCGAGGGCTCGGGAGAGCTCGCACAGAAGATCCAGACGTTCGTGGACGACACAGTCGCGCGCCTCCGGACGGTGAACTTCGGAGCGGTCGCCGTGGTCGGCGTGTTCGTGCTCGTCTATGCGGCGCTCACGCTGATCATCCAGGTCGAGCAGGCGTTCAACCTGATCTGCCGCGCCCCGAGCGGCCGGAAGATGTTCGCGCGCTTGATCACCTACTGGGCGTTGCTGACGCTCGGTCCGGTCTTTCTTGTCGGCGGCATCGTTGTCAGCGGGCTCACCGCCGGCTGGATCAACGGCTGGCCCGCGTGGCTGGCCTGGGCCGCGGTGCCAATGAGCCTGATCTCGAAGTTCGGGCTGACGTGGCTCATCCTGCTGCTTGCCTACGCGCTGCTGCCCAACACGCGCCTCGACGTCCGGCCTGCCGCGATCGGTGCGCTCGTGGCCGCGGTGCTCTGGGAATCGCTCAAGAGCGGCCTCGGTGTCTTCGCGATCGCGCTCACGTCGAGCGGCACCCAGTTCGCCGTGTACGGCTCGATCGCGCTCGTGCCGCTGTTCCTGCTGTGGATTTACATCACGTGGCTGATCATCCTCTTCGGGCTCGAACTGGCCGCTGCGCTCCAGACGGTGGCCTCGGGACGCGTCGCGGCGCTCGAGCGCCTCGATGAGGGCACGATCGTTGATCCGGCGGTGAGTGTCGTGCTCGTGCGGATCGTTGCCGAGACCTTCGCGCGGGGCGAGACCTGCGACATCCGCGCACTCGCCGAGCGATCGGACCTCGCAGAGATCACGGTCGAGAGCGTGGTGTCCCGCCTCGTCGAGGGCGGCGTGCTCAACTACGTCGATCTGCGCCGGGAGGAAGAGGGCATCACGCTCGCCCGCCCGGCGGACCAGATCCGCGTCAGCGACGTCATCAGCAGGATGTCGCGTCAGCGCCCGAAGGGATCGGGCGGGGCGAAGCGCGGATTCCGGGCCGACGACCAGTTGCTCGGGCACCTGTCGGACCTCCGCCTCGAAGCGCTCGGCGAGATGACCATCGCCGGCCTCATGCACGAGGCGGGGCAGGGGCGTCGTTCCAGCCAGAGCACGGATGCACAGGGCGAGGGCGGGGGCGCTGCTACGCTTGGGCCCGCATGATCGTCCACCTCGATTCCAACCTCATCGAAGCTGGTGACGCAAAGATCTCCGTGTTCGACCGGGGGTTCTTGTTCGGCGACGGGATCTACGAGGGGCTGCGCGCGACCCGCGGCCACATCATCGGTCTGGGCGCGCACGCGCAACGCATGGCGCAGGGTCTCGAGGAATCCGGGATCACGGGATTCGACGCCTCCCGCCTGGGCGATCTGTCCCGCGAGCTGCTCGAGGTCAACTCGCTCGACAGCGCGTTCATCTACTGGCAGGTCACCCGCGGCACGCCGCGCGACGGCGCGTCGCGCCCCCGGATCCCGACCGAGTCTCTCGCTCCGACGGTCTTCGGATTCGTCACCCCCGTGGAACCGGTCGACCAGATCGCGGGCCCGAAGTCCAAGCACGCGGCGCTCATCGAGGATTGCCGATGGACAAGAGGCCACCTCAAGTCGATCTCGCTCATGGGCAGCGTGCTGATCGCGCTCGATGCGTCCGGTGATGCCTGCGACGACGCGATCATCCACCGGGGCGGCGTCGTCAGCGAGGGCACGGCCACGAACCTCTTCGCGGCATTCGAATCCGAGATCGCCACGCCGAGCCTCGAGAGCGCGAGCATGCTCGAAGGTGTCACGCGTGCGCTCACGCTCGAAGCGATGCCCGAGATCGTCGAGAGACCGGTGAGCGTCGATGAACTCGGTCGGGCACGGGAGTTGATGCTCGTCGGGACACGCACGATGGTCGCGTCGGTCGTCTCTCTTGATGGCAAGGCGATCGGGTCGGGCGAGCCCGGTCCGGTCGCGCAGCGGATGCACGAATCGCTGGTCGCCAGGATCCTCCAGGAAGCCGGTCAGGAACGGGAGACCCAGCGTGTTTGACTCTGTGGACAACACCGGGGCGCTGTCGCTCCTGGGAGTGGTGGTCGGCAACACGAACACCCGCGTCGGTGTGTTTCAGGGGAAAGAGCTGCTTTCGAGCAGCCGAGCCCCCAACTCGTCGATCGACGAGATCGCCGCGCTGATCAGGGGCGGGCAGGGGCAGCTTTCGGGGGAGCAGACAGCGATCGTGGTCGCCTCCGACAACGACCCCGTGCTCGACGCGGTGCTCACCGCGGTGCGCGGCTCGCTCGAGGCCGAGGTCTACCGATTCGGGCAGGATCTCGAGGTGCCCATCGAGCGGGCGCTGCTGCCCGATGCCACGCCCGGCCGGGACCGCCTCCTCAACGCGCTCGCCGCGTTCGACCTGATGCAGCAGGCGTGCTGCGTGATCGATACGGGCACGGCGATCACGGTCGACTTCGTCGACGGCGAGGGCGTGTTCCAGGGCGGGGCCATCGCGCCCGGCGCATCGATGATGCTCCACGCCATGCACGAGGGCGCCGAGGCGCTTCCTCAGCTCGAATTGCAGAGGGTCCCCGACAACGCGTTCGGCAAGAACACCGCCGAGTCGATGATGCTCGGGACGCACTTCGCGGTCCGGGGTATGGTGCGGGCGCTCGTGGAGCGCTTCGCGATCGCATACGACGCGTTCCCGCCGGTCGTCGCCACCGGTACAGACGCGCCGCTCCTTCTTGAAGACGACGAGATCGTCGATCGCATCGTGCCCGACCTGACGCTCCGGGGCATCGAGGTCGCCTGTCGGCGATTGCTCGACCACGACTCGGACGGATGAGCGCCGCCGTCGCCTGGCTGAGCACGGCGCGTGCGCCCGGCGGTGCCGCGATCGCTTCGATCGAGGTCCGAGCGGCTGCGCCAGACGCTCTCGACGGGGTGCTCGGCGCGGTCGGCATCCCGGTTCTTCGAACGGGCCAGGTCCGCCTCGCGGATATCGCCGGCGTCGACACCGGCCTTGTCGCCCGATGGGAGGCGTCGAGCGCGCAGCTCATGCCGCACGGCGGCGCGCTGATCATCGACACCATCCTGCACGCGCTGGCGGCGAGTGGTGCAGAGGTGGGCGCTCCCGAGGCTCCGGGCGGTCGGTACCCCGAAGCCCGCGATCACGCGGAGGCCTGTGCGATGGACGCGATCGCGCGGGCATCTTCGACGCGGGCGATCGATGTGATCCTCCGTCACGCCGAGCTCGTTCGACGCGGTGGCAGAGCGAGCGCATCGCCCGAGCTCGACCGCTTGCTCACGCCCCCGCTCGTCGTCCTCGTCGGCGCTCCCAATATCGGAAAGAGCTCCCTGACCAACGCGCTGGCGCAGCGGGCCGTCTCGATCGTTGCCGACGAGCCGGGCACGACTCGTGACCATGTCGGCGTGACGCTCGATCTGGACGGGCTGGTCGTCCGCTGGGTCGACGGCGCGGGCCTGGCGTCCGATTCTCGGGACGCGATCGATGCGCGGTCCGGTGATGCGGTCCGCGCGCTGGCCGATCGAGCCGATCTGATCGTGAGCGCCCGAGACGCCCAGACGCCCGCGATCGCGATGGAGAGCGGGGCCCCGGTGCTCCGGGTCGGTCTTCGAGCGGACCTCCGCGAGAGCGAGGGGGTCGACGTGCAGACCAGCGCCCGAGAGAGGGCAGGGCTCACGCACCTGGCGCGGGAGGTCCGGGAACGCCTCGTGCCGGACTCGGCGCTCGCGAGCGAGACGCCCTGGCGCTTCCACGAGGCCCTGTAGACCGTTTCCGGGCGTGCGCTTGGGTGTTGTTCAGGTTCGCCGGTGCGGCTACCCTTGGGGGTTCGCCTGAACCGATCACCTCAGCACCGGGTAGAAGACACACCATGGCTGACGAGAACAACAAGAACGGCAACCAGCAGCCCAAGCTGTCTGGCGAGAACATCCAGGTCGGCGCCGGTCTCCAGGACGACCGCATCAACCAGGACTTCGCCGACTTCCTCAACAAGTGGGGCATGCCCGCGCTCACGGTCATCGCCGTGCTCGCCGCGATCTACGTCGGCGTGCAGAAGCTCGGCGAGTGGCAGGCCGCCAAGCTCGATGGCGCCTTCGTCGCCTTCGAGGAGGCCCGTGGCAGCGTCGGCACCGACGGCATCCGCACCGGCAGCCCCGACAGCCTGCTCGCAGTCGCAGAAGAGCACGCCGGCCACGGCGCGATCGCCGTGATGGCCAAGTTGGACGCCGCCGACATCTACGCGGGCGCCGCCCGTCGCGGCCTCGCCCCGGGCGCCGACCTAACCAACCAGGTCGAGGCCGACATCCTCGACGAGACCGAGACCAGCGATCTTCTGGCCAAGGCCGACGCGCTGTACGAGGAGGTCGCTTCGAAGACCTCCGGCGATCGCGATCGCACCATGCTGAACATCCGCGCCCTGTTCGGGCGTGCCGCGGTGGCGATGTCGCGCTACGACTCCGACGCCGCCCGCACCCACCTCGAAGCCGCGGCAGCGGTCTCCGAGGAGCGGGGCTACCTGCCCCAGGCCGAAGAGGCCCGCGCCCGCATCGAGATCCTCCCCGAGGTGTCGACGCCGATCCAGCTGATCGCTCAGGCGGATCTGCCGCCCGAGCGCCCGCTCGACGACCCGTTCGCCTCGCCCGGGACCAGCACCCCGGCCGACCCGGCCACGCTGCCGCTGAACCCCGACAACCCCAACTCGACCGACCCGTTCGTCGACCAGATCGGTCCGAACAACTACCTCGTGCAGCCCCAGCCCGAGGGCTTCGTGCCTCCCGGCTTCGACCCGGACCAGGTGCCCATCGACATCCAGGAGCGCCTGCGCCAGGAGCAGGAGCGCCAGCAGCAGGAGGGTCAGGAGCCGGCCCAGGCCGACGACGATCCCTTCGCCGAACCTGATGCCGAAGGGGGCGAGGCCGAGGACACGACCGGCGAAGGTGAGTCCGAAGAGGACACCGAGCCGTCGGATCCCCAGGGCGGCAACTGAGCGCCGAAGCCGACAACGAACGCCCGCCGCTCGTCCTGCCCGGGGGCAAGGTCGACCCGGACGCGGTGCGCGTGTGGGTGGGCGAGCAGTCCGGGGAAGGCGAGAACGACGAGGGCGAGGGGCTGTGCCGCGTGGCGTTCAAGCTCACACGCGACCTCAACAAGCGCCTCGACAAGTATCTCACCGATCGAATCACGTTCATGAGCCGCACGCAGCTGCAGGGGCTGATCGAAGCGGGGCTTGTGACGGTCAACGCGCGGACACCCAAGGCGTCGACGAAGCTGCGTCTGGACGACGAGGTGGAGGTCGCGCTGCCGCCTCCTCCGTCGAAGGAGATCCAGGGCGAGGACATCCCGATCGACGTGCTGTTCGAGGACGAGGCGATGATCGTGCTCAACAAGCGCCCGGACATCATCGTGCACCCGGCGCGGAGCCATCACTCGGGGACGCTGCTCAACGCGCTCGTGCACCACTTCGCGCAGCAGGGCGGCGGGACGTCGACGCTCTCGAGCGTGGGCGAGGACAAGGCGCGACCGGGCGTGGTGCACCGGCTCGATCGAAGGACGTCGGGCGTGATGGTCGTGGCCAAGGACGACGAGGCCCACTGGAAGCTCGGGCGCCAGTTCGAGAACCGGGCCGTCGATAAGCGCTACCTGGCGCTGGTGCAGGGGAACGTCGAGGTCGACGCAGACCACATCGAGCTGCCTATCGGGCCGAGCCCGAGCAAGGTCAAGGGCCAGCGCGAGAAGATGGTGGTGCGCTACGACGAGCTGGGCAAGCACGCTCACACTGTCTGCCGGGTGCGCCAGCGCTTCTCCGACCCGAGCGGGAGCGGGAGGGCGTTCACGCTGGTCGAGCTGGAGCTCAAGACGGGCCGGACCCACCAGATCCGCGTGCACATGACCCACCGGGGCCACCCCCTGGTGGGCGACGACATGTACGAGGGGGATGCGCTCGATCTCGGCACGATCGACCCCTCGCGTCGCGGCGAGGTGTTCGAGCGCCAGGCGCTGCATGCCGCGCTGCTCGGGATCCACCACCCTGCGACCAACGAGAAGCGCGTGTTCACGGCGCCGCTGCACGCGGACATGCTGGAAGTTGTGCGGGTGCTGCGGAAATCATGGGATTCGTCGGAGGTCCTGACGATCCCGGGGGCGACGGTGGATCTCGACGAGGCTCTGCCTTAGGCCGCGGTCTCTTCCTCGATCGCCATCATGTCGCCGTAGCTGCAGGCGATGGGCTCGCCGAGGGTCGGGCCGAATCGCGTCAGCAGCGATCGGATCAGCCTGTGGCAGCGACCGATGTGCTGGCGCGGGGTCACCAGCGCCTCGATCTCGAAGAACATGCCGAGGTTGTCGACCTCGTCGATGTGCACTCGGGCGGAGCCGTACATCCACAGCTCGCGCGTCTTGCCGACGCGCACCCATTCGGGCATCGGGCGCTCGCCGAAGCGCAGGCGCGCCTCTGATTCGCTCATGATCTTGAAGTGGCAGAGCTTGGAGCCCAGGCGGTCCTGGCGGTGGTACTGGATCCACTCCAGCGGCTCGCCCTCGGCCTTGCGCTTCTTGAGGCGCCCCTCGAACATCTTGAAGTAGACGTCGTCCTGGCGCACCGAGTTGACCCTGCGCCCGCCGATCCGCTGCAGCACGGCTCGCGCGATCTCGGGGTCGCGCAGCTCGCATTTGTACTCAACGTTCTGCATGGGGGCGGTGTGCTCGGGCGGCGGTCACGGAAGCTCGCCAAGCAGGCGGGCCTCGTCCCAGGTCTCGACGCCCAGTTCTCGGGCCTTCTCGTACTTCGATCCGGGCTCCGCCCCGACAATGACCAGATCGGTCCGTTTCGACACCGCGCTCGTCACTTTCGCCCCCAGCGACTCCAGGATCTCCTTCAGCGCGGGACGATCGTAATTCTCGAGCGTCCCGGTGAGCACGATGGTCTTCCCGGCGAAGGCCGAATCGGCGTCCGGCTCCTGGTCCTGGGCCCGGTAATCCGGGTTGTCGAACGCAAGGCCCGCGCCCCGCAGGGCGCCGAACGTCGACTTTCCCGCTTCCGAGTGGAGGTACCTGTGCACTACCTCGGCGCGGATCGGGCCGAAGCCCTCGACGCCTTCGAGGTCCTCCGTTGCGGCCTTGAGAAGGTCGTCCAGCGTCTCGAACCGGCGCGCGAGCAGCTTGGCGTTCGAGGCGCCCAGGTGCCGGATCCCGAGCGAGCCGAGGATCCGCGCCATCGATCGCGACTTGGCCTCTTCGACACCCGCGAGCAGGTTCTCGACCTTCTTCTGGCCCATCCGCTCGAGTTCGAGCAGCGCGTCGCGATGATCGTGGAGCCTGAAGATGTCGGCGAAGTGGCCGAGCGGGATGTCGGACTCGTCGCGGATCTGGTCGATCGTCTTCTCGCCCAGGCCGTCGATGTCCATCTGCCCGCGTCCCGTGAACCAGATGAGCTTCTCGCGGATCTGCGCCGGGCACTCGGGGTTGATGCAGCGCCGGGCGGTCTCGGAGCCCGCGGCGTCCTCTTCAATCTCGATTTCACTCTCGCACACCGGGCAGTGCTCGGGCGCTTTCGTCTTGCGGGCACCCTTCTTCCGCTTCTCGCCGACCACCTCGATCACCTGCGGGATGATCTCGCCGGCCTTCTCCACGACGACCGTGTCGCCGACGCGGATGTCCTTCTTCAGGACCTGACCCCAGTTGTGCAGCGTGGCGTGACGCACCGTGGTGCCGGCGAGGAGCACGGGTTCCATCACTGCACGCGGCGTGATCTTCCCGGTCTTGCCCACCTGCGCCTCGATCGCCTCGAGCGTCGTGGTCTTGCGCTCCGCCGGGTACTTGTAGGCGATGCACCACCTCGGGCTCCGGCTCGTCGAGCCGAGGCGCGCCTGCGTCTCGAAGTCGTCGACGCGCACGACCATCCCGTCGGCCATGTAGGGCAGCTCGCCCATGCGCGCGTGGAACGCTTCGATCGCTCCGAGCACCTCGTCCGCGCTCTCGCACCGGGTCGTTCCGCTGATCGGGAACCCCAGAGACCGCAGCTCGTCGAGCAGCTCGGAGTACGAACTCGCGAAGCCACCCGGCTCGATCTGTCCGCGTCCGTGGGCGACGAACCCGAGGCGCCGCGAGGCCGTGATTGATGGGTCGAGCTGCTTCAGCGTTCCCGCGCACGTGTTCCGCGGGTTCATGAACAGCTCCTCGCCCGCCTCCTCGCGCTCGGCGTTGATGCGCGCGAACTCGTCGTTGGGGATGTAGGCCTCTCCGCGCACCTCCAGCACGCGCGGCACGCCCTTGCCCTCGATCGACAGCGGCACCGCACGGATCGTGCGCACGTTGTGCGTGACGTCGTCGCCTTTCTCGCCGTCCCCGCGGGTGAGGGCGTGGACGAGCCGGCCCCCTTCGTACCGAAGGCTCAGCGCGACTCCGTCGATCTTGGGGTCGCAGGCGAATACAGGCGTGGTCGCGCCGCCGAACAGGCCTCCGTCCTCGTCATCGGTGCCGAGCATGCGCGGGATCCGTTCGTCGATCCACTTGCGCACGTCGTCGGGGTGGTAGGTGTTGTCGATCGAGAGCATCGGCACGCTGTGCGCGACGGTGCGGAACCCCTCGATGGGCTCCCCCGCGACCCGGTGGGTGGGGCTCTCGGGGTCGTCGAGGTCCGGGTGTTCCTGTTCGAGACTCTGGAGTTCGGCCAGCTTCTCGTCGTATTCCCGGTCGCTGATCGTCGGGCTCGCCAGCACGTAGTAGCGATGGTCCGCGTCGCGGATCTCGGCGCGCAGCGCCAGGGCTCTCTTTGCAGCGGATTTCGGAGCGGGCATCTGTCGGGCCGACCTCGCCGGGTGTGGGGCCAGTATGGTACGGGCATGGCAGCGAAGCTCATCGACGGCAGAGCTCTGGCGGCGAAGATGCAGCACCGCATCGCGTCGCGGGCCCGCGCGCTGCGGGATCGGGGATGCCCGGTCCGCCTCGATGCCGTGCTTGCCGGCTGCGACGCCGACGCGCCCGCGCGGGTGTACGCGCTGAACCAGGCCAAGATGTGCCGCACGCTGGGGATCGACTACGAACTGCACGAGCCCGGCCCGGGGTGCACGCAGCGGGAACTGCTCGATGTCGTCGACGCCCTCGGCTCCGACCCTGGGGTGCACGCGATCATGGTGCACATGCCGCTGCCCGAGGGGGTGGATCCGTACGCGGTGCAGAGCCGGATCGCCCCGGCCAAGGACGTCGAGGGCGTGAATCCCGCCAACATCGGCAACATCGTCTACGGGCGATCGTCGCTGGCGCCGTGCACGGCGCTCGCGGTCCTGGAGATGATCGAATCAACCGGCGTCGCGCTGCGCGGCAAGTTCTGTGTCGCGGTGGGCGCCTCGGACATCGTGGGCAAGCCCGTCGCGGTCCTGCTGATGCGCCGGGAGGCGACGGTCGTCTCGTGCACCAAATACACGGAGTCGATCACCGATCTGACGAGCCGCGCGGACGTGCTGATCGCGGCCGCGGGGGTGCCGGGCCTCGTGCGCGCCGACTGGGTGAAGCCGGGCGCTGTGGTCGTCGACGTCGGGATCAACCGGATCGAGGGTGACGACGGCAAGCGGCGCACGGTGGGGGACGTCGCCTTCGACGAGATCTCCGAGGTTGCCGGCTGGATCAGCCCGGTACCGGGGGGCGTTGGCCCGGTGACGGTTGCCGTGCTGCTCGGGAATGTGGTCTCGGCCGCCGAATCCGCGGCAACAGGCTCCAACCCGGTCGATATCAGTTCACAGGCCTCATTGACCGAAAGTCCCGGCGGCGCTTGAATGATCGTTCGGTATCCGGCAGGATGCCGCTTTCGGCCCGCCCCCCATCGGAGCTCCGCATGCTGAGCCAGCTCGCCTTCATCCAGAACATCGGCCCACTCCAGCTCGTGATCATCCTGGCCCTCGGCCTGCTGATCTTTGGGCGCCGCCTTCCCGAGATCGGGCGGAGCCTCGGCAAGAGCATCGTCGAGTTCAAGAAGGGGATCGCCGGGATCCAGGACGAGATCGACGAGGCGTCTCGCCAGGAGAGCTCGAAGCAGATCAGCGACAAGAAAGAGTCGAGCGTCGAGACGGCCGAGGGCGAGCACGCCGAAGCCGCGGACCCCAGGCGGGTCAGCCGCAGCGACTCGGTTGAGGGCACCGCGCACTAGACCGCGAGTCGTTCGAGCGCGTCGGCGCCGTCTTCGAGGATCGAAGCGCTCACCCGATCGGGACGCCCCCCGGAAATCTGACAGAAGTGCAGCAGCGACTCGGCCATCAGTGCCGCTTCGGGCGCGTTGTCGCGTTCGCTGAGCAGGACGAACAGGTGGATCGCCCACGGCCGATTCGTCGCGTTGTCCGGGCCGGTGTGGGTGACATGCCAGCGGGCCGCATCGAGCGCCCGATCGAGCAATTCGGGAGACGATCGCGATATCGAGAGCCACGCGAGTGCATGCATCGATGCGAATTCTGTCTCCGTCCAGACCTCGACGGCGGGCGCGAGTGCGCGCGGCACCAGCGACCCGGAGTCAAGATCCGAGCGAGGCATCCGGCGGAACTCTTCCAGCAGCGGCGAGGGATCGATCGAGTTGTCCACAACCGAGCGCCACAGGCGTTCGTCAGGCGTCTCATCGGCTCGGATCGAGGGCGCTGGCTCGCCTGAGAGACGCGCGACGACGAGCCCATCGAGGGCCCGCGTATTCCCAGCTTCGTCCGCGACTTGCGCGCCGCGGACGGGGTTGAGCGCGGCGACCGCCCGCAGCTTGCGGATCCAGGATTCGGTGGTGTCTGTTCGCATCTGCGGGGGATCATCGTGGAAAGACGGTGAGAGTGCTCCCGCGCCGCGTCCCGCTGATATGCTCTCGACCCATGGCGCGGGTTGGACACGTCATCCCCAAACGCCACGGGCGCAGGATGTGCCTCTCTTGCGGCTACGCGGGCGCGACCCTCCAGGGGGACCCTGGAGACACCGCGCTGGTGTGCCCCTCGTGCGCTGAGGATCTCTACGCCCGGCCCCCTCGTTCGTACGCCGAGATGGAGGGGCTGCTCGACGACGTTCCCTCGATGGATCCCGGAGATCTCATCGGCGGACGCGCTCCGTTGATCCTGCAGCGATTGGACGTCGCACCCTTGAGGCAGCGCCACGGGCTGGGGCTCGCGGTCCTCGGCGCGATGGTCGCCTGCCTGTGCATGGGAGCCCTGGTCGCATGGGGCGCCGTGGCATCCGGTCTGCTCTGAGCGCCGACGCGCGGTACTGTGCACGGTCCCGAGCCCCCAGGAGGTCGCTATGTCCGTGGAGTCGATGTCCGTCGAGACAGTTGCTTCGACGCTCGAGTCGAGAGAGAGCCAGGCGCTCGAGCGCCTGATGGAATGGCTGCGCATGCCCAGCATCGGCACCGACCCGGCCTATCGCGAGCAGACAAGGCAAGCGGGACAGTGGTGCGCCGACCAGCTCAGCGCAGCAGGGTTCGATGCGTGCCTGCGCGAGACCGGTTCGCCCGAGGCGCGGGGTAACCCGATCGTGTGGGCGACCAACGAGGGCGCTGCGGACTACAAGGGGCCGCACGTGCTGTTCTACGGCCACTACGACGTGCAGCCCCCGGACCCGTTGGAGTTGTGGCACAGCCCGCCGTTCGAGCCGGTGATCGTGAAGGGGAGCGGGAAGCCGGGCGAACCGGCCGACCGGATCGTCGCGCGCGGGGCGTGCGACGACAAAGGGCAGGTGGCGACGTTCCTCGAGGCCATGCGGGCCTGGAAGGACAGCGCCGGCTCGGTGCCGGTGAAGTTCACCGTGCTGATCGAGGGCGAGGAAGAGTCCGGGAGCGCGAACCTCGAGCAGTTCTTCGCCGAGAATCGCGACGCGCTGAGCCAGGCCGACATCTGCGTCATCAGCGACACGGGGATGCTCGAGCGGACGACGCCGGGGATCACCTACGGCTTGCGTGGCTTGAGCTACCACGAGTTGAAGCTCATCGCCAGCGACCAGGATCTCCACAGCGGGATGTGGGGCGGTCGATGCCCGAACCCCAACAACGAACTCGCGAAGGTTCTCGCCCAGCTGTGGGACGAGAACAGGAAGATCACGATCCCGGGGTTCTACGACGACGTCCTTCCCATCACGCCGAAAGAAAAGGAAGCGTGGTCGCAGCTCCCGCTGGATCAGATCGAAGCGCTCGGCAAGATCGGTCTCGACGCGGACGCCGACATCGGTGAGGCGGGTTTCGACGCGGTCGAGCGGGAGTGGGCCCGGCCGGCGTGCGACGTCAACGGCATCTGGGGCGGCTACACGGGCGCGGGCGCCAAGACCGTGATCCCCTCATGGGCCGCCGCGAAGGTCAGCTTCCGTCTGGTGGCGAACCAGGATCCGGAGAAGATCGCCGACGCGTTCGAAGAGTGGATCCGCCAGCGCACGCCTCCCGGCTGCCGGTGGGAGTTCTCCCGCCACGGCACCGGGCACGCGGGCAATGTTTCGATCGACTCGCCTTACCTGCAGGCCGCGCGGGGCGCGCTGCAGAACGCCGTCGGAAAGGAACCCCACCTCATCAAGTCGGGCGGCTCGATCCCGGTGGTCGGCATGCTCAAGGGCCAGCTCGGGCTCGACTCGCTCATGATCGGCTTCGGCCTCGACGACGATCGAGTCCACTCGCCCAACGAGAAGTTCGAGATCCCATCGTTCCGCATGGGAGTGCGCTCCCACGTGCACCTTGTCGACGCGTTCGTTCGTATGGGCAAGTGATCAGGCTGCCTTGGCAGGTGGCGCCTCACCGACTTCCATGAACGGCTCTTCGTCGGTTTGTGCGAGGCCCGGGAGCAGCTGCACCGCCTCGTAGCGACCGCTCCGGATCGCCTCGAGCCGGCGCTGGTACTCGTTCCGGAGCGTCCGCGCCTCCACGGTCAGGTTGTGCAGGTGGATCTTGTGCAGGAAAGACTTGCTCGATACGAACAGCACGGCAAACGCACACAGGGCGGTGATTCCGATCGAGACGCCGGTTGCGAGGCCTTCGAACTCCATGGAGGGCCTGATCGACGCGATCGGAGCCCGAATTCAGGGAGATATACTGCGGCTGTGCTTTCCCGGGCCCGAACGCGACTGGACAGGCCGATCAGAGCGCTAAGCCGGCTCCGAGCCCCTTCGATGTGGGTGCTCGTGGCGTGGGCGTCGGTGCTGTCGCTCGGACAGGCCGCTCGGGCCCAGTCGTCTCCCGAGCCCTCGTCGCTCCAGATGGGGTCGGGCGATATCGCGATCACGCTGGACTCCTTCGGCGTCGGAGGCGTCGTCCGTCCCGGCTCGTTGGCCTCCGTGAGGCTCAACCTCCGAGATCGCGGCGCCGTGCCTCGCGACGTGGTCGTGCAGCTGGCGATCGACGACGGCGATCGCGACACCGTGAACTACACGCGCGAGGTCACGCTCACCCCGGGAGCGGACTGGGGGGTCTGGATCCACGCACGCATGCCTTGGGACCTCGGCGCCAACGCCGAGTTCCTTGTGTCCGTAAGAGAGGCGGTCGATGCCGGCGACGGTGTCCTGCTGGCCGGTGCAGAACTCGGGCTCGCCAAGATCCGCCCCCAGCGCGTCGAGCCGGCGGAGACGGCGATGTTCGCGGTCATCGGCGCTCGCTCCGATCTGGGCCTGCGCGAGTACAACCGGGCGCTGCCCACCAGCGGCGCGCTCGCCGCAGCGCACGAGCCCACGCAGACGCTCGCCGGGCTCTCGACGGGCCAACTCCCCGATCGCTGGTACGGCCTCGAGCCGTTCTCGGTGATCGTGTGGGCCGGCGCCGATCCGACCGACCTCACCAACTTTTCGACCCAGCAGGCCGAGGCATTGATCGAATGGGTCAATCGGGGCGGGCACCTGTTCATCGTGCTCGAGCGCGTTGGGTCGAACTGGTTCAGCGGGCAGAACCCCGTCGCCTCGTTGCTCCCGGCGGTCGAGGTGGATCGCTTCCCGGCGGCCGATCTCAATGACTATCGCGAAGCGCTGACCATGCCCCACGTCTCGCGCGGCGGCAGACTGCCCGACCGCGAGATCATCCACGCGTTCACTCCGATCGAGGGCGCCGAGCAGAGCCTTGCGACGCCGCTGATGGTCGGGCCGCACGGGGACGTCGTGGTGAGGCGCCTGGTGGGCAACGGGATGGTGACGCTCTGCGGCATCGACATCGCTCAGCGCGACGTCGCCCAGGTTCTGTCGATCGAGCGTTTCTGGAACCGCATGCTGGGGCGCCGGGTCGACCATCTCGACGGAGCCGAGTTGGCCGAGGCGCGTTCGTCGGCGAGCGCACGGCGGGCCGCCGGTGTGATGCACTGGGTCGACCTGTCGATCGCGTCTTCGATCGCCAAGAGCCGCGCTGCGAGCCTCGGCGTGCTGCTTGCGCTCATCGTCTTCGTCGTGTATTGGGTCCTGGTCGGGCAGACGGGCTTCTACTTCCTGCGCTCCAAGGGTTGGGAACGTCATTCGTGGTTGCTGTTTGTTGCCTCCGCTGCGCTATTCACGTTCGTCAGCTGGACCGCCGTGAGCGCGATGAAACCCGGTGAGGTGCGCATGTGGCACCACACGACGCTCCAGCGCGTCTACGGACAGCCGACCGAACGATCCCGCGTCTTTGCCAGCGTCCTGCTGCCGGACTACGGCGAGCAGGCGATCGCCGTCGGCGAACCCGGCGTGGACGAGCAGTTCCGCCAGTCGCTGACGCCGTGGGAGGACCCGGGTGCGGACATCGCGGCGCCGTTCCCCGATTCGCGCGCATACGCGCTCGATGCCCGGGCCATGATCGAATTCGATTCTCCGGCGCGCTCGACGACGAAGCAGGTGCAGATCGAGTACCTGGGCGGGCCGCGATGGGAGACCCCCGGGCCGGTGTCGCCTGACGATGCCCCGCGATTCGAGGGCGCTGACCTCGTCGGTCGTCTCGTGCACAACCTGCCGGGCGCGCTCACGGATGTTCGAATCCTCGTCATCGAGCGCCCGACGACGATCGCCGAACAACTCGAGGAGCGCGCCAGGGGAGAGCTGCAGGCGATCGGCTCCGCGTACGCGCTGGGCGGCGCGTGGGCGCCCGGAGCGGAACTCGACCTCGGCTCGATCTGGGCGCCGGCCGATCCCGCCAGCAACATCACCCGTCTTCTGGAATCGCTGGTGCCCAAGACCCGCGGCGCGTTCGCGGGCGTCGCCGATCCGCTCTCGATCCGGAGCGTGCACGCTGTGCCGCTCTTCCCCGTGCTCCAGCCGCCCGACTACACGGAGCGCCCCACGACGTCGGGCTCGATCCCGGCGGTGCTCAGCCGGCGTCTGACCCACGGGATGGACCTCGGGCCGTGGTTCACCCAGGCGTGCGTGATTGTGCTCGGGCGCATCGAGGGGGCGCCGTGTCCCGCTCCGGTTCGGGTCGACGGGCGCCGGATCCATACTGCAGAAGCGGGCGCCGACGGGGTCGTCGAGCTCCAGTGGGTCTACCCTCTCAGTCCACGCCCGTTCGCCGCCGGCTCCGATTCGAGCGCCGGGGCACGGAGCCGGGCGCCGCATCCGATCGACCAGGGAGCATCCTGACGTGCCGATGATCGAGACGATCAACCTCTGCAAGGAATATGGCGACCTGACGGCGCTGAACAACCTCAATCTCTCGATCGAGGAGGGCGACTGCTTCGGGTTCATCGGCCCCAACGGCGCCGGCAAGACCACCACGATCAAGATCCTCGCGACCCTGCTCAAGCCCACCCGCGGGCAGGCGATGATCGACGGGCTGACCGTCGGCTATCAGAACCGGCAGATCCGCCCAATCATCGGCTACGTCCCCGACTTCATGGGTTCGTACGAGGACATGGTCGTCAACGAGTACCTCGAGTTCTTCGCCGCCGCGTACGACATCCACGGCGCGCAGCGCCGGCAGGTCGTGAGCGATGTGCTCGATCTGACCGATCTCAGCTACAAGGCGACCGCCGAGGTGAGCTCGCTCAGCCGGGGCATGCAGCAGCGCCTCAGCGTGGCGCGGGTGCTGCTCCATGATCCCAAGGTTCTGCTGATGGACGAGCCGGCGTCGGGCCTGGACCCGCGCGCGCGGATCGAGATCCGCGAGCTGCTGAAAGAGCTCAAGCGGATGGGCAAGACCATCATCATCTCGAGCCACATCCTTCACGAGCTCGCCGAGCTGTGCAACGTGGTGGGCATCATCGAGAGGGGCGAGCTGCTGTTCAACGGCACCGTCGAGGACATCATGCAGCGTGCCCGCCTCGAACAGACCGTCCATGTCGGCGTCGCCGAGCGGATCGAGGAGGCGGCCAAGCTGCTGCACCAGATGCCCGGGGTCACGCAGGTCTCGATCCATGAACCGGAGGCCCGCAGCGCCCGCTCCGGGGCGAACGGGTCGTCGGCCCGGCGCGTGATCCATGTGAACCTGGAGGATTCGGCGGCGGTCTCGGCCAGCGATATCCCGAATCGGCTCGTCAATGCCGGGTTCCGGCTGACACTTTTCACCGAGGAGCAGGTAAACCTCGAAACCGCCTTCATGCGTCTCACGCAGGGGCTCGTGCAGTAATCTTTCCTGGGCTTTCCTGAGAGAATCACCCGCGTCCGGGGTCATCGGAGAACCACGACATGAACTATCGCTCGCGACTGATCGCCATCGCCGTCCTCGGCGCCGCTCCAGCGGCGCTGATCGCGCAGAACGGGGCAGGGGTCCACTACCCCGAGTCCCACAAGTCCACCTACACCGAGACGCTCCACGGCCAGGAGATGGCCGATCCCTACCGGTGGCTCGAGGACGACGTCCGCACGAGCGAAGAGGTCGCGGACTGGGTCGAGGCCCAGAACGCCGTGACGTTCGGCTACCTCGAGGGCCTCGAGGACCGCTCGCTCATCGAGCAGGAGATCACCGACCTGTGGGACTACGAGCGTTTCAGCGCTCCGTTCCGCGTCGGAGATCGCTACTTCTTCTCCCGCAACGACGGCCTGCAGAACCAGTCGGTCCTGTATGTCCAGGAAGGCCTGGAGGATGAAGGTCGGGTGCTCTTCGACCCGAACACGTGGAGCGAGGACGGGACCGTGGCCCTTGCCGGCCTGTCGATCAGCGACGACGCCAAGTACGCCGCCTATGGCGTGGCTTCGGCGGGCAGCGACTGGCGGGAGTGGCGCATCCGCGACATCGACACCGGTGAAGACCTCGACGATCGCATCCAGTGGGTGAAGTTCAGCGGCGTGTCATGGACGCCCGACAACACGGGCTTCTTCTACAGCCGCTACCCCGAAACGGAAGAGGGCTCGGAGTTCCAGAGCCTCAACTACAACCAGAAGGTCTTCTACCACGCTCTCGGCACCGATCAGAGCGAGGACGTCCTGGTCTACGAGCGTCCCGACGAACCGACCTGGGGGTTCGGCGCCCAGGTCACCGAAGCGGGTGACTACGTCGTCGTGTCCACCTGGAAGGGCACCGACAACAAGAACCTGGTGCACTACAAGCCGCTCGCCTCGCCTGGCGCCGAGTTCGTCGAACTCATCGGCGAGTTCGCCAACGACTACAGCCTCGTCGGAAACGACGGGTCCGTGTTCTACTTCCGCACCGACGAGAGCGCCAAGAACGGTCGCGTGATCGCGATCGACACGGAGAACCCGGCCAAGAGCGAGTGGCGCGAGATCATCCCCGAGTCCGACGAGGCGCTCCGGGGTGTCGGGTTCGTGAACGACATGTTCGTTGCCAGCTACCTCAAGGACGCCGTGACGGCCGTGAAGATCTACACGCCCGCCGGCGGATTCGTCCGGGACGTGAAGTTCCCGACGCTCGGCTCGGCCGGCGGCTTCAACGGCAGGCGCGACCACACCGAGACCTTCTACACCTTCAGCAGCTTCGCTGTGCCCCCGTCGATCTACCGCTACGACATGCAGACCGGGCGCAGCACGCTGATGCGTCAGGCCGAGGTCGCGTTCGACCCTGATCAGTACGAGACCAGGCAGGTGTTCTACACGTCCAAGGACGGCACGCGCGTCCCGATGTTCATCTCCCACAAGAAGGGGCTGAAGCTCGACGGCACCAACGCCACCATGCTCTACGGCTACGGCGGGTTCAACATCCCTATCACGCCGAGCTTCAGCGTCGTCAACCTGATGTGGATGAAGATGGGCGGCGTCTACGCCGTGGCGAACCTGCGCGGTGGCGGCGAGTACGGCAAGCGTTGGCACGACGCCGGGCGCCTGTACAACAAGCAGAACGTCTTCGACGACTTCATCTCGGCGGGCGAGTATCTCATCGCCGAGGGCTACACCAGCCCGGACAAGCTCGCGATCCGCGGCGGCTCCAACGGCGGCCTGCTCGTGGGAGCCTGCATGGCGCAGCGGCCCGACCTCTTCGGCGTGGCGCTCCCGGCTGTCGGCGTCATGGACATGCTCCGGTTCCACAAGTTCACGGCGGGCCGGTTCTGGGTCGACGACTACGGGTCGCCCGACGACCCTGAGATGTTCGAGTACCTCAAGGGCTACTCGCCGTACCACAACCTGCACGACGGCACGGAATACCCGGCGACGCTGGTGACCACGGCCGACACCGACGATCGCGTTGTCCCAGGCCACAGCTTCAAGTTCGCGGCTCGACTCCAGGAGGCGCACACCGGCGACAACCCGGTGATGATCCGGATCGAGACCCGAGCCGGCCACGGAGCGGGCAAGCCCGTGAGCAAGCGGATCGAAGAGGCCGCCGACATCCTGGCGTTCACGGCGGAGAACCTCGATATGGACATCCAGCTCACCCGCCCGTAACCCCGGACGCAACGTCATCGCGCGGGGCGCATCCCAGCCGGAACCCGGTTGGAGTGCGCCCCGCGTTCGTTTGCCGATACTGTCAGGGCGATGACCGGCTTGGCGTTCATCCTTCTGGCTGCCGCGGCGGGACTGTCCGCTGTGCTGACGTTTGCCGTGCGCGCCGCGGGCAGGCGGCGCACGCTGTTCGACAGCGCGGGCAGCGACGGCCACAGGAAGGACCTGCGGGCCGTCCCGAACATCGGGGGCGTCGCGATCGTGGGGACGATCCTGGCGTGCATGGCCTCCGGCCTGATCGCCGTCTGGTTCGCGCCTGGGGACCTGGTCGATCGGCTGGCGCCCGGCGCCGGCGAGCACCTGGCCGGCGCTCGTCAGCAGACGCCGATGGCCATCGGGCTGATGCTCTGCGTGCTGGCGCTCCATGTCTTGGGCCTGGTCGACGATCGCAGGGCGCTCCCGGCGCTCGGGAAGCTCGGGGCGATGATCGGCGTCGCGCTCGTGATGCCGGTCGTGTTCGACGTTCGCCTTCTGCACGCGCTGGATGCGCACGCCGGGGGCGCATGGCTCAGCGTGCTGCTCACGGTGCTCTGGCTCGTGGCGATCACCAACGCCATGAACTTCATGGACAACATGGACGGGCTGTGCGCGGGCTCCGGTGTCGTCGCGGGCCTGCTGTTCCTCGTGGCGGCGCTGACGGGCGGCCAGTGGTTCGTGGGTGCGACGCTGGCGATCCTCGTCGGCGCGCTGCTGGGGTTTCTGGTGTTCAACGCCCCCCGACGCGGCGGGGCGACGATCTTCATGGGAGACGGCGGGTCGCTGGTGGTCGGCTACCTGCTCGCGTTCCTCACGGTGCGCACCACATTCGTGGGCGAATCGGCGTGGGACGCGGGCGCGTGGTACGCCGTCTGCATGCCCCTGTGCGTGCTCGCGGTGCCGCTGTACGACCTGACGAGCGTCTCGCTCCTGCGCCTGAGCCAGGGAAAGAGCCCGCTGGTCGGCGACCAGCAGCACTTCAGCCATCGCCTGGTTGAGCGCGGGCTGACGAAGACGGGGGCGGTGGGGGTGATCTGCGCCTGCTGCGCCGTGACCGGAGTGGGGGGCATCCTGCTGACCGGAGCCCAGCCCTGGCAGGCCGCGCTGATCGGTGCGCAGACCCTCCTGGTGCTGGCGATCCTCGCGGCGCTGGAGTTCGCGCCGCGCCGGGACGGGGTGCGGGCGTGAAACACGCGCGCACGATGGTGTGGGTCGGAGCGGGCGCCATCCTCTGGGCATTCTTCGTGCGTGCGACGACCGTCGGCGCCCGGGTTCCGTGGTGGGACTCTGACCCGACCCAGGGATGGGTGCCCGAAGCGACGCTGACGCCGCTCGACATGCTCGGGCTCGATGCGCTGGTGTGGCTGGCGGGGAGCGTTGTCCTGGGCGCGGGCTGGTTGCTCGGGCGGCGGATCCCGCTGGCGATGGTGGTGCTCGTGCTGCTCGGCCAGGTGTCGGTCATGCTCCACGGGCTGGTGCTCGAGCCGGCCATCTCGAAGGGCGCCAGCGTGCGCGGAGACTTCTTCTCGCTCGTCCGGGGCTCGGCCTGGGGCAGCGCGCTTTTCGGGGCCGTCGCGTTGCGATCCGCGTGCGCTGACCCCGCACTGCGCCGAGCGATCGCCGCCACGGTTCTCGCGAGCGTCTGCCTGTTCGTCGCCAAGGGCGCTCACCAGGTCTTCTTCGAGCACCCGCAGGTGGTTGAGCGATTCCGAGCCGATCCGGAGGGCGTCCTCCGGGCGCAGGGATGGGAACCGGGGAGCTCGACGGCGCAGATCTTTGAGCGTCGACTCCTCCAGCCCGACGCGACCGGCTGGTTCGGGTTCTCCAATGTCTACGGCTCGGTGCTCGCGGCGCTGCTGCCGGGCGTCATCGGCGTGTGCGTCGCCGGGTTCCGGCGCGTGCGACGTGCGGAGGCTCAGTCGGGTGAGCCCGGCCTGGTCGCTCTGGTCGCGCTGGGAACGATGGCCTGTCTCTGGCTGTCGGCGTCGAGGGGGGCCTGGGGCGCCGGACTGATCGGGCTCGCGATGTTCGGAGTCGTGCTCTGGCGCCGTCGCCTGCCTGGGTCGGTTCTGCGCAGGCTGCCGGCCATCGCGCTCGCTGTCCCTGTCGGTGTGCTGGCGCTGGTGTTCGTTCGTGGCATTGTCGGCGAGCGGCTCGCCGAGGTCAGCATCTACTTCAGGTGGCAATACGTGTCGGGCGCGATGCGCATCATCGCCGACCACCCGGCGTTCGGCGTGGGGCCGGACGGTTTCAAGGATGCCTACCTGCTGGCCAAGCCACCGACGAGCCCCGAGGAGGTCGAGAGCCCGCACTCGCTGGTGTTCGATTGGCTCGCGACGCTCGGCGTGCTCTCGATCGCCTGGGTCATGGTGTGCTGGCTCTGGCTGGAGAGTGCGGCCCGCAAGCTCGCTCATGGCCCGGATGAAGATCCAGGCGACGCCGATTCCGATCCGGAGAACGGCCCAACCACCCTGTGGGTTCTTGGCGTGATCGCGGCGACGACGCTCGTGTCCCAGATGATCGGCTGGCAGAACGAGGCGCCGACCGAGCGATTCCTCGTCCCGCTCGGGGCGTTTGTCTGGTTCGTCACGGCTCTGGTGTGCGCGCGAATCATGTCGGCGGACCGGGAGCGTCTGGTCAGTCGCGCGATGGCCTGCGGTGCGTTCGGTTTGGCGGCGCACTCCATGCTCGAGATCACGCCGGTACTGCCCGGGAGCGCAGGCCTGGCGATGGCCATGCTCGCGATCGCCTCGGCGCCGGAGGAGCGCGACGCATCGTTCCGAGGTCCGTCGCGATCGCTGGCGATACTGGTCGCGCCCATCGTGGTCGCGTCGCTCGTCGTGATCGCGGGGGTCCTGCCGGCGATGGAGTGGCAGGCACGCCTGCAGGCCGGAGCCGTGCGCGCAAAGCCCCTCGGCGAGCTCCGGACAGCAGAGCGAGGTCTCGTCGCCCAGCCCGACGATCCGGCGCGCATGGCCGCGGTCGAATCGGTGCTGAGCCGCGCGGCACGAAGCCTTGGCGCGCCCGAGCCGACCAGCCGCGAAGAGTTGGATGCCCTGCTTGTGTCGCTGGCGAGCTCGTCGCTCGAAGGAGCGATCGAGGCGCTCGCCCCGCCGGAGCCGGGGCCCAGCACCGCCGCGGCGCGGACCGAAGTGCTCCTCGCCCGCCTGAGGCTGCAGGCCTCGCGCGGCGCGTGGGACGCCGGCGACTACGCCGGCGCAGCCCGGCACGCTCGCGAGGCGCTCGCCCACGCGGAAGCGGAGACGGAACTGGCGCCGCGATCGGCCGGGGCGTGGGGGCGATTGGCGTCCCTCCACCAGGCTCTGCACCCGATGACCGGCGACACGGAGCATCTGGTGCTGGCTCGCGACGCCTGGATCCGCGCGAGTGTGCTGGATCCCCACGGGCTGGGGCCGGTGACGCGTCTGGCCCGGCTCAACGCCCAGCTCGGTGATCTGCGCTCGGGCGCCCACTGGGCCCGCCGGGCGCTGCTCATCAGCGAGGCCATGCGCCTCGATCCGCTGCGCCAGCTCCCGCCAGAGACGCGGGCCGAGATGGAGCGGATCGCGGCTTCGGGCGTCGGCCGTCGGCCCTGATCCGGGCTTTTTTGCCTTTCTTGGAGCGGCTGGCTTGACTCGAAGCCGTATTTTGTTAGTGTTTTTCCTTCTGTGGGGCGGGTTTGTTCCGGGGATGTGCCGATAGAAATGTCGCCTGTGTGCGGGAGCCGGTTTTCGGCTTGCGCGTCGGGCTCAGTTCGGAGTGTTCGAGGTATGGACTCAGACGAAGAAGACGGTGCCTGCTCTCGCCCCTAGGTACGCCGACCCGGGGCAGCCGCAGGCTTGAGTGGCTGCGGGTTGGCGAACAGACGAGCGGGCGGGCCTTCTAGTCCGACCAGCGAACAGCGACGCGAACGACACGGACAACCAGGCGGTGACGACGCCCCGGAGGCGAGAGCCTCGATCCGGAGCGCATCGTCCCCGACCAGTCACAGCGACCCACCGGTCCGGGGTGTGATCCCCCAACCGGCGATTCACCAGAGACACTTCACTCATTCACCCCAGGAGAGCCGCCGCACCCCTCGCGGCAGGAACGCAAGCCATGGATCTGTCAAACATCCGCAACATCGGTATCTGCGCCCACATCGACGCCGGCAAGACCACCGTCACCGAGCGCGTCCTCTACTACACGGGCAAGAACTACAAGCTGGGTGAGGTCCACGAGGGCACCGCGACCATGGACTTCCTGAAGGAGGAGCAGGAGCGCGGCATCACGATCCAGTCCGCCGCCACCACCTGCCCCTGGGAGCGGAGCGGCACGACCTACGAGGTCAACCTGATCGACACGCCGGGCCACGTCGACTTCACCATCGAGGTGGAGCGTTCGATGCGTGTGCTCGACGGTGCGGTCGCGGTGTTCGACGGCAAGGAGGGCGTCGAGGCCCAGTCCGAGACCGTCTGGCGTCAGGCCGAGCGGTACGGCGTTCCCCGCATCTGCTTCATCAACAAGATGGACAAGACCGGCGCCGACTGGGAGTTCAGCTTCAACTCGATCAAGGAGCGCCTCGGGGCCAACCCGATCGCCGTCCAGATCGCCATCGGCCACGGCGACAACTTCGAGGGCATCGTCGATCTGCTGAACATGCGGGCGTACTACTTCGACGCCAGCGAGCTCGGCGCCAAGATCGAGGAGCGGGACATCCCCGAAGACCTCGCCGAGTTGGCCGCCATCCATCGCCACGAGCTCATCGAGCAGGCGACCCACTTCGATGATTCGCTGCTCGAGAAGGTCCTCAATGATGAGGATCCGACGCCGGAAGAGCTCCGCAACGCCGTTCGCAAGGGCGTGATCTCCCGCGAGGCGACCGCCGTGTTCACGGGCTCGGCCCTGAAGAACATCGGCGTGCAGAAGCTGCTCGACGGCGTCATCGACTACCTCCCGGCCCCGACGGAGGTCCCCGACACCCAGGGCACCGATCCGAAGGACGAAGAGGTCAAGATGACCCGGCCCAACGCCGTGGACGCCCCGTTCTCGGCGCTGGTGTTCAAGGTCGTCGCCGACACGCACGGCGATCTCACCTACATGCGGGTCTACTCGGGCAAGGTCGCTAAGGGCGAGCGTGTGCTGAACTCCGTGAACGGCAAGCGCGAGATCATCAGCCGCATGTACGAGATGCACGCCAAGGACCGCCTCTCGCTCGACGAAGCCCACGCGGGCAAGATCGTGGCCGTCGTCGGTCTGAAGACCTCGACGACCGGCGACACGCTCTGCAGCCCCGATGCCCCCATCGTGCTCGAGCGGATGACCTTCCCCGACCCTGTGATCTCGATGTCCATCGAGCCCAAGACCAGCGAAGACAAGCGCAAGCTCGGCGACGCGCTCACCGTGATCCGACGCGAGGACCCCTCGTTCCGGAGCCTCTACGACGATGAGACCGGACAGACCATCATCTCGGGCATGGGCGAGCTCCACCTCGAGATCATCAAGAACAAGCTCCTGAACGATCTCAAGGTTGGCGTCGACGTCGGCAAGCCCCGCGTGAGCTACCGCGAGGCGATCACCGGCACCGCCACCGAGGTCCGCGGCAAGTTCGTGAAGCAGACCGGCGGCCGAGGCCAGTTCGGCGACGTCATCATCAACCTCGAGCCGTTCACCGCGGCGCAGGCCGAAGAAGAGGGTCTGAACTTCAAGGACAGCATCGCCTTCGAGAACAAGATCGTCGGCGGCGCGGTGCCCAAGGAGTACATCCCGTCGGTCGAGGCCGGCATCCGCCAGACGGCCGTCTCCGGCGTCATGGCCGGCTACCCGCTGATCAACATCAAGGCGACTCTCGTGGACGGCTCGTTCCACGCGGTCGACTCCTCGCAGGTCGCCTTTGAGCAGGCCGCGCGCCTCGCGCTCACCGACGCCTGCCAGAAGGCCAAGCTCACGCTGCTCGAGCCGATCATGAAGGTCACGATCACCACCCCGGACGAGTACTTCGGCGCCGTCACCGGCGACCTCTCGTCTCGTCGCGGCATGGTGGTCAGCTCCGAGGACCGCGCCAACACGCGCATCGTGAACGCCGAGGTCCCCCTGAGCGAGATGTTCGGCTACACGACGACCCTCCGGTCGCTCAGCCAGGGCCGCGCTTCGAGCACGATGGAGCCGCTGGAGTACCGCCCGCTCCCGCCGAACATGGTCAAGGAAGTCGTCGCGGAGGTCTGATCCTCCGGGTCGTCGGTCTCACTAGAGATTCTCGAACGCCCGCGCCCAGCGCGGGCGTTTTTCATAGGCCGATCCGCTATCGTTGTGCCTTGGGAAGCGGAGCGCACCTTCCCGTCCGGGCGCCAATGGGGGCTTTCGGATGAGCGGCGCGGAGTTCGGCGTGGTCAGGCTCAGCAAGATCTACACCAAGACCGGCGACGGCGGGCAGACCATGCTCGGCGACGGCCAGACCGTGCCCAAGCACGACGCCCGGGTCGAGGCCTACGGCACCATCGACGAGGCCAACGCCATCATCGGCCTCGCGGTGCTCGAACTGGTCGACGACCACGATGTCGACGGTGCGGTGGCGGAAGAACTCGCTCGCGTGCAGCACGATCTGTTCGATGCGGGCGCCGACCTCTGCGTGCCGGTCACTCCGGATGAAAGGCCCGAGGAGCGTTTGCGAATAACAAGCAGCCAGGTGGAGCGCCTCGAGCAGGTGATCGACCGGCTGAATGAGGGGCTCACGCCGCTGAATTCGTTCGTCGTCCCCGGCGGGACGAAGGCCGCGACGCTGCTGCACGCAGCGCGGACGGTTGTCCGTCGCGCCGAACGCCGGGCGTGCGAGGTGGCGGACGCGGAGCCCGAGCGGATGAACCGCGAGGCGGTGGTCTACTTGAACCGCCTCAGCGACCTGCTGTTCGTGATGGCGCGAGCCTGCAACGCGGCCCACGGGGGGGCCGCCGGCGACGTGCTCTGGAAGCCCGGCGCCAACAGGTGAACACGCGGGGACTATCGGGAGAGGCGGCAATCGGGTGACATCAACCGTCACAACAGACTTCAGAGAGGAATACGAGGCAGAGCGCGAGCGGATGCTGCGCCGGCGCTTCCTGTGGTACGCGGGTGTTGTGTTCATCCTCGGGCTGATCACCACCGGGCTGACCGCGACGGTGTGGATCTTCGGCCTGAATCCGGACCAGCCGACGTACACCATGCTGAACCTGTTCGCGCAGATCCCGGCGCTGATCGCCTACGGGCTCTGCTGGTGGCTGGTTGCGCGGAAGCCGATGACCCGCGGCCAGCTGCTGGGGGTCGTGTTCTGGCTCATCCTCGGCACCGGTGCGTTCTCGCTGGTTTCGAACGTCGTCACCGTCGAGATCGCCAAGGAAGAGCTCTACGAGGCCTCGCTGACCGCCAATGGGGCGCGTATCGGCAACGTCGGCGTGACCACCACCGAAGGAGCGCTGCCTGCGACGCCGGAGCCCGGCGTCGCTGCGTCCCCTGAAAGCGATGCACCCGGAGCGGCCGCGACCGAACTGGATCCGGCCGAGCGCGACCGGCGCATCCAGCGCACCGGCGCCCGGCTGATCGTGCTGGGCGGGTCGATCGGATCGATCTTCGTCATCCACTTCTTCGCGTGTCTGTTCATCCCGTGGACACCCCGCGAGAGCCTCAAGCCCATCGTGCCGCTGCTGATCCTGAACGCGGTCATCATCCTGGTCTACATCCGGCTGGTGCCGGTGGGGGGCTCGATCGGCATCGCCTTGTCGCCGCTGGTCGCGGGGCCGGGCATGATCATCTGCTGGTACCGCAACAGCCGCTTCCGCAACAAGTTCCACTTCAAGATGCTGAAGGGCCGCTACGCGGATATCAAGCAGGACCTGGGCGTCGCGCGACAGATCCACGACGCGATGTTCCCCGATCCGCTGCTTGAGGGCCCGGTGCGATTCGAGTATCGCTACGAGCCGATGCGTCAGATCGGCGGCGACTACCTCTTCGCCCGCGTGCTCGAGGGCGCCAACGGGGACGAGTCGGTTCTCAATCTCGCGATCGTCGACGTGACCGGCCATGGCATCGGCGCAGCGCTCACTGTCAATCGCCTGCACGGCGAGATCGAGCGCCTCCTCGGGGAGAGCGAATCCGCGACTCCCGGCGAGCTGCTGACCGGCCTCAACAGCTACCTCCACCTCACGCTCGCGACCCACAGCGTGTACGCAACGGCCATCTTCCTGCGCTTCGATCCCAACGAGAACACGCTCAGTTGGGCGAGCGCCGGGCACCCACCGGCGTTCCTCAAGGCCCTCGACGGCACGATCGATCGCCTGGACTCGACGACGATCATGCTCGGCGCCGCGCGGGGCGAAGATTTCCCCGCCAACGAGCAGAGCACCCGGTTCCATCCCGGTGACACGCTCATCGCCTACACCGACGGCGCGATCGAATCGCGCGACGACAAGGGACGCATGCTCGGCATCGACGGCCTTCAGAAGATCATCGCCTCGGGTCGCCCGGAAGAGGACGGCGGCTGGGCCGCGAGCGTGCTGCACGCGGTGGAGGAGCGACGGTTCGGCCCCGCGCAGGACGACACGCTGATGGTCGAGATCTACCGGCCGTACCAGGGCTGAGCCCGGTCGCGAAAACGCTGGTTACCCGATCACATCGGGCAACTCGAACAACCCTTCTGTCAGATTGTCCGGGCCGTCTTCTGTGATCAGCACGTCCGCCTCGTAGTGCACGCTGAGCGAGCCGTCGGCTGTAAAGATCGGCCACTCGCCCGGGGCCTGCTCGGTTGAGCCGGTGCCGATCGCGATCATGGGTTCCACGGCCACGAGCACGCCCGGCTGGGCCTTGGTGAAGGCCTCGGGCCACTCGCCCGGGTAGGTCGGCACGACATTGGCGATGAACGGCGGGGTGTGCAGCGAGCGACCGATGCCGTGGCCCCCGAGGCCCCGGACGCAGTGGAATCCTTTCTCCTGCTCGACGCAGCTCTGCACGGCCCGGGCCCAGTCGATGTAGGGCTTGCCGGGGCGCAGGCGTTCGACGCCACGGCGCAGCGACTCCTTGCCGCATTCCATCAGGGTCTCGGCTTCCGGGGAGCGCTCCTTGATGGCGTAGGTCCACGCTGCATCGCCGATCCAGCCGTTGGCTGTCACGCCGATGTCGATCGAGAAGATGTCGCCGGCCTGCAGCGGGCGGGACTCGTAGCTCGCGGTTCCGTGGACGATGCACTCATTCAGGCTTAGGCACGCGTGGCTGGGGAAGGGGGGCAGGTTCCCGGCTCGATAGTGCCTGAAGCACGACTTGCACGAGAATTCCTCGAGCAGGCGTGCGACCTCCTCGTCGACCTCGCCGAGCGTCATGCCTTCCTTGATGAACTCGGCGAGCCGAAAGTGCGTCTGCACAACCAGATGCGCGCTGTGGCGCGCGTGCTCGGCGTCTTTGGCGTTCACCAGGGCGGCTCGTGGCATGGCCCGGATGGTAGCCGCGGCGCTCCCCACGAGAGAATGGGGGATCCCGGTGGGTGGTGCTTCGGTAGAAAATTTGCCCGGGTCGTGAAATCCGTGCGTCAAAATCCGCAGAAGTGCGTTGACGGGCTACGACCAGCGTAGTAGCCTGACCTCCGACGCATGTAGTAGAGCGTAGGAGCCTCCCGGAAACAGACTATGCCCCTGAAGAACTCGAAGAAGCCGGCCAAGAAGGACCCCGAACTCGGCGACGCCGAGCTCGAGGTGCTCAAGGCCCTGTGGGACCGGGGGGAGGCGACCGTGCGCGAGGTGCTGGACCGCCTCAACGAGAAGCGCGAGAAGGCCCTGGCGTACACGACGGTGCTGACTTTCCTGACCCGGCTCGAGCAGAAGGGCTTCGTGGTCAGCAACAAGTCGGGCCTGGCGTACGTCTACAAGGCCAAGGTCAGCCGCAACAAGATCGCCAAGGCGCGACTGCGTTCGCTGATGCAGCAGATGTTCGATGGCGCCCCCGGCGCCATGGCGCTGCAACTCATGGAGAACGAGGATTTCTCGCCGGAGGAGATCGATGAGCTTCGCGTGCTCATCGAGCGGCTGGACTCAAGGACGAGCTGAGGAGAGCGGGGAGGCGGATGATGGATTTCTCGCCGGTGTACTTCGAGCATCTCTGGGCCACATCGCTGGCCGCGATCCCGCTCTCGCTCGCGGTGTGGGCCGCGTGCAAGGGGTTCGTCAAGAGCCCGGCCACTCGCCACGTGCTGTGGCTGGTGGTGCTCGTCTCGTTCCTGACCCCGACCTTCGCGCTGATCCTGGGCATGCCCCGGCAGTCGAACCCGTTCGCGATCTTCGGCGAGGCGATCTCGTTCGAAGATGCTGAGCCGGACGATCTGGTCCGAGACGACTCGGCGCCATCCGAGCGACCCGACAAACCCGACTCCATCCTGGCCGAGAAGGCCGAGCCGGTTGCCCAGACCGTCGTGCAGTCCCCAGAGCCGGCGCTGCCTCACTGGCGGGCACCGGAAACCGAGCTTGACCGCGCGCTCGAACGGCGCACGCCCACTCGCGTGCGAACGGCGCACCGCAGCCCGTTCCAGACATCCTCCCGCAACGAATCGCTCGAACGACTGCGTCGAGCCGAGCGGAGTGCCTATTCGCGAGCTTCTTCGGATCGTTCATCCTCCTCCGCGGGATTGCAGAGCCAGCGATCCCGTGAGAACTCGGCAGCGAGCGCGCCTTCGCGGTCGGTTTCGCCGCGCTGGCGCTCCGCTGCCGAACCTCTCGCCAACGAACGGCGACCGGCGGTTCGCGAATCACGGGTCACTCCTCCGGAGGCCGTGTCGCGGTCGAGTGCGCCTTCGCGGCCGGCAACAGCGACTGAGCAACCCGAGACCGAAGCCGCAGAGTCGCCGGCACCGGCCGGATCCTCGGCCGAGGAACCGGATGCCGCCGGTGATGCAGATGAACCCGAGACCGTTCCGGCGGCCCACTGGGCCAGCCCGTTCGTCGATGTGCGCGACGCCATCGCAGCGCTCCCATCGCCTCCCCCGGCGCTGTGGATCGCTGGTGTCGTGCTCCTCGGACTCGTAGTGCTGGCGAGGGTGGCGCGCAGATCGAAGCTCATGGTCTCGGCAGCGCCCGCTCCCGAGTCGATCCAACTGCTCGTCGACGACTGCTCGCGCCTGCTCGAGCTTCCCGAGTCCCCCCGCGCCTACCTGACCGATGGGCGCATCAGCCCGATGATCGTCGTCGGATGGCGATCGCGCCTGCTGATCCCCCGCGCGCTCTGGAACGAGATGGACCTTGACGGCAGGCGCGCGATCGTGGTCCACGAGCTCGCCCACCTGCTGCGCCGTGACCACTGGGTCTGCTGGCTGCAGCTCGTCATCGGCATCCTCTACTGGTGGCACCCGGTGGTGTGGTGGGCCCGCCGGCGTCTGCGCGAAGAGGCCGATCTCTGCTGCGACGCGTGGGTCATGAATGTGCTTCCCAGCTCCCGGCGTGCGTACGCCGAGGCGCTGCTCAAGACCAAGGACTACCTCAGCGTGCGCGGCGCCAACGCGCCGGAGCTCGCGCTCGGGGTGACCTCGCCAAAGGCGAGGAGATTCGCAAGGAGACTGACGATGGTGATGACGGAACGAATCAAGCCCCGGACGACGCCGATGGGCCTGGTCGCGGCGATCGCGATCGCTGCCACGGGCGCGTTCGTGCTCCCGGGAATGGCATGCCCGCCGAAGGACAAGGACGACTGCCAGGCGACGCCCAAGCCCGAGCCCGTTCTCGTGGCCGCCCCGGTGCCGACTCCGGCCCCGGCGCCGAGCGTGGTCCTTGCTCCGCGGGTCATCGGCCCCAACGGCCTGATGCTCGCCGGCCCGATCGGGGTGCATCCCCACAAGGACCACGAAGAGGACGAGGGTGAGAGCACGTTCGAGCGCCACATGCGCGAGCGTGAGACCGCCGACACAGAAGAGGCGGTGCGCGAGGCCGAGCAGCGCCTGGCCGACCTCGAAGGCCGCATCCGCGAGATGGTCGAGAAGAAGTCTAAGGAGAAGGCCGCCAAGGCCCCCAAGACTCCGGCGGCGCCGAGCGCTCCGCGGGCGCCGCGTGCGCAGTCGCCGTCCTCTGACACCCTCGGGCTCGTGTACACGCTGCCGGAGGGGCGGCTCGGTGCGCTGACGCAGCTCATGGTCCGCTCGGATGTTCCCGTGCTCGTCCGCCCCGGCGACGGCACGCTGACCGTGTACGGCACCCGCCCGCAGCACCGCGTGTTCCGCGCCTTCGCCGAGCTGATCGCACCCGGCGAAGTCAGCGTCACGACCGAAGACGGCGGCGCGGTGGAGTTCACCAATCGCGGCCAGTTCGAGAACCTGCACAAGAACTCGGGTGGCGATCGCGCCCGGGCCGATCGCCAGCGGGCAGAGCGTCGGGCCCAGCGCTCGCGCGACGAGGCCTCCCGTCAGGCCGAGCGAGCGCGGCGTCAGGCCGAGCGCCACGCCCACCTGCATCGCGAGAAGGCCGAGCGCCAGGCCGATGTGCACCGGCATCGCAACGAGATCCGCTCCGAGCTCCGCAATCGCGAGCAGGAGATGCGCCAGCGCTACCGCGAGATCCATCGCCACCAGAACCAGCACCGCCATCACGACCTCTGCGCGCCGCGTCGCAGCGAAGAACTGTCCAGCGCCTACCGGATGGAGATCGAGATCCATCGCGAGGCGCAGAACGCCAAGGCGGAGCTCATGCGTGAGCTCGAAGCGATGGTCGCCGACGTCGAGGCGATGGCCGGCGAGATCGAGGCTCAGGCCCTGGCGTTCGCCGCCGAGGCCGAGCAGAGCGTCGTCTTCTCAGACGAGTTCGAGGCCCGGATCGAGCAGATCGAAGAGCAGCGCGAGGCCCTGATGGAGCAGGCCGACGAGATGCGCGAGCACGCCGATGAGATGCGCGAAGAGGCCTGGGAAGACGAAGAGGAGATCTCCGAAGACGTGCGCGCCGAGATCGAGTCCGCCGTCGCTGAGATCGAAGCGCAGGCCGAGGAGATCGCCCGCCAGGCCGAGATGATGTGGGCCGAGGCCGAGGCCGCCGAGGGTGAAGCCGAGGCTGCAGAGGCACAGGCGGAGGCGATCGCCGAAGCGGTCGAGGCCATGGAAGACGAGGCCGAGGCCGTCGAAGAGAAGATCGAGGAGATCATGGAGGCGATCGAGGAGATCGCTGAAGAGATCGAGGAAGACGAAGAGACCATCCAAGAGCTGATGGAAGAGCTCGAAGAGGAGCTCGAAGAGGCTCGTCAAGACCTCGAAGAAGAGACAGAAGACGCCGACGTGTAATCCACAGGCCGACCAGAGCCTGACCACAGACCCGCCCTCAGGGGCGGGCAGGGGCGGGTGAAGCGAGGCCGGATGCACGCCTACGGAGAGCCAGCGGGCCTGGATCGCGGGAAAGGGGTGGTTGCGCCCTCGACCTCCTTACACTCGCCGATCCAGGCCCGCCTTTTCAGCCGCGGGCACTGCGGAAACCCGAGGGCACGACAACTCGAGCATTGGTGACACAGCTGGTGGGAGACTCAGCAATGGACCGACGGATCGAAGCAACGCGGAGGCGAGCACGGATCGGATCACTCGCAGGAGCAGCGCTCCTGGCGCTCAGCGCGGGGCACGCGCAGGCGTCCGGCCCGGGGAGCCCGAACGACAACCGGGCGTACCTCACCGCCAACGGCCTCCTGAATCGCGGGCTCTACGAGCTGGCGATCCCCGAGTATCAGAAGTTCCTCCAGGCTTCGCCGGAGCACGGCGACGTTCCCGCGGCTCGCTATGGCCTCGGGGTGTGCCTGTTCCGGCTCGGGCGCTACGGCGAGGCGATGTCCCAGTTCGATTCGCTCGCCGATCTCGAAGACTTCCAGTTCGGGGCCGAGGTCCAGTTGCTCCGCGGCCACTGCGATCTGGCGACGGCGAAGTTCGACGAGGCGGCAGCCAGCTTTGCGACGCTCGTTGCCCGCTATCCCGACCACGACTCTGCGGACGACGGCGCCGCGCTCCGCGCCGAGGCGCTCTATCGGGGCGGACGCTTCGACGCGTCGGTCGAGGCCGCCGACGACCTGATCGACGGCTGGCCCGACAGCCCTCTGCGCGAAAGAACCGAGCTCTTCGGGGGGATGGCCGAACTGGCGAGGGGCAACGTCGACGAGGCGTCGGCCCGGTTCGAGTCGATGCTCGAGCGGTACCCCGAAGGCCAGCACAGCGCGCAGGCCACCTTGCTTCTGGCGCGATCGCTGCACCAGGGCGGCGAAGCGCAGCGGGCCGTCGCGCAGTACCGCCGTGTGGTCGACCGCTCGATCGATGCGTACCTGCCGGAAGCACTCGTGGGTCTCGGACAACTCCTGCACCAGGCGGGCGCCGGTGACGAGGCCGCGCTGTTGCTCGATCGGATGCTCGAGGGCTACCCCGACGATCAACTCGCCGATGCGGCTCGTCTGCAGCGGGCCCGGATCTACTTTGATGAGAACGAATACGACGACGCCCGCCCGCTGCTCGAGGCCGTGGCGCAGAGCGAAGACGAGGGGCTCCGCGACGACGCGGCGTACTGGCTGGCCAAGTGCGATCTGCGCGAAGGAGGCAACGCCGAGGCAGCCGACGCCCTGAGCAGCGCGATCCAGCGCTACCCCGACAGCGAACTGCTGAGCGAGATGACCTACGACCGCGCGATCGCCCTCACCCGGGCCGGAGCGGACGAGAGCGCCATTGTCGCCCTTGAGCTGTTCCGCAGCGAGTACCCGGACCACGAGCTGGCGCCCGACGCGCTCTACACCCAGGCGAGCATCGAGCACCAGCTCGAGCGGTACGACGAGAGCCTCGAGCTGTGCCGGCGATTCCTCGATCGCTTCGACGATCACCGGCTCGCGGCGCCGGCCATGTTCCTGCTCGGCGAGAACCACTTCCTGTCCGGCCGGTTCGATGAGGCGGCGGACGCGTACACGGCGCTCCTCGAGACGGAGGACGCCGACGAGTTCCGCGATCGGGCGACTTTCCGTCTGGGCATGTCACGCTATCGCCAGGATCGATTCGAGCTGGCCCAGCCTCTTCTCGAGAGCGTCACCCGCGGCGCCGAGACCCCCGAGGTGTTCCGCCCCGCGCTGCTCGCGCTCGGTGACGGTCTGTTCGAAGACGGGCAGTGGGCCGCCGCCGAGTCCACGCTCAGCGAGTACCTGGCGTTCGGCCTCGATCAGCCCGCGGCTGACGACGCTCTCATCAAGCGGGGTCTGGCCCGGCAGCGTCAGGGCAACCCCGAGGGCGCGATCGAGGACTACGACGCGCTGCTCGCGGGATTCGAAGACAGCACGCACCGCCTACAAGCCGAATTCGAGCGCGGCCAGGCCCTGGTCGAACTCGAGCGCTGGGACGACGCCGAAGCCTCGTTCACCGTTGTTCTCGCCCAGGGCGAGGACTCCCGCTTCGCGCCCCACGCCATGAACCATCTTGGCGTCATCTCACAGCGCAACGGCGACTTCAGCCAGGCCGCCGAGTGGTTCGGACGAGCGGGCGCCTCGGGCGGCGAGGAGCTCGAGGTCCAGGCGCTCTACGAGCGCGGCCGGGCGCTGCTTGCCGCACGCGAATACGTCGACGCCGCCGGCGTCCTCGCCGGTGTGGCAGAAGAGCACCCCGACCATCCGAGCGCTGCGCCCGCCCAGGCGTACCGGGTCATCGCGCTGGCGAGGGCCGATCGGATCGACGAGTCGCTCGCAGCGATGGAATCGCTTGAGTCCGACGGTCTCGAGTCGATCGAGATGCCGCTGCGACAGTCGGCGCTGTACGAGAAGGCCTGGTGCCTGCTCGAGCAGGGCAACGACAGCGCGGCGGGCGAGGCGTACCGCGACCTGCTGGCCACCGAGCCCGATGCTTCCCTCCGCGCGTACGCGCTGCTCGATCTCGCCGGCATCGAGATGCGGGCCGGCAACCACGCGGACGCGGCGCCGATGCTCGAGGAGACGCTCTCGATCGGGCAGTCGGCATCGGCGGAGATGGACCCGTCTCTGGCCGAGCGGGCGACCTACCGCTTGGCGGCCTGTCGCCTTGAAGCCGGGCGCTACTCGGACGTCGTCGATCTTCTCGACGAGTTCCACAGCCAGTACCCGGAGAGTGACGTGCTGGGCTCTGCGTCGCTGATGTGCGGCGAGTCGCACCTCAAGCTCAACCAGCATTCGCGCGCCGCCGATCACCTCGAGCGTGTCGTCGAGATCGGCGCTTCGGACGAGAGCTACGGCCCCGGACTGCTGCGCCTGGGCGAGGCGAGTTCGACGCTCCAGCGTTGGGACAGGGCTCTGGAAGCCTTCAGCGCGTACATGGATGGCTTCGCAGACAGCGACGTCTGGTTCCAGGCGCAGTTCGGCATCGGGTGGGCGCTGGAGAACATGGGGCGAAGGCCGGAGGCGATCGATGCCTACCAGCGCGTGGTCGACGGGCACGACGGCCCGAGCGCGGCGCGTGCCCAGTTCCAGATCGGTGAGTGCCTCTACGCCGATGAGAGGTACGAGGACGCGATCCGCGAGCTGCTGGAGGTCGACATCCTCTACGCCTACCCCGAGTGGAGCGCGGCAGCGCTCTACGAGGCCGGACGCTGCTTCGAGGCGCTCGGCCAGTTCGACGACGCTCGCCGGCAGTTCGAGCAGGTGACCGAGCGGTTCGCCGACAGCGACTGGGCCGTTCCGGCGCAGGAACGTCTCGAGGCGATCCGCCAATCCAGCACGCTGCCGGGCCGCTGAGCGGGAGCGCGTCATAGAGAGATCAAGGGCGCAGTCCCGGAATCCGTGGGGGATGACAAGGAGTGAGCCGTGCGTGAAGCACTCGAATACATGATCGCGACGCTCGTGATCGGACAGGACGTTCAGAACGGTGGCGGCGGCGCAGCCGCCGAACCCGCTGGCGCATCGACTGCCCAGCAGGCGGCGGACCAGCTCGCGGCTAACGCGGGAAGCGTGCAGTCTGTGTGGGATTTCGTGCTCAAGGGTGGCGTGATGATGATCCCCATCGGGATCGCCTCGTTCATCATGCTCGCCGTTGTCGCCGAGCGCCTGATCACGCTCCGGCGGCGCAACATCATCCCACCGGCGTTTATCAAGGAGCTCGAGAAGCTCATGGATTCGTCCGGGCACGATCGCACCCGGGCGCTGGAGTACTGCAAGAAGAACAAGAGCCCGATCGCCAGCGTGTGCTCCGCGGGTATCCGCAAGATCGGTCGGCCGGTCGAGGCGATCGAGCGGGCCGTGCAGGAGGCAGGCGAGTGGGAGGTGTTCAAGCTCCGCAAGAACACCCGAATCCTGTCGGTGATCGCCGCCGTCGCTCCGCTGCTCGGGCTGGTCGGGACGATCTTCGGCATGATCAAGGCGTTCCAGACCGTCTCGGAGTCTGCCGAAGCCCTGGGCAAGACCGAACTGCTCGCCACCGGCATATACGAGGCCATGGTGACGACCGCCGCCGGCTTGCTCGTGGCGATCCCGGCGCTCATCTTCTATCACTGGATCAGCGCCAAGATCGAGCGGCTCGTCGCCGAGATGGACCGCGTGTGCATCCGGTTCATCGAGGAGCAACTGGTCGACGTCGAGCCTTCGCCGGTCGCACGCCTCGCCCGATCGGATTCGGAGGACGCCCGTTCGAACTCGACGGGTGAAGCCTCGCCCAAGGTCGTGGCCTCGTAGGCAACAGGAGCGCACACGATGCTGATGAAATCGATCACCGGCCCGTCCGGTCAGGGAGCGACGATCGAGCTGACGCCGATCATCGACATGGTCTTCCTCCTGCTCATCTTCTTCCTCGCCGCGACGACCTTCCAGCAGACCGAGCGCGAGATGCAGATCACGCTGCCCGAGGCACAGTCCGGCGGGCCGATCAGCATGTCGCTCCGGGAGTTGGTCGTGAACATCGATGCGGAGGGACGGTTCATCGTCGCCGGCCAGACGCTGGGCGTGGAGGATCTGCGCTCGATCGTCAACCAGGCCGTGGAGCAGAACCCCGACCAGAAGGTCACCGTGCGCGGCGATCGGGACGCGTCCTACGCGTCGATCGCCCAGGCGCTCGACATCATCAAGGGGGCCGGTGTCCAGGAGCCGTACCTCGACACCGTCCCGGCCCGCTAGCACCGCCTGAGATCGAGAGAGTCGAGCACGATGCTCAAGACGCTCCGGACATTCAGCCTCCTCGTTCTGCTGGTGATCACGGTCACGTCGGTGATCGGCGCGATCGCCTGGACGCTGCACAAGCGCGACGCATGGGTGCTGACCGACGGCGAGTCGATCCGCGTGCCGGCATCCGAAGCCGCGTCGCGCGAGGTGATCTGGACCACTCCCGAAGCGCTCAAGCCGGCAATTAACTCGCTGCGCGACGATTACGAGCCGCGCGTCAGCCCGCGGGGCGACACCCTCGTCTTCGTCCGAGGCAGGGCCGGCGAGAACGCGGAGATATTCATCTCGACGCGCACGCCCGAAGGGTGGTGGGGCGAAGCGGTCCCCCTCGAGGCGGTCAACTCGGACGCCGACGATCTCGGGCCCGAGCTCTCGTCAGACGGCTCGACCATCCTGTTCTATTCGAACCGGACCGGCGGCCTGGGCGGCTACGACCTGTGGCGTGCCGAACGCACGACTGAAGGCTGGTCGGCGCCCGAGAATCTTGGCCCCGGCGTCAACAGCCCGCTCCACGACTACGGCCCGGCGCTCTCGACAGACGGGCGCACGCTGTACTTCGCATCAAACCGGCCGACCGATCCTGCATCGGGCGGCCCCGACGAAGACGGTCGCTGGCCGGCGACGCTCCGCGAAGACCTCTTCCAGAACGATTACGACCTGTATCGCGCCGAACTCGACGAAGGCGGCGTGTTCGCGCAGACGAGCGCGATCGACGCGCTGAACTCGGACGCCAACGAGGGCGCGCCGGACTTCAGCCCCGCGGGAGACTTCCTGTACTTCGCGTCCGATCGCGACGGAGGCTTCGGGGCGTTCGATCTCTATCGCTCGCGCCTCCTGGCCGGCTCCTTCCAGGAGCCTCAGAATCTCGGGGCGCAGGTCAACTCGATCGCAAACGAGCTGGATCCGGCGCTCGGGATGGAGGGGTTCGAGCTCCACTTCTCGTCCGACCGCCTGGCCGAGGGCGAGGTTGCCGAGGCGCTCGACTATGACATCTACGTCAGCCGATCGCGCGAGGTGTTCCGCACGCTGGACGGAGAGCGGCTCAAGGTCGACTGGGCCGCGCTGTGGGCGTTGCTCGGGCCGTGGCTGCTCTGGCTCCTCCTGCTGTTGCTTCTCTTGTTGCTGCTGCTGAGCGCGCTCAAGAGCCGCGGGTTGAAAGACCGGTGGGGGACGCTGGGCCTGCTGGCACGCTGCCTGATCCTCTCGCTCATCCTCCACGCGTTGCTGCTCGCGCTGCTCGCTGCCTGGCAGGTGTCCTCGTCGATCGGCGAGTTCCTCGATCGATCCGGGGGCACCAAGGTCGCGCTGATCTCGCGTTCCGTGGGCGGGGACATCGCGGGGCAGCTCCGCGGCGGGCTCACTCAGCTGGACTTCGATCCGCGGATGCCGGACGACTCGACGCGCCGGGAGCCCGACCCCGTCGACCCCGCCGAAGCCCAACTCGCGCAGATGTCGGCCCAGGCCGTGACGCTCGCAGACAGCGCGATGCAATCCGAAGACCGGGCTTCGGAAGCGGAGCCCGATCTCCAGACGGAACTGCTCGAGTCCGAGCGGGCCGAGCAGATCGATGCCAGCGAGGCGCAGCCGGTGCAGACCCTGGCCGATGCCCCTGCCGAGGCAACCGAGGAATCGAGCCAGGTGATCGAGTCTCGCGAACTCGCAGATTCGCGCCTCGCGCAGACCGAAGCCGCCGCGGCAACCAGCGCGGCGCAGACGAACGCCGACATCCTCCCGCAGACCGAGCCCGAGTTCGTTGATCGCTCGGCGATGCGCCAAGCCGACCAGCGCCAGGCGGAGGCCGACGCCCAGGTGCCTGAGGCGACCCGCATGGCGCAGCAGCCGGATGTGAGCGCCCAGCAACTCGATGTCGAATCGCTCGACGCCCCAGAGACCGCTCCGGCTCCGGCCCGTGCGGAGACCGTGCGTTCGCAGCCCGAGCCTGTCGACGCCCCGGGCGTGCGCTCGAGCGAAGCGACGCCGCGGTTCGCGCCCGCGACCGGAGCGCTCGCACGTCTGGAGACCCCGTCGGCTGTCGGCGTTGATGCCGGCGATTCCCGGGCGATGCAGACGCTGGAAACGACCGACTCTAGAGCGAGCCGCCCCAGCGGGCTCCCCGCGAGCGACGAGACGCCGACGGTGGCCATGAACGAGGTGCCGGTGAGTGTCGCTTCGCCGGCAATCGCCAGACGACGCGCCTCGAGCGAGGCGTCTTCGGCGCAGCCCCAAGCGACGGACAGCGCGCTCGCTGCGCGTCCGACCAATCCGACCGACGCGCCTTCGACATCATCGAGCACCGCGGACCTCGGCGTGGCGACAGACGTCCCGGCCTCCATCGACACGTCGCGCCTCGTGCGCGCCGAACCGTCGCGCGCGTCATCCAGCAGCGCCGCGATGCCCAGTTCTTCCCCGAATGCCCCCGGCACCACCCAGCGGATCGATTCGGTGGTGCCGACGGTGGCCGCGATGCCCGAGTCTCAGCGGGCCGCTTCGGAATCGGCGCCTGCTGCGCTCAGCGCTGAGAGCTTCGCTTCCGCTTCCGGCCCTCGTGCAGGAGCGCCGAGCACGGATGGCGCGCAGGCGTCGAGCGTCGCGATGGAACTGGATCCCGGCGCCGCGACGGTGGCTTCGGAATCAACGCTGGCCGCGGCGGTTCAGTCTCGTGAGAGCGCAACGCAGGCCTCGCCGTCGAGCCCTTCGCGCTCGTCGAGCGGGTTCGAACTGGCGATCGAGTCGCCGGCGCTCGCCGGGCTGGCGATGCCCTCCGGCGGCGCCCAGCAGCGCTCAGAAGAATCGGCCGATGCCGCCCGCCCGCGGGCGCTCGCCCAGGAGTCGCAGCGCCTGCGCAGCGATTCCGCCGCCGGAGCCGCGAGCGAGCGACCCAGCGATGCCGGCGCGCAGCTGGCTGTGGCGATGAACGATGCCTCGACGGCCCAGTCGACGCTTGCGATGCCGACAGACACCCGCGAAGCCGCGATGGCGGCGCCCTCGCCCAGCGCGGCATCGGGCGAGTTCGCGATCGACCCCGGCTCGGTTGGCCTGCCCGACCTCGCGCTGCCCGCGTCCACGAGCACCGCCTGGTCCGACGAGACGTCCGGCCCGTCGCTCCCGACGTCGGGCGACCCATCGGCGCTCCGCCGCGAGAGCCCGGGCGCCCTGGCACAGACCCAGAGCGCGACCGACGCGCGCACGGAGTCTGCGATCGGCTCGCTTACGCAATCGGACGCGTTCGATCGGACCGCGGCTCCGGACGTCACGCTCACAGAGACAAGCCCCGTGCTCGCCGAGCGCCTCGCCGACCGGGCGCAGCTCGAAGCGCCGGCGCTGGCGCTCGCACTTCCATCGGTCGAACTCCCGACAGAGCCGATCGAAGAGCTGTACCCGCAGCGGGACGAGGAGGCCCGTCAGGAACTCGTCGAGTCCGGCGGCGGGAGCGAGGAGACCGAGGTCGCCGTGACGCTCGCGTTGGAGTGGATCGCCGGCCAGCAGCAGGACGACGGGCGCTGGACCGGGCGCGACATCGAGGCAACGGCCGGCGGCGACTCCGCGGCGTACGAGTTCGACTCGGCCATGACCGGCCTGGCCCTGCTGTGCTTCCTTGGCGCCGGCCACACGCACCTCGGCGAGAGCGAGTACCAGGAAACCGTCGAGCGCGGCATCGGCTGGCTCGTATCGCGGGTCGAGCCCGACGGCGACCTCCGCCACGGAGAGACGCTCTACAGCCAGGGCATCGGCACGATCGCGCTTGCCGAGGCGTTCGGCATGACGCGCGACCCGCGCCTGCAGGGGCCGACGCAGCGCGCCATCGACTTCATCGCCCGGGCGCGGAACACCGACGAGGGCGGCTGGCGCTACGAGCCCGGCCAGGTCGGCGACACGTCCGTGCTCGGCTGGCAGGTGATGGCGCTCGTCAGCGCCGCGCGCGGCGGCCTGGAGGTTCCCGAGAGTGCCCTCCGCGGCGCGCGGGAGTGGCTCGACGTAGTCTCACGCCCGGAGCGTCCCGGCCTGTTCGCCTACAAGCCGGGCCGGCGCAACACCGTGTCGATGACGGCCGAGGCGATGTTCGTTCGTCAGCTGCTGGGCGAGGGCCCGAGCGCGGTGGGTATGAGCCAGAGCGCGCAGTTCGTGCTCGCCGACCTTCCCGACTGGGAAGACGAAGCCGCCAGCACCTACTACTGGTATTACGCGACGCTCGCCATGTTCCAGCACTCGGGCCCGGCGTGGGATCGATGGAACGGGCGGCTCGTCGAAGTGCTGGTCGAGAACCAGCGCCAGGACGACGGCGCCCGCGGCAGCTGGGACCCGGTCGATCGCTGGGCACGCATCGGCGGTCGTCTCTACCAGACGGCGATCTGCTGCCTGATGCTCGAGGTGTACTACCGCTACCTGCCGCTCTACGTGACGGACAGGACCGGGACGACGCGCTGATCGTCCTCACCGATTCTTCACGCGATCGTGGGCATCCCCGCCTCGGCGAATCTGCGCCGCTCGATCTGGCGTGAATCCGGTGGTTCGTCGATGATGTTCTGTCGACCGCCCGGAGACCCGCTGGCGCATGTTCTGCAAGTCCTGCAACTACCCGCTGTGGAATCTCACCGCCCGGACGTGCCCCGAGTGCGGCACGGGGTTCCGTCCCAGCGAGTTCCGCTTCCGGCGTGGGACGGTGCTCTACGTCTGCCCGCACTGCTCCCAGCGCTTCCAGGGCACCGACCCGAGCGGCCACCTCGAGCCCCGTGAGTTCACCTGCCCGTCTTGCAACAACCACGTGGCGATGGACGAGATGGCGCTCGTGCCGACCCCCGGCGTGAGCGAGACGCGGACGCGGACGGACCTCGTTCCCTGGTTCGAGCGCGGGCACAAGGGCGTCTGGCGCACGATCGGTCAGGCGATGGGGCACCCCGACAAGCTCGCCCGCGCCGTCGCGGTATCCGCTCCAGCGCGCACAGCGAGCGTGCTGTGGTACGGGGTGCTCACGCAGAGCGTCTTCAACCTCGTCGGTTCGGCGGTGGTGATAGGGATGATGCTCGTCGGCGTGGTGATGACGGCATCGCGCAGCGCCGTCGTCGGCGCTCTGGCGGGATTCGCGGTGCTGGTCGTCGCGACCCTCGTCGCCTCAGCGCTCGGCCTGCTCGTCTGGGCGGGCAGCGCGCACCTCATCCTGAGGATTACCGGCCCGATGCGCGGGGCGTTCTTCTATACGCTGTGCCCGATCTCGTTCGGTGGAGGGGTGAACGCCGTGAGCGCCGTGCCGTGCTTCGGGTTCTACCTTGCGCCGATCGGGCTGCTGTGGTGGGTTGTGGTGAGCACGGTGATGCTGCGCACGACGCAGTCGGTCGGCTGGTTCCGAGCGACGATCGCGACGTGCGCGTTCCCGATGGTTGCGGCGGTCGCGTTGGTGGGGGGGATCATCTGGTTCGCGACGTGGGTGAACGCCTTCCCGTCGAGGCTCGGCACCGCCAGCCCTACAACCACGGCGAGCGATCTGGGATCCGCGCTGAACGGCTTCGCAGCAGCGAACGGCGACTACCCGGTTCACTCTTCCGAGTTGATCGGCGCGGGCCAGATCTTCGGTCCTAACGAGTTCTATGCCACCGGGTTCCCGTCCTCGTTCAATGCACCGTTCGCCGGATCCACAGACTTTTCTTCGTTCCTGCAGATGACGCCAGCGGTGCAGAATCAGCAGGTCGCACGATTCAAGAGCGCGCAGCCGTCCGATGTCGTCGCCCACAGGACGGGCGACTGCGTGTTTACCTATCACGGTCTTCCCGCGACGGCGCAGTCTTCCGCGATTTGGCTTGTTGTGATCGAGGACGGTTCAAGCCAGTTCACGGTGTACGCCCAGGATGGTTCCTCGGACGGGTTCGATGGCGCAGCCATGCCCGGGAAGCTCGCCCAGCAGAACCAGATCCGAGCCTCCTACGGCCTCCCGCCGCTGCCGGATCTGGCCACGGTCACGCATACCCAGCCGGCGACCCGGCAGCCCTGAAGGGCCGGGAGACCCGATTCCCGGACCTCGGGGCCGGGAATCTCCGAAAACCCAGAGACAGGCGTGAACCGATGCGGGCCCCGCGCCCTCCAGAGGTGCACCAGAGACCGATTCCATGCCCGACGAGCGCACATCCCAGCACGAGCAAGAGCCCGAACTGAGCCCCGAGGCTCAGAACGCCATCAGGGAATTGTTCGGATCCGGCCCCGGGGTCCCGCCTGAGATCGACGAACGCCTCCTCGCCACAGTGCGGGCGCAGATGCCCCGCCACCACGAGCCGGAGCCACGGCGCCCGGCGCACCGCCCGGAACGGCGCCCGCGCCGACTGCGATTCGCAGGGGCGGGGATGCTCGTCGCGGCGTCACTGGCGATCGCGGCCACGGTCGTGGTCCAGTCCGGCGTCCTGTCGAGCGCCACAGGCCCTTCCAGCGGGTCACTCGCGGTGGTCCCGGATCCTGAGGCCGACAGCGCTGGGGAAGGCGCGAGCGAGGCGTTGCTCGATCACGTTGACCTGCGCGAACAGTCGCGTGCCGAAGAGGCGCCCGCATCCAAAGGGGCACCCGCCGATTCCGCCGAGAGCGATGTGGCCAGAGATGACGACGTCGGATACCAGAACACCGGCCGATCCGCTCCGGCTCCGGCGTCCATGCCGACATTGATGGCCGAGTCGGAAGGCGCGGGCGCCGCGATCGAGCGCCGGGCTCGCCAGGTGCGTCCGACCATGCTCGACGCGTTCCGCGTGGCCAGCGCGCTGAAGGACCGCAGGGCTGTCGATGCCCGCTGGGACGTCACGGGCGACGGGGTGATCGACGCCCGTGATGTGGAGGCGATCGCGAAGGCCGCGGTTGCGCTCCCTGCCGAGGAGATCCCCGGGGGTGCCTCATGATTCCCACACGAGCAATCGTGGTGACGCTGGCGACGGCGATCGGCGCTCTGGCGTACAGCGCGTCGACCTCCGCGAGCTTCCGCGAGTCGATCGTGGTGCGCACGCAGTCGGTCGCCGAGATGCGCTTCGAGGCGTTCGACGTGTTCATCGATTCCGGCCCGGAAGCACTCGGGGCCTACCAGGTCGAACTGACGACACCCGGCGGGCGGGCGACGCTCGTCGAGGTAGCCGGCGGGCCGTCCGCGGCTTTCGATCGCCCCCCGTACTTCGACCCGCAGGCCCTCCTCGGAGGCGATCGGGTCGTTCTCGGCGATTTCTACACCGGGCCGGACGCGCCGCGGGGTCGCGTCCCGGTTGCTACTGTCCGGTTCTCGATCGACGGGCCTGAGGCAATGCAGATCGGCTCGCGAGTCATGGTTGCGGGGAACGCGGCCGGACGCCAGATCAACGCGATCGTTGAGGTGGTGCCGAGTGCGCGCTAGAGCTTCGGCGGAGCCCGCATGCATCCGAACGTTTGCGCAGGCGTATCGGCAGGAGGCCGGTCCCGGCTGTTGGCTGCAGCCGGGCTTCCGGCGGGCATGCCGATCGGATGTTGAGGCGGGCGGGGCGGACGCGGAGAACACACGGGCAGACACTGAGAGATGAACGGATGGCCGACGCTGCTGCAGGCGTGCCGGGCGTCCGGAAGACGTTCCAACCCGACTCGCCGATGAAATCGAGTGTGAAGCCTGCTTCAACCCCATCAGTCCCCGGGCTCAGCGAGCGCGCCGATATCGATTTGGTGAAGGCGGCGGGCGCCGGGGACGGTGACGCGTTCGAAGAGCTGTACCGGCGATACCGGGACTGGGTGGTCGCCCTGGCCTATCGGTTCACCGGAGACAACGAGCTTGCCCTCGACGTGCTGCAGGAGACGATGGCCTACTTCTTCAGGAGGCTCCCCTCGCTCCAGCTCAACGCCAAGCTGACAACGTTCCTGTACCCGGCGGTGCGCCACACCTCTATCACCCTCGCCCAGCGCCGGCGGCGCGACCTGGGGGTCGGAGAACCGGGCGAGGAAGCCGGGGCCGACCTGTCGGCGCGGCACGCGTTTGGCGAAGGGCCGAGCGAGCTGCGCGAGGCCATCGCGGCCCTGCCGTCGGGCCAGTCCGAGGTCCTGCTCATGCGGTATGCCTCGGGGATGAGCGAGGCGGACATCGCCGAGGCGCTGCGGATTCCCAAGGGTACGGTCAAGAGCCGCCTGCACCATGCAATCCGGCGTTTGAAGGACCAGGGGCTGGGATAGACCGGGCGGGCCCGGATCCGCCGGCCGGTGTTTGCTCGGGCATCAATTGTAGCCTATGCTACAGCCCCGCCATGATTCGGAGTGTTCCAGTGCTCAATCGCTTTGTCAGCCTCGCCGTTGCCTCGGTCGTTTCCCTGTCGTGCTTGCCGCTCTGTGCGCGAGCCCAGACCGGGGATGACACCCTCGAAGCCGTCGCGACCACCGCGATGATCGCCGATGTCGTGCGCGCCGTCGGCGGCGATCGGGTAGAGGTCCGCACCATCATCGCCGAAGGCGTCGATCCGCATCTCTATCGGGCGACGCGGTCCGACATGGCAGCCATGCGCCGGGCCGACATCATCTTCTACAACGGGCTGCATCTCGAAGGAAAGATGACCGACGCGCTCATCGCCGTCGCCCGCGGCAAGCCCGTCGTGGCCATCACCCAGCGGATCGACGAAGAAGCGCTCCTGTATCCCGACGGCAACGAGGGCTACGCCGACCCGCACGTCTGGATGGACCCGGCGCGCTGGGCGCTCACCATCGATGTCGTTCTGGCCGAACTCTCGGCGCTGGATCCCGAGAACGAGAGCGAGTATCGCGCTCGCGCCGGTGAAGTCCGAGCTGAGTTCGAGGCGCTCGACTCGTACGCCGAATCGGCGCTCGCGACGATCCCCGACGGGTCGCGGGTCCTCGTGACGGCCCACGACGCGTTCAATTATCTCGCAGATCGATATCAGCTCGAGGTGATCGGCATCCAGGGCATCTCGACCGAGTCCGAGGCCAGCCTCGCGACCATCGGCTCGATCGTCGACACCCTCGTCGACCGGCGCGTCCCGGCGGTCTTCGTCGAGACGACAGTGACCGATCGGAACGTCAAGAGCCTCATCGCCGGTGCCGAGTCGCGCGGGCACACCGTGAGTGTCGGGGGCGAGTTGTTCTCCGACGCGATGGGCCCGGCCGGGACGTACGAGGGCACCTACGTCGGCATGATCGATCACAACATCACGACGATCGTCCGCGCGCTCGGGGGCTCGGCCCCCGAAGGCGGGATGAACGGCAGGCTCCACGGCGCCGAGTAGGCTCCGCTTATGCCCCGGATCGGTCATCGCACGCGACCAGACTCGCTCGCATCGTTCCCCGAGCACAGCCCGGAGAGCCCGCTTTCGATCCACGACATGACCGTCGCCTACGACCGGCGCCCGGTGCTGTGGGATGTCGACTACGAAGCACCCGCAGGCAAGCTTGTCGCGATCGTCGGCCCCAACGGCGCCGGGAAGTCAACGCTGATCAAAGCCGCGCTCGGGCTGACGCCCATGCTCTCGGGGCGGATCGAGTTCTTCGGCGAGCCTCTCAAGGCGCGCCGGCGGGATGTCGGATTCGTGCCGCAGCGGGAAAGCGTGGACTGGTCGTTCCCGGTCTCCGCGCTCGACGTCGTGTGCATGGGCCTGTATTCGGAGATCGGATGGTGCCGCCCGGTCGGACGGCGCGCTAGGGAGCGCGCCCGCGCTTCGCTCGCTCAGGTCGGGATGCAGGGCTACGAGGATCGCCAGATCGCGCGTCTCTCCGGGGGGCAGCAGCAGCGGGTGTTCCTCGCCAGGGCTCTCGTGCAGGATGCGCGCCTGTACTTCATGGATGAACCGTTCGCCGGGGTCGACGCCGCGACCGAGCGGTCCATCATCGAGGTGCTGCGAGACCTTCGAACACGCGGGCGAACGGTGCTCGTGGTCCATCACGATCTGCAGACTGTGGCCGAGTACTTCGATCACGTTGTGCTCCTGAACCGGCGCATCGTCGCGTCGGGGCCCGTGGCCGAGGTCTTCACCGACGAGAACCTGCGCAAGACGTACGGCGGTCGCCTCACGCTGCTCGACCGGGCCGCGGAGGAACTGGCGCGGGCCGTCGAGCCGGGCGCCGGTTCGTGAGCGCGGCGCCCGCCGGTCTGTGGGACGTCCTGCTCCTGCGCGGGGGCTACAACGCGACGGTCGTGCAGAGCGCCACGCTGCTGCTCGGGGCGGCGGCGGGCTCCGTCGGCGCGTTCGCGCTGCTTCGCGGCAGATCGCTCATGGGTGATGCGCTCGCCCACGCCACCCTCCCGGGTATCGGCGTCGCGTTCCTCATCGCAAGCGCGATCGGCCTGGATCCCCGCGCTCCGGCGTGGCTGCTCCTGGGCGCGGCGGTGTTCGGCGTGCTCGGCGTCGGATTCGTCCATGTGCTGACCAGGTCGCGCCGGCTGTCCGAGGATGCCGCAATGGCCGTTGTCCTCAGTTCCATGTTCGGGCTCGGTGTTGTGATTCTCAGCCACATCCAGTCGCTCCCCGGCGGCAATCAGGCGGGGCTGCGCTCGCTGATCCTCGGGCAAGCCGCGGCGATGCGCACTGGCGACGCGATCACGATGGGCGTTCTGGCGTTGATCTGCGCTCTCGGGGTCACGCTGCTCTTCAAGGAACTCCGCCTGGTCTGCTTCGACGGCGAATTCGCCAGCGCTCGGGGATGGCCGACGGGTGCGATCGACCTGGCGCTGATGGCGCTCGTGGTGACGGTCACGGTGATCGGCATCCAGGCGGTGGGCATCGTGCTGATCGTGGCGTTGCTGGTCGTGCCACCGGCGAGCGCCCGCCTGTGGACGGATCGGCTCTGGCGGGTCGTGGCGCTGTCGGCGGGGATCGGGGCCGTATCGGGCTACGTCGGGGCGGCGATCTCCGCGGTCGTGCCCAGGATGCCGACCGGCGGCGCGATCGTGCTGTGCGCGGGCGCGGTGTTTGTGGTCAGCCTGCTCATAGCTCCCTCGCGAGGGCTGGCCGCGAGCGCGTTGAGGCTGGCTCGGTTGCGCGTCCGCATCGGTCGCGAGCACGCTCTCCGCAGCGCGTGCGAGTGGCTCGAAGAGCGGGGAGAGCAGGTCGAGAACGGAGCGAGGGTCCCGGTTGCCGATGCCCTGCGGGCCGTCGAGGATTGGCCGCTCTGGCGGTGGTTTGTCCGGATCAGCCTCCGGGTCCGGCGATTCGCTCGGATCGAAGGGGCCGAATTCGTGCTCGATCTGCGCGGTGCGTCCGAGGCTCAACGGATCTCCCGCGCACACCGGCTGTGGGAGCTGTACCTGGAGCGCTATCTGCACGTGGCCCCCACGCACGTCCACAGCCCTGCGGACTTGGTCGAGCACACCCTCAGCCCGGAGCTCGTTGCCGAACTCGAGCGCGCGGTCGACGCCGAGCGGAGCTCGATGAACGGAGCGGGAGGGCCGCGATGAGTCCCGGACTCACCGACTTCATGGCGCTCGACCTGATGCCGCTCCTCGCCGCTGCGCTCGCGGCGCTGTCCTGCGGCATCATCGGCAACTACCTCGTGCTCAAACGCATGGCGATGATGGGCGACGCGATCTCGCACTCGGTGCTGCCCGGTCTCATCGTCGCGTTCCTCCTGCTCGGAGAGGCGACGACCTTCCCGATGCTCGCCGGGGCTGCTGTCGCCGGCGTGGCCTGCGCACTGCTGGTGGGCGCCGTCCGGCGCCTCGCCCGGCTCGACGAGGGCTCGTCGATGGGAGTCGTGTTCACGATCATGTTTGCGCTCGGTGTCGTGCTGGTATCGATCAACGTGCGGAACAGTCACGTGGACGCCGACTGCGTGCTCTACGGCGCGATCGAGCACCTCTCGCTGGTGTGGGAGCCGCCGGCAACGGTCGGCGGACTGTTCTCGCTCGAGTCGATCGGCGGTTTGCCCCGCCAGGTTCAGAGCCTCGCGCTCACGCTCGCGATCGTGCTGGTGTTCGTCGGTCTGTTCTACAAGGAACTCAGGATCAGCTCCTTCGATCCGGAGCATTCGAGCGCCCAGGGCGTGCACGCCGGGGTGATGCACGTGGCGCTCCTCCTGGTCGTTGCGTTGTCGGTCGTTGCTTCATTCGAAGCCGTGGGGGTCATTCTGGTCGTCGCCATGCTCGCGTGCCCTGCGGCGATGGCCCGGATGATGACGGACCGACTGGGAGTGCAGATAGCGCTGTCCGCTGCGCTCGCGCTGGTGATGTCGACCGGCGGGTACTTCCTCGCAACGCGCTGGCCGGCGGTTTCTCCCGATCCGGGAGCCGTCGAGTTGGAGTCCTCGGGCATGATCGCGACGCTCGGCGGGGTCGGTGTCCTGGTCGCGGTGCTCCTTTCGCCGCGATACGGGCTGGCTGCTTCGGCCTTGCGGAAGCTCCGATACAGGGTGCGCGTGCTGTCGGAAGACCAACTCGCGATGCTCTATCGCGTTGAAGAGTCGGCCCCGGACGGCGATGCGACGCTCGAGAGGCGGCACCTGACCCTCGGAGTCGGCGAAGGTGGCACCGAGCGCCTTCTCGCGCGGGCAGCACTCCGCTCGAATGTGCGCGGAGGACGGCTCGAGCGGAGGGGAGACCAAGGCTTTGCGCTCACGGAGTCCGGGCGTGAGCATGCTCGCTCACTCGTGCGCGTGCACCGGCTGTGGGAGGCCTACCTCGTGCGCGAGCTCGGGCTCCGACCGGACCACGTGCACGGGACGGCCATGGATCTCGAGCACGTCCGCGAGCACGGGCTCAGCTCGGAACTCGAACGCGAATCGGGCGATCCCGGGATCGACCCGCACGGCAAGACGATCCCCCGCTAAGGCTGCTGCCCCCACATACGGCGTTCGGGGAAGCTCAGGTCCTTCCCTTCGGGCTTCGGCGTGACTTCGACCGGCTCCTCTTCCATCTTCTGGAGCAGGAACTCGACGGCGTGGTCGAGCTGGGCGTCGGCGCCCATGAATGTCGCGTGGGGCGGGTTGTCGATCTCGATGTCCGGGCTCACGCCCGAACCTTCGATGATCCACTCGCCCTCCGGACCGTAGACGCCGAACTCAGCAGCGGTGGCGATGCCCCCGTCCACGAGCAGGTTCGAGCTCGTCAGCCAGATGCCGCCGCCCCAGGTGCGTGTTCCGATGAGTGGGCCCATGCCGAGGCGCCGGAAGCCCTCGGCGAACGCCTCGCCGTCGCTGGCCGTTCGCTCGTTGATGAGTGTCGCCTTGTGGCCCCGGAACGCCATCTGCATGTTCCAGTAGGGCTTGCCGGCCCGCCCCTGCCAGAAGAACCACGCCTTGCGCAGGAGCCGGTTGAGGATCCATGAGTCGATGTTGCCGCCGCGGTTGTAGCGGACATCGATGATGAGGCCTTCCTTGTCGAAGGCCCGCGGGTAGTGACGGATCCACTCGGCCATGTTGCCGGCGCCCATCGCCCGCAGGTGGATGTAGCCGATCCGACCGTCCGACGCTTCCTCGACGCGGAGGCGCCGGGTGTACTCCCATTCGTGGTAGCGCAGGTCGGCTTCGGCGCCCTGGCTGATCGGGTGCACGATGACGTCCCGCTCCGATCCGTCCTCGGCGTCCTTGATCCGGAGGCGCACCTGCTCTCCGACCTTCGCCCGGAGGTGCTTCTGGATGTACACCTCGGCGGAGAGGTCCACGCCGTCGATCATCGTGATGACATCGCCCACGCTCACCCTGAGGTCGGGTCGGCCCAGCGGGGGCTGGCGCTCCGGCTCGTCGGGGTCCCACAGATAGATGTGCTCGATGCGGAACCCGCCGCCCCGCGCGTCACGCACCAGGCGAGCTCCCAACGATGCGGGCTGCACGTTCTCATCGCCGTCGCGCTGGTCACCGCCGTAGACAAAGGTGTGCAGCGCGCTCAGTTCGGAGACCATCTGGGCGACCAGGTCACTGAGCTCGGCGCGATCCGTCACACGATCCACGAGGGGCAGGTGCCGGTCCAGGACCTCCTGCCAATCGACGCCGTGCAGGCCGGGATCGTAGAAGTAGTCGCGCATCAGCCTCCAGGAGTCGACGAACATCTGGCGGCGCTCCTCCAGCGGGATGAGGCTGAACTCCCAATCGCCCAGGTCTACCTTGCTCTCGTCGTTGAGCTTCACCTCGCCGTGAGCGGCGTCGATCACGTGGAGGTCGGCGCCCTTGCGGAGGAGCAGCTTCTTCCGGTCCGCGCTCATCACCACGCCGCGGACGCCGCTGGCGACGGTCTTCACCTCCGGCTTCTCGCCGGTGATCTTCATGGACTTGAGGATCTGGTCGCCCGCGTGCAGGTCCTCGACGTCCATCCAGAACAGCGTGTCCTCTCCGACCATCAGGTTGAAGTAGTTCCCGTTGCCCGCGGGCACCTCGTAGAGACGCGTGGCGATGCCGTCGAGGTCGATGCTCACCGGTTCGACCGCTTCGCCGTCGGCGTCCTCTCCGTCGTTCTCGGCGCTCTCGTCGGTGTCGGACTCCTCGCTCTTGGTCTCGTCTTGCTCCTGGCCCATCAGCTCGTTGGGCTCGAGGAACGGAGACGCCAGGTTCGGTTCGAGAGCGATCTGGAAGATCTTGGCCGGACGGTCGAAGTGGGGCTCCGGCTGACGCGGCCCCCACGGCGAGCCGACGATCGTCCGAAAGTGGCGCTCCGAGATCAGGTAGATCCACTTGCCGTCGGCGCTGAAGCGGGCGTCGTAGGAGTTGTACGCGCGAGTGGTCAGCGCCTCGATCGCACCCGTTTGGGTATCGAAGAGGTGCACCTCGCCGTGCGAGCTGCCGTCGACGGCAAGCGTGTAGGTGAGCCAGCGGCTGTCGAGCGACCACTCGAGGTCGTCCGAGTACCAGAAGCCGCCCTCGTCGACGAAGGTCTTCTCACCGGTTTCCAGGTCGCGGATCCAGACTCCGAAGTTCTTGTTGGCGTAGGCCGCCTTTGTGCCGTCGGGCGACACCTCGTACTGCATGATCAGGATGCTTGCATCGTCCGAGTGCTGCTCGGGCTCGCCGATGCCGTCGGCGGGGAGCGACCAGAACTCCACCTCGCCCGATTCGTCGCTCATGACCATCAGGCGCTCGCCGTCGGGCATGAACGCGCCCCGCCGGTAGCGCACACCCGAGGCCCGCGTCGCCCGGACGATGCGTCCGTGGTCGGTCGGAACAGCGAACACCTCGCCGCGGGCGGTCAGGACGACCCGGTCGCCATCCGGGCTGATGTCCCAGCTGGTGACGTAGTCCATCGGCTTCTCGACCCACTTCTCGCGGGTCTGGTCGAAGTCCGAGTTCAGGGTGATCGGGATGAGGGAGTCCTCGCCCGTGCTCAGGTTGTGAATGCGCAGGTCGGCGCGGTGCTGGTACACCACGCGGTCGCCATCGTTCGACGGGCCGAGCACATCGAACCCGTAGTGCTGCGTGTGCTGGCGGAGGTCGCCGCCGTCCAGAGTCATGGACCAGAGGTTCATGGTGCCGTCGCGATCGGTCGCGAAGACCACCCGCCCGTCCCACCACATCGGCTCGCGGCTGGCGCCGCGGAAGTCGGAGGTCAGCGCGACCGCCTCATCCCCGGAGCCGTCGAATCGCCAGAGCTGCTCCACCGTGCCGCCGTCGTAGCGCTTGCCCCAACTCCCATTGAATGGCAGGCGCGTGAACACGAGCGATGACGAGCCGTACACGCCATCCGCGGCCTGCTCGAGCGGCACGCGCTCTTCGTCGCCGGACGCCAGGTCCAGCAGGACCAGTTGGCTGTTGGGCACGGTCGAGAGGCGCCGTGTGGTGTAGACCAGGCGTCCGTCGGGAGCCCAGCCGACGGGACGCAGGTACCGGTCGCTGCCGGCGCCCTCGAAGGTCCGTCGGGTCGGGAGCCCGCCGCCGAGCGGCATGGTGTAGATCTCGGCCGGGCCCTCGTACCCGGCGGTGAACGCGATGAGCGAGCCGTCCGGAGAGATCGACGGGCGCGTCTCCTGGCCGTGGTGGGTCGTGATCCGTTGCGCGACACCGCCGCTGACCGGCACGCTCCAGAGATCGCCCTCGGCGACGAACACCACGGTGTCTCCGTGGATCGCCGGCTGGCGGTAGTAGCCGGGCTTCCCGGCGCCATCGGCGACGGAGGCGAGGGTCACGCTGGAGACGAGCAACGTCGTGGCGAGGGTGCGCATTGTCGGGTACCTCTGCGGGGATCGGTCGGGAGCCGGAGTTCATCAAACGCCGGCGTGCGCTACTATACCGGCGTCACCCACGATCGATTGCGGGGCGAATCCCATGCCGACCTATGTCTATGAAGTGATCCGCGACGACGGCGAGCCCGGCGAGGTGTTCGAAGTCGAGCAGAGCATGCGCGACGATGCGCTGACCTCGCACCCCGAGACCGGCGAGCCGGTCCGGCGCGTCATCCAGCCCCCCTATATCCCCGGGGCCATGTCGGACCACGTCGCCTCGCGCACGGCCAACGACGACAAGAAGCTCGGAGAACTCGGTTTCACGAAGTACGTCAAGGCCGGCGACGGGCACTACGAGAAGACGGCAGGCAAGGGGCCGAGCACCCTGAACGCCGACGACTGACCGGCGGGCGCAGGCCTCCGAGTCCAAGGAGAGAGATCCATGACGCAGTTCCTCGATCGCCGGCGGTTCATCGGCGCTGTCTCCGTTTCGGCGGCCGCGCTGGCAACCAAGGCCGGAACCGCCCGCGCCCAGGGCGCCGGACCCGGCGGGCCGGTCGCGATCGCCAGCTTCAACGGTCTCGGGTCAGTCGCCAAGGCGCGGGACATGATCCGCGCGGGCGCCGACCCGCTCGACGCTGTCGTCGAGGGCGTCCGCCTCGTGGAAGACGACCCCAGCGATCAGACCGTCGGCCTCGGGGGCCTGCCGAACGAGGACGGGGTCGTCGAACTCGACTCCTCGGTCATGCACGGCCCGATGCACCGCGCGGGCGCCGTGGCTTCGCTGCGCAACATCCAGAACCCGGCCGCGGTCGCGCGTGAGGTCGCGCGGCGCACGGACCACTGCCTGATCGTCGGCGAGGGCGCGCTCCGCTTCGCCAAGAAGCTCGGGTTCAAGGAGACGAACCTGCTGACCGAAGAGTCGCGCAAGGCGTGGCTCGAGTGGAGGAGCAAGCTCAACGACAGCGACGACTGGCTCGCGCCGGACGAATTCGACATCCCGCTCGACGGGCGCGACCCGCAAGCCGCGCGCGAGGGCTCCATCACGCACACCTACGGCACGATCCACTGCTCGGCGCTCACGCCGGGAGGGGACCTCGCCGGCGTGACGACGACGAGCGGGCTCTCGTGGAAGATCCCGGGGCGCGTCGGCGACTCACCGATCATCGGCGCGGGCCTCTACACCGACAACGAGGTCGGCAGCGCCGGCGCAACGGGCCGGGGAGAAGCCGTGATCCAGATCTGCGGCGCGCGGACCATCGTCGCGCGCATGGAGTCGGGAGACACCCCCGAAGATGCCTGCCTCTACGCCCTCCGGATGATCGCCGACAAGACCCGCGTCGCCCGCCTGCAGCGCCCCAGCGGGAAGCCCAACTTCCAGGTGCTGTTCTACGCGGTCCGCAGGGATGGCACCTACGGCTCGGCGTCAATGTGGAGCGGGCGCCAGTTCGCGGTGTCCGACGTGCAGGGCGCGCGCCACGAGGACTGCGCGTTCCTCTTCGATCGCGCCGACTGGTAGGCCTCACGCCTCGGCCGGCTGCGGCGCGTCGGTCTCGACCGGCAGCCCCGCCTGCTGCCAGGCCCGGAACCCGCCGGCGATGTTCACCACGTCGTAGCCCCTGCGCTGCAGGAAGCTGCACGCCCGGGCCGAGCGCACACCACCCGCACACTGCACGTGCAGCGGGCGGTCCTTCGGCAACTCTTCGAGGTGCGCGGCCAATCGCGTGTGCGGCACATTCATTGCCCCCGCGATGTGACCCGCGTCGTATTCGCCGATACCACGGACGTCCAGCACGAAGGGAGACTCCGCGTCGATCCGGCCCTGCAGGTCGTTCACGCTGATCTGCTCCGTTCCGTTCTGGGGCGACGCCGCCCCCGCGGTCTGGGGCGTCGCGAACGCGATCACGTTGTCGAGACCGATCCGCACCAATGCGCGCACGATCTCGCCCACCTGGTGGCGCTCGCAGATCACGACGATCCGCTCGTCTTCGGTGATGTACGACCCGGCGACCGTCGGGAACGTCTTGTCGAACGGCGCCGAGATCGCCCCGGCCAGGTGCTCGAAGCGGAACGAATCCCACGAGCGGGTGTCGAGCACCGCAACGCGATCCGAGACCGCATCGCCAAGCTCCTTCGCGTCGAGCTCCGCCGGCCTGGGCAACTGCCCGAGTACCGGCGGCCCGTCGCGGTTCAGGCGCTTCATCGTGGCGAAGTACATGGGCGGGGCAGGCTGGCCTTCGAGAATGAAGTCAACGAATCGCTGCTCGTCGCCGATCGACGCGAGCGCCGGGCTGAAGCGGAGTTCGTAGCCGATGGTGCTCTGGGGGACGGCTCCCAGGGCCTTGCCGCAGGCGCTGCCCGCGCCGTGGCCGGGCCAGACCTGGAGGAACTCGGGGAATTCGCGCAGCTTCTCGGCGCTCGCGTGGAGACGCCGGGCGCTCGGCTCGCGTGCCCCCTCGACCCCCGCGGCTGTTTCCAGCAGGTCCGGACGCCCGAGGTCACCTACGAACACGAAATCGCCCGAGAGGATCCCCATCGGCTCGCTGGCGCCGGCCCCGTGGTCGGTCACGAGGAAGCACATGTGCTCGGGCGTGTGCCCGGGGGTGTGGACGGCCTTCAGCTCGATGTTGCCGACCTTGAACGAATCGCCGTCGCGGAGGATCTGGTGGTCGTACGAGCCGCCGCCCGACTTCTGGTCCAGCCAGGTGTACTCCCAGCCCTCGCCGCCCTCGCCCGACAGATACAGCTTCGCCCCGGTCTTCTCGGCCATCTCGCGGCAGCCCGAGAGGAAGTCCGCGTGGATGTGCGTCTCGGTGATCGCCGTGATGCGCAGCCCCTCGCGCGCCGCGAGGTCGAGGTACCGATCGATGTCCCGCTCGGGATCGACGATCACCGCCTCGCCCGTGCGCTGGCACCCGATCAGGTAGGCCGCCTGGGCCAGCCTTTCGTCGTAGATCATCCGGAACAGCATGCGCAGAAGCCTCCAATCAGCACCCTAGAGGTGCATTCTATCCAATACACTCCGCCCCCAATGCGCGTCATCACCTGGAACGTCAACGGCCTCCGTGCCGCCATCCGCAAGGGGATCGGCGAGCAGCTCGAGCGCCTGGAGCCCGACGTGGTCCTGCTCCAGGAGGTGCGCGCGCTGCCCGATCAACTCCCAGATGCGTGGTCAACGCCCGACTGGTGTCAGGCGATCTGGCACCCGGCCCAGCGCAAGGGCTACTCGGGCGTCGCGGTGCTCAGCCGCCTGCCGATCGAGCGTCCGTTGCGTGGCCTGGGCGCCGCAGACGACGACCCCGAGGGGCGCGTGCTCACAGCCAAGGTGGGGGGAGTCCGCCTCTCGAGCATCTACCTGCCCTCGGGCTCATCCGGCGACCACCGCCAGGCCGAGAAAGACGCCTGGCTTCCGAGGTTCCGCGAGTGGGCCGCCCCGATGGTCCGCTCGCGCGTTCCCACGCTGCTCGCCGGCGACTTCAACATCGCCCACACAGAGCGCGACATCTTCCACGCCAAGAGCAACACCAAAACGAGCGGCTTCCTCCCCCACGAGCGCCAGTGGATCGGCGAGCTGTTCGACTCCGGCTGGCACGACCTCGTCCGCGAGGCGCACCCGGACGCCGAGCTCGGTCCCTTCACCTGGTGGAGCAATCGCGGATGCGCCCGCGAGCTCGACCGGGGCTGGCGCATCGATTACATCCTCGCCAACCGCGCGGCAGCGAAGCTGGTCAAGAGCGTGCGCATCGATCGCGAGGCCGGGCTGGCGATAAGCGATCATGCGCCGGTGGTGGCGGAGATCGAGGGCTAGAAACGCTCGAGTTGTTGGCCCGGCTCCCGGGTTTGGCTCAGTCCCGCCGGCTCGCGTGCTCGTGGGCCGCCGCGACGTCGTCGTGACCGTCGTGGCCACCCGCGTCATCGTCGCCCTCGTCCTTGTCGGCCTCGGGCTTGGCGATCACCGGTGCCGGGCGGTCGTTGTCCACGTGGCGCTCGAAGAACTCGAGGATCCGGAGCAGGCGATCCATGCGCTGATTTGGATCGCCGGTGCGGCTGAGGTTGTGACCAGCCCCCGGGTAGCGGACGTACTCGACCGGCTTCTCCAGCACCTTCAGCGCGCGGTACATCATCTCGCTCTGGCTGACGCCGGTGCGCAGGTCCTGGCTGGCGTGCATGATCAGGAAGGGGGTGTCGATCTGATCGACGTAGGTGAACGGGCTCTCGCGATGGAGGATCTCGCGCATCCCCGGCTCCCACGGGTAGCCGCCGAAGGCGTAGGGGATCAGGATCCAGGCGTTGCCCTCGCCGAAGAAGGTCTCGAGGTCGTAGACGCCGCGCTGGGCGACCGCCGCCTTGAAGCGGTGGTCCTGCCCGATGATGAAGGCCGTGAGGTAGCCCGCGTAGGAGCCGCCGGTGACGACGAGGTTGTCCTGGTCGATCCAGTCGTAGCGCTCCGCGGCATCGTCGAGCGCCGCGAGGCAGTCACCCGTCGGGCCGAAGCCCCAGTCGCGGAAGTTGGCGTTCTGGTGCTCGAAGCCGTAGCCCGAGGAGCCGCGCGGGTTGCAGTACACCACGCCGTAGCCCCACGCGCACGAGAGCTGCCATTCGTGCCACATGCTCAGCGAGCCGGGCGACCACATGACCGACGGGCCGCCGTGGATCGCCAGACAGGTCGGGTACTTCTCGCCGGGCCTGGCGTTCGTCGGCGGCATGACCCAGTACTGCACGCGGGTGCCATCTTCGCGGGTGACCCAGTGCTCGGTGGGCTCGGAGATGTTCTTGCCCGCGAGCCATTCGGCGTTGGGGTCGTGCAGCACGCGGGTGTTGCCCGAGGCGTCGGTCATGATCAGCTGGTTCGGGGGGATCGTGCTCGTCACCGAGGCGACCGCGACGCCGTTCTCGACGTCGGCGCTGAAGACGTTGACGCCGCCATCGATGATCGTCTCAGGCGAGGTGGCGCCGTCGAGGCCGACGCTCACCATCGGGGCTGCGCCGTGCCACGAGGACCGGAAGTACACGCGATCGCCGTCGGCGATAATCCCGCCCGGGCTGACCGGCCAGTCGGAGGTCAGGTTGACCGGATCCGAGGCGTCGAGGTTGGCCGCGAACAGGTCAGACTGGAAGCCCCAGCGGTCCTCCTCACGCATCGACGCGACGGTGTACAGGATGCGCGAGCCGTCATCGCTGAATCCGGCGGCGTTGAACGTGAGCTCTTCGTCCGACAGCAGCGTGGTCATGTTGGAGCCGTCGGCGTCCATGATGAACAGCTCGTTGCGGAACAGGCGATCGGGGTGGGTGCCGTCGCGCGGATCGCCCGAGAGCAGCAGCTTGGTGCCATCGGGACTGAGCGTCGCGCCGCCGAACGAGCGGAACCCGTCGGTGATCTGCGTCGACTCGCCGGTCTCGGCGTCGACGCGATACAGGTGGCTGGCCCTGCGCTCGGGGCGCAGGCCCTGCTCACCCTGGAAGCTCAGCGAGTTGTAGACCGAGGGGTCGGCCTTCGACGCGTTCCCGGCGAGCCAGCGTCGGATCTCTTCTCGCGTGCCGTCGGGGGTGGCCTTGGCCTCGTCCTCGATGAGCGGGTCGGGCTTGGTGTCGTTCCAGGCGCGGAGGGGGCGTTCGATGTCCCAGTCGGGCTCGCCGTCGAGGTCGGAGTACTTGGTCGACGAGGAGACGAGCATCGCCTGCGAGTCGGGGAGCCACTGGATGTTGCTGGCGCCGCTCTCGATCGTGGTGAGCTGGCGTGCCTCACCGGGAGCGTCCAGCGACAGCAGCCACACCTGCGAGCCGGGCTTTTCGCCCTCGCCGCGACGTGTAAACGCGAGCGTGCGACCGTCCGGGCTGATCGTGGGGCTCGAGCCGCCGCGTGCGCCCGAGGTCAGCGGGTGGGGCTCGGAATTCGGGTCGGTGAGGTCGACGCGCCAGATGTTGGAGCGCCGCTTGTAGACCTTGCCCTCCTTAACCATCTCCATGAGGGTGTACACGGCGAACGACGCGTCTGGCGAGACGTCCACGCTCATGATGACCTTCATCTTCGCGAGGTCAGAGGTCACGATCGGCTCGGCGAGTGCCATGGGCGTGGCGAGCGCGAGTCCGGCGGCAAGGGCGGTCAGCTTCTTCATGGTGGTCCTCGATGGGGGGCTTGGATCAGCGGTCGTGGCGATGTCGGTGGTGCTCGGCCTCTTCGTCGTCCTCGTTGTGGGTATGCACCGAGTTGGCCCCCAGGGGTTGCAGGGCCGAGCTCTGCGACGGGGCGAGAAGGATGGAATTCAGCAGCAGGCGCATGCCGGCGTGGTTCATGGCGCGATTGGTGGGGTCGGAGGCGAAGCAGATCACGTTGCCGCCCCCGAGCCGATGGTGGGTGACGGCCGGGGTGCCGGCGAGATCCTCGAGATTCTCGTCCGAGATCGACCCGCCGATGCGCGGGCCGCCCTGATCGTCGATGTCGCCGAAGCGCGCGATCGCGAAGCCGTCTTCGGTGTCGATGGGCAGCGGGGTGTCGGAGAACACGTGGAATCCGAGCGTGGCCTCGATGCCCGCGGCGACCGGGTGGGTCCGGTCGACGTCGGCTGCGAGCACCGCGCCGGGGATGCGGTCCTGGACCGACTCGGCTTCGCGCTCCGCGAAGGACAGCCTCGAGTGATCTTCTTCTTCGCCATCCTCGTGGTCGTCATCGCCCTCGTGGTCGTCGTCGAGGCCGAGGATCGCCTCGCTCGCCCAATGCGCGGCCCGGTTGATGGCGATGACGCTGCCACCGTCGCGGATCCACTGCTTGAGATCTTCGAGGCCGTCGTCGTCGAACACGGTGCCGAGACGGAAGGCAGAAGGGATGACCAGCGTGTTGAATTCGCTCCATTCGAGGCGTCCCAGGTCGCTCGTGTCGACGGCGGTGTGCGGCGTGGGCGATTCGATATCGAGCATGTGCCACGTGTGTCCGTACGAGAGCGACGAGATGTTGTCGCCCCGCAGCACGGCGATGTCGGGTCGGATGAAGCGCTCGTTGGCGTTGTTGCCCAGCGCCGGGCCCTCCGGCGGGTAGCCCTCGGCGGTGGCGAACGACTCAAGCGCCGCCGCCGTGACGTCGCGCCAGAACTCGGCGATCGCCTCGTCATCATTGCGGAACAGGTGCACGAGCAGGGAGCCGGCCGGCGCGGTGCGCCCGTCGGAGAATCGGATGTCGTCATCGACCAGTCGGGCGAACAGGTTGTGACGTGCCGCTGCGGCCAGCGCGATCGGGAAGTGGTGCTGGTTCGAGGGCACGATCAGCGCGATCGCGCCGTCGAAGGGCGCGGGCGCCTGGATCAGATCGGCTGCGCCCGGTTCCCCTCCCAGGGAGAGCGACGCGGGATCGCCCTTGAATTCGAACGCCGTCACGCCGAACAGCACCGGCACGGGCCACGAGGTGATGTCGTAGGTGTCGATGTCTTCGAGGAAGGTGTCGCGTTCGAAGAGCGTGCGAGCGAGGCGTCCCATGGGCTGGGTCGTCGAGATGACCCATGAGCCGGCGGGCACCGTCGCGGAACCGTCGACGTCGAACGGCGGGAAGTAGGCGCGGGCATCGGAGAGGGTGACTTCGCTCTCGAGCGTCCGGATCTCGATGCCGTGGTGCTCGCAGATGTCGCGGACCTTGGCGAGCCGGGCGGGGTCGTTGTCAGCGCTGATGACGTATGCGCTCGTCCCGCTCTCTGGGAGGTCGAGTGAGCTCTCGAAGTAGCGGTAGAAGCGCTCGAGCTGGGCCTGGCGCTGGTTCGCGGTCAGGGTCAGGTTGGACATGGAGGTCAGGAAGTGGTTGTGGGCGCGCCGGCGCAGGGTGATCACCACGCCGGTGCCGTGGTCGTCTTCGACCTCCAGGGCGAGGCCCGCGCGCCCGTGCCCCGCCTGCTCGGTGAGGAGGCCGACGGCGCCGTGGTAGACCGGCAGAACCTTCCCGTAGCCGGGGTAGAGGTAGTCGAAGCGCTCCTCGGTGGCGTAGGGCAGACCGAACCGGTCGAAGACCTCTGCGTTGGCCTCGCCGTAGCGCTGGAACCACTCTCTGGATTCCTGAGGGATGTTCGAGTTGTAGGGGGTGTCTCCCGCCCCGAAGAAGTAGGGCGAGCTGGCGCCCTGCTCGTGGTAGTCGACGTGGAGCTGGGGCATGTAGCGCCGGTAGATCTGGACGCGCGAGCGCGACTCGGGGTGCACGCCCCAGACCCAGTCGCGATTCAGATCGAACAGGTAGTGGTTCGACCGGGCGCCGGGCCAGGGCTCGTGGTGCTCGAACGCGTGCGGGCTCGCGTTGACGCCGACGCCCCGGGCGTTCTGGAAGAAGCCGACGTAGCGTTCGCGCCCATCGGGGTTCAGGCACGGGTCGATCACGACGACAGTGTTGTCGAGGATGTCGGTGACGGCTTGGTGCGCGCCGGCGGCGAGCGTGTACACCACCTGCATCGCTGCTTCGGAGCACGAGGCCTCATTGCCATGGACGTTGTAGCTGAGCCACTGCACCGCCGGGTTTGTGCGCGCGATCTCGGCGGCGCGGGCGCCGTCGGTTGCACGCGGGTCGGTGAGCTCGCGGTTCGCGCTCAGGATCTCGTCCAGGCGATCGTGGTTGTCGGGGCTGGTGATCGTGAGGATCACGAGGGGTCGGCGCTGGTGCGACCAGCCGTACTGCTCGAGTGTCACGCGGTCCGACGCCTCGGCGACGGCTGTGAGGTAGTCGATGAGCTGGTGGTGACGCGTGAAGCGCTCGCCGGTCTCGTATCCCAGGAAGTCGCTCGGGCTGGGGACGTGGGGCTCGACGGGTAGGCCGGGTGGCGGGAGGAAGCTGAAGAACCGCTCGCCGGGGCCGAGCGGGTCGGCCGAGGCGTGGGAAGCCAGGGCCGTGGTCGCGGCAGCCAGGACAACAGACGACAGGCGCATGCGCATCGGCATCATCTCCCTCGATCTCGGAGCGCTCGGATTCTCTGTGATTCCCGGAGGAATCCCACCGCAGCGATTGTAGATGGATCGCGCTCTTTCCGCGCGCACTACGCCCGCGATCAAGGGCAGCACTACAGCCAGGACGACTCGCGCGACTTGCGCGCGGCTGCCGGTCGGTTGTCGACCGTGAGGTCGATCGTGGGCGTGGGTGCGTCGCTCGGCTTGATGAAGAACGGCCTGTCGGCCTCGCTGAAGGGCTCGAGCTGGTCGTACCAGGTCGCCTTGGGGTCGTACTTGGCGAAGAACGGCCGGCGGACGAGGTCGGGCTCGCGGGCCTGGAGGAACTCCAGGGCGAATGCCTGTTTGCCGCCGATCTCGGTGACTCCGAGCACGTGGCACTTGCCGGGGAAGGCCGACATCGACGGGCCGCGGACCGTACGCGCCAGGCCCGAGACCTGCTGGTATGCGTTGCGGAAGATGTTCCAGCAGCGGACCAGGGGCATCTCGAAGTAGCGACGCGCGCCGGTGTCGCGCTCCACGAACATGTAGTAGGGCACGGCGCCGAGGCCAACGCCGGTGCGCCATAGATCGGCCCAGGTCTTGGCGTTGTCGTTGATGTGGCGGAGCACCGGGCTCTGCATGCGCACGGTCGCGCCGGCGCTGCGCAGGTTGAGAACCGCCTGGCGCGCGACGTCGGTCGAGAGCTCGACCGGGTGCGAGTAGTGGCCCATGATCGCGACGTTCTTGCCGCGCTCGCTGGCCTGCTCGATCAGGGCGAGCAGATCGCCCGCGTCCTTGTCGGTGACGAAGCGCTGCGGCCAGTACGCGGGGGCCTTGGAGCCGATGCGGATCGAGGTGATCGTCTCGACATCGAGCAGCGGCTCGATGTACTGGCGCATGATCTTGGACTTCATGATCATCGGGTCGCCCCCGGTGATCAGGACGTCGGACACCTCGGGGTGCTTGCGCAGGTAGCGCACGAGCGTGTCGGCCTCGCTGGAGGCGAACTTGAGTCCCTCCATGCCCACGAACTGCGCCCAGCGGAAGCAGAATGTGCAGTAGGCGTGGCAGGTCTGGCCGTGGCTTGGGAAGAACAGCACCGTCTCGCGGTACTTGTGCTGCATCCCGTCGAGATCGTCACCCGCGAGCGTGGGCACGTTGTGCGTCATCTGGCCCGCGGGGTGCGGGTTGAGATCCAGGCGGATGCGATTGACGGCCTCGTCGATCTCGGGCTTCGGGGCATCACGATCGACGAGGCGCGCGACCTCGTCGTAGTGCTCGTCGGTGAGCATCTCGCGCTGCGGGAAGGTGAGCTGGAACATCGGGTCCTCGGGGACGCGTGACCAGTCGATGAGTTCGCCGGCGACGTAGGCGTTGGTCCGGAATGGCAGGACGAGCGAGACGACCTCCACGGCCCGGCGGAGGTCGCTGTCCATGGTCTCCCATTGGGGGAGCTGATTGATGTTCGAACGGGTAATCGCTCGGTAGCGCGGCTGTTCCTGGGCGTGCTGGATCATCAAGTCTCGCAGCGGCGCAGCACCACCGGGACGGGATCGTCCCGCAGGGCTCGCCGCGGGTGGGAGGTTCGCGGCGGAGAGCACTGGAGCGCATCCGGCCTCCCGACCGGTCGCGCAGGCTTCGGCAAGAGCCCAACGGTCTGCCCGCGCTGAGCGCGCAGGCGCCTCATCGGGCTACCAACGAACCCCGAACACTATCACAAATCGGCGTTTCCCGCTTGATTCAGGGGCGTGCGCCAGCGGGGAGACGTCCGGGAGTCCACGGAGCGCCGGCCTCATCGAGCGCCGCCTCGAGATCGGCCAGTTCGTTCTCGATCGCCAGCAAGCGCGAGCGCACCTGCTGGTATTCGTCTGTCGCGATCTGGAACTGTTCGCGCTCGGTGCCGGTCGGGCCGGAGGTGACGTACCAGAGGTTGCCGGTGATCGTGCCGACGCGCCCGACGAGCGACGGTCCCGTCGCCTCGCCTCGGGTGGCGCCGACGCGATCGCCGTTGAGCGAGAGCCGGAGTTCGGACATGCTGCGACGGATGCCGTCGAGCGTGTTCAGCCAGTTCGGGTCGGCCCGGGGTGTCTCGGTGATGGCCTTGCGGACGTAGCGCACGCGCTCGTCGACCTCGTCGGCGAACTCGTCGGCGCCGCGCACCGAGCGTTCGAGCTCGGCGACACGCAGGGCGAACTCGAGGTCCGCGTCGGGGTCCTCGGACGCGAACGTCGCGAGGTTGAGCGGGTAGACGTCGAACGACTCGGGGCCGGCGATTCGGGTGATCTCGCCGCCGATGTCGGTGGAGACCTCGACGGAGTACCGGCCCGGGGCCACCAGCGGCCCGGCGTCGGCGACTTCCCACGGGGCGAGCGCGCGTCCGCTCATGCGGATCGGTCGCGTCGACGGGTAGCGCAGGTCCCACGTGGCGCGGTGCGTCCCGGCGCTGCGCGAGCCCTCGATGTGACGGACGATCGCGCCGCCCTCGTCACGGACCGTCAGGATGATGCGCGGGTCCTGCTCGAGTTCCTCTGCACGGAACTCATCGAGCGTCGGGTAGTCCCACTCGTCCTCCTTCTCGGCTTCCTTGCGGAGCTCCTGGAGGGTCTTGAGCTTGTCCTTGATGTAGTAGGTGAACGTCGCGCCGAACGGCGGGTTGGAAGCGGCGTAGTAGCTCGCGCCCTGGAATCCCTTGCCGTGGTTCCCGCCGAGGCGGTTCTTCTGGACGTACAGCGGAGCGTTTTTGACCGGGAAGAGGTGCGCCTCGTTCTGAAGAAGCTCTTCGCTGACGGTGCGGAGCGGCGAGTAGTCGTCGACGATGTAGAACCCGCGCCCGAACGTGGCCATGACGACGTCGCTCTCGCGGCGCTGGATGTCGACATCACGCACAGCGATCGTCGGAACGCCGCTGAACTTGTGCCACTCGTTGCCGTGGTCGACGGTGTAGTAGCAGCCGAACTCGGTGCCGGCGAACAGCAGGTCCGGGTTCACGTGGTCCTGGGCGACCGACCACACGAAGTTGCGATCCGGCAGGTCGCCGTGGATCGCCGTCCAGCTGGCGCCCCGGTTCTCGGACATGTAGATGTACGGCGCGAAATCGCCGGTCTTGTGGTGGTTGAACGCGGCGTACACGGTGTCGGCGTCGTGCTGCGATGCGACGATGCTCGCGACGTAGGTCAGGTCGGGGACGCCGTCGATGTCCTCGGTGTTGATGCGCCGCCAGGACTCACCGCCGTTCTCGGAGACCTGGACCAGGCCGTCGTCGGTGCCGACGTACAGCAGGCCCTCGGCCAGCGGTGATTCGCTGAATGCCACGATGTTTCCGTAGATCGAGGTTGAGCGGTGCTTGCTGACCGCGTCGGGCTTCTGGATCTCGCCGAACACCTCGAGCTGGTTGCGATCGAGCTGGCGTGTCAGGTTGGGGCTGATGGGGGTCCAGGAGTTGCCGCGGTCCTCGGAGCGGAACACGCGGCGCCCGCTGTAGAAGAGGCGGGTGTGCGAGTGGGGGCTGATGAGCAGCGGGGCGTCCCAGTTGAAGACGTAAGGCTCGTCGCCGGGGCGCTCGCGGGGCTTGATGTCGGTGATCTCGCCGGAGCGCCGGTCGTGGCGGATCAGGCCTCCGTACTGCCACTGGCTGTAGACGATGTTGTGATCGAGCGGGTCGATCGCGGGCTCGAAGCCGTCGCCGCCGACGGTGATGAACCAGTCGGCGTTCGTGATGCCAGCCATGTCGTTGGTGCGCGAGGGGCCGCCCTGGG
>JANQQR010000013.1 GCA_028289195.1 Phycisphaerales bacterium | reverse complement strand
TACGCTCTCGCCGACGGCAGCGCCGGCAACATCAAGCCGTTCAGCCAGGCCTCGTCGATCTCGGCCCAGGAGAAGGCCGGCCCGGTGTACGTCTTCAACTCCGGCGGGCGTTCGTGGCCCGGCCACTTCTACCTCTCGCACGGCGGCCTCCGCGGGCGGGATATCTGATCCTGGCCCGGGCTTGCCCGAGCAGGCGGGGCCGATTCCGGGTGCTCGTTTCGTATGTTGGTCTATACTCTCATTCCTGCGGCGGCACTCGGTAGAGTCACGCGATCAGGGCCCCAGCGAAGGGAACTTGAATGAACAAGAATGGACTGAAGATCGGGATCATTGTCCTCTGCCTCATCGGCGCGGCTGTCGTCGTCTTTCTGACGATGGGCGGCGGAGGAGGCGGGGCTGCTGGCACCGCCGCTGGCGGACGGGGCGGCTCCGGCGGCAACGCTGCTGCGGAAGAGGTCCCCGAAGACACCGCCTCGGTTCCGGGCGAGCTTCGCCCCGATCCGTTCTGATCCCCGGGCGACCCGCTCGAACGATCTGACGACAGGTTTTCCAGAGCCGCTCCACCTGCGGGGCGGCTCTTTTGCGCGCTCGGTGAACGTTGGAGTGTGTGTGCGCGGCGCGGGTATCCTCGCGGGCGATGAACGTCTCCGACATGGGTCCCGGGGTCCGGGCCGGTTCGGGCCGAGTCCTCTACGCGGGGATCGATGAAGCCGGCTACGGGCCGCGTCTTGGCCCGCTGTGCATCGGGGTGTGCGCCTTCGAGGCGCCCGAGCACCTCGGCACGAGCAGCTCGCTCTGGACCGAACTCGCTCCGGTGGTCGGACGCAGCTTGGCAGATGCCCGCGCCGGGTGCCTCGCGATCGCGGACTCGAAGAAGCTCAAGCGATCGAACGCTTCCGGCCTCGGCCACGCGATCGCGGAATTGGAGCGCTCGGTGCACGCGGTGCTCCGGATGCTGCATCCCGAGGCCCGTCTGTCGGACGACACCGGCGTGCTCGGCGCGATCGCGGGGGACCTGGAGCTTCCGGATTGGTACCGGGCCGAGCCGATCCCGTGCCCAGCCGGGACGACGGAGGAGCACGTCTCGCTGGGGGCGAGGCGGTTCCAGGCGGCGTGTGTGCGCAAAGGAGTAGCGCCCCGGATCCTGAGCACCGTGGTCGTCGACGAGACTCGTTTCAACTCCGGTGTGGACGCAGAGGGATCAAAGGCCGCGATCAGCATGTCGGTCATCGCCGCGATGCTGCCCCGGCTGGCTCGTATGGCCTCCGCCGATTCGGGGCCTGCGCAGACGGTGAAACTCGTCCTGGACCGCCAGGGCGGGCGCACACGCTACGCGGATGAGATCCGCTCGCGTGTCCCTGGCAGCAGCGTGCGCGTCCTCGAAGAGGCCGCGGAGCGATCGATGTACCGGATCGATCTTCCCGAATCCGTGAGCCCGATCGAACTGACCGTCGCGGTGGGGGCGGACAGGTCCGACTTCTGCGTTTCACTCGCGTCGATGGGCGCCAAGCTCGTGCGCGAGCTGCTCATGGAGCGTTTCAATCGCCATTGGCACACGCGATGCGCCGAGTTGAAGCCCACCGCCGGGTACGGGACCGACGCGGGCCGATGGATCCGCGAGGCCTCCGATCGCTTCGGCCGGCGGGAGATCACCCCGCTCGTGCGCAAGGCCTGACGCGGAGCTAGGCTCTCCAATCGATGTTATTCACCGACAGGAACATGCTGCGCCGCGCCGCTCTTCTCGCTCTCCGGGGGTTCGGTCGTGTCGAACCCAACCCGATGGTCGGCTGCGTGCTCGCGAGCCCCCTGGGTGAGGTCATAGGCATGGGGCACCACAGAGCCGTCGGCGGAGACCACGCAGAGATCGAAGCGCTGAACAACGCGCGGTCGCGTGGATTCGATCCTCGCGGCTCGACGATGTGGGTCACGCTGGAACCTTGCAATCACACCGGACGCACCGGTCCGTGCGCTGAGGCCATAATCGACGCGGGCGTTTCACGCGTCGTCGTGGCTCGGCGCGACCCAACCCCCGAAGCATCCGGCGGAATCGAGCGCCTCCGGGCCGCGGGGGTCGGCGTCGACTTGGTCCCCCAGCCACTTGCCCGGGCGGTGTCCGAGCCGTTCGCCAAGCGGGCCCGCACTGGCCTCCCCTGGGTCATCGCCAAATGGGCCCAGACGCTCGATGGCCGGATCGCGACCTCCAACGGAGAATCCCAGTGGATCTCCGGGCCCGTATCGAGGCGATCGGTGCACCGCCTGCGGGGGATGGTCGGTGCTGTGCTCACCGGCGCAGGCAGCGTGGAGGCGGACGATCCCCGCCTGACGGCGCGCGGCGTGCCGACGCGGCGCACGGCGCGTCGTGTCGTCATCGATCCGCGCGCCCGCATGCGCCCGTCAGCAAACCTGATCGCGACAATCGATGAGGCGCCCTTGTGTGTGGCGACGCTCACCTCCGACTCGCCTGCAGCGCTCGAGCTCTCGGCTGCGGGAGCGGAGATCATCGCCGTTCCCGGTCAGAACGGGTCGATCGACCTCCGAGCCCTGCTCGCGCACCTGGCCGAGGACGGGGTCCACACCGTGCTGGTCGAGGCGGGGCCGGGGACGCTCGGGCCGCTGTTCGATGGAGATTTCGTTGACGAAGCGATCGTCTATATCGCTCCAAGTGTCATGAGCGATGGCGGAGCTCCGGGGCCGGTGGGGGGCGCACCGCTCGCCCGACTCTCCGACTCGCGCCGGTTCGTGTTCTGGCACACCGGGCGACGCGGCAGCGACGCCTGCCTGCGCGCGATCCGCGTTGCTGCAGATTGAACTACTTCTCTCGGGGCATTGAGGCGGGTAACTCGGCCGGTGCGCTCGGGGTGTTCCGTTCCGGCAGGCTCGAGAAGCGCGGCAGTTCGAACAACTCCGGCGCAACGCCCGCGTCGTCGAACATCACCAGCAGGTCTCGGAGCCGGAACCCGAGCACGCCGTCCGCCGTGAACCCGACCGAGATCAACTCGAGAGGATCGCCTGATCGGTCGTAGAGCGAGATGCGCTTCACAATCTGCAGTTCGTCCGGATCACCCGGAAGCTCGGGCTCTCCCGGACGCGACGCGAGGAACTCGAGCGCGCCCTCGATGGCGTCGGCGCTCGCCTCGGTCCGGTTGTCGCCGTCCAGGACCTCGATCCAGCCATCGACGTCGCGCCGGAACGCCCGTTCACCGCCCTGGATTTCGTCCCCGATCGTCAGCATGAATACATCGGCGGGTCGAACGTCGGTGATCGTGGGCTCGATGTAGTTCCGCGCAGCGGTGGAGATCGAAGAGACCTCCGAAGCGCTCAGCCTGGCGAGCAATCGGAGTTCATCATCGAGGCTTGCGTGCAGGAGCGCTCCGGTCGTGTCCGCCGGGCCGCCGACGATGATCTGGCGACGGTCGGTGGCGACGCGGACATTGTCACCGTCGGTGGCTCCGGCGACCCGTCGATCGATCTCCCAGGAGATGATCAGCGCCGGCGACTCGAGGCCGCTGGCTTCGGGGGTCGGACGTCCCTCGTCGATGAAACTCTCGATCCGCAGCGCCCCGAGCGCGTCCAGCAGCGACGCGACGGCCCGCTCGTCTGCGCGAACGCCTACCGGCGCGCGGAGGTACCAGCGCCCGTTCAGCTTGGCGAGAGTGAGCGGCCCGGTCGGCGTGATCAGGGAAACCCGAGACGCATCGCGCACGCCGGGCGCGGCGCCTCGCGACCGCCAGGACGCGGGGCCCTCGCGCACGAGCACGTCGATCACCTCCGTGGGAGCGAGCGCGACGTCTCCCGGACGCTCGGAGCGACGAAGGGGCGTCCGCCCGCCCAGGCCCGCCGGGCCAACCTCGAGCATCTGGGGAGGCGCGCCATCGCCACTGCCGAGGACCAGCGTGGCCTCGACCTCGCCGAGCTGGGCGCCCTGCGTCGGGCGCAGCGTTGCGATCTCAGCCAACGCTCGCATCGACTGCTCGCTGAGCGACGCGGGCCACTCCAAGCCGTCGTCTGCGCTGTAACGCCAGCCCGAGGAGACTTCACGCGCGACGCGTGCGGTGGCGCCGCCTTGGGAGACCTCGATCAGCGTGAGGCGTTCCGGCTCGAACGAGACGAGGGGGCGGAGGCCCGAGGGGGCCGGGTCGACGGGCGTGCCGTCGGCGGCTGCATTGCTCGGGCTGGTTCCCCCCATCGTGAGCAGGACGGTGACGCCCGCCAGGAACAGGAGCACCAGGACCGAGACGACCATCGCGCGTGTCGACATAGCCACAGAGTGTACCGCGGCTGAGATCAGCCCCGGAGGACCCGCATGGCGGCCCCGACCACCAGCATCAGCAGGGGGAGACCGGCCACCAGCAGAAGGCGCAACGCGAGCAGCGCATCGCCGGGGATGTCTCGGATCCGCGGCACATCACGGACCTGCGGGCCCGGAGCGATCAGCTCATCCCGTTCCGCCAGCCAGTTGAGCGACGACACGAACAACTCGAGATTGCCGGGGAATCGGGCCGCCCGCCTCCCGTTGACCTCGGTCGTCCGGCGGATGAACAGATCGGTGAACCAACTCGGGGCGGAGACGACGACCACACGCTGCGCGCCGTTGTCCCGCTGTCGTTCGGATGCCGCGCCGATCAGCCAGCCGCCCGAGCTCGCGCTGGTGAGGTCCCGTTGAGGGTCGGGCGCCGGCGGGTTCGAGAGCAGCAGCGGCTCGAACGGCCTGGCCAAGCCGCGCTCCACGACGCTCCGCAGCGCGAGCCACTGCGACTCGCCCCAGAGTTCATCGGTGTCCGCGATCTCCGCGATGGGCTCGCATCTCACTCCCTCTGGAGGAGCGTCGAGGATCTGCACCGCGGTCGCCCAGCTCACGCCCGTCGCCAAGCCCTTGATCGCCCGGCCGATCGCGTGGCCGTCGTCGGTACCAGTCGCGATGTGGTGCGTGTATGTCAGCGGACCGCTCGGGCTGCTCTCGCGGCGCATGAGCGGGCTTCCGGAGGCGACAGACAGCCCGAACGGCGCCAGTGCTTCGGACATCGGGTCGGGCTCGCCGACACCGGGAAGGTCCGACGGTTCGATGCACAGCAGGACGTTCTCACCGTCCTCGAGGAGCGACTCGAAGGCAGCGCCCAGGCGGTCCACGCGGAGCGCACGCTCTGCAGCGGCGCCGGCCTGCCTCGGGTCTACCGAAGCGGCGGACGGGGAGCCGAGGACGATCCACACCACGGGCCGCGCCCGGTTGGGATCGAACTCGGCCAGGGAGGGACGCACCGGATCGCTGGCCGTCGTCCACTCGGTGGCGTTGATGCCGCTCAGCCTGAACTGCTCGAGCGCTTTGCCCATCAGCCGGCGCGCAACCGGCGTGGGGATGTCGCGCTCGTCGAAGAGCTCGGCGTTCTCTCCGTGCACGAACACTGCGATCGGCGCGCGGGTGTCGTTGAGCGATCCCAGCGCGGTCGCGATGAGTTCCTCCCCGGAGAACGCGACGTCCGACGCCCGACCCCCGTCCCGCTCGAGCAGCTCGCGCCGGGGGAACAGCGTCTCGAAGTCGATCGCGAGCACTCCCGACTCGCTGACGACCAGGACCGCGTCGGTCGCAGCGAGGATCCGAGCCACGATCAGCGCATCGGCCGGTTCGAGCCTCCGGAGCGAGTCGAGCGCCCGCACGGACTGGTCCCGCCGTGCCGATGCGACGAGCGCCAGGGCGTTGACTGCGTCTTGCGCCTCGGGCGAGATCTCCCGCTGGCCCACGAGTTCCGCGTACTGGCTGATGGCGTCCATCGCCTGCGACGCCTCCTCGAGGATCGGGAGGGCGGCGTCTGCCGCGGCGTCGATGCCGGGCAGTTCCACATCGCCGATCCGGGTCCGCGCCGACTCGCCGACGAGTGTCGCGATCGGTTCGAGGCGGCTCCCGATGGTCCGCAGCACCGCGGCCTGGCGCTCCAGGTCGACCTCGCCGCGATCGGCCGGGTCCAGGACCAGGTTGAGTTCCTTGAGGAGGTCGGAAGTCTCACCCATCCCGGTCACGAGATCGCGCACCTCGGCCGAGGTGCTCTCGAGGATCGCGCGCTGATCGTCGAGTTCGCCGGCGTCGCGTGCCAGAAGGTCGTTCATCAGAATCCGGAACGCCTCGGGCGCCTCGGGGCGGCTGGTGTCGATCCACTCGACCCCGACCTGCTCGGAGGCTTCCTGGAACTCGACGAGCAGATCGTCGATCCGCGAGCGCGTCTGGCGATCGAGCTGTGTGAGATCAGCGCTGATGATCACCTGGTGGGGCGAGTCGACCCGATCGAGCAACGCGAGCGTGCGCTCGCTCAGCGTGTGCTCTCCGGCAGAGGTGACGTCGACGCGCAGGTGGTACCGCGAGCCCAGCACTCCCGCGAGAACGCACGACGCGAGCGTCGCCAGCACAATGATGACGCTGCCCAGCCCGTAGCGGGCGCGCCGCGCGGCGGCGCCCATGCCTTGCTTCACCGCCATCTGCGCACCTCCAGCGTGACGGCGCTGAGCACGACGAAGAAGACGCAGATCGCCCCGAGGAACACGATGTGGGCCGAGTCGATGATGCCTTTGGCCGTGTCCGCGATGCGGAGCTGGATGGACATCGCGTAGAACGCCCGATCGTACGGCTCGCCGACGAGCCCTCCGCCTCGAACCGACACCACCTCAAGAATGAGGAAGAAGAACAGCGTGGCCAGCAGCGCCACGATCTGGCTCTCGGTCAGTGTCGAGGCGAGCAGGCCCACGCTGAGATAGACCATCCCGACGAGCACGAGCACCAGGTAGCCCGCAACGATCGGGCCGTAGTCAGGGTCGGCGAGGAGTTCGAGCAGTCCCACGTACAGCAGCGTCGGGGCGATCATGCACAGCAGAAAGAAAACGGCGCCGAGGTACTTCCCGATGGCGATCTGCCAGTCCGACACCGGCGATGTCATGAGCGATTCCATCGTGCCGGACCGCTTCTCGTCCGCCAGCAGCTTCATGGAGATCGCCGGAGCGACGATCAGCAGAAGCCACTGCGAGACGCCGAAGAACCCCCGCATGCTGGCCGGCTCGCCCGGCTGCAGGGTCCCGAACGCGATGAAGAACCCCGAGAGCAGGAGGTACAGCGCCATGACGACCCAGCCCACGGGAGTGCGCAGGTAGCTCATCAGCTCGCGTCGTGCGATCGTCAGCGATCCGGTCACGCGGCATCGTCCTGTTGGCGCCGGGTCTGCTCGGCCCGTTTCTGGGCGTCGTGGTCGTCGGCGTAGGCGACCAGCCGGAGATACACATCTTCGAGCGTCGGGGTCTGCGCCCGGAGCTCGCGGACCGTGAGGCCCGCGGCTTGAGCGTGGCGGGCGATGCCCTCGCGATGGTCGTCGTCTTCGACCTCGAATCCCAGGAGGCAGCGGACCCAACCGTCGCCGGCGTCGCTGGACTCGATCGAGCGAACACCCCGGACGGTCCTGAGCACTTCCTCGGCCGATCGTCCGTCCGGGGAGTCCTGCTTTGCTTCGACCGTGTACCGGCCCGCTCCGGGCAGGGCCGTGATCAGCGACTCCGGGGGGCCGTCGGCTCGAACCTTGCCCCCGGCGAACAGGATGATGCGATCGCAGCTCTTCTCGACCTCCGGGAGGATGTGGCTCACGACGATCATCGTGCGCTCTCCCGCGAGGTGCCGGATCAGGCTGCGCGCTGAGGCGATCTGGGCCGGATCGAGGCCGTTGGTCGGCTCGTCGAGGATCAGAACCTTGGGGTCGTGGAGCAGCACGCTCGCGAGCCCCACCCGCTGGCGATAGCCCTTGGAGAGCTGCCCCACGCGCCGCTTGCGGACCTCCTCGAGCTGGCACAGGCCGATCGCCTTCTCAATGGCCGCTCCACGCCTCCTGCCTCGGAGCCCGAACAGGCCGGCCCTGAAGCGCAGGAACTCGAGCGTCCGCATCTCCCGGTAGGCCGGGGCGGACTCGGGCAGGTACCCGATCCGGCGACGGACGCCGATGGTCTGGGAGATGGAGTCGAGCCCGTCGACGCTGATCGAGCCCCGGCTGGGCGGGATCGCGCCGGTCATCATGCGGATGGTCGTGGTCTTGCCGGCGCCGTTGGGGCCGAGGATCCCGACGACCTGACCGGGCTCGATCTCGAAATCCACCCCCCGAACGGCCTGAACTTGGCCAAATGACTTGTGTACGTGGCGAACCGAGATCATGGTGTTCACAGTCGCAGTGGTCGGATGGTCGATGATCCCGACGCCAACCTGGGTCGTTTTCGCATGCCGCTCCCGAATCTACGGCATTTCTACATCGGTTCGCCCGGCTTTGGGCGAACCACTTTCCTGGATCGATCGCTCCCCATCTGCGTACAGATATTCAGGAGCGTTCCATCGGGCGGAGTAGCGAGGGCCGAGGTGCTCCGATGATGACCGCCGAGCGACCGAATCCTCCGAAGAACCACACCCCGAGCCTGGATATCGGTGCGCTGGAGCGCGACGCCGGCCTGATCCTCGAAGCGCTGGGGCAGGGCGTCTGCGTCTGTACCAGGGGCGGGGAGATCGTCTGGGGCAATGATGTGTTCCGGAAGTACGCCGACGGTATCCAGAAGAGGGTGGCTGTCGCCTGCCGGCGTGTCGCCTCCCAGGCCCACGATTCGGACCTGGACGACCCGATCCGCTGGCGCCGGCGTCAGGTTCGGATCCGGGTGCCCGCGTCGCACCAGTTCTTCAGCGTCGTCGTCGCCCCGGTCGTCGCGATCGACGGGTCGAGTTCCGACCCTGCGAACGAGCCGAGCCGGTTCGTGGCGCTCGTCAGCGAGGTCACCGACCAGGAATCGCTCCGCCAGAAGATCGCGTCGATCAACAGAGCCGGGCGCGACCTGCTTCGATTCGAGCAGGGAACACTCGAGCGCATGCACGTGTCCGAGCGTCTGGCGCTCCTCGAGGAGCGGGTGATCTCCGCCGCCGGCGAGATCCTGAGCTTCGACCACTTCGCGATCCGTCTCCTGAACGAGGAATCCAACCAACTCGAACTGGTGATGAGCACCGGCCTCCCGCCCGAGGCCCGCGCGATCGACCTCTTCGCCGAACTCGAGGGGCAAGGGATCAGCGGCTACGTGGCGACCACCGGCAGGAGCTACATCTGCGCGGATACCGCCGATGACGAGCGCTACGTGTTCGGCCTCGAGTCCGGGGGCTCCTCGTTGACTGTCCCGCTTCGACTCTTCGATCGCACGCTGGGGATCTTCAATATCGAGCGGGAGTCCACCGACGCGTTCAGCGAGAGCGACAGGCAACTGGCCGAGATCTTCGGCCACTCCATCGCGATGGCCCTCCACATCCTGAATCTGCTCGTGGTCGAGCGCTACAAGACGCGTGAGGACGCCACCGGGAACGTGCAGGGCGAACTCGCCGGCCCGCTGAACGATCTTCTGGCCGAGGCGGAGGCGCTCAGGGGCGAGACCGACGATCCCCACATCACCAGCCACATCGCCAACATCATCAAGGACGCCGAGTCGATCCGCCGCCGGATGGACAACGTCGCCAGCGGCGCCCAGACCCTGCTCGGAGCGGAAGACGCGCTCCAGCGGGAGCACATCGACCCGGTCCTCGAGGACAAGCGGATCCTGGTCGCCGACAACGAGCGGGTCGTCCGTGAGACGATCCGCGATGTCCTGACCAAGCGTGGGTGCAAGGTCACGACCTGCGACGATGGCGATTCGGCGACCAAGCTGCTGCTCCAATGGAAGCTGAGCCACGACGCCGATCAGGCGTTCGATCTGGTGATCAGCGATATCAACCTCGGGGACAAGACCGGCTACGAAGTCTTCAGCGCCGCCAAGGACGCCAAGGACGACCTCCCTGTGATCCTGATGACCGGCTTCGGCTACGACCCGCACCACTCGATCGTGCGAGCGAGCCACGAGGGCCTGCAGTGCGTCCTCTTCAAGCCGTTCCAGGTCGAGACCCTGGTCGAGGAAGCCAGGGGGGCGATCGCCGATCCCGTGGATCCGTCGGCCTGAGCGCCTCAGACGCGCCGGGCCACGAGCACCCGGGGCAGCCCTTCGAAATCATCCAGCACGTGGGCATCGGCGAGCAGGGGATTTGCGATGGCTCGCTCGAGCGCGGCCTGAGCGGACGAACTGGCCAATTCGATGGCGAGAGCCCCCCCGGGTCTCAGCAGACGCGGGCCCTCGTCGAGCACGGGCCCGACGAAGCGCATGCCATCCTCACCGCCCCTCAGGGCGATCTCGGGCTCGTAATCCCTCACGTTCGGCCCTACGTCGTCCCACTCTTGGTCGGGGATGTACGGAGGGTTGGAGACGAGGACGTCGAGAGGCGATGCCGGCGCTCGGTCCCGCAGCGGGAGCAGGAGGTCGCCCTCGAGGAAATCGATGCGATCGTCCACATGCTGGTGGCGGGCGTTCTCCAGTGCCAGGTCGAGCGCGTCTCTGGAGACGTCGGTCGCGATGGCCCTCGCGTGGGGGAGGTTCTTGAGCAGCGAGATTGCGAGGCAACCCGACCCGGTGCAGACGTCCGCGATCGCCAGCGAGCCCCCTGGGGCAAGAGACGAGTCCGCCCGGACGAGCTGGAGCACGTGCTCGATGATCGTTTCGCTCGACGGCCGGGGGATGAGCGCCCGTCGATCGACTTTGAACGCGATCGAGAAGAACCAGGCTTCGCCGACGAGGTACTGCACTGGCTCGCTCTCGAGCGCCCGTCGGGTGAGGTCGCGGAGCGCTTCGAGTTCCAGCGGGCCGGCCGGGCGCTCCGCCTCCATATAGAGCCTGAGGCGCTCGCACCCGAGCACATGAGACACGAGCAGCTCGGCACAAAGCCTGGGCGATTCCAACCCCTGGCGCTCCAGGGCTCCGGAGATCCACTCGAGGAGCCTGCGGGTGGTCCAGGGCCCGGCGTCCGGATTGGGGGCGGTCGTATGCGCGTGCACGGCATGACTGTATCTCGGCCGGCAATCAGCGCGCACCGCGGACGCCGCGCTGGTCCGAGGCCGATGTCCCGCTATCATGACGCCTCTCGCGGCCGGCTCGGCCCGCCGCGTTTCCCCGAATTCCACTCCTGACCAGGCGCGAGCCGGACTCGATGCACGCTGTGACCCAAGACACTGCTCCCCACGTTGCCGAATTGCTGCGACAGGCCGCCCGTTCTGCGGACGGATCCGGTGTCTTCGCGCAGGTCGTCGAAGAGCCGGGCCGGATCGCGTGCCAGAGCAAGATCCAGCCCGACGCGTGGTACCGGATCGAGACGGACGGGGGGCGCCTCACGGCCAACTGGGTGAGCGAGGACCGCTACCTGAGTCAGTCGATCGAGGCCGAGCTCATGTGGACCGGCGACGACCTGGACGACATGATCGACGAAGAGCGTGTGGACCTCGGGTTCGATCGTGGCCCGCTCGGCAAGCTCGAGCACTACAGGAATCCGGAGAAGATGTTTACGTTCCGGGCCTCGATCCCCATCGAGATGAGTGAGGCCGAACCGGAGCGTGACGCGCCCGAACTCGTGAAGTGCCTGCTCGCGTTCGAAGCGGCGTTCCGCGAACTCGGCGACATGAAACCGGAAGAGGACTGAGCCGGGGATCGGCGGAGACAGCGAGGGGCGGGGGTTCGGAAAGCTCGGCGAGGATCGGGCGCTGCTTTGAGGAGACGCGCTGGTGCGCATTTTGATGCTGGGGTGGGAATTCCCCCCGTTCATCTCGGGTGGCCTGGGCACGGCGTGCTACGGGCTCACGAAGGCTCTTGACCGCTTGGGTCACGAGATGCTGTTCGTGCTGCCCAAGTCGGTCGATGCCGATCACAGCTCGCACGTGACGCTCCTGAGCCCGGAGGCCGTCACGACAACTCCGGGGGCGCCGCCCGCTCCGTCTCAGAGCGACGCCGGTGCTGCGGCGCCCTCGCCGTCGCCCGATTTCGAGCGAGCGGTCCGGCGCACGGAGTTCCGGATCGCCGGTTTCGAGCACACGACGTTCGTCGGCGTGCCCGGTGCGCGGACGAGCCCGTATCCGGCCGGTTCGTCGGAGCCCGGCACGTTCCGCCTGGTCAAGGAGTCGGGCGAAGAGGTGCTCATCGAGGTCGACGAATACGGCAATCCGGTGTATCCGGAATCGGTCCCACCCGAATTGCGCGAGTCGCTGCGGGAGCTCGACCAGACCGACATCCAGATGCTCAACAGGCCGGCCGATTACGGCGGCGACGTGGTCGGCGACGCCCAGCGATACGCGCGGCTCGTCGTGCGCCTCTGCCGCGACGAGCGGTTCGACGTGATCCACGCCCACGATTGGATGACCTACCCGGCGGGGATGGCGATCGCCCGAATCACGGGCAAGCCCCTCGTGACGCACATCCACTCGACGGAGTTCGATCGATCCGGCGAGCACGTCAACCAGGCGCTGTACGACTTCGAGCGCCGGGGCATGCACGCGGCGATCCGCGTCGTCGCGGTGTCGATGCTCACCAAGAACATCTGCGTCGCCCGCTACGGCATCGATCCGAAGAAGATCGAGGTTGTCTACAACGGCGTCGAGAGCGGCCCCCAGCCGAACGCGAACCAGACGATCGAATCGCGCGACAAGATCGTGCTCTTCCTCGGGCGGATCACCATGCAGAAGGGCCCCGAGTACTTCGTCGCGTCCGCGAAGCGGGTGCTCGAGAAGATCGACAACGTCAAGTTCTTCGTTGCCGGCTCCGGCGACATGGCCCGCAGGATGATCGAACTCGCCGCCGACATGGGCATCGGGCATAAGGTGCTCTTCACGGGGTTCCTGCGCGGCAAGGACGTCGCCCGCGTGTTCCGTATGGCCGACTGCTACGTGATGCCGTCGGTCTCCGAGCCCTTCGGGATCGCGCCGCTTGAGGCGATGAGCCACGACGTTCCGGTGATCATCTCGAAGCAGTCTGGCGTCTCCGAGGTCCTCACCCACGCGCTGAAGGTCGATTTCTGGGACACCGACGAGATGGCGAACAAGATCGTCGCCGTGCTCCGGCACCCGCCGCTTCGCCAGACCCTCAGTTCACACGGCAAGATGGAGCTGCGGAAGCTGACCTGGGACGGAGCCGCCGAGCGGTGCGCCCGGGTCTACCAGGACAGCGTCAGCGCGATGAGCGGCATGCTCTCGCCGATGGTCTGACGCTGGCTCCTACGATCCGTCGATGGAGCGGCCCGCCCTCAGCCCGAAGGAACCGTCGGCCCTCGAGATCGCCGATCTCGGCGCGATCGACTACGAATCGGCGAGACAGCGCCAGCTCGAGCTCGTCTCCGAGGTGCTCGCGGCCCGCGAGGCGGGACGCCCCCGGGTGGGATTCCTGCTCCTGCTCGAACACGATCCGCCGGTGATCACGGTCACGAAGCGCCCCGGGGCCCGAGACCATCTGCTCGCCTCGGCTGAACGGCTCGCCGACCTCGGAGTCAGCGTCGCCGAGACGGACCGCGGGGGAGACATCACGTACCACGGCCCGGGCCAGCTCGTCGCCTACCCGGTGCTCGACCTCAACGTGCTCCGGATGGGTCTGCACGACTACGTGCGATCGCTCGAGCAGGTGGCGATCGATGCCTGCGCGACCTTCGGCGTCACCGGGCATCGCGAGGACGACGCCACGGGCGTCTGGCTCGGAGAGCCGGGCGCTTCGGGCGCTAAGGTGTGCGCGATCGGCGTCCGCGTGCGGCGCTGGGTCAGTTTCCACGGCATCGCACTCAACGTGGCGCCGGACCTGTCGCACTTCGACCTGATCGTGCCCTGCGGGCTCGCGGGGCGAGCGGTGACGAGCCTCGCGCGCGAGTTGGGCGACAGCGCCCCGGACATGGGCAAGGCCAAGTCGGCGCTCTCGAAGGCGTTCGGGCACTTTGTGGAGTCGCGGCTCTCGGCCGCTTCTAGAGCTTGAGGTCGTCCTTCACATCCTCCGTGATGTCCACTTCCTCGGGGTAGACGATCACGGGTCGCCCGAGGATGTCGACGATCAAGTCGCGGACGCTCTGCTCGTCGAGGTCGCGGTCCTGGCTGTTCGAAGCGATCACGTAGTCGAACCCGAGGTCATCAGCCACGGCCCGCGCCGACGACACGACGAGCCGGTAGCACTCGATCAGTTGCTGGGCGATATACGCCTCGATCCGGCGCCGGACCTCCTGATTCGCTCGCGTCAGCGCGCCCTGCAAACGGAAAAACTCCTCCCTCGCGGCGCTGAACGCCTCGTCGGACGGGTCCATCGACTCGGCGATCTGCTCGAGCTCCCGCATCCTCCGGGGCATGTCGCCCAGCAGTTCTTCGCGCGTGTCGTTCTCGAACTCGACCCGCTGCGGCGAGAAGCGGTCGCCGGCCATCATCTCGTCGACGATGTCGCTGATCGCGACCGTGGCAACGGGATAGTCGTCACCCGGGGCCGCGAGCGCCAGGGCCGGACCGGCAGTGGGGCGGAGCAGAGCGATTGCGCCCAGGGCCAGCGCGCACAACACAAGAACTCGTTCGATTCGACGCACGGGGACTCCCTTCTCCCCTCGGGCCGCGCCCGCGACAACTACTGGTTTGCGGGGGCCCAGAGGTAGTAGAAACCGGATGAAAGCCTGGTGATCGGCGGGACGTTCAGCTGGAGGATGTTGATCTCGGTGCCCGCGCTCGGCACCGGGGAGACGGCCGAGTAAGCGGTTGCCGGCTCGCGCCCCGGCCGGTGGTACTTCACGAGCTTGGCCCCCTCCAGCCCCGCGAGGGACTGGGCTCCCGCGAAGGCGTCGCGCAGGCCACCGTTCTCGTCGACGAGACCGTGCTCGAGCGCCTGGGCGCCGGTGAACACCCGACCGTCGGTCAGCATGTCCACCCGGCTCTGCGCCAGCGCCTGCCCGCGCTGTGAGACGACCAACTCGCGGAAGCTCACATAGAACTCGTCCACGGTGCTCTGGAGGATCGCGTAGTGCTCTTCCTGCATCGGCTCGAGCGGGCTGGCCATGTCCTTGTTGCTGCCGCTCGTGACGGTCCGCGACTCGATTCCCACCCGGCGCATGCCCTCAGCGAAGTTGATCGTCTGGATGAGCACACCGATCGAGCCGGTGATCGAGCTGGGCTGGGCGTAGATCCGGTCTGCCGCCAGCGCGATGTAGTAGCCGCCGGATGCCGCCACCTCGGACATCGACACAACGATCGGCTTGCCGCTGTCGTGCCTGAACCGCTCGATCTCGGCGTACATCGTCTCGCTGGCCGCGACGCTCCCGCCGGGGGAGTTGATCCGGAGGACCACGGCCTTGACCTGCGGATCGTCTTCGGCCTTCTCCAGCTGCGCGACGAGCCGGTCGACGGAGTTCCCTCCGCTCGGCACCAGCCCGCCCGCGGCAGCGTGCGAGATCAGGCCCGTGATCTCGATCAAGGCGACCTTGGAGTTGCCGGGGGAGTCGTCGCTAAGCACGACCTTCTCCTCGAGGCGCGGGTCCGAAGGCGCGAGGTCGATCATGATCTGATCAGGGATGCAGCCCCCCACGAACAGGTTGCTTGCGAGCAAGCCGAAGACCGCGAGTATCCGAAGCATCAGGTCGCCTCCGTGTAAGCCGTGCGTCTCGCCTGTGGGATCGGCACTCGGGCAGTCTATGCGTCAACCGGCTACCTTCGGGATCGTGACCCGCGAAGAAGCTCCAGCAAAGCACCGGAATCCCCTGCCGGGCGCGGGTGGAGGGCACGTGCCCGTGCTGCTGACCCGTGTGCTGGAGGTGCTCTCGCCGGAGGAAGGTGAGACTCTGCTGGACTGCACGGCTGGAGCGGGGGGACACGCCGCCGCGATCGGGCAGAGGCTCGGCGCCTCGGGTTGCGTCGTGCTCAACGACGCCGATCGCTCGAATCTCACGATGGCCGAATCGGTGGTCAGGGCGACGGCTCGGAGCCCCAGGGTGGTTGGCCTGCAGGGCAACTTCGCCGAGGCACCACGCAAGATGGCCGAAGCCGGGCTCCAGGCCGACATGCTCCTGGCGGATCTCGGATTCTCATCGATGCAGGTCGACGAAGCCCAGCGCGGCTTCAGCTTCCAGAGAGAGGGGCCGCTGGACATGCGCTACGACTCGGGCACCGGTGAAAGCGCTGCCCAGCTGCTGGCTCGATGCAGCGAACAGGAGCTCATCGAGATCCTCCGCGATTTCGGCGAAGAACCGGGCGCGCGACGGATCGCCAGGGCCGTGCTCGCGGCCCGCGAAGACTCACCAATCACCACAACCGGGCGTCTCGCCTCGATCATCCGGGAGACGCTCGGGCGGCCCTCGGGTCGGACGCGGATCGACCCGGCCACCCGGACGTTCCAGGCCCTCAGGATCGCGGTCAACGACGAACTCGGCAGCTTGGATGCGCTCCTGGAAGCCATCGGCCGGGTCGCGTCGGGCGCGATGATCCGGTCGGGCGGGAGCGCATGGCTCGCCCGCGACGCCCGCGTGGCCATCATCTCCTTCCACTCGCTGGAGGACCGGCTGGTCAAGAACAGCTTTGGGGGCCTCGTGAAGCGGGGTTTGGCCGATTGGCTCGCCCGGAAGCCCGTCGTCGCGAGCGACGAAGAGGTCAGCGCCAATCCCCGCGCCCGATCGGCCAAGCTCCGCTCCATCAGGCTGCGAGCCTGACCCGAGGAACCGGCCGAGAAGAGTCCCCGAATCTTGGCCCGTTTCGGGGTGTCGTCCCGATCAACTCGTAGGACTTTTGCAGCAAGGACGCTGATACATGACCCGCGAGCACAAGCTCAGCCTCATCATCGGATTCGCCGTCGTTCTGATCGTCGGCGTGCTCATCTCGGATCACCTCTCCGGCGCCAGGCAGGCGGCCCTTGATGAGACGGATCCGGGCCCGATCCTGGATACGTCGTTCGACGACGCTCACCTGAGTTCCGAACTCGCGCTGGTCAACGATCGCGGCGAGATCGAGCCGGCGGTGGACACCATCAGCGCGGCACCGGAATCGGCGCTGGCCAGCGCTGGCGATGCCGCGCCGGAGCGGGACGAGCCACAGTCCGGTCTGGAGTGGATCAGGGATCAGGCCCGCGGAGTGTTCAGCGGCCCAACGCCACCCGTGGCAGCGCAGACCGACGGCGTGCAGACCCTTGACATGGGGGAGGGGTACCGGCGCAGCAGGCAGGAATCGCCCCGGCTGGACCCGGATGCCGAGTTCGACATCTACATCGTGCGACCCGGCGAGTCGCTCTGGTCGATCGCCGAGGACCAGCTGGGTTCAGGCCAGCGGTACAGAGAAATCGAACGGCTGAATCAGGACCGGCTGGCGGCCTCCGGGCTCCGTCCGGGCCTGAACCTCCGCCTCCCGATCGCGCCCGGCGCCCTGCAGCCCGAGGCAGAACCCGAGGATCCGCGGGATGCGCCCGCGCCCGTCGCGACCACGTCGCTCCCCACCTCGCGCGCCGAGGCCACCACGTACACCGTCAAGAAGGGCGACACGCTGAGCGAGATCTCCCAGGAGATGCTCGGCACGATCAAGCGGATGGACGAGATCATCGAGGCCAATTCCGACAAACTCGATGACGCCAACGACATCCGGGTCGGCATGGTCCTGACCATCCCTGCGCGCTGAGCAACCCCCCGGCACTCGGAGCCCGAGCGGTGCGAGCAAAGCTGATGTTCATCCTCGTCGCGATCGGGCTCGTGTCCTGCGGGCTGCTCGTGGTGCGCCAGCAGCGTCTGCAGGCGGTTTACGAGATGACCGGAGCGCTCCAGCGTTCCGTCGACGTAGAGCGGACCCTGTGGGAGCTGCGCGCGCACATCGGCGCGGCGACACGCCCCGATTCCGTGCGCGCTCTGGCGGAAGGGCTCGGCCCGCTGGTGCCGATCCCCTCGGACCCGTTGTTTGCCGACCCGGCCAGCGCGCAGGAGTCTCCCCTGGCCGGTGTCGATGCTCCGGGTGATCCCGCGCTATGAGCCCGGAGAACCAAGACCCGGAGGGGTTCGATCAGGACCGATTTGGGCGAACGCTCACGATCGTCGGTGTGCTGCTGTGCCTTGGATTCGGCGTGGTGTTCGCCCGAGTCGCGCAGCTCCAGACCGATCCGGGCGATGCGCTGCGCGTCCACGTCGACGATCGGACCAGCCGGCGCCTGCAGGAGGGCCGCCGGGGCGACATCCTGGATCGACGGGGCCGGCCACTGGCCAGTTCGGTTCTCGGCCAGCGCCTGTTCGTGGACCCCGCGGCGCTCAAGCCGCCGTACGGTGAGCTGTTCCAGGACATCGCACGGATCACCGGTGATCCGGTCGACTCGATCGCGCAGCGGATCGTCGCCCGCGTCGAGCGGAACGATGCGCGGGCGCAACAGGGACGACCCCCGATCAGGTACGTGTCCGTAGGACCGATCCTCACCGATGCACAGTTGGAAGCGGCCCGGCGCCTCGATCACCCGGCGGTGCATATCGAGAACCGGCCCGTCCGGCGGGTGCTCTCCGACGACTCGCTCGCGCCGATCGTCGGCCTGGTCGGGGCCGACAACACGGGCCTCGCCGGGATCGAGCGCATGCACGAGCGGGCGCTCGACTCCTCGCCCGGGTACCTCGACTACATCCGGGACGCCCAGGGCCGCGCGATGTGGGTCGAAGCCAGCGGATACCTGCCCGCGCGCTCCGGCGAGAACGTGTTCCTGACCATCGATGAGGTCATCCAGCAGATCGCGCTCGAAGAACTCGAGCGCGGCGTCGAGCGCGCCGATGCCGCCGGCGGGCGGGTGATCATCGTGGACCCGTCGAACGGCGAGATCCTCGCGATGGGGGACACCGAGCGAGCCGTTGAGGGGTTACTCGAACCGCCTTCGCGGGACGGCGCTCCCGTGCAGTTGGATCCCGGCGCTCGCTATCGCACCATCAATTCCGGCGAGGGCGAGGCGATCAGCCCGGCGCTCGCCCGCAACCGGTGCGTGGAGGACGTCTACGAGCCCGGATCGACGTTCAAGCCGTTCATGTGGGCTGTCGTGACCGAAGCCGGGCGGGCGGATCCGAACGAGGTGCTCGACACCCACGACGGTGTCTGGCGGACCCCCTTCGGTCGGCGCATCGAGGACGTGATCCAGCTCGACGAGATGTCGTGGGCCGAGGTGCTCGTGAACTCGTCGAACATCGGCATGGTGCAGGGCGTTTCGCGCGTGTCGTTCGATGAGCTGCGCCAAGCCGTGCTGCGATTCGGTTTCGGATCCCGGACACGCATCGGTTTGCCCGGAGAATCCCCGGGGATCGTCACGCCCCGCGGACGCTGGGGCGACTACACCCAGTCGTCGCTCGCCAGTGGCTACGAGATCGCTGTGACTCCCCTGCAGATGGTGCGGGCCTTTTCCTGCTTCGCCCGCCAGGGTGACGACGCGGGCACCCTTCCGACGCTCGAGCTCACAGCGTCGATGGAACGCAGCGCGCCGTCGCCGTTCAAGGAACGGGTTCTCCAGCACTGGATCGCGGTGCTCACCCGCGAGCAGATGGTGCACGTGGCCGAGCGGATGAACAGCCGGATCCTCGACGTGTATCCGGAAGAGCCGGTGCTGGACTACACGTTCTTCGGCAAGTCCGGCACGGCCGAGATCCCGCGTCCCGACGGGCGGGGGTACTTTGACAACCAGTACAACTCGAGCTTCATCGCCGGCGCGCCGTTCCGGTCGCCGCGCATCGTGGTGCTGGTCGTGATCGATGACCCGGGCCCGCACACCAAGCGCGTCCGGCAGCACTACGGCTCGTGGGTGGCGGGGCCGGTCGTCCGCAGGATCACGCAGCGAACGCTGGAGTACATGGGCGTGCCCGGCGATCGCCGGGCCGCGATCGCCGACGCCGACGAAGGGTGAACACGCTGCGTCTTACCCGGCCATCCGGTCGAGCCCGAAGTGCTTGATCTTCTTGTAGAGCGTCGTGCGATTGATCCCGAGCTGGTCCGCGGTTTTCTGGCGGTTCCACTCGTTGGCGCGCAGAGCTTTGAGCAAGATGCGCTTCTCCGGCGCCTCGAGCGCTTCGGCGAGCGGGATCGGGGTCCACGGCGTGTCCGGCGAGTCAGGGGCGTCGTCAGCCGCGAGGCCCGCGCGGACATGATTCGGCAGCATCAGCCTGCCCTCGGCGGACTCCTCGAGCACCGTCGGGGGCAGGTCGTCCAGGTCAATCGTCGGCCGACGTGCGAGCACGACCGCGCGTTCAATGATGTTTTCGAGCTCGCGCACGTTGCCCGGGCACGGGTAGCGGCGGAGCGCGTCGAGCGCCTCGTCGGTGATGCCGGTGATCGTCTTGGAGTGCTCGCTCGCCTTGAGATCGATGAACCGGTCGACGAGCGCCGGGATGTCGCTGGTGCGATCGCGCAGCGGCGGGAGCTCGATCTTGACCACGTTGATCCGGTAGTACAGATCCTGCCGGAACTCGCCCTTGGCGACGAGTTCCTCGAGCGACTCGTTGGCTGCGAGGATCACGCGGACATCGACTTCGATGGTGTCGGTTGAGCCCACCGGCTCGAAGCGGCGCTCCTGGAGCACGCGGAGGAGCTTGAGTTGCATGCCGGGCGAGGCGGAGTTGATCTCGTCGATGAAGATCGTCCCGCCCTGCGCCGCCAGGAAACGGCCGGTCTTGTCGGTATGCGCCCCGGTGAAGGCGCCCTTGACGTGGCCGAACAGTTCGGATTCCAGGAGTGTCTCGGGGACGGAGCCGCAGTGGATCTCGACGAACGGCTCGCTCGCGCGCGGGCTGCGTTCATGGATCGCCCGGGCCACCATGCTCTTGCCGGTTCCTGACTCGCCTGTCATCAGAACGGTCGCCTTGGATGGCGCGACCGCCTCGATCAGCTCGAACGCCTTCACCATCCGGTAGTCCGAACCCACGATGCTCGCGAGCCCGAATTTCGCGTCGAGCCTGTGCCGGAGTTCGTAGTTCTCGGCGACCAGCGCCTGCTGGCGCAGCGCCTTCTCGAGGCACAGACGCAGCTCGCTGTCGACCAGCGGCTTGGCCAGGTAGTCCGCCGCGCCCTCGCGGATGGCCTCGACCGCGGTCTCGACCGTGCCGTACGCCGTGATCATGATCACGACCACCGAGGGGTGGTGCTCTGCGATGTCACGAAGCAATTCGATCCCGTCTTTGCCCGGCATCGCGACGTCGCTCAGGACGACGTTGAACGGACGGGGAGTCCCGTGACCGTCTCCCGCGTCGGCTCGCTCGGCCTTTGCAAGCGCATCAAGGCCCTCGGCGGCGCTCAGCGCACTCGAAGCGTCGTATCCGTCGCGCCGCAGGAACTCCGCGAGCGAGTCCGCGACGATCGGGTCATCGTCGATGATCAGGATGCGCGCCTTGGCGCTGGATTCACGTCCCCGCTGGTTCATGCGGCGCCCTTGTGCGATCGGCCGGCGGCATCGAGCGGGTAGCGCAGACAGAGCACGGCGCCGCGCCGGCGCGGGCGGTCGTCCCAGCGGGGCTCGAGCGAGACCGACCCGCCGATCTGTTCGACCAGATCGCGGGCCAGGGCGAGGCCGATGCCAGTCGAGCCCGGTTTCGTGGAGAAGCCGAGATCGAACACGCGCGACGCGTCGGTTCCGTTCGGGGGGCCGGCGCCGTCGTCGCATACCTCGACGATCACTTCCCGTCCGAGTGCGCCGCTCTCGATCCGAGCCCGTACCAGGATCTCGCCGTTGTGATTGATCGCGTCGACGGCGTTCCGGAGTCCGTTCAGGACGCTGCCGAAGATCCTCGTCTCGAGATCGCCCGCTTCCGGCTCGATCTCGGTGTGGATCGCGATGCTGCGCTCGCTGGCGAGCGGGCCAACGAGATCGATGGCCTGGCCGATCACCTCGTGCAGCGGCCTGGGCTGATCGATCACCTTCCGGGCGACCAGAGCGCTCAGCCCCTGCACCTGCTCGTTCATCGTCCGCACGAGCTCGGCGATGAGGCCGAGGCCGGCGCCCGCTGTGTTCAGCTGGCGCTGGGTGATCTCGGGATTGACGCCTTCTTCCAGGCCGCGCCGCGCGAGTTCCACGCTGCGGAGCGACCCGTCAACAAGGTTCGCGAGTTCGTGCAGGAACTCGCTCCACGCAGCGGTGTCGTCCGGACTCTTGGGGCGTTCGGCGGGGATGGGCATGATTCGGTTCGCGATCGTTCGGGTGGTGGCCATGGCCTACCCGGTGTTTAGGGAGGATCGGCCGGCCGGATGTGGGCGCGGGGCAACACCGATGCCTTTCGGCCACATCCGGTGCCGTCTGTAGCGATGGCAGCGATGATCCGGCGAAACGCCGACGCCCCGAACGGGTGTGGCCCCGGACCGACGGCCTCAGAAAATCCCCGCCATGCGTCCCGCCATCAGCAGGAGGACGACGCCGAACACCACGCGCAACACCTGCACGTTGACCCGATGCGTCAGCCCGGCGCCGAAGTGGGCCCCGAGCATCGCGGTGGGGGCCAGCGTGCACGCGATCAGGATCGCCCGGGTCCAGGGCTGGCTCTCGTCCTCCGGGAGCAGTCCGAGCGTGCCGACCTTTAGGGCCGCCCCGAACGGGGCGGAGAACACCATCGCGGTGGCGCTGGCGGCAATGCACTTCTTCAGCGGGATCCGCGCAACGACCTGCGTCAGCGGGATCGAGACGATGCCTCCCCCGATTCCCAGCACACCGCTCACCAGTCCGGTGACGAGGCCGACGAAAATCCCGCGCGCCGGAGTGATCCTCGATTGCTCGTCGGAATAGTCCGGGCGCTTGCGGAAGGCCTTGTAGAAGTTGCTCAGCACCAGGTAGACGAGGAACAGCGCAAAGAGCATGCGCAGACGTTCGCCGGGGATCACATTGGAAACGAGCACCCCCACGACGATCGCGACGACCGTCGCCGGCAGGAACCAGCGGACCCACGCCCACGGCGTCGCGCCGGCCTTGAGATGCCTGTGGGCCGCGGGCACGGCGACGGCCATGTTCACGATCATCGCAGCGGCCTGGAACAGGTGCTGGTTGTCCCACGGGCGCCCGGCGAACACCACGGCCATCGCCGGGATCATGATGACGCTCCCGCCGATGCCCATCAGGCCGCCCAGCAGCCCGGCTGTTAGGCCGATCGCTAGCAGGATCATGATCTGCGATGGGTCGATGGTCACGCGAGCGGACTCTACAGCATCCCGATCGGCTTGTGCCGGGGCGACGCCCGGCCGATGATGAGGCTGATGTCGCAGGTGAGGATCGTCACCGTCACGCTGAATCCCGCCGTGGATCACGTCCTGGAAGCGAACCAGTTCGCGGTCGGGTCGAACGCGCGCGCCAAGCGTCTCGGCTGGTACCCGGCGGGCAAGGGGATCAACGTCGCGCGTGTCATCGCGACGCTCGGCTCGCGCTGCGTTGCGACGGGGTTCGTCGGGCGCGACGAACTCGGGGTGTTCGAGGAGTACCTCGAGCGAGTGGGGCGGGGGCGGGTTGTCACGCAGCTCCTGGTCGTCCGAGGCCGGACCCGCGCCAACATCACGATCATGGACCCGGTGTTCGACACGGAAACGCACATCCGCGACGAGGGGTTCCTCGTCCAGCACGACGACGTGCGACGGGTGCTGAGCAAGGTCGCGATGCTCGCCCGGCCCGACGCGATCGTGTGCCTCTCAGGGTCGCTGCCGCCCGGTGTGACCCTCGGCGACTTCAGGACAATGCTCCACCAGGCGCACGACCAGGGCGCCAAGGCGGTCGTCGACACCTCCGACGCCGTTCTCGAGGCCATGCGCGGCGAGCCCATGTGGATGGCCAAGCTCAACGCGGCAGAGCTGTCGACCCTGAGCGGGATGCCGACCGAGACAAGCGAGCAGGTCGTCGCCGCGGCGCGCTCGGTGAGCGTGATATCGGGTGGCAGGATCGAGCACGTGATCGCCACCCGGGGAGCGGCCGGCGCAATCTTCGTCGGGCCGCAGGCAGAGCTCTCGGCGCAGGTGTTCGTCCACCCGGGGCGTATCGCCAACACCGTCGGGTGCGGTGATGCGCTGCTCGCCGGTGTGCTGCACCAGTTCGTTCGCACGGGTGATTGGGCCAAGTCGATGCGCCAGGGCGTAGCAACGGCAACGGCGGCAGCCGTGAGCCGCGAGCCGGGCACCCTCAGCGTCGACGATGTCCAGGAGTTCTGGGACGCGGCCACGATCGAGGCCATCGGGCCCAGCGCAGCAGCGGGCTGACGCTCGGCGTCGCGCCGGGGCATCATCCGTCGCAGGCGGGGGTGCTTCTCCGGGCCCCTGGCATGCCCTCACGGCGCCGGGATCGTCCCTCGTCGGGCTCTATCGCCCCTCCATTCCTCGCATTCCGCAGATCCGCAAAAGTCGCCTCCCGGGCGGAACGATGGTTGCCACGGAGTCCTGCGAAACCCGCACGAGGCTTGGGGTCGGCGGACGCGTCCGGTATGATGAGGGAGACCTCATAACCGAGCGTGGCCAGGACGGCCCGTGACCACGACAGCGTGGTGCCACCGAAGCCTGGCGGCGGGCTCAGCGAAGGATTGCTGGGTGTCGCACATCGGCTCGCGGTTCGGAAGGATCCGGATCGTTCGCCTTGAAGACACGGCTTTCGGAGCAGCTTCAGAAATGAGCGAGGTCCCCACCATCGGCAGAGAGCGCGCGCGGAGAGCGCGATCGATCCTCGAGGCATCCGCGTTCGGCGCGGCCATCGCCCTGACGGTCTATTCCGCGATCCTCGCCAAGCGCGGGGGCGAGATCGTCCCTCTCGTCGCGATCGAGAACGTGCAGGAATCCGTCGCGGATCTCGATGCGCCGGAGCAGCCGATCGATTCGGTCGCGTCGCTCCCCGAGCCCGCCGAGCCGTACCTGATCGAGCAGCCGATCATCCCCAGCGACGAGCACATCAGGTACTTCGACGGGCGCCCGGTGCGCCCGGTCAAGGTCATGTGGATGAAGGTCACGGCGTACAGCCCCGACGAGCGCTCCTGCGGCGATTGGGCCGACGGCCGGACCGCCACCAACCACTCGGTCTGGGTCAACGCGATGCGCCTCGTGGCTGCCGACACGCGGGTGCTGCCGTTCCGCTCGCTCGTGAGCGTGCCCGGCTACGCCGACGGCGAGATCGTTCCGGTCCTCGATCGCGGCGGGGCGATCAAGGGGTCGCGATTGGACGTCCTCTACCCGACCCACGGCGAAGCCCGCGTGTGGGGCGTGCAGGACCTCCCGGTTGTCATCTGGGAGTACCTCGACGAGCCGACCGGCGACTCGGATCAGGACGCCGGCTCGATCGACTCGATCGCCAGTTCGTAACCGAAATCCGCGAAGGGCCCGAGGTAGCGGCCACCTTCCGGATCATCGTCTTCCTCGATGCGGGTGCGGTTCACGCTCGGCATGGCCGACATGCGACCCTGCAGGATCCAGACCTCGTCGGGTGTTGCCGAGGAGATGTCTCGCGCGATCCGGGACGGGAAGACCACCTCGGATTCCGGGCCGATGTTCACGCTCCCGGTGGCGTCGACCACCTGGAAGCGCACCGGACCGCCCCGATCCCCGGCCTGCGACGTGTCGAGGATGCGGATGCGCCACCGGACGTTGCCACGATGCTCACGCTGCATATCCCGGACCCACGTCGAGACGCTTCGACGCAGCCTGTTCTGGTCGGCGCGGGTCTCGTAGGGCTCGCCTCCGAAGTTCTGGTTGTAGCTCGCGCTGAGCGTGTTGAAGAGGCTCTCGGGAGATCCCATGGGATCGGCGGGAACGCCGCCCGGGGCGGCGCCGGGCGCGGCCCCCGGCGATCCGCCAGCGGCGGGGCGTCCGCCGGCGGCGAGCTGCTTCCGGAGCGTCGCGATCTCGTCGTTGAGTGCCGAGATTCGCTGGCGGGCCTGGGCGAGCTGGTTCTCGAGCGACGCCACGCGTTCCTTGAGTTCTTCGTTTTCCTGGGCGAGGTTGGCGGGTCCCTGGGCGCCGGCCGGTGCGGGCACGAGGGACAGCAGGAATCCGGCTGCGAGGGCCGAGACCAGACGTGCGCGTCGGTGAGATCCAGCGAGCATCGAGCTCCTCCTGGGGGTGAGCGATCGGCCGGCGCTCCGGCGCCCGGCCACTCCGTACTATACGAAAGACCCCGGCGGGCCCGTTCCACACGATCCGACGCTCATGCTCCCCTCCTCAAGCGCATCTCGGCCCCGCGGGATCGACGATCTGACCGATCCGGCGCTGTACGCCAAGCTCGATCGCGTCGATCTGGCCTCGAAGAAGATCTTCGCCGGCAAGCTGCAGGGCGAACGCCGGTCGAAGAGGCGGGGCCAGTCTGTCGAGTTCGACGACTACCGCAACTACTCCCCCGGGGACGATCTGCGATTCATCGACTGGAACGTGTACGCCCGGTTTGAGAAGTTCTTCATCAAGCTCTTCCTCGAAGAGGAGGACCTAGCGCTGCACGTGGCGATCGATGCCTCGGCGAGCATGAACACCGGTGAGCCCTCCAAGCTCCTGTTCGCAGCCCGCCTCGGGCTCGCGCTGGCCTATGTGGGCCTTGCCAAGAACAATCGCGTGGGGATGTCGGTCTTTGGAACGCCCTGGTCGTCCACGGCTCTGAACGCCCCGAGCAGTCCGATCTCGCTGCTGCCGGACCGACGCGGTCGCCGCCAGTTCAGCCCAGCGGCCTCGTTCCTTCTCGATGCTGCGTGGCCTTCGGGTCGCGACGACGTCTCCGGGCGCCCGGTCCCGGGGAGCGATCTCAACTCCGCGCTGACTACGATCGCCCGCCTCCGGACCGGGAAGGGCGTGATGGTCGTGATCAGCGACTTCCTGGACCCCGGCGGCTACGAGAGGGCCCTGCGAGCGCTGGGGGCCGTGGGGGGGTTCGACACCTATTGCATGCAGGTGCTCAGTCCGGGCGAACTCGACCCTGCGTCGGAGACCGAGCGGGGTCTCAGCGGAGACGTTCGCTTGGCTGACATCGAATCGGGCAAGGCCGCGCAGGTGACCGTGACGCCCGCGCTCATCAAGCGCTACAAGCAGCGCTTGAGCGACTACACCGGTGCGCTGCACCGATTCTGCGCGTCGCGCGCGATGACCCACCTCGTTCTCCGCTCGGATTCCGAGCTCAGCGAGGTGACGTTCGACGCCCTCCGGCGCCACAGCGTGCTGCGATAGGCCTCAGCTTTCGGTGGCTTCCGTGGCGGGAGCCTCGACCGGTTCGGCGTTGCTCTCGGCGGGCTGCTGCTCGGCCTCGGCCTGCTGCTTGGAGGCCTCGGCGGCCTCGCGTTCCTTGGCTTCCTTCCGCTTGATCGCGTCGATCTTGGGCTTGTCCGGCGCGAGGATCATCGACATCCGCCGGCCCATCTGGCGAGGCGGGGTCTCGACCTTGGAGATATCACCGAGGTCGGTCACGATCTTGTTGAATCGTGTGAACGCGATGTTCTTGTGCGTGATCTCTCGGCCGCGGAAGTTCTGGACGAGCTGGACCTTGTGCCCCTCCATGAGGAAGCGACGGGCCTGGTTCACGCGGATCTCGACATCGTGCTCGTCGATCTTCTGCGAGCGCCCGAGGCGAACCTCTTTCATTTCCGCCTGCTTGCTCGCGGCTCGGTTTCCCCGCTCCTTCTTCGAGAGCTCGAAGCGGTACTTGCCGTAGTCCATGATCTTGCACACGGGCGGCCTGAGGTCGGCCTGGATCTCGACGAGATCGAGGCCTGCCTCGCGCGCCATGCGCATGGCTTCGTGGGTTTCCACGACGCCGACCTGCTGGTTGTCCTGATCGATCAGCCGGATCGGGGAGAGGCGGATGTCCTCGTTCACCCGTTGCTTCCTCACCGGTCCCTGGAATCTCTGGTAGCGTCCGCGTCGAATTGGCAGGCTCCTTGTGCTGGCGGCTTATCGGGCCGCGCGGGTCAGAAATGGGGCGATCCCGCGACGGTGACCGAGCACCGGAAGCGGGACATCACGATCAAGCAGGTCGCCTCGACTCATACTGGGGCGTCGGCCCCGGGGCCCACGGTTCTGCAGCGCGCAAACGGAAACGACAGCCTGGGCGCGGTGCCGAGGGGTGTCGATTCTGTCGCGGACAGGTGCAGAACGGGAACTCCGGTCAAGGTAGAAACGGGGCGGAACGCCCCTGAGCTATCACCGTAACCCTCTATCGGTCCAGTGGCAAGCAGATTCGCGTCGATCCGGTCGATCATGCATACGATCGCCCCCCGTTTGGTAGATATCTCACATGAACCACGTTCTGAACGCCGGCCCGCGACGCTTCCTCCGAGTCGCGATCGCGAGCGCCGTAGTCGGAGGAGCCGCCGCCTCCGGAAACGCCCAGCCCGCTGCTGAGCCCGATCCGCTCCTGGCGCGGACCCTCCAGGTCGAGGGGCTGCCGGCCGGCCCGGAGTCCATCGACCGCCTCCTGAGCAGCGACCAGCCCCATCTGCAGGGCGCCGGCCTGCGCCTCGCCCGGATCCTGGGCGATCGTTCGCGCCAGGACGCAGCCGAATCGATGGTCGCCGGCCCCAGCGCACTGGCCAAACTCCACGGCGCGACCTATCTGACATGGCTCGGTCAGACCGAGTACCGCACGCTGCTCGAGCAGGAGGTCGACCGCTCGTTCACGAGCCTCGCGCGCGTCCGTGCCCCCGACCAGAGCCAGACGTACACCATCGAGGCGGCGCGACTCCTGGCCGAGCTCGGTGACGACGGGTACGTCTACCAGTCGCACTTCCTGCTCAATCGCGGGTTCTTCGATGCCCGCCTCCGCGCCGCTGAGTCGCTCTGGGCATACAACGACCTGACCGATCGGACCACACAGTTCGTGTGGGCGACGGCGATCGGGGTCTACAACTCGGCGGCGTCCGACCAGGATCCTCGAGTGCGCGAGTGGTCGATCGCCTACGCGGTGCCCCTGCTCGAGGCGCTCGCCACGCTCGAGTTCACGACGCCCTCAATCACCGCCCTCGTGCGCAACGCCTCGCAGATCCGGTCAGAGGAGAGCGGCGCGGCGCTGGCACAGGCGTTCGCGGCCCAGGCGGATCGCTTGTCGCAGTTGCCGGTGCTCACCGAGACCGGATCGATCCCTGGGTTCGATCCGGATCCCGTCGAGCAGAGCCGGGCGTCGATGCTCAACGCCATGAAGGCGATCGATGCGGGCACGTTCGACGACGTGCTGTCGGCGGCGGACATGCAGGAGGGTCTGTTCGACGGGCTCGATCCCACCGAGTGGGTCGCGCACCAGGAGCAGACATATATCCCCATTCCGCCCGGTGACGAGGAAGGCTACACCAACGAGATGGTCGTGAGCCTGCGGCGCCCCGATCCGGAGCGCATCGAGGCGGTGCTCGAGGCCGACATGCTCAACCGGGCGACCGGCGTCTGGGAAGCGATCCGGTTCACCGGATCGTTCGAGTGGTTCGGCCTCGGCTGGCACCTCCACCGGTTCGATCGCGAGGTGCTCTACGAGATCGTCGAAGTCGGCGGCATCTTCGACGTCCCGCTCGAGGTCACACCGCAGCGATTCGCCGGCATCGAGGGGCCGATCGTGCAGTTCTTCGAGGGGCTGACGTTCCAGGATTGGCGCACGATCGAGCCGATCCTCTTCGAGCATGGGCGGTTCCAGGGCGACATGACCAAGGAGCAATTCGTCGCCCAGCTGCGCCAGCGTTTCGCGAATCAGGCCGGCGAGCTGGGAGGGGTCGCTCCGGTCCGGATCAGCGTGGCGGCTGCATCCCCGAGTTTCGGTGCTGACGGATCGACAGCGTCGGGCTACATCGATGCGATCGGCAAGAACATGCGCGTCCAGAGCCCGATCCGCAACGCGTTCCGGTTCCAGGTGGTCCGTCAAGACGGAGAGTGGTACCTCTCCCGTCTGCTCGCCGGCGCGCAGGATCCCGAGGACGAGACTTCTCTCGGGCGCTGATGCCCGCGCAGATGACCGCCCGCTGCCTCTCTACTCCGCGAGGATCTCGTCCACGAGCGAGTCGGCCTTGTACACGTTCTTCAGGCTCTCGATGATGAATCGCGCGTCGACGGAGATCGTGCGGTTGGTACGCTCGTCGTAGGCGTAGCGACCGACGAGCATGTGCAGGTTGCCGTCGAACACCAGCCCGATGACCTCGCCGTCGGTGTTCACGACCGGGCTCCCGGAGTTGCCCCCGATCACATCGCCCATCGAGACGAAGTTCATCGGCGTGTTCTTATCGAGCGAAGCTTCGGCATCGATCCATGATTGCGGCAGCTCGAATTCCGGCTCGCCGGCGCGGAGTTCGGCCCGCTCGAACATCCCGCCGATGACCGTGAACGGCGCGATCATCTCGCCGCCCTCGCTCCAGCCCCGCACGGGGCCGTAGCTCATGCGCAGCGAGCTGGTGGCGTCCGGGTAGACGCTGTCGCCCTCGAGCGCGAACTTGGCGTCTGCGATATCCGAGTAGGCTTCGGTCTGGACGGATTCGAACTCATCCTCGTAGCGTGTTCGGAGCGAGCGGGATTCGGCGTCGAGCATCCGGGCCAGCCCGATCAGCGAGTCGTCGCTCGATTCGATCGCCTCCCGCCCGCCCTCGGCGAGGCGCCGGCGCTCATCGACGCTGGCGAGCCTGGTGCCGGCGACCAGCTCCTCGGCGCGTGCCCGGGGCGACTTGCCGCCCAGCGCCTTGCGCACGACGGGGTGATCGCCCCCGTAGACCCAGGCGAGCATCGACAGGTTGCTGGCCATGTCGTCGACCTCGAGGATGTCGTACACCGGCTGCGGGCTGAACAGGCGTCGTTCCATCGATGGCAGGGCGGTGTCGCGGAATTCGCGCAGGCGGTCTTCGCTCGGTTTGGCGAGCTCGTCGGCCATACGGACGAGCGTGAGCGCTCGGGAGGCGAGCGCCGACGAGAACAGGTTGTTCAACGCCATACGCTCGTGATAGAACTCGGCATACGAGTCGAGCGCCTCTTCCATTCGGACCCACGGGTCCTGGCTCGAGGACCCGTTCTCGTAGCTCGCGCGGAGGCGTCGCTCGGCCTCGGACTTCTGGCGGAACAGCTCGGGGTCCTGCAGGCCACCCATGTAGCCGGTCCACGCCTTGCGCCCGTTGGCGACGCCCTTGATCCGGGTCTGGCCGATGCGATTGTGCTCGGCGCTGCGCCCCATGAACGCCGTCAGTTCGACCTCGCGCTTCATCAGCCACGACAGGATGGTCGGGCCGACGATGTCGCGCGTGAACTCCAGATGCGCCACGGTGTTGAGGCGGTTCGTCGATCCGGGGTGGCCGAAGATCAGGGCGAGGTCCCCGTCGTCTGCGCCGGCTTCGCTCCAGGACAGGTAGTGCTCGTTCCGCAGCGGCTCCCCGTCCTCGTAGATCCTGAAGAACGCGTAGTCGGCGCAGTATCGCGGGTAATCGAAGTTGTCGATGTCGCCGCCGAAGGCCGCGGCGTTCTGCTCCGGAGCGAAGACGAGGCGCACGTCCGTGTACCGCTTGTAGCAGTACAGGTGGTACTGGCCGCCGTTGTAGAGCGTGACGACCTGGCAGTTCAGCCCCGTCGCCTCCTCCTGTTCCTGCTCGATCGCCGTCTTGGCCCTGCGTCTCGCCTCGCCCGCCTCCGAGGCGCTCATGCCCGGCTCGGCCGCGCTCTTGACGCGCTCGGTCACGTCGATGATCTCCATCAGCACTCGGACCTCGGTGTCGGCGCACTCGAGTTCGTCGGCAGGGGTCGGGGCGTAGAAGCCGCCCGCGATCAGATCACGCTCACCGCTGCTGAGCTTGCCGATCGCCGATCGACCGACGTGGTGGTTGGTCAGCACGAGGCCGTTGGGCGACACCAGAGAACCGGAAGCGCCACCGAATCGCACGGCGCTCTTCTGCATGTGCTCCATCCATTCGTCGGTGGGCTCGAACCCGTACTCCTGCTTGAGCAGATCACGCGGCGGGTTCGTGAGCAGCCACATGCCCTCGTCGGCAGAAGCTGTGCGAGAGGCTTCGATCGAGAGGCTCGCGCACAGCCCGATCACGGCGACACGGAGGAGGGTCGTGGTCTTCATGGGGTCATGCTACCGCCGAATGGGCCCTGGGATGGGCAAAAACAAAAGCCGGCCCCCTCGAGAGAGGGCCGGCTTCGTGGAAGTTCAGGTGTGAGCGGACCGTCGATCAGCGGCGCCGACGCGAGACCACCACGCCGAGGCCGACCAGGCCGAGGCCGGCAGCGCTCGGGAGCGGGATCGGGTCGCCCGGATCGCCGTCGATTTCCTTCCCGAGGAACAGGAAGTCGTGAGCGCCCTTGGTCTTCTTCCAGCCGCGGCTGTCGTCGTCGTCGTCGTCATCGCCGTCGTAGTACCACAGCGACTTGAACCAGCCGCGCCCGACCCACGGGTCCATGTCGGCCATGTCGGGGAAGTCATCCAGACGGTGGCCGTCCTGGAGGAAGCGGAACGACGTGTCGCCGCCCATCTCGGACTTGTCGCGGAATTCGAAAGAGGTGCCGTCATCGACGCCGCCCTCATCGCCGACCTTGGTCAGCGTGCCGTTGTTGTCCGAATCGTTGTCGGTGACGATCCAGCCGGTGCCGTCCGGCGCAACGTTCATCGTGTAGTTGAAGTCCAGCGCCCACTGGCCAACGCCGAAACCGCTGTCCTTCTCGCCGCCGAACAGGTTGCCGCTGATGTTGATGGTGATCGAGCCCATCATGTCATCGGTCACCGTCAGGATCGTGTCGGCGAACGTGTCGAACGAGAACGTCGTCACGCCACCGTCGCCGCCGCTGCCGGCGAGGATGTCATCGAAACGCAGGCCGTAGGGGGGAGGGTTCTCGTTGCCGTCCGGATGGTCGAACAACTCGAACTGGCGAACCGACGCCGCCGAAGCGGGCGCGGACCACCCAACAAACGCCACTGCCATCGCAGCGAGCGCACTACCGATTCCAACCTTCATTCTCAGTTCTCCCACTGTCTCCGCCCCGCGGCGTCCGCCGCCGAGCTCGCCGAGCACCCCTGCGCGCAAAACTATCGCTCAAATGAGCGACCGGCCCTCCGCACAGCGAGCACTTCCCGGATTCTCCCTGACCCAGGATCGTCCCGGGTCCCCTTCGAGTTATCGGACGGGTGCCGTACGCGTCCCGAAAAAGAGAGCCCGCCATGACGACGAACTCTCCGTGAGGTCGATTGTACCGAGCCTCGATCGGGCTCGTAGAAGATCAGCGGCGCCGACGAGAGACGACCACGCCGAGCCCGGCCAGACCGAGGCCGGCGGCCGTCGGGAGGGGGATCGGGTTGCCGGGCTCGCGGTTGCGTCCGATGAACAGGAAGTCCTGGGTGCCGGCGCTGTTCGAGTTGTCCTGGTTGAACGTCAGCCAGCCGCGGCCGACGATCATGTCAACGAAGTTGACCCGGTCATCGAGGCGGTGGCCGTCGTTCTGGAATCTGGCCGACGCGTCGGCGCCTTCGCTGAACTGGTCCCAGAAGCGGTACTCGGCACCGCCGCCACGGCCGTCCTCGACGTCGAAGATGGGCGTCAGCGAACCGTTGTTGCTGCCGTCGGCAGAGACCACGACCCAGCCGTCTTCGACCTCGGTGACGTGCATCCGGTAGTCGAAGTTCAGGTCGTAGAGCCCGACGCCGTACCCGCTCTCTTCGCCGCCGAACACCTCTCCGCTGATGTTGATGCGGAGGAAGCTGCCGTTGCGGTCTCCGAGCTCCTGACTCTCATCGAAAATCGACAGAGTGACGCCGGCTTGGGTGTCGAACGAGAACGTCGTGACGCCGCCCTCGCCGCCCTCTTGCAGGAAGAGGTTGTCGAGGCGAAGGCCGTACGGTGGGGGCGCCTCGGCTGCGTCCGGGTGGTTCTCAAGGTCGAAGCTCGCGACCAGGCCGGCGCTCGCGCTGCCGGCGATCAGGAGCGATCCGAAGCCCGCGAGAGCCCCAACGACTTTATCCATTCGCAAGTTCATCTCTGCTCTCTTTCCCTTCCCTCGGGCTATGAGAAAACATTACTTATGCCGAGGCAGGCCGATATCATCTTGGCCAAACTGCTCGCAACAAGATGAGCCGGGTCCTCTCCCAGCCCCACGTCTCGATAAGCTACACCTGCTTCGGGGGGGCTGCAAGAGTGAATCCCGGATTATCCACAGCCTAAAGCGATCGAAGGGCAAGACTTGCGCGAGCTTAGCCGGCAGATTGCCTACTTTAACAGCTCTCGAACATTCGTCGCCCCTTTGGAGGCGACCTCGTCGACCAGCGAGTCGCAGAACGCCGTGAGATCCAGCGCTCCGAGGTCTTTCTCAATCCCGCGGGCGCGGACCGAGACGGTCCTGGCCTCGGCGTCCCTCGGTCCGACGACGAGCAGGTAGGGGATCTTGTCCTCGGCCGCGACCCGGATCTTCGCCTGGATGCGCTCGTTCCCCTGATCGCACGTCGCGCGGAGGCCCCGCTCTCGAAGAGACTCAAGCACCTCGTCCGCGTAGTCGTGGGACTTCTCGCTGATGGGGAGCACGCGCACCTGTTCGGGGCTCAGCCACGCGGGGAAGGCTCCGGCGAAGTGCTCGATGAGGACTCCGACGAACCGCTCGAGGCTGCCGAACGGGGCGCGGTGGATCATGACGGGTCGGTGCGACTGGTTGTCGGCGCCCACGTAGCTCAGATCGAATCGCTCGGGAAGGTTGTAGTCGACCTGCACCGTGCCGAGCTGCCATTCGCGCCCGATCACGTCCTTCACGATGAAGTCGATCTTGGGCCCGTAGAACGCGGCTTCGCCGGGCTCCTCGCTGAACGGCACCCCGAGGCTCGCGGCCGCTGCCCGGCAGGCCTCTTCCGCCTTGTCCCACACGCCGGGATCGCCGACGTATTTCGTCGAGTCCGGATCGCGGAGCCCGACGCGCACCCGGAAGTCCTCGAGACCGAGCGTCTCGAACGCGATCTTCACGAGGCTGAGGCAGCCCCGGACCTCGTCGGCGACCTGATCCTCGCGACAGAACAGGTGGGCATCATCGACGGTGAAGCACCGGACGCGGGTCATGCCGCTGAGCTCTCCGGACTGCTCCCAGCGGTACACAGTGCCGAACTCGCTGAGGCGGACCGGCAGGTCGCGGTACGAGCGGGGCTGGCTGTCGAAGATCTTGATGTGGTGCGGGCAGTTCATCGGCTTGAGCAAGTAGCCCTCGATGTCGCCAGCGCTCATCCGGTTCGAGAGATCCCCGCATGAGCACCCCTCGCTGGCCATCTCGGCGAGCATCCCTCGATCGACGACCGGCGGGTACTGGCTGTCGGCGTAGTAGGGGAAGTGGCCGCTCGTCTTGTAGAGGTCGAGCTTGCCGATGTGCGGGCAGAACACGTCGTGGTAGCCCTGCCGGCGCAGCTCGGCCCCGATGAAGTCCTGGAGCTCCTTGCGGATCACCGCGCCCTTGGGTGTCCAGAGGATCAGCCCCTGGCCGACGGTGTCGTCGATGTGGAACAGCCCGAGCTTCTTGCCGATGACGCGATGGTCACGCGCCCGGGCCTGCTCGAGCTGGTCGAGGTGGGCATCGAGATCCTTCTTCGAAGGGAACGCGGTCCCGTAGACGCGGGTCAAGCGGTCCGAGTTCTCGTCGCCGTGCCAGTAGCTCGAGGCGAGGCTCATCACCTTCGCGGCACCGATACGCCCTGTGCTCGGGATGTGGGGTCCTCTGCAGAGGTCCTCCCAGTTCTTGCCGGGTTCCCCGGTGGCGTAGAAGGAGAGCGATGCACCGTCGCCGTTCGCTCCGGCGGCTTCGATCGCCCGCTCGGCGTTGTCGATCTTGTACTTGCTCCCCTCCTGGTTCAGCTTGGCCATCCCCTCGTCGGAAGCGAGTTCGTACCGCGTGAACGCGCGGTCCTCGGCGATGATGGAGTGCATCTCCTTCTCGATCGCCTCGAAGTCGCCCTCCCGGAGGGGCCGGTCTTCGGGGAACGCGATGTCGTAGTAGAACCCGCTGTCCACCGGAGGGCCGTAGACGAGCTGCGCGCCGGGCACGATCCGCTGGATCGCCTCGGCCATGACATGGGCGGCGGAATGGCGGAGCATGCTGAGGCCGTCCGGGTCGAGCGTCTTGTCGCGCCTGCGCTCGGTCACGATCGCGAGCTCGCAATCGGTCGCGAGCACCCTGGACAGATCGCTGAGTTCCCCGTCCACCCTGCAGCCCAGCGCCGCCTTGGCGAGCCCTGGCCCGATGGACCGGGCCACCTCGAGAGCGCTCACGGGCGAGTCGAATTCTTTGACGCTGCCGTCCGGCAGGGTGATGCGGGGCATGGCGGGCTTCCGGGTCGCGGGCCGGCTCGAGGCCGGAGAGTGGGGGAGATCGTTCGAACTGGCAGACGCGCCAGCCTATCCCTGCCCAGCGGAGCCGACAAGGCAGGTCTTTGACGTCCCGCGTCCCGCGGTGCACCATATGGCGTAAGCGCACTCGCCGAACCCCCAACGGATTGTCGTACCGGCGGGGCAGGGGGCACGAGCCGTCCCGACGCGAGCGGACACGCCCCATGATCTGCCCCTTCTGCAAAGCCGATCGAGACCGGGTCATCGACAGCCGATCCAGCGAAGGGGGCCGGGTGATCCGCCGTCGCCGGCAGTGTCTCGACTGCGGGAAGCGCTTCACGACCTACGAGCGAATCGAGGAGACCGGGCGTCTGACCGTCATCAAGAAAGACGGCTCGCGTGTGGCGTTCAGCCGCGACAACATCATGCGCGGCATCGTCTCGGCCTGCGGCAAGCGCCCCATCCCGGAGGACGACAAGGTCGCAGTTGTCGACGAGGTCGAGGATGTGATCCACCGCACCTACGACCGCGAAGTCGAGTCCCGAGCCATCGGCGAACTCGTCGCTGAGAAGCTCCGGGATCTCGATGAGATCGCGTACGTCAGATTCGCAAGCGAGTACTACGAGTTCCGGAATGTGGGCGACCTGATGCGACAGCTCGAGTCGCTCAACGAGCGCGTGCGAGACGTCAAGGACCAGCGCAAGCTGTTCGAGGTGCGATGAACCGAACCCAACGAGACTGGCTAGCTGCGGCGGCCCTCTCCGGAGCCGGAGCCATCGCGGGCGCGTGCGGCGGCGGAGGCGCCCGGGACGACGCCGAGCCTCTGACATCCGCCGACCCCTCCGGGTCGGAGACTCTGCAGGTGGAGGCAGGTCCTTCAGGAGAGCCGGCGCCCGGCGGATCCTCGGGAACGGCGGCGCCTCAGCGAGGCGCGACGCTCGCGGGGCCCGCGGCACCGATCGAAGTCCCTCTTGGTGAGCGGGGCGGCGACGAGCCCCGCAGCACGGTGCGCTCCGGTCCTTTCTCGTCGGGCTCGGGCACCGCCGGACCGGACGGCCGCCCGGCGTGGTGGTTCAGCGACATCCGCAGCCAGGACGGCCGGCTCCACGCGTGCGCAGAAGCGCTCGGCCATGACCTCCGGTCCGCTCGGCGCGACGCGATCGAGGCCGCCCGGCGTCGCCTGATCGATTCCGGCGCCACCGTCGCTGACGAGCGGATCGATCTGACCTGGGCTGCTCCGCTTGGCGCAGCGAAAGGCGGGGGGGCGCGCTACACCGCGTATGTGCAGTTGAGCGTGCTCGCCAACGAGTAGCCCCGAAGATTCTGGAGCGGTCTACGACTGGTTCGCGGCTTCGGCGCGCTTGCGCTTCTTCTCGTTAGCCGTCGTGATGTCGTCGCGGAGATCCTCTTCGATGTAGAGGATCGCTTCGCACGACGGGCAACGCGTGATGTCGCCACGCTTGAGCAGGATGCTCACCTGCTCGATGGGAAGGTGCGTGAAGCACGAGCCGCACGTGTAGTCGAGGTTGCGGCGGCTCTGCTCCTCGATCGGAGCCATGACATCCTCGACCCCGAAGTCGAGCCGCTCCTGGTAGACCTCCAGGGCGGCGGGGGGGACGTCCACGATCACCTTGGCCCGTTCGGCCTCGAGCTCGTCGAGGCGCTCCTTGATCTCGGCCTGCGTCTGGTCGCGGTCCTTGATCGCGACCTCGCGGACGCTCTTGCGCTCCGATTCCTGTGAATCGAGTTCGCCGAGTTGGGCACGGAGCCCGTCGAGCTTCTCCAGCGTTTCGATGGCGCGCTCTTCGATCAGGCCCTTGTCGGCTTTGAGCGTGTTGACCTCTGTCAGGAGCGCGCTGTGCTCCTTGCTGGTCTGCGCGTTATTCATCCGCTCGCGAAGCGTGACGATCCGCTCATCGATGCCCTTCGACTCGTTCTCGTCGTTCTGCTCCTGGGCTTCCAGATGCATGATCTGGTCGCGGAGCGCGGTGCGGTCGGCGCCGATCGCGTCGAGCTGCGAGTCCTGCTGCTTCAGGTACGCCTCGGCGCCGCGGAGGCGTCCTTTGAGCCCGCGGAGTTGTTTGTCCACTCGATAGAGAGCAAGGAGCTTCTGCGTTGCGCCCATCCGGCCTCCAACTGATGATCCAAGATGGAGTCTATCACCCAATGCCGGCCGTGTCCGCGCCAACCTGCCCGACGAGATGCAGAAGCCAGAAAGCGACCGGCGCGACCAGCAGTGGGCTGTCGGCGACGTCCATAATGCCCCCGAAGCCCGGGAGCGTCCGGGCGAAGTCCTTCACCTCGGCGTCCCGCTTCAGCAGGCTCGCGACGAGATCCCCGCCCTGACCGACCAGCCCGAACACGGCCCCGAGGGCCGCGCCAGTCGCGGGCGAGGCCCCGAGGATGCCCGCCCCGAGGGCTCCGGCGATCGCCGAAGTCGCCAGACCTCCGGCGAGCCCCTCCCAGGTCTTGCCCGGGCTCAGCCACGGGATGAGCTTGTGCCTGCCGATCGAGGTGCCGGTGAAATACGCGCCGATGTCGCACAGCTTCGTCAGCAGGAGCACGTACACCACGACCCAGACCGAGTGCTCACGGACCAGCAGCAGCCCGAAACCGCCCAGCACACCCGGATACGCGAAAAGGAGCAGCGTCGCGCTGACCGAAGACGTCACGCCGTCGGTTCTCGCGCCCCACGAGTACGCGACCAGCGACGCCATGACGACCACGACGGCCGCGCTCGCGACGAGCGTTCCCGCGGAGACGCCTCGCCACTCCGGAGCGGCGAGCCCCACCGCGCCCGCGCCCACAAGCACGCACGCACAGGAAAGCCAGTGAACGAGCCGTGTGCCGTGAGACCGGAGCAGCAGCACCAGCTCTCGGGTCGCCAGCACGAGCACCACGCCGAGCAGCGGGCCCAGGACCAATCCGCCAGAGCCCGAAGCATCCCGCGCGAGAGACTCCAGCCAGGCGATTCCCAGGAGCGCGCCGATCAGGATCGGCCCAAAGGTCAGGCGGTGCTTGAGCACGGGCGAAGCCTAGCGATTCGGCCTACTCGCCGTCGCCCGACGCATCACCGAGACCGCCGAAGCGGCGTTCCCTTGATGCGTACGTGCGGATCGCGTCGTGCAGGGTCTCGACCCCGAAGTCCGGCCAGAGGACGTCAGTGACGACGAGTTCGGAGTAGCTGATCTGCCACAGCAGGTAGTTGCTGATGCGCATCTCGCCCGCCGTCCGGATCAGCAGGTCGGGATCGGGCATCCCGTCGGTGTAGAGGTGCCCGGCGACCAGCGACTCATCGATCTCGTCTGGCGAGACGGATCCGTCGGCCACGCTCCGAGCGATCTCGCGGACTGCATCGGTGATCTCCGCCCGGGCTCCGTAATTCACGGCCAAGCACAGCGTGATCCCGGTGCATCCCGCTGTCGCTTCGAGCGTCGAGTCGAGCGCTCGGAGCGTCGATTCGGGCATGCCGTCCCTCCGTCCGATCTGGCGGAATTGCACGTTGCGTCGCACGAGTTCTTCGCGCTCGCCGCCCATGTACTCCAGGTATAGCGACATCAGTTGACCCACCTCGTCCTGCGGGCGCTTCCAGTTCTCCATGCTGAACGAGTAGAGGGTGAGGAACTCGACGCCCAGACGCGCGCACTCCTCGAGCGTCGTGCGAACGGACCCAGCGCCGGCACGATGGCCCATCATGCGGGCGAAGCCGCGTTGGCGGGCCCATCTGCCGTTGCCGTCCATGATGATCGCGATGTGCCGGGGGACGCGCGAAGGGGGGACGTCCGGGAGGCGGGCCACCGGATCAGCCCCGGGGGTGACCCGGCGCATGGACTCGACGATCCGCCGCTCCTCCGGGCTCTCGATCGCGTCGAGCGGTGTCGGTTCCGGGCCGGATGCAGCGTCGCGGCTGGAGACGGGGATCTGCTGCTCGATGCTCAGGGCGGCGCTCCTCTGCTGGCTGACGAGACTAGCTTCCGTTTGGTCAGGCCGCCCTGACTCGACGTGGGTGGCTTCTGGAGCCAATACTGTTCTCCCGTGTCGAGCGTTCGCCTTCATCCCGAACTCCCCTCCCCGCTGGATGTGGGCGCGGCTGCATTCGAGGAGTCCTGGCGACGCCTGGGCCTGCGGCCGCGAGACGCCGGGCTCGCTCGGTACGCGGCCTTTTTCCGCGACGGTGATCACTCTGGATTCGATCGCCCTGCGCGCCCGACGAAGGTGCTCGAGACCGGCAGCGAAGCCGGCGAGGTCCGGAAGTTCTGCCTGTCCGTTCCGGGCATTGATGGCGCGTCGGAGCTGGAAACAGAGTCGGTCATCATCCCGATGCGCCATCGGACGGGGCCCAGCCGCACGCTGTGCGTCTCATCGCAGGTTGGGTGCGCGATGGGGTGCGAGTTCTGCGAGACGGCGCAGATGGGGCTGATGCGCAACCTCTCCCCCGCCGAGATCGTGTCGCAGTGGTGGTGCGCCACCCACACTCTGGGCGAGCGCATCAGCAACATCGTCTTCATGGGCATGGGCGAGCCGCTGGACAACCCAGAGTCCGTGATCGGGGCCATCGAGATTCTGACGGACCACCGGGGCCCCAGCGTGGCGATGCGCCGGATCACCGTCTCGACGGTGGGGCGGATCGACGGCCTGGAACTGCTCCGCGAGCAGATGTCGCGCCCCGGGTGGAAGCAACTGGGTCTTGCGGTGTCGGTCAACGCGCCGAACGACGAGATCCGCTCCCGCATCATGCCCATCAATCGCGCGATGCCCCTGGGCGACCTCGTGCCGGTGCTCGAGGGCTGGCCCTTGCGCAGCGGCTCGGCGATCTGCGTCGAGTACGTCCTGATCCCGGGGGTCAACGACGCTCCGGAGCACGCCGACGAGCTCGCCGCACTCGTCCGCCACGTCCGTTGCTGCGTAAACGTCATCCCCTACAACCCGCGCAGGGACTCACCCTGGCCGGCGCCGACGGAGCAGGCCTGCTGGGAGTTCCTCGGGCGCCTCGAGTCGCGCGGGCAGTTCTGCAAGCTCCGGAAGACCAAGGGGCGCAAAACGATGGCCGCCTGCGGACAGCTCGGAAATGAGCGGATCCGCAGGCGGCGATTCGTCGAGCTCACGACGCCCGCTGACGCGGGGCCGTGATCGATTGATTACGGGCAGACGTTCAGCCAGTTCGACAGGGTGTCGGTGACGTCACCGAAGTTGACGACGCTGTCGCAGTTCGCGTCGCCCTGTCCGGTGTTGCCGGCACCATAGTCGTTGCCGAAGTTGCTGAGGATGGCGGTGATGTCGCCGAAGTCGACAGACCCGCCGGGATCCTTCGTGGCGTTGCCGACGCAGCACGCCGGAGCCGGAGCCTTCACGGCGCCCCACTGGGTGCCCCAGCGGTCGTCGGTCTGGTTCGGCCCGACGTCGGTTTCGGCGTACTCCTGGATGGTCCACAGGGAGACGTCGTCGGTCGGATCCACGCACGCCTCGCTGTAGTCGCCCCATCGACGGTTCGGGATGCCGCCGGACGTCGAGAAGAACTTCTCGTACACGTCCTCGCCGGCCTTGTAGATCGACTGACCGGTCATGAAGCCCGGAGGGTTCGCGCCGATGCGGCCGACCGAGGCAGAACTGAAGAAGTTGCCGAGGTCAGCGTACGAGTATCCGAGGAGCACGTCCTCGGCGCAGTTGACGGCGATGCTCGGGAAGAACCGGTGGGTGGTCGGAGCTCCGTCGATCACACCGCTCTGCACGACGGGCGCCGCCAGGTTCGGCGTGATCTCGTACCAGAACACCGAAACGCGGTTCGGTGCACCGGCGGGGAGACCGCCCGAGTGGGTTGCCCAGATCGTGCCGTTGCGCTGCTTCACGGATGAGCCGAGGCGCGCATCGTTGGTGAACACCGTCGCGCCGGAACCCGCCTGGCCCGCCTCCGGGCCGGTGAAGCTGAAGTTCGGGGGCACGGCGAACAGCGCTGCCGGGTTGAACGGCCCGCCGAGCACCGGGCTCCAGAGCGGCGCCGGGCCGGTGCCGTCGAGACGGGTCAGGCGCAGCAGGTTGACGGAGCCGCCGCCAGCCGTGAACCCGGCGTGGTCCATGATGAACAGCGAGCCGCCCGCGAGGTCGTAGTCGACCGCGGGCTGGAGCGAGAAGCCGAAGGCTCCGCCGACGTTGTCAAAGCCGACGTTGAAGACGGTCGTGGCGAACGCGCCGCCGGCCAGGGCCGCGACCTTGTCGATGACCCACATCTTGGCACCGCTGAAGTTGCCGGGGAAGGTGAACTGGTTGGCCGTGAAGACCCACCAGCGCTCATTGAATCCGAATCCCGGGAAGTCGGCCCAGGTTGTGTTCCCCGGGTCCGCCGAGATCTGCACGAACGTCCAGCCGAGCGTCGGATCGTCGGTATCGCTCCAGGCGTAGACGAGGTTGGAGTTGACCGACTGGGGATTCGACGTCGCCATGATCACCCAGCGATCGGCGTCATGGTCGTAGTGCACGCGCGGGTCAAACGGGTTGTTCCCGGGCAGCGGGAGGCCGAAGAACGAGTCCAGCGACACGATCGGAGCAGCCAGCACGCCGTTCTTGTCGCGGATCACGATGTCGGTGTTCAGCGCGGTCAGCACGTGGTTCGGGCCCACGGCGCCGGTGGTGTCCGGCGGGATCGACGTGTTGCTGTCGGCGCCGCCGAGGAACGAATCGGTGATAGCCGTGTTCGGAAGGCCGGCGCACGCGATGCCTCGGTCGCCCTTGGCTTCGAATGCCTCCATGTTGACGGCGGGCGGCACCTGCACGTCCATACCCGCGGCGCCGGCGAATTCGCCGCCGCGCGGAGCCACGGCGTTGAACCGGGCCGACGGGATCGCACGCGGTCCGACCTGGGCCGAGAAATACTCAGCGATCTCGTCGAACGTCACGCGGACCTGCTCGGTCGGCTGGACGGTGTACGTCTCCGGTTCCACCCCCTGGGCCGCGGCGCCTGCAGCCACGATCCCCCACAAAAACCCCGTTCTCAAAATGCGCATCGGTTGTCTCCCTTGTCTCGCATCCCGCCACGACGCAGCGACCGCTCCGTGCGATGAGGCGCTCCTTACAAACCTACCTCCAAGCGCGCAGGAGGCCAGCGCAGACCGCCCAAATCGCCGAGTTCTCAACTTCGGGCCGCCGGCAGGCTCAGAATCGGACGTGCGCCGTGCCCCTCGTCACAGATTCCGGGGATTCCCTGCCGGTCGGTCATCGCTCGTTCAAACGTCCTTTTCTTCGGCGCGTTCTCGGACCGGATCAGGGTCATCCGGCCCGGCCCCGTCCGTGACGGCTGTCGGCATCGCCGTCACCGAGATCTCATCGCGCCGATTGAGGCGGTGCTGGACGAATAGCATCAGCCCGGCGCCCGCGACCGCCAGCGTCCCGCTGGCGACCTGGAGCGCCGTCATCCGCTCGCCGAACAGCGCCGCGGATCCGGCCAGGACCAAGAAAGGCTGCAACTGGATGACCCCGCTGGACACCGCGACACCGAGGCGCCCGATCGCCGCGTAGTAGCCCACGTGCCCGAGAGCGATCCCGATCACCGCTGAGAGCAGCAGCAGCACGAACTGGTCGTTGAGGAATCCCGCGAGGACCGGCCCTTCGACCACAGGCTGGCCAGCGAGCGCCAGCGCACCGAGCCCGCCGGAAGCCCCCAGGGCCACCATCAGAGTGATCTGGCTCGCCGCCGTGTACTGGCTGATCGCGCTGAACGCCACGATCGGGTTCACGCCGTGCATGTGCTTGCGCACCGCGAGGGCGTACATCGCAAAGAACAGCCCGCTGGCGATCGCGAGGCCCACCCCCGCCAGCTTTGCGCCGTCCAGGGCTCCCTCTTCCAAAGAGACCGTCCCGATCGTGCCCACCACGACCATCAGTGCCCCGATCAGGTAGCCGGGGGATCGCACGACCCGGCGCTCGGACTCGAACATCAGATACGCGCCCACTGAGACAAACAGGATCTGCGAGCGCAGGCCGAATGTCAGCAGCCCCGGTTCGATCAGGTAGTGCGCGCTGGTGAAGCAGACCTGCCCGATGCTGTTGATCACGCTCGGCACGACTGCGCGGCGCCACAGCCCCTCGGGGAGGCGTCGCCTGAGGCCGCCGACGATGACCACCGGAGCCCAGATGAGCGCCGCGAACCCGTAGCGCCAGCCGTTGCTCGTCCAGGGGTCGATGTCCTCCGCGAAGTGCCTGAGAAACAGCGGGATGCTGGACCAGCCAACCAGCGTGAGCGACACGATGACGAGCCCTTCGAACGTCCGAACGCCGTGATGCGATGACGGGTCGTCGGCGGGCGGTCGGGATGCGTCGGAGCGGGCCATGAGGAGGCGAAGACTCAGCGGGCGGGCGCGCTGTGTCAACCGGGCGTCCCGCGCTCGGATTCGCCCGCGAGCCGGCCCCGGGTCATCGGTTCCGATCCCTTTCCGAAACGCCCGGGCGGATTTCTTTTCGAGCGGCTCTGTGTGCGCTGATGGGGTCCCGCACGCCGTCAGCGCGGTTTTCGATGCGAGCAAGAGTCAAAATGCGCGGTTTGCGCAATCTGCGAGGAGTGCGCGCCGCCCGTGGGTTCCCCCCATCACAGGTGGTTCTCGGGGCTCGGGCCGATCCGGTTCGGGGGCATGAGCGAATCATCCGGTCCAGCGCGGCGGAGGAGCGCCGTCTGGGGCCGCGCCGGATGCGCGGGCCTTTCCAACCGGCCCCCCGAGGGCCGATGAAAACGGAGTAGACCAGAGCACAAACTCTCGGGAAACGGGTGTACACAATGAATGCAACGTTCGTCTACGCGCTCGCGGCGCACGCCGTCGCTGCGCCGCAGGATGTTCAGCAGCAGGCCTTCAGGGCCACCCTCGACGAGCTCGGCCTCGATCGCGCGCAGATCGTCCGACTCGAGAGCCGCGAGGCCCTCGGCAGCGGGCTCGAGTATCTCGACGTGCCGATCGGCGATGAGTGGTTCCGTCTGGAACTGAGCCCTGCGCAGATCTGGACCCAGGATGCGCTCGTGCGCTTCGATCACGGCAACGGCATGTTCGAAGACCGATGGCCGGACCCCCGCGGGCACTTCATCGCATCCGTCCGCGGTCGCCCGGGCATCACGGGAGCGGTGAGCAGGACGGACGCCGGGATGCAGGGCGTCGTTGTTCTCGAGAACGGCGAGCAGGTGTTCTTCGAGCCGACCGGGGCCGTCCCGGGTGACTACGCGCTGTACCGGCCCGGCGATGCTCGTCCGGTGGACGGCTCGTGCGCAGCCCGACCCGTCGACGACGACGCGGACCTTCCCGCGGTTCCACTGCACCGCGCGGCCCGGGAGTTTTTCGAAGCGTCCGAGCCGCAGCGTGCTGCGTCCGACGAGCCGGGCGGCGCAACGGCCGACTCGATACTCGAAGCCGAGATCGCCTTCGATGTGGACTACGAGCTCTACCAGCTCCTGGGATCGTCCACCTCTGCGGTGACCGATCAGATCGCCACGTGGATCAACCTGGTGAACACCGCGTACGAGCGGGACGTCGGGCTTTCGCACCGTATCTCCGCGGTCATCATCCGAACGAATCCGAACGACCCGTACACGACCACCGACTACTCCGGGCTCCTGAACCAGTTCCGCTACGAGTGGAACTCGAATCACTCGGACATCCGTCGTGATGGCGCCCATCTGCTCACGGGCAACGCGTTGTCCGGCGGCGTGATCGGCTACGCGCTCATCGGGACCATCTGCCGATCGAATTCGTCGTACAGCCTCTCCCGTCCGCTCTACACGACGACCCGTCTCAACTGGCAAACCGGCATCATCGCGCACGAACTGGGGCACAACTGGAGCGCGCGCCACTGCAACGGCGACAGCGATTGCAGCATCATGTGCTCGGCGATCGGCGCATGCTCGGGCAACACCCAGGCCTTCGGCGGACGCTCGAGGGGTTCGATCAGCTCGTACGCATCGGGTGTCGGCTGCCTGACTCCGGCGTTCTGCCCCGGAGACGCCAACGGCGACGGCGTGGTCGACTTCTCCGACATCAGCAGCATCCTTCAGAACTGGGGCGCCGACTACGGCAGCGGGACCGGAGCCGGCGACGCGGACGGCGACGGCGTCGTCGGGTTCGCAGATTTCACCCGGGTGCTCGAGGATTGGCAGCGCCTCTGCGGTTGACCCCGGTCCTGTGCTGAGCAGACGGAGAGCGGGTGGTGCTGCGCCTCCACGGGGCCGCTATGATCACTCCGGCCCGGCAGGAATGATTCCTGCCCGGCAGGACGGCCCGCGCCCATGACCCAGGTCTCGACGCCCACATCGTCGGAAGCTCCGCACGCTGTCGCAGCGCCGTCAGGTCTCGGCTCGCTCCTCAACTCCACCGTTGAGTCTTCGAAGCCGGGCATCGTGAAGATGGTGCTGGTGACCACCATCGTGGGCTTCTCGCTGGTCGCGCTCGGCTCAACGTGGGATCCATGGACGCTGGTGTGGCTCGCCCTGGCGTGTCTCGTCGGGACGGCGCTGTCGGCGGCCGGCGCCAACGCGCTGAACATGGCGATGGAGTCGCGCCGCGACGCCGCCATGCATCGCACCGAGGCCCGCCCGATTCCGTCCGGGCGTCTCTCGGTCGCTCACGGCTGGATCATCGGATCGGTGCTGTCGGTCCTCGGTGTCACGGTGCTGTGGCTCGGAACCAATCCGGTGGCGGCCCTGGTGTCGCTCGTCACGATCCTGAGCTACGTGCTGGTGTACACGCCGCTGAAGCCGGTGACGCCGCTGGCCACGATCGTGGGCGCGTTCCCCGGCGCGCTGCCGCCGCTCATCGGGTGGTGCGCCGCGTCGACCGGGCCGCTGGCCAGCATCGATCAGGCCGGCGGCTGGGCTCTCGTCGCCATCATGTTCGTCTGGCAGGTGCCGCACTTCCTGGCGCTGGCGTGGAAGTACCGAGAAGACTACGAGCGCGGCGGGTACCGGGTGCTCCCTTCGATCGACCCCGAGGGCTCCCGCACGGCGTGGACGGCGCTGATCTGGTCGGTTGCGCTCGTCCCGTTGAGCCTGCTGCCGATCTTGGTGATGCCGGGCAGGCTGGGGCTGATCTACCTGATCGTGGCACTTGCAGGCGGGCTGTACCTGCTGTGGGTGAGCGTGAGGCTCGTGCGCGAGCGCTCGGACTCCAGCGCAATGCGCCTGTTCCTGGGCTCGATCATGTATCTGCCGCTGGTCCTCTTCGCGATGGTCGGCGATGCGGCGCTCATCGGCCTCGGATGAACACCGGCGCTCCCTTGGCGCTGCGCTTCGACGATGTCGAGCGGACCTATGCCCATCGCGGGTCCCGGCGAACCGCGCTGGCGGGGGTCAGCCTGTCCATCCGCCCCGGTGAGTTCGCTGCGCTGCTCGGCCCGAACGGCTCGGGCAAGTCCACGCTGATGCGCCTCGCGGCGACGCTCGATTCCCCGACGCGGGGCACCGTCAGCGTGCTCGGGCACGATCCCGCGTCGAGCGGTCGCAAGAACGCTCGCGCCGGCCTCGGCGTCGTCTTTCAGGCGCCCGCCCTCGATTCCCTGTTGACGGTTCGCGAGAACCTCGAACTGCAGGGCGCGCTGGCCGGGCTCGATGCCAAAGAGGCGGCCGAGCGCGCGTTCACCGTGGCGCAGCTGATGGGCATCGCCGATCGCTTCCGCGAGCGCGCGGGGCGTCTGTCGGGCGGCTTGCTCCGACGCGCAGACCTGGCGCGCGCGCTCGTGACCCGCCCCAGCCTCCTGCTGCTCGACGAGCCGACCACCGGCCTCGATCACGACGCCAGAGCGTCGTTCCTCGGACTCCTCGACCAGATGCGCCGCGCCCATCCGCAGCTGGCCATCGTGATGACCACCCACCTGATGGACGAGGCCGAGCGAGCCGATCGGGTCCTCATGTTGTGCGAGGGCCGGGTCGTCGCCGACGACACTCCCAAGGCTCTGCGCGAGGGGATGGGAGACCGGGTCATGCGGGTCTCGCACGAACACGCGACGCACCTCGACGGCGCGGGCCTCGACGTGCGCAGCGACTCGGAAGGCGCGATCGCCACCGGCAGCAGCGCTGATGTCGAGCGTGCGTGCGCTGCGCTCATCGAGCGCGGGGTTCACGTGTCGGTGGGACCACCGACCCTCGGCGAGGTGTATTCAGCGTTGGCGGGTTCGAGCCAGAACGGAGATCGCCCATGAGCGCGACCCGCTCCGCCGCCGCGCTCACCTCCCGCGAGATGCTCAGGCTCTCTCGCCAGCCCACGCGCCTGCTCACGGCGCTCGCGCTCCCGCTGATCGTGTGGGTGCTCGCCGGCGCGGGGCTCGCCGACTCGTTTTCCGATCCGCGGGGCGACGCCAACTCCAGCATCAGCTACGCGGCGGCGATCCTCCCCGGGATCATCACGGCCGTCATCGTCTTCGGCACGATCGTCGCCTCCATGTCGCTGATACAGGACCGCCAGGCGGGCTTCCTTCAGGCCGTCCTCGTGAGCCCGTGCCCCTCGTGGGCGATCGTCGCCGGGAAGATCGCCGGCGGCGGCGCAGTCACGGCCATCCAGGCCGGGGTGCTCGTGTTCGCCGCGCCCCTCGTGGGGCTGAAACCCAGCGCCGGCGGGTACGCCATGGCGTTCGTCTCGATCGGGCTGACGACGAGCGCAGTGATCGCCCTCGGTCTCGCGCTCGCCTGGTGGATCAACAGCACCGCCGGGTTCCACGGCGTGATGAACGGCGTGCTCATGCCCATGTGGCTCCTGAGCGGGGCGATGTTCCCCGTCGATGGTGCGACGCCCTGGCTCGCGACGGTGGTCAAGCTCAACCCGCTCCACTGGTCCACGCAGACGCTGGGGGCGTCGCTCGGGCTCGGCGAGGCCGGCATGCTCCACTGGGCGGGTTCTGCGGCGTTCGCGCTGGTCTGCTGCGGAGCGGCCGCGCTGACAATTGGCAGAGGACGCTCGATTCCCGGCGCCAGCGCGGGAGAATAGCGCATGGACAGCGAAACCAGACCCTTCCCCATCGTCCCCATTCTCGTGGTTGCCGTGCTCGCGATCAGCGTCGTGGCAGCGGGGGGGTGGTTCCTGTCGCGCGCGGGCACGACCGCGCCGGTCATTTCCCCGGGGCTTGACGCCGAGACCGAGGCACAGATGCGGTCTTTCTATGGCTCGCTGACGATCGCGCCGTTCGGGCTCGTCGATCAGGATGCGGAGCCCGTGTCCAACAGCGTGTTCGACGGGAAGCGGACCATCCTCGCGTTCAGCTTCACGAACTGCCCGCTGGTGTGCCCGCTGATGCACAGCCATCTGGTGCGTCTGCAGGCGGAGCCACTGCCGAGCGGCGTGCAGATCGTCACCATCAGCGTCGATCCGGAGCACGACACGCCCGAGGCCCTCAGCGCATACCTCGACAAGCTCGGCGTCGATCAGACCCGTTGGCGGTTCCTGACCGGGGATCCCGGGGTCATCCGCGACGTCGCCGCGTCGCTCAAGCTCGGCCTGGAGACGAACGAGGCCGACCTCATCCCTCTGAAAGACGGCAGCGGCGGGCAGATGGCCAACATCGACCATCCCACCAGGTTCATCCTCGTGGATGAGGCAGGCAACGTGGAGTGGATGAGCGACGGGCTCACATGGGACGGCGCGCAGGAGATCGCGCGCCTCGCGGCCGCGTCGCAATAGCTGCGACCTCGGGGGTCAGCGCCCGGATCATCCTCAATCGAAAAACGCGGCCGGAACTCCGCTAGGAGCATCCGGCCGCGTGGCTATCTCGAGTCAGGATGTGCGGGGATCAGTTGCTCAGGACGACCTGGGCGTCCATCGCCTTGGCGATACGCCGGCGCACGTCGCTCAGGTGGGCGCCGGTGTACGGATCGGGGTTGCGGCCCTGAGCGCTCTCGGCCATGCCGTCAATCTTCTCCAGTTCCTGCACGGCGAGCGTCCCGATCGTGCGAAGCGATGGGCTGGTCTCATCGGTCAGCAGAGCGAGGTCGACCAGACGAGCCACGTGCTCGCGCTGGAGGTTCCGCCGGAAGCTCGAGCACATCGGCTCGGCGGCGGAGAACGATCCATTGCCGCCGTCGTTGAGCTCGCGCCACACGTTGCTCGTGACGCTGGAGACGAGCTCGGCAAGCGTGAACGCGTCCTTCGTGCCGTTGGTGCGGTACTCGTTGTCGTACACGCGCCGCAGGGTGGTCGGGTTCATCACGAAGGTCATCGCCGCGGCCTGGATGCCGCCGACCATGTCGTGCACCGTCAGGCTGGGATCCTGGATCAGCTCGTTGAAGCCCGCGGGGTCGAACCAGTACTCCTTGCCCATGTGCCGGATCAGCTCGGGGGTGAGCCCGAATGCCTCGTCCTCGAAGGCGTTGGCCATGATCAGGTTCAGCGCTTCGCGCTGCTTGTCGGCCGGCACATCCTCGAGCGGAGCGCGATCACCGGGATCGCCCTTGTAGTCGTTGTTGGTGTAGGTGCTGCCGATCCAGCGTGAGGCGACGAAGAGCGCCGTGATGTGGGTGCCGAGCAGCTGCTGGTAGCGGCGCCGGACCTCGGACCAGGGCTCGCCCTCGTCGACGATGGTCTCGATCAGCTTGGAGCGGAGGTCCTGCACGAGGCCGAGGCGAGACTCGGCCCAAACGAGGTTGTCGGCGCCCATCTCCCAGGTCATGTTCCGCGGGTCCGAGCCGATGCCGATCGCCGGCTGGCTGATGAAGATGCAGTCCGGCTCGCTGACGCGCTTGAGCACCTCCTCGAGCTGGTCTTCGGGGCCGTAGCCGTAGGCAACCGCCCAGTCGTCGTACGGGCCCACGACCGGCGTGGCGTAGGGGCCCTGGACTTCGCCCAGTTCGTAGTTGATGTTCACCGCGACGTAGTCCATCACGGAGCCAACGGTCGGGCCCTCAAAGCCCGGGGTGTTGATCTCCTTCAGGGTGCGGATGCTGGAGGCGGCCATGTTGTGCTGCAGCCCGATGCAGTGGCCGACCTCGTGCGCAGCGATGTACCGGATCATCGGTCCCATGAACTCTTCGGGCATGCCGTCGAGCGTGGCGCCCGGGTTGTCGGGGGCCTCGGTCTGGAGCAGTCCGGTCATGAGTGCCACGTCGGCGAGCGCCAGGTCCATCGAGAGCTGGTTGCCGATCTTGCACATCGCGCAGTTGGCCAGGTGCGTGCCGGCGGTCCACGGGTGCGTGGTCTCGGTCATCTCCATCTCGGTCGCGTCCGCTGCCCGGAGGGCGATGCGGCGCTCGATCTGCTCGCGACGGGCCGGCGTGGCCATGCGCACGCGCGGGTCCCAGTTCGGGTTCTCCTCGAAGAACGCGATCGCTTCGGGGCCGAAGCCCTGCTCGACGATGTCGTCGCTGAGACCCTCGAGCATGTTGCGAACGCTGCGGGTCAGGCCCTGGTGCCACACCACGTCGGCGTCGAGGATCTCGCCCGTCAGCGGGTTCGTGCGGCTCGGGCCGATCGCGTAGCCCTGGTCGGACGCGTTCCAGCGGAAGAAGTTGTACCGGGCGTCCTCGGGGTCGAGGTCCATGTGCGCGCCGGTCGTCGAGTCCTGCTGGTAGACCTCCATCGCCCCGACGATCCCGACCTTCTCGAAGGACGAGTTCCAGAGGAGGATGCCGTCACGCACCCAGCGCCGGTACTCGATGGGAGTGGTGTGCTCGATGTACCAGACCACGGGCTGCTTGGGCGGGCTCATCTTGAGCTTGGGGTCCGCCTTCTCGATGTTCCAGCGCGAGATGTAGCGGTCCATCACATCGGCGTTGGCCTGGCGACCGAAGTCCTGGTGCCAGTCGTAGAAGAACCCGACGCGATTGTCGGCCTTGCGGGGCTTGAACCCCTTGGAGCCCTCGAGCTTGCCCACCGAGTAGGCGATGCGAACGAGCGTGCCGTCGGCCGCCGGGGCCTCGTACTCAAAGATGATGTTCTCGGGGAAGGCCTTGGCCTTGGTCAGGGAGGCGAGCTTGGGATTCAGCCCGGCGACCGAGGGGCCGAACGGCCCGAAGATCGATGACGTGCCGAAGAACTTCACCGCCTGCTGGGTGCCCATCGCGCCGATGTCGATCACCGGACGCCCCTGCGGCGCCATGGTGACGATGGGGACGCTGGCGATGACCCGGCCTGTGTACAAGCCCTCGACCGAGTCCTTGGACTGCTTGTCGACGTTGGTGCGCACCGAGAAGTTCGGGGCCACCAGCGCGAGCTGCTTCCCGATCTTGCGCCACTTGGCGTAATGAGTCGGGCCCATGACGCCGGCGTGGGCGTTCCCGCCCGTGATCGTGCAGGCGATCATCAGGAGCTGCGACTCGTAGTTGCGGGGCAGCACGGCCATCAGGCGACCGGCCTCGCGATCCGCGTGCAGCTCGTAGAGCGGGGTCGATCCGTCGGTCGTGGAGACGACCTGAGTGAGACCGTCGAGAACGCCCTCGAGCGGGGGCCACTCCGGCGCCTTGGCACCGCCTGGGGCTGCCCCGGGAGGCATCGCACCGGGCGGCATGCCCTGCTGGGCGACGGCGCCACCGGCCACGAGGGCCACCAAACACGCGGCGGAGGCCGCCACACCCGCGCACCTCGCCGCACGACGAATCTCAGTTCGTTGCATCGCTATGTCTCCAGAGTCTCGTTCCTGCCCCGCCGATCGGCGCGTCCTGGACCATCGGCATCCTGGGGAGTTACAGACGAACGAAGGGCCCGTTCCTGTCCCGGTCGCCGATAGTTGACAAATGATCGTCTTTTTCGATGGCTGATTCTCCAGAGGGAACCAGGGCGGATTTGACGGGGCCAACGATCCCGGCGACGCTTCCCGGCGCTGGTGAGCGGGCCTTTCGGTCGAAGGCCCGGCCGGCACCGCGATGCTCGGCTCGGTCCGCCGGGCGACAGTGATGACGCCCCGATGGCCGCGGCGTCCTGGTTGGGGAGGTATTCCAATGTCGATTTTGTTGGTGAAGATGGAGCAGAAGCACCTGGAGAAGGGCGACGGCCAGCGCATCAAGCTGATGCTCAAGGATCCCGCCGGGATCGCGGCTTCGCTCGACAGCCAACTGCCCGAAGGCCTCGAGGATCGCCAGCACACGATCTACGCCGTCCGGCAGTGCGCCGACGCCTTGGGCGCACATCTGTCCGATGCTTCGCACATCTTTGTGTTCTACGACGGCTCGAATAAGGGCAGCATGAAGCGGGCCAATTTCGTGGCCGCCGGCAAGCCCAAGAGCGGGGCATCGGGCAAGAAAGCGGCGAGGGCGTACGTCTCGTCGATGTTTGTCCTTGCGTCAGTCTGGAAGAAGCCCTTTACCGACGGTGACTGGCAGTTCAGCCTCCCGGGCAAGTACAAGCAATACCGCTTGAGCCACAAGCACGCGATCGAAGACGCGATCTCCCAGAGCATGAAGGGGGATCTGGCGAGCCGACGCGAAGACGCCGCGGTGCGCCTGCACGACGCGATGTCGAACGAGGTTGCCTGAGAGACGGTGGGAACCAGGTGAGATGTGCAGTGGGGCGTGGGTCTCCTGATCTTCCGGTCCTCTCTTCGTGCGCGCTGATCGAGGAGGCATGACGATGTCGACTGAGAATGTCGCACTGATTCGGTCTATGTACGACGCATTCGCTGCCGGAGATGTGCCGGCGGTGGTCGCGAGCATGAGCCCGGACATCGAGTGGATCGAAGCCGAGAGCAACCCCTGGGCCGACGGGAATCCCTACGTTGGTCCGCAGGCGGTCGTCGAGGGCATCTTCGCGCGGTGCGCCGACGAGTTCGACGGGTTCTCGGTGCAGGTCGGCGAACTGATCGACGCCGGTGACACCATCGTCATGCTCGGGCGCTACGGGGGCACCTGCAAGGCCACCGGGCGCGCCCAGAATCCGCAGGTGGTCCACGTATGGCGCATCTCAGGCGGCAAGGTTGTGAAGTTCCAGCAGTTCCTTGACACGCTGCACTTCGCGCAGGTCAAGGGTCTCGTCGACGCGGGGCCCTGACGCCCGGATCCCGGAATCGGCACGGTCACCGGAGCACGTACAGCGCCTCTTCGCACGCCCGGTAGCGTGCGTCCCCGGCGGAGTGCCGGGTGCCTTCGAGCACGAATCCGTTGCGCTCCAGCACTCGCTTGGATGCTCCGTTGTGCATGGCCACCTGAGCATGCATGGGACGGATCGAGACCTCTTGCAGAATGAGCGCGAGCGCCCGGGTCGCGATCCCGCGTCCCCAGTGATCCCGCGCGATCCAGTAGCCAACGGCGTCATCGCCGCCGGACTTGAAGCAGCCGATCCAGCCCGCGAATTCGCCGTCGGCCAGAATAGCGCGGGGCACGACGCCGGGGTCGGACAGCGATCCCGCCCAGTGGGCATCGAAGTCTGCTCGCGTGCGCGGGTTCACGGCGGCCATCTCGCTGGAGTCCGGATCACCCTGGAGTACGAACATGCGCGCCAGGTCGGCCTCGACGATCGGGCGAAGGACGACCGCGTGCGCTCTGTGCTGGCGACTCGCATCAACCACGCACCGATCGTACCGCCTCCCGTGGGTCGCACGGCACGCTCGTCCGCCCCGGTACGATCCCGCCCATGAACGACCACGCGACAGAGTCCATCGCTCCGAAGTCGGCCGACCCGTCGATCGGCGAGATCCGTGCGCGTTTCCCCGCGCTGACCGCCACGTCCGAGGCGCTCCTCGACAACGCCGGCGGCTCGCAGGTGCCGGCGACCGTGGCGGATGCGATCAGCAGATACATGACGACCAACTACGTCCAACTCGGGGCGGACTACGAGACGTCGAAGCGCTGCACGGAGACCGTCGCCCGGGCGCATGAGTTCATGGAGTTGTTCGTCGGCGGTGCGGGTGTCGGCGGCGTGATCCTCGGGGGCTCGATGACGGCTCAGTGCAACGTGCTCGCCGACTGCGTCGCGCGGGCGGAAAACGGCGCGCGGGATCAGATCGTGATCAGCGAACTCGCCCACGAGAGCAACGCGGGGCCCTGGGCTCGCCTCTCTCGGCGTGGGTTCGAGATCCGCGAATGGAAGCTCGATCGCGAATCTCGCTCGATGCGTCTCGAGGACCTGCGCACGCTGGTCACCGATCGCACCCGCATCGTGGCGGTGCCGCAGGTGTCGAACATCTTCGGTGCGATCGAGGACGTCGCCGGCGCGATCGGGATTGCGCACGATGCGGGCGCGGAGGCAGTCATCGACGGCGTGGCCTACGCGCCGCACCGCGTGCCCGACGTCGCAACGCTCGGCGCCGACTGGTACCAGGTCGCGACCTACAAGGTCTTCGGCCCGCACATGGGGGCGCTGTTCGGCACGCACGATGCGATGGACCGCCTGCCCTCGGCCTACCACGACTTCATCCCGCGCTCGACGGGCGCCTATCGCTTCGAGCCGGGCGGGGCGAACCACGAGGGGTGCGCCGGCCTCGTTGGATTCTGGGAGTATCTCGCGTTCCTCGGCGCGGGAGACCCGCACGCGTCCCCATCGAGGGATGTCATCGATCGCGCCTTCGGGGTGATCGAGGCTCTGGAGACTGAACTCCAGTCCCGTGCGATCGACGGTCTCGCTCAGCTGCCCGGCGTGCGCCTGGTCGGCACTCCAAGCGCGTCCGGCTCAGATCGTGTCAGCACCATCAGCTTCGTGCACCAGACCCAGCGGTCAAGGGACATCGCCGTCGCGCTCAACCAGAAGGGGTACGGCGTCCGCTACGGCAACTTCTATTCGCGACGAATGGCGGAGCGCCTCGCGGAGTGGGGAGACATCCATGACGTCGATGACGGCGTCGTGCGCATCAGCATGGTGCACTACAACACCACCGAAGAGGTCGACGGCCTGCTCCGGTCGCTCGCCGAGATCGTGGGTGCGTAGGCCGGCCGGGGCGCGTTACACGGAGCGGGCCGCTGGTTGAAACACCGGCCCAGTCCTAGCATCCGCACCTCAGCGACCGTGCATCGCCAGCGGAATCGAGCAGCCCAGCCAGGACCCGGTCGTCCGCTGGCGCCTGCCGCCGACGGGTGCGCCGATGAACAGGGAGCCCGATTTGGAAAGCCCCGAAGCAGCCCCGAGCCGGGATCGCGTCCCGTTGATCCAGAAGGTCGCGTTCGGAGTCGGGATGCTGGGCAACCAGATGTTCCCGGCGGCGCTGGGCATCTTCATGGTCGTGCTGGTGCAGGGGCTCGGGATGGACCCGCTGCTCTGGGGTGTGCTGTTCTTCCTGCCACGCCTGTCCGACGCGCTGACCGATCCCGTCATGGGGTTCGTGTCGGACAACACACGGTCGCGCTGGGGGCGCCGGCGTCCGTACATCTTCGTGGGTTCGATCATCGCGGGCGTCGCGTACATCTTCATGTGGCAGCTCGATCCCGAGAACAGCCTCCAGTACAACTTCACCTACTTCCTCGTCCTGGCGTTCGTGTTCTATCTCGGGCTGACTATCTTCGCGACGCCCTACGTGGCCATGGGCTACGAGATGTGCAGCGACTTCCACGAGCGCACGCGCCTGATGGCGGTCGCCCAGTGGATCGGGCAGTGGGCCTGGGTCATCGTTCCGTGGTTCTGGGTGATCCTCTACGACCAGGACATCTACCCCGACGCCGTTGCGGGCGCACGCAACCTCGCGATCTGGGTCGGCATCGGGTGCCTGTTCATGGCGATGGTCCCCGCGATCTTTTGCAAAACGCAGCCGGTCGATCCGGACACGCTCCAGGATCTCTCGCTCAAGAACCTGAAGCGGAACACCGGAGATCTGGTCAGCGGGTTCGGTCAGACCCTCCGGAACAAGCCGTTCCGCCAGATCTGCATCGCCACGTTTTTGGTCTACAACGCGTTCATGACCGTCGCCGGATTCTCCTGGTTCATCATCGTCTACTACATGAACGACGGCGACACGAACGCCGCGGGGAGTTGGCCGACCTGGTTCGGGACGATCAGCGCGCTGGCGACGTGCTTCCTGGTGATCCCCATCGTCACGCTGCTGTCGCAGAAGTTTGGCAAGAAGAACGCGTTCCTGATCTCGCAGGGGGTGTCGATCTCCGGGTACGCCAGCTTCTGGTGGTGCTTCGACCCGAGCCAGCCGCTGCTCATGTTCCTGCCCCTGCCCCTGTTCGCGTTCGGCATCGGCGGCCTGTTCACGATCATGATGTCGATGACGGCCGACGTGTGCGATCTGGATGATCTGAACACCGGGTCGCGCCGCGAGGGCGCGTTCGGGGCGGTGTACTGGTGGATGGTCAAGTTCGGCTTCGCGATCGCCGGCCTCGGCGGCGGGCTGATCATGAAGCTCGTCGGCTTCGACGAATCCGTGGCCGAGCAGGCCCCAGAAGCGCTCACCGGCCTGCGCCTGGCGTACATCCTCCTCCCGTGCACCGGCACGCTGATCGCGATGGCCGTGATGTGGCGCTACGACCTCGACGAGGAACGAAGCCACGACATCCGGCGTCAGCTCGCCGAGCGGCAGGCGTCGAACGGGAACGGCTCTCCCGTGTAGCCTCGTGGGCGTGCGGACGCGTTCGCGGCCGCGCTCCGATCGTCGCCCCGCGAGGAACCCGCGATGCCTCCCGATCCGGTCGTGCGCACAGAAGTCAACGGTCTCGAGGTCGTCTTTCGCCCGGCGGGCGAGCGTGATCTCCCGGTCCTGCTCGCGTTCATCGGCGAGATGGCCGCGTTCGAGCAGCTGGAGTCCGCGGCGACCGAGGACTCCCTGCGAGAAGCGTTCTTCGGCCCGGAGCCCGCGGCCCGCGCCGTGGTGATCGAAACGGGCGGCGCCCCGGCGGGCTACATCACCTGGTTCTTCTCGTTCTCAAGCATGATGGGGCGTCGGGCGCTCTATCTCGAGGACCTGTTCATCGCCTCAGAGCAGCGCGGCAAGGGCATCGGGCGGGCCGCGATGTCGTACCTCGCCCGGATCGCCGTCGACCGCGGCTGCGGGCGCTTCGAGTGGGTGGTCCTCGACTGGAACGAGCGCGCGATCGGGTTCTACGAAGGGCTCGGTGCGACGGTGCTCCCAGATTGGCGGGTGTGCCGTGTGCTTGGCCAGAACCTGGCCAGGCTCGCGGGGCGATGAACGCTCCTGCTTGACATGCAAGTATGTGCTTGCATAAGCTCATCCCAGCTGCACCATGGACCACGTGTACAGAGCCATCGCCGACCCGACCAGGCGGGCGATTCTGGATGAGTTGGTGGACAGGGACGGACAGTCTCTGTTCGAGATCTGCGCCCGGCTGACAATGAAGCACGGCATCGGCTCTTCGCGCCAGGCGATCTCGCAGCACCTGGAGATTCTCGAGGCGGCAGGGCTCATCGAGGTGCGGCGAGAGGGCAGGTACAAGTTCCACTGGTTCAACGGAGAGCCGCTCAGGGCGATCACCAGGCGTTGGCCTACAACCGGGAAGAGGAGCTGAAGCACATGCGGATCAACCTCACGAGCGTGCCGGTCGACGACCAGGAGAAGGCTCTGCGGTTCTACACCCAGACGCTGGGCTTCGAGATGAAACACGACATCCCGATGGGCCAGCACCGATGGATAACGCTCGTCTCTCCCGAAGACCCGAGCGGCGCGGAGCTCTGCCTCGAGCCCGACGAGCACCCGGCGGTCAAGCCGTTCAAAGAAGCGCTCGTCGAGGACGGCATCCCCTTCACATCGTTTGCCGTCCAGGACGTCGAAGCCGAGCACAAACGCCTCGAAGCGCTCGGGGTGCGATTCACCCAGCCACCTGTCGACTACGGCATGGCGATCGCCGCGGTGTTCGATGACACCTGCGGCAACCTCATCCAGATTGCTACGGAGGTCAAGGCATCATGATCCGGTCACCGATTCGAACGATCGCTCTTTGCGTGGCGTCGGCCCTTTTCGTCCTCGCACTCACCAGCGGCCAATTCGCGATGGGCCGCAACCAGGCCGGGGAGCGCGCAATGACCGTGCAGTACCTCGAGATCGTCACGCCCATGGTCGAGGAGACCTGCGATGTCCTGGCCGGAGCGCACGGCGTGGAATTCGGCGACCCGATCCCCGAATTCGGCAACGCCCGCACCGCCAGCCTGAGCAGCGGGGGGCGCATCGGCGTGCGCGCGCCGCTCCGCGCCGACGAGGAACCGGTCGTGCGCCCGTATGTGCTCGTCGATGACATCGAAGCCGCCGTCGAGGCCGCCAAAGCCGTCGGCGCGGAGATAGCCATCCCGCCGATGGAGATCCCCGGCCAGGGCAGGTTCGCGATCTACCTTCTGGGCGGCATCGATCACGGGCTCTGGGAACGCTGACACCAGCCGCGGACTGCAGGCTCCGGAGATTCGAGTCTCGCTCGCCCTGCGTGGCTCCTCAGGCCGTCGCCGCCGGCTCGAAGACCCATTCGGGGAAGGGGTCCGGCCACCGGCGCCAAGCCTCTGCGCCTTGTGCGAACTCGTCATCGGTCAGAAGGCAGCGGTCGAGCAGCGAGCGGGTGTGGGCCTCGTCCAGGTCGACGCCGATGATCACCACTTCCTGGCGCCGATCGCCGAACGGCTCTTGCCACTTCGACTGGATCCATGCCATTGACTCCGGATCATCGGGCCATTGGCTGCGCGGGGCGACGGCCCACCATCGCCCGGCCGGCTCCATGCGGAAGGAGCCGCCGGCCTGCGACCACATCGCGGCGAAGTCGTGCTTGGTCGCGAGCCAGCAGAAGCCCTTCGATCGCGTCGTCTTCAGTTCGCCATCGGTGATCAGGTCGTACAGTCTCCGCGGGTGGAACGGACGCCGGGCTCGGTAGACGAAGCTGGAGATTCCGTATTCCTCGGTCTCCGGCGTGTGCTCGTTGCTGAGCTCCTTGATCCACTGCGGCGAGGACATCGACCGCTCCATGTCGAACCGCCCGGTGCCGATGATCTCGCCGAGATCGACGTCGGCGTTGGTCGTCCGGATGATCCTGGCGTCGGCGTTCAGCGAGCGGATCATCGCCTCGACATGGCGCAGCTCTTTCTCATCGACGAGGTCGCACTTGTTGACCAGGATCACGTCGGCGAACTCGACCTGGTCCGTCAGCAGGTCCGCAATCGAACGCTCGTCCTCGTCGGACAGTCCCATCTGCCGGTCGGCGAGATCGTCGTACGTGTTGAACTCCGTTCGGAAGCTCGATGCGTCCACCACCGTGACCATGGTGTCCAGGCGCGACAGCTCCGACAGCGACTGCCCTTCCTCGTCTTCGAACGTGAACGTCTGGGCAACGGGGAGCGGCTCGGAGATCCCGGTGGATTCGATGAGCAGATAGTCGAATCTCCCCTCCCGCGCCAGGCGCGAGACCGCCTTGAGCAGGTCGTCCCGCAGCGTGCAGCAGATGCAGCCGTTGGACATCTCGACAAGCTCTTCCTCGACTCGGTCGAGGCTGGCGTCGCCCTGGCGGACGAGATCGGCGTCGATGTTGATCTCGCTCATGTCGTTGACAATCACTGCCACGCGGAGGCCGCGGCGGTTCCGCAGGACATGGTTCAGGAGCGTGGTCTTGCCCGACCCGAGGAAGCCGGAGAGGACGGTGACCGGAAGGCGTTCCCGCTTGCCCGTCAATCTGGAAGTGACATTCGTCAACGGGTTCTCTCCTATGGAGATCGATTGATGGCCGGCGTGCGCCCTTGCGCGTGCGCTATCCGGCCCGGACCTAGTGGGCTCCGCACCCGGGCACTCCGCAGCATCCGCCGGCGCCACCGCTGGGTTGGTCGGGCTGCGCGAAGAGGGTCGGCACGGAAACAAGGCGCTCGACCGGGCTGCTCTCGGAGGTGCCTCCGGGATCCTCTTCGGCGAGCCGGCAGAGGTCTCCCCAAGTCGTCACCGACTCGCGCATCGAGTGGCGCACCTCGATCGTGCGTCCATTGGCCGGGCAGCGATAGTCGTACAGCGGCACGTGCTCCTCCTGGGCTCGGTCAGCGAGCGTGCCGACGCTACGTTAATGGCATCGTGATGTCAATAGTGCCGGCGCCGGCGTGCTCGGCAGAGTGGGCGAGCTGGAAAAACGACAATGGCCCCGGCGTGCGCCGAGGCCACTGGAACGGCCAATCGGGGTGATAGGATTTGAACCTACGACCTTCTCGTCCCGAACGAGACGCGCTACCAAACTGCGCTACACCCCGTAGCTGTGAGCGAGCATAGTAGGGCATCGGGCCGGCCGGGGCCAAGGCCTCAGTCGATTGCCGCAACACCCTCGAATCGCTCGAGTTCGAATCCGGGGTCGGAGGCGTCGGGGGCGTTCCCAAGCATCCGAGACACCATCCGGCGGGAGACCTCGAAGGCCATCGACATCCCCTGGCCCGAGAACCCGCCGCAGAACCAGACGCGCTCCGGTGAGCCGTCGATCGGGCCGGCGATCGGCAGGTGATCCGGGGTGAAGGCCATCGTGCCGGCCCAGCGGGCCATGACGCGGGGCTCGTCGATCCCCAGCACGTCGCGCACGAATCCCTCGATCCCCGACTGCACGCCGCTCGAGACCTGCTGGCTCGTCGTGCGTTCTTCTTCTGCGAAGAACCGGCGCCATCCCCCGACAACGATCGTGCGCTCGTCGGGCTGGCGGAAGTACTCGCCGCCGCGATTGGCGTAGTAGGAGCGCTGGAGCGTCGCGCCCCCCGACTCGATCGCGAGCATCTGCGCGCGGTTCGGCTCGATCAGTCCGGCCAGTTCCGGCGCCAGGGCCGGGGCGAGCGCGTTGGTGCAGATCACAGCCCGCGGCGCGCGGAGCGCGTAGCTCGGCGTGCGCACGACGACCCCATCAGAGCCGCGTTCGATTGCCAGCGCCGGCTCGCCCGTGAGCGGCGCTCGGTCGAGTTTGTGCGCCAGCATCGACAGGAGTTCGGCCGGATTGCAGGCGCCGTCGTGCGGGTTCACCAGCCCCACGATCGCTCGGCCCCAGGACCACAGCGCGTCGGTGCCCTCGCGGACGACCTCCACGTCGAACCCGTGGCGATCGAGCAGCTCCGCCGAACGCTGGATCTCGTCGGCCTCCTGCTCCTCGAACGCGACGAGGCACGACGGCGCTTCGCGGAAGCTCTCCAGGCGTTCGGCGCCCTCCTCGCGGAGCGCACGGACGTTGGCCTCGGTGAGCTCCCAGAGCTTGCGGGCGCGTTCGGCGCCGAATCGGCGCGCACAGGCGTCGTAGTTCTCCGCGGCCCCGCGCATCAGGTAGCCGGCATTTCGACCCGAGGCGCCTCGGGCGAGCTCGCTGGACTCGACGAGCAGCGCGTCGATCCCGGCCCGCTCGAGGTGCAGCGCCGTGCTGATCCCGGCGATGCCGCCGCCGATGACGACGACGTCGGCTTCGATGGTGACCGGCGCGGGGCTCATCCGCCAGAGAGGAACGCTCATGGCCCGATGATACCGGCGGCGTACAAAAAGAAAGCCGCCCCGGCGTGAGCCGGGACGGTCGTGAACGTGTCACGGAGACTTTTCCGAGAGACGTGTATCGAGAGAGAAGTCGCCTTAGCCGAGGAGCTGCAGCGCGTTCTGCGGCTGGTTGTTGGCCAGCGACAGAATCTGCGAGGCGGAGCTCACCAGGATCTGGGCCCGGGTGAGGTCTGCCGTCTCGGTCGCGAAGTCCGCGTCGCGGATCACGCTCTCGGCGGCGGTGGTGTTCTCAGCAGCCACACCGAGGCTCCGGATGGTGGCGCCGATGGTGTTCTTCTGGAACGCGCCGAGGCGTCCACGCAGCGAGCCGACCTCGCGGATCGAGTTCTCGAGGACGCTCTGCGCGAGCGAGAGGTCGCCGTCGACCACATTCAGATCCCGCCCGGCAGCCAGATCCGACAGGAAGTACGTCGCGTTGGTCTCGACTTCGCGGCCGAGAGCGCGGGCGGTGACGTTGGAGATGCCCAGCGACACCTTGCCGGCGATGTCCACGCGACCGGCGAGCTGGAAGTCGGCGCCGCCGCCGGTGATCTTGAAGGCGGTCAGAGCGCCCAGGCGCTGGGCCTCGGCGTTGGAGCCGGTGCCGGTCTTGAGGTCGATCTCGACGTCGAGGAAGTCGGTGTTGATGCGTGCGCGGGTGCCGTCGGTCGTGGCGACGATGCCGTTGATCGTGGCGCTGACGTCCTGGCCCTTGTCCGTGATCTTGTTGATCGCGTTGCCGAACAGCGTCTGGCCGGTCGTCTGGGCGGTGTTGGTGTCCGCCGACTCGAGGGCGTAGATGCCGGCCTGGGCCTGGGCGGTGTTGATGTCGCCGGCGTTGACGACGTTCACCGAGACGAACTCGCTGCTGCCGAACTCCTTGGACTGCAGGCTGATGCCCGTCGAGGCGCTGACGGTGGCCTTGACGCCGGTGACGTCGGTGAAGCTGTTGATGGCGGTGGCGATGTCGCCGACCGAGGTGCCCGACGCGAAGCTCAGCTCGCGGGTGCCCTTCGAGCCGGAGATCTCCAGCACGAACGAGCTGTTGGCGCCGTCCGAGGCGCCGGCGCCGCCGAGGTTCAGGCTGCCGCCGCCGAACGACAGCAGGAAGCCGCCGACCTGGGCCGAGCCGGTCACGAGGACCTCGACGTCGCGAGAACCCTCGAAGTTGAGCTTGGCGCCGTTGACGCTGAACGAGCTGACGTTCGCGTTGACGTTGTCGGAGGTGTAATCGAGATTGCCGTTGAGGAGCTTGAGACCCTGGAAGCTGGTCGCGGCGGCGACGCGGTCGATGGTCTGGATGATCGAGTCGATCTGGAGCTGGTTGGCTTCCTTC
>JANQQR010000023.1 GCA_028289195.1 Phycisphaerales bacterium | reverse complement strand
CCAGCGGATGGCGGGGTTCCCTTCTGCCGGGCGCCAGCCCGGGGTGCTCGTCGAGGACTCCGACTCCAGGACGCTCCACCTGTGGTGGCATCGGCTCGTGCGTCTGACCGAGAGCGGCTCGGCGTCGCTCGTGCCCGGGCGAGGCTCGGGCGACGTCGTCGGCGCGGCTCGAAGCGAGGGGTTCATCGAGGTGCCCCCGGATCGCGCCGGGCCGGGGCCGTGGCCGTTCTATCCGTGGACTCTTTAGACTCTTCGCATGGCATCGCAGGACCCTCCAGCGCGTTCGGGCACGCCCGCGCTGTCTCATCTCGACGACAGCGGCAGCGCGTCGATGGTTGACGTCGGCAGCAAACCGATCACCGAGCGCGTCGCGATCGCCGAGGGGTTCGTGCGCGTTTCCGAAGCGCTCGAGCGTGCAATCCGCGACGACGCCCTGGCCAAGGGCAACCTGCTCGAGACCGCCCGGCTCGCGGGGATCCAGGCGTGCAAGCGGACCGATGAACTCATCCCGCTGTGTCACACCCTGCCGCTCGACCACGTGGATGTGCTCGCCACGCTGGAGCCGGGGCGGGTGCGCCTCCGCGCCGAATGCCGGGTCCATGCGCGCACGGGCGTCGAGATGGAAGCGCTCACCGCGGTGTCCGTTGCGGCGCTCACCGTGATCGACATGGGCAAGGCCGTTGACAAGTCGATGGTCGTGGAGGGCGTTCGCATCGTGGAGAAGCGAGGCGGACGCGGCGGCGACTATGTCGCACCTGTGCAGGAGCGATCGCCGTGAGCGCACCGATCACCGCTGCAGTCCTCACCGTGAGCGATCGGTGCTCGGCCGGCCAGGCCGAAGACCTCTCCGGCCCCGCGGTCGCCGACGCCCTGCGATCCCAGACCGGAGCGACGATCGCATCCCTGCGGTGCGTCCCCGACGAGGTGGATCAAATCCAAGCGGCGCTCCGGGCATGGGTCGACGAAGGAGTGGAGTGCATCGTGACCACGGGCGGAACCGGCCTCTCTCCCCGCGATGTCACACCGGAAGCGACGTCGGCGCTCGTCGACAGGCCCCACCCGGGATTGACCGAGCTCGCACGTGCACGCACGGGCGCAACCAACGACTTCGCGTTCCTCTCCCGTGGCACGGCGGGCGTGTGCGGCCGGACGCTCATCATCAACGTGCCGGGCTCGCCCAAGGGGGCAACCGAGCACGTTGTCGCGATCTCGGGCGTGCTCCCCCACGCGATCGAGACGCTGCGGGGCGATGGGTCGCACGACGGTTCCGGGCGATGAGGCGCGACATCGCCCCTGTCGTGCTGGTGGGCGGCGCGAGCTCGCGCTTCGGTTCCGACAAACTCCGCGCGAGCCTGGCTCCCGGCGTCTGGCTGGTCGACCGGCCGATCGCTGCGCTCCGCGCCGTATTCGGAGCGCGGGTCGCAGCTGTCGGGGACGCCGAGCCTGAGGTCAGCGCACGCGCTGATGTTGTCCTTCCCGATCGCTATCCGGGCGCCGGTCCGGCCGGCGGGATCGTGACGGCGCTCGAGTGGTCCGGAACCGACGTGCTCGTGCTGGCCGGAGATCTGCCTGAAGTAACCGAGGCCAGCGTGCGTGCGTTGATGGAGCGTGCCGACGACCATCGGGATGCCCTGGCCTGCCTCGCGCGCACGCGGAAGACCGAACCGTGCATCGGCATCTATCGCGCCCAGAGCGCTGGACTGCTCACCGAGCGACTCTCGCAGGGATGGCGCTCTCTCCACGATGCGCTCCCGCCGGAGCGCGTGGAATTGGTGCGCATTCCCGATCGCGAAGCGCGAAACGTCAACTCGCAGGCCGATCTTCCCTGACCATCGCTCGATCGAGTCCCGGTTCTTCAGGGTCCGAAGACGTTGCGAGGCGCTGACGCCTGTGAGAAGCAGGCAAGGCCGATATCCATCCATCGCGTGGCCGGCGTGACCCGGCGTTCAGGCCGACGGGCTCGCGGACGATCTCCACACGGCAGGCTCAGCCGAGGCGCGCGCCTCCACGGTGCTGGAGCCCGGAGCACGCAATGCGCCCAAGCAGGGCACTCCTAAGGGGGATCCGATGAAGCGCTCGATCCGCAATCACCTGACCGCACTCGCTCTGACGACCGGCATCGCCGGTCTGATCGTTGCCTGCTCACCGGCGCCGGCCGTCGCCGCCCCGGCAGAGAGCCCGGACCAGGCCGTTCTCGACGTGGCCCGCGGCCTCTCAGAGGGCAGGCTGCACGTCGCCTGGGACGCCCTCCCGGCCAGCTACCAGAACGACGTCACGGACCTCGTCCACGCCTACGCGTCGAAGATGGACCCCGAGCTCTGGGACATGAGCTTCACGATCTTCCGCAAGGCGATCGACGTGCTCGAGTCCAAGCGGGACGTCATCCTCGCCATGCCCAAGTTCCAGAACGAGCCCAAATCTACTGTCAACGAACTCCGCGCCAACTGGGGCACGGTGCTCGCCCCGTTCAAGACGCTCGCCAACAGCGAGCTGTCCAACATCGAATCGATGAAGTCGCTCGACGTGCGCAACTTCCTCGCGACAACCGGGTCGAGGTTCTTTGCCGAGATCGAGGCGATGACCGAGGTCAGCCCGAGCGACGACTTCCGGTTCCAGGCCGAGTTCGCCAACGTCACGGCCGAGCTGGTCAGCCGCAACGGCGACAGCGCCCAGGTCCGCATGTCGGGGTTCGGTGAGCCGATGCGCACCGAGACGTTCGTCCGGGTCGAGGGCAAGTGGATCCCCGAGGAGATGGCCCGCGAGTGGCCCGCCCAGATGGCCGAGGCCCGCGCCAAGCTCGGCGGCATGTCTTCAGATCAGTTCGCTCAGAGCAAGCCCCAGATGATGGCGATGCTCAGCGGGATCGACGGGACGCTTGACGCCCTCAGCGCCACGGAGAACCCCGAGCAGTTCGAGCAGGCCCTGCAGATGGGCATGTTCCAGGTCTTCGGCGGCATCATGGCCATGAGCCAGGCGCTCGAGGCCGAGTGATCCGCGAGTCTCAGGCCCGAATCTGCGAGATGAAAAGCGGGCCGCCCTGGGAGGGGCGGCCCGCGTGTGTTTTTCGACCGGTGCACTCAGGCCCCGATATGATCCTGAATCACCAAGGAGGCCTCACAGTGCCCGATCTGAGCATCCGATTCTGCGTGAAGTGAAACTACCGTCCCCGTGCCGTCGGTCTGGCGGACAAAATCAAGGACGAGTTCGGTATCGAGGTCACGTTCATCGAGAGCGATGGCGGGATCTACGAAGTCGAGCTCGACGGGACGAAGGTGTACTCCAACGATGACGATCGCGGGACCATCCCCGACGACCACGTCGTCATCGAACTGCTCGACCGCGCCGGCCTCAAGGCCTCGGGCTGAACACCCGGTCCGCTACCGAGAGACGTTGTCCAGCACCGCGGAATCGGGGTGGATGATGCCGCTCTGAATCCACAGATCGTCGAAGACGCTCCAGTCGAGCGATACGTGCGAGAGGATCGTCGCGTCGCGCTGCTCCGGGTACAGGACATCGTGCCGTATCCACATCGGTTGATTGCGAAGCGTCAGGTTCTCGAGGATCAGGTGGTCCGTGCTCAGCGAGATCTGGCTCAGATACGGGGTCTGGGGGTCCGCCGTGATCGACGAGTTGCGGATGCACACGCCCACGTTCCGCTGGCCGGGGATCCCCGAGCCGCGCTGGAAGATGCACTGCGCGTTGATGTCGGTCGCGTAGAGGTTGTCGATCAGGACGTTCTTCTCGGTGCCGCGGAACTGAATCAGGTCCGAGTGGTAGTTGGTGTTCCCCGGCTTCCGGAGTGAGTACACGTTGCACGACAGAACGAGGCGCGGCGTGTGGAAGATGTCCTCGCCGATGTTCGAGAAGACGCACTCGCGGAACTGATCGACGTCCGGCGGGGCGCGACGCACGTTAAAGATCCCGCACCGGGTGTAGTACTTCTTCTCCCACATAGTGAGGCTGCCGTTGAAGTCCAGCGTGTGGGTCGGCCCGGAGCCGTACAGCGAGCAGTCGTGGAACCAGATGGAGCGTTCCGCGCCACCGATTCCTGAACTCGCGATGCCCCGCTTGTCGAGCGTGATGTTCTCGAAGCGAACGCGCCGCGTCTTGATCTTCCCGTTGGTCTGGGTGATCTGCACGTTCGGCTGGCCGCCGATGATCTCGAGCCACCCAAGGCCGGGCTGGATCGCCGCGACGTCGCCGCCGCCGCCCGGCCACGTGTAGTTCCCGGCCGCGAGCACAACACGCCCGACGCTGTCGTGGCTGTTGCGTAGGTAGACGATGGCGTCGTAGATCGTCGAGAAGTCACCGGGCACGTGCACCTCGGGGCCACGCGCCACGCCGATGTCAATGAACGGGAGTTGGGTCAGCGCCCCGGAGTTGCTGTGGACAAACGCTTGCACGACCCCGGGTCCGAAGTTGGCTTCATACACCCAGACGTCGTACCGCCTGACCGGTGCGTGAACCGCGATAAATGACTGGGTCCCGGTATCGGGGTTCACGTGCAGGAATTCAACCTTGTCGATCCCGTCGACGTGAGCGGCGGCGACCTGCGCTACTGTGCCCGGGTTCGACGGGATTGTGACCCAGTGGGCGATCGGGACCGGCTGAGGCGTCCAGTGTTCGAGCACTCCGAACAGGACACCGGAACTGGCCCCGGCTTCATCCCAATTGGCCAGCACATGCTGGATGTCCGAGAAGTTGACCCGGGTATCGAGATCCAGGTCGCCATCGAGGAGAGAGGTGGGCAGAGCGGCTTCACCGGCCTGCCCGAGGAGAGACGCGCTCAGAAGGAACGCTGCGATCATTCGACAATCCCTTGTATTCGGCCCCCGCCCGATGCGGTCGGCGCAAGACGCACGATCGCTCCGGCTCGGCGGCACTGATCTCTCAAGAGCGGACTCCGCCGCTCGCTACACACACACCAGCGGGCCAACGCCGAAGTCGATCGAAACGCAGAGGAGTCGATCGAGATCCGAGGCCAGACCCACACACTTCCGGCCCCACGATGCCGCGGAATCTAGCGATGCCGATCGCCCGGCTCAAGCGCGGGAATCTGGTGAAAACCCCTCAGAACGCCGCAATCGAGGGTTCCAAAAATGAAAAAGAAAAAAGAAGACGAGGCGGGCCGGAGCCCGCCCCGCTTGGTGTCCTGCGAGGGGTCTGTTCCGCCCTGTTCAGGCGGGGATCGCGAAGAAAATCCGCGATCAGAAGCCCGTGCAGTTGTCGTTGAACGCGCCGAGGATCGCCGTGATGTCGGCGAAGTTCACGACGCAATCGCCGTTGGCGTCGCCCAAGCCCTTTGCGGGGCCGGTGTACGCGACGTTGAACGAGCCGAGGGCCGCCGTGATGTCGCCGAAGTTGACGACAAGCGAGCCGTCGGCGTCGCCGCCGCAGACGTGGCCGACGACGATCCCGCGGTCCGCGGCGTCGACGATGCCGTCACCGTTGACGTCGCCCTGCGCCCAACCGCCGGCGTTGCCGCTGTTGGCGTCGACGATCGAGATGTCGGTGGCGTTGGCCACGCCGTCGAGATTCACGTCGCCGTAGGTGGTGCCGAGGATGACCTTCACGATCTCGTCGACATCGGCCTGGTTGATCAGGCAGTCGCCGTTGATGTCGCAGCTGAAGTCCCCGAAGACATCGCCACCACCGACGCCGGGGACGGCCTCGTTGGTGTCGGCCCAGTCGAGTTCGTTGTCGGCAACGCTCGGGTTGCGGACGAACTGCGCGTAGACGTGGTCGATGTCGGCGGCGTTGACCGAGCCGTCGAAGCCGACCGGCTGGAACGCCGTGGCGAAGCCGCCGCTGCCGGCGACGTCGGCGCGGGCGTCGCCGTTCTGGACCGATGCGCCGGTCGAGTGGGCGCTGAGGCCGAAGAAGTTGCCGCCGAACGCACTGTCGACGGCGGTGAAGCCGGCCTTGCGGTCGACCTTGTTGCCGACGATCGCGAGGCCGTCAGCGAAGTAGCGGACGTCGGCCACATCGAAGTTCCCGTCGCCGTTGAAGTCGCCGAGGATCTCGATGCATGCGTTGTCGGCGTCTGTGCCCGGGAAGTTGGCGGTCGTCCAGGGCGTGCCGCCCTCGCGATCGTTCCAGGCGTCGATCATGCAGTTGACGTCGTCGATGTCGCGATCGTTGTCGTTGTTGAAGTCGCCCCAGATCTGGTTGCGGTCGGCGATCATCGGGTTGCCGCCGAGGGCGGAGGCGTAGCTGATGACCGCGCCGTTCTGGCGGACGTAGTTGGTGCCGTTGACGACGCCGTCGGTGTAGGTCACGCCCTGAAGGCGGGACGGGCTGATGCCGTTGACCGAGTAGAAGTTTGCGAACTCGTAGCCCGGATCGGACAGGGCGTTGTTGAAGCGGACGAAGTTCTGCAGGTTGCTGTTGGCGACGGCGCTCTCGTCGTAGTCAACGGGGTCGAGGGCCGGGGCGCCGGCGTCCAGCGCCTCGAAAGCGATGGTCTCGAGCGAGGCGAGCTCGCCCGGGGAGAACGGCGGGTTCTGGCCGACATTGAAATTGGCGCTGGAGATGCGGTAGTTGTTGAGGAACGCCGCGGCGGTCGCGTTGCGCATCCGGGCGTTGGTGTTGCCAATCACGCCGCCGATCTCGTTCTCATTCCTCGGGTCGCCGAAGGTCACGAGCACGGCGGGGCCACCGATGCGGAACGAGGTGTCGGAGTCATCGTTGAAGACGACGTTGTCGATGAACGGACGCACGAACTGCGGGTTCACCGGGGCCGGGTTGCGGGCCACGTCGTTGGCCATGCCGGCCACGTCGAGCTGGCCGGCGGCGAGCCAGCGGCTCTGGCCACGCTCGGCGCCCGTGTAGCCCACGCCGCCGCGGGCGCTGCGCATCTTCGCCTCGAGGATGCCCGAGCCGCCCGCGTTGCCGGGGACCCACAGCGAACCGAGCAGGTTCTCGGAGGGGTCGGCCGACGAGCGGACGCCGTTGCGGGTGATGTTCTCGCCGTTGCCCCACGAGGGGTCGAGGTCGAGCGAGTTGTTGTGCCCGTTGCGCGTGCCAGAGCCCTTGTCGCGGGTCACAAAGGTCAGGTTCTCGCCGTTGGGGAGACGCCCGGTCACGAGGCCGTGGCGGTGCTCGGAGTAGAAGAACTCGTTCTGGCCGACGCCGAAGCTGACGATCGTGGCCACCGGGCCGAAGGCGATCGGGTTGTCGAACAGGGTGTCGGGGCTGGCGCCGTTGGCGCCGTTGAACAGCTGGGCGCCGCCGGTGAGCGTCGCGAGGAAGCTGCTGAACCCGTCGACCTGGCCGTCAACCGTGACAGAGACGTTGGGGTTGCGTCCGTAGCCGGGGCTCAGCGGGTTGTTGAGGAAGCCCGGGGTGCCGCCGCCATCGAAGTTGGCGGCCCAGGTGGCCGGGACGTCGACCGGGGCGGCATCGATGAGGATGCCGTCGGTGAAGCAGTCATCGGTGGTGCCGACGCCGTTGCTCGGGAAGGTGATGCCGGTGTCGGTCGCGTCGAACGTCGACGCGCCGATGGGCAGGCTCAGGTCCTGCGCGACCGAGCGGATCGGGAAGCCGCCGGGGTTGTCCGGCGTGTACTCGGCGGACAGTGCGCCGCCGGGTCCGCCGTTGTTGCCGAACTGCTCGCCGTTGTACCAGGCGGTGTCGATGTTGCTGCCGTCGATCTGCGACGGGTAGTCGCCCGAGGCGCCGTCGTCGGTGCACACGAAGCCGCGTCCGAAGTCGATGAGCTCCTGCAGGCCATTCACAGAACCGATGGCGCGGTACTGCACGGAGATCTCGTGCTGCTGAAACAGCGTGACGCTGCCGCCGTCCCCGTCGTCCACGTTGACGAGGTTGCGATCAGAGAACGGCAGGGTGCCGGTCGGGGCCAGCTGATCGCCGGTGCCCGAGAAGCTGCAGGGCATGCCGGTGGTGAAGCTGGTGGCGGCGAAGCAGATGTTGTCGCCGTCGATATCGATCTCGTCGCGGTAGAACGCGGGAGACGACACGAGGTCCTCCAGCAGCGTCGCGCCGCTGAAGTGGATCACCTTGGCCTCGCCGTTGCGACCCGCCAGGGCGCTCGGGGCAATGCTCACCGCCGTGCCGCAGGCGGCAAGAAGGACGAGCGCGTTTCGATTCGAAGTCTTCATCTCAGCTCTCCGATGGGTGTCAGACCAGAACTTGTGAGAACACTGTGACCCGAGACTGCGCACAACGATCGCGCAGCCCCGGGGGAAACCCTTGTTGCCTGTCAGCCCGCCCTCCTCCAACGCTCACGAGCGGCGCCGCACACTCTCAGATGCGAAGACGCCCCGGTGTGGTCAGACAGCGGGGCGTGGCGTGGATCAGAGATCGTCGATCTTGTTGGCCTCGAGGTCGACCTCGTTGGAGCCGGTGATGCTGTAGAAGCGGCTGCCCCACAGGCGCCGGGCGACCGAGTCCCGCAGGGTCAGGCGCTCGACGTGGCCGTCGGCGAACACCATGTTGGCGGTGCCGCCCGGCTGCTGACGACCGACGGCGTTGATCGGCGGCGTGCGCCCGGTGTCGAGGATGAGCCCCGAGGCGGACTTGGCGTCGTCGTCGTTCAGCAGGTCGTTCTCGCCCGGGTAGAAGAAGGACTTCACACCGGGGCGATTCGGCTCGGCGAAGGGGTCGTTGCCGTTGCCGCCGATGAACGGGGTGATCGGGCGGTGGCTCTTGCTCACGCTGCGCCCGGGGTCGGCGATCGACTCCCACTGGTTGGACTCCTGGTACTCGGCGAGCAGGATGGTGCGCGACGGCCCTTTGACGATGCTCGCGTTGACGAGCTTGTTGCTGCGCCTGTTGCGAGAGTTGTTGAACTTGTTGCGGGGGAAGAGCGCCGCGTTGCCGCCGAAGCCCACGCGCTTCACCTGGCGGTCTTCGGGTTCCTCGCTGCCGGGTGCGCCGCCGAGGTCGCTGCGCTGCCAGGGCTCCCAGTCGTCGAGATCGGCGCCCGGGTTCGTCGCGGGCGCACCGCCGTTGAGCACGGCCGGGTTCTGGAACGACTCTTCGGGTGTCTGGCCGCCGGCGAACAGGGCGTACGACCAGTGGATGTAGCCGTTGCCCGGGCTCGGGTTGGTGTTGAGTTGCTGGTCGAGCTGCCACGACATCCCGTCGACGTTCGATCCGTACACATACGAAGGCGGATAGAGGTCGTTGTCCGTGGTGTAGGCAACGACCCCGACCGCGGCCTGTCGCATGTTGTTGCCGCACTGCATGGAGCGGGCCTCGCCGCGTGCGCGACCGAGCGCGGGAAGGAGGATTCCGATGAGAATCGCGATGATCGCGACGACGACGAGGAGTTCGATGAGTGTGAACCCGCGGCAGTCACCTGGGGTGGGCATAATGGAAATTGCTCCGTTGGCGCATGCGTCCTTACACGATGCCGCCGGATGCAACGACGGCCGAACCGATCGATGGGCGGCAAGGTACGCGCCGAATGTGAAGACGTAGCCCGCCGGAAGTGAGCAAACAGCGAGCGTTGCGCTAATGAAACACGAAGCGATCGCGCCCTTGTCTTCACTCTTCATTAACGCAATGCGCAAGTTCGGCGCGGGTTCTTTACAGCCGGGCGCGTACGTCCGGTCGGACTAAGGAATTGCGCTCGGGGCCTCAGGTGCTGGCGATCGCCTTCACGAGGCGCGGGAGCATCGCGCCGCTCGGTCCCTCGAGGCGCCAGTCGACTCTCGTCGACATCGGTGTCTCCGCCGGGTTCACCTCGCCCGTGCTCGCCCCACGCATCGAGGCCGACTCGATGAACCCCGCAGCGGGATACACGACCGAACTCGTGCCGATCGAGATGAACACGTCGCACGTCGACGACGCCTCGTGCGCCACGCTCACGGCCTGCTCCGGGAGCATTTCGCCGAACCAGACGACGCACGGGCGCAGCAGCGCCCCCTCGTGGCACTCCGACGGAACCGGGAACGCGTCGAACGCCTCGGGCGCCGGCTCGAACTCGCGACCGCACTCGGTGCAGCGCCACACCATGATCGTGCCGTGGAGCTCGACGACGTTCCGGCTGCCCGCCTTCTGATGGAGCCGATCGACGTTCTGGGTCAGGAGTGTGAACCGGCCCCCGCGCGCAACGATCATGCGCTCGAGTTCGGCGAGCGCCAGGTGCCCGGGGTTTGGCTCGGCTTCGAGGCACTTTAGGCGCCGCCAGTCGTACCAGCGGCTGACCGTCTCCGGGTCGCCCGCGAACGCCTCGGGTGTCGCCAGCGTCTGCGGATCGAACTCTTTCCACAGCCCCTCCATGGTGTCGCGGAACGTGGGGATCCTGCTCTCTGCCGAGACCCCCGCCCCGGTCATGACGGCGACGTGCTCGGCCTCGCGGATCGCCGACGCTGCCCGGGAAAGATGCTCGTCCATGGGAATAAAGGCTACCAGCGCGTTGTTTCCCCCCTGCGATCCGGCTTCCGGTAGGGGGAAGCTTGACCTCCGGCCACGGGCCGCTATTGTCCCGCCTCCCATGAACCCCGCAGCGATCCATCACGGCCACCACCATCACCACGGGCATCACCCCGTTTGGGTCCGGTGACGGTCGTCCGCTGCATTCACTGAGAATCAGCTCGCACACCACGCACGCCGGCCCTGGGTCGGCGTTGTTTCTTTTGGGAATCGCTCCCAAACAGAAGCCCTGCCATCCAGAGCCGGCCCAACCACGAACACGGCTCTGAAATGAACCCACAAAGCACCGAACAGACCCTGCGTTTCGCTCTGCCCAAGGGCCGGATGCAGGAGGGCGTCCTCCAGATCCTGGCCGACGCCGGCATCCGCGTCGCCCTCGGCGCCCGCAGCTACCGGCCCTCGATCAGCCTCGAGGGCGTCGACGTCAAGCTCCTCAAACCCCAGAACATCGTCGGGATGCTCGACGCCGGGGCCCGCGATATCGGCTTCGCCGGGGCCGACTGGGTCGCCGAGATGGGGGCGGACCTCGTCGAATTGGTTGACACCGGCCTCGACCCCGTCCGCCTCGTCGCCGCTGCTCCGAGCACGCTGCTCGAGGCCGGACGCCTCCCCGATCGCGACCTTGTCGTGGCGTCGGAGTACGCCAGCCTGACCCAGAGCTGGATGCGTGAGGCGGGCGTCCGGGGCACCTTCCTCCGCACCTTCGGAGCAACGGAGGTGTTCCCGCCGGACGATGCCGACTGCATCGTCGACAACACCGCCACCGGCTCGACGCTCCGCGCCAACAACCTCGACATCGTCGGTGAGCTGATGACCTCCTCGACGCGCCTCTACGCCAATCCCCGGGCGCTGGAGAACCCGGCGCTGCGCGAGACGATCGACCAGATCGTGATGCTCGTGCGCTCCGTGCTCGTGGCCCGCGAGCGCGTGATGATCGATCTCAACGTCTGCGAGACGCGACTCGACGCTGTCGTCGAGGCGATCCCCTGCATGCGCAAGCCGACAGTCTCGCACCTGACGGCTTCGACCGACCTCGCCGTGCGCGCAGCCGTGCCCCGGCGCACGCTGGCCGAGCTGATCCCGGACCTCAAGACCCGCGGCGCGACGGACATCGTCGTCTCGTCGCTGAGCCAGATCGTCCCATGACCAGCGCCACGCCCCCAGCCACGCGCAGCTTCGAGCCCGCGAGCCGGGCGGGCGCCGCGCGCGCCTATGTACCTCAGGCGCCGCTCCAGCCGGTTTCACTCAAGCTCGACCTCAACGAGGGCCCGGCCCCGCGCTCGCTCGTCGCGTCGCTGGCCGGCCGGCTCGATCCGGAGGACCTCCGCCTCTATCCGAGCGCCGCGGCGCTCGAGCGTAAGTACGCGGAGCGTCTTGGTGTGCGCGCTGACCAGGTGCTGGCGACGAACGGCGGGGACGAGGGGATCGAACGGATCTGTCGAGTCGCGCTCGAGCCGGGGCGGACGATGGTGCAGCACACCCCAACCTTCACCATGATCGAGCACAGCGCTCGTCTGGCGGGCGGGGATGTCGTCGACGTGCCGTGGTTCGACGGGGCGTTCCCGGTCGAGGAATTCCTGGATGCGATCGATGAGTCAACCGGCCTGATCGCGCTCGTGAGCCCGAACAACCCCACGGGGCAGCGGATCGACACCGCGGATCTGGTGCGCGTCGCCGAGCGAGCCTCGGAGGTCGGTGCCATGGTGCTCGCCGACCTCGCGTACGCGGAGTTCGACGACGAAGACCCGACGGACGCGCTGCTGGAGCTGCCAAACGTCGCGATCGTTCGCACGATGAGCAAGGCGTTCGGCCTCGCGGGTTTGCGCCTGGGCTTTCTGGTTTCGAACAACGAGATCCTCGGGCTCGCCCGGGCGGTGGGGGCGCCGTTCGCGGTCTCGGGTCTGTCGGCATCGATCGGCGCGCAGCGTCTCGAGCAGCCCGAGCCCGAGGCCTACGTCGATCGCGTGCGCACCGAGCGCACGTCGCTCGTGTCGCTGCTCGACGCACTCGGGGCGCAGCCGCTCCCGTCCCGGGCAAACTTCGTGCTCGCACGATTCCCGAACGGCGCGTGGATGGCCGACGGATTGCTCGGCCTCGGGATCAGCGTTCGTGCATTCGGGACGCCCGCCCTTGATGGTTGCCTGCGGATCACCTGCCCGGGCGACGGCCGGAGCTACCAGGACCTCGAGCACGCGCTGCGCTCAGCCGCGGCTCCCCAGGCGCTGCTGTTCGACCTCGATGGTGTCATCGCCGATGTGTCGCGGTCGTATCGGGCGAGCATCGTGGCGACGGCTGCGACCTACGGCGTAGAGCTCAACGCCCGCCAGATCAGCGAAGCGAAGCGCCGGGGAGACGCCAACAACGACTGGGTGCTGACACGATCCCTGCTCGCGTCGGCGGGCGTCGAGGCGACGCTCGACGAGGCGACGTCGCGCTTCGAGTCGATCTACCAGGGGACGCCGGAGGCCCCCGGCCTCCGGGAGACGGAATCGATGATCCCTGATCGCACGGTGCTCGAGCGCCTCGCGGCCCGCCTGCCGCTCGCGATCGTGACCGGCCGGCCCCGGGCGGATGCGGAACTGTTCCTCGAGCGCACCGGGATCGCCGACCTCTTCCCGGTCGTCATCGCCATGGAAGACGGGCCGGCCAAGCCCGCCCCGGACGTCGTCCGGCTGGCGATGGACCGGATCGGGGTCGCTCGCGCATGGATGATCGGCGACACGGTCGACGACGTTGTCGCTTCCCGCGCCTCGGGCGTGATCCCGCTCGGCGTGGTGCCGCCCGGCGACGATGTGGACCTCACGACCGACACCCTCCTGCGCGCCGGCGCTGCCCGGGTGCTGGGAGACCTCTCCGAACTCGAGGAACTCCTCCGATGACCGCACGCACCGCAACAGTGGAGCGCGCCACCCGCGAGACGCGCGTGACAGCGACTGTCAACCTCGACGGCAGCGGCAACGCGTCGCCCAGCACCGGGCTCGGGTTCCTGGATCACATGATCGATGCGCTCTCGCGCCACTCCGGCATCGACATTGACCTGCGCTGTGAGGGCGACCTCCACATCGACGACCACCACACCGCCGAGGACTGCGCACTGGTGCTCGGCCAGGCGCTCGATGAGGCGCTGGGCGAGCGCCGGGGTGTCGCACGCTTCGGATCCGCGTACGCGCCGCTGGACGAGGCGCTGGCCCGGGCCGTCGTGGATCTCTCTGGGCGCCCGTGGCCCGAGGTGAGCCTGGCGCTCGAGCGCGAGCGGATCGGCGATGTCGCATCGGAGAACATCACGCACTTCTTCCAGTCGCTGGCGATCGCGTCGCGCTCGACGCTGCACATCGACGTGATCCGGGGCGCGAACGATCACCACAAGGCCGAGGCTTCGTTCAAGGCGCTCGCGCTGGCTCTGCGCCAGGCCGTGGCTCGTTCCGGCTCCGGAGACGTGCCCAGCACGAAGGGATCGCTGTCGTGAGCGCACCACAGGATGTCACGATCGTGCGCACCGGCGTCGCGAACACCGCTAGCGTCATCGCGGCGTTCCGGAAGCTCGGCGTGCGCGCGGCGCTGGCCAGCACGCCGGACGAGGCGCTCCGATCGGCGCGCCTCGTCGTGCCCGGCGTGGGATCGTTCGGCGCGATCATGGACTCGCTGTCGGATCACGGCCTGGTCGATGCCCTCCGCGACCGGATCGCCTCGGGCGAGCCGACGCTGGCGATCTGTCTCGGGATGCAGATCCTCGCGGAGCGGAGCGAGGAATCCCCCGGCGTTGCCGGGCTCGGCGTGATCGGTGGGTCGATCGAGCGCTTCGACGAACCCGTCTTGCGCGTGCCGCAGCTGGGGTGGAACCAGGTCACGCCGGACGGCACGTGCGAAACGCTCCGATCCGGGGCGGCATACTTCGCCAATTCGTTCCGCCTGACACAGGCGCCCGACGGCTGGGGCGTCGCGACGACGCAGTACGGAAGCCGGTTCATCAGCGCCATCGAGAGAGGACCGGTCCTCGCCTGCCAGTTCCACCCGGAGTTGTCCGGTGCGTGGGGCCTCTCGCTCCTGCGGCGTTGGCTCGTGCGCGCGGGCGCGGAGGCTGTTGCATCATGAAGTCCACGAGGATCATCCCGTGCCTGGATGTGCGGGGCGGGCGCGTTGTCAAGGGCGTGCGCTTCCAGAACCTGCGCGACGCCGGCTGCCCCGTCGAGCAGGCGACGCGATACGAGCGCGACGGCGCCGACGAGATCGTCATCCTCGACGTCTCGGCCACGACCGAGGAACGGGCGACCGCCGCCGAGACGGTCGCTTCGGTGCGCGCTGGCATCTCGATCCCGCTGACAGTCGGCGGTGGCGTGAAATCACCGGCCGACGCCGAACGCCTGCTCGGGGCCGGCGCGGACAAGGTGTCGGTGAACACCGCGGCCGTGGAAGACCCCGGCCTGATCGACCAGCTCGCCTCGAGGTTCGGCAGCCAGTGCACAATCCTGGCGATCGATGCCGCGAGGGACGACGAGACCGATCGGTGGGTGGTCGTGACGCGCTCGGGCACGAACCGGCTGGATATGGACGCCGTCGAATGGGCCCGGGAAGCGGAGCGACGCGGGGCCGGCGAGATCCTCCTCACCAGCTGGGACCGCGACGGCACGCGCAGCGGCTACGACCTGGCGCTGCTCGAGGCCGTCTCGAGCGTCGTGCGCCTTCCCGTCATCGCTTCGGGCGGCGCAAACGAGGCGTCGCACCTCGCCGATGCGGTGAGCGCCGGGGCGGACGCGGTTCTCGCTGCCTCGATCTTTCACGACGCCGACCACACCGTGGCCGCAATTAAGCAGGAGCTCGCAGAGCTGAACGTGGAGGTGCGACTGTGATCATCCCATCGATCGATCTGATGGGCGGGAACGCCGTGCAGCTCGTCGGCGGGGAACGCCACGAAGTCGACGCGGGCGACCCCCGCCCGCTGGCGCGGAAGTTCGGTCTCGTCGGCGACGTCGCAGTCATCGACCTCGATGCCGCGCTCGGCCGTGGCGACAACCGCGCGACGATCGAGGACCTCCTCGCGATTGCTCCCTGTCGCGTGGGCGGCGGGATCCGCGACGCCGACTCGGCGCGGCGCTGGCTCGACGCCGGCGCGCGCCAGGTCATCCTCGGCACGGCCGCGACCCCCGAGGTGCTGGGTGAGCTCCCGAGGGAACGCGTCATCGCGGCGCTCGATGCTCGCGACGGCGAAGTCGTCGTCGAGGGCTGGACCAAGGGCACCGGGCGGGGCGTGCTCGAGCGCATCGAGGAACTCCGGGCGTACGTCGGCGGCTTTCTCGTCACGTTCGTAGAGGTCGAGGGCAGCATGAAGGGGCTGCCGATCGACCGGATCCGAGAGATCGTGCAGGCCGCGGGCGACGCGAAGGTCACGGTGGCCGGAGGCGTGCGCGGAGCAACGGAGATCGCCCAGGCCGACGCGCTCGGGGCCGATTGCCAGGTCGGGATGGCGCTCTACAAGGGCGAGATCGATCTGGCCGACTCCCTCGCGGCGTGCCTGACGAGCGACCGGCCCGACGGTCTCTGGCCGACGATCGTGTGCGATGAGCGCAACGAGGCGCTCGGGCTCGCCTACTCCAACCTCCGGAGCCTTCGTGACGCGATCGAGAACCAGCGCGGCACCTACTGGTCGCGATCCCGCGACTCTCTCTGGGTCAAGGGCGCGTCGTCCGGCGCCGAGCAGGAACTCCTCGGGGTCAGCGTCGATTGCGATCGCGACGCGCTGCGATTCACCGTGCGACAGGCGGGCGCCGGTTTCTGTCACACCGGATCGCGCAGCTGCTTCGGTCAGGCGTCGGGCCTCGGGCAACTGTCTCGCCGACTGACTTCAACGCTCGCGGACGCTCCCGAGGGCTCGTACACAAAGCGTCTCGCGTCCGACCCCGACCTGCTGCGCGCCAAGCTCGTGGAGGAAGCCAACGAGCTCTGCGATGCCGCGTCGCCTGCTGATGTCGCGTGGGAAACGGCGGACGTCCTGTACTTCGCACTCGTGGCGATGACACGCTCGGGGGTCACTCTCGAGGAAGTCGAGCGCCAGCTCGACCTGCGCGCGATGAAAGTGTCCCGACGCAAGGGCGACGCCAAACCCCAGTTCGCCAAGGCCGCCGAGGAGATCGAGCGATGAACCAGACCGAGACCAGGAACCTCCGCGTCGTCGGCCCCGGAGATGCCTCGATCGAGCGCCGCGACCCCGTCGACCAGCAGACGCTCGCGAGTGCATCGGAGATCGTCGAAGCGGTTCGCTCCGGCGGTACTGCGGCTCTGCGCCGCTACGCCGAGCGTTTCGACGGCCTCGAGCCGGGCCAGGCTCTGGTCAAGAACAGGATCGAACTCGAGCGCTGTGCGCAGGACGTTGATGCGCCCGTGATCGGGCTGCTCCAGCGCACCGCGGGTCGCATCGAGGCGTTCGCCAGCGAGCAGCGCGATTCGCTGCGGGCGCTCGAGGTCGAGATCGAGGGAGGTCGCGCGGGGCACACCATTGAGCCGGTGGCGCGGGCGGGCTGCTACGCGCCGGGCGGACGGTACCCGCTGCCCTCGTCCGTGCTCATGACCGCCGTGACCGCGCGTGTGGCCGGGTGCGAGGCCGTGGTGGTCGCGACCCCGAGCGACGATCCCGTGATGGATGCCGCGGCGTACGTCGCGGGGGCCGACTACGTGCTGCGAGCGGGCGGAGCCCAGGCGATCGCGGCGATGGCGTACGGGTTCGAGGAACTCGGGGCCTGCGACGTGGTGGTCGGGCCGGGCAACGCGTATGTGACCGCCGCGAAGAAACTCGTGGCGGGCACGGTGGGCATCGACATGCTCGCCGGACCGAGCGAACTGGTCGTGCTGGCCGACGCCAGCGCCGATCCGGCGGTCGTCGCGTCGGACCTGCTCGCCCAGGCTGAGCACGACCCCATGGCCGTTCCCGTGCTCGTAACCACAGAAGAAGGGCTTGCCGCCGACGTGGAGACCGAGATCGAACGCCAGCTCGATACGCTCCCGACCGCCGGCACGGCCCGCGCCGCGCTCGCCAATGGGTGCGCCTGCGTGTGCGATTCGATCGCCGAGGCAATCGAGGTCGTCGATCGGCTCGCCCCGGAGCACCTCGAGATCATCACGCTTCACGCTGTTGATGTCGCCGCCCGTGTCCGGAACGCCGGGGGCGTGTTCATCGGCGCCCAATCGGCCGAGGTGTTCGGAGACTACGGGCTGGGGCCGAACCACACACTGCCCACGGGCGGCACGTCGCGTCACAGCGCCGGCTTGAGCGTGTTCCACTTCCTGCGTCCTCGCACGTGGATGAGGCTCGACGGCAGGCGAGCGCCCGAGAGCGCCATCGCCGACGTCGCGGCCCTGGCGCGCCTCGAGCGCCTCGAGGCCCACGCGCGGGCGGCAGAGATCCGCGCCCGCTAGTCGCTCTCGGGCACCGACCAGACGACGTTCTGCTTCTCGTCGTAGAACTTGGCGATCGGGCCGCTGTCACGCATGACGCCGAAGAACGCCCGGCTGTGCCCGGCGTCGTCCGCGAAGCCGATCCGCAGCGACTCCTTGGCGAACCCGAGCCACGCACGGGTCTGGCCGCGCTCGTCGGCGAGTGTGATCCCGGGCCCGTCCTTGGTGAGCGCCAGCTTGATGCGCGCCGAGCCGTCCTCGTCGAACAGCTGGAACTCCGGCCCGCCCGAGCCCATGGTGAGCGTCGCCCTGGCCTTGCCGCCGTCGTCCATCAGCGCGATCTCGCGCGATTCCAGGCGCCTGGTCTTGAGCGCGGCCAGCTCGTGTTCCAGCGATTCGATCCGCTTGGCAAGGTCGTTGTCGGACATCGGGCGTCTCCTTGTGGGTGCATAATACCGCTCGCACGCCGCCGGGCCGGCGCGTAGCATCTTCGCCTATGTCGTTCGGTCTCAGCAGAGGAAAGGCGCAGTCATACGAGGGATTCGGCCTGACCCAGGACGACCTCGGCCCGCTGCCCGACAGCGTCCTGTCCGACCCCGAGATCGCGCGGATCGACCCGCGGTCCTGGTTCGAGAACCCTGAGCGTCGGTTCGAGCTCGAAATCGGCTCCGGCAAGGGCACGTTCCTCGTGCAGACCGCGCCGCTGACGCCCGAGACCAATTTCCTGGGAATCGAGTGGGCCGGCGAGTTCTTCGCCTACGCCGCCGATCGCGTCCGGCGCAACCGGCTGGCGAACGTGCGCATGCTCCACACCGACGCCACGGAGTTCCTGCACTGGCGTGTGCCCAGCGGGATCGTCGAGGTGATCCACCTCTACTTCAGCGACCCATGGCCCAAGGCCCGCCACCACAAGCGGCGCGTCGTGCAGGACCGGTTCCTCGAGGACTGCCTCCGCACGTTGTTGCCGGGGGGTGAGCTCCGGATCGTGACCGATCACGACGCCTACTGGTCGTGGATGGAGGAGCACTTTGCGCGTTGGGCGCCGCCCGACGGCTCCGGCCGGTTCCATCGTCTGGAGTTCGAGCGGCCCGACTCCGCCTCAGATGGCGAGGTGGTCGGGACGAACTTCGAGCGAAAGTACCGGCGCGAGGGCCGGCCCTTCAACGCGACCGTGCTGCGCAAGCCGGAGCGGTAGGGTCAGTCTTCGTCGGTCTCGGAGTGTTCGTCGCTGGCGTTGCGCTCACCGAAGAGCGCGGTTCCGACGCGGACCATGTTCGAGCCGCACTCGATGCCGACTTCGAAATCGTTGGTCATGCCCATCGAGAGGATGTTGAACTGGCCCTCGCCGATGCCGCGGGTGCGGATCTCCTCGAAGAGCTCGGCGCAGCGCTCGAACGTGGAGCGGGCGTCCTCGGGGTTCTCCGAGTAGGGCGCCATGGTCATCAGGCCGCGCACGTTGAGGTGGATCATCGTGTCGATCTGTTCGCACAGCGGCATGGCGGCGGCGACGGCGCAGCCGTACTTGCTCTTTTCGCCGGAGGTGTTGACCTGCACGAGGCACTCGACCGGTTCGTCGCGCTTGAAGGCGATGGTCTGGATCTCCTCGACAAGTCGGAGCGAGTCGACGCTGTGGATCAGGCGGACCTGGCCCATCAGCTTCTTGACCTTGTTGCGCTGCAGGTGGCCGATCATGTGCCAGCGCACCGATTCGGGCAGACGCGCCGCCGGATCGGCGAGCCCGCCGGCGACGGCGCTCAGGCGCCCGCCGGCGCCGCTTGGCGATCCAGAGGGGGTGTTCGCCGACGACACCCCGGGCATCGTCTTGCGCCGGCCGATCAGCTCCTCGACCATCGCGGCCCGCTGGATGAGCTGCTGGGCCCGGCTCTCGCCGAAGTCCTGGTGCCCGAGGGCCATCAGCTCGCGGACCTGATCCATCTCTGCGTATTTGGTGACGGCGACGAGGAGCACGTCTTCGGCGCGTCGCCCCGAGCGCTCGGCGGCGCGGGCGATGCGAGAGCGCACCTCGTTGTACCTGTCGGCTGTGGTCAAAGCCGTTTCCATCCCTGGTTCGGTGTACATTGAGCCTCCTGCTACTACGACAAGGATACCCCGCCCGGCGGTGCGAACGCAATCCAAACTTCTGTGAAACCGCCCGGCCGGGGGCTCGAAGCCACTCGCGGAGCGCCCAGAGCGCCATTCAACACCCGAACACACGGAGAGAGCACAGATGACCACCGCCACTCAGGAGCTCACCCCCCGCACCGATCCCATCAGCGCCGGCGAGCCCGCCCCCGATTTCACGCTCAAGGATCAGGATCAGAACGACTGGACCCTGAGCCAGGCGCTCGAAAACGGCGACGTCGTGCTCTGCTTCTACCCCATGGACTTCTCTCCGGTCTGCTCGACCGAGCAGAAGTGCGCCACCGACGAGATGGCCAGCTTCCAGGGCAAGGGCCTCCAGGTGATCGGCATCTCCACGGACTCGTTCTTTACACACAAGGCCTGGGCCGACGCGCTCGGGCTCAAGCAGCCCCTGCTCGCCGACATGCACCGGTCGGTGTCCAAGGCCTACGGCATCTTCTTCGAGCCGCTGAACATCTCCGGTCGCGGCACGGTGGTCGTCACCAGGGGCGAGGGCGGCACGCCGACCGTCAAGTGGGCTCAGGCCCGCGAACTCGGCCAGGCCATGGACAACGCCGAGGTGCTCGGCGCGATCGGCTGAGGATCCGGCGCCGATGAACATCTTCATCGTCCACGCCCACCATGAGCCCGAGAGCTTCAACGGCGCGCTCACCCGCGCGGCGACCGAATCCCTCCGCGCCCGTGGCGATCACGTCGAGGTGTCCGACCTCTACGCGATGGGCTTCGACCCGGTCTCGGACCGGCGCAACTTCACCACTGTCGCCGACAGCGCCTACCTCAAGCAGCAGCGCGAGGAGACCCACGCCACCGAGCACGACGGTTTCGCGCCCGACATCCAGGCCGAGATCGACAAGCTGTTCTGGTGCGACGCGCTGGTCTTCCAGTTCCCGCTGTGGTGGTTCGGCCTGCCCGCGATCCTCAAGGGCTGGGTCGATCGCGTCTTCGCCTCCGGCCGGGTCTACGGCGGGGGTCGCTACTTCGACAGGGGCGTCTTCGCGGGCAAGCGCGCCATCGCGTCGCTCACCACCGGCGGCGGCGAGACCTACTTCGGCCCGGACGGCCAGGGCGGGCACATCGAGGACATCCTGTTCCCGATCAACCACGGCGTGTTCTACTTCGTGGGCTTCGACGTGCTGCCGGCGCACATCTCCTGGTCTCCGGCGCACGTCGACGACGCGGGCCGGCGCGCGATGCTCGACTCCTGGCGGGACACAGTCACGCGGATCAACGAGATCGAACCGATCCGGTACCCGAAATCGGATGAGTTCGACGAGGAAGGGCGGCGCAAGAAACCGGGGCAGCCGCTATAGAGCCTGTCATGCCCGAAACAGCCAACACCCCCTGCGTCCTCATCGTCCGCGACGGCTGGGGCCGGAACCCGAACGCCGAGCACGACGCCTTCAACGCTGTCAAGCTCGCGCAGACGCCCGTCGACGAGCGTCTCATGGCCGGCTACCCCAGCACGCTGATCAGGACCAGCGGCCTCGACGTCGGGCTGCCCGAGGGGACCATGGGCAACAGCGAGGTGGGCCACCAGAACATCGGGGCCGGGCGGATCGTCGACCAGGAGTCGGTGCGCATCACCAAGGCCTGCCGCGCCGGAGAACTGGCCCAGAACGAGGCGATCGCGCAGGCCGTCGGCGACGCGCAGCAGCGGGGCGGGAACGTCCACCTGATGTGCATCTGCTCGGATGCCGGCGTCCACGGACTCCTTGAGCACTTGTTCGCCGCTGTCCGCGCGTGCAAGGAACTCGGGCAGAGCCAGGTGTTCGTCCACCTGCTGACCGATGGGCGCGATACCGGGCCGTACACCGGCAAGGGATACATCGAGGAGGTCGAGCGTGAGTTCGCATCGATCGGTGCCGGCACCGTGGCCTCGGTCATCGGACGCTACTGGGCGATGGACCGCGACCACCGCTGGGAGCGCGTGGAGCGTGCCTACGCCTGCCTCACCGGGCGCAACTCGGGCGGCATCGCGAGCGCCCCGAGCGCGATCGATGCGATCCAGCGCCACTACGACAGCCCGTCACAGCCCAACCTCGCCGGCGACGAGTTCACGCCCCCGACGATGATCGACGGCGCCGCCCGCATCGCCGACGGCGACAGCGTCGTGTTCGTCAACTACCGGGGCGACAGGCCCCGCGAGATCGTCAGCGCGTTCGTCCTGCCCGACGCCGAGTGGGCCGAGGTGAAGCCCTCGCCCGAGTCGGGCGCACGCGGCTTCGATCGAGGGCCGAAGCCCGACATCCGGTTCGTCGGCATGACGGCCTACTCCGTCGAGCTGGCGCGCCACATGCTCGTGGCGTTCCCCAAACCCCCGAAGATGAAAGCCATCCTGGGCGAGCATCTGAGTGCACTCGGTCTGCGCCAGTTCCGCTGCGCCGAGACGGAGAAGTTCCCCCACGTCACCTTCTTCTTCAACGACTATCGCGACGATCCCTTCGAGGGCGAGGGGCGGGCCATCTGCCCGAGCCCGAAGGACGTCGCCACCTACGACCAGAAGCCGGAGATGTCCGCGTTCGATATCCGCGACGCGGTGCTCGCGCGTCTCGAGGCCGACGACACGGAGCCGGCGATGATCGTCAACTTCGCCAATCCGGACATGGTCGGCCACACCGGATCGCTCGAAGCGACCGTGAAGGCCTGCGAGACCGTGGACGCCTGCGTGGGCGCGATCGTCGACGCGACTCTGAAACAGGGCGGCTCGCTCATCGTCACCGCCGACCACGGCAACGCCGAGCAGATGTTCGATCCCGCCACCGGTGCGCCCCACACGGCGCACACGACCTACGACGTGCCGCTGATCGTCGTGGGCGAGGCGTTCGAGGGCCGGAGCCTCCGCGAGAACGGGCGCCTGGCCGACATCGCGCCGACGATGCTCGACATGATGGAACTCGGGCAGCCCGCCGAGATGACCGGCGCCTCGCTGCTCGCCTGAGCGGGCGCGCGTACCGTCTGGTCCGACCGGGGAGGCGCAGGATGAGCGCCCGCGCTGCGTTGGCGTGGCCTAACCCGCTCTCCGTTCGGTAGGCTGAGTCCATGCCCACAATCGACCTCAAGGGAAAGCCCATCTGCATCGCCGGAGCCTCCAGCGGCATCGGCGAGGCCACCGCCATGGCCTGCGCAGAGGCCGGAATGCCCGTCTTTCTCGGAGCCCGCCGGGAGGACCGCCTCACCTCGATCACCCGTCGCATCACCAAGCTCGGCGCCAAGGCCGCCTGCATGCCGCTCGATGTAACGGACCCTGATGCGTGCCGCGAGTTCGTGGCGTCGTGCGCCGAGGAATTCGGCTGGGTCTACGGCGCGTTCGCCAACGCCGGCTACGGTGAGGAGGCGGGCGCGTGCGACATGACTGACAACGCCGTGCGCGCCATGTTCGAGACCAACTTCTTCGGCACGCTCAACGTTGTCCGGCCCGCCGTCGAGCAGATGAAGCGGATGAACAGCGGGCACGTGCTGATCTGCTCGAGCTGTGTGGCCAGGATCCCGCTGCCGTACTTTTCGGTGTACAGCGCCACCAAGGCGGCCCAGCACCACATCAGCCGCGCGATGAACATGGAGCTGCGCGACTCGAAGATCCGCGTCTCGAGCGTGCACCCGGTCGGAACCAAGACCGAGTTCTTCGACGTCGCCCGTGATCGCAGCGGCGACGAGGAGTACTCGTTGATCGATCACACGTCCGAGCGGTTTATGCAGACGCCAGAGAAGGTCGCGGACGCGATCGTGAAGTGCCTGCGCCGCCCGCGCTCGGAGGTCTGGCCCAGCAGGGCGGCCAGGTGGGGCATCGGATTCGCGGGGCTGATGCCACGGACCTCCGATCTCTTGCTCCGGCGCATGGTCAAGCAGCGCCGCGAGCTCGATAGCGAGGGCAATGGCGGGGAGAGGCCGGCGGAGGAAAGTCCGGCGCCGGAGGATCAGGCCCCGGTCAGCGTGCCGTAGGCGAGCTTGCACTTGCTGGGGCCGTAGCCGTGCTCGTCAAAGATGAGCAGCTCGTTGGTCCCGCCTTCGTTCAGCCAGCTCTCGGGGATCGGGTACTGCGTCTGGGGGCCGACGGCCTTGCCCGTATTCGTCGCGACGAAGTAACGGCAGAGATTCCGGCCGTTGAGGAACAGCTGGCCCTTGCTGAGCCCGGTGGCGTCGAGGCGCAGCGGCAGTTCGCTCGGCTCGCACTCGAACGACGCCCGCCACCAACGCGGCCGGCCCTTGAGCTTGCCGAGCGACGCGGGTGTGAGCTGAGATTTCTCGAGAGCCTCGAACGCATTGGTCGCGGGAGGCTCCCACTTGGCGAACGCCCAGGTCGCCTTCTCGGCGATGTCCTCGACGCCCTCCTTGAACGACACGCCGCTCTTGAGCGCGCCGACGTGCTCCTCGATCGATCCGACGACGGCGATCTGAATGACGTTCACACCGCGCTTGAGTTCTTCGTCCTGGCGGAGCACGTAGCGGCCTGTCGCGCCGGGCCCGATGAGGGCGCGGGGTTCGTCGTTGACGATCAGCAGACCGGTGCCGGCGAAGCCGTCGACGGCGACGAGCAGCGGCGACTTTTTGCGATGAGTGATGCGCCAGGTGAGGCGCTCCGGGTCGGTGCGATCGTGGCTCTCGATGCCGAACACCGGGCTCCTGAATTCCAGCGGGCTCAGCGGGGCGCTGGTCTCGAGCTTGGACGCGCCGGCCCGCATGGGGCCGGCGTGGAACACCGGCCCGTAGATGCCCTTGGGCTCGCCCAGGCCGTGGCCCTCGCTCCAGCGCCCGAGGTTGTCGACGAGCACCGTCAGCGTCTGCTCGCGCTTTTTCAGGCTGAGCCCCGCGATGTCGCCCGAGGCGCCGGGGCCGACACCGACGATGTCGACCTGATCGCCATCGTGGTAGAGGTGCAGGCGATCGCCGGCTTCGTAGAACGCCGCGTTCACCTTCTTGGCGCTCGAGCGCGCGACGCGGAGACGGAGCCAGCCGTAGCCCGAAGACACGCCGAGGCGCTCCATCGTCGACGGCCCCGGGATCGTCGCGAAGCGCTCGCTCTCGCCGTCGACATACGCGTCGGTCGAGGCGGTCGACCAGCCCGTCAGCTTGGGCGCCGACCGACGCTGCGGCAGCGGCCTCGCCTGGATCTTCTCGGCCTTCTCACCCGCGACCCTGAGGGCCTGCCCCGCCCCGGGAGCGGCGATGGGCTCGTCTGTGCTGTCATCAAGACCCCACGCGCCGCACACCGCGCCGCCGTCGACGAGGAAGACGGTCTCGATCGTCTTGTCGTTGCACAGCATGAGCGTGACATCCTCGTGGCGCTCCACGAGAGGCGTCGCGCCACGCGGCGTGGTCAACTCGATCACCGAGCCGTTGATCGACACCAGCCCCTTGGCGCCCGCGGGCGCGTGCAGGACGAGCGTCTCACCCGAGAGGCCCATCGGCGTGAAGCTGCAGAAATCGAGCGTGCTGCGCCCGACGAGGTGGGTGTCCAGGAGCACCCACGCCACCGGCTGCTTGCCGAGTGACACGGGCAGCGTGGCGCCGTTGGGCAGGACGATCGCGGTGTCGATCCCGCGCTTGGGAGTCTGCTCCGGCCCGAACAGGAACACGACGGTGCCCTGCGAGCCGCGGCACTCGATCGCGGTGACCTGGGAATCACTCTGGGCGTCGAGCGAGACCGACGCTGGAGAATGCTCGCGCGAGATCGAGCTGAACACACGCCCGAAGCTCGACGCGAACGTGCACAGGCGACGCACCGCGTGGAAGTGGGGCGTCCGCTCTCCCTCCGGGCCGACGAGCGCGTCGGTGTCGGGGTTGGCCGTGATGAACGAGTGCCGGTCGCGCGCGAGGCGACCGCCGCCGAACCCAAACGCCGTGCCCCCGTAGAACGAGCCGATGTTGAACTGCCCGCCAGCGGCGCACACCTCCGCGAGGCGTCGCAGCAGGCGCCGGGGCTCGAGGGGGGAATCCGGCTCGGCGCCCCAGGTCGCGAGGTTCGGCTCACCGATCGCCAGGACCATGGCCGGCTGATCCGGGTTCACGGCCCGGAGCTGGCGCACCGTCGAGAACAGGTGGTCGCGTTCGATCCACGCATCGATCTGCCCTTCGACGTGGTGGAACAGGTTGTTGGCGTTCACGATCGGGACGCTGATCCCGTTCTCGCGGAAGAACCGATCGAGCTCGGCGAGGTAGGCGGCGCCCTGTGTTTCGTCGCCGCAGAACCACTGGTGCTCGCTCTGGAGCATCACGATGGGGCCGCCGGAGCGTGACCTCGAGGCGCTGACCTGCAGGTCACGCACCCGCTTGCACAGCTCGCCGATGTACTTCGAGCACGCTTGAAGGAACTCGGCGCTCCCGGATCGGAGGGTCTTGCCGGCCTCGGGAAGGAGCCAGGAAGGGAGGCCCCCGAGATCCCATCGTTGGCCGATGTAGGGGCCCGCGCGCAGGATGACGCGGAGCCCCATCTCCCCGGCGAGTTCGATGAACGCCGAGAGGTCGAGATCTCCGTCGAAGTCGAACGCGCCCTGCCGGGGCTCGTGGAGCGACCACGGGATCGGCGCTTCGATGCAGTTCAGGCCCGCCTGCTTGGCCCCGGCGAGATGGGAGCGCCACCGATCCCGGGGGATCCGCGCGTAGGGGACCGTCCCGGACACCAGCCACACGCGACGGCCATCGATCAGCAGGCTCTGGCCGTCGGTCGCGATAGTCGGCATGCTCGAGAGGGCTCCGTGGGAGGGGTGGAAGGCGGACGGACAAGAGTACGGGGCCCCAGTGGCCCTCGCAACGGCCTCCGAACGCCTCGGTACACTCGCCCGCCATGCCCAGACGAGGCTCCAAGACGAGGCCGACTCTCGCGCGGGTTCTCTCGTGCGCACCCGCCACGCTGCTGCTGGTCTGCGCTTCCTGCGCGAACCTCGAACGGATCGACCACAAGATCAACACCACGCTCGAATCCGAGCGGCGCCAACTCGGCGGCGGGACGATCTCACCGGATGTGTCGTTGCGCTCCCGGGAAGTCGAGAACCCGGACTACATCTACGATCGCAATCCGCCGTCGACGAACCCCTCCGCGGACGAGCTCGAGTACAGCGGGCTGCCGGAGGACCGCGATGTTCTCTCGAGGCTCGACGCCTACGCACGCACACCGGACGGCGCTCAGGTCCTGGACCTCCAGGATGTGTTCCGGATCGCGCAGGAATCGGCACGCGAGTTCATCACCGCCGAGGAGGAATACATCCTCGCGGCGATCCGCCTGCTCATCGAGCGCCACCTCTGGGGCCCGAGGTTCTTCGACGATCTGAGCGTGCTGTTCGATGGTGCTCGCGCAACGACCGGCGAATACCAGACTGCGATGAACGTCATCAACGACCTGCGCGTCACCCAGCGACTGCCCTACGGCGGCAACGTTGAGGCCCGTCTGGTGACGCAGGCCACAGAGCAGCTCGCCGAACTGGTCGGCGAGGACCGGTACACACAGAGCTCGCGCCTCTCGCTCGGCGCAGACGTCCCCCTGCTCCGGGATGCGGGCATGATCGCCCAGGAAGACCTGATCCAGGCCAATCGCGACCTGATCTACTCGGCCCGGGACTTTGAGGATTTCAGACGGGCGTTCCTGGTCGACATCGCCCGAAACTACTTCAACCTCCTCGCGCAGCAGTCGGCGATCCGCAACCAGGAGGTCAGGCTCGAGAGCGTCATCGAGTTCCGGCGCCAGACCGAGGCGCTGGTCGAGGCCGGCCGCGAGTCGCCGTTCCAGGCCCGCAACGTCGAGCAGAACGTGCTGACCAGCCGCAACGCGCTGATCAACTCCCGCGAGACCTACCTGCTGGGCATCGATCGGCTGAAGATCCGCCTGGGTATCCCGGTAGAGACTCCGATCGAACTGCAGCCGCTGTCGATCGAGCTCGACGATCCTGATGTCGGCGTCGGGGAAGCAGCCGAGCTCGCGCTCCGCTTCCGGCTCGACCTGCAGAACGAGATCGACCAGGTCGACGACGCGCGCCGGGCGGTGTCCAACGCCCGGAACCAGCTCCTCCCTGACCTCGACCTCGCGGCCGACGTCGGGTTCAACACCGACCCCGACGATCGCGTCGGGGGCCTGGACTTCGACTTCGACGAGACCGACTGGCGCGCCGGCGTCACCTTCGGGCTGCCGCTCGACCGCGAGATCGAGCGACTCCGGCTCCGTCAGTCGCAGATCCTGCTCGAACGCTCGTACCGCAACCTCGACCAGTTCCGCGACGGCGTGATTCTGGAGGCTCGGGCCGCCGTCCGCGAGATCGATCGCGCCCGGTTCTCGATCCGCCTCCAGCAGCAGGCCGTGGAGATCAACGAACGCCGACTCGAGGAGATCCGGATCAAGGCCGACGAGGTCGACCCTCAGGACCGCCTCGACGCCGAGAACGAGCTCCTGCTGGCCCGGATCAACCGGGACGATGCAATCCGCGACCTCCGGACGGCGATCCTCGACTTCCTCCGCGTGACCGGCCAGCTCCGGGTCGCCCCCGACGGGCAGTTCGAGCCCCTGGACGGCATGAACATCCGGCTGGTCGACGGCGAGGGGCTGGAACCGGGGATCAACCCGCCGCCGGACGATCCTGCCGCCGACGGCGAGATCGTCGACCCGGATGCGGCCCCGGACGACGAACCGGACGAGGACCAGGACTCCGGCCAGGACCCCGCTCCGGACGATCAGAACTAGGGTCCGGCCGCCGAGAGCGCGGATCCCCGGACCGATCTGGCGGTAGAAACCCAGAGGGATCATCCAGCGGTCCGCTGGCTGCGAATTGTCTTGAAGATCGCCCCGATCGGGGGCAAGAACCCGGATTCGGCGGCGTTCGGTCTGAGACGACCGGGCTCACTCCCCGCACTGGAGAGCATCGATGGCACAGTCCAACAAGCGGCGATCAACCGGAGCTGCCCTCGTCAAGGGCGTGATCGGCCTGGCCGTGGTCGGCGTCGTGGGCGGCGGGGCGTGGATCGCAATGGGACGATCCGACGCGGGCCCGACGCAGGCCCCGGATCTTTTCCGCGTCTCTTCGATGAGCTTCAATGTGACCGCCACGGGCAACGGCGATCTCCGGGCCCGGAATCAGACCCCGCTCCGCAGCGAGCTTGAGAACACGTCCCAGATCGTCGAGATCGTGCCCGAGGGCACGAGCGTGGAGGCCGGCGATCTCCTCGTCCGCCTGAACGCTGATTCGATCAAGGACGAGCTCGACAACGAGATGCTCAGCTACGAGTCGGCCAAGAGCGATCTCATCAGCGCCGAGAACTCGTACCAGATCCAGGTCTCCGACAACGAATCCGCGCTCCGCAAGGCCCTGCTCGACGTCGAGTTGAAGGAACTCGACCTGCGCAAGTGGCAGGAGGGCGAGCTCCAGGAGACGCGCGTGCGGAACAAGCTCGCGATCGAGAAGGCCGAGCGCGAGTATGAGCGCCTTCAGAACAAGGTCGAGCGCAGCCGCGAGCTGTTCGCCAACGGGTTCCTGAGCAACGACGAACTGGACCAGGACGAGCTGGCCTTCGTCGAAGCGCAGAGCAACCTGCAGACGGCCCGTCTCGCGTCCGAGGTGTACGAGAAGTTCACCTACGACAAGGACCTCAAGCAGAAGACCTCCGATGTCGAAGAGGCGCGGGCCGAGGTCGATCGGGTCAAGCGGAAGAACGACAGCGAGTTGGCCAGCCGCGAGGCGGCACGGACCAACCGCCGGCGTCAGCTGACGCTCCGAGAGGAGCGCGTTTCCAAGCTCCAGTCGCAGCTCGAGGCCGCGACGATCCACGCCCCCAACGACGGCCTTGTCGTGTACGCGACCAGTGTTGGCCGGCGGAGCTGGCGGGGCGGCGAGGACCCGCTGGACGTGGGCTCGGACATCCGGCCCAACCAGGAAATCATCCTTCTCCCCGACACAAGCGAGATGATCGCCGCGGTGAAGATCTCCGAGTCAATGCTCGGGCGCGTGCGCCCGGGTCAGCCCGCGATCGTGACGATCGACGCTGCGCAGGGGCGGAAGTTCCCCGGCCGGGTCGAGAGCATCGGTGTGATGGCCCAGACCGGCGGCTGGCGGGATCCGAACGTGCGCGAGTACGAAGTGCGCATCGCGCTCGAACTCGGCGACGAGCCCCACAAGCTCAAGCCGTCGATGCGCTGCGAGGCGGAGATCATCCTCGACGAGGTTGATGAATCGCTCGCCGTGCCCATCCAGGCTGTGTTCAACGAGGGTCGAAACCGCTTCGTCTACACCACCAGCGGCGACCGGTTCGCTCAGACACCGGTTCAGGTCGGGCGGCGTTCCGACGCCTATGCCGAGATCCTCGGCGGCCTGGACTCTGGCACAGACGTGCTCCTCCGCGAGCCCGCGCCCGGCCTGATCGTGAAGGCCGAGTTCCCCGAGCCCGACGCGCCGCGAACCGTGCAGGTCTCCGGCGGCGCCCCGGCGTCGGGCGGCGCTGCAGGCGGCAAGCCGGCGGCAGCCGGCGCCGGTGCCGGAGGTTCCGAGAGCGCCGGGCGCAAGCGACCCACTCAGGAGCAGATCGACGCCTGGCGCAAGCAGCGCCAGCAGGGCGGCTCCACCAGCGGGGACTAGGGCCCCGAATCCCCGGTCGCGATCAGCGCAATGTCATCTGCCAAGAACGCGCATCTCGAATGCGCTGGTGGTTTCGCTATGAGCCCGGATGCTCCTGTCGCTCGGATCGACGGTCCACGTGGGAACCGGGATCCCGGTCTCTGAGGAGCCGGGTTCGGGCCACGGCACCATCTCGACCAGGAACGGCAGGCGTGAATAGAGCGGGAGCGTGACCTCGCCCGAGTCGTCGGTGACCGCGCTGACCGAGGACGCACGCTGGGATTCGCGCAGACTGGCCATGCTGACCGGCAGCGGGACGCCGTTGGTATCGAGCGGGCACGCGCGAATACGCGCGCCGGTCACCGGCTCACCGCTCGCGGCGTCGAACACGCCGAGTCGTACATCGCGCGCCCCGCCGCCACATCCGACAACGCCCGACAGCGCGAGCACCATCGCCATCGTGCAGAACGCCTTGTGATCGCGCGCCATCAGTCTTCTCCCAGCGTGGCCTTGCGTCGCAGGATGTGATGGTAATGCTGGGCGAACCGGTGCGCCTCGTCACGGATGGCCTGGCACAGGCGCAGGCCGGGATTCTCGCGCCCGAGCCGGATGGGCTCCTTCCGCTCCTGGACGTAGATCAGCTCTTCCTTCTTGGCGAGGCTCACCACCATCGGCGGGAGGCAATCAAGACCCTCAAAGGCCTCGAGCGCGGCGTGGAGCTGGCCGAGCCCGCCGTCGATCAGGATGACGTCCGGGTAGAGCTCGTGACCCGCCCCGGCCTCCCGGTACCGACGGCTGACGACTTCGCGGATCGACGCGTAGTCGTCGTTGCCCCCGTCGACCGACTTGATCCGGTAGCGCCGGTACTCGTTCTTGAGCGGGCGACCGTCGACGAAGCACACTTTGCTCCCCACGGTTTCGCCCCCCTGCAGGTGGGCGATATCGATCGCCTCGAGACAGCGGATCGGTTCGTCCAGCCCGAGCGCCCGCTGCAGGCTCGCGAGGCCCTTCTCGGGTTCGATATAGCTGATCTCGGTTTCCGGCTGCCACCCGTCCCGCCGGTCCGCTCGCTCGGCGAGCTTCTCGATCGCGCGGATCTGGTCCCGGGTCTTGGCCGCGTCCTCGAACCGCAGCGTCCGCGACGCCTCCTCCATCTCCTGGTTCAACTCGCGCAGCATCACGCTCCGCTTGGTGCCGAGGAACCTGACGAATCGGTCGCAGTCAGCCCGGTAGTCGGGCTTCGAGATCTTGTCGGCGCACGGCGCCGTGCACTGGCCGATCGAGTAGAGAAGGCAGGGCCTGAACCGCTTGTTCGCAGGGTCGCCGTCGACGATATCCAGTTTGCAGGTCCGGTATTTGAAGACACGCTGGAGCACCTGCACCGCGTCCCGTAGTGCCCCGGCGTTCGTGAAAGGGCCGAAGATCTTGGCCCCCTTGAGCGCCGGGTCAGAAGGGTTCCGGCTCACGAAGACCCGCGGGAAGTCTTCGCGCTGGGTGATGACCAGGTACGGGAACGACTTGTCGTCGACGAGCCGCTCGTTGAAACGCGGCCGGATGTCCTTGATCAGGCGGTTCTCGGTGAGAAGCGCCTCCCACTCACCTTCGCATTCCAGGATCTCGAAGTCATCGACGACGTCGAGCATGCCCTGTTTCTTGATGCCGAGATCCGCCGAGGGCACGAAGTACGAGGACACCCGGTCGGGCAGGCGCGAGGCCTTCCCGACGTAGACGACCACACCCGCGCCATCCTTCATGAGATACACGCCCGGGGACCTGGGCAGCCCGCGGGCCTTGGCCAGCAGGCGCTCGAGGCGGTCGGCCCGCGTCTCGCCCGGGCCCGGGCCGGCGCTCATCGGGGGCTGGCGATCTGTGTTCGGCTCTTCTTCGGGCACGGCCGATCCTAGGGCCGCAAGCGCGCACGAAAAACGCCGCCCCGCCGAAGGCGGGACGGCGCGTGGTTATTCAAAGCAGGACGGACGTCGTCCGAATGCTCAGGCGCGACGGCGACGCGTCGCGACCAGGCCGCCAACACCGAGAACGGCGAGGGCGCCCGGAGCCGGGACGAGGATCTCGTAGGCGAAGTTGTTGGTCGCCTGCGAGCTGAACGCCGGGTTGCCGGTGCTGCTGCGGTAGTACTGATCAGCGCTGTCGCCGATGGTCGGGTTCTCGGAGTAGAACACCTGACCCAGCAGGGTGGGATCGCTGGACGAGAGGCCATCGAAGCGGACGCCGATCCAGAACTGCTCCTGGGAGAGGCGAACCTCGTTGATGACATCGAGGCCAGAGAACGTAACCAGACCGAAGCTGGCGCCGGCGAGGCTGAAGTTCGACACGCTGATCGGGATCTCACCGATCGTGTTGCCGGGGATCGGCAGGCCGCCGAGGCCCGAACCGGTGTTGTCGAAGAACAGGATCGAGAGATCCAGCGTCTCACTGTTAATGTCAGCGCCGAAGTTCGCGATGCTGATCGTGACTTCCTGCACGTTGCCGTTGGTCAGCGAGCCGAAGCTGCCGGGATCGATGTCGTCGCCCACGACCTCGTTCGCCACGCTGTGGCGAACACCGGCGGGGGTGGGACCAGCAATGTTCTGGTAGATGGTCGTGGACATGCGGTCGGAAACCGACTGCGAGATCCAGGAACCAGTCCGAACATCAAAGACCCGGGCGCCCTCCTCTTGCGAGAAGCCGTCCAGCGACACGATTTCGGCACCGAACGCCTGCCCAGCAAGCGCGGCAACGGCACACGAAAGGACTACTGCCTTTTTCATGACGTCTCTGTCCTCCTACTCAACTCTTCTCAAACCACGAACACAGACACACGCGTCCCCATACGGGTACGAATGTTCACACAAATACCGAGCAATGTCCCGCTTCCCACAGCAGGGGCATCGAACGGATCTCTTCGTCTGGATCGGGGGTGACGTGTTTCCTCACCAGACTTGTCGAGACCTGCGCGGAGCCTCCTAGAAGGCCCGGGCAGAATCTACTGTTTCATCATGCCTCGGCTCGCTCGGGTGTCAACCCAATCTGTTCGTCTTGTGAAGGAATCATCCAATTTCTTCGGCTTCCACGGTGAATCTGGAGAAGCTCGGGTCCCCGCGGCGACTCAGGACTCCTGCATCGACCGCTGCTGGTCACCGATCAGCACCTCGCCGACCTCGATCGACAGGGTGCTGGGCTCATCACGCGACGCTCCGAGGGCCTCGGCGGCGTCGGCTGCATCGGCGATCATGGCCTCCAGGTCCTCTTCCTCGCTCGCCGGCGGCTCCACGAGGTACTTGGCCCTGTAGGCCTGGTACTCCTTGAACCCGGTGCCGGCGGGGATCAGGTGACCCAGCAGGACGTTCTCCTTGAGGCCGACCAGGTCGTCGACCGCTCCCTTGAGAGACGCCTCGGTGAGAACCTTGGTCGTCTCCTGGAACGAGGCCCCCGACAGGAACGACTCGGACTGCAGCGAGGCCTTGGTGATGCCCAGCAGCAGCGTCCGGCCGGTGGCGGGGCGGGCCTTGCGGGCCTTGGCCGTCTCCTTGCCCGCGGCCTCCGCCTTGGCGTTGGCCTCCTTGATCTCGGCCTTGCTCACCAGGGCGCCCACCCGCAGGCCGGTCTCGCCGGCGTCGGTGATCACGCCCATGTCCGCGATGGCGTTGTTCTTGGTGCGGAAGACGAACTTGTCCACGACCTCGTGCGGCAGCAGATCGGTGTCGCCGGTGGTCTCCACACGCACCTTCCGGAGCATCTGGGCCAGAATCACCTCGATGTGCTTGTCGTTGATCGTCACGCCCTGGGCGCGGTACACGTTCTGGACCTCGTCCAGCATGTAGCTGTACAGCGCCTCCTCACCCTTGATCCGCAGGATGTCGTGCGGCACGAGGGGGCCGTCGATGAGCGGGTCGCCCGCGTTGACGAAGTCGCCCGAGTGCACCAGCAGGTGCTTGTCCTGCGGGACGTGATGGTCCTTCTCGATGCCCGAGTCGGACACGATCCGGATCGTCATCTTGCCCTTGCGCTTATCGGAGTGCAGCTCGACCTTGCCCGAGATCTCGGCCATCACGGCCGGGTCCTTGGGCTTGCGGGCCTCGAAGATCTCGGTGACGCGCGGGAGGCCGCCAGTGATGTCGTGCGACCCGGAGGCGCCGCGGGGCTGGCGGGCCAGCATCTGGCCGGCCTTCACTTCTTCGCCGTCGGTGACCTCGATGCGGGCCTTGGCCGGGAGGAAGTGGAAGTCGAGGATCTGGCCGCTCTCGTCCTCGATGACGATCTGCGGGTGCTTCTCGCCCTTGTGCTCGATGACGACGAGCGCCTGCTGGCCCTGGCCGGCGTCCTCTTCGCGGACCGTCTCGTTGAGCTCGATGTCCACGTAGCGGGCCTTGCCCGATTTCTCGGCCAGGATCGGCGTGCGGTGCGGGTCCCAGGTGACGAGCTGGTCGCCCCGCTTCACCTTGTCGCCGCCGCGGACCATGATGCTCGAGGCGTACTGCACCTTGTACTTCTCGAGCTCGCGTCCGCGATCGTCGAGAACCGCAACCTCGCCGTTGCGCTTCAGGGCCGTCAGCACGTTGTTGCCGTGCTCGTCGACCACCTCGACCTCGTTGCAGTCGCGGAGCTCGATCGTGCCGGCCTGCGTGGCCCGCACGTCGTTCTCGGTCAGCTTTGTTGTGGCGACACCGCCGGTGTGGAACGTCCGCATCGTCAGCTGGGTGCCGGGCTCACCGATCGACTGCGCGGCGATGATGCCGACGGCCATGCCCTGCTCGACGATCTTGCCGGTCGAGAGGTCCATGCCGTAGTCGAGCACCGAGCAGCCGCTGGCGGACTCGGTGGTGAGCGGCGAACGCACGATCACCGTGTCGATGCCGAGGTCCTCGATCTTCTGGGCGGCCTCGGCGCTGATCATCTCGTTCTCGGAGACGATCACCTCGTCGGTGACCGGGTTGACGATCGTGTTCCGGCTAACGCGACCGAAGATCTGGTCGCTCAGCGGGACGTCGACCTCTTCACCCTTGTAGATCGCCCGCTTGGGCACGCCGCGCTTCGAGCCGCAGTTCTCCTCGCCGATGATCACCGACTGGGCGACGTCGCAGAGCTTGCGCGTCAGGTAGCCCGAGTCGGCGGTCTTCAGCGCGGTGTCGGCCAGGCCCTTGCGGGCGCCGTGCGTGGAGCTGAAGTACTCCAGCACGTTCAGGCCCTCGCGGAAGTTCGCCCGGATGGGCGTCTCGATGATCTCGCCCGAGGGCTTGGCCATCAGGCCGCGCATGCCGGCGAGCTGCTGCACCTGGGACACGTTGCCGCGTGCGCCCGAGTCGCTCATGAGGTAGACGGGGTTGAGGTAGAGATGGCCGTCTCCGCCCTCGATGGGGAGGTACTCGCCGGTCTCCGGATCGCGTCGGTCCTTCTTGAGCGTGTCGATGAGGCTCTTGGTGACCTCTTCGCGGATGTGGGCCCAGATATCCAGGAGCTGGCGGTAGCGCTCGCGCTCCGTGATGATGCCGCGCTCGTAGTTCTTGCGGACGCGGTCGGCCTTCTTCTGGCCGGCGTCGAGCAGATCCTGCTTGGCCTCGGGGATGCGGAGATCGGTGACACCGAAGCTGACGCCGGCGAGCGTCGACCACTTGAACCCGATCGCCTTGAGGCGGTCGAGCAGGTCGATCGTGTCGGCGCGTCCCGAGTAGGCGTAGGCGTCGTCGATGACGCGCGCCGCGCCCTTCTTGCCCAGGGCGCAGTTGTAGAACGGCATCCCGTCGGACAGGATCTCGCTGAAGATCACGCGCCCGACCGTGGTCAGCAGGCGACGGTTCTCGGGCATCGCCTCCGGCGAGCCCTTCTGCTCGGTGACCACCTCGCCGAAGCCGTGCAGGCGGACGACGATCGGCTCGTGCAGGCTGATCTTGCCATGGTCGAAGGCCAGCAGCGCCTCGGCCCGGTCCTTGTACTGCGGGACCTTGGTCGGGTCCTTCTCACCCTCGCGGTCCATGACCGTAATGAAGTACACGCCCATGACGATGTCCTGGCTGGGCGAGATGATCGGCATGCCGTTGGCCGGCGAGAAGATGTTGTGCGTCGACAGCATCAGCACGTGGGCCTCGGCCTGGGCCTCCACGCTCAGCGGAAGGTGGACAGCCATCTGGTCGCCGTCGAAGTCGGCGTTGAAGCCCGTGCAGACCAGCGGGTGCACGCGGATCGCGTTGCCCTCGACGAGCACCGGCTCGAACGCCTGGATACCCATGCGGTGGAGCGTGGGTGCGCGGTTGAGCAGCACCGGGTGCTGGTAGATCACCTCTTCGAGGATGTCCCACACCTCGGGGTCGCGACGCTCGAGCATCCGCTTGGCGCTCTTGATCGTGTCGGCGAGGCCGTGCTCCTTGAGCTTGCGGATGATGAACGGCTGGAACAGCTCCAGGGCGATCTTCTTGGGAAGGCCGCACTGGTTCAGCTTCAGCTCGGGGCCCACGACGATCACCGAGCGCGCCGAGTAGTCGACGCGCTTGCCGAGCAGGTTCTCGCGGAACCGGCCCTGCTTGCCCTTGACCATGTCGGTCAGCGACTTGAGCGGGCGGTTCGAGGAGCCCAGCACCGGGCGCCGGCAGCGGCCGTTGTCGAACAGCGCGTCGACGGCCTGCTGCAGCATCCGCTTCTCGTTGCGGATGATGACCTCGGGGGCGTTGAGGTCCATCAGCTTCTTGAGGCGGTTGTTCCGGTTGATGATGCGCCGGTACAGGTCGTTGAGGTCGCTGGTGGCGAAGTTGCCCGACTCCAGCAGAACCAGCGGACGCAGGTCCGGCGGGATCACCGGGATCACGTCCATGATCAGCCACGAGGGGTCGTTCTCCGACTGGCGGATCTGCTCGGCGATCTTCAGGCGTTTGGCGAAGTCCTTGAGCTTCTGCTTGCTCCGCGTCTCCTTGATCTCCTGGCGGAGTTCGGCGGTGAGCGCGTCGAGGTCCAGACGCTCGATCAGCTCACGCATCGCCTCGGCGCCCATCGACGCCTTGAACGCGTTGCCGTACTTCTGCAGGGCCGAGCGGTGCTCGTCCTCGGTGAGCAGCTGCTGGAACTCCAGCTCCGTGTCACCCGGATCGATGACGACGTAGTCCTGGAAGTAGATGATCTTCTCGAGATCCGAGGTCTTCATCGCCAGCAGGTTGCCCAGGCGGCTGGGCATGGCCTTGAAGAACCAGATGTGCACGATCGGGGCCGCGAGGTTGATGTGGCCCATGCGCTGCCGGCGCACGCGCGAGTGCGTCACCTTGACGCCGCAGCGGTCGCAGATGATGCCCTTGTACTTCGTGCCCTTGTACTTGCCGCAGGCGCACTCGTAGTCGCGCTCCGGGCCGAAGATACGCTCGCAGAACAGGCCGTCCTTCTCGGGCCGGTACGTGCGGTAGTTGATGGTCTCGGGCTTCTTCACCTCGCCGAAGGACCACGAACGGATGTCGTTCGGGCTCGCGAGTGTGATCCGCACCGATCCAAAGTCGTTCACGCGGTCGTACACGGATTCGGGCATCGAATCTTCATCTCCCGGCGCCGGCGCGCCGTCTGAGTGGCGTTCTTCGTCTCAATCTGCGGCGGCGCGTGGCCGCCTCTCTGGGTCACCCGGGGAGCGTTCGGGCTGTTCGAGCCCGAGTCTCGATCAGTTGCCGCCTTCGGGGTCGGCGGGGAGCGGCGGGAGGGTGTCGCCGGGCTTCATGAGGTCGTCTGTCGCGATGACGCGCCAGCTGCCTCCGTACTTGTTCAGGTCGACGGTCTTCACGGCGCCGCCGGCGAGCTCGACATCGAACTGCGCCTGGTTGTCACGCTCGGCGACCAGCGTGCGCTCGGCGCCCTTCCAGGGGCCCGTGAACACGTTGATCAGCCACTCGGTCATCCCGGGGGGCACGTTCTCGTTGTCCTCGGCGCTGGCGAACGACGCGGCCATGTCCTGCAGCTCGCCGAACACAGGGGAGGTCGGGTCGGTCGCGAAGATGACAGTCTCGAAGTCGCCGCGCGCCATCGCTTCGGCCCAGACGCGCATCGCGTCTTCGGCGGTCGAGAGATCAGCCTCGGTGTACTCGCGGTCCTCGCCCAACTCCGAGTCGCCGTCGCCATCGCTGCTCGAAGCGGGCGCCGAAGGACGGGCCAGCGAATCCGGGGCTTGCCCCGACGGCGCCGCTTCTGACGCCTGCTCGGCGGCCGACTCCGCAGCATCGGACGCCTGGTTGGCACCGCTGTCGCTGTCGCCGCTCACTGCGGCGCTGGTGTTCTGGCTGCCGGCGTCGCCCTCGGGCTCGCCGCCAGCGCCGCCGCAGGCCGCGAGCGAGGCCATCGCCGCGCCGGCAATCATCATCTGGAGGAAGGTCTTCATTCGCTGATCCCCTCGTAATGAAGGTCGTCTGGTCTCTCGTGCAGCGCGTGGCTCAGGCCCGGCTGCGATCGTGCGCGGACGGTTCAAAGCAGGCTCGTCGCCTCCGCGTGGCTCTTCTCGAGCGTCACGTTCATTCCAAGGCCCTTGATCTCGTTGCACAGCACGTCGAAGGCGACCGGCATGCCGGCCTCGAGCGTGTTGTTGCCCTTGACCATGGACTCGTAGATCTTCGTGCGTCCCTCGACGTCGTCGCTCTTGACCGTCAGCAGCTCCTGCAGGATGTAGGAAGCGCCGTACGCCTCGAGACCCCAGACCTCCATCTCGCCGAAGCGCTGGCCGCCGGTGCGGGCCTTGCCGCCCAGGGGCTGCTGCGTGATCAGCGAGTAGGGCCCGGTCGCGCGGGCGTGGATCTTGTCGTCGACGAGGTGGTGCAGCTTCAGCAGGTACATGAAGCCGACGGTCGTGCGCTGCTTAAACGCCTCGCCGGTGCGCCCGTCGTACAGCTGGACCTTGCCGCCCCGCGGCATGGTCGCCATCAGGTCGCGCGGGCCGTAGTGCCCGCCCTCGGTTTCGAGCTCGGCCTTGCGCTGCTCGACAAAGCCATTGGCCTCGTCGATCGCCTCGTGGACCTGGTCCTCGGTCGCGCCGTCGAACACCGGGGTGACCGCCTGGAAGCCCAGGACCTGCGCCGCCCAGCCGAGGTGCGTCTCGAGGATCTGCCCGACGTTCATGCGGCTGGGCACGCCCAGCGGGTTGAGCAGCACGTCAACAGGCGTGCCGTCTTCCATGAACGGAAGGTCTTCCTCGGGAACGATGCGGGCGATGACGCCCTTGTTGCCGTGACGGCCGGCCATCTTGTCGCCGACCGAGAGCTGGCGTTTCGTGGCGATGTAGACCTTGACCATCTCGAGCACGCCGGAGGGGAGCTCGTCGCCCCGCTTCATGTGCGCGAGCTTGCGCTCCTTCTCCTTCTCGATCGCCTGGATGCGGGGCCAGAACTGGTTGTAGATGACCTCGCCCTGCTCCTTGACCTCCTTGGAGCCCTTGATCCACTTCAGATTGAAGTTCTCGATCTGCTCGCGGATGACCTCGAGGATGTCGCTGGCGCCGACCTTCTGGCGGGTCGAGGGGTCGACCATCTCGGTGCCGGCGGCCTCGTTCACGGCGCCGACCATCTGACGGAAGATCGAGGCGGCCTTCTCGTCCATCTCGACGCCGTAGGCCTCCATGTCCTTCTTGAGCTGCTTCTTCTGGTCGTCGCTCATGTGCACGCGCCGGCTGAAGCGGCGGGCGCCGATCACGATGCCCTCCTTGCCGGCGGGCACCTCGAGCGAGTCGTTCTTCACGTCCTCGCCCGCGCGCCCGAAGATCGCGTGCAGCAGCTTCTCTTCAGGGGTGAGCTCGCTCTTGCTCTTGGGGCTCACCTTGCCGACGAGGATGTCGCCCGGCTCGACGCGAGCGCCGAGGCGGATGATGCCGTGCTCGTCGAGGTTGCGGAGCATCTTCTCCGAGACGTTGGGGATATCGCGGGTGAACTCCTCGCGCCCCAGCTTGGTCTCGCGGATCTCCACGTCGAACGAATCGATGTGGATGCTCGTGAAGGTGTCGTCCTTCACGAGACGCTCGCTGATGACGATCGCGTCCTCGAAGTTGTAGCCGTCGAAGGTGTTGAACGCGACGAGGGCGTTCTTGCCGATCGCCAGTTCGCCCTGAAGCGTCGAGGCGCCGTCGGCGATCACGTCGCCGGCGCCCACCTTCTGGCCCATCTCGACCCGCGCCTTCTGGTTCAGGCACGTGCGCTCGTTGAGCCCGACGAACTTGCGCAGCTCGTACTCGTCGCTGTTGTCGATGATGATCCGCTCGGCGTCGACGAAGGTCACCGTGCCCCCGCGCTTGGCCTTGACGACCATGCCCGAGTTCCGCCCGACCTCCTTCTCGAGGCCGGTGGCGATGCACGGCGGATCAACGCGGATCAGCGGCACGGCCTGACGCTGCATGTTCGAGCCCATGAGGGCGCGGTTGGCGTCGTCGTGCTCGAGGAACGGGATCAGCGCCGCCGAGACACCCACGATCTGCTTCGGGGCGATGTCGACGAAGTTGACCTCGCCGGCGTCGACCTCGGCGAGTTCGCCGTCGACGCGGGCCAGGACCGCGCCCTGGCGCAGCTTGCCCTCGGCGTCGAGCGAATCCGACGGCGCGAGCACCGCCTTCATCTCTTCGTCGGCGCGGAGCTGCACGATCTTCTTGGTGAGCTGGCCGTCCTTCACCTCGCGGTAGGGGGTGAGCAGGAAGCCGTACTCGTCGATCGACGAGTAGATGCCCAGCGACGCGATCAGGCCGATGTTGGTGCCCTCGGGCGTCTCGATCGGGCAGATGCGCCCGTAGTGCGAGATGTGGACGTCGCGCACCTCGAAGCCCGCGCGCTTGCGGTTCAGGCCGCCGGGGCCGAGAGCGCTCAGGCGACGCTCGTGCACGAGCGACGAGAGCGGGTTGGTCTGGTCGACCACCTGGCTCAGCTCGCTGCGCCCGAAGAAGAAGTCGATCGCGCTGGAGATGCTCTTGGAGTTCACCAGGTCGGCGATCTTCTGGAGCTCGTCCGGCTCCTTGACGCTCATGCGCTCCTGCACCGTGCGGCGCAGCTTCAGGAAGCCCTTGCGCATCTCCTCGACGCTCAGTTCGTCGAGCGTGCGCAGGCGCCGGTTGCCCAGGTGGTCGATGTCGTCGACCTGCGCGACCGGCCGGCCCGTCTTGGGGTCGGGGCGCTTGGAGCGGAGGTCGAGGATGTACTGCACCACGCGCAGGTAGTCCTCGGCCCGGATGAACATCTGGTCCTCGGGCACGTTGAGGTCGAACTTGCGGTTGATGCGGAAGCGACCGACCTTGCCGAGGCGGTAGCGGTTCTCGTCGAGGAACTTCTCGGCGAACAGCTGCTTGGCCTTCTCGACCTGCGGCGGGTTGCCCGGACGCAGGCGGGTGTAGATCTTCAGCAGCGCGGCCTCGAAGTCGTTCGTGGCCGGCGCGTCCTCGCCCTCGATGAACTGCTCGAGCTTCTCCTCGGCGACCGAGTTGAGGATCAGCGGGTCCGAGGGGTTGCGGATCACCTGGATCGTCTTGAGCGACGACTCCATGATCGCCTCGGCGTGCTCGCCGATCTGGCGCCCGACGTGGACGAGTTCCTCGCCCGTCTCGGTATCGACGATCGACTCGGCGGCCCAGTCCTCGGGGCGCAGGTCGCTGACCTTGATCTCGGTGATCTCGTAGAACAGGCTGAGCACCGCGGCGGTGCTCGCGATCGACTCGTCCAGGCAGCGCAGGAAGGTCGTCGCCGCCATCTTCGTGGACTGGTCGATGCGCATCGCCAGCACGTCTTTCTTGGTGACCTCCAGCTCGATCCACGAGCCACGCTCGGGGATGATCCGCGCCGAGTGCAGCGGGCGGTCGGCCTCGCTGGAGACGATCGAGAAGTCGACGCCCGGCGAGCGGTGCAGCTGGTTGACGATCACACGCTCGGCGCCGTTCACGATGAACTCACCGCCGCCCATCATGATGGGGATCTCGCCGAGGTAGATCTCCTCCTCGGGGATGTCGGGGTGGTTCTGTCGCTTGAGCTGAAGCGCCACGCGGAACGGGCGCCCGTAGGTCAGGCGCAGTTCGCGGCACTCGTCCGGCGTGTACCGGGGCTCCTCGAGCGTGTAGTACAGATACTCAAGCGACATCGTCCCGTCGTACGATTCGATCGGGTAGATCTCGCGGAGCAGAGACTCCAAGCCGATCTCCGGCTCACGCTCCTGCGGGTTCTGTGCGAGCTGCAAGAAGCGCTCGTACGACTCCGTCTGGACCGTGGTGAGATCGGGGACGGGGATAGCGTCTCCCCGCTTGGAAAAATCGCGCACCTTCCTCGCGACCATCGATTACCTCGACTTCAGGATGCAACTTCACCCCTCGCTCGGCCTCGGCCGAGGGGTGCGTCATCGTTTCGTGTGATTTAGCTGTGAGCGTCAGGCACCGGCATTGAATCTGGAACCTGAAAGTGTAACCCCGCGGCGCTCCCGCGGCAAATCCGGTGCCGAACAGCAGCCCGGGATCGCCAATCCTGCGGTCCGATAAGAAACAGCGGGGACGCCCGCCAGGGACGTCCCCGCGTTCCGATCATATTCCGAACAGATCAGTCGAGCTTCATCGTGGCGCCCTGCTCTTCGAGCTTGGCCTTGAGCTCCTCGGCCTCTTCCTTGCCGAGGTTCTCCTTGATGGGCTTCGGTGCGTTGTCGACGAGCTCCTTGGCTTCCTTCAGGCCCAGGCCGGTCGCCTCGCGGACGACCTTGATGACCTGGATCTTCTTGTCGCCCGGGGACTCGAGGATGACGTTGAAGGACGTCTTCTCCTCGGCGGCACCGCCGCCGTCGCCGCCCGCGGGGCCGGCCATGACAACGCCACCGGCCGCGGCGGGCTCGATGCCGTAGGTGTCCTTCATGTAGTCACCCAGGTCGACGGCCTCCTTGAGGGTGAGGCCGGCGATCTCGTCACCGAGCTTGCTGATCTTCGCGTCGAATGTCTTGGTCGCAGCTTCGTCGTTCATCGTTCTAAATCCTTCTATGCCCAATGCTTGGGCGTTCAAGCGTCTCCGAGAGGAGCCGAGCCACTCGGCTTTTAACCCCGCCCCTCAGGGGCGTTCCGGGCCAGTCGGAGAACGGGTGAAGTCGTTCCGAATCCTGTCTCGCGGGCCTCAGCCCACCTTGGAGATGGTCTCGCCCTTCTCCAGCTTCTCTTCGAGGGCCTTGATCATGCCCATGACCTTGCCGCCGGGGCCCTGGACCTGGCCCAGCAGGTTGCGACCCGGGCTCATGATGAGCGTGAGGCCCTGAGCCAGGGCTTCCTCGCGAGTCGGCAGCTTGCTGAGCTGCTCGACGCCGGATTTGCCCTCGTAGAGCTGGCCATCAAGCACGGCGCCCTTGAGTTCGAGGAGCTCGAGCTTCTTCGACCAGTCCACGATCTCCCGGGCCACGTCGACGACGCTCTCGGCTCCGTACGCGAGCGCCGAGGGGCCCTCGAGAAGATTCTCCAGACCCGCCAGCTTGCCCTCCTTGAAGGCGTGCTTGGCGAGGTTGTTCCGGATGACCGTGATGCTGATGTCCTTCTTGGCCAGGTCGACACGCAGCTCGTTGTTCTCGTTGGCGGGGATGCCGCGGATCGAGATCAGCAGGGCGTCTTCGATGCCCTCGAGGCGGGTCTGGTAGTCCCGGATCAGGTAGTTCTTGACTGTCTTGCTCATGAGTCTGTCTCCCGATTCGGGGCTCAGGCGGTCTGCGCGACCGGCGGCTCAACCAGAACACTCGGGGTCATGGTCCCGCTGACGGCGATCTTCTTGATGTAGGTGCCCTTGACGGCCGACGGGCGAAGGTCCTCGATGGTCTTGATGAAGTGCTCGAGGTTCGACACGAGGTCGGCCTCGGAGAAGCTCATCTTGCCGATCGGGGCGTGGATGTTGCCGCTCTTGTCGTTGCGGTACTCCACCTTGCCAGCGGCGTACTCCTTGACAGCACCGGCGATATCCGGGGTGACTGTGCCGCTTTTGGGCGAGGGCATCAGGCCCTTGGGGCCCAGCACGCGACCCAGCTTGCTGATCACCCGCATCATGTCCGGGCTGGACACGGCAACGTCGAAATCGAAGAACCCGCCCTCGATCTCGGCGACGAGCTCCTCGCCGCCCGCCTTGATGGCGCCGGCGGCCTTGGCCTCTTCCACCTTCTCGGGAGGGCAGAACGCGACCACCCGCTTGCTCTTGCCGATGCCGGCGGGCAGGGCCACGGAGCCGCGGATCGCCTGATCCGCCTGCTTGGGGTCGATGCCGAGGTTCATGACACAGTCGACTGTTTGGTCGAATTTCGGTGCCTTGAACTTCTTGAGCTTGCCGATCGCGGCCTGGGCGTCGACGAGTTCCTCCGAGCGGGAGCCCAGATTCTCGCGATGGCGCTTGCCGCCGGGGAGCTTCTTTTCGTCTTTCTTCTTCGCCATCGCCCTCAGCCCTCCACCGTGATGCCCATGGAGCGGGCGGTGCCTTCGATCATCCTCATCGCGGATTCGACGGTGCCGGCGTTCAGGTCGGCCAGCTTCTCTTCCGCGATTTCCTTGACCTGGGCGCTGGTGACCTTGCCCACCTTCTCAGCCTGGGGGACGCCGGAGCCCTTCTGGACCCCTGCGGCCAGGCGGAGCAGCTCGGCGGCCGGCGACGACTTGACCACGAAATCGAAGGACCGGTCGTTGTAGACCGTAATCACACAGCCGACCTTCTTGCCCTTCTTGTCCTGGGTGGCAGCGTTGAACTGCTGGATGAATTGTCCCGGGTTCACGCCGTTTCCGCCGAGGGCGGGGCCCAGCGGGGGGCCGGGGGTCGCCTCTCCGGCGACGGCCATCACCTTGAACGTGGTAATAGCTTCTTTCTTCGCCATGATCTCCACCTTCCACCGGCCCCGGGGCGATCCCCGCTCGAGCGCCGCCCGCGAAGTGGGAGCGCCTGGCTTGGTGGTTCAAACGGTTTGAGTTGATCCGAACGCGCGCCGAGCCCACCCGGCGCGAGCCGCACAGTGTAGCGATCCGAGGCGCAGACGCAATGCCCGCAGGGCGGATTATGGCTGGGTCAGCTGCTTCAGCCTGCGGAGGCCCTCGCTGCGATCCCCGGAACGCTCGGCGACCTCCGCAGCCGCCAGGGCCGCCGCGTCGTCCTTGCGGAGCAGCTCGACCCCCGCGAGCAACAGCCAGCGGTCCGACGATCCGCCCTCGTTCTCGAGCTCGAAGCGGAGGTCCTCGGCGAGGCCATCGAGACGCTCGGCCAGCCCGAACACCGGCGGGATGAGGAATCCCGGGTGGTCCTGCGTGCTGCGGAGCATGCGACGGAGGGCCCACAGCGCGACGCGCTCGTCGCCCAGCGCCAGCGAGGCCATGGCGTAACCGGACTTGAGCGACGGCGACTCGGGGTCGCTCTCGCACAGGCGGCTGAACACCGTCAGCGCAACACGCGACTCTCCCTCGCCAAGCAGGGCCCACGCCTCGACAGCCGGGTCGCCCTCTCCCAGCGCGTCCATCTCACGCTGCCACTGGCGGTACGCGTCAATGGAGGGATCCGCCTGATCGATGCTGGGATCTCGGTCGGGCGTGATCGGGTCGATGACAACCTTCGCCGGGTAGCCCGACCCGTAGCCGTAGTACGTCGACACTCCGTAGCGCGGGTAGTAGCCGTAGCTGGGGTAGTAGCGATACGAGTAGGAAGTGGGGCAGTACCCCACGTAGCCGTAGCGCCGGTACCTCGCCCCGTACTTGTAGGAGTAGCCGGATCCGCCGTAGACCGCGCGGTACGACGAGGGCTTGTAGTACGAGTGCTTGTAGCGCTTGTGGCCGTAGGAGTACCGGTTGTGGTGGCGCTTGTACTTGTGCCCGTAGCGGTACCCGTGGTGGTGCCCCCGCTTGTAGGAGTGCGACCGGTATCTGCTCGCGTACCCGGGCGTGTAGCTGTGTCTATTCGATCGCGAGCCGTAGCGTTTGCCGCCGGAATGAGACCGGTGTGCCTTGCGCGAGTGACCCCGTGAGCGATTGTGCCCCGCGTGGCGCCGGTGGCCGTTGTTGCGCTGCGCCTTGCGATTGTTGCGCGATCGGCGATCGTTGTGCGCACGATTCCGCGAGGAGCCGCGATTGCGGTCTGCCTGCTTGCGCTGGGAGCCGCGGTTCTTCTGGGCCGAGCGTCCCTTGGACTTGGCGCGGTTCTTCGACGTGCCGCGATCGCGGTGCTGGGCGCGCCGCTGGTGGCGCTCGAGCTTGCGCTGCGCTTTGCTCTTGCCCTTGACCTCCTGGACGTCGGACGTCCCCGGCCGGTAGGCGAGGTCTTTGACGACGCCGCTCGCATGCGCTGGCGGTGCGACGGACATCAGGCACGCAACAGCGGCAGCCACGACGAGTAGGGCTCGAGTCTTCACGGCTTGCGCCTCCTCTTGCGGCGCGCCGCGGGTCCGGCGCGCCTCTTCAAGCCCCTCTAGCCCACGAGTCCCCGAGTCGATCCGAAGGAAGTTTAGCCCGGATAACGCGCACGGGAAGCGTTTTCTTGCAATCCCTGGGGCCTCCGAGGTCGCACGCCCGATATCTCGGCCATGCTGCGCGCCGGCGACGGGATCATGCTGTGTGTCTTCGGCCTGCTCTGTGTCGGCGTGGTGATGGTCAACTCCGCCGGGCTGACGATCGACCCGGACAACGCCGTCACGTTCAAGTCGATCGTGTGGTCGCGCTCGACGCTCTACATGGCGCTGGCGCTGGCCTGCCTCGCGATCGCGTCGCACGCTCCGCTCTCGCGCATCTGCTCGAACCCGCACCGCATGTGGTGGGCGCCGGCGATCGTGCCGCTCAGCGTCGTGGCGCTGCTCCTGGTCTACGCGCCCGTGGTCGGGCACGAGGTCAACGGCTCGAGCCGCTGGATCCTCATCCCCGGCATCGGGTTCACCATCCAGCCGAGCGAGATCGCCAAGTGGGGCGTGCTGATCACGCTGGCGTGGTTCGCCACGCGCCACTCCCAGCGCATCGGCGAGTTTGGCCGGGGGATCCTCCCGGGTCTGCTCATCGTCGCGCCCGTCGCCGCGCTGATCGGTCTCGAGGACCTCGGAACCGGCGTGCTGATCGCGGGCTCGGCCTGTGTCGTGCTGATCGGCGCGGGCGCCCGGCTCCGCCATCTGCTCGCGTTCGCGCCGCTCGGGCTCCTGGCCGTCACCATCGCTGTGCTCGCCAGCCCCTATCGCATCCGGAGGCTCACGGCGTTCCTGGATCCATTCGCTGATCCGGAAGGGTCGGGCTACCACATGATCCAGTCGCTCGTGGCCATCGCCAACGGCCAGGGCTTCGGGCGCGGGCTGGGATTCGGCCTCCAGAAGTTCGGCTACCTCCCCGAAGACCGGACCGACTTCCTCTTCGCCGTGATCTGCGAAGAACTCGGCCTCGCGGGTGCCGCGTTCGTGCTCGCACTCTTGGCCGGGGTCGTCTGCTTCGGCATCTCGATCGTGAGGCGCCAGACCGACCCGTTCATCAAGCTCCTCGGGCTGGGCATCATCACGACGTTCGGCTGCCAGGCGATGATCAACCTCTTCGTCGTGACCGGCCTTGCGCCCACGAAGGGCATCGCCCTGCCACTCCTGAGTTCGGGCGGCACAGGCTGGAGTCTCACCGCGGGTGCGCTCGGCCTGCTCATCGCCATGGACAAGCTCGTGCCCGAGCACACGCCGGCTCTCCCGGATCCCGGCGAGCCCGCAGGCGGGCGAAACAGCGAGAACCTCCGCCTCGTCGCGGCCTGACCACCGCTAGGCTCGTGCTGTGAACGCCCCTCGCGCATCGCAGGCCGCGGTCCTCTTCGCCGGGGGCGGCACCGGAGGCCACATCTTCCCGGCGCTCGCGATCCGCGAAGAGCTCGGAGCGCGCCAACCGGGGATCGCGTGCAGCTTCCTCTGCTCGCAGCGCCTGATCGACGCATCGATCCTGTCGAACGAGAAAGCTGAATTCGAGGCGCTGCCGGCCAAGCCGTTCGGCGTGCGACCGCTGACGCTGGTTCGATTCCTCTCTTCGTGGGGCCCGTCGATCCGACAGACGCGCGCCGCGATCCGCACCGCGAGGGAGCAGGGCCATCCGGTCGTGCTGGTCGCCATGGGCGGGTTCGTCGCCGCGCCGGCTGCGCAGGCCGCGAGGGCGGAGCGCACCGAGACGGTGCTCATCAACCTCGACGCGGTGCCGGGGAAGGCGAATCGCTGGATCGCCCGCCGGGTCGCACGCCGCCTCTCGGCAGCAACCGGCCCGGCGGTGCCCGAGGCGTGGGAGAGGATCCCGCCGATCGTCCGGAGTTCTTCCCTGACTCGCGGCGAGGCGCCCGATTGCAGGAAGCGCCTCGGGCTCGAACCCGACCATCGCACTCTGCTCGTGACTGGTGGCAGCCAGGGAGCGCGTTCCATCAACGAGCTCATGATGGAGGTCTGTCGGTCCCATCCCGCATGGCTCGAGGGATGGCAGGTGCTGCACCAGTCCGGAGAGGGCGCGGACCCCGCGCTGGCCGACGCCTACTCGGGAGCAGGCGTTGAAGCGAAGGTGGTGCCGTTCATCGAGGACATGGGCTCGGCGTGGGGCGGCGCCGATCTGGCGATCGCGCGCTCCGGGGCGGGCAACGTGGGTGAAGCGTGGGCCAACGCGGTGCCGAGCGTGTTCCTGCCCTATCCGTACCACCGCGATCAGCACCAACGCCTCAACGCGATCCCGCTGACTGATGCGGGAAGCGCGATCGTGGTGAACGACCTTATCGGCCCGCGAGAGACGCTCGGGGCGTCCGGGGACCTGTTGTCCGGTGTGCTGACGGAAGCCGATCGGCGTGCGGCGATGCGCGCCGCCGGCGCCCACCTGGGCCCGGCAGACGGGGCGAGCCGGGCGGCCGAGGCAATCCTCGGAGCGCTGGGTCGGTGCACCCAATGAGGAAAGTGCACGAATTCCGGGGCGTTCCGTTCGGGCCCGGCCGATTCATTTCGTAGTCTTGGTGCATGACCAAGCACGAGCAGGAGGCTCACCACATGCAGCGCGGAGCGCCCCGGTTTCTGATCGTCGCTGGGCCCGACCAGCCCGAACACGTGCAAATCCCGGGGGCCCTGCGGATGGCACTCGCCAGACGCGGCGACGACGTCGAAATGGCCCCGAGTCACCACCACGGCATGGCGGACATGGTCATCCGGGAACGCTCCCTCCGCTCGGGCGGCTCGGAAGTGGGGCCCGGAATCGTCATCCTGCTCGAGCCGGGATCGGCCCATTGGGCCCGCGAGTTCCATCGCGCGATCGGCACCTACGCGCCGAGCGCGGCGATCTGGAGCTACGACGCCCGGTGCTCACCCCAGTTGGCGGCATTCATCCCGAGGCCCGATGCCGACGTCGAGACCCCCGGGTCCGATGAGCCGGCCCCGAGCCTCCGCCTCGCCGGGCAGGACGATGAAGATGCCGAGTGGACGGAGTCCCGTATCTGCGAGCCGCGTCTCGAGCGGGCCGGCGCTGCTCCCGACGAGCCAACGCCGCTCCGGGCCCCGCCCGACGACGCCCGGGGTTCGGATCCCATGGTCGAAGAGGAACCCCTGGTCTCCGACGCTGAGCTATCGATGCTGCTCGGCGGCGGGTGGGACGGCCCCAGGCGCGAACCCAGTGCCGGGGCGGAGGGGTAGAGACAAGCGTGAGTCAATCGGCAAGAGCAACCATGTCCGGCAGCGACGCTCCCATCACGATGCGCGTGATCCTCGTGGGGCCTTCTCCCATCGAGCAGCGCCTGCGTCGCGACCCGGATCTCGAATTGATCCGCGCTCCCGGGCTGCTGAACGCGATCGGTGAACTCGCCCTCGAGCCCCTCGGGATGGAGCCCGGGCCGGTAGTGATCGTGAACCAGGACCTCGTACGCGAGCGCGATCTGGCCTCGTGGGTCGAGTCTCTCCGGCGGGTCGATGAGAGCGTCCGAGTCGTGGGGCTTGGAGATGCACCGCCCGCCGGTGAGCTGTCGGTCATCGAGCAGTGGCTCCCGCTCGAAGCAGGCCCGTCTGAGCTGCGAACGCTTCTGGGGCTCTCGCTGAACCACACGACCAGCGATCCAGCACCGGAGAGCCCGCACGCCCCGGTCGCTCCGGAAGCCGCTTCGCCGGTGCGCACATCGCAAGGCGATTTCGACGACGACCGGCTCCTTGCCGCGGCACTGGCGGCGGGCGCCAACGCACGCTCGATGTGCTTCGAGGTGCTCCGCAAGCGTTTCGGGTCCACGATCGAGTTCGCCGGCGAGCAGCCGGAAGGCGCCGGCGCACCGGTCGTCCACCGGGGCCAGACGCTCGGCTGGCTCGTTGCCGACGATCAGCAGCAGCACGACCTCGGCGGGGCCGCGGCATGGGTCGCCCCCTGGCTCGTCCTGATCGAGCAGCACGCCCAGCTCCGTTCCGCGGCGTTTACGGATCACCTCACGGGTGCCTGGAACCGGCGCTACTTCGAGCGCTTCCTCGCCGGCGCTCTGGAACGGGCCCGCGCGCGTCGCCATGAGGTGTCGCTGCTCATGTTCGATATCGACGACTTCAAGCGGTACAACGACGCATACGGGCACCCCGCCGGCGACGAGATCCTGCGCGAGACGGTGCACCTGCTGAATTCTGTCATCCGTCCCACCGATCGCGTCGCGCGGATCGGGGGCGATGAGTTCGCGGTGGTGTTCGATAGCCCGGACGGCCCGCGTGAGCCCGGCCAGCGTCAGGTGCCCTCGATCGTCTCGATCACCCAGCGCTTCCAGGCGCAGATCAATCAGCACCACTTCCCCAAGCTGGGCGCCGATGCCCAGGGTTCGCTGACGATCTCGGGCGGCGTCGCGACGTTCCCGTGGGACGGGCACGATGCCGAATCGCTCATCCAGCGGGCGGATGAGCTCGTGCTCGAGTCCAAGCGCCAGGGCAAGAACCTGATCTGCATCGGCCCCGGCGAAGATGGCCCAGACCCTGACAAAACCCATGCGTTTTTGGGGCCGGATCCCCGCTGACTTGCCTCCAGCGGCGTTTCTGGGAAGATACCTACGCTACTCCCCTTCGGGACCGACCGGTCGGAGCCCGAGTTCTCGGACCCTAGCCCACGGAGACTCACCGTGCAGGAATACGAACAGCTCAAGCAACTGGTCGAAGAGGTTGACGACGACATCAAGAAGGCCGAGGGCGGCAACAAGGCGGCCCAGACCCGCGTCCGCAAGCAGATGCAGGACGTGAAGAACCTCGCCCAGGACATCCGCAAGAAGTGCCTGGAGCTCCGCGACGCCTGATCCGCGGGACCCGGGTGCTGTTCATCCGCTTCCCCGATGCCCAGCAACCTCCTGATTGATCTCGAACAGTTGGATCTGTCCACGCCCCGCGTCGGGCGCGAGGCGATCGCTCGCGTGAACCCCCATCGGGGGGCGATCGTGCAGCTCGACGAGATCCTCTGGCACAGCGAGGACTTCACCGCCGCTGTCGGCGTGAAGCACGTCCGCGACGACGAGTTCTGGGTGGACGGGCACGTCCCGGGCAACCCCCTGATGCCCGGTGTGCTCATGCTCGAGGCCGCCGCCCAGCTGACCAGCTACCTGTACTACAACCGGAACCCGACCGACTGCTTCGCCGGGTTCACCCGCATCGAGGACACGGCGTTCCGGGGCGCGGTCCGTCCGGGCGATGATCTCCACCTGCTCTCGAAGGTGATCAAGTACAACCCCAAGCGATTCGTGTCGGCCGTGCAGGGACTGGTCGACGGCGGGCTGGTCTTCGAGGGCAAGATCACCGGCATGCTCTTCCCCAACATGGGGAAAGTCACGCGCGTGCAGGAGCAGATCGCCACCTGAGGCGCGGGCCGCCACTTCCATGACCAGCTACCCACTCGTCTTCGAGCCGATCCTTCACGAGAAGGTCTGGGGCGGTCGTCGTCTCGCGCCGTTCGGCAAGGCGCTGCCCGACGGCGCCGTCGTCGGCGAATCGTGGGAACTCGCCGACCTCGCATCCACCAGCGCCGACGGCGCCGGAGGCGACGAGGCCCGCTCGCGCATCGCCAACGGCCCCATGCGCGGGCTCACGCTCGCGGACGCCGTGCGCGCCCAGGGCGTCAACCTCATGGGCTCGCTGCGATCGCTCGACGGCGAAGAGGGATTCCCGCTCCTCCTCAAGTACCTCGACGCCTCCGAGAATCTCAGCGTGCAGGTGCACCCCAGCCCTGCGTACGCCCGCGAGCACCCGGGTGCCAAGCTGAAGACCGAGAGCTGGTACATCGTGAGTGCCGAGCCCGACGCCGTGATCTACAAGGGCGTCCACCAGGGCGTGACAGCCGCCGAATTCGAGTCAGCCGCCCGCGCCGGGACGCTCGTGGAGCAACTCGTTCACGTCCCGGTGAAGGCCGGCGACTTCCACCACCTGCCCAGCGGCACGTGCCACGCCCTCGGGGCGGGGATCGTGGTCGCCGAGATCCAGATCCCCAGCGACACCACGTTCCGGGTCTTCGACTGGGGGCGCACCGGGAGGGCCCTCCACCTCGAGCAGGCGATGCAGTGCATCGACTTCGCGCCCCCGGATCCCGCCGACGCGACGAGCGCAGACGCGAGCCCCCGCCAGCGACTCGTAGCCACCGAGCACTACATCGTCGATCGCGTCGAGCACCAGGGCGGCACGGAGTCGGAGATCGTCAACGACGCCCCGGCGCCGGCCGGCAAGCCGATGGTGTGGATGGTCGTGCAGGGAGAGGGGCGCATCCGCTCGGGAGGTGCGGACGCGTTCGATCCCGTTCCGGTGAGCGCAGGCACGACCGTGCTGTTCCCAGCCGCGCTCGAGGGCGCCTGCGCGTCGTTCTCTCGGGATGCCGTCGTGCTCGAGATCCGATTCCCGGATCGCGCTGGCGACTGATCAGGCCCGCATCGCCGAAGCGACCTTGGCCAGCGCCTCGCCGATCACGCGAACCTGGTCGTCATCGAGCTTGTGGTGCACCGGCACGCAGAACAGCGTCTGCGCCAGGCGATCGGCCACCTCGAGGTGCTCGATGCCCGGCGTGTCGAACAGGGGTTGGCGCGTCACGGCCTTGGGGTAGTGGATCGCGGTGCCAACGCCCTCGGCGTTGAGCGCCGCGGTAAACGCGTTGCGCACCGAGCCGTCGACCGGCTTGAACGCCTCGGGATCGATCCGCACCTGGTAGAGGTGGTAGACGTGCTCGGCGCCCTCCGTGGTGGTGGGGGCCGAGAGGCCGTCGATCCCGCTGAGGGCACTCGTGATCGCGTCGGCAGCGCTCTGGCGTCGCGCCGTGTACTCGCCGAGGCGATCGAACTGGCTCAGCCCGATCGCGGCTTCCACGTCGGTCATGCGGTAGTTGTAGCCCACGACGCTGTGGGTGTACTTCTCCGTCTCGCCGTGGCTGCGCTTGAGGCTGATGGTGCGCTCGAGGTCGGCGTCGTTGCAGGTGACCATCCCGCCCTCGCCGGTGGTCATGTTCTTGGTGGCGTAGAAGCTGTAGGTCGAGGCGTCGCCGTAGGCGCCCACGCCCCGGTCCTTGTAGCGGGACAGGTGCGCCTGGGCGGCGTCGAAGATCACGCTCAGGCCCTTGTCGCTGGCGAGCTTCTCGACGGCGTCGATGTCGACCGGGTTGCCGTAGAGGTGCGTGCCCACGATCGCGGTGGTGCGCGACGTCACCTTGCTGGCGGCGTCGGCCACGTTGATGTTGTACGTGCGCGGGTCGGCGTCAACGAAGATCGGCGTCGCGCCGCGGGCGAGGATCATCGACACGGTCGCGATGTAGCCCCAGCCGGGCACCAGCACCTCGTCGCCCGGCTCGATGAGGGCCTCGTAGGCCAGCTGCAGGGCGCACGTGCCGTTGGCGCACGTCAGCGCGTGCTTGGCGTCGGTCGCCTCGGCGTAGCGGGTCTCCAGGGCCTTGCAGTTCTTGCCCATGGCGAGCATGCCCGAGCGCATCACGGCAACGGCGGCCTCGATGTCCTGATCACTGATCGTGACACCAACGATGGGCACCTTCTGCTCGCTGACGGGCGTGCCGCCGTCGATCGCGAGCTTGGCTGCCTGGGTCGTTCCGCCGATCGTCTGCGTGGTCATAACTGCGTCGTGCCTTTCGCTGGGTTCGGAGCCTTCGCCGAGCGCCGCTCGGTGAGCCGGAAGGATAGGCCCTCCCTATTCATCGGTCGCCTCGATGGAAATGGCTTCGATCCCGGTCGCCCTGCGGGCCCGGGTGTCAATCTGGAGAACGCAGGCATCCGCCCAGCAGTCGTCCTCGCACACGGGGAGCTGCACCGCCTGCTGCGTGCGCAGGCGCTGGATCGCCGGGCCCGACTTACGCCCGATCACTCCCCCGTGCCCGCCGCAGAACCCGGTATCGGTGATAGCCCCCAATTGCCCGCCCACGATCCGCGCATCGGCGGTCTGCACGTGGGTGTGGGTGCCGAACACCCCGACCACCAGCCCCGCCCAGCGCTCGGCGCAGTGGTGGGCGATCGCGATCTTTTCGCTCGTCGCCTCGGCGTGCACCTCGACGATCGCCAGGTCGCCCTCCTCGGCGTGGGCGAGTTCGCGGTCGAGCGCCGCGATCGGGCAGTCGGCCATGATCGGCATGAACATGCGCCCGAGCACCGTCACGACGTGGATCCTGGGCAGTCCCTCGGGGTTGATCACGGTGCGCGTCATCCCTGTCGCGGCAGCGGGGAAGTTCGCCGGGCGCGCCACCGGCTTGGCGGGGTCCTCGAGCATCGGGATCACGCGTCCGTCGCGGAAGCAGTGGTCCCCGAGCGTGAGCGCGTCGGCCCCGGCGCGGCGCATCGCCTTGTAGCCCTCGGGGTGCAGCCCGCTGCCGTTGACACGGTTCTCGGCGTTGACGATCACGACCGACGCCCCGAGCGCTTCGCGCACATGCTGCGCGCCGCGCGCGAACGCCCGCTCCCCCGGCTTGCCCACGACATCGCCGAAGAAGGCGAGCTTCATCGTCGCCATGTGATGAGTCTCAGACGGGCTCGGTCGCCAGGCGCGCCATCATCTCGATACCGATGGGCAGCGCGTCGTCGTTGAAGTCGAACTCGGGCGTGTGCAGGTTGGCCATCTTCGTCTGGCCGTCGGGCAGCAGGCCCAGCAGAAAGAAGCACGCCGGCACGTGGTGGCCGTAGAAGCTGAAGTCCTCGCCGCCCATGCCCGGGTTCTCGAACTCGAGCACCCTGTCGTCGCCCAGCGCCCGCCGGGCGACGCCCCGGAACTTCTGCGTGGGGGCCTCGTGGTTCTTCGTGACGGGGTAGCCCACGTGCCAGTCGATCTCGGCGCCGGCGCCGAAGCTCTCGGCAACGCCGGTGACGATGCGCCGGAACTCGGCCTCGGCCAGTTCGCGGGTCTCGGCCCGCAGCGTGCGGATGGTGCCCTTGAGCTCGCACGTGTCGGGGATCACGTTGTTGGCGTGGCCCGCGTGGATCGAGCCGACGGTGCACACCACGCTGTCCAGCGGGTCGGCCCGGCGCGAGGCGATCGACTGCAGCGCCGTGACGATGTGCGAGGCGATGACCACCGGGTCGATGCAGTAGTGGGGGTAGGCGGCGTGCCCGCCCTTGGCGTTGATCGTGACGGTGAACTCGTCGGTCGCGGCCAGCATCGGGCCGACGCGCGTCGACACGCTGCCGATGGGGATGTCGGTCCAGCCGTGGAGGCCGTAGATCACGTCGGCGGGCTTGCCCAGGAGCGAGCCGTTCAGGCAGCCGTCGTCGCACATGCGCTCGCCGCCCGCGCCGCCTTCTTCGGCGGGCTGGAACACCAGCAGCACGTTGTTGGGTCGCTCGGGCATCGCGCTGAGCGTGCGCGCGGCGCCGATGAGGATCGACGTGTGCCCGTCGTGGCCGCAGGCGTGCATCACGCCGGGGTTCTCGCTGGTGTAATCCTTGCCGGTGTTCTCGGTGATGGGCAGGGCGTCCATGTCGGCGCGGAGCGCGACGGTCTTGGCCGAGCCCGGGTCGGAGGTCGCGGGGATCCACCCCAGCACGCCGGTGCCCCCGGCGAGGCCGGCCTTGAACTCGACGCCCAGCTCTTCCAGCTCGCGCCGGACGACCTCGCTGGTGCGGGTCTCCTCGTAGCCCAGCTCGGGGTGGCGGTGCAGCTCGTGGCGCACGGCCTTGATGTGGGCGATGTGGTCCTGGACGACGCTGCGGGGGTCTGCGGTCATGGTGGTCATGGCGGGATCGTAGCCGAGGCGATGGGGGGGAGCGAGGATGTGGCACCCGGCAAAACCGGACGTAAACTCTGGTTGTGGCGATGAAAGCTCACAGCCCCGTTTCCATGGAATCGGCGTTGCGCCGCGTGTGGCGCTTCATGCGCTTCGGCGATCTCAAGCATGTCTGGCCGACATACGCGCTCCTGCCAGGAATCGTGATCGTCGGTGTCCTCGGCGGCGGAGTGCAGATCGGGTCTGGAGTGTTCCTCGCGGGCGTCCTCGCGATCTCCTCCATCGGTGGGTGCAGCTATTGGGCGATGACGCGCCGCGAGCGCGCGACTCCTGATTGGCGCGATCAGCGGGTCACCCCGAGCATCCGCAGGCGAACAACGGATCATCGGAGTTTTCTGTTGTCAGATCACATCGCGGCGCTGTGTGGGGCCTTGCTCGCGAATTGGGGGATACTGGCGGCCGGCGTTGTGCCTGCGGGTCGGTACGCAGCGATAGTTGTCGGTGGCGTCTTGACGTTCAAGTATCTCGACCGGATGGGTCGGCGGTTCCTTCGGGTGAGCTACCTCGGCTACATGCGTTCCTGCTACATCACGCGGTGCCAGGCCTGTGATCACGAAGTCGTGGGAGCGATCGCGTCTACATGCCCCGAGTGCGGTGAAGATGTCACGGGTCAGCGCAAGCTCCCGACTTCGAGGGGCTAGGTGACAACTCTGTTCGAGTTTCGACGAGACTGGCCCAGTATCGCCTACCTCGGCGCGCTCAGTGCCCCTCTGGCCCTGCGTGTCCAGGTCTCGTTGGGGACCTTCATCGCTGTGGGACTTGGATTGAACGTTCTCGGATACTGGATGGTGTTCCGAAGGCGTCGGATCGAACGGGAGAAGCGCGGTGCTCCGTGGGGAGCGCCCTTGCCGGGATCGTCGCGATTCTTGCTCGATCGGCGGCGCTGGATCTTCGAGGACCAGGCTGCGTTCGCTGCCGGAGCGCTGATCTTAGGTTGGGTGATGGCGGCTGAACCGTCGACGACCCCAGCATCTCTCGTTGCGCCCTTGGTCGTCGGCCTACTCGGCTTGGGCCTTATCGTGAGTCAGGGGCAACGGGTATTTGGCAGGCAAGGGCGTGTCCGAAGGTGTGGCTATGCCGCCAAGGGCTACTTCTCCCGCTGCCCGTACTGCCACTTCGATCTCATCGGCCTCACTGCCTATACCTGCCCCGAATGCGGCGAGAACATCTCTGACGTGCGCGAGCGCGCTACTTGAACTCCCGCTCCCCGCGTTTCTTCCGCTCGGCGTTGAGCATGCCCAGCGCCGGCGGGTGCTCCTTCAGCAGCTTCACCAGCTGGCTCGCGCTCACGTCCAGGCGGATGCCCGCCCGCTTCACGTCCCAGTTCGCGTCGGCGATCACGTCGATCGCCTCGGCCAGCAGCGACGGGTAGTCCCAGTGCTTGGCGTTGATCTCCAGTCGCCCGAGCGCCTTGGCATCAACCCCCGGCCCCTTGCCCGGCGGGCGCACGCGCGACCTCCAGCACTCGCTGCCGATCTCGCCCAGCGGCACCGGCCGGCGCACGTCCATCGCGAGCTTCAGGCGCAGGCGCTTGATCGCCACCGGCATGTTCTCGCGCACGCTGCGGCGCTCGCCCGCCTTGGCGCTCACGCCCGACGCCTTGTGCGTGAGCGTGACCTCGGTCTCGACCTTGTTGCGGTGCTGGCCCCCCGGGCCACTGGTGCGTCCTTTGCCGAACTCGCACTCGGCGAGCAGCGCCTCTTTCTCGAGCGCCGCGGGGTGCGACCATTCGAACTTCTCGCGCTGGGTCACGGGCACGGCCCCATCACGCGCCCGTCGTCGGCACGGCTTCGAGCGTCAGATCATCGACAAGCCCGGCGCCGAGGCGCACCGAGCCGAGCCCGGCGATCATCGCGCCGTTGTCGAGGCAGTACTGCATCGCCGGCACACGCACCGCCACGCCGTGGCGCTCGCCGAAGTCCTTGAGGTCTGCGCGCAGGCGGGAGTTGGCGCTCACGCCGCCACCGACCAGCAGCGACTTCGGGCGCTCGCTCATCTGCTCCAGCGCCCGCTCGAGCTTCAGCAGCACCGCGCCGATCGCCGCGCGCTGGAAGCTGGCGCACAGATCGGCGCGCCGCTTGTCGTCCAGCTCCGGGGGCGTCTCGTTCTTCCCCGGCACGCCCTTCACGCGATACAGCACGGCCGTCTTGAGCCCGCTGAAGCTGAAGTCGATCGACTCCTTGCCCAAGCGGCTTATGGGCAGATCGAACGCGCGGTCGTCGCCCTCCCTGGCGAGCTTGTCGACCTTCGGCCCGCCGGGGTGCTCGAGGCCGACGAGAACGCCGACCTTGTCGTAGGCCTCGCCGATGGCGTCGTCGATCGTCGAGCCGATGCGCACCATCTCGAGGGCCGAGTCGCAGCGATAGATCGACGAGTGCCCGCCGCTGACCACCAGGCCGAGGGCCGGGTAGACCTCCTCGTCCGGCGCATCGTCGCCCAGCAGCGGGGCGTAGAGGTGCGCCTGGATGTGATCGACGCCGATCAGGGGCACGCCCAGCGCCAGGCTCAGCGCCTTGGCGCCCGCGACGCCCACAAGAAGCGACCCGATCAGCCCGGGCCGGTTGCCCACGGCGATCGCTTCAATGTTCGACAGCTCGACGCCGGCTGCCTTCAGCGATTCGCGCAGCACCGGCAGCAGCGCCTCGACGTGCGCGCGGCTGGCGATCTCGGGCACGACGCCGCCGTACTCGGCGTGCAGGTCGTGCTGCGAGGAGATGACGTTCGAGAGCACATCCCGCGCGTCGCGCACGACAGCGCAGCACGTCTCGTCGCAGCTCGATTCGATCCCGAGAACCAGCACGCGCCTCAGGATCCGCCGTTGTCTTCGTCGCCGGAGTCTTCGCCATCCTCGGAGGGCGCGAGCGGTGCGCCGTCGAGCCAGGCCTCGAGGTCGGGTCCGGTGATCGACAGGTTGGCGATCGGCTTGCCCTCGGCGTCGAAGACCTGGACCTTGCCGCCGGTGAGATCGCTCTCGCCGGGGAGGAGGTCCTGATCGACCGGGAGCGAGCCCGTCTCGGCGCTGGCGAGCGCGGCGACGCGCCGTTCCGAGCGGCGCAGCTCGCGCTGCAGGAGCTCCATGCGCCGCTCCTCACGCTCGAGTTCGGCCATCTGGATGGCGTCGCTGGCGCGCTCCTCGTCGCTGACTCGGGGCCACTCGTTGGTCGCGAGCTTGTCGCGGATGGCCTCGACGCTCAGGGTGATGTGCCGGTCGTCGAGCTTCTCGAGGACCCACTCGGGGTCGGCCCAGTTGGCCCGGGCCTCCTCGTCGTCGCCGGTGCGCCGAATGATGTCCTCGGCGCGGCGCACGCGGAAGATCTCGCGGTACTCGTCATCTTCGAGCGGCACGTACATCCCGTCGGTCGGATCGACGCCCCACTCGGTGGAGTCGTCGGTGCGATGCAGAAGGCGACCGGAGGGCAGGTAGTAGTACTGCTCGGTGATCTTGAGCTGCCCGGCGCCCGAGGGCAGGCGGTACAGCGCCTGCACCACGCCCTTGCCGAACGAGCGCGTGCCCATCACCACGGCCCGGCCGTTGTCCTGCAGCGCGCCGGCGACGATCTCGCTGGCGCTGGCGCTCGATTCGTTGATGAGCACCACCATCGGGAAGTCCGGCAGCGTGCGATCGCGCCGGGCGTAGTTCTTCTCGCTGTCGCCGTCGCGCCCGCGCGTCTCGACGATCACGCCCTCTTCGAGGAACAGGTCCGCCATGCGCACCGCGGCGTACAGCGAGCCGCCCCGGTTGAAGCGCAGGTCGAGGATCATGCCCTCCATGCCGCCGTCGACGAGCTCGCGGCAAGCCGCTTCGAGCTCGGGGATCGTGCCGCCGGTGAAGCTCGTGATGCGCACGTAGCCGATCTTCCCGGGCTGATCGACCCAGAACGACCAGTTCTCACCGTTGCGGTGCACGCCCTTGACCGTCGAGGCGACGATCCGGGCGCGGGTCACGTCCAGATCGAACCGGGCGGCGCCCTCGGCCGGGCCGGGAGCGTCGTCGAGCTCGCCGGGCACGCCCGGCGCGAGCGACTCGGGGGGCGCGGCGATCGTGGCGTCGCGCTCGATCGTCAGGCGGACGTCGGTGCCGGGGGGGCCCAGCAGCATGTCGATGACCTCGTCGGTCGTCTTGCCGTAGGTGCTCGCGCCGTCGACGGCCACGACCAGGTCGTTGGGCTCGATCCCCGCGGCAAACGCCGGGGAGTCGTCCATGGGGGTGATGATCTTCAGCCAGCCGTCCTCCGAGGTGACCTCGGCGCCGATGCCGGCGTATTCGCCCCGGATGCTCTTGTCGAAGTCGGCGATGGACTCGGCGGGGATGTACTCGGTGTAGCGATCGCCGAGCACCTCGATCATGCCGTTGATCGCGCCCAGCTGCATGTCGCGGAGGTCGTCCTCGTTGAGGTCGCGATAGAAGTGGCGATCGATCAGGTGCTGGACGTCGACCACGGGGTCGAACATGGCGTAGGCGTCGGCCCGCTGGGCGATGGCCGCGGGCAGGCGGATCGCCAGGGTGCCGAACACGAGGGCCATCACCACGACCGGCGCAACGACTGGGAGCTTCTTTCGCACGGGAGTCTCCGTGGGGTCTGTGGCCCCGGCGTCCGTCCGCCCGGGGCTCTCGCACTGTCGGTCTGATCGTATCGCCCCGGACAGCCCCGGGGCCGCACACGACCCGGCGCGACGACAGCGATACCCTTCACCCGGCCCGGTGATGCGATCCCCGGGCCGTCAGGACCCCGATGGCCCAGCCCAAAGAACGCACAGACATCAAGATCCAGGCCGAGCGGGCCGTGCTCGCGGCCGTCCACCTGCCCGATAGCCGCTTCGACGAGCGCGACCCGCTGGGCGAGCTCCGCGCGCTGGCCGAGACCGCCGGGGCCACGGTCGTCGGGGAACTGGTGCAGAACCGGGACAAGCCCGAGCCCGGCACCTTCATGGGCGCCGGCAAGCTCGAGGAGCTCAAGGCGCTGTGCCTGATGACGCGCGCCGGCCTGGTGATCTTCGACCACGAGCTCAGCCCGCGCCAGATCGCCAACATCGAGAAGATCCTCGAGCGCAAGGTGCTCGATCGGTCCGAGCTGATCCTCGACATCTTCGCCGGGCGTGCCACGACCCACGCCGCCAAGCTCCAGGTCGAGCTCGCCCAGCTGCAGTACACCTACCCGCGCCTGCGCGCCATGTGGGATCACCTCGAGCGCATCGTGGGATTCGGCGGGATCGGCGGCATCGGCACCCGTGGCCCCGGCGAGACGCAGCTCGAGACCGACCGGCGCATCGTCCAGCGCCGCCAGAACCAGCTGCGCCGCGAGCTCGACGCGATCCTCGAGCGCAAGAAGCGGGAGGTCCGCAAGCGCAACACCGACCACTTCACCGTCGGCCTCGTGGGCTACACCAACGCGGGCAAGTCGACGCTGTTCAACACGCTCACCGCCGGCGGCGCCCACGCCAACGACCAGCTGTTCGCCACGCTCATGACCCGCACCCGCGAGTGGGACCTTGGCAAGGGCATGAGCGTGATGCTCTCGGACACCGTCGGGTTCGTGCGCGACCTGCCACACCACCTCGTCGCGTCGTTCCGCGCCACGCTGGAGGAGGCCACACACGCCGACTTGCTGCTGATCGTGCTCGATGTGTCCGACAGCGCCGCGCAGCTGCAGTACGAGACGGTCCAGACCACGCTCGAGGAGCTGTTCAAGAGCGTGGGCGCCAGCGAGGAGCGCGAGGGGCGTGAGTTCACCGAGCCCGAGACCATCTTGCTGCTCAACAAGGCCGACAGGCTGGCGGACAACTCGGAGATGCTCATCTGGCAGCAGCGCGTGCCCGGGGCGATCCCCATCAGCGCGATCCGGCCGGAGTCCGAGGGAATGGAAGAACTCCGCCAGGCGGTTGCCCTGGCCGCCGACGGCGAGGTGCGCGAGATGCGCATCACCCTGCCCCTGAGCGAGGCCAAGGCGCTGAGCGAGATCGAGCACCGGGCCGAGGTGCTCGACCGCGAGTACGACAACGGCACCGTCACGCTCCGCGCCCGCATGGGCGAGCGGGCGGCCCAGCGCTTCGGATCAGCCGGAGCGACGGTGGAGCCCGTCGAGGAGTGACTCTTCGGGGTGGTCCTGCGCCCCTCGGGCGCGGCTTACTGAGGCCTAGACCGGTTCGCCCGATCGGCTACACTCACCCCCTCGCTCGGGTGCACGCCCGGGCGAGCATGCCACCATAGCTCAGTTGGTAGAGCGGAGCTTTCGTAAAGCTCAGGTCGCCGGTTCGAGTCCGGCTGGTGGCTTTGGTTGGCCCGGTTCGACGAACGTGGCCACCTCTCACCCGTGCTCCGGATTGCACGTGCGCACACACTCGCACTTCTGACGATTCGTAGCGAACCCGAACTCTACGAGACGCCGGTGCGGCTCTGGAAGCGCCTCATTTCTTGTGCGCGGACATCGCGCCCGAGTAGATTGTCGCGTGCCGCGAACGAGGGGACTGCGGAGGGCCTTCGCCGCGCCGCCGGTCGGACGAGACCGAGAACTCGATCGGCCCCCGCCCGGATGCGAGATGGAGATCGAGTCGGTGCCACCGTCGGACGAGACTCAGCGCAGGGCTGAACAGCTCTTTCGAGAGCTGCAGGGTCTTCCCGATGCCGATCGGGCGGACAGGCTCGAACGGGCGCGTGCGGAGTCATCGTCCGTCGCCCGCGTGGCCGAGCAGATGCTGCAGCGCGAAGCGGAAACCGTGGAGCGGGCCGCCGATCCAACCAACACCGCGGCAACGCGCACCCCGGCTCAGGCCGGGCCGGCGCCCGATCTGATCGGTGCGACCATCGACGGGAGATACCGGATCCGGAGCCTGCTCGGTGAGGGCGGCTTCGGGATGGTCTACGAGGCCGAACAGGATCGGCCGATGCGCCGGCGCGTCGCGCTCAAGATCCTCAAGCCCGGGATGGACTCGGCATCTGTCCTCGCCCGCTTCGAGGCCGAGCGCCAGGCGCTGGCGATCATGGACCATCCCAACATCGCGCGCGTGCTCGACGGCGGGATGACCGATCGTGGCAACCCGTACTTCGTGATGGAGCTCGTTCGGGGTGAACCGATCTCGAGCTACTGCGATTCGCACCGGCTCGGGATCCGCGAGCGTGTCGAGCTGTTCTCCCCGGTCTGCGCAGCAGTCCAGCACGCCCACTCCAAGGGTGTCATCCACCGGGATCTCAAGCCCTCGAACATCCTGGTGACAGAGGTCGACGGGGCGCCTGTTCCGAAGGTCATCGACTTCGGCATCGCCAAAGCGATCGAGCAGCCGCTCAGCGACCGGACGGTCTTCACCGAGCAGGGCCAGCTCATCGGCACCCCCGAATACATGAGCCCCGAGCAGGCGGCGATGACCGGGCTCGACATCGATACGCGCACGGACGTCTATTCGCTGGGTGTGGTGCTCTATGAACTGTTGACCGGTCTGCCGCCCTTCGATTCTCGGATGCTGCGCCAGGCCGGATACGACGAGATCCGGCGCATCATCTGCGAGGTCGAGCCCCCGCGGCCTTCGACTCGTGTGAGCACGATCGCTGACGACCCCGACTCGGCCGAGGTTCTGGCAGGCATCGCCAAATCTCGTCGGATCCGGGCGGGCGATCTCGGCGATCGGCTTCGGGGCGATCTGGATTGGATTGCGCTGCGTTGTCTCGAGAAAGACCGGAATCGCAGGTACGCCACGGCGCTCGCGCTGCAGGACGACCTGCTGCGATTCCTCGAGGACCGGCCGGTCGAGGCCGGGCCGCCGTCGCCTGCGTACCGCCTGAGCAAGTTTGTTCGTCGCAACCGGACGGCCGTGGTGGGCGCCGCGAGCGTTCTGGGCGTGCTCATCGCTGCGGTGATCGCGTTGTCGTTCGTGAGCGCGTGGGCGCTGAGCGAACGCGACCGGGCCGACAGCCAGACCGTCGTGGCCAGGAACGAGGCTCAAGCAGCAAGGCAAGCCGGAGAGGCCGAGCGCGCACAGCGTGAGTTGGCGCAGGAAGCGACGGAGCGCGCCGAAGGTGCGCTCGCGGATGCTCGGTGGCAGTCGTACCGGCTCGCCATCGCGAGCGCGGCGGCGGCGATCGAGGGCGGCAGCCCCGGCGATGCCGCGTCGCTTCTCAGCGAGGCGCCCGAAGAACTGCGAGCCGAAGACTGGCAGTTGCTGTGGGCGCTCGCGACGCCTGAGGGCGAGGCACTCGCCGATGGCGCCTCCGTTTTCACCCTTATCGTTCGGGGCGATACCGCGTACGTGCTCACACGCGGGGGGCTCGTGACGGCAACCGACCTCTCGAGCGGCGATCAACGGTGGCGCACGACGACGACCGGCGGATGGGCTCCCATGGTGGTCTGCCCGGCGGGGGCGACGCTCGCCCTGCCCACCTCGGATCCGCAGACCGGTCGACATCGCGTCACGCTCATCGACGCTGAGGACGGATCGGAGCGAGCCGCACTCGGGCCATTCTCTGACGACGAGCGCAGCGCGCTGAACATCATCCGTCTCATCTTCACCGGTGAACGGGACCTGCATGCGTTCCTGGCCCCTCGCCGGTCGCAGTCGCAGCATGTCGTACGTTTGTCGACCGAGGGGAGCGTCGTCGACCAGCGTCCGTGGGTGTCCGCTGAGGATCGGCCCCGGGCATACCTCGCGTCCGCCGGTGTGTTTGCGTGCGGAGACGTCGTCGGCAGGATCAGCGCTCGGCGCCGGGATGGCACGCTGCTGTGGACACACACCTACGGCAGGGGGCGCATCCGTGCCATGGCCACCGTCGGTGAGCAGCCCCGGTTCGTGGTCGCGAACGACTCGGGTGATCTGATCGATTTCACGTTGATGACCGATGGGTCCGGGGCCCCGATCGACGAGTACGAACAGCGCACGATCGCGCGGTGCCAGGTGCGCATCCTCTCGATTGCGGTCTGCGAGTCCGAATCGACTGTCGCGGCGGCGTGCGCCGACGGTACGGTCCGGATCTTCGACCTCGAAACCGGGGGCCGCGTTGCCGCGTTCGCGAGAGACGGGCGAGATCCAAGCGGCATCGCGTTCGCGGCCGATGGGCGCATCGTCACCGGATGGCGGAACGGCGAAGTCCGTGTCCATGACCCAGGGGTCTATCCGGCGATCCCGACGCTGGAGTCTCGGTGGTGGCGGTCAGCGCTGATCCCGGGATTCGGCGTCCTGCAGCGGGATGAGCGCGGCCGGCTTCACGCCATCGCCACGGCGGGCGGTTCCGCCACGATGATCGACGCTCTGGAGGCGCCCGACAATCGATTCTGGTCTGCGGCCCATCAGGTGGCGACGGGCCGGACGATCGCGGTGCACTCTCGTTCGGCGGGCCCCGAGGACCCCGACCGGCGAGCGTTTGATCTGCGTGTGTTCGACGGCGCTGGTTCCACCGAGCCCGCTCGAGTGATCGAGGGCGTGGAGGAGGTGCATATCGCGTTGATCGTGGTGCACCCGACGCGCCCGATCGTCTTCCTGACCAACGAGCCAGCCGGGCGCGCCCGCGCGTGGAACATCGATACGGGGGAGATGCTCTGGGAGGTGAGCACCAAGCGTCTCGGAGACGCGATGTACCCCCGCTTGCTCGCCTCTGGAGAGCGTCTTGCGATCGCGATCTCGGGGACCGGCGAGGGTTCGATCCTGATCGTCGACATAGAGAGCGGCGAAACCGTCAGTACCCTGCGGGGCGCGAGCGACTGGACGCGGCACGTGGGAGTCGATCCCTCGGAGCGGTACATCGCCAGCGGCCATCAGGACGGCGCCGTGCTGCTGTGGAACATCGGGTCCGACTCGGAGTTTGACGTTCTCGGGACGCACTCCGAGCCGATTCATCAGATGCGCTTCATGCCGTCAGGGCGACGCCTGATGTCGTTCTCAGAGAACAGCGTCCGGATCTGGGATGTCGACCGCCGCGCGCCGTTGGCTCGTGTGTCGTACGCGGATACGAGGATCTTCGATATCGGGATCAACGAACAAGACGAGACGATGCATGTTCTCCGCGAGGGCGAAGTGCTCGCGCTCCCGCTGATCGCCGTCGACGGCGTCTCCCTTGCGCGCGCGGACGGTGCTCCATCCGGTGCGACCGAGCAGGCATGGCTGCAGCGCCTCTACGCGGCACACGGCGCGGTGCCGTGGACGGACATGGCCGAGCACATGGGGAAGGAGATCGCGGTCATCGGGTTCGTGGAGCAGACGTCCGACATCGGGTCCAGGACGTTCCTGAACTTCGAACTCGAGCGCACGAACCGCCCCTACCTGCACATCCCGCGTCAGGCCTACGGCTCGTTCCCCGAGTCTCCGAGCGTCGCGTACCGCGCGAGGTGGATCGTCGCGCGGGGCCGGGTGTCCGAGCACCGCGGCAAGGCCCAGATGAACATCACGAGCCCGTCGCAGATCCTCGTGCTCGATCCCGAGGACGACTCCGGAGCCGGGTCGGGTGTCGAATAGACTCGCGTGGACGTGAGCGGGCCCGAGAGTTCGTCGGGCGCGGACGTATCGGGCACGCCCTCGCGGGCTTCTATTATGACCAATCCTCCGCGGGACACCCGCGCCGCTCGTCGCGCCGCGGTCGCCGGTTCGAGTCCGGCTGGTGGCTCTTTGCACGCTCCCGATCGTGCCAACCTCCTCGAGCCGTTCTTCGCGCCCGGGCTCATCGCGCACCGGGGCGACCACTCGCGCCATCCCGAGAATTCGCTGGAAGCGTTCGCCGACGCGGCGGCGCGCGGGCTGCCCTTCGAGTGCGACGTACGCCTGAGCGCCGATTCGGAGCTGATCGTGTCGCACGACGACTCGCTCGAGCGCGTCGCCGGGCACGAACTGGTCGTTTCGCGCTCGAGTGCGCACGAGATTGCCGAGGTGCGGTACGAAACGGAAGCCGGCTCCGGCGCCTATCGCGTGCCCTCACTCTCCGACCTGCTCGGGGCCGGGATCGGTCCCTGCATGATCGAGGTGAAGGTCGAGGCGGACCGGGCCGACGAGGCGGCCGGCTCGATGGTGCGCGTGCTGGCCGGGCACCCGGGAGCGGAGGCGGGGATCGTGGTGGCGTCGTTCTGCCGCCCGTTCCTGCGCAGGCTCAGGGCTGAGCGTCCCGACGTCGCGCGAATGCAGCTGGCCGGGAGCGCACGGAACCGCGAGTGGTCGTCTGTGAGGCGCTCGCTCGCGGCTCGGGCCGTGCGCACCGCGTCGTCGGCCTCGCACGCCATCGGTGCCGCGTTCGAACTCGCCGGGCCGGGGCCCGTGCGACACTGGAAGCGAGCGGGGCTCGGGGTGTTCCTCTGGACCGCAAGGAGCCGGGAAGACATCGCCTGCGGCCGAGCGATTGGCGCCGACTGCATCATCTCCGATTGGCTGGAAGACACCTGAGGCGCATCGCACCACCAACCCGCGGAAGGAAGACGCGTGCTCGACGCAGAATCGATCAGACAGGCGCTGGGTTTGCAGCCCCATCCCGAAGAAGGCGGCTACTTCGCCGAGACCTACCGATCGGGCCTCGTGCTCCCGCGCGAGCATCTCCCGCCCGACTACTCGGGACCCCGCAGCGCGAGCACAGCGATCTACTACATGCTCACGCCCGACACCATGTCGGCGATGCACCGGGTGGCGAGCGACGAGGTGTTCCACTTCTACCTCGGTGACCCGGTGGAGCAACTGCTGCTCTATCCGGATGGCCGGACCGAGACCCGCTTTCTGGGAACGGACATCGGCGCGGGGATGCGCCCGCAGGCCCTCGTTCCCGCGGGCGTGTGGCAGGGCGCTCGCCTGATCAACGGCGGCTCGGTGGCATTGCTCGGAGCAACGGTCTCGCCCGGGTTCGACTACGCGGACTACGAGCACGGCGACCGAGCGAAACTCGTCGCGGCGTACCCGTCCGAGCGCGCGATGATCGAGGCGCTGACGAGCGCAAGCACCTAGGGGCGCGGCCCGAGTTCGCGCGTGCGATCGATGGCGGCCAGCCTGGCCTTGTCGCCGAGCACCCAGTCCGAGTAGAGGACCCGCAGACGGGAGTTGACCATGCCGGCGAGCGTGCGCTCGTCGATGAGACCGTCGAATTGAGTCAGCAGCGACTCGAGTTCGTCCGCGATCTCTCGCGCCTCCTCGAGCCGGCCCTCCGGCTCGAGGCTCACCAGGTCAGCCCGAGCGCACGCCTGCACGCTGTCGATGATGACGAGGAAGCCATCCGACGGATCGAGTGTGCGCTCGAAGAAGTCCCTTGAAGAATCCAGCAGCTCGATAGACTTGCGGATCTGCCCGCTCTCGAGCGCCCAGAACCCACGGAGCATGTCGAGCGTGTGACGCTCGAGCGACTCGCCGCGACCGTGGCTTTGGAGTTGGCACACGCGGTCTCCAATGATGCGCTCCTTATGAGCGAAGATGGTGACTTGCGCATCTGGAGTGGAGAACTGCTGCGGACCGTAAAACCACTCCCAACCCCAATAGATCCACATGTTCTGGGAGAACGCTCCGTCCCATTCGCGGGAATCCAGGTACCTGCCGATATCCTGCAGGCTCTCTCCGATGTCGAGCCGGATCGCTTCGGTGGCATCGAACTTTGCCTGTTCCACCTCGAATCGAATCGCTGCGGAATCGGCGCGGGATTTCATGACGGCGCCGATCGTGCCCGCGGATCCGATCACCAAGACCAATACCGCGAACATCCCGGCTACGACCGGCCTTCTTCGGGTCGCCAGGCTCGTCCGGCGGAAGACTCCGGGGCGTGTCCAGGGGATGACCTCTCTGCGAGTCCATCGTTCGAGATCCTGTGCCAGTTCACCGGGAGCGAGGTAGCGATCGCCCGGACTTGACGCCATGGCTTTCGCGCAGATGTCAACAAGGTCGCGATCAACTCCCTTGATGCCGAGGGGGATCTCCACGCCGCCCGATCGAGGAGCCGCGAGTTTTTCGGCGATTCGCTCGGGTGTGTCACCGTTCGCCAAATCTCCGGTGACGAGCCAATAGAGGAGGTGCCCGAGTGCGTACACGTCAACCGCGGGATCTGCCGCGGTTTCTTCGCCCCGGAACTGCTCGGGCGCCATGAAGGCCGGCGTGCCGGTGGACAGATCGAGTCCGGTGGTCCTCGCACCGTCGGTGGTCCGTTGCGCTATTCCGAGGTCGACGATCTTGGGCGTGCCGTCCTCGTCGAGCACGACGTTCGATGGCTTGAGATCTCGGTGCACGAGGCTGGCGGAGTGGATCGCCTGTACACCGTTGGCGATCCGCGCGACCAGTCCCGCCGCCTCTCGGGGAGCGAGCGTCCCGCCGCGGCGCCGGAGCAGGTCGTTGAGGTCTCCTCCGGGCGCGAACTCGAACACGATGAACGGGCGCTCGGACGCGTCGACGCCGTGCTCGAGCACGCGCACCACATTGGGGTGCACGACCCGCCGGGCCTTGTTCGCTTCGTCGGTGAATCGTTCCCGTTCGGCCTGTGAGCCGTCCGAGCGAGAGAGCACCTTGATCGCCACGAGTGCCGGCTCATCGGGATCGTCGAAGTGGCGATCGACAGCGACATAGGTGTGCGCCCACGCGCCGCTGCCCGCGACGCGCAGGAGCTGGTAGCGGGCCCGCCCGTCGGCGAGGGCCGGCCCGAACGTCGAAGGGACCGGGATCGGCGAGGCGGGGCCGGAGCTGGCGTGGCCCATCGTCGACCAGAGACTCAGGCCGAGCTCTCCGGCGGTCAGGATCTGCGCACGAAGATCGGGGTGCGCCGACACGAGCTCTTCGATCGCGTCGGTCGATGGGCGCCCGCGCTTCTGGCTCATCGAGCGCAGCGTCATGTCGATCGCGGCGTCGACCGCGACGGGCGATGCGTCGGGCTCGCCGATCAACGCGAGGTAGCGATCGAGCGTCACCGCCTTGCCCTGGGCGAGGCGCCAGCGCCCGTCGATCTCGATCAGCTCGCCGAGCTGCGCATCCGGCACCGGCGCGACGCTCTCTATGAACCCCTCGAGTTCGGAGTCGCCCTCGGGCGACGACTCGAGGCGGGCCGCGAACGCCGCCTGCATCGACCCGGCCTCAACCCTCACTCGGTGATCTCCTGTTGCAACTCACCCGAGAGCGATTCGCGCAGGCGCTGCCAGCGCTTGCGCACCGCGTCGGGCTTCATCTCGAGGATCACGCCGATCGATTTGAGCTCGAGGCCGCTCAGCCAGAGCCAGAGCATGCGCTGGTCTCGTGAGTCTTCCACGGACTGGAGCGCGCGACCGATCACGCTGTCGACCTCCGCATCGTCGAGGTCCCCCCGCTCGATCCGAGTGCGCAGCGAGAGGGCGAGCGGGTCGTCCTCGGCGCGGCGCAGGCGTTCCAGCAGGCGCACCTTATCGATCACGGCCGTGTTCGCCACCCGCATGACGAGCGCACGGAGTTCGCCCTCGGTGGTGGCCCTGATCTCGTGTTCGCTGAGGTAGACGTCGATCCGGCGGAGGACCGTCGCGACGATGTCCTGGGAGTCGAACACGCGGCGCATGCGAGCCCCGAGCTTTCCGGCAACGCGACGCCTGATAAGCGGTTCGAGGCTCAGCACGTATCGGGCCATCGCCTCGCGGCTGCCGCCGTGAATGCTGGCAAGCAGTTCCGACTCTCTGGTGTCGTTCTCGGCCGGCGCGCCCAAAGTCATCACCTCTTCACACATTAGGCCTGATCCCGGGGCAGGGTACCTCGCGAAGGGTGGCGCAGGGACGGCGCGGGTGTTCCGCGTCGGAGTCAGACCTCGCGGCAATGGTTGTCGCTCCCACGGGTCGCGCCGCCCTACATGACGTGGAGGTATGAGAGATGAACCAACTTCATCGATGGCTGTTGCTGCGCGCTCCGTTGGGCGGCAAGCGCCGGTCAGGGAGGAGTCGTGCGGCCTTCGTCGGTGCTTCAGTGGCCGGCCTTGCTGCAGTGGGCCTCGCATCGGCATTGCTGCTCTCGGGCGGCTTTCACGGGGACACTCGCATGGCGACCTTGCAGGAGTACCTGGAGTGCAAGCGTAATGGCGGAGAGGACTGCGAGCGGTTCCTCGACGATCAGCCGGATCCCAGGCGCGGCCTTCGGGCACCCATGAGCGCTCTCGCGACGCTTGCCACGCGAGAGTTCGCACTCCGCTAGCACCGCGGCACGAGCCGCGAAAAAACCGCTGCAGGGTGCTGGTCAAGGCGTTCCCTACAGCGGCCTCGCTCCGGCACGCAGCCGGAAGAGTTGAGTCCTGCCTCACGAGCGACCGCAGGTGTCCGGGAGCGACCGGAACCAAACCGCCTCCTTCGGCCCTGTCGGGGGGGGGGCGCTGCACGGACGAACGGGGCCCTTCGATCCCTGAGTCGTGAGTTGCCCTGATCGTGTGACGCCAAACCCGGGCGAAGCCGAGATTTTCTCGGCGGCACCGCTCACACCAATCCGATCAAAATGCTAACATCTGACTCTCGGACAAGGAGGACCAGATGAGCACCTTTGACGCCCTGCTCGAACACGCCGCGATGGCCCACCAGTGGACGCGCTGCACCGTCGACGACATCCCCGAGGACCAGTTCTGCGATCAGCCCGGAGGCCAAACGAACCACCCGGCGTGGGTTCTCGGGCACCTGGTCTTCGCGTTCGACAACTTCAGCCGCACGCTCGGTGCAACGCCGGCCAAAGAGGAGTCGTGGTACGACCCGTTCCGCGCCGGCAGTTCTCAGTCATCGGATCCGAGCGCGTACCCGTCGAAGCAGGAACTCATCGACGCGTTCGACGAGTCGTCGGCGCTGCTGCGCGCGACCGTCCGTGGCGCGGGCGAGTCGAAGCTCGCTGAGCCCGTGGCGGACGAGAGCATTGCTCCGTTCTTCCCGACACTCGGGCGCTGGGCCGTGCACGTGCTCGCCAGCGAGGGCGTGTTCCACTCCGGTCAGCTCAGCGCGTGGCGCAGGGCCAAGGGCCTCCCCTCGGTGTTCGATGTCGAGGCCAACATCGGCAGGCTGCTCGCCGATTCGCTCGAGGTCTAGACGCCGGTCGACCCGAAACCGCCCGAGCCGCGGGCTGTCGCGCCGAGCGCGTCGACGATTTCGACGTGGGCGTGCGCAACGGGCGCGATCACCATCTGCGCGATGCGCATGCCCGGTTCGATCCGGAATGTGCGACGCCCCAGGTTGATGAGGGGCACCTTGATCTCGCCCCGGTAGTCGGCATCGACGGTTCCGGGGGCGTTGGGCATCGAGATGCCGTGTTTCACGCTCAGGCCGGACCGGGGACGGACCTGCCCCTCGTAGCCCGCAGGGATCGCGATCGCGATGCCGCACGGCGCGAGCACGATCTCTCCGGGCTTGATCTCGAGGAACGGGGCCTCGTCCGGGCAGAAGCTCAGGTCGAGGCCGGCGGCCAATTCGGTCTGGTACGACGGAGCAACGGCGCCCTCCCGGAGCACCGCGACTTCGACGCGTGGGCGCACGCGGGGCTTGGGTTCGCTCGTGACTGCGGGTGCGGAGGACGTGTTGGGGCCGGATGACATCGCCCCACGGTACCCGGTTCGCTCGCAGAATTGGGCGGGTCAGTCAGCCGGCGATCACACGATCCAAAGACCGGATCATGTCGCGGGTCGACTGGATCGCCACATCGAGCGACGACTCCCCACGGACGCTTTGCATGGCGTCCGAGCGATGGGATTCGGCCAAACAGGTCTGGCACTCGGACTGCGCCTGCTCCAGCGATCTGAGCAGGGCCACAGCGTGCGAGCGATTCCGTCGGGCTTCGAAGACAGCGCGGGGCTCGCGCGGATCGATCGTCGCCACGATTTCTGGGGATGTTTCGAGAGTGGAGAGCATGCGGAAAGCCTCGAGCCCCACGCGGGGCGTTCTCGATCGGGCCTCTCCTCCGTGATCGAACCCCCAATTGTGGCGATCCGATCAGAGAGATCAAGCCGCGACGACTCGACCAGATTCCGGTCCACCAACCATCACGACCGGCGCATGCCGGCGCAGGACCTCCAGGACCCGTTCGGGCCCGTTCATATCGCGAACAGACATCAGCTCCCGGATCATCAAATCTACTTTGTTCGGGTCCTGGGAGGGCCCGCTCCACGCAAGAATGCCGTCGACCCCCGTCTCGCCGAGACGCTCGCCCTGGTGGGCCAGTTCCTCGTGCATCTTCTCGCCGGGGCGATGGCCGGTGACCAGGATCTCAACGGATGGCATCGACACGTCCGTGTCCTCGCAATCGCCGGGCCAGACGCCGCGCACGCCGTGCGCTTGCAGGAAGCGATCAACGAGGGATCCGATGCGCACGGGCGCTCCCATGTCGAGCACGAAGACGTCCGACGAGCTGGCGTCCGCGTGGTGCTCGAGAAGGCTGGCGGCCTGGACAACCAGCGACGCCGCCTCGGGGATAGTCATGAAGTAGCGGGTCATCTCCGGATCGGTGATCGTGATCGGCCCGCCGGCCGCCAGCTGCGCGCTCCAGATGGGCAGAACGCTGCACGCCGATCCCAGGACGTTCCCGAAACGGACGAGCCCGAACACGGTCCGCGACCCGACGCGATTGCGCGACCGGATGTAGCGCTCGGCGAGCTGCTTGGTTGCGCCCATGATCGAGGTCGGGTGCACCGCCTTGTCGGTCGAGACGAGCACCACGCGCTCGACACCCGCTTCGATGCTCGCGTCGGCGATCGACACGGTCCCGAGCACGTTGTTCTCGATCGCCGCCGCAGGATGCTCTTCCATCATGGGCACGTGCTTGTGCGCCGCCGCGTGGAACACCAGGTCGGGGCTCGCCTCGCTCACCACTGCGCGCGTCGCGTCGGCGTTTACCACATCGTGGAGCACGGTCCGCCGGGCCACATCCGGGAAACGCTCGCGCATCTGACGGTCGATCTCGAACAGAGAGTTCTCCGAACGATCGACGAGCACGAGTTCTGTCGCCCCCGAGCCCGCGCAGAATCTCGCGAGTTCCGAGCCGATGCTGCCGCCCGCGCCGGTGATCAGCACGCGCTTGCCACCGATGAGTGCGTCCACCCGGGACCGATCAACCGGCCGGGGCTCGCGACCGATCAGGGCCGCGAGGTCGAGTTCGGGCCTGAGCGACGTGAACGTCGCCGGTTCGAACGCGAGCACGTCGCTCGTGGTCGGCAGGAAGCGCTCTGTCATCCTGAGCCCGCGGAGCGATGCGCGCACCTGCTCGATGAGTTCGGTTGCCGCGAGGGGGAGGCTCACAAGCGCTTCCCGGGCCCCGCTGGATTCGGCGATCGACGCGAGTCGATCGAGACCGCCGAGCATCGGCACTGGGAGGTCGGCCCCATCGGCGCGCCGCGCCGGACCCAGCAGCACGCAGCCGACGATCGCCGGTGCTCCCGATCCGAGCGCCAGCACGCTGGCGCACGCGCTCCGGGCCGTTGCCGGCGTGCCGATCACGATGATCTTGCCGCTCTGCTCCATCGCCTCGTCACCTATCGGCCCGAGACGATGCGGGCCGTGATCAGTCCGTGCCCCCGGATCCGGGGCCCTCGCCCGTGCCGGGCTGGCCGCCGGGGTCGATCTCGCGCAGGTACTCCCAGGAATAGATGCCCGTCGAGTGCCCGTCGGAGAACCTGATCCGCAGCGCGTAGTTCCCGACCAGTTCCGCGGCCAGCGCTTCGAGGGGAGCGCTGGTGCCGGACGACGGGAGCACGGTGAGGGGATTCTGCTCGATCTCGGCCCGCAGCGCCCGCGCCTCGGCCGATGGCGACATGCGCCTGAGCAGGGCGATCGAGTAGTACGACGTCGAGCCGTCGGCCCATTCGATCGTCAGGCCCTTGTCCTTCTTCAGGTCGAGCTTTCGGGGGGCGTCCACGGGGCACACTGTAGACGGGCGCGGGCCTCCGCCTTCGCAACGCCGCCGGCGTGGCTACGGTATGCGCTCCCCTGTTCCGATCGTCCATCGCCCCTGCTCGACCCGGAGGCATCCGTGATTCGAACGCTCACGACTCCCGCGATTCTGCTCGCCGGCATCCTCATCGCCTCACTCGGCGCCTGCACGGAACGGCCGGACGAATCCTCCGCAGATGCCCCTGCCGCGGCACAGGATCAACAACCGGCGAAGAGCACCGAGTCCGGGCCAGCCCCCGCGACCTCGGGCGATCCCGCGCCGGCTGCGAACACGACCCCAGCGAGCGCCAGGTCGGACGAGGCTGAGCCCATCCAGAAGCCCGAGGTCTCCCTCGAGGGCGTTGAGGTGCGCGGCTCAGGGCCGATCCCCATGGTGCTCATCCACGAGATCGGGATCGACTGGAGCATGTGGGCCGATTTCATGGAGCGCAACGCCGAGCGCTACACCATGTACGCGATCAACCTCCCGGGCATGGGCGGCACCCCGGCGCCGGAGGCGCCCGACATCCTCGACTGGCCCAAAATCGTGCTGTTCAACAACGCCGTGAACGGCATCGCCGAACTCATCGTTGAACGCGAAATCCATCGACCCGTCGTCGTTGGGCAGGGCCTGGGGGGTCACCTCGCGGCGCTGTTCGCCCTGCGCTACCCGGAGCTCACGCGCGGATTCGTCAGCATGGCGGGTGACTTCCGCCCGCCCTACAACGCCGACAGGTACCAGCTCACGGACGACGAGATCACCGCCGAGGTGCGCAAGAGCATGCAGCCGGTGATGCGCATGACCGACGAGCGTTACGCCGAGATCAACCGTGCGCGGATCTACCAGTATGTCTCCGATCCGGAGATCGCCGAGGAGCACGCCGACATGTTCATCGCGACATCACGCGGCCTGATCATGCAGTACTCGCTGGAGACGTTCTTCTCGGATCTCGGGCCGGAGCTGCTGGCCAGCCGGGTGCCGATGCTCGTGTGCGCACCGCTCGTACCGGAAGAAGACCCCCGCGCGGTCGCCCTCCGCTGGCGTGAGTATCAGATCCCGAAGGGGCGGGCGAACACGACGCTCGTGTTCTTCGAGTTCTGCCGGAGCTTCATGGTCTTCGATGATCCGTTCGGCATGGACACCGTGCTCGATCAATGGCTGACCAACCAGGAAATCGAATACCAGCACAACCTCTACGAACCGATCGAGCCCTTCGAGCATCCCGAGCTCGAATAGCGGCGAGTCCTACATCGGCTTCTTGTCGATGGTCATGTCGTAGACGCTCAGGAGCTTCTCTTTGTCGAAGATCATCTCCTGGCGCGACTTGCCGACGACGTCGTAGGCGGTCGTGAGCTCGATGGCGTCGACCGGGCACGCCTCCTCGCACATCCCGCAGAAGATGCAGCGGAGCTCGTCGATCTCGAACTTGGCCGGGTACTTCTCGCGATCGTCCCACGGCGATTCGCTGGCGACGATGTGGATGCAGTTGGCCGGGCAGGCCGTCGGGCACATCATGCAGGCGACGCACTTCACGCGCCCGTCTTCGTCGCGATTCAGGCGGTGCACGCCGCGGAAGTTCGACGGTTCCATCCCCTGGTCGTGGACCGACCGGTCCTCGCGACGCTCCTCGGGGTACTGCATGGTGCGGGTGGTCTTGGACCGCCCGACGACCGGCAGCTTGCTCTGGCCGAAGCTGGTGAAGAAGTGGCGCATCGTGGTCCCGAACCCGCGCACGACCTCCGGGAGGTAGACGCTCTCGAGGGCGTTTATCGGGGGGCGATTGAGGCGCACGATGTCGTCGCTGGGGATGGTCATCGGGCCAAAGGATAGCGGGGGAGTGGTGGGGGATCGAGGGGAAGTCCCGCCGATCGATCAGGCGATTGAGAATCGCGCGCTCAGTCGCGCCGTCGCGTCCTCCAGCGCACCAGGCGCGTCGCCCGGCGCCGCAGAACCGTCAGCGACGCACGCCTCCACATCCGCCAGCCCGAGGTCCCGCCCGTCGCCCGCGGCGCTGCCGACCGCCGCGACCACGGGCCTTTCGAGGGCGCCCGCGCGCCTGCAGACCTCGTCGATCACCTTGGCGTGGCGGGTCTGCTCGTCCAGGCGCCCCTCGCCCGTGATGACCAGGTCGGCCATCCTTGCCTGCTCGTCGAACCCCACCGCATCGCACACCCACGCCGAGCCGCGCACCAGCTCGGCGCCCAGGAACGCCGCCAACCCAAACCCCAGCCCGCCCGCGGCACCCGCGCCGGGTGCGTCCGGGTCGACGCTCATCCCCGCTTCCTCGCAGACCCGCACCAGGTTCTCCAGCCCGGCTTCCAGTTGCGCGACGTCATCGGGCGTCGCGCCTTTCTGGGGGCCGAACACGCGTGCCGCGCCGTGCTCGCCGAGCAGCGGGTTGTCGACATCGCAGACGGCGATCACCCGACGCGGCCTGACTGCCGATGGACGCTCCGACCTGAGCCATCGGCCGCCATCGACCGTCGCCGATCCTCCGATGGCGATGAAGAGCGTGTCGTCTCCTCGCAGTCCGAGCTTCCCAACGAGCGTCCCCAGTGCACCGCTGCTCAGCTCGACCGGGTTTCGCATCCTCGGCGGCACGCGGGGGAGTCCGACGACCTGCGCGCTCTCGATCAGCGTGCAGGCTGTCCCGTCCGCATCCGTCCATCGCGCCACGCCCGCGTGCACCGGCTCGCCGAGCAGGTCGGGCGTTTCGATCGTCCGCATTCCTGCGCTGGTCGCGCGGGCGACCACCTCCAGCGTCCCCTCCCCCCCGTCCGCCAGCGGGCACTCGTCGATATCGGCATCGGGGACCGCGCGCCGCACGCCCCGCGCGATGGCGGCTGCCGCCTCGCTCGCTGTCAGCGTGCCCTTGAACGAGTCGGGCGCGACCAGGACGCGCATCGCGGGCGCCGGCGCCTAGGCGCCCTTCTCGTATTCCTTGAGGAACCCGACGAACTCTCGCCGATGCTCCTGCTCGTCGGTCAGGAGCTGGATGGCCAGGTCCTGCGTGGCGTAGTCGCGACCGTCGCACAGGCGGATGAGCGTCTCGTAGCCGGCGATCGCGCTCTCCTCGGCGTCGATCACACCCTTGATCACCGCGATCACATCGGTCGTGTCAGTCGGGGGCTGCAGCGTGGCCTGCTGGGCGTTGAACCCCTTGCTGCCGGGCACGGTGCCGCCGATCGTCTTGATGCGCTTGGCGAGCATCTGGGCGTGGTTCAGCTCCTCGGCGATGTCGGCGTCGAGCGACGCGGCGATGTTCTTGGCGCGCACGCCGTCGAGGTTGATGGAGTTGGCGATGTAGTTCATCACCGTCTCCAGCTCGGCGTTGTAGGCCGACGCCAGCGCGTCGATGATGTCCTGGTTGCTGTCGCTGCTCACGGCTGGGTGTCTCCTTGCGCTCGTTCGCCTCTGCGCCCGCCGATCCGGTGGCGCGCACTCCGGGCTCAGAGCCTAGCCCACCCGGGCGCGGGGTCAATCGACGCCGGTCAGTGGTCGCGCGAGCGCGGGCCGATCGTCTCGTCGAGGAACTTCACCGTGCGCTCGTAGAACAGGATCTGGTTGTCGAGCTTGGCGAAGCCGTGGCCCTCGTCGTGGAAGTAGATCTGCTCGGGGTCGTAGCCCCGCTTCTGCAGCTCGGTGGCCAGCTGCATCGCCTCGTCGACGGGCACGCGCGGATCGTTCAGCCCGTGGGCGATGAGCACCGGCACCTTGATCTCGTCGATGCGGGTCAGCGGGGAGACCGACGCCAGGAACTCGGGGTCGGTCAGCGGGCCGTACTCGGCCTCGCGCAGCTTGCGCCGGTAGCCCTTGGTGCGCTCAAGGAACGTCTTGAAGTTCACGATGCCGACGATGTTCACGCAGGCGCCGTAGACGTCCGCGCCCTCGATGATCGTCGCGACGCTCATGAACCCGCCGTAGCTGCCGCCGTACGACGAGATCCGCCCGGCCTCGGCGTAGCCGTTCTTCACGAGCCAGCGGGCGGCCTCGGCGCCGTCGCGGACCGAGTCCCAGCGCTTCTCGTAGTTGTCGAGCATGTGGTACTCGCGCCCGTACCCGGTCGAGCCCCGGACGTTGGGCACCATCACGCCGTAGCCCTGGCTCACGAGGTACTGCGTCGTGGCGCTGAAGCTCGGACGGGCCTGGCTCTCCGGCCCGCCGTGGAACGACACGACGAACGGCACAGGCTCGCCGCGCTCGAACCCCTGGGGCAGGTACAGGAACGCCGGCACCTCGAGCCCGTCGAAGCTCTCGAAGGCGATCAGTTCGGGCAGGCGGAACGAGCCGAGGTCGATGTCCTCGTCGTCCATGCGCGTCGTCAGCGGCCGGGGCTCGGCGGCGCTCATCGTGCCGCTGGAGGGGATGTCGAACGCGAACGAGATTCCCGGGGCCTGGGCGTTGCTCTGGCGGAAGATCAGCGTGTCGCCGACGATGGCGCTCGCGCTCACGACACCCGCGTCGATCTCCGGCAGGTCGATCGGCTCGAACGAGAGCATGTCGAACAGACGGAGCGTGCCGTAGCCCTCCTGGTTGTGGACGATCGCCATGAAGCGGCGCTGGTCGTCGACGGCCCCGCCGCCGACCTGGTAGCGCCCGAGTTCGGGAAGCATCTCCTGGGGCTCGGCGAGGGATCCCGATGCCAGCAGGTCGCGCCGGTAGAGGCGCCGGATGCCCTCGTCGTTGGCGTCGCTGGTCATGAACACGGACTGCCCGTCGGCGCTGTAGGCCAGGGGGAAGTTCAGGCTGGGCGTCCCCGCGGGCGTAGCGCTGAGGTCGCGCATCTCGCCGGTGGCGGTGTCGATCTCGAACAGTCGCGAGTCGGAGATCGAGCGGTAGACCGTCGCGAGGATGCGCGAGCCGTCGCGTGTCGCGTCGCTGACGAACCAGCGCCCGGGCGCGTCGGAGATCTTCGTGCTGCTGGCGCTTGCGATGTCATAGCGGTAGATGTGGAAGTCGTTGGGTGAATCGTCGTTGGCCGTATAGATGAAGCCGGACGAATCGCGGAGCCACAGGTCGACGGTGTAGGCGACAACCGGATCGACCAGCACGCCGGTCATCTCGTCGGTGCTGGTGTCGAGCAGGTAGATGTCGTGCTGCTCGTTGCCCCCGAAGTCGGCGGGGATCGCGACCCATCGGGCGTCGGGCGACACCCCGATGCCCTGGCGACGCGAGATTCCGTCGGTGAAGTCTGTCAGTTGCTCGCCCTGGCTGTCGATGGGTGCGCCGGCTTCTCGACGGAACAACTGGTTCACGCCGTCGGGCGAGTCGCGGAAGTACAGGCGACCGTCGGACGCGAGCGTCACGTTGTTGGGCGTCCGGATGCGCAGGTACTCGGCGATGCCTTCGTCCTGCTCCCTCGCCGGCGCTTCGGCGAGGGCGGTTCCGCCAACGACGATGCCGGCGATCACCGACAGGCACACACTCATCCGGTTGCTCATGACGATCCTCCGTCGTTGTAGTGATTCGGGTGGGTCCACCACGATACCCCTGCCGGGATCGCGGGGTGCGGCGTCAGAGCGTCCGCGTCGCGGCCGCTCCCGCCTCGCGCGTGATCGCGATCGTGCGCCCGTTGTCGGCGTCGCGCTCGCCCTCGATGCACGAGACGATCAGGGATGCCACGTCCTCGGGCGCCAGGCAGGCCTCGGCAGGGATCTGCTCGGTGCCGAACAGGCCCCGGAGCATCGGCGTTTCGACGGCGCCCGGGGCAACCCCGAACGCGCGGATGCCGTGGGCACGCCCCTCCTGGGCGCAGGACAGCGCCATCAGGTTCACCGATGCCTTGGCCGAGGCGTAGGCGAAGAACCCGGGGAACGGGTCCTCGGTCCCCACGGTCGAGACGTTCACGACGCACCCGGAATTCTGCTCGACGAACGAGGGCCACAGCGCGGCAATCGCAACGGCCGGGCCGATCGCGTTGACGCCGAACGAGCGCACGATCGTCTCCGGGTCGGTTTCCCCGATTCCCACCAGCGGCGCGTACCCCGCGTTGTTCACCAGCGCGTCGACGCGACCGAAGCGCTCGAGCGCGATCCGTACAAGGACGCCGACCTGGCCGGGGTTGGCCACATCCGTCGCCTGGGTCACGCTCGAATCTGGCGCGGCGCCCGCCCGGGTGAGCTCGTCCGCGATCGACGCGAGCCCCTCCTCCCGGCGGGCGGCGAGGGCCAATCGCCAGCCCCGTTCGGCCAGCATGATCGCCAGAGCCCTGCCGATGCCCGAGGTGGCCCCGGTCACGATTGCCGCCTTCTGCCCGTCGGTGTTCGTCACAGTCTCGCTCCATGCGCATATGCGCTGCCGCGCTTCCCTATCCTCTGCCCAAACCTACCCGAGCAGCCCCACGATCGCCCTGACGGGATCCCGATGCACCACGAGCCCCTCGATTCAACAACCCGAAAGCCACTCACGAAGGTCCTGGCGACCCTCGGCCCGGCGACCGACGACCCCAAGGTGCTGCGCAAGCTCATCGAGCACGGGGCGACGCTGTTCCGCCTGAACTTCTCGCACGGCGAGTTCAACCAGCACCACGCACGCCTCTCGGCGGTCCGCGAGGCCGCCGAGGAGTTCGGCCTGCCGATCGCGGTGCTGGCGGACCTGCCCGGACCGAAGATCCGCGTCGGCACGACCCCGACGCTCGGGATCATGCTCGAGACCGGCGAAGACGTGCTCATCCGGGGCGGAATCAAGGACTGCATCCCGGGCGATCCGACAACGATCGCGTGCAACTACGAGCGGATCGCGGTCGAGGTCGATCCCGGTGATCGCGTGCTGATCAACGACGGGGCCGTGCGTTTGCTGGCGGTTGTCTCCGATGGCGAGCAACTCCTCTGCCGCGTCACCCACGGCGGGCTCGTCACGAGCCGCAAGGGCCTGAACCTGCCCGACAGCGACCTCACTATCCCGTCGACGACGGATCGCGACCTCGAGATCGTCGACTGGGTGCTCGAGCACGAGATCGACTACCTGGCGATGAGCTTCGTCCGCACCGGCGAGGACGTCCGCTCGATGCACGAGCGCCTGAACGCCGCCTGCTCGCTGAAGACCGGGCCCGACAGCCCGAGCACGCGTCTCCCCCTGATCGCGAAGATCGAGACTCCCCAGGCCGTCGAGAACATCGAGCAGATCCTCGACGCCGCCGACGGCATCATGGTCGCCCGAGGCGACCTGGGCGTCGAGATCGAGCTGGCGCGCGTGCCGGTGATCCAGAAGCAGCTGATCCGCGCCGCCCACGCCAAGGGGCGCCCCTGCATCGTGGCGACGCAGATGCTCGAGTCGATGATCGACAGCGCCACGCCCACCCGGGCCGAGGTGAGCGACGTCGCCAACGCCGTGTACGACGACTGCGACGCCGTGATGCTGTCTGGCGAGACCGCGGTCGGCAAGCACCCGGTGCTCGCTGTCGAGGTGATGCGTCGCGTGGCGCTGGCGACCGAAGAATCGCTCCGCGAGATGGGCCCGGATTTCTCGCGCCACAGGCACACCAGCGTGCAGCGCACCAAGCTCGAGACGCTCGCCAACGGCGCCTGGCACATGGCCCACGACATCAACGCTTCGATCGCGGTCATCTGGTCGCAGGACGGCGAGCTGGCGCGACACATCAGCCGCAGCGGGCTGCATGTGCCGATCGTTGCGTTCACGAGCGACCCGCGGGCCTTCCGCGCGATGAACCTGTATTACGCGATCGTGCCCGTGCTCCTGGACGAGGTGCCTCAGCACCGCTCGGGGCTCGCGGTCATCGCCGATCGTGTGATCCTCGAGCGCGGGCTCGCCGACGAGGGAGACCAGGTCATCCTGCTGGGCGGCAAGCCGTTCGACGACCCCGCCTCGGCGAACACCGTCGCGCTGCGCACCGTCGGCGAGATGACCCACTCGGTCTGACGGCGCTACCCTGAGCCCTCCATGGACCACCACACCAGAGCCTCGATCCTGTCGATCGGCGACGAACTGATCCTCGGGCAGAAGCTCGATTCCAACACTCGATGGCTGAGCGCACGCCTCACGGATCTGGGGATCCGGGTCGTGGAGCACGCGACGATCGATGACGACCTCGATCTCATCGCGGGCGCGATGCGCCGCCAGAGCGAGTTCAGCGACCTGATCGTCTCGACGGGCGGGCTCGGCCCGACGGCAGACGACCTCACACGCCCCGCGCTCGCATCGCTGCTGGGCGAAGACCTCGTGCTCGATGAGGACTCGCTGCGCGCGCTCGAGGAGCGCTTCCGTTCACGGGGCCGGTCCATCTCTTCCGGGCAGCGCGATCAGGCGACCCGCCCGGTGTCCGCCCGACACCTGGCGAACCCCAACGGCACCGCGCCGGGTCTGAGCGCGACCTTCGAGGGCACCGACATCTACTGTCTGCCCGGCCCGCCCCGCGAGATGCACCCGATGTTCGAGTCGCTGGTCTCGCCCGGCCTGCGCCCGCCGGCGGATCGTGTCATCCGGACGCGCGTGCTCCACACGATCGGTTTGGGCGAGGGCGATGCCGCGGATCGCCTGGGCGATCTCATGGCCCGCGACCGCCAGCCGACGGTCGGCACGACGGCCAGCGGCGGGGTGGTCAGCGTGCGTATCCGGTACGAGGGCGCGCCGAGCGGGGCAGAGGTCGCCATGGCCGGGGCCGAGACGAGCGTGCGCGAGGCGCTGGACGCGTACATCTTTGGCGCTGAGGAAGAGACGCTCGAGTCCGTCGTGCTCGACCGGCTCCGGGCGCGGGGCGAGATGCTCGTCACTGCCGAGAGTTGCACAGGGGGCAGGCTCGGCGAGATGCTCACCGAGATCCCGGGATCGTCCGACGCCTACGCCGGCGGCTGGATCACCTACACCAACGCGATGAAGACCAGCGAGGTCGGAGTGCCGGCCGAGGCTCTCGATGCCCACGGCGCCGTGAGCGAGCCGGTGGCGCGTGCGATGGCCGAGGGCGCCCTGCACAAGAACCCGGCGGCCTCGCACGCGCTGGCCCTGACGGGCATCGCCGGTCCCGGCGGCGCGACGCCGGACAAGCCCGTCGGCACCGTCTGGATCGCGCGCGCGTCACGCGGCGCCGCGACCGATGCCCGCTGCTACCGGGTCACGGGCGATCGACACGATGTGCGCGATCGCAGCGCCAAGATCGCGCTGGCGATGCTGCGATTCCATCTCGACGGGATCGAGCCGGGCAAGCTGTTGTGGCAGGTCGCTCCCTAGCATGCCCGGGGTTCAGCCATGGCCGACCGAACCGATCAGTTGATTGAACAGGCCCGCATCGCGAGGAACGAGTCCCGCGGGAAAGATGCGCGGCGCGATCTCGAATCGGCCATCGCGATCGCTCGCGGGTCTGGCGACCACGCGACCCTCTTGCGAGCGCTCAAGGCATTGGGCCACGTCGTCTGGGACGACGGCAACCTCGACGACGCGCTCGCCCTGTATGAAGAGGCCCTCGAACTCGCCCGCGCCGGGCGCGATCACGCCACGATCGCGCACACCGTGCGCCACGTTGGGCAGCTGCACCTCGAGTCGGGCCGTGGAGGTGACGCCGAGCGCTGCCTGCGTGAGGCGGTTGAGATTTATCGCTCCATCGACGACGCCTGCGCGCTGGATATGGCCAATGCGCTGTGGCCCTACTCGACACTCGTCGAACGATCGGGCGAGACCGACGCGGCACGCGCGCTGCTGATCGAAGCGCGGGATCTCTATGCCGAGGTCGGAGTGTCGCAGGGTGTGGATGAGTGCGAGGCACGTCTGCGTGCGCTCGAAAGCCGCCCTTAGACCGACACCTCGGCCCCGCGCTCGATCTCTCCCGGCAGCTCACGCTCGCGCAGCTCCTCGGGGGTCATCGCCGTCAGCGGGCTGATCTCCAGCACGCACTCGCACTCGCCCTGGAGGTCGCGGGGCACATCGACGCCCGCGAGTTCCAGCCAGCGTGCGGCTCGCTCGGTCTGGATCCGGCTCGACGTGGCCGGCGAGTCCGTGCCCTCGGCGTTCTTGATCGGGGCGAACTCCTCGATGCGATCGGTCTCGAGCACGATCGAGTTCTCGCACAGCGGGAGCGCATCGAACACGAAGGCCTCGAGCTTCACGGCGTTCGGCGAATCTGGCGTGACGCGCTCGCCTGTCCCGAGATCGATGTGCGGCACTTTCTTCTCGGCGCGATGGAGCGGCAGCGCAAAGCGTCCGCCGGCGTTGAGCGTCTCGACGAACCCGACACCGATCGCATGGATGGCGATCGAGCCGGCGTTGAACTGCAGGCCACCATCGGCACGCCGGGCCTCGGCGAGCTTGGCGGGCAGGTCGGAGTACTCGACCACCGTCGTCTTGCCCGCGCTGCGGGTGAACACACCGACCTTCTCCGAAGGCTCGGTCTTGGCGACCATTTTGGAGGACATCTGGCCGGACGAGTCGGGCGCCGAGGCGTGCAGGCCGAGGAACACCGGGTCGATGACCTTGGCCAGCGGATTGTCGATCTGCACATAGCTGATGTGCTCGACGCCGCGAGAGCGCATGTCGGCGATCGCTCCGCTGGCGTGGAGCGCCTTGAGCGAGCCGCCGTGCCCGTCGGGGTTGGCCGCCACCTCGTGCTTGTTGGCAAGCAGGAGTTTGCCGGTGGCCATGCCGATCGAGGGGAGCACGCCCTGGCTGAAGAACATCACGTTCTCCTCGCCGAGGCCGAAGTGACGGTTGGATTCGAAGAACGCCACCGTGTCGGCGTGGTTGATCGGGCTGGTCATCACGTACCACGGGATCGTCGCGCCGAAGCGCGACTGGGCAGCGGTGATCCACTCCGCCAGGCACGCGAACAGCGGGCGCTTGCGCACCGCCGATCCGGGGTAGGTGCCCTTGGGGCCGTCGAAGCCCAGTCGCGTGCCCTGGCCCCCGGCCACCGTGAACGCGGCGATCTTGCCCTCGCGGAGCAGCTGCTCGCCGGCGGCGCGGAATTCGGCGGGGTCCCAGCTGCCCGGGCCAGTCTCGCGCAGCGCGTAGTACGGCGCCGGTTCGAGGTCGCTCGCCAGGGCGTGCGACTGCGGGTTTGTGACGTAGGTCTCAATGAGTTCGGGCATCGACTCGAGGTCGATCGACGCGATCTGCGCCAGCAGGGCCGCCTGCTGCTGGGCGTCCAGCTCGTCGAAGAACGCCAGCAGGTGCTCCTGGCCCAGCGCCTCGAGGCGCCCGCGGACCGATCCGAGGCTCACATCTTCCGCCACGCTCATCCCCGTCTCCTCCCGAAGGTCATCAGCCCGCGCGGGGCTCTTCCGGTTCCATCCACGTGTCGCCGAGGTGGCGGACAATTTTGCCCGAGCTGACATAGATCACCTGCTCGGCGACGTTCGTGCAGTGGTCCGTCATGCGCCCGAGGTTGATCGTGACGGTGCGGAGCGCGAACGCGAAGTCGACGGTGTGCTCGCCCTGGATCAGCTGCGACTCGACGTCCCCGAGCACCGCGTTCTTGAACGCCTCGGTGGCGTCGTCGCTCGAGAGCACCAATCGGGCGGCATCCGCGTCCCACTCGGCCAGCGCGGTCCGAGTCGTCTGCATGATTCCCACGGCGCTGTTGGCCATGACCCGCAGCTTGGCCGGGAGCTCCGACTCGAGGGAGGCGAACGCCCCGATCTTCTCGGCGATGTTCACGGCGCAGTCGGCGATGCGCTCGAACTCGTTGTTCACCTTCACGATCGTCATGATCATGCGCACCGAGTGGTGCCCGAGCTTCACCCCGTCGTCCATCGCGTCGGTGAGCAGCTTCACGGCGCGGCGTTCGATCTCGATGTCGAGCTGGTCGATCGGCTCGTCGCCCGCGACGACCTGGCGGGCCAGGTCGGCGTCGCGTCCGAACACCGCCTCGATCGCACGCTCGATCTGCGTCTGCACGGCTTCGCCCTGCGACAGCAGCTGGCGCATCAGCGAATCGAGTTGTTTCTGGTAGGACTCGGGCTCGCCGGACATCGTGGGGATCCTCGCTCGGGCCTCACAATAGCAGCCCCGGGCCTCGGTTCTCCATCGGAGCGCCCGACCCGGCCCACTCGGTATCATCCTCGCCCCTGTTCGTGGACGGGCCCGGCAGGAATCGAAGACGGAGAGTGACCCATGGCGTTCGCGATCGACACCGTGCAGGGCAGGCAGATCCTCGACAGCCGAGGGAATCCCACAGTCGAGGTTGAGGTGCTGCTCGAAGGCGGCGTCGTTGGTCGGGCGGCCGTGCCGTCCGGCGCCTCGACGGGCGAGAACGAGGCCGTCGAACTCCGCGACGCCGACAAGGACCGCTACGTCGGCAAGTCGGTCGAGAAAGCCGTCCGGAACGTCAACGAGGTCCTCGGCCCTGAACTCGAAGGCCTGGATTCCAGGGACCAGGAGGGCGTCGACGCCCTCATGCTCGAGCTCGACGGCTCGGACAACAAGGGCAACCTGGGCGCCAACGCCATTCTGGGCGTGTCCATGGCCACCGCGCACGCGGCCGCCGAGGGCATGGGCCTGCCGCTGTTCCGCTACCTGGGCGGGACCGGCGCCAAGACGCTGCCGGTGCCTATGCTCAACATCCTCAACGGCGGCAAGCACGCCGACAACACCGTCGATTTCCAGGAGTTCATGATTCAACCCTGGGGCTTCGACGATTTCCACGAGGCGCTCCGCGCCGGCGTCGAGATCTACCACACGCTCAAGAAAGTGCTCGGCGATAGGGGGCTCTCGACGGCGGTCGGGGACGAAGGCGGGTTCGCCCCCGACCTGAAGGACAACGAGGACGCCCTCAAGATCATCGAGGAGGCCGTCGGCCGGGCCGGGTACTCCTGGGGCGAGCAGATCTTCGTCGCTCTTGACCCTGCAACCAGCGAGCTCTGGAACGAGGCCGAGAAGGACGGCAAGGAGGGCTACAAGTTCTTCAGCTCCTCCGGCGAGATCATCAGCTCCAACGAGCTGGTCGACCTCTGGGCCGACTGGTGCAAGCGCTACCCCATCCGCTCGATCGAGGACGGCCTGGCTGAGAACGACTGGGCGGGCTGGAAGACGCTCACCGATCGCGTCGGCGAGTGCGTGCAGCTGGTCGGCGACGACCTGTTCGTGACCAACAAGTCCTTCGTGCAGCGGGGCCTCGACGAGGGCTGCGCCAACGCCGTGCTCGTCAAGGTCAACCAGATCGGGACGCTTTCGGAGACCTTCGAGACCGTCGGCTTGGCCATGCGGAACGGCTACGCCGCGGTCCTCAGCCATCGCTCGGGCGAGACCGAAGACGCCACCATTGCCGACATCGCCGTCGCGACCAACTGTGGCCAGATCAAGACCGGGGCCCCGGCCCGGTCCGATCGGAACGCCAAGTACAACCAGCTCATCCGGATCGCCGAGGATCTGGGCGATGCCGCCGAGTACGGTGCGCACACCTGGAATCGGTCCTGAGGCGACGGACAAGCGTTGACCGTTGAAAGCTTGAAAGATTGCTCCACCGAATTGGGGCGCGCGGAGCAGGAGTGCTGCCTTTTTGCAGCGGTCGTGCAAAAAGGCGGCAACCTGGGTATCCTCGTTCTCGAACCGGCTGATAACGATTCTCGCCGGTGGGTCGACTCGAGCCGCGAGGCCGAAACCAAGCCGTTCCGAGGGTCGCCACAATCGAACGCACGCTCCCCGAGAGCGAGCCGGATTGCTTGAGATTCCCCTGAATCCGGAGCAATCCAGCGCAAGCCATGGGTTCCTCCCACCTGGAGGTGAAGGAGCCCGAACAGGCGGCCCGGCGATGAGAGAGAGCATCACCGGCGAAGGTCTTGGGAGCTGAGAGAACGCCGTCACGCCTCGTGAGGGTCTGGCGGCGGATCAGAACGGGAGGGTCCGACTCGTGTGGAGCGGGCCACCGGGACGAGGGGGTCGAACGACGGAGCCCGTCGCCGACTCTCAGAACAAGGGTGTGCCGCGAGAGGACGCAAGCCATGACGACCTCCAGCCTGCGGAACGCGATCTATCGCCTCGGGCAGATCAGCTCGGATGAGACCCTCACCAACGATGCGCTCCTGGAGCGACTCGTCGACCTGCTGTCAGAGGCCCTCGAAGTGGACATCGTCGCGATGGGTGTGTTCGAGGAAGGCCTCGACGCTTCCAGCAGCGCCTGCGTGGTGCGGGGCCCGTGGACCGGCAGCCAGCCGACGCAGGCCTCGGACAACGTGTTCTGGGCGATCGAGGACCGCTCGGTGGCCCAGCGCCTCGCCCAACTCAAGCGTGGGCGCCTGCACCACAACCCCGGCATCGCCGAAGACGCCGAGGCGGAAGAGCAGAAGACCGTCTCGTCGTCGGACGACACCGCGATCGCGCTGTTCAAGCGGAGCGACGGGATCGAACTCGTCATCGGGATCAACGCTGCACCGGGGTCCGGGGAGATCAACCGTGCGGTGCTCCAGAAGGCCGGCGCCCTCGTGCCGTTCGTGGCCCGCTGCTGGGCGGACTGCTGGAAGATCGAGCCCGCCTGGATGGCTGCGTTCAAGCCGCAGGCCAAGGGCATCCTCGCGTTGGTTCTGCAGGGGCTCGACGACGACCAGATCGCCGAGAAAACAGGGCTCAGCTACCACAGCGTGCGTGCCCATCTCAAGCGGATGTTCCGCGAGGCCGACGTTCGCAGCCGCCTGCACCTGATGCAGGCGTGCCGCGAGATCTCGCGTGGCGGCGTGATCATCGAGGGTCGCGAACTGGAGACCGAACTCGCGGACCCTCCTGAGATCGAGGTCGCGGTGCGGGCCAACGGCTCGTCGCACCGGCAGCCCGTGGCCTAGCGCCGTACCCTTGGGCTGTGCGGGCCCACCTGTTCCAGTACGACATCGCATGGGAAGACCCCGAGCGCAATCACTCGCTCGTGGAGTCTCTGGTCGCTGATGCGGACGTTCGGCCCGGTGACTTCCTGCTGCTTCCGGAGATGTTCGACACCGGGTTTTCGCTGAACATCGAGCGGACCTTCGACCGAGACGGCTCGAGCCGTGGATTCCTGGCTCGCCTCGCACAGAGCACGGGATGCTGGGTGCAGGCCAGCCTGACGATCGTGGGTGACGACGAGCGGGGACGGAATCGCGCCCTGGTGTTCGCGCCGGCCGGATCGCAGGTCGCCCAGTACGACAAGATCCACCCGTTCACGTTCGGACGCGAAGGGGAACGCTTCACCGGCGGGCACGACGTCACGACGTTCCGCTGGGGCGATGAAGATCGCGGCCTGATCGTGTGCCCGGCCATCTGCTACGACCTGCGATTCCCCGAGCTGTTCCGCGAGGGGCTCTCGCAGGGGGCAGAGGTGATCGCGATCGGCGCCAACTGGCCGAGCGCGCGCCACGAACACTGGCGCCTGCTGCTGCGCGCCCGAGCGATCGAGAACCAGAGCTATGTGCTCGCAGTGAATCGCTGCGGCAGCGATCCACACCTGTCGTACCTGGGCGGATCGGCCGCGATCGATCCGATGGGTGAGACGATCGCCGAAGCCGGCGACGAGTCTTGTGTGCTCAGCGTCGAGGTCGACCCCAAGGCCGTCCGGGAGTGGCGGGAGCAGTTCCCGGCGTGGCGCGACCGGAGCCCGGCCCTGGGTGCCGGGAATGCTGAAAAACCTGCCCAATCGGTTTGACCGGCCTCGGTTTTGGTGTATCTTCTTCCTCGTTGAGACCGCTCGCGCACTGCGTGAGCAAGAGAGAGTAGGGAAGCAACTACTCGACAATTGAAGATTCAAGACCAGCGGCGCTGTCTGCTGGCACCTGTTCGCTGACTCCTCCGTGGCAGCCGTTCTATCCGCATTGCCTCACGGCAATGAGACGGCATAGCTACGGATTCCCTGTGCTCGCTTCGCCGGTGTTAAGTCATCGGCGAAGTGATTCAGTCCCGGAAACACGTCGCGAGGGGAGCTCGGGGGAGCTCTCTTCGGAGGAGAGACGGGGTCTGAAACGTTGAGTGTCGGTGGGAAGCACCGACGACAACCGGACGTTTCCCCGAGCCGAGGTGAAAAACCTCGGCTGCTGTCCGTTTTTCAAATCGTCTAGCTTGACCCGCCCTGGATCGGTGATACCTTCTGGGCATCCACGGTGCAGCACAGGGGCACCGTGAGACGGCTTCGGATAGGCCGTCCCACGCGTTTCCCCCGATCGGGACACTGATCGGGTGAACTTAGGGAACCTCTCCCACCAACCTGCCACACTCTGAGGAGTCACGCCTCGCACCGGGAAAGCCGGTTCGAGGCGTTTTCCTTTTTGCGGAGGATGAGGCTTCGGGAGCCGGGGGCTGGGCTCGAGATCAGCCGCCGGTGACCCGCTCGACCTCGTCGAGGCTGGTTTCGCCGGAGGCCGCCAGGATCCAGCCGCTCTGGGTGAGCGACGTGAAGACACCCTGGTTGATCACGCCCCTCATCTGCGAGAGCGTGGACTCGTTGAGCAGGCAGTCGCGAAGCTCGTCGTTGAAATCGAGCATCTCGAAGATGGCTCGACGCCCGTAGAAGCCGGTCCGCAGGCAGCGCTGGCATCCGGTCGCGGCAAAGAGCTCGTTCTTGCCCTCGACGAGCCGGCCCAGGCGCATCGACTGGCTCGGCGTGATCCGAACCGGGCGCTTGCAGAATTCGCACAGCACGCGGACCAGTCGCTGGCTCATGACCAGGTCCATCGAGTTGGCGATCAGGGGTGGTTCGACGCCCAGGTCCAGCAGGCGGAAGAGGGACCCGACGGTGTCCTTGGCGTGGACTGTCGAGAACACGAGGTGGCCCGTCATGGCTGCCTGCATCGTGGTCCGCGCGGTCTCCTGGTCGCGGATCTCGCCGACGAGGATCACGTCGGGGTCCTGACGCAGGATCGAGCGGAGCAGGTCGGCGAAGGTGCTCTGGGACCCGATGGGGATCTGAGTGACGTTTTCGATGTGGTACTCGACCGGGTCCTCGATCGTCACGACGTTCCTGCGCTTGCGATCGATCTGGCGCAGGGCGTTGTAGAGCGTGGTGGTCTTGCCTGAGCCGGTGGGCCCGCACGAGAGCACCATGCCCTGCTGCTTGGCGCAGGCCGCCCGGAGGCGGTCGTGCATGTACACCGGCATGGCCAGATCGCCGAGCGAGCCGGGCGCGATCAGGCCATCCAGGACACGGATCACGAGCTTGGGACCGTGCATCGTCGGGGTGATGCTCACTCGATAGTCGACCTGACGATCAGGGAACCGGACGGAGAAGTGGCCCTCGAGGACCGCCTCCCGGTGTGCCTGGCGCATCTGGCAGGCGCTTTTGACGAACCCGAGCATGACCTCACCGACCTGCTTGGGCATCGGCGGGAGCGAGATCATCCGCCCGTCGATCCGCATGCGGACCTTCAGCTCGTCGCCCTTGGGCTCGGCGTGAACGTCCGTCGTCCTGGCCTTCGACGCCAGCAGCAGGACGAGGCGCATAGCAGTGGGCCCGTCGCTGGTCTGCTCGAACGCGGCGCTCTCGTTGCGGTTGGCGTCGATCAGCACGATGTGCGGGTCGGGCGAGTCCTTCGGCGGGATGGCGTCGAGCAGGCGCCGGAGCTCCCGCGCCCATGCGCGGGCGTCGACGGCGCCGACCGCAGGGGCCTTGCTCTTCGGGGCGGCCCGGGCGTCTTCCAGGGCGTGTTTCTCCGGCACCTCCAGCATCTTCGGCGGAGCCTTGCCCTCCACGGTGAAGGTGTGCGTGCCGATCGTGAGCACATCACCCGAGCTGATGGGGGCGGTGCTGACCTGCTCGCCGTTGAGGTGTGTTCCGTTCCGTGCGCCCAGGTCCTTGACCACGAACCCGTCGGAGTCTCCCCGTTCGATGATGCAGTGGAACCGGCTCGCGACCTTGTCGCCCGGCAGCGGCAGCACGTTCTCGGGGTGGCGCCCGATCGTGATGGGCTTGTCTCCGAGCCTCACCGAACCGATGTCCGGGTTGCTGCAGGAGAGCTTCATTCCCGCGTCGGGCGCTCGCTCTCTGGAAACCGAAGCCTTGGCAGAGCCATCACTCATCGCACCATCCCACCGGTCGGGCCGTCGACCAGCCAAACCATAGTGCCTCTGGTCGGGTTCACCAAACATTGTCTTCTTGATCCGGGGCGCCGGCCGTCTCGGTTGCCGGGAATCCGCGCCTCTGCTTGGATCCGAACCGGGATGATCCGCTCGGTCTCCGTCTGAGCGGCTTCGGCGTGCAAGGGGTGCGCTCGGGGCACCGGGTGACGCGGGTTGGAGGCCTCCCCTACGCTTGGCTTTCCATGACCCCCGTGCCCCCAAGTCCGGCCGGCGCCGATCCCGTTGTCGGCATCGACCTCGGCACGACCAACTCGCTGGTCGCGCTCGCGGATGCGTCCGGGCCGCGCATCCTGGAGGGACCGGCGGGAGGGCGGATCGTCCCGAGCGTCGTCCGGTACGACGAACGGGGCCGTCCGATCGCGATCGGCGACGAGGCGCGCGAGCATGCCGTCGAACATCCTGAGAGCACCATCTCCTCGGTGAAGCGTCTCATGGGACGCTCGCTCGCCGACGCGGAGGCGGACGCACCGTTCCTCTCCTACTCGCTCGTCGAGGGAGAGGGGGACACCGCCCGCGTCCGCCTCCCCGAGGGCGGTGTGGTGTCGGCGCAGGAGGTCAGCGCGGTCATCTTGGGCGAGTTGAAGCGCCGGGCGTCGGAGGCGCTCGGCACCGAAGTCCGCCGAGCCGTGGTGACGGTCCCTGCATACTTCGACGACGCGCAGCGACAGGCGACCCGCGATGCCGGCCGGCTCGCCGGGCTCGAGATCGTGCGCATCGTCAACGAACCGACAGCGGCGGCGCTCGCCTACGGCCTCGGTCTCGGCGAGAAGACGCCCGAGACAGTCGCGGTCTTCGACCTGGGCGGGGGCACGTTCGACATCTCGATCCTGAGCGTGATCCCGGCCTCCGAACACCCGGGCGCTTCGACCGACTTCTTCCAGGTGCTCTCGACCGCCGGCGACACGCACCTCGGGGGAGACGACGCCGATCGCGCGATACTCGATCTTGTCGTCGGCGAACTGGCGGACTCGCTGGGCAAGACCCCGCGTCTCACCGCGAATCAGCGCCAGGCGCTGCGTCTGCTCGCCGAGCGCACGAAGATCACGCTGTCGGAGCGCGAAGAGGCTTCGATCGATCTGTCCTTCGCCGGCGTCGAGTACGAGCGCACTCTCACACGGGCCGAGTTCGAGGCGCTGATCGATCCCTGGGTCGAGCGGGCGCTCGACGCGTGCCGCCGGGCGCTCCGGGACGCGAAGCTCGGCGCGTCCGACATCGATCGGGTCGTGATGGTGGGGGGGTCGACCCGGATCCCGCTCGTCCGGCGCCGGGTCGCGGAGTTGTTCGAGTCCGAGCCGTACACGGCGCTGAATCCCGATGAAGTCGTCGCGCTCGGCGCCGCGGTGCAGGGGGCGATAATGGCCGGCCTCAAGACCGATGCGCTGCTCCTGGATGTCATCCCTCTCTCTCTGGGCATCGAGACCGTCGGCGGCGCGGTCGCCAAGCTCGTGGTGCGCAACTCCACGCTCCCTGCGCGCGCGACCGAGATGTTCTCCACCAGCGTCGACGGGCAGACATCGATCAAGCTGCACGTGCTGCAGGGCGAGCGCGAGATGGTGGCCGATTGTCGCAGCCTCGGGACGTTTCACCTGCGCGGCATCCCCCCGATGCCCGCGGGGATACCCCAGCTCGAAGTGGAGTTTCTGGTCGATGCGAGCGGCGTGCTGAGCGTCAGCGCCGTCGAGAAGCGCAGCGGGAAGCGCGCGGCGCTCCAGATCGTGCCCAACCACGGGCTGAGCGCCGAAGAAGTCGATCGGATAGAGGCCGAGAGCTTCGCCCACGCCCGCGAGGACATGCAGCGCCATCGCGTCGTCGACCTGATCGCCAACGGCAGGCTCGATCTCAAGTGGATCGGCGAGCGCCTCGAGAAGATCGCCGGCGACCTCGACCCGGGCTACCGCGCCGAAGTGGAAACCAGCGCCGGAGTGCTCCGAAGCCTCATCGAGCAGGCCGAGGCCGACTGGTCGTCGGTCGAGCCCGAACGGCTCCACAGCGCCAAGGAAGATCTGGACAGGGTCAGCGTGCGCATGCACGAGATCTCGATCGCCAAGAGCCTGCGGGAAGACGCCGCACGCGCCGATGCGGGCTCCTAGATGTCCCCGAAAATAACATTGACCGGGCACGCCCTGCCGGGGTAGCCTTTTGGCGTCTTTGGGAGGAATCGACATGAACAACGCCCGATGTCTCGGGATCTGCCTGGCGGCGATCGCTCTGCTCGCGACGGTCGGTGCGCCTGCGCGCACCGCGAGCGCGAACTGGGAGGGCGCGATCGCCAACCCGTCCACGTTCTACGCGCGCTGGAGCTACGTGCCCGATTTCGATCAGCGCCGCGCGCTGCTGCCCAACCTGGGGCGGATGTACTGCGTGCCGACGTCGTACATGAACTGGATGGCGTACATCGCCCATCACGGGTATCCCGGTGTCAACCCGCCGGGTGATCACACCATCTACTACTGGCACAGTTCGACGCCGTTCAACGCGATGACCGGGTGGCTCTACGACCTCGGGCTGCTCATGGGGACGCACGAGTTCGATGGCACCAAGTCCGACGATGCCGTCAACGGGTTCAACTTCTGGATGAACAACAAGGGGTTCTCGTATCTCATCTACCGGTACGGGGCGAGCGAGAACTTCATCCCGCGCCACGGGCATATCTCCGATTGGACCCTCAACAAATGCCCCGTGGTCATGGGTGTCGGCTGGTACAGCCGCAGCGTGCTGCCTCCCGGGTTTCCGCAGCACATCGACCTGGTGGTTCGCGAGGGCGGGCACGCCGTGTCGCTGGTGGAAGTCGCACGCAGCGGCCTGAACCGCACGATCGGCATCCGCGACCCGGCGTCGGACAACAGCGGCCAGCCGTTCGGCCTGGGCATCCAGTCGCCTGCAACCACCGAGTCGTACGCAGTTGTTGCGGAGCAGGTGTATCTCAACGGTGTGGGCATCCGGATGATGGACACCATCGACAGCTACGGCAGCGCGATCCTTGACGGGTACACCGTCATCGTGCCGCTGTTCGGCCTGACCACGGTCGATGACCGGCTCAAGCTCGGGATCTACACGCCCAACCCGTGGAACTGGGATCCCGCGCCCCAACTGAAGGAGATCGATCTCGGGCTGTCGCTGCCGGTGCTGGAAGCGCGCGTGATCCCGGGGACGCCCGAGGCCTGCGTGATGACACCCGGGTACCTCGACATCACCGGGGCCCGCATCCCTGCCCGCACGTACCGCGTCGATCTGCTGACCGAAGAGGTCACCGAGATCGCGCCGTTCGACGACGCGACGGAGATGATCTTCGGGCGCGACCGCCGGATGTACATCATGGACGGGCGCAACCTGCGCTGCATCAACATCGACGCCGATCCGCCGGTGGAGGAGGCTTCGGCGGTCATCGGCGGCGATCCCAACGCCATCGCCTACAACGACGCCGATGACACCGTGCTCGTCCACTCACCGGGGCTCGGGCGCCTCTTCGCGTTCGACCAGCCGCTGAGTTCCGACTCGGCCGAGTTCTGGGATCTGCCGCCCGACGAGATCGTGCTGGAGGGCGACACGCTCCTTGCCGTGGATCCCGCGGGCGACACGGTGTTCATGACGAGCCAGGGGTCGCAGGCGCTCTACGTGCTGACGCTCGGCGAAGGAGGCGCCGTCGAAGTCGCCCCCATCATGGAAGGGTCCATCTCGAACCCCCAAGCGCTCAGCATCGGCGACGATCGCACGATCTACATCGCCCAGGACGGGCTGCTGCGGGTCTACCCGCCCGATCCGATCGATGGCGGCTGGTTCCCCGACCCGTCGTCGCCGTTCTGGGGTCTGGCCGTCGAGGGGCCGTTCGAGCTGCCCTGCAGCCGCACGAACGTCGATCCGCCGGACCCGACCGATCCCGCGTTCTTCAACGTGCTGCCGACCGAGTTTGCCCAGGGCGAAGTGGATTGCATCCACGCCGACGGCGATGAGTCGGGCGTGATCGACTTCGGAGACCTGACGATCACTCTGAGCAACTGGGGCGACGACTACACGCCAGGCACCGGTCCCGGAGACGCTGACGCCAACGGCGTTGTGGAATTCAACGATGTGACCGAGCTGCTTTCCAAGTGGCTTCAGACCTGCCCGTGACCAGATTCTCGCTGGCCGGGCCCGATTCCTGAGGTACGTTCAGTTTGGTCCCAGGGCGCTCGCCGCGGGCCAGGAGGCCTGGATGACATCTCGGCGCACACGTACGGTCGCGCTGGCGGGGCCCTCGTTGGGCGCCGCCTCCATCGCCTTCGCGCAGGCCGACCCCGCGCCGGTGATCACGCCCACGATGCAGACCAGAGAGGTCACTCTCCTGATCGGAGTCGATGACCCGCCTGGGAACATCGGAATCAACAAGCAGGAAGATGCGACCGGATCGGGCGCGTTCGTCGAGAGCCTGTTTGATACCGCCACCGGGAGCACCGGCGCCGGTGCTCTCGGCGCCGCGTTCCAGGACTCACAGATCTCGACGTTCGCGATCGAGGGCGAGGGGTTCGTGGAGGTCGAAGCGCAGGGCGGCCCCGGTTTCGATGCCGGGTTCGTGCAGGCGGTGTCGCTCATCTCGATCGACTTCACGGTTCCGGTCGACGCGGACTTCGCGTTCTCCGGGACGTTCTCGGCAGAGAACTCGAACGATGGATTCTGCGTGGCGAGGTACTCGCTGACGGGCACCCGGCCCGACGGCACGATGCTGTTCTACCTCGATGACGCGGACGCGGAGGTCGACACAGAGCCGCTGGTGTTCTTCATAACCGACAGCATCAAGGCGGGAACACAGTTCACGCTCAGCGTGAATCTCACGGGAACCGCCAGTGCGTTCGCTTCCGAGGTAGTCGGCGCTCTGGGCAGCTTCGAGTTTGAGTTCAATCTCGGCGACGAGGACAAGGACGGCCTTCTCGATGACTGGGAGAAGAACGGCATCGACGTCGACGGCGACGACATCCCCGATCTCAACCTCCCCTTGATGGGCGCCAACTACCGCAAGAAGGACCTGTTCGTCGAACTCGACGCGATGGCCGGCTTCCCGGTCGACGTACCGGCCATCGAGAGGGTGATCGCCGCGTTCGCGGCCGCCCCGGCTGACATGGTCGACAACCCGGACGGCTCGGCGGGCGTCACGCTCCACGTCATCGTTGACGAGACGAATCTGCCGGCGATCTCATCGACGGCGCTCAGCGCTCTCGACACGCTCAAGCCGGCGTTCTTCGGCACACCGACCGAGAGAGCGCAGACCGACATCTGGGACGACCTCCGTGAGGCGAAGCTCAGGGTGTTCCGGTACTGCCTCTGGGCGGATGATTGCATCTCCAACGGCAAGAACATCAGCGGGTACGCGGAACTCCCCGGCAACGACTTCCTCGTCGCGGCGGGCACGGTGTCGGGCTGGTCCAGCAGCTTTACGCCGAACACCTCGCTGGCCCTCTCGGGGACGTTCATGCACGAACTCGGGCACACCCTCGGCCTCAGGCACGGCGCCGTCGACAATATCCTCTACAAGCCCAACTACTTCTCGGTGATGAACTACACGTTCCAGTGCCCGTGGACCGGGATCGAGAGTGCATGGAAGCTGGACTACGCCAGAGAGGTGGGGAGCCCGCTCGACGAGAGCGCACTTGAAGAGACTCTCGGCGTCGACGGCCCAGGCGATCGAACCATGGTCTTCAATTCGGCGCCAGACGGGATGACGCCGGTGCGCACGATGGTTGCCGCCGACAGCGCCCAGGTGGACTGGAACCAGATGAACGGCATCGAGCTGATGACCGTCCAGCGTGATATCAACCGCTTCCGGCTGAGCGTCACCGCCTCGCCGGGTCAGACGCTGGAAGCCGCAACGGATTGGGATCGGCTCTACTACCACCTGGGAGGCGATTCTCAGTTCGACGACGGCGTCGCGCGAGATCCCGCTCGTCTCCCGGTCGAGTTCACCGAGGACGACATCCTCGAATTCAACTCGACGGCGGTCATCGACCTGACATCCTGCCCCGGAGACGCAAACGGCGACGAAGTCGTCAACTTCGGCGACATCACCGAGGTCCTCAACAACTGGCTCGCGGACTACTCGCCGGCCACCGGGCCGGGCGACGGCAACGGCGACGGCGTCGTCGACTTCGGGGATATCACATCCGCGCTCGAGAACTGGCTGGGTACATGCCCGTAAGAGCGAGCCGAGCCACGGACGGGCGGGTCAGTTCCACGTGACGCCGTCGGGCGCCTCGGGGTCGTGCTGCTTGGCGGCTGCCGTCAGCAGGCGCCCCAGCCTCGTGAGCTCGTGCTCGACGATCTCTCCCCGCCGGTAGATGTCGCCTTCGGCGAGCAGGCGGTACTGCAGTGTCTTGTCGTTGAGCACGCTCAGCGTGAGCACCTCGAGCAGCGCGGCGGTGGGGATGTCTCGGCTCTGCAACTCTCTCTCTACAGCGCGCACGCTGGCGAGCTCGCTCAGGGGCTCCTCGCCCAGGCGCGTGAGCACGCCGTCGCGGAGCAGGAACAGCTCGTCGTCGTCCGCCTCGGCGGTCTCTACGGGCTCGAGCGCCGCCGAGCGGAAGAGCCGCTCCTCGTCCGGCAGTTCCTCGTGGAGGATCCTCGCGCGGCAGACCCCCTGGAGCATGATGCGGTAGTTGTCGTCGGGCAGGCGCTCGTGCTGGACGATCTGTCCGACGCACACGTTCGGCTTGATGGGCGGGGAGCCCTGGTACCCGTCTTTCCACTCCCGCCCGTCGAAGACAGCCATGGCGATCTGGCCGTTGGAATCGAGCACGTGCTCGACCATCCGGCGGTAGCGGGGCTCGAAGATGAACAGGCGCAGCAGGGCGTGGGGCAGGAGCACCACGCCGTCGAGCGGGAACACCGGGAACGCCCGGCCGAAGTTGACCTGCACCTTTGTTGACCCTGATTCGTCTTCGCTGCTCATGGCGGGGAATCGTAGGCCCGCGCGGATCGCACGCGGCTACGCGAGCGGGTCCGGCTTGAACAGTTTCACACCGTCCATCGCCCACTGCTTCTCGGTGAAGTTGCCGCCGAGGTCGAAGCCCCGCGCCCGATCGGGGCGGGCCGCCGACAGGGCGATCGTGGTCTTGGCGTCGAGGTTGTCCAGCATCGCCACGAGGATCGCCTCGGGCGTCGCGGGGCGCTTGGCGGCGCCGTACTCCGGGAGCGTGTGGTGGCTGAGGATGATGTGCTGCAGCACGGTGATCGCGTTGCGAGGGAAGCGCACGCCGCTGGCGCGCATCGTCTGCTCGGCCTTGTCGTGGAGCATGATCGCGCCGTCGACGATATGCCCGACCAGCTCGCCCCGATCGGTGTACGCAAAGGCCCCGTCGTAAGCGATCTCGCGCGTCTTGCCGAGGTCGTGCAGGAACAGGCCGACGAGCACGATGTCGCGGCTGATCTTTGGGTACAGCGGGCACACCACGTCGGCGAGCTTCAGCAGCTGGAGCGTGTGCTCGAGCAGGCCGCCGAGGTAGGCGTGGTGCATCATCTTGGCGGCGGGCGCCGTGCGGAACTGGTCCATCAGCATCTCGTCTTCGAAGTACGCCTGGAGGAGCGCCTTCATCGCCGGGTGCTCGATGGTGCCCATCATCGCCGTGAACTCGTTCCACATCTCCTGGACCGGGCGCTCCGAGCTTGGCAGCAGGTCGCGGAGCTGGTCCGGCGAGGGCTCGATGGTCTCGATGTGCTCGATGATCAGCTGCAGCTCGCCCTTGAACGGCTGCGTGCGCCCCTCGGCGTAGACGAAGCCCTCGGTGGGAAGGCGCTTGAACGCTTCTTCGTTGAAGTTCCAGCGCCGCCCGGGCACCTGGCCGGTCTTGTCGCTGAGCAGGCACGCGAGGTAGGGGTCGCCGTTCTTCGTGAGCGCAAGCTGAGCGTTGGCGATGCAGAACGTGCCGCTGAAGCGCTCGCTGGTCCCCATGTCGGAGATGTAGACGCGCGTCGGAAGGTTTTCGGTTGCTGGTGCGGACATGGTGACTCGGCAAAAAAAGCCGGGCCCGCCGTGTGGGCGAGCCCGTGGTGCGGATCCGGTTGAATCCTAGTGGAATTGGGGCGCCGGGGCGCTCAGGCGCGGCGACGACGACGCAGGCCGGCGAGGCCCGCCAGGCCCACGGTCGCGAGCGATCCCGCGCCGGGCACGATCTGCACGTTGTCGAAGTCGAAGGTGATGTCCTGGTCGACCCCGGCGAGCGCAGCCGGCGTGCTCACGCCGAATTGCACGTTGCCGACGTTCCCGAACACACCGCCGAACCCGCCCATGGGAAACTCGAGGATCCACGGGCCCGGGGTCACGTCGAACGTGAGCTCGGTCCACGTGTTGGGAAGCACGGGAACGAACGCGATGTTGGCTGCGGCGGGGAAGTTCCCGCTGGTGGCGACCCGAGTGAACATGGTCAGGGGAACGCTCGCGCTGTGGCGCACCGCGATCGAGAGCTGCGTCACACCGCCACTCAGCCAATCGCCGACGAAGGCGTCGCCCGAGGCGTCGAAGTCGTCGTGGCCACGGAGCACGTTGATCGTGTCGTCGGTCTGTGCGTTAAGGAAATTGAAGCTCGTACGAACGTGCGAGGTGCCGTCGATGCTGCCCGAAGGGACGTAGACGGCGGGCGCGAAACCGCCGTCGACCCAGTTGGACGCATCGGCGTCGAAAGACTCGGTGAACGGGTTCTGCAGCGCGAACGAGCACGGAGCAATGATCAAGCAGCCGGCGATGCCGGCGGCGATAGCACGGGTCATAGTTCTTCTCTCCTGGTCAGCGGGGCGTGGACGTGTTCCAGGCCTTCTTTGTTGAGACTCAGTCTCAATAGTAGCCAGTTTCAGCGGCAAGGCAAGAAAAATTCCGGTTTGGCAAGATGGACAGAGTTTGTTTGCACCCGTGTGCGTTTAGCGCTGCTCGTTGCCGCCGCTCCGATCACGGGGCCGGAGGAGGGCGAGACGCAGAACCGCTCCGGAGTGCCAGAGGAACAGCGTGGCGAGCACCGCCAGGCCTGCCCAGAGGCCGATCGCTGCCGGAAGCCCGATCGAGACCCCTATCCAGGGCCAGAACGGATACGCGCAGAACGACGCCACGCAGGTCGCAACGGCGCTCACAACGACGCAACTCAACAGATCTCCCGCGCTCGCGCGTTTCGAATCGGCCATTTGTACTCCGGCGGTTGGAGAGGTCGAGAATGGGGGGGGTGGCAAGAACGGTCTATTAGCCTCTGGCCCGCTTCACCTCATCGAGGCGCTCGCGGAGCACCCGCTCCTCACCCACGTCCCGCGGCTCGTAGTACGTGCGATCCACCCCGAGGTAGTCCTGGCCGGTGACGCCGCCGATCGACGTTCGGTTCTCCGCGTCGTGCGAGTACTTGTAGCCGTAGGCGTGGCGCGCCGAGCCGACGCTCTCGACCTTGTGCCCGTCGCGCAGCATCGTCGGCACCTGGACGGTGCGCCCCTCGCGCACGTCCTCGAGCGCCGCATCGATCGCCAGGTACGACGCGTTGCTCTTGGGCGCCAGCGCCAGGTAGATCGTGCACTGGCTGAGGATGATGCGGCACTCGGGCATGCCCACTCGCTCGGTCAGGCTCCACGCCGCCTCGGCGACGGAGATCGCGCGCGAGTCGGCGTTGCCGACGTCCTCGCTGGCGAGGATCGCCAGGCGTCGCGCGATGAAGCGGGGGTCCTCGCCCGCTTCGAGCATCAGCGCCAGCCAGTACACGGCGGCATCGGGGTCGCTGCCCCGGATGCTCTTGATGAACGCGCTGATGGTGTCGTAGTGTTCGTCGCCCGTGCCGTCGTAGACGATGCTCTTGCGCTGCACCGACTGCTCGGCCGCTGCCAGATCGATCGTGATGGCGCTGCCGGGCCCGTCCGTGCGGGCGCTCTCCACCGCCACTTCGAGAGCGGTGAGCGCCCGGCGCGCATCGCCGTCGCTCATCGTGGCCCAGTGGGCGACAGCCTCGTCGGAGACCTGGAGGTCGATCGAGCCGTAGCCGCGCTCGGGATCGGCGATCGCGCGTCGGATCACGGCCTCGACGTCGGCGTCGTCCAGCGGCTCCAGGCGGAACACGGTGCTGCGGCTGACGAGCGCCGAATTCACTGCGAACATCGGGTTCTCCGTCGTCGCCCCGATGAGCGTGACGATCCCCCGTTCGACGTCCTCGAGCAGCACGTCCTGCTGGCTCTTGCTGAATCGATGGATCTCGTCGAGGAACAGGACTGTGCGCCGGCCCGATTCTTCGATCCGGCGTGCCGCGTCCTGGGCGATCTCCCGGATGCGCTTCACGCCGACGCCCGCGGCGTTCTCGCGCACGAAGTGGCGATCGGCGGCGCTGGCGATCACCTCGGCGAGCGTGGTCTTGCCCGTGCCCGGTGGGCCGTGGAGGAGGATGCTGGTGAGCGAGCCCGAGGCGATCATGCGCCGCAGGAGGGTGGGCTCGGCGTCCGACTCTCCCAGGATGTGGCGCTGGCCGTACAACTCGTCGAGCGTGCGCGGGCGCATGCGCAGCGCGAGGGGTTCGACGGCCTTGCGGGCCTGCTCGCGCTTTCCTGACCAGAGGTCGGACATAAGAGAAGCCTACGTCTTCCGCCGTCCACGGGGTGGGCACGCCCCGGTACTATCTGCGCAGCCGGAGATGGGAACTCTCCGGGCCGGCGGGTGTCGTACCGATCGGTGGGGACATCCGGGGAACGGGATCGGAGCCTCAGCAATGAACCTGACCAGAACCGTCCGATGCGTCCTTGTCTGCGCGACGCTCGCGTGTCTCGCGTGCACCCCCGCGCGAGCGCAGGGCACGCCCGAGTCGTCGTCGCTGTCGACCGAAGAGATCGCCCAGCTCGTCGCGCCCATCGCGATCTACCCGGATTCGCTGGTGTCGCAGGTGCTGATGGCTTCGACGTACCCGATCGAGGTCGTCCAGGCCCAGCGCTGGGCGGAGCAGAACAGCGAACTGAGCGGCGACGCTCTGGCCAGCGCGCTCAACACGCAGACGTGGGACCCAAGCGTGAAGTCGCTGGTGAACTTCCCCGACGTGCTCAAGATGATGAGCAAGAAGCTCGACTGGACGACCAAGCTCGGCGACGCGTTCCTCGCCCAGCAGGACGACGTGCTCGCGGGCGTGCAGGCGCTCCGGGCCAAGGCCGTCGACGAGGGCACCCTCGAGACCACCGACGAGCAGGTCGTCTCCGTGGAAGACGACCCGGACTCCGAGACGCAGATCATCGTGATCGAGTCGTCGGACCCGGACGTGATTTACGTGCCGACCTACGACCCGGTCGTCGTCTACGGCACCTGGCCCTACCCGGCCTACCCGCCGTACTACTACTACCCGCCGGCGTACCGGCCGGGGTCCACGGTCATCGCCTTCGGCGCCGGGTTCGCCTGCGGCGTGGCCTGGGGCTACGCGTGGGGCAACTGCAACTGGTACGGCGGCGACATCGACATCGACAGGGACATCAACATCGATCGCAACGTCAACATCCGCGACACCCGCGAGTACCGGGACGGCGCGGGGAACCGGGGCAAGTGGCAGCACAACGCCGAGCACCGGCGCGGCGCGTCGTACGGCGACCGGCGGACGGCCGCCCAGTACGGGCGCGGGCGCGACGCGCAGGCCTCGCAAGCCCGCGAGCAGTACCGCGGCCGGGCCGAGCAGGGGCGCCGCGACCTGAACGCCGGGAGCGCCGACCAGTTCCGCGGGAGCACCGCCCGCGCGGGCAACCAGCGCCAGAACCCCGGCGCCCGACCGAATCCGAACCAGCGACAGACGCGCCAGACGTCGAACCGGTCCCACAACCACTCGGCGTTCCACCGATCGGGCGGCAGTCAGTACAGCCGCCAGGCGTCGCAGCGCGGGCGATCGAGCCGGCACTCGATGCATCGGGGCGGCAGTTACGGACGCTCGTACGGCGGTGGCGCGCGTCGAGGCGGCGGGAGGAGGCGCTGAGCCATGATCGAATCAACCAATCACGACCCAGCCAACGTGAACTCGACCCGCGCCCTTCGGCGCGCCGGCGCAGTGTTCGCGACCATCGGGATGCTGGCGGCGTTCGCGCTCGTGTCGGGCTGCGGATCAAGCCAGGCGACGTTCTCCAGCCCGGATGACGCGGCCAGCGCGCTGGTCGCCGCGCTTGCGCCCGAGCGTGACGTCGAGGAGCTCGAGCGCATCTTCGGCCCGGGCACCGACGAACTCGCCTCCTCCGGAGACGAGGCACGCGATCTCGAACTCGGTGAGGAGTTTGTCGCGCTCTATCAGGAGCGCCACGAATTCGAAGAGAGCGCGGACGGCGAAACGATCCTCGCGGTCGGCGACGATCTGTGGCCCTTCCCGATCCCGCTTCGACAGGACGGCGACTCCTGGTCGTTCGACACTGACGCCGGGCGCGAGGAGATCCTCAACCGGCGCATCGGGCGCAACGAGCTCGACACGATCCAGACATGCCTCGCGATCGCCGACGCGCAGCGCGAGTACGCGGCGCTCGATGTCGACGGCGACGGGCTCCGTGAGTACGCCAAGCGGTTCTACAGCGAGCCGGGCACGCGGAACGGGCTGTTCTGGCCCGCCGATGAAGGCGATGAGCCCAGCCCCCTCGGCCACATGGTCGCCGCGGCGTCCGCCAGCGGGTACGCCTTCGACGAAGACCCCGAGCTCCCGAACATCTTCCAGGGCTACCGGTTCCGGATCCTGCAGCGCCAGGGCCCGAACGCGCCCGGCGGCGCGTACGAGTATGTCGTGAACGACAAGATGTTCGGCGGGTTCGCCGCCATCGCGTGGCCGGCCTACTACGACGTCTCGGGGGTGATGACCTTCATGGTGAGCCACGAGGGTTCGGTGTACGAGACGGACCTCGGTCCGGACACCGAATCGATCGCACTTGAGATTACGAGCTTCGACCCGGACGATTCCTGGATCAGGGTCGAGGGGGCGGGCCTGCCCGACTGACGACCGGCGCGTCGTCCGATCACACCCCTGCCCAGACCCCCCAATCGGCCTTCGCGGGCGAGGTTTCGCCCGAACCCGGGGCCTCGCCCGATCCGTAGTATGCACACGCGCCCGGGGCCCCCAGACTGGAATGGGGCCATCGCGCCAAAGGGACAGGAGACCTGCCGCATGTGCGGAATCGTGGCTTACATCGGACACAAGAACGCCCAGCCGCTCCTCATGGAGGGCCTCAAGCGACTCGAGTACCGCGGGTACGACTCTGCCGGCATGGCCGTGATCGGCGATGACCTGCAGATGACCCGCGCCGTCGGGCGCGTGAGCGTGCTGGAAGACCTGCTCGAGCGTGAGCCGCTGACGGGCTCCATCGGCATCGCCCACACGCGCTGGGCGACTCACGGCGAGGTGACAGAGGCCAACGCACATCCGCACCGCGACGACCGCATCGGTGTCGCGATCATTCATAACGGGACGATCGAGAACTACGCCTCGCTCAAGACCTACCTCCAGGAGCGCGGCCACGAGTTCGTCAGCGAGACCGACACCGAGGTCCTGGCGATGCTCATCTCCGAGCTCTACGACGAGGCCAACGGCGGCCTCGAGACGGCCGTGCAGTCGGCGCTCCGCGAAGTGCGCGGCGCCTACGCCATCGCTGTGGTCTGCGAGAAGGAGCCGGGCACCCTGGTCGCGGCCCGCAAGGGCTCGCCGCTCATCGTCGGCGTCGGTGACAAGGAGTTCATCGTCGCCTCCGACGCCAGCGCGATCGTGGCCCACACAACGCAGGTGTTCGAGCTCGACGATTACCAGGTGTGCAAGCTGACCGAGGATTCGTTCCGCACATCCACGCTCGAGAACATCTCCGTCACGCCGCAGATCCGACAGCTCGAGATCGACCTCGAGCAGATCGAGCTCGGCGACTTCGACACCTTCATGATGAAGGAGATCTTCGAGCAGCCGGATTCGCTGCGCCGGACGATGCTCGGGCGCATCAAGCGCGACGAGGGCTCGGTCGTCCTCGGCGGCGTGCTGAAGTTCGCCCGCGACCTCGTCCGCGCTCGCCAGGTGCTGCTCACCGGCCAGGGCACGGCCTACAACGCCGCGATGGTGGGGCAGTACCTGATGGAAGACCTGGCCAAGATCCCGGCCAAGGTCGAGTACGCCAGCGAGCTGCGCTACCGCAACCCGATCATCCAGGACGGCACGGTGCTCGTGGCCGTGAGCCAGTCCGGCGAGACCGCCGACACGCTCGCCGCCCTGCGCGAGGCCCGCGAGCGCGGGGCGATGACGATGGGCGTCGTAAACGTCGTCGGCTCTTCAATCGCACGCTCAACCGACGCGGGCGTCTACCTGCGCGTGGGCCCGGAGATCGGCGTTGCATCTACCAAGGCGTTCACCGGGCAGCTCATGGTCATGGCCATGCTCGCGCTGTTCACCGGGCGCAGGCGTTTCCTGAGCGTCGAGAGCTGCGCCGAGCTCATGGGCGAGCTCGAGCGCGTGCCCGAGATGATCGAGCGCATCCTGGAGCAGAACGACAGCATCCGAGAGGTCGCGGCCCGCTACGCCGAGCGCGAGAACTGGCTCTTCCTCGGCCGGGGCTACAACTACCCCGTCGCCATGGAAGGTGCCCTCAAGCTCAAGGAGATCTCGTACATCCACGCCGAGGGCATGCCCGCGGCAGAGATCAAGCACGGCCCCATCGCGCTGATCAACGACGGCATGCCTGCGGTGTTCATCGCCAACAAGGGCCCCCAGTACGACAAGGTCATGCTCAACATCGAGCAGGTCAAGAGCCGCGGCGGGCGCATCATCGCCGTCGCCACCGAGGGCGACACCGAGATCACCAAGCACGCGGCGCCGGAAGACGTCTTCTGGATCCCGCAGATCTCCGACCCGCTCAGCCCGCTGCTGACGGTCGTGCCGCTGCAGCTTCTCGCCTGCCACGCGGCGATGATCCGGGGCCACGACGTCGACAAGCCGAGGAACCTGGCCAAGAGTGTGACGGTGGAGTAGGGATGAGGTGTTTGGACTCCGGAGCGTTGTTGCCAGACAGCCCCATCGTCCCGCGCGCACTCTGATCGCACCGGCTGCTGCTGGTCACCCTTCCATCGAGCTCACGGACTTGATCGCGCGCTGATCCACCAGTGTGTCGAATCCATCGCTCCGCCGAGTGTGCGCGGATATCGGCCCTGCTTTCGGGTCCCGGATCTGCAGCGCGGGTTGCCTTTTCGTCCGATTCCGGCCGACACGACTGTCGGAGCCGCGTCGGAGTCATGGTGGCCGATCCGTCGCGTTGATTCGCCCGAAGCATCCAGGAGAGTGCTGGTGCGCTGGAGCGCCCGCGGCACGCCCCGGAGGCTCGGCGAAACTGATGGCCACACGCTCGACCGCACCACGATCGCGATCGTCCGCTCCGGATCTGGCCGGGGTGCTTGCTGACGTGTCGCGTGTGCTCCAGGCACGCCGGCTGTACGGGACCGACCATCCGGCGACCCTGCAGGCCACCGACAAGGCCGGGGCCTCGCTCGCTGTGGCGATGCGAGGATCATCGAAAGACGTCGCCCTCGGCGTCAGCCGCGATGGGTTCTTGAGCGGCGAAGACGAGTTCCGCGAGCCGGCCGAGGTCGCGGAGTTCGCGTCTCTGCTCCACAGGCTGAACATCGGTTCGCTGCGCCTGAGCCGGAAGGCGAAGGCGTCGGACCTTTCCGACTTGTGCGAAGCGATTGAGCGCCTCGACCGCGATGAGGAAACAGCCGACGCGGCGCGGAAGCGGATCATCAAGGCCACCGGCGGGCGTGCCGCCCTCGTGCCCATGTCGTTCGCGGGACTGGAGCTTGTCGAAGGATCGCGCGACCCGACTCAGGAGACGCGCCGAGGAACGTGGGACGAACTCGTCCGCGCGCTGCTGACGGGCGACCCGAACCCGGGTTCCAACAGCCAGCGTGAGGCGGCGCGCAGCCTCTCGGCGCAGGTCACGCGGGCGAGCAAGGCCGAACTCCGATCGCTCCGCAAGGACCTCCGCGTTGGCGCGGGGCGGGCGGTATCGGCGAACTCGGAATCGCGCGAGCGTGTAAGCAGGCGCGTTGCCAGATTCGTCGAGAGCCTCGACGCCCGCACCCGCAAGCGCCTGCTCGACATCGACCATGAGCGCCCGCACGACAGCGTCTGGCTTCTCGCCGAGGCGGGCGACGCGGTCTCCGGAGACATCGTCGCCGACACGCTGCGGGACGTCGCCAAGGTAGCCGGTGCTCCGTCGCGCGAGACCATGATGCTCATGCGCCGAATCGTCAGCCAGGCCGGCCGCACGCCGGACGAGCGCGCCGATCTGATCGAGGCGTTCGCTCGATGGGGCCAGGAGACCGGTGACTCGGCGAGCGGTGAGAAGGTCCGCGAGGCGCTCATCGAGATGATGAACGCCGGCGACGATCGCCGGTTCAGCCCGGAAGACTATCAGGGGCACCTCCACGAGATCAGCGGCGCGAAGATCCCGATCACGATCCTCGATGCATGCGACGAGATCGAGGACGCTCAGGCGGTCCGCGCGCACGCATCACAGATCGCGCGGGCACTCATCGAGTCCAGCGCCGGCGACGAGCGCGGCCAGGTCGGATTGTTCCGGCGCCTGGAGGCCACCGCGATCGAGGCCGCTACAGGGGGACAGGCGGGCACACTCTTGAAGGCGCTGGAATACGCGCTCGACGCGATCTCGTCGCCCGTCGAGGAAGATCTCGAGTTTGCCGCGGCGAAGTTCATCGACCGACTGCGATCCGACGAGGTGGTCGACCTCCTTGTGCGCACGTGCATGGATGAACCCGAGAAGGTCGAACTCCTGGAACTGCTCGGTCCGCGGGTCGTGCCGGTGATGGTGCGTTCCGTCGCCGAGGTCGGGTTGTGCAGCGTCTCCGAGCGCCTGGCCGAGGTGCTCGCCCGTGCCGACGACGCGGCCAGGAATCGCTCTCTGATCGGCCTCCGCGCCGAGCGGGTCGATATCCGGGCGTTGTCGCTGCTGTTCGGCCAACTCGGCGACGAGGCGCTCAACGCGATGCTGCTCGGCTCTCTCCGGCAGCCCGACGACTCGATGAGGATGACCGCTTACCTCATCGCCGATCGGATCAACGACGAGTGGCCCCTCGATCTGTGCACGCGGGCGCTCACCGAGAGTCCCCGGGCCGCCAATGAACTGGGCCTCAAGCGTCTGTGCCGTCATCAGGGCCCGCGACCCTCGCAGATCCTCGTCCAATGGATGACCGGGAGACTCACCGGGATCGAGCCGACGCGCGAGCGCCTGTCGGTGGCGCTGGATCTGCTGGAGCGCGCAAACCCCGGCGATCTGCGCGTGCCGTGCGCGTCGCTGCGATGGCTTGCAATGCGTCCGACACCCAAGAACGCCCGGATCGCCTCGCGGCTCGCCTCGTTGCTGACTCAGAGATCGCCCGACCGTCGTGCCAAGGGCTGCCTGTGGTTCTACAGGCTCTCGCTGGTCAGGCTCATCAACGTGCTCGCCGGATCAGACGAGTCCGGCACAGTCCAGAGCACCGGAGGATCAGCAGCGTGATCGCCAAGTATCTCAACCCGGCTCTCAAGGCGCTCCAGACCTCGATGTACGCCTGCGCGCGATACGCTCCGGACCATCCGGTCGTCGAACGCGGTCTCACGCTCGCGTCCGAGTGTCTGCACGAAGCGCTCCGGCTGCAGCCGGAGATCGTCGTCTTGTGTTTCGAGCAGAAGGTGGTCGTCGGGGACAGCGTGCTCGAGGCGAGCGGGGAACTCGCCAGCGGGTTGTTCGGGCGCATGGCCGAGTGCGGTGTCGAGTCCATCGCGTTCCGCCGGGGCCTCGACCGATCGGCTTTGGCCGAGTTCATCCGGCGCCTCACGGCCGAAGACTCCGATGGGGAGCGGCCGAGGCCGATCCCGGGCATCACGTTCGGATATGTCGCGGGCGCGAGGGAGAGCGAAGACGACTCCCAGACGCCCGATCCGCACTCGGATCTCGACGCCGATGCTCTGAGCCCGGCGCGGGTTGAGCAGGTGCTCACCGGCGTCCTGGACTCCGTGGCCACGAGCGGGCGGTACGACAATCGCGCTCTCGGCGATCTCGTGGGCACGATCTGCACGTCCGTGACCATCCACGCCGGGACGCTGCTGCCCCTGGCGCAACTCAAGCGATTCGATGAGTACACCTATGTGCACACCCTGAACGTCTCTGTCCTTGCCGCAGCGCTGGGAGAGGCCGTGGGTCTGAAGTCCGGCGCCCTCCAGGATCTGACCGCGGCGGCGTTGCTGCATGACATCGGGAAGCGCGAAGTGCCGGTGGAACTCCTCAACAAACAGGGCAAGCTCGAGAACGAAGAACTCGACGTTGTTCGGCTGCACCCCGTCAACGGGGCTCGGCTGCTCTTCGAGATCGACGAGGTGCCCGATCTCGCGCCGATCGTTGCGTACGAGCATCATCTGCACCTGGACGGGAGCGGGTATCCAAATCGCAGGCGGGCTTGGAACCTCAGCCTGGCCAGCAAGGTCGTGCAGGTCGCCGACGTCTTCGACGCGCTCCGCACGCACCGCCCGTATCGAGCGGCCCTCAGCCATGAACAGGCGATCGAGATCCTGGCGGAGGGCGCGGGCGACCGATACGACGCCGATCTCATCCAGGTGTTCATTGATCGCGTCGCGTCGCTCTGCTCGGACGATCCGTCCCGCGTGCGGTTGCTGCGCGGCGGCCGGGCGGCGTAACCGCTACTGGGTTCGCCCGCGATCGTCCTTGCCTCACACGCCGACAAGCGATTAGCCTGTACCTGCGCGTCCGGGGATTCGCAGGGCCCGCTTCATGCTCGAGATCACGCCAATCGTCGTCGGACTCCTCGGGGGGCTGGCGATCTTCCTGCTCGGCATGGACAGCATGACCGAGGCGCTCAAGGCCGTCGCCGGCTCGGGCATGCGCACGGTGCTGGCCAAACTGACCGGCAACCGGTTCACGGCGGCGATCACCGGGGCGTTCGTCACCGCGGTCATCCAGTCGTCGTCGGTCACGACGGTGCTGGTCGTGGGCTTCGTCTCGGCCGGCGTGATGAACCTGCAGCAGTCGGTGGGCGTGATCCTCGGGGCGAATATCGGCACCACGATCACGGCCCAGATCATCGCCTTCAAGATCACCGAGTACGCCCTGGGCCTCATCGCCTCCGGGTTCGCGCTGACGTTCTTCAAGAAGCACGAGGCGATCGCCCAGATCGGCAAGATGCTGCTCGGGCTCGGCTTCATCTTCTTCGGCATGGGCCTCATGAGCGACGCGACGAACCCGCTCCGCGAGCACCAGCCGTTCATCGACTTCATGGCCTCGCTCGACAACCCGTTCCTGGGCATCCTCGCCGGCGCGCTGTTCACGGCGCTCGTGCAGAGCTCGTCGGCGACCACGGGCATCGTGATCGTCCTGGCCGGTCAGGGCTTCATCTCGCTCGAGGCCGGCATCGCGCTGGCGCTCGGGGCCAACATCGGCACCAGCGCCACGGCATTGCTGGCGTCGATCGGCAAGCCCCGCGTCGCGCTGCAGGCGGCCCTGGTGCACGTGATCTTCAACCTGGTCGGTTCGGTCGCCTGGGTGTTCTTCATCGGCGTGCTCGCCGAACTCGTGCGCTATGTATCGCCCGCCTCCCCCGACCTCTCGGGCGTCGACCGCCTGGCCGCCGAGACGCCGCGCCAGATCGCCAACGCCCACACGATCTTCAACGTCGCCAACACGCTGGTGTTCATCTGGCTCACCGGCCCGCTGGCGTTGATCGTCACGAAGCTCGCGCCGGCCCGCCCGGCCAAGGTGCCAGAAGCGGCGCGCCCGAAGTACATCGACGAGATCTACCTGGCCACTCCCGCCCTGGCGCTCGACCAGGTGGCGATGGAGATCGGGCGCATGGGCGACATGATCCCGCCCCTGCTGGGGCACACCGAGCCGGGCAACGCCCGGGTGCGAGCCGAGGCGCTGCGCGCTGAAGCCAAGAACATCAGTCGTCTGCACGATTCGATCCTCGAGTACACACGCAAGCTGCTGGAGCGCAAGCTGTCGTCGAGCGAGTCCGACCGCCTCGAGGCGCTCCTCGGCGCCGCCGGGCAGCTGCACGCGATCTCCGACACGCTCGCGCTCAACCTCGCGACGTTCATCGAGAGCTGGTGGAAGCACGACCTCGAGGCCAGCGAGGAGACCGAGAAGCAGTTCCGCGAGCTGGTCGACCGGCTGGGGCTGGCCATCGGCGAGGTGTCCGAGGCGATCCGAACAGGCGACCAGGACAAGGCCAGGGCGGTCATCGCGCTCAAGCCGCGGATCATCTCCCGGGCCGATGCGCTGGCGGCCAGGGTGACCGAGCGCCTGACCGCGCCCGGCGAGAAGCGGGTCGAGCTCTATCGCTACGAGATGAGCGCGATCGAGCTCATGAAGCGCATCTACTACTTCACCAAGCGGGCCGCCAAGAAGCTCGTGCGTGACGAGAACCACGAGCAGCCGACCACCGACTCGCAGGTGCTAGACTCGTAGGCCCGGCGGGGTGGATTCACGCTGAGGAGAGGAGTTCCAGCCATGACAGCCACCGGATCGACAACGCTCGCCGATCGCCTCAAGGCCGAGTTCGACGCGCGCGCCAGGCTCGAAGCCGAGCGCGAGCAGGACACCAAGGACGAGGCCGCCCGGCGCGAGAAGGCCATCGCTGACTTCGACGCCCTCTGCGACGACCTCCGCTCGATCTGGAATCCGCGGATCGAGGAGTTCGCCCGCCAGTTCGGCGACGCCATCAAGATCGTCGGGAACGTCGAGCCCTCGCGGCGCGAAGCAGCGATCTCGCTCCAGAGCCACTACGCGAACATCAACCTCTCACTCTCCGTGGCCCCGGACCCGGATCTGCGCAACATGGTCCTCGAGTACGACCTGCTGATCATCCCCAGGTTTCTCGACTATCAGCGTCACTCGCGTCTGGAGATGCCCCTCGACGCCATCGACCGCGACGCGATCGCGGCATGGATCGACGACCGACTCGTCTCGTGCGTCAAGGTCGTGCTCTCGCTCCCTGACAACGAGTTCTACATCAAGCGCGCCGTCGTCGAGGACCCGGTCAGCAAGACCCGCTTTCTCCCAGACGAAGCGGGAGCGACGCTCCGCCACTTCGGGCGCACGTACTACTTCGAGTCCGAGGACACGCTCAGGGAATTCAAGGCCGCCAAGCAGATCCAGTAGGCGGCTCGGTCGATCGCCGGTGGGGCCCCATAACCCGAGCATCATGTGCGAGCCTGCGCTGTCGCGCCAAGCCCACCCCCTGTGCGCAGGTTCGGCGCGGCCCGTTCGCATCGTCGCCTCCGGTTTCTGACCCTTCTCTGGACGGGCGCCCGCGCTCGCAGCGGGCAACTCCTACGCCGACGACCGGAGGATCGAACACGATGGCCACGCCGAACCGCACGTCCCGCACTATCACCTGCGCACTCGCGGCGCTGCTCATCTCCTCGGCCGGCGGCATCGCGTCCGTCGCGCACGCCGAGGAGACGAAGGCGGCCCAGAAGTCGCACGAGGCCAAGAAGGCCGAGCGGTCCAAGACCCGCACCCTCAAGCGCCAGCACGCCGGCGAGAAACGCACGTCTCGCCGCAGCACGGCCGACGAGAAGCGCGCCGGCTTCAGGGCCGAAGCGGACAAGAAGCGTGTCGAGCACCGTCAGACCATGGACTCGAAACGAACCGAGGCTATGGCCCGCGCAGACGAGAAGCGCGCCGAGAAGCGGGCGACCGGCGCCGCTTCCCGCGAGGATCGCCGTGCGAAGGCGGACCTCAAACTCACCGGCGCACCAGACGAGGTCGTCGCGCGTGTGAACGAGAAGCGGGCCAAGGCAGACCAGCGCATCGCGGAACGCCAGACCAAGGTCGATTCGCGTGTGGCCGAGCGCCGCACCAAGGCGGACGGACGCGTCGAAAAACGCAGGAACGGTCAGGACGAGCGCGTCGCGCAGCGGCGCTCGTCGTCCGACCAGCGGGTTGCCGACCGTCGGGAGCGCAAGGACGAGCGGGTCGGTCTCCGCCGGGACGAGGTCGAGCAGCGGGTCCAGGAGCGCCAGCGCCGGATGGACCAGCGCCTCAGCGAGCGAGACTCCCGCCGGGACGCCCTCAGGGGCTCCGCGGCCAGATTCGACGCCGACGGAGACGGTCGCCTGAGCCGCGAGGAGCGCCAGAAGGCCATGGAGGTGCTCCGGGCCGAGAGCCGCCAGGCCCGCCGGAGCGATGACTCCCGCGAGCGGGACGACGACTGATCCGGGCCGGTTGCCGGCCCTTGCGTCAGGGAAATCCCCGGGTATACTGCTCGGCTCGCCCTCTGGTGGGGGCGAGCTTTTTTCTGATCCCAGAACGCCCTGACAGGGCCCGCCGGAGGCGTCCACGCGCTCTGGCCGGAGTCCCGCCCCGGGCTCGATCCAGCCTTCTTGCCCGGAACACCCGGGACCGCCGGAGCTCACGCCGCATGCCGACGATCAACCAGCTCATCCGCAAGCCGCGCAACCCGAAGTCCAAGATCAACAAGGTCAAGGACCTCGACGCGTGCCCGCAGAAGCGCGGCGTGTGCCTCCAGGTGCGCACCGTCACGCCGAAGAAGCCCAACTCCGCGCTCCGCAAGGTCGCCCGTGTGCGTCTGAGCAACGGCAAGGAAGTCACGGCTTACATCGGTGGCGAGGGCCACAACCTGCAGGAGCACTCGATCGTCCTCGTTCGCGGCGGTCGTGTCCGCGACCTCCCGGGCGTCCGCTACCACGTCGTCCGGGGCTCGCTCGACACGCTCGGCGTCGACGGTCGCCAGCAGGGCCGCTCGAAGTACGGCACCAAGAAGGGCAAGAAGTAAGAGCCCGACAATTGAACCACCGGAGGCAGCGCGAGCGTCGCGCCGCTTCCTGGCAAGTAATCCCGATAGCCCGGCCGGCGACGGGGTGAACACACGGCGGGCAGATCTGATCGCCCGCGGATGAGCCGAAAGGAGCCAGCAATGGCTGGTCGCATCACCAAATCAGAAGAACAGCTCCGCCCCGACCCTCGCTACAACAGCAAGGTGCTGTCGCGCTTCATCAACTGCATCATGCTCGACGGTCGCAAGACCGCCGCCGAGCGTGTGGTCTACGACGCGATGGACGAGATCGAGAAGCGCCTCGAGGGCGAGGAGCACCCCGAGGCCCCCAAGAGCGGCATCGAGGTCTTCGACCGGGCGATCCTGAACGTCAAGCCCCGCATCGAGGTGCGCTCCAAGCGCGTCGGCGGCGCCAACTACCAGGTGCCGATGCAGGTCAACGACCGTCGCCAGCAGTCGCTCGCGTTCCGCTGGATCATCGAGAGTTGCCGCAAAGAGCGGGGGCGCCCGATGCACATGCGTCTTGCCGACGAGCTCTACGCCGCGGCCAAGGGCGAGGGCTCCAAGGCCCTGAACATCCGCGAGCAGACCCACCGCATGGCCGAAGCCAACAAGGCCTTCGCGCACTTCGCGTGGTAAGCGGTCGCGTCCGCGACGACAACCAGGTTGTGTGATCACGACCGGCGGACCTGATCGCCGGTTTTTCTTTGGGTGTTGACGGCGGGGCCTCAAGATCGAGCGGCCGCCTATCATTGCAATCAGCCGTCGAAACGGCCGATGTCGCCCTCCGGGGCGAGAGTATCTTTGACAACTGGGGCCGATCGGTATCGACCGGGCAGGGCAAGGTTTGACGTTGCGCGTCGCGGCGCACGCTGGCCGCGTTAACAAGCGTGCACCACATAATTGCCAACACTGACTTGGCTCTCGCTGCCTAATCAACCGGCAGCATGATCCCGCTCCGACGCCTGATGAGGGCGGGATCAACGATCATCAGGCTGGTACCCCGAAGCGCCGGACCTCGGCGTGGGGGGACGAGAAGCACCACGAGGTATGACCCGATCCGCGTTGCCCGCGGAAGCGGACGGGTCGAGAACAGCCGCGGGCTATGCGTGTAGAAGCGTCACTCTGACTGTGCCGGCACGGGGGTTCGATTCCCCCCGGCTCCATTTCTCTTGAGGATCACGGCTCCGCCTGCGCCGGGTTCTGTCCTTCGCGGATGCGATCCGAGAAATCCGGGTCGTCGATCGCAGCGGGGATGCGCGGGTCGATACGGTGCCGGGCCTTGATCTGCTCGTAAGGCAGGTCGGTTGGGATGGAGCCGCGCTCGTAGAGCAACCGACCGACGCGGGCGTTGAAGATTGTGTCCAGGTTCAGGCCCATCGGGCGTGTGCTGAGCGCGTCGGAATGGCGCACCCAGGCGGTTGTGCAGTTGTCGCGCACGATCTTGTAGAACGCGGGCCGCGTGCGCAGGTTGTTCGCTGTTGTCGCGAGGCCCAGAAAGAAGGCCCGGAGGGCGACCGGCTCGACGGTCGCGGGGTAGGCGTAGAGCTGGTGGCCGCGATGGTAGCGCACGCCGAGCGCGTCGCGCTCGTCGGCGAAGATGTAGAGCATCTCGAAGCGGTTCAGGCCGCCGTCGACGATGCCGTAGACCTCGCCGGGTTCCTTGCGGGCCTCGATGGTGAGGATCACGCGCCCGTCGGGCCCGAAGTCGAAGCTCAGCATCGTGTGCGCCAGCAGCGACGTGGCCGAGAAGGGTTCGACGATCAGATCGACACCCTGGAGATTTGTCAGCTCATACGTGCGGGTCTCCCACGCCGCGTCGTAGGTTTCGTCGGCGTTCCACCGGAAATTGCGCACGCCCTCGATGGTGATGACGCCGCCGTCGATGCGGACCTCGGGCATCACCGTCAGGTGCTCCTGCCAGGTCCGGTCGTTGCTGGGCTCGACGCCCGCGCGCACGAAGATGACCAGCAGCACCGCTGCGAGCGCAGGGACCGCGGCCCAGCGCCAGCGCCGGCGCACGCCGATCATCCACACCACGCCTGCGACGATGATCCACCCGGGCAGCTCGGTGCCCGACCCGACGATCGTCAGGATGAGCGCCGGGAACAGCAGCACAAGCGCGAGCACGAGCCAGAGCACGAGGCGGAGGCTCTTCTTAAAGCGGGTCGGGGGTGTGCCGCTGGCATCGATCTCTTGCTCTGGCATTCCGGATGACCTCCCGTCAACGAGCGTCTCGGCATCGAACGACGTCCATCATACGCGTAGACGCCGAGGATATACCGGGCTTGTGCGCCGGCGCGTATGCCCCGACGTCCGCCCCGCGCTCGCTCGGAGCGCAGGGGAACGCGCGCCGATTCAGGCCCGAGAACACGCCGGCATCGCTCTGCTTCCCGTCCAACGGCTCGCCCGCTCCGGCGGACCCATTCCATCCCCGACGGGGCGAGAACCCGCGGGCTCCGAGGGTCTGGGGGGGCGCGCCGATCTGTGCCGATCGCCCCTGCCGCCGGGAGCTGGGCTCCGCTCCAGCGCCGGCCCGGACGGTACGATGTCGCTGGTTCTGAGGTGTCCCGCGCCGGACTGGCGCGGGATCCCTCGATCGTGTGGGTGGCTCACGATCTCCGTGATCGGGGGCCGGATCATCGGGACGCGGGCTCCGCGTCCCTCGAAGGGCAGGGAATGACAGGGGCTCAGCAGGTCAGACCGGCGAGTGGATACGCGAGCGCTGAATACGCGCGCGCGTTCGCCGAGTTCGGCTCGCCCCGGCGCCTCGAAGCCTGCGGCGGCTGGGTCCTGGAACGCCCGATCCCCGGGTCGGAACTCGTCGATGCGATGGGCCTCTACCCGCTGTTCACCTGCACGGACTGGGACGCGCTGGCGGACGACGTCGAGTCGCTCCGTCAGACGGCGGTGTCGCTGACTCTCGTGACCGAGCCCTTCGCCCCGGTCGGGGAGGACAGTCTCGCCGGAGTCTTCGACCGGGTGCAGGAATTCAAGCACCACTTCGTGACCGACGCTTCTGTGCCCCCGGCGGACGTCGTCAAGGCCTCGCACATGGCGAACGTGCGCAAGGCCCTCCGCAAGGTCGACGTGCGCGTCTGCACCGACCCGCTCGAGCTCCTCGACGAGTGGCTGGGATTGTGGGGCGAACTCTGCCGCCGGCATTCGATCACGGGCATGAAGGCGTTCTCGCGCGAGTCCTTCGCGGCGCAGTTCGCTGCACCGGGGATCGTCGGGTTCGAGGCGCGGTCCGGGGACGAACTGGTCGGCCTCGACCTGTGGTACGTCGACGGCGACGTCGCCCACGGCCACCTGGTCGCGTTCAGCCCGGAGGGCTATCGCCTCCGCGCGTCCTACGCCACCAAGTGGCGCATGCTCGAGCACTTCCACGGCAAGGTCGCCTGGATCGGCCTGGGCGCCGGGGCCGGCCTCACGAGCGACGCGAACGACGGGCTCTCGGCGTTCAAACGCGGCTGGTCCACGGGCACACGATCGACATACCTGTGCGCCTCGGTGCTCCAGCCCGAGGCCTACGCTGGGCTGACCGGCGGGCGTGGCGCGGGCGACCCTGGCTACTTCCCCGCCTACAGGGAGGGCGAATTCGCATGAGCACCGGTGGAGTCACATTCGCATTCGTCGTCAGCACCGAGGGCTCGGTGATGAACGAGGTGCTCAAGAACCCGTTCCTCCGCGGGTGCGTGCACTCCGTGGTTGCCGACCGACCCTGCGGAGCGATCGCCAAGGCCGAGGCCCACGGGCTGCCGGTCGTGGAGATCTTCGAGCCCGACCCCGAGGTGTTCTGCCAGGGGCTCCACGAGCACCTGCGCAGCGCCGGGGTGAGCCACGTGCTGTCGTACTACACGAACTTCTATTCCCAGGCGTTCCGCGACGCGTTCCGCGACCGGATCGTCAACTTCCACCCGTCGCTCCTGCCGGCGTTCAAGGGGATGGACGGATTTGGCGACACCCTCGCCTACCACGCCCGGCTTTTCGGGAATACGATCGAGTTCATCGATCAGGTGATGGATGAGGGCAAGATCGTGATGCAGACCGCCGCCCCGGTCGACCCGGGCCGCCCGGTTCCCCAGCTGCGCCACGAGTTGTTCGTGCAGCAGTGCCAGGCGCTGCTCCAGGTGGCGCGCTGGTTGTGGGAGGGCCGAGTGAGCGTCGACGGCCGAAAGGTCACGATCCAGGACGCAGTCTTTGAAGACGCGAGTTACTCGCCCGCGCTCGATTTCGATGAAGCGCGGCGACTCAGAGAACAGATCCCGATGATGCAGGCGCAAGCCTCCGGAGGAGTGAGATGACGACCGCAGCAGTGGTGAGAGACGCCAAGCCCCATATCGAAGAGCTCACGACCAAGGGGTACTGCATTATCCCGCAGGTGTTCTCGCAGGAGCAGATCGACAAGGCCCTCGAACTGACCAAGCAGACGTTCGAGGACACCAAGTCCAAGCAGTCCGACCGCATGCCGTTCCTGAACCGGAACCAGCCGATGGTCTACAACCTGCAGGCCAAGCACCCGTTCTTCACCGACCTCATCTTCTCGCTCCCGTTCCTCGAGGAGATCCTCAAGCACTTCCTGAACGATCGCTGGTTCACGTCGCTCCCCGAGGGCGACCCGAACTACATCCTCCGTTCGTACCTGGCGCGCAGCAGCGGCCATCGCATGCCGATGCACATCGACTCGCTCGTGCCCTACACCGGGCCCGAGGTGTTCGTCATGCAGGCGGCGATCATCCTGGAAGACCAGGACGAAGAGAGCGGCTGCACCGTGGTCGTGCCGGGGTCGCACCTCAGCGGTGAGTACACCAACCAGGAGTCGTTCGAGACGGCCGTGCCGCTCCGCTCCAAGGCCGGCGACCTGGCCATGTGGGACAGCAGGCTCTGGCACGGCGCGCTCGAGAACACCAGCGGTCGCACCCGCTGGTCGATGATCGCGACGTTCCAGCGCTGGTGGCTCAAGCAGGCGTTCGACATCCCGGGCAACCTGCCCCAGGAGATCTACGACGGCCTGACCAACGCCCAGCGTTCGATCCTCGGCTACACCTCGGTGCCCTACGACGACGAGACCTGCGGCATCGACATGAAGCGGAACTACGAGCAGCTCCCCAAGAACGTCGCCGACTACCGGCGCTAAGGACAGCAGACCGGAGGCAGCGAGATGACCACGACCATGACCACCGACAAGATCGAGATCGGCGACATCGCCCGGTCCATCCCTCTGGCCGATTCGGAGACGTTCGATCTCGACGTCTACCGCGAGGTCGGCTACTTCGTCGTGCGCAACGTGATCCCCCCGGACCGGATGCGCGGGTACCAGGACGAATGGGACAAGTTCTACGAGGACAAGCTCAAGAACCGCGAGGTGAACCCGTTCAACCCGGTCCACGTGAACGAGGACCTGCCGACCGCTCTCGCCGAGATCCACAAGTGCCCGGAGCTGCTCGACGTCATCGAGCAGATCTTCCCCGATCTGGCGCTGTTCATGCAGCGGTTCGTGATCAAGGATCGCCACAGCCAGGCGCCCGTGTTCGTGCACCAGGACTTCTGCTACGACTACGGCTGGCCGGATCGCGCGTCGGTCTTCGTGCCGCTGAGCGTGTGCAACAAGGACAACGGCGGGATCTCGTTCTACCCCGGCACGCACCACTTCGGGTACCTCGGCGACGCGGGCGAGGTGAACACGGGGATCCTGAGCGACGACTGGCCGCTCATCTTCCCGTCGCTCGAGCCGGGCGACATCGCCATCATGCACACGTGCACGTGGCACGCCTCCCCTCCGCCGGTGGCGGGGCCGGACCGGATCCTCGTCCAGGCCGCGTACGTGCCGGCCAGCGACCCGGCCGCGACGTCGCTGCTCAGGGGCAAGTGGACGCGCAAGTATGATCTGACGCAGATCCCCAGGGACAAGTTCTTTGTTCGTTCGCGCTCGAGCCGGCTCCGCGAGCTCCAGGCTCAGGTCGACGCCGCGGGCCTGGAGAAATAGCGCCGGAAGAGGGTGTTGGCTGATGACGGGTTCCCCCACAGCGCGAGCGGCTGCGCAGTTCAGCGCCGCACCTCTCGCGATCCTCGGCGCCGAGCCGAGGTTCGAGGAGAACCTCCACATCGGGCGCCCGAACGTCGGCGATCGCGATCACTTCCTGCGCCTCGTCAACGAGATGTTCGACCGGCGTTGGCTGACCAATGTCGGCCCGCTGAGCCTCGAGCTCGAGAAGCGGGTCGCCGACTACGTCGGCGTCGAGCACTGCGTCGCGATGTGCAACGGCACCATCGCGCTCGAGATCGCCGTCCGGGCGGCAGGGCTGTCGGGCGAGGTGATTGTCCCGGCCTACACGTTCGTGGCCACGGCCCACGCGCTCCAGTGGCAGCAGATCACCCCGGTGTTCTGCGACATGGACCCCCGGACCCACCAGATCGATCCCGCGAAGGTCGAGGAGCTCATCACCCCCCGAACGACCGGCATCATCGGGGTGCACGTCTGGGGCCACCCCTGCAACATCGAGGCGCTCACGGAGATCGCCGAACGCCGCGGCCTGAAACTGATGTTCGACGCGGCGCACGCGTTCGGGTGCTCGCACAAGGGGCGCATGATCGGCGGGTTCGGTCTGGCAGAGGTCTTCAGCTTCCACGCGACCAAGTTCTTCAACACGTTCGAAGGCGGCGCCGTCACCACGAACGACGCAGAGTTCGCCAAACGCCTGCGCCTGATGCGGAACTTCGGGTTCTCCGGGCTCGACGAGGTCGCCCACGCCGGGACGAACGGCAAGATGTCCGAGGTGTGCGCCGCGATGGGCCTCTGCGGGTTGGAGAGCCTCGACAGCGTGATCGAGGTCAACCGGAGGAACTACCACCTGTTCCGCGAGGGGCTCGGTGATCTGCCCGGTGTCTCGGTCTTCGAGTACGACGAAGCCGAGTCCAACAACTTCCAGTACATCGTGATCGAGATCGATCCCGAGCGGTGCCCGCTCAACCGCGACGAACTGGTCGGGGTTTACCACGCCGAGCGGGTGCTCGCGCGCAAGTACTTCTGGCCCGGCGTTCACCGCATGGAGCCCTACAAGTCGTTCTTCCCGCAAGCCGGCCTCCTCCTTGGAGAGACCGAGCGTGTGGCCGCGCGTGTGATGCTCCTCCCAACCGGGACCCAATTGGATCCGGGGGGTGTCGCCACTCTCTGCGACATCGCACGCCAGGCCATCCAGCACGCCGGCGAGGTGCGGACGGCGCTCCAGCGCATGCTCCCCGACCTTCAGAAGAGCTCTGAGGCGAGCGCGACCCCGCCGACCGATGCCGACGCGGAGCGATCCTGATGAGCGCGCCCGCACGACCGCTCGTCAGCGTCTGCATGATCACGTACAACCACGAGGCGTACATCGGTCGTGCCATCGAGAGCGTCCTGAGCCAGAGGGGCGAGTTCGACCTCGAACTGGTGATCGGAGAGGACTGCTCGACCGACTCGACCCGCCAGATCATCGAGCGCTACGCGTCGGCCAATCCGAAGATCGTCCGGCCGCTCCTGCGAGAGAACAACCTCGGCAGCAGCGACAACTTCCGCGACACCTTCGATTCATGCCGCGGGAAGTACCTCGCCATCCTCGATGGCGACGACTACTGGACCGACCCGCAGAAGCTCGCGCACCAGGTCGGCCTGATGGAGGCCGATCCCGCGATCGCGATCTCGTACCACCCCGTCGAGGTCAAGCCCGACGACACCGACGAGCATGCGGGCGAGGTGCACCGCCCGCTCGGGCGCCACCCCGCGGAAGGCCACAGGCCGATCCGATCGATCGAGGCCCTGCTCAGCCGGCGTGCGCTGGAGATGCAGACGTGCTCGGTCGTGCTGAATCGGGAGTTGGTCGGGCCGTTCCCGGCCTGGATCGCCGAGGCGCCGCAGGGCGACTGGCCGCTGTTCGTCCACTCGGCAACGCGGGGCACGGTTGGGTACGTCGACGAGACGATGGCGGTGTACCAGGTGCACCGGGGCGGGACGTGGAGCAGTGTCGACCTGCTCGACCGGATCGACCGGGCGACCCGGGTCAACGTCATGATCCGCGATCACATCGACGCCCGGTACCGCACGCTCATGAACCGGCGCATCGCCTGGAACGACGCCACCAAGTCGATCGCGCTGGCTGATTCCGGCGATCGCGCGGGCGCCCGCCGCAGTGCCCGCCGGGCGCTGGCAGGCAGCCCGGCCATACTCGTCTCCCAACCGAGGCTCGCATCGCGCATGATCGCGTTCGCCTTCGCGCCGGAACTCTCACGAGTCCTGAGGAAGAGGGCAGGGCGCGCCCGCGCGTCGAGCGCCGAAGCGCCCCGCGAGGCCGGGTCCAGCGCCGCGTGATCGTTCGATCGGCTTAGTCGCGATCGAGGACGATCCGGTATCTCGCGTTCCCGGATCGGAGATGCTCGAACGCGTCGTTGACCCTGCTCATCGGGAAGTGCTCCGTGGTCGGAGCAATGGAGTGACGAGCGCTGAAGTCGAGCATCCGGGCGATCGTCGCGGGGCTACCCACCGGTGAACCCGAAACGGAACGCTGCTGCATGAGCAGGGGGAATGCCGCGATGTCGAGGGGCTCGAGCACCGCCCCAAGGACATGCAGGGTTCCCCGGGGCTTGAGCGCCTCGATGTACTCGTTCCAGTCCAGCTTGACGTTGACCGTCGAGAGGATCAGATCGAACCGGCCCCTGCACTGCTTGATGGCCTCAGGATCGCGATTGCTGATCGTCTCATGGGCCCCCAGCGACTTGGCCTCCTCCATCTTGCTCGGCGAGGTGAACGCCGTGACGTGGCAGCCCCACGCGCGGCAGAAAGCCAGGGCCATGTGCCCCAGCCCGCCGATGCCCACGACGGCAACCTCGTCGAGCGGCGAGAGCCCAAGCTGCACCAGCGGGTTGAACACCGTGATGCCGCCGCAGAACAGAGGGCCGGCTTTGGACGATTCGACACCGTCGGGCAGCTTCACCACGCTCATCGCTTGGGCGCGCACCACGTCCGCGAACCCGCCGTGGCGCCCGACGATCGTGGCCGAGGACCCGGCGCACATGTTGTGGTCGCCGCTGAGACACTGCATGCACGCGTTGCAGTAGCCCGAGTGCCAGCCCAGACCGACGCGATCGCCCGGCTGGAGGTGCGTCACGTGCTCGCCGACGGCACGGACGCGTCCTGCCGCCTCATGGCCGGCGACGAACGGGAACTGAGACATTCCCCATTCGTTGTCGAGCATGCTCAGGTCGGAGTGGCAGATGCCGCAGTGCTCGACGTCAATGTCCACGTCGTGCGCCCCGAGATCGGGAAGGTCGTACTCGAAGGGCTCGAGGGATGCGCCGGCGGTGGGGGCGGCGTAGGCGTGGACGGTCGTGGTCATGCTCGATCTCCGCGAGGGGTTCGGGCCGAGAGCATACGCCGATGCGCCGTGCGCAAAAGAAAAGAGGTCTCATCGCTTGGGAGAGCGGATGAGACCCCATTTGACGTGTACGAACAACGTACGGCGCGCCCGGGTCGAGGCAAGCGGATTTGATGGGCACGCCCGGTTTTTTGAGCCTCAGGGCGAAGGGACAGGGGCGATTATGAGACGGGGCGACCTATCGGCGTCTCCGTCGACAAGCCCTTGTTTTTTCACGACTTATAGCAGATGCCCCTTGCTCTCGAACGATCCTGGGGCATTCTGTATTGGCTCATCAATTGGGCTGTAAGTTCTTGGTTCGACATTGGTTAGCCGAGGTGACTCGGACGTTCCGGTAGGAAACAGGGAGAAAGAAAGAAATGAGCAAGAGACTTTCGATCGTGGGCGCTATCGGTGCGCTTGCACTGGCCACCACCGGTGCCAGCGCAGCGACGATCCTGCCCGGCACGTACATCCTCGGCAACCACCCCGACGGCAACGCCGCTCCGCCCCAGTACGGGCTCCGCCTGGACGGCCTGCTCGACGGCAGCGCGGGCAGCACGTACACGTTCGACTTCGAGCATCCGATGGCGGACATGAAGCTCGACTACGACGGCGCCACCATCCGGATCTTCGGCACCGCCTTCGGCGGCCTCGACACCGGCGGCAGCTACGACGCGGGCCTCAGCGGCCTGATCGATGTCGATTTCACCTACAACATGAATGTCGGCACCGCTCCCGGCGATGACGACCTGCTCGTCACCGCCAACATGCAGAACACCGGCACGGTCGAACTCGTCAGCGGGTTCAGCGACTACGCCGGCGAGACGGTGTTCGACCTCGTTGACAAGAGCAACGGAGACTTCTCGTTCCGCTTCGGCGACAAGGACGACGACAACGGCCATCGCGGTTTCGCCGGGATCAGCGGCTGGGGCTGGCTCAACCACGCCCCGAGCGATGGCTCGTTCGGCAACATCCAGAATCACCTCAAGGCCAGCGACTGGCTGTTCACGGCCACCCCGGAAGAACCCGGACGCCCGATCCCGCTGCCCAGCGCCGCCGGGATGGGTCTCGCCGGCCTCGCGGTCCTCGGTGTTCGGCGCCGCCGCTGAAACCAGGCTCCGAGGGAGAGAGAGTTTGTGATTGTGGTCGGCGCCCCCGCTCAGGGGGCGTCGGCTTTTTTTTGCCCTTGGGGGCCACCGGGCCGGTCAGAGACTCCGCGAATATCGATACGCGCGACCGCGTCGGGCCGCGCCTCAGTCCATGCGGACGGGTGAATCTCGGATTCTCGGTCCACAGAGCGGAGATTCCGTTTTGCGAACCGGGTCGCTGGAAGTACGCTGACCTCCAGAGCCCCCACCGGGGGGCGGGTGTTTCTCGAGGAGGACTTTCCATGCTGAGCAGAGTGCGGATCGGGGAGAGGTGTTTCCGTGCGCCGGGCGGGCTCGTCCGGGGTGCTTCGGTCAAGCGATCGATCGCGGCGCTGGGCGCCGGGATCGCGAGCATCAGTCTGGTCGGGTGCGCCGGGTACCAGGCGTCGGTCGACAGCGGATCGGCACCGAGTGTCGCGGCGACTGATCTTGAATCGCAGCACCTGGCCGGCTCGCCCGAGCTCGGATTCGCCGAGATCGAGGAGAAGGACACGGCGCCCGGCGAACCCGGCGAGCGCCACGAGTACTTCATGGCCCAGCGTCTCGAAGGCGCAGGGCTCGAAGAGTACCCCGCGGACCAGGTGCTGGCGATCAAGTCGCAGGTTGAGCTCCTCGAAGACGCCCGCGGCGCGTTTGGCGATCGCGGATTCGGGGCCGGCGGCATCACCTCGTGGGACGAGGTCGGCCCAGGCAACATCGGCGGGCGGACCCGCGCGATCCTGATCAACCCGCAGGACCCGCAGATCATGTACGCCGCAGGCGTAGGTGGGGGCGTGTTCAAGTCCGTCAACGCGGGCGCGAGCTGGTTCCCGCTCGACGACTTCCTGGCCAACATCGCCGTCAACAGCATGGCGATGGATCCGACCGACCCCGACATCATCTACGCGGGCACGGGCGAGGGCTTCTTCAACAGCGACGCGATCCGCGGGCTCGGCATCTTCAAGACCACCGACGCCGGCGCGACGTGGACGCAGCTCGCCGGGACCGTCGACGGCTCCGTGCCCACCGGCGCGTTCTACCAGGTGAACAAGCTCCAGGTCAGCCCGAACGATCCGAACCGGGTCTACGCGGCCACGCGCTTCGGCGTGTTCCGCTCGCTCAACGCCGGCACGACGTGGGCGTCGGTCCTGGACAACACGCTCTTCATCGACACCGCGGCGCCCAACGGCGACGCGACGAATGTCGGGTTCACCGACCTGCAGATCCAGCCCGGGACGCAGCCCGACCTCATCCTCGCCTCCTGCGGCAGCTTCAACCAGGGCGGCATGTGGCGCTCCACGAACATCGGCAACGCGTGGACCAAGGTCAGCACAGCCACCGTTCTGGACAACCCCCAGCAGGGCCGGATGACGATCGACTTCGCGCCGAGCAGCCCCAACATCGTTTACGTGTGCATGGCGGCCAACGGGTCCGGCCCGCTCGGGACCGGGCGCGTCGTCGGCGTGTTCCGCTCGGTTGACAGCGGCTTGACCTGGACACAGCAGTCGGCCGTGACTCCGGTGAACACGCTGCTGCTCTCCAACACGCTGGCCAATGCATGCCAAGGCGGCAGCGGCTTCGACCAGGGCTGGTACGACAACATCATCAAGGTCGATCCCGTGAATCCCGACGTCGTCTGGGTCGGCGGGATCGACATGTTCCGCTCGGACGACGCCGGCGTGAACTTCTCGATCACCAGCTACTGGTGGATCTTCGAGACGCTCGGCCAGTTCCTGCACGCGGACCAGCACGAGATCGTCTTCCACCCCGACTACAACGGGACGACGAACCAGACCATGTACGTCGGCAACGACGGCGGCGTCTACCGGACCGACAACGCGCTGGCGACGACCAACGTCAACCAGTGCCCGCAGTTCGTCTCCGATCTCGCGAGCGTGATCTGGATCGATCTCAACACGAGCTACGGCGTGACGCAGTACTACCACGGCGTGATCGCGCCCCAGGCCGACGTTTTCCTCGCCGGCGCGCAGGACAACGGCACCAGCCAGGTCACCTCACGCGTCACGCCCGAGGCCTGGGTCGAGGTGTTCGGCGGCGACGGCGGCTACACGGCCATCTCGCCCGTCGGCCCGTACAACCCCGGCGGCGGCGTCGGGGTCGCGTTCGTCGAGACGCAGAACTTCGGCACGATCCGGCGCACCGACGACGGCGGCAACAGCTTCGGGTTCTTCAATGTCGGCCTCGGCCCGGACTCGGGCCTCTTCATCACGCCCTTCGAGATGGACCCCAACAACCCCGACATCCTCTGGACCGGCGGGCTCGAGCCCTGGCGCACGGTCAACGGTGCGTTCAACTGGACCAACCCCGGACCCAACTGGTTCGGCCCCGCGTTCGTTTCGGCGATCGCGATCGCTCCGGGCAACAGCAACGTCGTCTACATGGGCTTCAACGATGGCTGGATCACGCGCACATCGAACGCGCTCGACCCGGTCGCCGCCTGGACGCTCTTCAGCACCCCCAACGGCCTCCCCGCCGACGACGGCCCGGCCTTCGGGTTCGTCAGTGACCTGGCGGTCGATCCCAACGACCCCGACATCTGCTACGCGACCTACTCGACCTTCGGCATCGATCACATCTACCGCACCACCGACGGCGGCGCGACGTGGACCTCGATCGACGGGATCGGCCTCGCCGGCATCCCAGACATCCCCGTGCATTCCATCGCAATCCGCCCGTGCGACAGCGATCAGCTGTATGCGGGCACCGAGGTCGGCGTGTTCGCCAGCGACGACGGCGGCGCGACCTGGAGTCCGGCCAACGCCGGGCTGGCCAACACGGTCATCGAGGAACTCGACTTCCAGGGCGACGACGTGCTCGCCGCGTTCACCCACGGTCGCGGCGCCTTCGTGACTGATCTGGCCGCGTGCGGCGCGGTCCCGGCGTGCTGCCTCGGGGATGCCGACGGCAACCAGGCCGTAAACTTCAACGACATCACGTTCGTCGTCAGCAACTTCGGCAACAACTACGGCGCGGGCAACACCGGGCCCGGCGACTCGGACTGCAACGGCATCGTCGATTTCAACGACATCACGATCACGCTGAGCAACTGGCTGAACGTGTGCCCGTGAGCCATAGGGTGGCCTGACGACTGAGACGGCTTAATCACGGCCGGCGCCCGACTCGGGGCGCCGGCCTTTTTCATGCGCTCGGACGCTGTTGATCCGCGCTCGGAATCGCAGTTGAGCGTCGATTCACACCAGCGATCGAAGCAGCAGCGTCTCGTACACCGTGCCGCCGAGCGCTTCGAGGACCGAGTCCATGGAGTGGTTGGTCAGGACGTCGGTCGCGCTCGAGTTGAAGGGCAGCGTGACGATGTCGCCGTAGTGCACGCCGATGCGCCCGACGACGTCCTTCTCGAGGCGAAAGTTCACGCCGCGGGCCCGGCGGAACGCGGCGCCGATGTCCTCCATCGCTTGGCTCGGATCGGCCAGCGCGCTGACCGCCATCCCGGCCATGCGCACCGCCATCGTCCCGAGCCCCGCGGCCACGGCCATCTGATCCACGTTGCGAGACGCGAGCACCGCGACGCCGGGGGCGTTGAACGTGCAGAAGGGCAGGCCCCGGCGATTGCCGATGATCTGTGCGATGGCCCCGCCAAGAGAATGGCCCGTGACCGAGACGTTCGATCCATCTTTGACGAGCGTCTTGTCGAGGAACTCGCCCGCCTGGCGGAACTGCCCCGTGTTCATGCCCAGCCCGAGCTTCAGGTCGGCGCGGATGTCCTGGTGGCTCGACGGATCGGTGCCGGCGAACGCGAAGACGACCTCGTCGCCCCGCGTGAACGTGGCTCCCTGGAACCCGTCGCCCTCCCAGACACCGGAACGCTCGGGCTTGAACGCGGCACGCGACCAGCCTGCGGCCTGCGGGCTCTCGTCGTAGACCGCCTGAGACAGCTGCGCGAGTGTGTGGATCGATGGCATGTCGATGTCCTCCCGGGTTTCAATCCGGGGGACATCGTACCTTTTGAGACGCGAAGGAGTCGGCGCCTCAGCACAGGCTGGCGGCGCCGGTTGTGTCTCTACTCTTCGCCTTCCACACCGGCCAGCGCAGCATCGAGCATCTCGATCAGCTGCTCGCGGTCCATCGTGTAGGGCTGGTCCTGGTTGATCTGCACCAGGCGATTCACGACCGCCATCATCGTCATGCGCGCCTCGCCCTCGTTGGGCACGACCATGTAGCGGAGCTTCGGCGAGTCGTCGGTCATCGCGTCGAGGAACGCCTCGGCGACCTCCGCCGGGTCCTTCTGGTTGCTGCGATCACCGCCCCCGGCGAGGATGCTGGCCAAGTTCTGTTCATAGAGCGAGCCCTCGGCGGTGTAGCCCCGGTCACGCATGCGCTGCACGAGGTTCTCGCCGATCTTCGACCGGTAGTTGCCCGGTTCGATCACGCTGACCGCCACCCCGAACGGCGCGAGCTCCATCGCGAGGGTGTCGGTGTAGGCCTCGATCGCGTGCTTTGACATCGTGTAGGCGCCGCCCATGCCCCAGCACAGGAACCCCGAGATCGAGCTCGTGGTGCTCACGCGACCCTTGCTCTCGATGAGCATCGGCGCAAACGCCCGCGTGACGCGGACGACGCCGTAGACGTTGACGTCCATCTGGAAATCCAGGTCCTCGTCGGTGATCTCGATCATCGGCGCGACGACGGCAACACCCGCGTTGTTGATCAGGCCGTACAGACCTCGACCGCCCTCGGCGATCTGCGCGACGGCCGCGTCGATCTCGTCCTGTTTGGTGACGTCCAGCTTCACCGCTTCGATGTTCTCGATCGCGTTGAGCGAGTCGAGGTCGGCCTGTTTGCGCGCACCGGCGTAGACGTAGAACCCCTGCTCCGCGAACAGCTCGGCGGTCGCGCGCCCGATGCCGGTGCTGGCCCCCGTGATGAATACCGCCCGGCCCTGGCCCACCGAATCGTCGCCGGAAACGCCGGGGGTGATGGACACGATCGCGGCAAGCAGAACGATCACGCGGGTTCGGGCGGCACACAGCATGGTTCGGTTCCTCTCTCGGGTTAGCGGAGACGCCAGAGTATCCGCGATCACTCGCCGGGGTCGTCGGCCCGCTCCAGCTCGGCGTCGATCTCGGCGATCCGGGCCTCCAGACGCGTCCGCTCGGTCTCGATCGCGTGGCGATGGTCCTCCGACGCGGGCGCGTCCGACCCTTTGATGAGTTCGGAGAGCTGCGCCGCGAGCTCCTCGCGCTCGGCCTGCAGCGCACCCTCTTGTTCGGCCTGCTCGGCCTTGTCGAAGATCAGGTCCTCGGGCGACGTGTCGCTCAGCTCCTCGGGCTCCGGGGCTCGCGTCGCCCGGGCGATCACCCGCGCACCCGGATCGGTGGGGCGCTGGGCGACCCACCGGGGCGAGAGGATCTCGATGTCGCCGTCGTGCAGCGCATCGAGCATGCGCTTGCGCAGCGTCGAGCGCGCGCTCAGCACCTGCTTGACCTCCCCAAGGAACCCCGCCACCCGGTAGGTCACCGAGTAGTCGCCCAGGTCCGTGACATGTACGAACGGGTCGGCCAGTTCGGCGTCAGCCGCGGCTTGGAGCAGCAGTTCCTGTGCGCGCTTGCGGGGGACGTCGTACCCGAGGCTCACCGTCGCGCTCACGACGGTGCCCGACGAGCGCACGACGGTGGTGGGGTGGGTGACGAGGTAGAGGTTGGGGATCGTCGTGAGGTCGCGGTCCTCGGTCTGGATCTCGGTATGGAACAGACCCCGCTCGGTGACGCGTCCGAACTGCTTCTCGACGCGCAGAAAATCGCCGGGGCGGTAGTTGTTGAGGCTGCGCAGCATGAGGCCGGCCATCGCGTTGGAGACGAAGGTCGTCGAGCTCAGCGTGAGCACCGCCGTCATGACCAGGCCGATCACGCCGAGCAGCTGCGTGCGCGTCTCGGGGGCGACGGGGGCGAGGAGCACGACGAGCATCACGGCGCTCAGCGTGAGGCCGAGCATCGAGACCTGGTAGGCGAAACCGGGCTCTTTGGAGCGGGCCCGCGCACGCGCCCGGACGTACCGGTCGACGCCGTACAGGGCGATGACCACGACGACGATGACGACCAGCAGCGGCACGACCCGCGACAGCGACTCGATCAGCACGCCTGTGGGTGCTGGTGCTGCGGGGGTGGTCGCGGGTGCCGCCATGGGCGGTCATCCTACCGGCGCCCGGGGGCGGCCGCGTGCACGCGCTAGCATGTCCGACCGGCGGATACCCCGGAGGACCCGATGCTGGACATCGAATCCGTGAGCAGGCGGCGGTTCGTTCTCGACGCGTCGTGCGCCGGCGCTGCGGCGATCTTCGCTGCCCACGGCCTTGCTACGGGCCCCGCCCTCGCCCGCCCGGGCAGGCGCCCTCGGGAGGGCGAGCCGTTGATCCGCGCCTTGCGACTACAGACGGCAGCGCCGATCAAAGACATGAAAGCGTTCTACCACGGATGCCTCGGGCTCGATGTACTTGCAGAAAGCGACGCAGAGATCACGATCGGTGCGGGCGCAACCCCGATCACCTTCGAGCGAGCCCGGGACGGAGAAGGCCGGCCGCTGTACCACTTCGCGTTCAACATCCCACACAACAAGATCCTCGAGGCACGCCGTTGGCAACTTGAGCGATCCCCGCTCGTGCCCTGGCTGGCCCGCCAGCGCGACAAGGCGATCCCGCACGAAGACGTGCGCCACTTCCGCAATTGGAACAGCCACTCGGTGTTCTTCTTCGATCCGGCGATGAACATCGTCGAGTACATCGCGCGGCACGCCCTCAAGAACGATGCACCGGGACCGTTCACTCCGCGCGACATCCTGTACGCCAGCGAGATCGCGTTCGTCGTGGACGATCAGCACGCCGCCGCACGACACCTCGGACGCGCGCTGGGGCTGGGGGTGTATCCGCCGGGGGAGCGATTCTGGTGGGCGATGGGTGACGAATCCGGCCTGCTGCTGTGCGTTCCCGTGCGTCAGTGGGGGGCGACTACCGACACGCCGGTGACGCTCGAGGCGTTCCCGGTCCGCGCGGAGATCGCCGGTGATGTCGGTCGGCCGGATCGGTACGAGTTCGAAGGCAAGCCGTATGAAGTGGTTGTCGCGGACGCCTAGCCGAGGTTCATCGTCATCAGGAACTCGGCGTTCGTCTTGCTCTTCTTGAGGCGGGACTTCATGAGCTCCATCGCCTCGACGACGTTCATGTCGCTGAGCACCTTGCGCAGGCGGTAGGTGAGCTCGAGCTCCTTGGGATCCAGCAGCAGCTCCTCGCGACGCGTGCCGGAGGCGGCAACGTCGATCGCGGGGTAGATGCGCTTCTCCACCAGCTTGCGATCGAGGTGGAGCTCGCTGTTGCCCGTGCCCTTGAACTCCTCGAAGATCACCTCGTCGGCCTTGGATCCGGTGTCGACCAGGGCCGTGCCGAGGATCGTCAGCGAGCCGCCGTTCTCGATGGCGCGGGCCGAGCCGAAGAACTTCTTGGGCCGGGTCAGCGCGTTGGAGTCGATGCCGCCGGTCATGATCTTGCCCGAGTGGGGCTGCGCCGCGTTGTAGGCCCGGGCCAGGCGCGTGATCGAGTCGAGCAGGATCACGCAGTGGTCACCGAATTCGACGAACCGGCGTGCCTTCTCGATCACCATCTCGGCGACCTGCACGTGGCGGTGGCTGTCTTCGTCGAAGGTCGACGCCACGACCTCGACCTCATTGGCGGTGTTGCGCCGGAAGTCGGTCACTTCCTCGGGGCGCTCGTCGATGAGCAGCACGATGATCTTGGTGTCGGGGTAGTTCGAACTGATCGCCCGGGTGATCTTCTGCAGCAGGACCGTCTTGCCGGTCCGGGGCGGCGCGACGATCAGCCCGCGCTGGCCGCGCCCAATCGGGGCCACCAGGTCGACGATGCGCATCTCGACCTCGTCGGGGCTCGTCTCCAGGACGTAGCGCTCCTCGGGGTGGAGCGGCGTGAGGTCCTCGAAGATCGGCAGCTGACGCGCAGTCTCGGGGCCACGCCCGTTGACCTTGTCCACGCGCAGCAGCGCGAAGTAGCGCTCGCCCTCCTTGGGCGGGCGGATCGGCCCGCGCAGCTGCATGCCGCGACGCAGACCGAGCTTGCGGATCAGAGACGGCGACACGTAGATGTCGTCCGGCGAGTTGAGGTACGACTGCTCGGGGCTGCGCAGGAACCCGAATCCTTCGGGCATGATCTCCATCGTCCCGGAGCCGAACACCAGGCCGGACGACTGGGCCTTGGTCGTGAGCAGCTGGAAAATGAGCTGCTGGCGGGGGAGCTTGTTCGGTTCCTCGATGCCCTCGGACTCTGCGAGCTTGTGCAGGTCGCCGATCGCCATCTTCTGCAGCTCGTCGGCGTGCAGGGCGCTCTTCTCGGCCTTGGCGTAGTCCTTGTCCGAGAGCTTGGCGAGCTCTGCGGCCTCCTGCTCGAGGTCCTCGTCAGAGGGGAGGACCCCCAGGGGGATCCCGCTGGACTGCTGGTGCCCGCCGGACCCGCCGCCGCCCTTGCGCTTCTTCTTCTTGCGCCGGCCGCTGCCCTGCTGGTTCTGGCGGTTCTGGTTCTGATTCTGCTGCCGGTTCTGCGAGCCGCCCTGGCGCTGCTGTTGCTGCTGCCCCTGGTGCTGCTGCTGGCCCGAACCGGATCCCTGGTTCGACGACGATCCCTGCGCCTTGCCCTCCGACGAAGCGCCGCCGCCGCCGCCCTGGCCGGACGCCTGCGAGTCGGCGCTCTTGGGCGCGGCTTCCTTGGCGGGCTTGGGCGAGTCCTCCTTCGCCGCTGCAGCGCTCCGCGTGGTGCGCTTCTTCTTGGAGGAAGTCTTCGAGGTCTTGCCGGCGCTGGGCGCCTTGGACTCGGCTTCAGCCGTTGCTGATGGGCTCTTTGCCATGTGAGGAGGGATCCCTAGCTGGGGGAATTGCGTGGAGGCCAACCCTCGCTCGTTGCGGGGCCATGTGCCATCCATCCTGGACAGAAGCGAATTCTGGGGTACCGAAACGGGTGCAAGAGCGCCCTGGGCGTTCGACATCACCGCACCGTTTCGTGCAGCGTCTCCGGCTTGGAAGAGATCGCGCTCTGAGCGAGCGTGCTCTGGTAAGGATACGGCGTCGTGTTTCCGCAGGACGTGGCCTCGCCCTATGAGGCCGTCGCCCCCCGCCGCTTCTGCAGTATAGCAAGGATCCGGCCCGCCTGCACCTGCAAATCCTCCGATCCGTCGTGATTCGCGATGATGTAGCCGCACCGAGATCGCTTCTCGTCGTTGGGAATCTGGGCCGCCTCGCGATCGGCGAACTCCTCCTCGCTCCACCCGCGAGATTCCCGGACGCGCTGCAGGCGGATGTCCCGCGGCGTGTGGACGAACACCAGCGCATCGCACTCCTTGTGCAGACCCGCTTCGAACAGCAGCGGGGCGTCCATGATCACGCCCCGGCAGTCCGGATCGGCCGCTTGGCCTTCGGCGATCGCCTCGGCCTTCGTCCGCCACACGATCGGGTGCAGCAGGCGTTCGAGCTTCTTCCGGGCGGCTTCATTCGCGAACACGATCCGAGCCACCGCGCCGCGGTCCACGCGTCCGCTCGAGTCGAACACGTCCGCTCCGAACAACTCGGCGAGCGACGCCGAGACGCCCTCAGTCTCCAGCGCGGCCTGCACGTCCGCGTCAAAATCGATGACGTAGCACCCGAGTTCCTCGAAGGCACGCGCCGCCGTCGACTTCCCGGAGCCGATGCCGCCGGCGATACCGATGACCGGGATAGGGGTGGTGTCGGGTGACTCGCCCATCAGCCACATCCTAGTCGGGCGCGCTCTCGGTGCGCGTTGAACTGGTCCCCGCAAGGCGCCACTCGCCCGCGTCGTCGCGCTCGAACATCGCGACCCAGCTCCACGTCGTGTCGAGCGACTGCTCGTCCGGCGTACCCCGTGCAAACACGCCCTCGACGCGCACCCGTGCGATCACCCACCCGAGCGTGCCGTCGTCCGACACCCACACTCGGGGCTCGGCGATGTCCTCGTAGCGGGAGAACTCCGCCTGCGACAGGTATGAACGGAACCGTTCGCCCGTCTCCTGCGGAGACGCGCTGAGAACATCGCCGTCGCGGAGCGAGAGGATCGGATCGGCCGCGAGATCACGGAAGAACCGCCAGTCGCCATTCACGTGGGCTTCCAGGGAGCGCCGGTGCAGGTCCAGCAGCTGTTCGGAGTGGTCCACCCGCGCCCCGGGGCGACGAGCAGGCACCCAATGCGCACAAGGCTGTGAAGGCGAGCGTGGTCTTCATGCCGGTGCTATTCCTCCGTCGCGAGGATCGCCGCCATCATCTCGATCCCGTAGAAGAACTCGCGCATCCGCAGGTTCTCATCGGGAGCGTGCTGGTTGTTGTCGTGGTTCACCATGGGCACGATGACGAACGGCGCCCCGAGCTCTTCCTCAAAGATGAACATCGGCAGCGAGCCGCCCAGCGAGGGGGTCAGGATCGGCTGCTGGCCGGTCGACGCGATCGCCGCGCGCGAGGCGATCCCGGTGATCTCCCTGACGATCGGGATGTCCATACGCGTGCGAGCCGCCCGGTACCCGCTTGATTGCTGGACGCGGATGATCTTCTCGTGGGCGAGGCGCTCGGCCCTGGTCGGCTCCAGACGAACGATGTGCCAGCCCCGCTCGGTGATGTGACGCTCGACGAGCGCGACCATCGCGTCGGGGTCGTTGCCGCGCACGAGACGCAGGTCGAGTGATGCCGAGGCGGTCGCCGGCACGATGTTGCGCGAGAGCGGCCCGACGCCCGCGCTCACGAATCCTCGCACGTTCAGCGAGGGCAGCAGCAGGCGTTCCGTGATCGGCTCGTCGCCCTCGGTGCGCGCCAGCCCGAGCTCGCGCATCAACTCCGCGTCAATATCTGGCGTCGCGTCGAGCGCCGCGCGCTCCTCCGGCCCCAGGGCCTCGACGCTGTCGTAGTACCCGCGCACGAGCACGTTGCCGTCCTCATCCTTCATCGAGGCCAGCAGCTGCGCCAACTCCATCGCCGGGTTTGGCGCCCAATTGCCATAGTGCCCGCTGTGCAGGTAGCGCTCCGCCCCGTAGACGGTCATCTGCATCCCCACGACACCCCGCACCCCGTAGATCAGCTGCGGCATGCGGCTCTGGTGCAGCGGTCCGTCGGCGATGATCCAGATGTCGGCCTCGAGGATTCCGGCGTTCTCGGCCAGATAGCGCCGGAGGTTCGGAGAGCCCGCCTCCTCCTCTCCTTCGAACAGGAACACGAAGTTCTGGCGGATCTCGGTCCCCGATCCCCGGAGGGCGTCGAGCGCGCTGAGGATGCAGAGGATGGGCGACTTGTCGTCGCTCGATGCGCGCGCATACAGGCGGGCGTCCGGATCGACGGACTCTCCGGCGCCCGGCAGTTCGATCGGCGTCGCTCCATCCGGGATGGCGCCCGAGTAGAGAACGGGCGTCCACGGGTCGTCGGTCGTCCACTGGGTCGCATCGACGGGCTGGCCGTCGTAGTGGCAGTAGAGGCCGATGGTGCGAGTCGCGCCCGGCGTCTCGAGACGCCCTGTGACGATCGGCGGCTTGCCGGGCAGCGCGATGATCTCGAGTTCGATGCCGCGGCGCGCGAACGCTCCGACCAGCCACTCGGCGTTCCGATGGATGTCGTCGACGTCCCGGGCGACGCACGGCATCGAGAGGAACTCGACCAGTTCTTCGAGGATCTCCGCCTCGTGCCCGCTCCGGTGCTCGCGGGCGATCCCGACGGCATCCTCGGGCGTCGCCCCCCATGCGCCGGTGCCGATCAGGACCACTGAAAGCAGAGCTGCACGACTGATGGGTGTTGCCATCGGCACAGTGTATTGGGAGGCCCGGTGCGCCATCGAACCCGATGGGATTTGTGGGCGATCACGATGCGTTTGCGTTCGCGGATTCCGGTACACTCCGGCCGGATGCAGAACGCCACTGCCTGAGATTGCCGCCCTGTTCGCCCGTCCCCGGCCCGTACGCCGCTGGGACGGCGCGGTCCCTGCGCACGCAGCAGACGGACCGGGCGGCGCCCGCCCCGACCCCCTGAGAACCGATCCGTTGTTCTTTCTGGTCCATCGCGGACCGGCCGGGTGTTCATGCCTCCGCAAACAGGTTTTTCCCATAACCGGCGCGACGAGCGCGCCGGGTTCACATGCGTCAATTGCGGTCGTTTCGTCTCGCTCCCTTCCTGGGGCACGAGCCATCGCAACCACTGCCCGCACTGCTTGTGGTCGCGCCACGTTGATGAGTCGATTGGGGACCGGCGCAGCGCCTGCCGCGCTCCCATGGAACCCATCGCGATCAGCGTGCGCGCTCAGAACGGCGAGTGGTCGATAGTCCACCGGTGCACATCGTGCGCGCAGCTGCGCACGAACCGGATCGCCGGCGACGATTCCGAGCTGGCGCTCCTGGGCCTCGCGCTGCGACCGATATCTAACCCGGCCTTCCCGCTGGATTTCGGCTAGCGCACACAGCCCGATGACTGAGCCGGGCGCCGGCGCAGATAGAACAAATCCGCCGGATCTCCAGCGCTCCGCAGATTCCCAGGCGTTGCAAACCGAACGCGCGGCGCAACCGGACCACGAACTGCCCATCGAAGCCCGTTCCGGTCGCCCGCCCGCGGATCCGGGGCACACTTTGAGTGTCGGGCCCACCGCCTCGGCACACCACAATCGGAGTGAAGATATGAACACCGTCCTGAAGCGATTCGCGATTCCCGGGAGCCTCCTCTTCGCAGTAGCCGGAACCGGCATGGGCGCCGAGACGCTCACGCTCCACGGCGTCATCCGCGACTTCGGTCCGGATCACCCCGATTTCGGCATCGAAGCGGCGGAGGTCCCGGTGCAGGTCGCCGGCACCGTCGCCAAGTCGCTCGATTTCGAGGGCGAACCGGTCTATACGGGCGAGGGCATGGTCGTGAACGGCGGCGCCCGCGATCTCTCGGGCAACTCGGTGCCCCCGCACCTCACACGCAAGTACGTGCCCGAGCCCCTCACGGAGTTCGAGATCATCGACGGCTCGGTCGTTCCGCTCGAGGACTTCGCGGCGAACATCCGCGTGCTCGGGAGCGCGATCACGAGCGGCGGGTCTGACGTCCCGGTGACGACGCGCATCCTGGCCGATGCAGACGCGTTCGAGCCGTTCGGCTCCTACCTTGACTCGAACGCGGGTGACGTCAACGACGGCGCAAACCCGCGCAGCTTCGCGATGCCGGGCATCTTCCCGGCCGGCACGGCGATCTCAGTGAGCGGGCGCAGCTGGATCGGCGGCGGCGTGCACATCGAGGCCGTCTCCAGCTCGAACTCGCCGCAGGTGCGAGTGCTGCGCCACGGCGACCCCGTCCCGAATCTCGAGGGTCACGACGGGCAGACCTCCGTCGAGGGCTACGTCTCGTCCTTCGTCGACACCACGACGAACACGATCAGTCTCGAAGCCAACGAAGCCATCTTCCTCTTCGAGATCGGCACGACGAGCCTCGGCTCCTCAGCCGCCGACTTCCAGGATCTGGTCGTGCTCGTGTCCCTGACGACGGACGTGGTGGTCGAAGAAGACAGGTCGGTCCTGGCAGAGCAGAAGACCCCGTGCGCGATCGTCGACGACACACCCGCCGAGTTCAGCCAGCCGAGCGACGGCGCGATCGATTCGGTGGATTCGTTCGAGCAGTGGTTCCGCCACTGGCCGGGCGTGAACGTGTCGGCGGCGCACGATCTGGTGCTGACCCTGAACGACGAGGGCGTCTACGAGTACTCGACGGCCGACTTCACGCCGATCGACAACCGGATGTTCGGCAACAACGGCGGCGATCACAACCGCGGGTTCACTCTCGAATTCGCCGCGACGTTCATCGGCGAGCCCTGCTCCGGCAAGTTCCTCGAGTTCGCCGGCACGGCGGACGTGTGGGTCTTTATCAACGGCGAACTCGTGTTCGACATGGGCGGCATGGAGCGCGGCGGCTCACAGCGCCTGGACTTCGACCGGCTCAACATCATCGAGGGCGAGGTCTACGACCTCAGGTTCTTCTACGCCCAGCGTATCGAGGACGACGAAGCGCCCTTCGAACTCCGCACCAACCTGTGGATGTCGACGCCGCCGCCCGTGAACATGCCGATGGTCTCGACCTACGACTGATCCGGCCCCCGGAGGGAGAGAGCCGAGGGGCGCCTGATTCCCCTCTCGAGCTACTGGAGCGCCCTGAGCGTGCCGAGTGTGTCGGCGGGCTCAGGGCGTTTCGTGTAGTCCGGGTCGGCGTCGATGTGACGCACCGTTCCCGATTGATCGATGATCAAGCGGGCGGGCACCGGCAACGTCCAGGAGTCGTCGCCGTTGTACGACTCCAGGTCGATGCCGAACGACGAGTAGATCTCCTCGAGGTCATCCGGGAAGCCGTGGCGCAGCCCGTAGCTCTCGGCGACGGAGTTCCCGGCGTCGTGCAGCATCGGGAACGAGATCTTGTTCTGACGCTTCATCCGCTCGATGTGCGCCGGCAGCTGCGGGCAGACGGTCGCGAGCACCGCTCCGGCGCCCGCAAACTCATCGCTGATTTCCTGTAGAGCAACCTGCTCCAGATTGCAGTACGGTCACCAGACGCCTCGGTAGAAGCTCAGGATCAGCCAGCCCTGGCTGAGCAGGTCGCTCAGGCTCACCAGCTGGCCGCCCTCGTCGGGAAGCGAGAACACAGGCGCCGCGGCTCCCGGCTTGATCGCCCTGTCCACGATGCCCGACGCCCGCAGGTCTTCGGTCGCGCGGGACATCACCGCGGCGACTTCCGGCGGAACCTTCTGTAGGAACTTCGCTTTGTGCTCTTCGAGTTGGGCCTGAAGGGTCATGCGTGGCTCCTGGTGCCGATCGGGCGCCGGGTCGTGGCGACGCGACGCCGCCTTGCGGTACACTCTACCTCTTCGAACCCCCAGTGGAGGACCCCCGATGTTCCGAATTATCGCAACCGTGACGCTCGCGACGCTGGCCTTCATCGCTCTCCAGGGCTGCGCCAGCGCACAGGGCGAGACCCCGGACGAGAAGCGCGCTGCGACGCACCAGATGGCCGACGACACTCTCGCCAGGCTCTACGAACTCCGCCCGGACCTGCGCGACCACGTGAACTCTGCGCCCGGCTACGCCGTGTTCAGCAACGTCGGCACCAAGATCTTCCTGCTTTCATCCGGCAACGGGTACGGCATCGTGCACAACAACCGCACCGGCGAAGAGACGTACATGCGTATGAACGAACTCGGTGTGGGCGTCGGGCTCGGCGTGAAGGACTTCTACGCCGTGTTCGTCTTTCGAGACGAGCAGATCATGAACCAGTTCGTCAACAGCGGCTGGGAGTGGGGCGGAGACGCCGACGCCGCCGCCAAGGCCGGCGAGGACGGAGCCGCCGCCGGCGTCGTCGCCAGCACAAACGCGGGCCCGATCGAGATCTACCAGATCACCGAAAGCGGCGTCGCCCTCTCGGCCACGGTCAGCGGCACGAAGTACTGGAAGAGCGACCTGAATAACGAAGGCTGACCTGCCTCCGGGTCCAGCGGGGCAGGCCACCGGGTCGATGAACTCGGTGGAGAACCCCGCCTGTGCCCGCCCTCCGGAAGCAGCTCGAGCACCTCCCCGATCCTGGGCATTACGAGGATCGCTATACCTCCCCTGCGCGCGTGCACAGCCACGCGCATCAGATCGCCTCGATCGTCGAGTCGGGCGCGCGTTCGTTGCTTGAAGTCGGCGTCGGAACAGGATTCGTCCCCGCCGCGCTCCGCACGCTCGGTATCCGCGTGACCACACTCGATCTCGAGGTGCGTCACCGCCCCGATCTCGTCGGCACCGTCACGGAGATCCCGGCCGACGACGACGCGTTCGAAGCCTCGTCGTGCTGCCAGGTGCTCGAGCACCTGGAGATTCCAGATGTGATCGCTGCGCTCAGAGAACTGCGCCGGGTGACGACCGGCCGGCTCATCGTCAGCCTCCCGGACCACACGCGCTCGGCGTGGATCTCGATCCGGGTGCCGCGGGTGGTCGATCGCTCGTTCTGCGTCCGGATCCCGCGCCTGCGAGCCAGGGCGATGCCCCCCGAGCGCCTCGATCGCATGGGCCATCACTGGGAACTGGGATACGAGGGCTACCCGCTTGGGCGCTTCGTCCAGGCCGCGGCCGGGGCGGGCTGGCGCCTCCAGCGGACGTGGAGAGTGCCCCAGCTGGTCTGGCACCGGTTCTTCGTGTTCGCCTGACCGGATCGAGCGCGCCGCCCGCTTGGGGTACACTGGCGCACTTGGACCCCATGAAAGAATCAGCTCCGAATCGTGATCACGGCGCCATCGACCCCGTCTGGGCGGGGCTCACCACCGACCCGGCCGCCGGTGTGAGCATTGTCACCGCGAACGGGACGATCCTCTACGCCAACAAGCAGGCGGTGCGGGTCTTCGTGTCGGACGACGCCCGGCCCGAGGACATCATCGGGAAGAACATCTCGATCGTCGAGGGCGAAGAGTGGGTCAGCGAGCGCCTGGAGGTGCTGCGCCACGTCCGCGACTCGGGAAGACCCGTCCTGATGCGGACGATCTGGAAGGGCTACCAGCAGCTGAGCTGGATCCACCCGATCGACTCGTCGGCGTTCATGGAGGTGCCGAAGGACCTCCCCGAAGAGGACCGCTCGGCGTTCCTCGTGATCACCCGGCGCGTGAGCGGGGACCAGGAGTCGCTCTACGACTCGACCCCTGTCTACGACCGCGTCGATTCGCAGGTGATCAACCTCGGGCCGCTCGGTGCGCTCTCTCCGCGTGAACTCGAGGTGCTCGCGCTCGTGGGCCAGGGCCTGAGCGTCAAGGAGATCGCGGCGATCCTCCATCGCGCCCCGAAGACGATCGAGAACCACAAGGCCTCGGTCGGCAAGAAGCTCGAAGAAAGCGACAGGGTCAAGCTCGCCGAGATCAGCCGACGCGCCGGGTTGAGCGTCGACGACGCGACGCGAACCCGCGTCGGCGACCCCTGAGCCCGCTGCACGCCCCGTCCGAGAACGGGTGATTTCCCCCTCGAACCCCGCCTGCTCGTGCACCGAACATAGGGGTGCCAGGCCGGGAGGTTCGGGTCGCGCAGCAGTCAGACCAATGCAGCGACGGGCCAGCGCACGGATGGGTTGTTCCCTCCTCTTCCCGACTCCTCCGGACCTCGATGGCAGCGAGCGCCCCGCCGGCGCCGCCAGAGAGGTCGTGCCCCGCCCTTCCGCACCTGGTATTCGCCCTCGAAGGCGGCACATCTGTTCGTCGCCTTCGTGCGGCTCGTGGCCGATCGGCACCCTCCCTGCCGGTCGGCCCATTTTCGTCACCGCGCCCGGCCGTCTCCGTTCCGCGCCGGTGTCCATCCAGTCCTTTCTTCTCCACGTGTTCGTCGCGAACAAGTGGGTGCAGCACCCGCCGGGGAGGTCCCGATCTCCCCGGCGGCGTTTGCGCGCGCCGGCGCAGGATCCCCGTTTCTGAGGCGCCCGGAGGGGTTCCGGAATAGTCCGCGCCGCCCGCCTATTAATCCGGGGACGACCAACAACTGGCCGGAGGTATCGCTGCATGTGCTGCTGCAACACGAAGACGACGAAAGCCGGGTTCATCGCGATCATCGCCGCCGGAATCGTGCCGACGATCCTGCTGAGCAACGACAGCGAGAACGAGGACCCCGCCCGGGCGCCCACCGAGCACGTCGTCCAGTACGAGATCCGTCCGGTGAAAGGAACCGACGCAGTGGAGACCCAGAACGTTCAGCCCGTCGGGCACTACGAGACGATCCCCGCGAACTTCGCCCCGACCGAGTTCTACGTTGAGGGCACGGAAGCGAGCGCACTGAAGACCGCCACGTTCGGCGCCGGGTGCTTCTGGGGCGTCGAAGCAACGTTCCGCAAGATCCCCGGTGTCACGCACAGCGCCGTCGGGTTCATGGGCGGTGAGAAGCCCGATCCCACGTACAAGGAAGTGTGCTACACCGACACCGGGCACGCGGAGGTGATCCAGGTCGTCTACGACCCCGAGCGCGTCAACTACGGGCAGCTGCTCGAGGTGTTCTGGGCGTCGCACGATCCGACGCAGTTGAACCGCCAGGGGCCGGACATCGGCTCGCAGTACCGCACCGCGGTCTTCTTCCACGACGACTCCCAGCGCGAGAGCGCGACCGAGTCGATGAACGCGCTCCAGGCCACGCCGAAGTACGCCAAGCGCAAGATCGTGACCGAGATCACGCCGGCCGCGAACTTCTACATCGCCGAGGACTATCACCAGCAGTACCTCCAGAAGCGCGGTCTGGATAACTGCAGCGTGCCCTGATCGCGTGTCGACGCGGGCGCCGCCCGCCGGCGCTTCCCGCACAACCGGAACAGAGCGAATCTCCCGCCCGCTGTGACGCCAGGGTCGCAGGGTGGTCGCGCGTCGCCATTCGGCCCTGCCGATGGTGTTCCCGGGTGTCGGTGCGCGGACGGACCGCGCAGGGCCCCAGGTGAACCCCTAGCGGGAGGATCGATCCATGCCCACCCTGAACCACCGTTCGCTGCGCACCGCGGGCGCGATCGTCGCCGCGCTGGCGGCCTCGTCGCTCGTTGCCTGCGGCAGCAGCACGAACTTCTCCAACCCCACGCTGACCGTGACCGACGCGAAGGTCAAGGGCGACAAGGCGCTCGTCGAGGCCCGCGTGGACAACCCGTCGGACGCCAAGCTCACGCTGACGCGCATCGACTACTCGATGGTCTACGGGCTGTTCCCCGTGGGCTCGGGCAGCTGGGCGCTCAACGAGCCGCTGGCCCCGGGCGATTCGGCCGTGATCCTCATCCCGGTCGCGTTCGACGCCGAGCCGGTCACCGACGACCGGTCCATCGAATTCAACGGCGAGCTGCACTTCAACGACCGCTCCAACGGCGGGGCGCGCGAGATCGAGCTTGCCGCGTTCAACTCGTCGTTCGATAACGACTGACACTCTCGTTCCGGGAGCCGCCATGGAGACCTCCGGTCGAACCCGAGCGAACGGTCGCGCGCGATGGACGCTCATCGCGGGCGTCGCTGTCGCCATCGGATCGATCGGAGCCTGGGCGGCAACCGGGGCAACGGTGTTCTCCCGTGTCGAAGACCCCGAGATCACCCGGGCCAACGAGAGCCAGGGCGAACTCGGGGCGTTGTTCGAAGGCACAGGGATCAACGACACGCTCGGGGAGATGGAGCGGGTTGATTCCAGGTTCACGTTCGGGCTGCTGCCGACCGGGCCGGGGCTCGCGGCGCTCAGCGTCGCGACCAGCGCCCTGCCGGCGCTGGCCATCAGCGCCGGGCTCGCGGGGATCCGCACCGCCGGGCGGCAGAGGGCGGGCGCACTCCCGGGGGAGCCGGACGCCCGCGGAAACGATTGACACTGCATGAGTCTGGGACCCCGTCCCGGAAAGGACTTTCTCGATGCACACCAAAGCACTGATGACAGCCGTGATCGCGACCGGCGCGATCGTCGCCGGGGCCGCCGAGGCCCAGTTCGCCCGCACCGCCGGGAGCGGCCAGTCGCTGGTCGTCCCGCAGGCCGACTCCAAGAAGGGCACCATCTACCACACGCTGACCGACGGCCAGCCGCAGGTGTTCTTCTCGAGCGAAGCCCCGTTCGAGACCATCAGCGGCCAGTCGAGCCGCGTGATCGGCTACACGGTCGCCGGCCCGTCCGCGTCGCCGGCCGACCTCCAGGGCGGCGAGTGGCAGCTGCCGGTCGAGTCGCTGCGTACGGGCATCCGCCTCCGCGACTCGCACCTCGCTGGTGACGACTGGTTCAACGCCAGCGACTACCCGAACATCGTCTTCCGCGTCCACGGCGTGGACAGCGTGCAGCTGGTCAACGACGGCGAAGGGTTCCAGACGTTCACCGGCACGCTCGTCGGCGAGATGACGATCGCCGGCGTGACCCGCAGCCTGCAGGCCGAAGACTCCACGTTCACGTTCCTCACCGAGGGCCCGAAGACCGAAAAGATCGCAAAAGGCGATCTCCTTGCGATTCGTGCGAAATACCAGATCAACCTGGGTGAGTTCGGCATCAAGAACCGGGTGATCGGCCAGAAGGTCGCCGAAGAGGTCGAGATCGACACGACGCTCTACCTGGCGACGGTCGAGCCCGAGATGCAGTAACCGGTCGGCCCCGCCGGCCCGTGATCCCGCGTCCGCTCGTCGGACGCACCACAAGTCATTCCTCCCCTGACGCGGTCCGCCAAGAGCTTCGCCCTTGGCGGGCCGCCGTTTTTTTTTGGCCTCCGAGCCGCCGAGCGCGGGCCGGCACGCGACGCCGGGCAGCGCCTATCGTCACGGGCCCCGGAGTCCGAAGGAGAACCCGTGTCGGAGATTCTCACAACCAACCAGCACGGCTCGGAAACCACGAGCGAGGGGATACGCGTGCGCGTCGTGCCGGAGTTCCTCTCGGGTCAGTCGAACCCCGAGGCCAATCAGTACGTGTTCGGGTATCGCGTGCGGATCCTCAACGAGGGCGATGACAGCGCGCAGCTCATCGCGCGCCGGTGGCTGATCATCGACGCCAACGGCGAGGAGCACGAGGTCGAGGGTCCGGGCGTGGTGGGGCACCAGCCGGTCCTCGATCCCGGCAAGGGGTTCGAGTACTCCAGCTACTGCCCGCTCGAGACTCCGTGGGGAACAATGGAGGGCGCCTATCGCATGCAGCGCGACGACGGGTCGGTCTTCGATGCCAACATCGGCCGGTTCTATCTCGTCGCCCCCGGGGCGGACACCGATCAGGAGACCGACGAGTGACCACCGATTCGATCGCAACGGAGCCCGCGCTGACCGCCCGCATGGGTGAGCGGGCGTTCGCCGTCGAGATGGATACTGATGGCGGGTTCACGTTTCGCGCCGATGAGCCCGAGAGCGTCGGCGGCGCAAACACAGGCCCCGACCCGTTCTCGCACCTGTACGCGTCGATCGCCTCGTGCATTCTGATCACCGTGCGCATGTACGCCCAGCGGAAACAATGGCCGCTGGAAGACGCGACGATCCGGGTGTACCCGGGCCGGCGCGAGGCCTACGTGCTCAAAGACCTCGAGTACGACCTCGAACTCTCGGGAAGCCTGACCGCCGACCAGTGGGCGAGGCTCCAGGAAGTGGCGCACCGGTGCCCCGTCCATCGCTCCGTGGAGGCGGGCGTCCAGATCCGCGCTCGCGGCGAGCCTTGACCGTCGACGCCCGCGCGCCGGATCCCCAACTCCGACTGGAACTCCCCGGCGCACGCGCCAGGCTCGAGCCGCTCGAACGCTCACACGCCGAGGGCCTGATGCAGGCCGGGGCCGCGGACCTGTCGATCTGGGAGTGGGTGTCCGAGGACAGACCGACGGATCTCGACGCCATGCGCGCCATCATCGATCGTGCCATCGAGCCGCGCCAGCGGGGCGAGCGCATCGCGCTGGCGATCATCGACAAGGAGACCGGCGGCCCGGTCGGTTCGACCAGCTTCCTCGACATCCGACCGGCCGACGGCAACATCGAGATCGGGTGGACGTGGCACGTGCCCAGCGTGCAGCGCACCAGCGTGAACACCGAGTGCAAGCTGATGCTGCTCACCTGCGCCTTCGAGTCGCTGGGGATGCGCCGCGTGTGCCTGAAGACCGACCGATTCAACGAGCGATCCCGGCGGGCGATCATGCGCCTCGGGGCGAGCTTCGAGGGGATCATCCGGAGCCACGTCTGGGTCACGGGCGTCAACGGCGGGCGCCTGCGCGACAGCGCCTACTACAGCATCCTCGACTCGGAATGGCCCGACGTGAAACGCGCGCTGGAATCGCGCCTCGCGTCCGGCGTGCGCTGAGCAGACCTCGAACCCTCAGCCATCAGGACGAGTGCGCATCCACGCCGGTCTTCTCGCTCGGCGGGCTGAACAGGTCCAGGATCACGCAGCGCTCGATCGCTTCGGCCGCATGCGGCACGTTCGATGGGAGATGAAGGGTCTCGCCGGCGACGCAGTCGATGTCCGTCGCGTCCGGCGACCCTTCGGGCCCGACGGTGAACCTGATCCTGCCCTCAAGCACGATCGAGATCTGCTCGTTCTCGTGCTCGTGCGTCGGCACCCGGAACCCGGGTTCGAGCACCACACGGGAGACCATCATCTTCTCGCCGATGATCCGCTGGCGTGAGATGAGGTCCATCGGCGCGTCGACGGGGAGATCCGTCCAGGAGAATTTCTTGGCTTCGAGAGTGCTCGCCATCGCTGAATGCCTCCGTCGGGGTGACGACAGAGGCTAGCCCGGCTGCTCAGCGGATGCCCCGATGCGGCATCGATCGCCGGTGCACGCTCCCGATCGCCCGGTCAGGCGCAGGCGGTGCCTGGCGAACGCGCGATAGAACCAGTCGGACAGGCGGCCGATCACCGGCCAGCCGGTCGGGGCCAGCGCCCAGCCCCAGCCAACGGCGCGGTACGCCCGCCGGAACACCTCCATGCCGGTGACGACCGAGCCATCGGGCAGCACGCCGTGGATCTCGGCCATCACGTCGTCGATGGTCCGGCCATAATCCGCGGGGTTGAACGACGGCGAGGTGATGTCTTCGAGGACGAGCCTGCCCCTGCCCTTGTCGAGACGGCGCAGCAGAGCGGCCTCCCGAGCGCAAAGGGGGCAGTCGCCGTCGATGAGCACCTTGAATTGCCAGTCGTTCCGGGTCATGCAGGGAGGTATTCGTCGGTTGTGACCGCGGAGATTCGCCGTTGAAGTGGGCCTCTGGGCACGAGCCCGCGGGTTCTCGGTCGTGAATCCCCGGGCGGGCCTCCGGCGAATCCCATGCAGATGCACACGTTCGAGACCCATACCACGATCCCGCTCCCCGTCGACGAGGTGTTCCCGTTCTTCGCCGACGCCTTCAACCTCGAGGCGATTACGCCGCCCTTGCTGAGATTCCGGGTCGTCACCCCCGCGCCGATCGAAATGCGGGCCGGTGCGCTCATCGACTATCGCCTGCGCATCAGGGGCGTCCCCGCGCGCTGGCGGACGGAGATCGCCGAGTGGGACCCGCCCCACATGTTCGTGGATCAGCAGCTGAAGGGGCCGTACCGGCTGTGGCATCACACGCACACGTTCGAGGCCATCGACGAAGGGCGCTCAACTCTGATGCGTGATGTGGTGCGCTACGAGCTGCCCCGCGTCCCCGGGCGCTCGCTCGTCCACAAGCTTGTGGTCCGGCCCGACATCGAGCGGATCTTCGAGTTCCGGGGCCAGCAGATCAGGAAGCTCCTGTGCCCGACTCCGAACCCGGATCCGATGCCGGCTCCGACCCGCGAGCCGGCGATCGCCTGATCTGGAACGGGAGCCACAGCGCCGCGAACAGCATCCACTCTCCGATGATCACCACCGGTGCGCGCCACGGCCACGGACCGACAGCGCTCGCCGGGCTCCTCTCGGGCGTGAGGTAGGTGTAATCGGCGCTGAAGGGGATGTTCACCGTGAACAGCATGATCGTGCTGTAGACAGCGGTCGTCAGGCACACCACCACAAAGTCCCGTCGTCCCGGGCGGTACCTGTCGACGAACACCAGATAGAACGCCGAGGCGACGATTTGCGTGTGCCCGATCCAGAAGAGCCAGAACGCGGTGCTCGCCGCGCCGACGCCGAGCACGGGCGTGACGAACGCCCACGAACTCAGCGCGAGACCCCAGAAATAGAGCATGGTCTGGGCGAACCGGACGCGCAGCAGCAGGGCGAAGGGTGCGAACCAGGGCGCGACGTCGCAGAAGTGCACGGGCAGGCTCACGCCCGGGTCGAAGTTGGAGGGAAGGAGCCACCACAACTGCGTGTAGCCCTGCACACCGATCAGCATCGCGATCCACCCGATGCGCAGGCGCCGCTCGGCTCGGGGCGAGGTCCGTTTCAGTCGCACCCCCAGAGCGATCAGGCCGACCGTGACCGCTGCGCACACGACGACGCTCACTGCGTGCACGGCGCCGAACGCCTCGAACGAATTGAGCCATGTGCTGGTCGCGGGTTCGGCCGGTGCCGACATGATCACGCTCCCTGTTCGCCGTCGCGAGGTTGGGAAGAGGATACCGCGAGCGTGGAGGTCGGCGCGGCGGGCCTACGCGCGTCTGCGCCGGCGCGCAGCGCCAGCAACTGCGAACGCCGCGAGCCCGATCGCCGAACCCGGCGTCGGGATCTCGCTGAGGTGGAGGCCGTCGATCCCCATGTAGGCGGCCAGCAGTCCCGCGGAAGACCGCGAAACGAACGCGATCTCAAAGTCCGACGAAGGCGCGACGAACGTGAAGCTCTGCGAGGACCACACGATCGAGTCGGTGTTCGCCGCGGGCTTGGACAGCGTTACCGATGTGCTCGCGAGCGACCCGTTGACGTAGAGCTCCCAGTAGCCGTCCTGGCCGAGCCAGTCCCCGCTCGTCGGGTGCTCGTGTCCGAGGTTCGTGATGTAGGCGTCGATCTGGTACGAGGTCCCGCCGGTAAACCCGGTGACGTCCTGCCCGATCGCCTCCGCGTTGGCGAAGTCGGAGCCGCCGGCGCGCACGAACGTGCCGCCGTCGGGCGAGAGCGCCCACGGATTCGGCGTGTTGTTGAACGGGCCGCTGGCGTCGCAGGTGTCGGGCGTCTTCTGCCACTCGAACCAATCGGGCGGCGCCGCCCCGGTGGCGACGGGACCATTCAGCCCGGGGTTAAGGATCACGGCGTGCGCCGAGGCGCACACAAACACACCGGCGAGCGCAGAGACAGCCAGCGGCGTCAAACGGAGTTCCTGGAGCATCGGTTTCCTCCCTCAGCCCGGACAGGGGTGCGTGGTTCTTCCTGCTGGAAGTGTGGGGGCGCACCCGCCGATGTCAAGGGGCGGTTCGGGCGATCAGCGGATTCGATCGCTCATCCCGCGATGCATCCCGGCTCGAAAGCGGATTGCGGGCGCTCAGTCGAGCGTGACGCGGAGCCAGGCCTCGACCTCGTCGGGGTCAAAGCCGAACGGTCCGACGCCGCCCTTGTACGCGATCGTTCCGCCCGGATCGATCACGTACAGACGCTCCGGCCAGCCCGCGTAGGCCTCGTCGGCGCTGTTGCGCATGTCGTCGACAGCAAGAGGGATCGAGTACGAGCTGTCGGCGATGAATTCACCGGCGATGGCGCACCGCTCGGCCAGCGTCGTGGGCTGGGCGTAGCAGACGCCTTCTTTTTCGTTGACGCCCATCTGCCACTCGTCTTCCGGATGCGCTTCCTTGATGTAGATCGTCAGGAAGTCCGCCCTCTCGCGATAGGCCGCGTGCATCGCTTTCATGCGCTCGACCGAGCGCCGGAACGGCGGTCACGTGAAGCTGCCGAAGATCAGCACGAGCGGGCGCTCCCCGATCCGGTCGCTGAGTTGGAACGACGTCGCGCCGTCGATGTCGTAGAGCGTCACATCCGTCGCGGGATCACCGACTTGCAGCGTTCCCTCACGGGCCTGGCCCCCGTATTGGATGAGCCCGATGACGAACCGGGGGACGTCGAAAACGAACGCCAGCGCGACGACCACCACGAAAAGGCCGGCGAGCGAGACGAGCAGCTTCTTGACCATGGCGACGCTTCCTCATTGCTCCGGCGGTGAAGGCGGAGAGCTGCGAAACGACGTCCGGTTCGCCTCTCCAGGCTCGGAGCGGGCGGAATCCGCCGTCTCAACGCGGTATCCGGCCCGAACCCGGTATCGTATGACGCTCACTCGTCAATCACCACGGAGTTGTTATGCCAGTCATCCGCACCGTCCAGAGACTCCCCCAGCTTCTCGTCGCGCTTTGCTGCTCGGCCGCAGCCGCCCAGAGCGGTGCCGAAAGCTCAGGCTCGAACACCGCAGAGCCCAAGCCGCCCATGAGCGCCGAGACGTTCGCCGGCCTGGAACTCCGCTCGATCGGGCCCGCGCTGATGTCGGGCAGGATCGCGGACCTCGCTGTGCACCCCGATGACCAGAGCACGTGGTACGTCGCGGTCGGCAGCGGCAACCTCTGGAAGACGACGAACGCCGGCACGACTTGGCAGCCGCTGTTCGAAAACCAGGGGTCGTACTCGATCGGCTGCGTCACGCTCGATCCGAACAACCCGGAAACCGTGTGGCTCGGGTCCGGCGAGGACGTCAGCGGGCGCCACGTGGGGTACGGCGACGGCGTGTACCGCAGCCGCGATGGCGGGAAGACCTGGGAGAACCTCGGTCTCAAGGACTCCGAGCACATCGGCATGATCGTGGTTGACCCGCGGGACTCGGATACCGTGTACGTCGCGGCCGAAGGCCCGCTGTGGTCGCCGGGCGGCGACCGCGGCCTGTACAAGACCACCGACGGCGGCGAGAACTGGGAGCAGATCCTCGGCGGCGGCGAGTACACCGGCGTCAACGAGTTGCATCTCGATCCGCGTGACCCGGACGTCATGTACGCGGTGAAGCACCAGAAATTCCGCAACGTCGCGGCGCTGATCAACGGTGGCCCCGAGAGCGGCATCTACAAGTCGACCGACGGCGGCGCAACTTGGCGCGAGCTGACCAACGGCATCCCGGCAGAGGACAAGGGCAAGATCGGCCTGGCCGTCTCGCCGATCGACCCCGACATCGTCTACGCGACGATCGAGCTCGCCCACCGCGAGGGCGGGTTCTTCCGGAGCACCGACGGCGGCGAGTCCTGGACCAAGGGCGCCGACTACATCTCCACCGGCACCGGCCCGCACTACTACCAGGAGATCTTCGCCAGCCCGCACAAGCTCGACCGCGTGTACCAGATGGACGTGCGCCTGCACGTCACCGAGGACGGCGGCCAGACCTTCCGCTCGATCTCCAGCCCGCACAAGCACGTGGACAACCACGCGATCGCGTTCGACCCGAACGACCCCGACTATCTGCTCGTCGGCTGCGACGGCGGGCTGTACCAGACATGGGACCTGGGCCAGACCTGGAAGTACACCGCCAACCTGCCGGTGACGCAGTTCTACAAGGTGTCTGTGGACTACGACGAGCCGTTCTACAACGTCGTCGGCGGCACGCAGGACAACGCCACCCAGCACGGCCCGTCCCGGACCGACAACATCCATGGCATCCGCAACTCCGACTGGATGATCACCGTCTTCGGAGACGGGCACCAGCCCGCGATCGATCCGACCAACCCCGACATCATCTACTCGCAGTGGCAGCAGGGGAACCTGGTCCGGCACGACCGGCGCACCGGCGAGATCGTCTACATCCAGCCCCAGCCGGGCGCGGACGAGGAATCCGATCGCTTCAATTGGGACGCGCCGATCCTGATCAGTCCCCACGACTCGGCGCGCCTCTACTTCGCCAGCCAGCGAGTGTGGCGCAGCGACGACCGCGGTGACTCATGGCGCGCGATCAGCGGCGATCTCTCGCGGGGCCTCGATCGCCTGGAGCAGCCCATGATGGGGCGCGTCTGGAGCTTCGACGCGATCTGGGACCTCTTCGCGATGTCGCAGTTCGGCACGGTCGCGAACATCTCAGAGTCGCCTCTGGACGAAAACCTGATCTACGCCGGGACCGACGACGGGCTCATCCATGTCACCGAAGACGGCGGCCAGAACTGGCGCCCGGCCGGTGAACTGCCGGGTGTGCCCGACTTCTTCTTCGTCAACGACATCAAGGCCGATCTGCACGACGCCGACACGGTCTACGTCTGCGTGGACAACCACAAGGCCGGCGACTTCAAGCCGTACGTCTTCAAGAGCACGGACCGCGGCCGCACGTGGACGTCCATCCGGGGCGACCTGCCCGACCGGCACCTCGTCTGGCGCCTGGTGCAGGACCACGTCAACCCGGAGCTGCTGTTCCTCGGTACCGAGTTCGGCGTCTTCTTCACCGTGGACAGCGGCGATCAGTGGATCAAGCTGACCGGCGGCGTGCCGAACATCCCGTTCCGAGACCTCGCGATCCAGACGAGGGAGAACGATCTCGTCGGCGCGACGTTCGGGCGGGGCTTTTACATCCTCGACGACTACTCCGCGCTGCGACAGGTCTCCGATGAGTCGCTCGATCAGGAGATGGACCTCTACCCGGTGCGGGACGCCTGGTGGTACACGCCCCGGCGCACGCTCGGCTACGGGGAGAAGGCCTCGCAGGGCCACGCGTTCTACGTGGCTCCCAACCCGGACTTCGGGGCCACGTTCACCTACTACCTCAAGGAAGAACTCAAGACCCGCAAGCAGGTCCGCACGGAATCCGAGAAGGAGATCGCCGAGCAGGGCGGCGACACGCCGTACCCCGGCTGGGACGCGATGCGCGAGGAAGAGCTCGAAGAAGAGCCCGCGGTCGTGCTCACGATCCGCAACTCTGATGGTGAAGTCGTCCGGCACATCACCGGTCCGACCACCAAGGGCATCCATCGTGTGAGCTGGACGCTGACCTACCCCTCGACGTCCCCGTGGGTCGAGAGCCGAGGCGAGGACGACTTCTTCGCGGCGGGCAACCCCGACGACGGCATGCTCGTCGAACCGGGGACGTACTCGGTGCACCTGGCGACGCGGACGGGCGGCAGGCTGACCGACAGCGGCAAGTCGCAGCAGTTCGACGTCGTGCCCCTGCCCCGCGCCTCGACCCTCCCCGGCGCCTCGCCTGACGACTACGTGGCCTTCCGGCGCGACCTCGCCGAGACGCAGCGATCGGTTTCCGGGGCCGGGCGTGCGCTGGGGGAGACGGCGCGCCGGCTCGGCGCCATCCGGCAGACCCTGGGCCGCTCGACCGTCGACGACGCCGGGCTCGGGGCCGAGGTCCGAGCGATGGCGCGACGCGTCGCCGACATGCAGGAGCGCCTCTCGGGCAATGAGCGCCGCGGCATGGCCAACGACGCCGGCCCGGTTTCGATATCCCGCAGGCTCTCGGTCGTGTCCATGGGCACCGATTTCTCGGTGCACGGCCCGACCGCGACGCACCTCGAGTCGCTCGCCATCGCACGAGGGCAGTTCGCTGAGCTCAGGGACGAGCTGAATCAGCTGATCGAAACCGAGCTGCCCGCGCTGGAGCGACGCCTAGACGAGGCGGGTGTGCCCTGGACACCCGGTCGCGCGGTTCCCGGTCGCTGATCGCCCCGGACCAGGTGAGCGGCGATCCGCCTGCGCGGACGGTGCGCTGAAAGCGGTGGGAGTGGGATTCGAACCCACGAGACCCTGACGGGTCTACCGGTTTTCAAGACCGGCGCCTTCAGCCGCTCGGCCATCCCACCGTCGCTGTGAGACAAGGGTAGCAGGGCGGGGAAGCGGACAACGGAGGTGTGCGTCGGAACATCCCTTGCATCCGCGCGCGTTGCCGGAGCCTCTCGCGTGGCAGGGTCCACCGCGCGGGGCGTGCGCCTTTAGTCGAAAAGGAGAACGAGGTAAGCCGCGAAGAGCGTCAGGTGGGTGACGCCGTGCAGCACATTTGTCCGCCTGCTGCTGGCGTTCACCATGATCGTGGCGAGTGTCAGCGCGAGCAGCACCATGCCGAGGCCGTCGAGCCCGAGTTCGACCTCTCGCCCGGTGAAGATGCTGATGATGAGTACCGAGGGGACCGTCAGCGAGATAGTCGCGAGAGCGGAGCCCATGCTGATGTTGATCGAGCGCTGGAGCGTATCGGCGAGGGCGGCCTTGAACGCCGCCAGCCCCTCCGGCGCCAGGACAAGCACCGCCACAAGGAGTCCTCCTAGGGCGACCGGAAGGCCCGCCACTTCGATCCCGTGCTCGATGATCTTCGCCATGCTCTTGGAGAGCAGGACGATCGGGATCATCGTCAAGACGAGGAACAGCGCGTGGAAGGGCGCGGACCTGACCGTGAATCCGTGGTTGTGATCGTCGAAGTCGCGTCCCGCCTCCTGGCCGGGCTGGATGAAGTGGTGGCGGTGCCGCATCGTCTGAACACTCAGGAACGTGAGGTAGAGCACCACGCACACGATGATCAGGAACACGGAGAGGGCCGGCCCCGGGATCCCGCCTGGCGCGCTTCGCGTGAAGCTCGGCACGACGAGCGTCAGCACGGCGAGCGGGAGAAGAATGCCGATATAGGTGTTCGCGCCCTGGAGGTTGAACGCCGGCTCGCTGTGCTTCAATCCCCCCAGGAGGAGCGAGACGCCCGCCATCCCGTTCAGAACGACCATGATGACGGCGAACATCGTGTCGCGCGCCAGCGTTGGGTTGTTCTCCCCGGTCAGCACGACCGCCGAGATCATGATCACCTCGATCGTGATGACCGAGATCGTCAGGATTATCGTCCCGAGTGGCTCACCGAGAAGGACCGCCAGACAGTCGGCGTGCCTGACCACTCCGAACGACGACCACAGGATCACCGCGAAGAGCCACGCGAACATGCACGCGGACCAGATCGGAACGGACAGATCGCCGAGCAGTTTCGAACCAAAGATCAGGAACACGACGCTGGTCGCGGCACCCGCGAGGAATTGCAGCTCAGATCTCAGGATCGACATTGGAGTACTCAATGGGATGATGCCCGATGTGTGATCACGCGCGTTCGCCGCGCTCCCGCTCGGGCCAGGGTCCGTCCGCCCATGCGCGGCGCGATCATACGAGAACGCCCCAACCCGTCGATCCGACCGGCCTGAGACGTCATTCGCGAGGTGATCCGGCAGCGATCTTGAATTTCACCGAGATCCTCTGGCGACGACTCGCGGACCGTTGGCACCGTTGAGCTTGCACGCTCAGTCAGCAGAGGCATACTCAGAGTATGGAACGACACGCGACGCGTAGTTGCAGGTTCGGGTCTGCTGCGCGGCGCATTCGGGCCAGAAGGGGAGTGCTCATGCGTACCGAGCGGCTGATAGTGTCTGGGGGAGCGCTGTCCGTAGCGGCGATCTGCACCGCGGGCGAGCTCGCGCCGCCGCCGGGACCCGTGGAACCCACGGGCCGCTTCGGCCCGCGTATCGAAATCAACCAAGCCAACACGCCGGGTGACAACGACCTCACGCCATCGCTCTACAAGATCACCGAGCCGGGGTCCTACTACCTCGGCGGCAACGTCAGCGGCGCTGCCAACAAGCACGGCATCGAGATCGCCGCCGACGGAGTGACGATCGACCTCATGGGCTTCGAGATGCGCGGCTTCCTGCCGCCGCCGCCTCTGGCCGGCGCATCTCTCGACGGCATCATGGCCAGCGTGCCCGTTGCAAATGTCCATATCTACAACGGTTCCCTGCAGACCTGGGGCGGCAGCGGGATCGACCTGCTGAGCGCTGAGAACTCATCGCTTCGGAACATCCGGGCGTCGAACAACTCGGACGGCGGGCTGCGTGTGGGCAACGGCGGTGTCGTGATCGGGTGCTCAGCGCGGGACAACGGGGGCATCGGGATCGCGGCGAGCGTGAGCAGCACCGTGAGCAACAACGTGGCCGTTTCGAACGGCAGCCACGGCATCCAGGCCTGGCACGGGTCGGTCGTCTCCCAGAACGCGGCGCAGAGCAACGGCGGAGACGGGTTCAACCTGGCCGCCCGCACGCTCATCCGGCACAACACGGCGTCGTTCAGCGGCGGCAACGGGATCTCCCTCAGCCAGGGCTGCCTGGTGCTGGAAAACCTGTGCCTGCTGAACGGCAACAACGGCGACGGCGCCGGGATCCACTCGACGAACAACCGGAACCGGATCGACGGCAACGCGGTGTACGGGAACGACAGAGGGATCGACGTCGATTGGAACGACAGCCTGATCATCCGCAACACGGCGACACTCAACACCATCAACTACGACATCGCCGCCGACAACCGGTTCGGCCCGATCGTGGATCTGACGGGCCTCGTGGTCCCGGCGGTCAGCGGCAGCAGCGCCCCGAGCTCCGTGGTGACGAGCGACCCGTGGGCGAACTTCAGCTACTGAACACTCCGCCTAGTACCCCGCCGACTTGTCGACAATGTTCAGCAGTTCCTCTCCCCGTGAAAACCGCCGGATGTTCTCGAGGTAGGTCTGCTTCCACGCGTCCCGCGTGAGCTGCGAAGAGCTGGAGACGTGGGGGGTGATGAACACGTTGGGGAGCGTCCAGAGCTCGTGGTCCGAGGGGAGCGGCTCGGGGTCGGTGACGTCCAGGCACGCGCCGGCGAGGTGGCCGCTGCGCAGCGCTGCGATGAGGGCGTCGGTGTCGACGATCGGGCCGCGCCCGATGTTGATGATGTACGAGCCCGGCTTCATCGTCGCGAACTCGTCTTCCCCGAAGAGCCCCCGGGTCTCGTCGGTCAGCGGGAGGCAGATCGCGACCACGTCGGACTCCGCCAGGAAACGATCCAGGTCGTCGGCCGTTCCCTGCTCGTCGACGTACTCCGGCGGTTCGGCGCGAGACCGGCGCGTCGCCACCACTCGCATCCCGAAGCCCTTGCCGATCTTGGCGAATTCGCGGCCGATGTTGCCCAGGCCGACCACGCACAGCGTGCGCCCGTTCAGCGCGATCGGCTCCACGCCGCTGCCGCTCCGGTCCCAATCTCGCTGCTCCTGCAGAGCGGCGTAGTGGCGCAGATCGCGCGTGAGCGTGAGGAGCATGCCGAACGAGTGCTCGGCGATGGTCGGGGCGTGCACCCCCCGCATGTTGGTGAGGACGAGACCTTCGGCCTCGCGGAGTTCATCGATCGCCAGGTATCGGTCAACGCCGGCGCTCGGCGACTGCACCCAGACGAGTTGCTCGGCCGCGTCCATGAACTCGGGCGTCACGAACCTCGCATCGACGCCGTGGGCCCTCGGCGCCATCTCGAGGGCGTCCTCACGGGACCCGGGCACGAGCACGCGGACGTTGGGTGCCGATTCGGCCAGGCCGGCGATGTCGTCGTCGGTGAGGGAGCCGGCGAGGTACACAAGCGTCTTCTGCCCGTCTTGAGCACCGGCGTCGGGCGCGCTGCAGAGCCCCGCGACCAGCGCGCCGAACAGGACGATGACAATGGATTGCCTATTCATGAGCGAGTCTCCCGCTGACGGTCAGAAGCTCCAGCCGACCCCGACGTACAGACGGAAATCGTCCCGGTCCGGGGTGTCGCCGTCGTCGCCCTCGACCGGGTTGTTCTGGCGGTCCCAGGTCCAGCGCACGTCGATGTCGAAGTCCTCGATGATCTCGATCTCCGCCCACAAGACCACGCGAGAGTTGAAATCGTTGGTTTCCGGGACCAGCAGCGTCATGTCGAACTCGGCGCCGACGTCGACGCGGCTGTTGATCTCGTACTCGAAGCGGCTGCCCAGGATGACGGCCGCCGAGTCGTCGTAGTCGTCCTCGTCTTCCGCCGGATCGATGAAACGCGTGAACTGCCAACCGAAACCGGCGTTGACGGTCCACTCGGTCCTGCTGGTATCGATCACGTCGTAACCGATGCTCGTGCTGGGGGTGAACCGGTAATCGATGTTCTGGAATTCGTCCCGGAACCCTGTCAGGCCGATGACCCGCCAGAAGTAGCGGTCGCTGAGGTAGCGGTCGAAGGTCAGCGTCGCGGTGTGCTGGTTCGCGGTCTTGCCGCCGTCGACCTCGCCGTACTCGCCGGTGTACTCGAACCGGAGACGTGAGTAGACGTCGCGGCGCTCAAGGCGCACGAGGCCGGAGATGTCGAGCTGATCGACGTTGCCGCTCCGTTGGGTCGTCCCGAGGCTGAGCCGCCCGGACCACAGCCCCCGGAGCGTGCGCTGGCCGGGGACGATCGTGCGCAGCTGCGACCGGTCGAACTCGATCGGCTCGCCCTCGGGCGGGGTGACACGCACCAGATCGTCCTCGATCACGATCGCGCCGCGCACGATCGTCCTGTCGCGGAGGCCGAGCCGGTTGAACCTGCTCGAGTAGACCGCCGCCACGTCGTCCCAGTCGATCTCCCGCTCCCCGAACTCGTCGCTGTCGAAGACGAACGTGTCGTCCAGCAGCTCCACGATCTCGCCCTTGACCCACTCGCCGTTCGTGAGCTGCACCCAGTCGAACTCGTCGGACGCGGGTGCCGGCGCCTCTTTGGAGCCCCGCGCCGCCGGCGACTCAGGTGGCGCGTCCTGCGCGAGGAACGACACATCGATCTGGCGCCGGTGTACGCTTCCGGGCTCTCCCGATGATGCGGGGGCGGCCGCGAGTACGGTCGCGCCCGCAGCCAGCGCACAGATCCTCTTGAAACGCCTCGTCGCCATGACTCGGCGGCCAAGGTAGCGGATCCGGTCGCCGTGGGGCACGAACCATGACAGAAAGCTGGGCGGGCGATACTCTCCCCGCTGAGATTCCGCGAGTTCGGGAGGTTTGCAATGCCCAGAGTCTGCTTCGCGCCCCGGCGCGTTCACCTATCCGCCACGTTCTGCGGCCTTTGCGCGCTCGCGGCTTCGCTCGGCGCGTGCGACCGGGCGTCGAACGAGTTCGTCGCGCCGCCTCCCCCGGCAGTGACGGTGGCGACGCCCCAGGTGCAGGAGATCACCCGGTTCCTCGAGAGCCCTGGCCGCCTCGAGGCGCTGGAGTCCGTCGAGATCCGGGCGCGTGTCCGCGGCTACCTTGAATCCGTCGAATTCGAACCCGGGCTCGAGGTCGAGCAGGGCGACCTGCTGTTCACGATCGAGCGCGACCAGTTCGAGGCCGAGTTGAAGTCGGCGCAGGGCCGCCTGGCGCAGTCGCGAGCGGCGCTCACGCTGATGGAGGCCACCCTCGAGCGCGTGCAGCGGGCCGCGGCACAGGACGCCGCGAGCGACCTGGAGGTCCTCGAAGCCGAGGCCAACCAGGAAGCCGCCGCGGGCTCGGTGGTCGAGTCCGAAGCCATGGTCCGCGAGGCGGAACTCAACCTCAGCTACACGCAGATCGAGACTCCGGTCACCGGGCGCGTGAACCGCGAGCTCGTCGACGCGGGCAACCTCGTCGGCGCCAACGAGGCGACGCTGCTCACGACCGTGCTGAGCTACGACCCGATCCACGTCTACTTCAACATCAACGAGCGGGACTTGCTCCAGCTCGTCGAAGAGAACGGCCGGGACTCTGACCGGCGCGATGAGGTCGACGTGCTGCTGACCCTCGCCGACGGGCGTGATCACGACGGCATCGGCAGGATCGACTTCGTATCCAACACGGTCGATCCGAACACCGGGACGATCGAACTCCGGGCGGTATTCGACAACGCCGACAATGAGCTCTTCCCGGGGTTCTTCGCCCGGGTCCGGGTCACCCGCTCGACCGGGCAGGCCATGCTCGTGCCGCCCGAGATCGTCGGGCGCGACGTCGCCGGCTCGTACGTGCTGGTGGTCAATGATGAGAACATCGTCGAACGACGCGGCGTGACAACCGGCCCGCTGGTGCCCGAGGGCCGCGTTATCGAGGCTGGCCTCGAGGCGACGGACAGGGTCATCGTCAACGGCTGGCAACGCGCCCGGCCCGGCGCTCCGGTCTCCCCGACCGAGCAGGCGGGGGAGTAGCCCGAGATGTTCAGCAAGTTCTTCATCCAGCGCCCGATCTTCGCGTGCGTCATCTCGATCGTGATCACCCTGATCGGCGCGGTGTCCGGCACAGTCCTGCCGATCAGCCGGTACCCCGAGATCGCCCCGCCGACCGTCGAGGTGACCGCCAGCTACCCGGGTGCCGACGCCGAAACCGTCGCCGAGACAGTCGCGACGCCGCTCGAGCAGGAGATCAACGGCGTCGAGGACATGATCTACATGTCCTCGGTGAGCACCAGCGACGGACAGATGACCCTGACCGTCACGTTCGCCGTCGGCACCGACGTCGACATGGCGCAGGTGCTCGTCCAGAACCGCGTCGCGATCGCCCAGTCGATGCTGCCCGAAGAGGTCATGCGTCAGGGTGTGTCGACCAAGAAGAAATCGGTCGAGATCACGCTGCTCCTGAGCCTCTATTCCCCCGAGGGCACCTACGACGACCTCTTCCTGAACAACTACGCGACCCTGCGCATCAAGGACGAGATCGCGCGTGTCCCCGGCGTCGGCGACGTGTTCATCTTCGGCGCCGGCGACTACGGCATGCGTGTCTGGCTCGACCCCGCGCTGATGGAGCAGCGGGACATCACAACCAACGACGTGCTCGCCGCCGTCCGCGAGCAGAACGTCCAGGTAGCCGCGGGCACCATCGGCGCCCCGCCGGCCCCCGAGGGCCAGTCGTTCCAGTTCACCGTGAACACGCAGGGCCGGCTGTCGGATCCCGAGCAGTTCGAGCAGATCGTCATCAAGGGCGGCGAGGGCAGCGAGCTCACGCGCATCCGCGACGTCGCGCGCGTTGAGCTCGGATCCAAGTCGCTCGTCCAGAACTCGCTCTACAACGGCCTGCCCTCGGCGTCGATCGCGATCTACCAGCTCCCGGGCGCCAACGCGATCGAGCTGCGCGACGAGGTGATCCGGACGATGGACCGCCTCTCCGAGGCGTTCCCCGTCGACGTCGAGTACCAGAACGTCTACGACTCGACCGACATCATCCGCGCCTCGATCACCGAGGTGGTGATCACGCTGTTCGTCGCGCTCATCCTCGTTGTGGCGACGGTCTACGTGTTCCTCCAGAGCTTCCGGGCCACGCTGATCCCCGCCCTGACCATCCCGGTCTCGCTGGTGGGCACCTTCACGGTCATGCTGGCTCTCGGTTTCAGCTTCAACATCCTGACGCTGTTCGGCCTGGTGCTCGTGATCGGCATCGTGGTCGACGACGCCATCGTCGTCGTCGAGAACGTGACGCGACACCTCGACGAGAGCGACGTCACACCGAAGGAAGCGGCCGAGCTGGCGATGAAGGAGGTCAGCGGGCCCGTCATCGCCACGACGCTGGTGCTGCTGGCGGTGTTCCTGCCGACGGCGGCCATGCCGGGCATCACCGGGCAGCTGTTCCGCCAGTTCGCGCTGACGATCGCGATCGCGACCGTGTTCAGCTCGATCAACGCCCTCACGCTCAGCCCCGCGCTGGCGGGTGTCATCCTCAGGCCGACGCCGAAGAAGCCGGCGCTGCCGTTCCGGATGTTCAACAAGGCCTTCGACGCGACGACGAACGTGTACACGCGCATCGTTCGCCTGTTCCTCCGGATCGCGCCGCTCGGTGTGGCCGGGTTCTTCGGTCTCGTGGTCCTCTCGGGCTACGGGTTCAGCCAGATCCCCAGCGCCTTCGTCCCTCAAGAGGACGAGGGCTGGTGCTTCGTCAATGTCCAGCTGCCCGACGGCGCCGCGTTCGCGCGGACCGAGAAGGTCATGGAGCGCGTCTCCGAGATCGCCCTGTCCACGCCGGGTGTCACCGACTGCATCACCGTCGCGGGCTTCAGTCTGCTCGATTCGTCGAACTCGTCCAACGGCGGCACCGCGTTCGTCATCTTCGACAACTGGGACAACCGCGCGACACCGGAGCTCCATCAGGACGGCATCGTCGCGCACCTCAGGCGCGAACTCGGGCAGATCCAGGAGGCGGTCGGCGTCCCGCTGCTGACGCCATCGCTGCCCGGTGTCGGCAACGCCGGCGGTTTTGCGCTCTACGTCCAGGATCAGGCCGCGACGGGGTCGGAGAATCTGGACAACGTGGTGCAGGGGCTGATCCAGACGTCGCAGACGCAGTCGGCGATCCAGGCGATGTTCACGACGTTCAGCGCCCGCGTGCCGCAGCTCTACGCCGACATCGACCGCGAGCAGGTCAAGACGATGGGCATCCCTCTGCAGGATGTTTTCGACACGCTCGGGGCTTTCCTCGGCTCGGCCTACGTCAACGACTTCTCGTTCCTCGGGCGCATCTTCCAGGTGCGTGCGCAGGCTGACGCCCGTTTCCGCGCTGAGCCCGAAGACATCAACGCGCTCCGCGTGCGCACGTCGGACGGCGGCATGGTGCCGCTCGGCAGTCTCCTCAACGTCGAGGAGACCCTCGGCGCCCAGACCGTGACCAGGTTCAACGTGTACCCAGCCGCCAAGCTCAACGGCTCGGGCGCGCCGGGCTACAGCTCCGGCCAGACGATGGCGCTGATCGAGCAGATGCTCGGCGAGGAACTGCCCAGTTCGATGGGCTACGCCTGGACCGACCTCTCCTACCAGGAGCAGATCGCCCAGGGTGGCACGACGATCATCTTCATCTTTGCGATCGTGCTCGTGTACCTCGTGCTCGCGGCCCAGTACGAGAGTTGGTCGATCCCGGTGTCCGTCGTGCTCGCCGTGCCGACCGCTCTGCTCGGCGCCGTCGCCGGCCTCATGATCGGGGGGCTGGCCAACGATGCCTATGTGCAGATCGGGATCGTCCTGCTGATCGGCCTGTCGGCCAAGAGCGCGATCCTCATCGTCGAGTTCGCCAAGGTCGAACGTGAGGGTGGGAAGAGCATCTTCGATGCCGCCCTCGACGCCGCCCGCCTGCGTTTCCGCGCCATCCTGATGACGGCGTTCAGCTTCATCCTCGGCGTGCTCCCGCTGCTGCTGGCCTCCGGGGCCGGTGCCGAGAGCCGGATCTCGCTGGGCACCACGGTCTTCAGCGGGATGGTGGCGGCCACCATCATCAGCGTTGTGGCGGTTCCCATGCTCTACCTGGTTATCCAGCACATCAGCGAGGGATTCGGCAAGCTCACGGGCAAGGCGGCGCCGGGAACGGCCGAAAACGGCGAATGATCGGGCGGCCCTCGGGGTTGGCCTACAGTTCGGCCCGCCTCGATCCCGTTCCGACCAGGAGCCTGCCATGCACCGGCGATCTCTCGTCTCGTTTGTTCTCGGACTCGTCCTTGCTGTCCCGGCGTTCGGATTGGGCGTGGGCGATCAGGCCCCGCCCCTGAACGGCGTCACCTGGCTGCAGGGCGAAGAGATCACCGAGTTCCAGGAGGGACAGATCTACGTCCTGGACTTCTGGGCGACCTGGTGCGGCCCCTGCATCCAGAGCATCCCGCACCTGAACGACCTCCAGCGTCGCTACGCCGACGACGGCGTCAACATCGTCGGCGTGGCCGTCTGGCCCCGCCCCGGCATGGTCCCGACTCGTTCGTTTCTCACACGCCGTAAGGACTCGGGCAAGGCCCTCGAGTACCGGGTCGCAGAGGACTCCCGAGCCGGCGCCATCGTCAACTCGTATCTGAACCCCGCCCGGGTGACCGGCATCCCCACGGCGATGGTCATCGACGGCACCGGCCGGATCGTGTTCATCGATCACCCGATGAACGGGCTCGATCGCGTGCTCGAACTGCTCGTCTCGGGTCAGTTCTCGTTGGATACCTATCTCGAAGAGAAGGCAGCCCGAGACCGCGCACTGGCGCAGTCGCGCGTGCTGCGCCAGGAGTTCCAGGAGGCGTACGAAGCCGACAACGTTTCGCGTCAGCTTGAGATCACGAAGGAACTGCTCGGCCTGAGCCCGGAGCTGTTCGGCAGCGTCGCCGGCCTGCACTACTACCTCCTGCTCGAGCGCAACGCCGAACCGGAGCTCGCGCGGAGGTTCGCCGAGCGCATGCTCGCCGAGGAGCTCTCGGATCAGGCGATCCACCTGAGCTCGTTCGCGTTCCAGATCGCGACGAGCGACAGCATCGCCGACGAGAACCGGGATCTCGAGATCGCCGGGAGGATGGCGAGCCGGGCCGTCGAGCTGACCAAGGGCTCCGACGCCAACGTGCTCGACACCCTGGCCCGCGTGCAATTCGAAAGCGGAGAGTTCGAGGCCGCCGTCGAGACGCAGCGCCGCGCCGTCGAGCTTGCCCCCGGCGGCGACTTCCGCGATGCGCTGCTCGAGAATCTCCGCGAGTTCGAGAGCGCCTCGGGCGGCTGAGCTCCCAATCGTCCCCGTTCGACCTTGGTCGCCAAGAGTATGATCGGCCTGTTACGGCGCGCCCGAGCGCGCCCGTCCGATCACGCGGAGGCGGCACTATGAACCGACTGCTCACCGGCTGCACCCTGGCGTGCGCCGCGATCCTCGCATCGACCGGCCCGGCCAGCGCCCAGCAGGACGAAGGCGCCCTGCGCGAGCGGGCGTTGCGTCTGATGAGCGAGACCCCGCTCATCGACGGGCACAACGACCTGCCGTGGCAATTCCGGGGGCGAGTCGATAACCAGATCGCCGAACTCGACATCTCACAGGATCTCTCCGGCATGGAGAGGCCCACGCACACGGACATCCCCAGGTTGCGCGCCGGACGCGTCGGCGCCCAGTTCTGGAGCGTCTACATCCCCATCGGCCTCGGGGGCGGCACGCCGGGCGATGTGCGCACCGTCGTTGAGCAGATCGACCTCGTGCACAGGCTCGCCGCGCGATACCCGGCCGATCTCGAGATCGCCCTGACGCCCGACGACGTCGAACGCATCTTCAAGAGCGGCAAGATCGCCTCCATGATCGGGATGGAGGGCGGCCACTCCATCGGTAACTCGCTCGGTGCGCTCCGGGCGACCTACGCGCTCGGTGCGCGCTACATGACGATCACCCACAGCAAGAACACGCTCTGGGCGGACTCGGCCACCGACGATCCGATGAATGATGGGCTCAGCCCGTTCGGCAAAGAAGTCATCCGCGAGATGAATCGCCTGGGAATGCTCGTCGATCTCTCGCACGTCTCCGAGGCCACGATGCACGACGCCCTCGACGTCTCCGAGGCGCCCGTCATCTTCTCCCACTCGTCGTGCAAGGCGCTCACCGACCACCCGCGCAACGTTCCCGACGACGTGCTCGAGCGCGTGCGAGACACCCGGGGCGTGGTGATGGTGACGTTTGTGCCGTCCTACATCAACGAAGACGTGGCGGCCTACGGCGAACTCTACGACGCCGAGCGGGCCCGATACCTCGAGGCCAATCCCGGGGACATCGAGGGCGCCCGCCGAGCCGCCGGCGAATGGGCCGAGGCCAACCCCGGCCCCAAGGCCACGCTCGCCGACGTCGCCGACCACATCGATCACGTCCGCGCCGTCGCCGGCGCCTCGTGCGTCGGCATCGGGTCCGACTACGACGGCATCCGCTCGCTGCCCGTCGGCCTGGAAGACGTCTCGACGTTCCCCGACCTGATCGTGGAGATGCTCCGGCGCGGCTGGAGCGACGACGAGATCCGTGGCCTGCTCGGGGAGAACGTGCTGCGCGTGTGGCGAGAGGCCGAAAGCGTTGCCGCGCGTTTGCAGCAGGAGCGCCCGGCTTCCGACGCGATCATGGAAGAACTCGACGGCGCGACCACGGGACGCGGCTCCGGCGAAGCCTCCGACTGAGTCTCAGGTCGAGACCAGCCCGAGGATCTCCTCGGCGCTCAGGTCGCCGAGCCTGCCGACGATCCGGTGCGCACCGATCAGGTGCTCGCGATCCGTCGTGTGCGTCAGCGCGAGCGTGCGGCATCCCGCGTCGAGAGCGGCTCGCAGGCCCGTCGGGCTGTCCTCGATGGCGATGCACCCGCTCGCCTCGAAACCGAGCGACGCAGCCGCGAGCCGGTAGGGCTGCGGATCGGGCTTGGTCCGCTCCACGTCTTCGAACCCGGTGATCGTGCGGAAGCACCCCGTGACACCCAGGCTCTCGAGCACCGCGTCGATCTCGGCGCGCTGCGACGACGAGCACACGCCCAGCGGGACCTCTCCTGCCAGTGCCCGGACCAACCCGGTGACGCCCGGGTATTCCGGCGCACCGTCCTCGCGGATCATGTCGATGAATACACCGGCCTTGGCTTGCATCGCCCGGCGGATCTCCGGGGCCGGAGCGCCCGGCAGCGCGCGCGAGAAGATCACCTCGTCGCACAGACCGGGCTCGAATTCGTGAGCGTCCTCGCCCATGGTCGCCAGGACCGCGTCGATCGCCCGCCCGTGCACCGGCTCGGTGTCGGCCAGGACGCCGTCGAGGTCGAACAGGATGGCCGGCCCGGAACCCATGGGCGGAGTCTAGCGGGCGAGCGGTCCTGTACACTCGGCGCATGGCGCTGGGCATCGTGTTCGACGACGGGCGGGCCGATCTGGGGCCCCTGACCGACCTCCGGGCCTCCTTCGAGGTGCGCACCGGGGCGCTCACCACGCTGAAGCGACACGAGCTGGTGCTCGAAGCCGCCGGCTGCTCGTTCGGAGGCTTCGCGGCTCTCGACGGCGTCGCCGAGCTCGTCGGCGAGCGTGTGGAGATCCCCGAGGGCGAGGTCGACTCCGACGAGATGGTGCTCATGAACGGGCGCTGCGTGCTGCTCGGGCCGGAGGACATCCCCGAGTCCGCGGGCGAGGTGCTCGTCGACGGCGCGACGGGGGCCGTGCTCTGCGCCCGGCTCAGCGCCGAAGCGGGCCTTGCGTTCCTCGAGCAGGACGAACTCGCCGACGACGTGGCGGTCTACGAGGCCGACGGCGCCATGCTGCTCGATCGTCCGTGGGACGTGATCCGGCATCGCAACGAGGCGCTCGCCTTCGATCTGGCGGTGCTGCTCCAGACCGACGAGACCGAGACTCCCGACGGCGTCACGATCATCAATCCCGAGGCGGTGCGCATCGACCCGAGCGCGTCGGTGAGCCCCTCGGTCGTGATCGACGCCGAGAACGGCCCGGTCGTGGTCGCTCCCGAGGCGGTCGTGCGACCCGGCGCCGTCATCGTCGGCCCCGCGTTCATCGGACGCGGTTCGACGGTCATCGAGAAGACGCTCGTGAAGGCGAACACCGCCATCGGTCCCGTGTGCAAGGTCGCCGGCGAAGTGGGGGGGACCATCTTCCAGGGCTACGCCAACAAGGCCCACGACGGCCACCTCGGCGATTCTTGGGTCGGCGAGTGGGCCAACCTCGGCGCCGGCACCACCAATTCCAACCTGCTGAACACCTACGGCGAGATCGTCTGCTGCGAAGAGCCGGGAGCCCCGCGCGAGCGCAGCGGCATGATGTACCTCGGCGCGATCATCGGCGACCACGTCAAGACCGCCATCATGACGCGCATCATGACCGGCAGCGTGTTCGGTACCGGCGCGATGATCGCCCAGGCCACGCCCCCGACCACCCTCGGGCGCTTCGAGTGGATCACCGACGAGCGCCGCCAGGCCTATCGCCTCAGCAAGTTCGTCGAGGTCGCCAAGACGGTGATGGGCAGGCGCGACGTGGAGATGAGCGCCGCCTACGAGTCGAGGCTGGGAGAACTGCACGCCATCGCGAGCGAGTCGTGAAGACCCTCTACCTCATCGACGGCCACGCCCAGTTCTTCCGCGCCTTCCACGCCATCCGCACGCCCATGTCGTCGCCGGTCACGAAGGAACCGACCAACGCCACCTACGGCTTCGTCGGCATGTTCCTCAAGATGCTCCGGGAGCTGAAGCCCGACTTCGTCGCCGTGGCGATCGACGTCGGGGGCGACACCGAGACGTTCCGCAGCGAGCTGTACCCCGAGTACAAGCAGAACCGCGACGCCATGCCCGAGGCGCTGCGCCCCCAGATCGGGCGCTGCGTGAGCGTGCTCGAAGAGATGGGCGTTCCCGTCATCGGTGTGCCCGGCTTCGAGGCCGACGATGTGCTGGCGACCATCGCGACGCGCCTCAAGGACGAGGCCGGCGAGGAGGTCAGGATCCGCCTCGTCTCCAAGGACAAGGACCTCCAGCAGCTGCTCGAAGCGGGGCGCGTCGAGATGTTCGACGTCCACTCCGAAGACCTGATGGACGTCGATCGCCTCAAGGAAGAGAAGAAGATCACCCCGGAGCAGGTGATCGACATGCTCGCGCTCATGGGCGACACCGTCGACAACGTGCCGGGCGTCGACGGCGTCGGCCCCAAGACCGCGGCGCAGCTCATCGAGCAGTACGGCACCCTCGAGAACCTCCTCGAGCACGCGGGCGAGATCAAGGGCAAGCGCGGCGAGAAGATCCGTGCCGCGGCCGAGCACCTCCCGCTCTCCAAGACCCTGGTGACGCTGCGCCACGACGTGCCCCTCGACTTCGACCTCGCCAGCGCACAGACCAGCGGGTTCGGCCTCGAACGCCTCCTGCCCGTGCTCAAGGAACTCGGGTTCAATCGCTACCAGGAAGACGTCCGCGCAATGGTGGGGGGCGAGGACGCTGCCGACGAAGACAAGGCGCCCAAGCCCTCGGCACAGGTCGCCGACGGCCTCTTCTCCCACCTCGACGGCGACGAGCCGGTCCGTGCCGCAAAGGGCGACTACAAGGCGATTACGACCAAAAAGGCCCTCGACGCGCTCGTCAAGACGCTGAAGGGCGCCGAGGTCTTCGCCTTCGACACCGAGACCACCAGCCTCTCGCCCATGCGCGCCGAGCTCTGCGGGGTCAGCGTCTCGGCCGAATCCGGCACAGGCTTCTACATCCCCACGATGCTCCCCGAGGGAGAGAAGCACCTCAGCGAGGAGCAGGTGCTCGGCGCGATCGGCCCGCTGCTCGAAGACCCCGAGCGCGCCAAGTGCGGCCACAACCTCAAGTACGACATGCTCGTTCTCCGGCGCTGCGGCATCGAGGTGCGCGGCGCCGGCGGCAAGCTCTTCGACTCGATGGTCTCGAGCTTCCTCATCGATTCGGCCCGCTCCAGCCATTCGATGGACAATCTCGCGATGGCCCTGCTCGGGCGGAGCAACATCCCCATCAGCGAGCTCATCGGCAAGGGCAAGCACCAGCGCACCTTCGACACGGTCACCCTCGATCGCGCCACGCCCTACGCGTCGGAAGACGCAGACGTCTCGCTCCAGCTCCACGACACGATGGCGCCCCAGGTACGGGCGATGAAGCTCTCGAAGCTGTTCGAAGACCTCGAGATGCCCCTCGTCGAGGTGCTCGCCGAGCTCGAATGGAACGGCATCATCGTCGACCCGGAGGAGCTCGGGCGCCAGGAGGCCCGCCTCAACACGCGCATCGAAGAGCTGCGCTCCGCGATCGCCGATGCCTCGCCCCACCCGTTCAACCCCGACTCGCCCAAACAGCTCAGCCAGGCGCTGTTCAACGCGCCCGACGCCGAGCCGCCCGGACTGGGCATCAAGCCGATCAAGAAGACCAAGACCGGGTTCTCGACCGATGTCGAGGTGCTCGAGAAGCTCGCCCAGGACCCGGCTGTCGAGTCCGAGGTGCCCCAGCTCATCGTCGAGTACCGCCAGCTCACCAAGCTCGTCGGGACATACCTCAGCGCCCTGAAGGACGAGATCAACCCGGAAACGAAGCGCGTCCACTCGTCGTTCAACCAGACCGGCGCCGCGACCGGCAGGCTCAGCTCGTCGGACCCCAACCTGCAGAACATCCCGATCCGCACCGACATCGGTCGCGAGATCCGCAAGGCGTTCGTCGCGCCCGAGGGCAGCGTACTCATCGGCGCCGACTATTCCCAGATCGAGCTGCGCCTGCTGGCGCACCTCTCCCGCGATCCGGAGCTCATCAAGGCGTTCGACGAGGACCAGGACATCCACACGGCCGTTGCCGCGCAGATCCACGGCGTGGCGCTCGACAAGGTCACCAAGGAGCAGCGGAACGGCGCGAAGATGGTCAACTTCGGGATCGTCTACGGCATCACCCCCTTCGGCCTCGCCCGTCGTTTGGGCATTGAGAACGCCGAGGCGACCGAGATCATCGACAGCTACAAGAAGCGCTTCAGCGGCATCGCCACCTTCCTGCAGGAGTGCATCGACCAGGCGCAGCGCATGGGCTACGTCGAAACGATGATGGGGCGCCGGCGCGCCGTCAGCGGCATCGGGTCGCGCAACCCAAACGAGCGCTCGATGGCCGAGCGCGTCGCGATCAATTCCGTGGTGCAGGGCTCCGCGGCCGACCTGATCAAGCTGGCGATGGTCGACCTCCACGCCCGCCTCAGCGAGCACGCCTCCCATCGGCGGGGCGGCGGGGCGCCTGAGATCCCCGGTGTGAAGATGCTGCTGCAGATCCACGACGAACTGGTGTTCGAGGCGACGGAGGACGTCGCCGCTGAGGCCCGGTCTCTGATTGAGGCGCGCATGGAAGCCGCCATGGAGCTTCGCGTGCCCTTGAAGGTGGAGGGCTTCGTGGGCAAAAACTGGTTCGAGGGCAAATAGGGACGCCCGCAACCCTGCCATTCCGCAGCCCTCTCCCCATCCCGCATCCCGGTGGCATACTCCAGCAAAGGCCCGACGCGCGGCTGCAGACCGCCGCCCCGAGGCCAAAGGGAGCCAATCATGTCCAGGATCGCGAAGATGAGCGTGGCCGGCGCGGTAGTGCTTGGCTTGTCGATGGTTGCGGGCGCCGGCGATCTCGCGCCGCCCGCCGGGCCGGTTGCTCCGACCATGCTGCCCCTCGACGAGGTCGAGCCCCGCACGCCGATTCGGCCCCAGGACATCCCGATCACCATCAACTCCCCGGGGTCCTACTTCCTCACCGACAACATCGTCGCCGACGGCGGGGCCGCGATCGCCATCACCGTGCGCTCCTCCGACGTCACGCTCGACCTGCGGGGATTCACGATCAGCAACGGTACGATCCCGTTCCTGTTCACAAACGCCATCCAGATCCTCGCACCGTACCGCAACATCACCATCAAGGACGGCACGATCCGGGGCTCCGGCGGCATCGGCATCGATGGGTCGGCCGCGCAGCACTGCCGCTTCACCGATCTCACCTTCGTGCAGAACGGCGGCGCCGGGCTCGACGCCGGCAACCGCTCCCTCGTGCGCGGCTGCCAGGCGATCGACAACTTCCTCAACGGCATGGACGTCGGGGCCGATAGCGTCGTCAGCGAGAGCACGGCGATCGACAACGGCGCCCGCGGCATCGTCGCCGGCCCCAACAGCTCCATCGTCGCATGCTCGGTGTACCTCAACGACGGGGTAGGCATCCTGACCGGTGACGGCGGCGCGATCATCGGTTGCACCGCACGCCAGAACGGCGCTGAGGCCGGCATCTTCGCCGGCGACGGCACGGCCGTGCACGCCTGCGCCTCAGCGAACAACGCCGGCTCCGGCTTCGACAACGGCGCAGCCGGAGGCGCGTCGTTCACCGGCTGCGCCGCGTTCAACAACACGCTCGACGGGTTCCAGTCCGCGTCGGGATCGGTGTTCGAGGCCTGCGCCGCGGAGTTCAACGGCGGGCTCGGGTTCTCGGTGGCCGGCGCGACTGCGCTTACCGGCTGCACGTCGAGCAACAACACCCTCGCGGGGGTCTCGCTCTCCAGCCCATCGGCCGTGATGAACTGCGTCAGCAACGACAACGGCGAGCGTGGATTCGCCCTGTTCGGCGACACCACGGTCAACAACTGCGTGGCCCACGGCAACGCGGGCGACGGCATCGCGATCCTGAGCCCCGACGGAGCGATCTCCGGCTCTCTCGCATCAAACAACGGCGGCGACGGCGTGTTGTTCACAAGCGGCCCCGGATCCGTCGTCGGCACCACTTCGAGCAACAACACCGGCAACGGGTTCACCGCGGCTTCGGCCGGCATCGCATTCACCGGCTGCAACGCCACGCTCAACACGGACGGATTCCGGATCAGCGGCACCGGCTCGTCGATCCACAATTGCAGCGCGCTCGCCAACAGCTCGGACGGCTACGAGTTCGTCTCCGGCGGAGACGGGCACAAGCTGAGCTTCAGCCAGGCGACCTCGAATTCCGCCAACGGCATCAACGTGCTCGCCGAGTCGGTCTACGTGTTCGGCTGCAACGCCGCGAGGAACGACACCGGCATCTACGTCAACAGCGACTACTCGCGCATCGACTCCAACAACACGAGCGACAACACCAGCGGCTTCGGCACCGACGTCGACGGCGGCGCCCCGGGCTCCCTGATCGTGCGCAACTCGACGACGTCAGGCGTCTTCACCATCAACGCCGGCAACGAGCACGCGACGGTGCAGTTCGTCACCGATGCCGCGGGCGGCTTCCTGCTCGGCGAGCCGTGGGCGAATATCGACTACTGAGGCCGGATCGATCGGCCCCGGGCGGCGAGCGGGATGGCCCCTCCCGGCCCTCGGGGTCGCCGGGCTTGACACCAGCCGGTCTGAGGCTACATTTCGGGGCCCGATCCAGGTCGGGGAATGCCCTTCGGGCGCCCGCCGTCAGCGGCGGCAATGCACGTAAGGGGCGGTAGCTCAATTGGTTAGAGTGCCGGACTGTCGATCCGGTGGTTGCGGGTTCGAGTCCCGTCCGCCTCGCTTCTCAGCCGCGTTTCCAGGTCGCTGGACCTCGAAACGCGGTTGTTCGTTTTGCACGAGGCGCGCCCAGACGTGCCGTTGTGCGCTCCGTTCGCCGGGCCTGTTGCGGGCCTGTTGCGGGGAAGTGCGGTGGTCTCCAGTCTCTCTCGGCCGGCGGCCTGTCGGACGACCGGAGTGTGAGTGGATCAGGCGTTGTGGATTCGCCATGCGCGGCGAGTCCAACTCAATGCCGCCGGGCGCTCGGCTCGGATCATCTTTGCGTCAATGACGCCGCAGGTATACTCGCCCCGCTGGCGCCGGTCCGTGCACATCTGTGTCTGTTCATCATGCTGAGTACTCCTTCCACCAGAACTCGTCTGACGCGGATGTGGACGGTTCTTGTTGCGCTCGCGGCTAGTGTCTCGGCGAGCGCGCCCGCCGCTGCGCTGGAAACCGATCAGGTGGATGCCTTTGTCAAAGCCCAGCTGCCCGGCAGCGCCGCGCCCGCGGTCGCCTACGCCATCGTCGACGGCGGAGAGTCTGTGGCACACGCTGCGGGCAAAGCTCGCAAGGGCGGCGACCGCGATGTCACCGCCGACACACAGTTCCCGCTTGGCTCGGTTTCCAAGAGCTTCACCGCGCTTGCGATCATGCAATTGATCGAAGCGGGCAGGGTCCAGCTGGATGCTCGCGTGTCGACGTACCTGGAGGCCTTTGCGGAAGGGCCCGCAAAGGACATTACGATCCTCCAACTGCTGAACCATACAAGTGGCTATTCGACGCAGCAGGGCCACAGCGGTCGTGCCGGCGGGTCCTCGTCACCGACCGCTCTCGGAGAGAACGCAGCATTCCTTGCGCGGCTTCAGCCGGAGAACGCGCCGGGCACCCTTTGGGAGTACTCCAACGCGAACTATCGAGTCCTTGGCGCGGTCATCGAGCGAGTGAGCGGCCAGAACTACGCGGAGTATGTAGCACTCCACATTCTCGAGCCGCTGGGCATGACCAACACCTCGGTCGGCGGAGTGGGTGTTCCTGACGATATTGCGATCGGGCATCGTCCCTGGTTCGGTGGCGTGCGCACCGGAGGCGAACCCCACCCTGACCGGATCAACGCTCCCTCCGGAGGCATCACCGCAAGCGCTTCTGACATGGCGCTGTACCTGGCTATGTGGCTCAACCCGGAGGACGACATTCTCAGCGGTGCGGGCAAGGCGCGCATGATGCAGCCATCGGGCCCGCTCTCACCGTATTACGGCCTGGGCTGGTCCATCGATACGCATAGAGGGATCGTGTACCACACCGGCCTGGTGCCCGGAGCGGAGGCTCTGGCCTCGCTCGATCCGGCGCGGGGACGCGCGGTGGCCGTCATGGTCAACGCCAATAGCGGCTTCGGCTTCAGCGATACCTGGTACCTCATCGGAGGCGTCGCGGCGCGCTCCCTGGGACAGCCCCATGATGATGATGGATCGCGATGGGGACCAAGGACGCTCTACCTGTCGATCGCCCTTTCGCCTCCTCTGTTCCTTCTGTTGGCAGTGGTGTCCTGGCGCGCACGGCCGGCTCTGCGAAAGAAGAGGGAGAGCCGATTCGGGTTGTTCAGCCTGTGGTTTCCGCTCATCGCGATGGGTGGTCTTGCGTGGTTCCTCGTCGTGGTGATGCCCCGCCTCTTCGGAGTATCGCTGGCAACTCTGCGGGTGTACCAACCCGACTTCGTGCTCTTCGTTGTCGCCACAGCCGTGTCCGGGCTCGCTTGGGCGCTGTTGCGACTGGTGCTCGCGCACACGCGCCACGGTGTGTCGAACGGGCCAGTCTGACCTGCCGGATTCCACCCCAATCCGGTCCTCCAGATCTACGCCCAGAGCCTCTCAGGGCTTCGTCCCTGAGACCGTCGCTCCGGAGATTGCGGGTTGGAGCCCCGTCGGCCTCGCTTGTAAACAGCCCTTGGCGTACCGCCGAGGGCGGTTCTCGTTTTGGGCTTGCGCATCGGATTGCGCCACGTTGCGCTGCGTCGCGCAGATTCCGCGATGGCTTGGCCGAGCCGTCGACCAATGACGAGCCCAGTCTTCCGTGAAACGCGCCTCCCCGGCGTGGATCGCTTCGGCGCATCCGCATTCGCCCAGCGGTACGCTTCAGCATCAGCGATGAGTCCGATCGAGCGCATCGGCGTGCAGTGGGTCGCGCAATCGAACACGTGTGAGGAGAACTCGGGAATGACCATGAATGTCATCGGCACCGGCGTCGGTCGCACCGGCACGTACTCGCTCAAGCTCGCCCTCGAGCAGCTCGGCGCGGGTCCGTGCCACCACATGGAGGAAGTCCTCCAAAAGATGCCCGTCCAGGTGCCCCTCTGGTCGTCGGCGCTGAGCGGGAGCCCCGACTGGCAAGCGATCTACGACGGCTACGCCAGCGCCGTCGACTGGCCCACCGCCGGGTTCTTCCGCGAGCTGCATGCGGCCTATCCGTCGGCCAAGTTCGTGCTGACGCACCGCAGCCCCGAGAGCTGGGCGGACAGCTTTGGTTCGACGATCTTCACCCTGCTCTCCAATCGCGACGACGCGCCGCCCGAGATGACCGAGTGGCTGGAGATGTGCGCCGGAGTGATCGCCAAGACGGGCTTCCCAACCGGCCTCGATCGCGACGGATTGATCGACGCGTTCCAGGCCCACAACGACGCCGTGCGGAGCACGATCCCGAGCGATCAGCTGCTCGTGTTCCAGGTGCGCGAAGGGTGGGAGCCGCTCTGCGAGTTCCTCGGCGCGGAAGTGCCGTCGGGTCCCTTCCCGCGCACGAACGACCGCGCAGAGTTCTGGGATCGCGTGTCCGGGAAGAACTGACTCCATTGCCGCCTCTCGAGAAAGGACGCGTCATGGACATCTCGGTCATCGGCACGGGGAATATGGGATCGGCGATCGCGAGCGGTCTGATCGACGCAGGGCACACCCTGACGGTGTTCAATCGCACGCGGGAGAAGACGGAGCCGCTGGCAGCAATCGGCGCCGCTGTCGCGGAGAGCGCCGGTGACGCGATCGCTGCGTCGGACTTCACGATCGCGGTGCTGCTCGACGAGGCGAGCACGCGGAGCACGCTGTTCGCCGAGGACACGAAGCCGTCTCTGGCGGGGCGGGCTCTCATCAGCGCCGCGGCGATGTCGCCCGAAGAGACCCTTTCGCTCGCGCGCGACGTCACGGCGGCGGGGGGTCACTATTCCGAGGTGGCCATCGGCACCTACCCCGAACAGGTCCAGGAGCGACGGTCGGAGTTCATCATCGCCTGCGCGGACGGGCACGCCGAGCGCTGGCGCGAGATCTTCGCCCAACTCGGCCCGCGCGTGCACGATGTCGGCGCCGTGGGGAACGCGTCCAAGGCGCAGATGTCGCTCTGGCTGTCCTACATGTTCATGACGATCGCGATGACCTACCCGGTCGCCGCGTTCGAGAAGCTCGGGCTGCCGACAGACGTCGCATGCTCCATGCTGTCGGACAATCCGACCCTCGCGATCACCGGAGCCGCCGACATCATCCCCGAGATGATCCGGCGCGACTACGGCAGCGGGAGCTGGACGATCGACAACATGATCCTCTCCGTGGACCAGGCCGTGGACTTTGCCGAGCGCCTGGGCCTGGAGACGGCCGTGATGCGCGCAATCCGAGACGTCTACGCCAAGGCCGCGTCAATGGGGCTGGGCGGGCACGACGTCAGCGCGGTGTACGAGGCGGTCAATCCGCCGGCTTGATCGGCCGGCGCCTTACGTCACTTCCGGCGGGTCTCCGCCAGGGCCCACGCGTACTCCTTCGCGATCGGTGGCGGCGTCTCCGACTTGAACTCGACCCAGGCGCGGTGCGCCCAGTGCGGCTCACGCAGGAACTGGCGACCCATCAGGATCAGGTCAGCGCGCCCCTCGGCGATGATCGCTTCGGCCTGCGCGGGCTCGGTGATGAGCCCGACGGCGCCCGTCGCGATCCCGGCCTCGCGTCGGATCTGCTCGGCGAACGGAACCTGGTAGTCCGGGCCGACCGGGATGTTGGCGTTCCGCGTCGCGCCGCCGGTTGAGCAGTCGATGAGATCCACGCCTTCTTCCGCGAGCAGACTCGACGCCTTCACCGAGTCGTCGATGGTCCAGCCGCCCTCGACCCAATCGGTGCACGACAGGCGCACGAACAGCGGGGCGTCCTCGGGAAGCGCCCGCCGGACGGCGCGTGCCGTCTCGAGCAGGAAGCGCACCCGGTTGTCGAACGAGCCGCCGTAGTCATCCGTCCGGTCGTTCATGAGCGGCGAGAGGAAGCTGTGGCCGAGGTACCCGTGCGCAAAGTGCAGCTCGACCACGCCGAACCCAGCGGCGATCGAACGCTGCGCCGCCGCCGCAAAGGACCCGGTGATCGCGCGGATCTCGTCGATCGTCAGCTCGTGCGGCACCGGGCCGTCCGAGCGGAATCGCTTCGCGGTCGGACCGACCGGCATCCAGCCGCCTTCATCGAGCGGCACATACGCGTTCGGCGTGGGGTGGAGCGGGCCGTGCCGCGAGGACTTGACGCCGGCGTGGGCCAGCTGAATACCCGGCACCGACCCGTGCTCGCGCACGAAGTCCGTCACCCGGCGCAACGCCGGAACGTGCTCGTCCTTCCAGATGCCCAGGCAGTTGGGCGTGATGCGTCCCTCCGGCTCCACGCCCGTGGCCTCCGCCATCAGCAACCCGGCGCCGCCGACCGCGCGGGCCGCGTGATGCGCGAGATGCCATTCGTTCGCGAATCCGTCTTCGCTGGCGTACTGGCACATCGGCGACATCGCGATCCGATTGCGCAGGGTCACTCCCCGCAGCTCGAGCGGCGTGAAGAGGTTCGGTTCGTCGATCGGGCGACCAGCCTGGGAAGATTGGGCGAATCCCCGGCTGGCCGCGCTGGCCAGGGCGACCCCGGTCGCCACGGCGGACTGGCAGAAGAGACGTCTGTCCATTGTGTGTGGATCCTCTCGAAACCGAACCGTAGCACCGCTCGCGAGTCGTTTCCGCGCCGTCCCAGGCCCATCGGAGCATCGCCCGAGGCTGGCGTCCGGTCGTTCCAACAGTCGAACCGGCGATCCAGCCGAAGATCGGATAGTGCGCGGCCCAGTGCGGCCACCCCATGGAGCGGGTGAGCCGAGTGAGCGTGGTTCGTGGGTTCGGTCGATCGACCGATCATCACGCCGGGGCCCGGCGGTCTGTGCCGTTCAACATCGCGCGTGATTCCACCAGAAGGGAGCGATCGACGTCATGAAACTCGTGAATCGGACGCTGGCGGAAAGCATCGGAACGTTCTGGCTCGTCTTCGGCGGGTGCGGGTCGGCGGTCCTCGCTGCGATGTTCGTCGACGACGCCGGCATCAATCTCGGGATCGCGTTCGTCGGCGTCGCGCTGGCGTTCGGGCTCACGGTCATGACCATGGCCTACGCCATCGGCCACATCTCCGGCTGCCACCTCAACCCGGCGGTCTCGCTCGGCCTCGTGATCGGCGGGCGCTTCCCCGCCAAGGAACTCCCGGCGTACGTGATCGGCCAACTCATCGGCGGCATCGCCGGGGCCGCGGTTCTGTATGTCATCGCAACGGGCAAGCCGGGCTTCGATGTCGTGGCCAGCGGCTTCGCCGCCAACGGCTACGGCGACCACTCCCCTGGCGGCTACTCCATGGTCGCCGCGCTTGTCGCCGAGATCGTCCTGACCTTCTTCTTCCTGATCATCATCCTGGGCGCCACGGACTCGAGAGCACCCGCGGGCTTCGCGCCGATCGCGATCGGCTTGGGGCTCACGCTGATCCACCTGATCGGGATCCCGGTGACGAACCTCTCGGTCAACCCTGCGCGCAGCACGGCTCCCGCGTTCTTCGTCGGCGGCTGGGCGATCAGCCAGCTCTGGTTGTTCTGGGTCGCACCCCTTCTCGGAGCGGCGCTCGCGGGGCTGGTCTACCCCGCGCTCGCCGGGAGCCGGGGGTCTGAAGAGGGCGAAGGGGCGTGACACCGACAGGCCGGGATCCTGTCGGACCTGTGCCGAGCTGAGCGGACGACGCGCCGACTAACCGGAGATCTCGCCGGCGAGGGCCCCTCTCGGCAGGACCGAGATCGCCATGTGCTCGGCGCATCGGTAGACACGCCGGAGTTTGTCGAGCACATCGATCTGCATGCGGTGCTTCAGGAGGCGCTCCGGATCGTCCTCAGCCAGACGCTCGGCTTGGAGGCGGCTGAGCTCCGCCCCGAGTGTCCGGAACTTCGCGTGGTTCGCCACCACCCGCTGGGCCGCACGCTCATCCATCTCGACCAGCGCGAGGAGGGCCGAACGGGCCGCTTCATCCATCGCCTCACGAAGCTGCCGCAGGCGCGTGCGCGTGTCCTCCGATGGTGTGAGACTGGCCTGCCGGAACGTCTCGGCGAGAGGCGCGAGCTCGCGTCCGATGGCGCCGCTCATCTCCTCGATCTCGCTCGTCGCAGCGACGAGCCTCGCGAGTTCGTCGGCTTCGGCGTCGGTCATCTCCCGGCGCCCGGCCTTCTGCAGGAACGCGAGAATCGCATCGCGGAGCACGACGACCTGGTCGTGCTGCTGCGACACCGCGGTCGAGTCCCCGCTCTCGAACACCGCTTCCAGCTTCGCCAGCATGTTCTCCACGATCTCGGCCATGTGCCCGAGCTCCATGCGGGCACGTTCGAGCGCCATCGACGGCACCTGCAGCAGCGCATCATCGAGGTACTTCGCCTCGACGATCACGCGTCCGGCGGACGCGCGCTCCGGCACGATCCGGCCGGCGAGCCAGGCGAACACGCCGCTGAAGGGCAGGAACACGATCGCGTTGGCGCACGCCCAGATCGTTGCCGCGTTGGCGATCTGCCGGGGGACCTCCTCGGCCATGCGCTCGACGCCTTCCAATTCGGTCGCGGCCGGCGACACCCACGCAGCGATCGCCGCCAGCTGATCGATGAACGGCAGCCAGACCATCGCCCCAGCCAGATTGAACAGCACATGGATCGCCGCGGCACGCTTCGCTTCCTGCGGCTTGCCGATCGCCGCCAGCAGCGCGGTCACGCACGTGCCGATCTTCGCGCCGAACACGAGCGCGATGCCGGCGGGCAAGGGAATGAGCCCCTGCGTGGCCATCACCACCGCGAGTCCGATCGTCGCCGACGATGACTGCACGAGCGCCGTGAACACAGCGCCCGCGAGCATCCCCAGGAACGGGTTCGTGAGCGACTGCATGAACTCGGCGAACTGCGGGTTCGTACGCAGGGGCGACATCGCCCCGCCCATGGCCGCCATGCCGTAAAAGATGAGGCCCAGCCCCATGAGCATGGCGCCGTAGTGGCGCGCGGTCCCATTCTTCCAGATAAAGCCCATCCCGAAACCGATCGTGATGAGCGGCAGAGCGAGCGCCGTCATGTTGAACGCCACGATCTGCGCCGTGATCGTCGTGCCGACGTTGGCCCCGAAGATGACGCCCACCGACTGCACCAGCGACATGAGGCCCGCGCTCACGAAGCCGACGACGAGCACGGTGGTGACCGACGACGACTGGATCACGGCGGTTACCAGCATGCCGGTGATCGCCCCCATGACCCGGTTGGTGGTCAGCTTCGAGAGCAGGGCGTTCATCTGCTTGCCCGCCGCCGCCTTGAGCCCGTCGGTCATCTTCTCCATCCCGTAGAGGAAGAGCGCGAGCCCGCCGAGAAGCTGGACGATCATTGTGAGGCTGTTCATGGTGGTCCTCGTGGCGTTGTGCAGATCACTGTACCGGCGCAGTACGCAGCGACCACGCAGCGCGTCAGCATGCAATCTCGGCCACTCTGCTCGGCTTCGCCGGAGTGGCGGCGATGCGTCGGCGTCGCTAATCCGCGCTTGCGGCTTCGCTCGGCTCCACGCCCGCGGTGCCGCTCGGCGCGCCCAGTTGAACGAGAACCAGCCCCGCGAGCAGCACCAGAATGCCCACGAGGCGCATCGGCGTGATCGACTGCTGCTTGACGCCGAGCAGGCCGAGCTGATCGATCGCGGCAGCCGCGAGCAGCTGCCCGACGAGGATCGCGCCGATCATCAGCACAGCGCCCAGGCGGGGCAGCAGCAGGATCGCGAGCGTGACGAACGTCGCGCCCAGGAGCCCGCCCAGCCAGGACCACCAGGGCGCCCCCGCGAGCGTCGACACCTTCGGGATGCCCGGCCGGATCACCACCAGCCCGATGGTGGCGAGCGCGGCGAACCCCACGAGGAAGTTCGTGAACGCGCCGTAGTAGGCGTGCCCGAGGGAGCGCGCCAGTTGCGTGTTGAGGGCGGGCTGCACGGCGATGAGGACGCCGACACAGACCGCAACGAGCGTGAGAAGGATGTTCATGGGGTGGTGTTGGTCGGTGTGCGGGGGCTGCGGGTGGAGAATCGGGACCCTGGGTCGCTCCGAGGGAACTGCCCTAGCCCCGAACATACCCCTGGGTGTCGTCATGGGCGAGTTGCTGCTTGCGTCCGGCCCAACGGTCTTGGGGCTCACCGGGCTCGCGGCGACGCGCCCACCCAGGTGTTTGAACGGGTGGCGGGAGCCACCGGCGCCCACGCTCGCGGGCCATCTGCGACAGTAAGGCTCGTACTCCCGCGGCAGGCTGACAGACGCTCCGCTCTGAGCGTCGACGGCGTCCGAGTATTCTCGTTGATCGGTGTGGCTGCGCTCGACGTGGCTTGCTGTGGTTTACACCGATCGGGGCGGCGTGCTGATCGTCGCCGATGCATCGGTACGATTGGCCTTGACCCAGCCCTCGCGCACGCCGCCGGATTTCATCATGCTCGAACTGCTCACTCTCGGCGACTACTTTGGCACCCTCGTGTTCGCGGTGACCGGCGGGCTCGCCGCCGCCGAGAAGAAACTCGATCTGGGCGGGTTCGTGCTGCTGGCCTTCGTGACCGGTGTCGGCGGAGGGACTCTCCGAGACCTGATCCTGAACCGCGGCCTCGTGTTCTGGGCGGAAGAGCCGGCGTACATCGTCCTGTGCGTCAGCGGCGCGGTGCTCGTCTTCTTCGTGGCGCACCGCCTCCCGCGCCTGCACAAGGCGCTCGTCTGGTCGGACGCAGTGGGCCTGGCCGTCTTTGCGGTCATCGGGTCCGCGATCGCCCTCGAGTCCGGGGCCCGGCCGCTCGTGGCCATTCTCATGGGGGTGCTCACGGCCACGGGCGGCGGCGTGATCCGCGAGATGATCCGCAACGAGATCCCCCTGATGCTCCATCGGGAGATCTACATGTCGGCGGCGCTGGCGGGCTCCGGCGTGCTCGTCGGCCTCGACTCGCTTGGGGCGCCGACGTGGGTCGCGATCTGGGTCGGGGCCGGCGTCGCGTTCGCGCTCCGGGGCGCGGGGATCGTGTTCGACCTGCACCCACCAACCTACTCCAGCGCACGCCGCAGCAGCGCTTCAGCGCCCGATGACGGGTGACCGGGTGTACTCCCGAGCTTTGAAGATCCGCCGAGCGAAGCCGGGTTCCCGAATCCGATTGAACTCGTGCCGTTGGAAGCGCCCAGCCACCTCTCCCGGCGTACCATCCCGGCTATGCGATTCTCAACCATCCGATCCATCACCGCCGCGTCTGCCCTGGGCCTTGCGCTCATCGGCTGCGCGTCGACGTCGTCGTCGGGCGGGACCGCTCCGGACTTCGTTGCCGTGACCACGGCCGGCGACGAGATCACCGGCGAGTCCCTCCTCGGGAAGGTCACCATCGTCGACTTCTGGGCGGTCTTCTGAGCGCCCTGCCGGGCCTCATCGCCCAACGTGCAGGTTCTGCACGAGACGTTCGCCGATGACTCCTCCGTCCAGGTTCTCGCCGCCCACATGGGCATCGGCGACGAACGCATGCGCGGGCGCGAGACGCCGGCCGAGTATGCCGAGGAGAACGGCTACACCTACCTGATGGTCGCCGACGGTCGCGAAATCGCCGCGGCACTCGGCGTCCAGGGCATCCCGCGCTTCGTCGTGATCGGCCCCGACGGCTCGATCGTCGCCGAGCACCGCGGGAGGCTCACCGACGAGGCGCGCGACCGGCTCGCGGACGCGGCGCGTGAGGCGCGGCCAACGGGATAGGTCCCGCATCATTTCGATCGGTTGCCGCTCCGCAGGGTCGGGGGCGCCCACCTGCGGTCTGCGTTGACCGGCCTCGGATCCGGGCCGGTCCCGAAACACGCTATCGTGCGCCCCGTCGTTCGAGACGAGTCGATCTCAGCGCCCACAACCGCTGTTCCTGGAGGATGAGTACATGAAGGCTGTGTCCGCGATTTTGGCGTCTTTGCTGGTGGTTCTGGCGCTTGGTGCGCCCGTTCATGGTCAGGCGAGTTCGATCGTGCACGACGCCGAGTTCGAGATCCTGCTCGAGCAGCACGCTGACGCGTGGGAGGCCGAGGACCAGGGCCTGGATGCGCGACTCGCGGAAATGGAACGGCGGAACGTCAAGAGGCCGAACATCATCTACTTCATGTGGGACGACGCGGCCTACGGGCGCGTCGGCCATCCGATGCTCAGCAAGGTCACCGGCATGGAAACGCCAACCTTCGACCGCATCGCCCGCGAGGGGATGACGTTCACCCGGATGTACACCGAGCCCAGTTGCACGCCGACCCGAGTCGCCTTTCTCACCGGGCGGCACCCGATCCGGTCCGGCCTCACTCAGGTCGTCTTCCCCGTGCATGCGATCGGCATGCCGCAGGAAGAGGTGACGGCCGCGGAGGTGCTGAAGGCCGCCGGCTACAACACCGCGTTCTTTGGCAAGTACCACGTGGGCGACATCGACGGCAGCTACCCGCATCAGAACGGATTCGACGAGTGCCTGTTCACGATCTACAACCAGTTCGGTTCGCAGTTCTTCAATAAGGACGGCGAGGACATCGGGGCGACCTTCGGATTCACCGAGAACCAGCAGGACCGGCTGTACACCCTTGACAAATCGTTCCGGCACCCGAGCACGATCCCCTGGGCCGCCGAAGCGAGAGCCGGCGAGCGCGCCAGGCAGTACAACCGGGACTTCTCGTACGAGGAGCAGCTGCGCTACGTCGACGACGTGCACAATCGCTCGATGAACTACATCCGCGACCATGCCGGCGAAGACGAGCCGTTCTTCATGTGCTACTGGTTCCACGGTCCCAACGTGGCGGGCGTGCACCGACTGGGTCGCCGGGGCGACAGCTCGATCTCGAACGCCGACGGCGACGGGTTCGAAGAGATGGACGCCAAGCTCAACGAGATGCTCCAGATCATCGATGACGAGGGCATCGCAGAGAACACCCTCGTCATCGTGATGGCCGACAACGGCCCGATGCTCGAGTTCACGCCGCACATGTCGCGGTTCGGGATCTACCGCGGCGGGAAGGGCGCGTTCACCGAGGGCGGCGTCCGCGTTCCCGCGTTCGCCCTGTGGCCGGGCACGATCGAAGCCGGCTCAGTCGTCGGCGACATCGTCCACGTCACCGATCTGTACACGACCTTCGCCCGGTTGGGCGGCGCTCTTGAGCACATCCCGACCGACCGTGTGATCGACGGCATTGATCAGACGGCGCTGCTGCTGAACGGCGATGCGCGCGGGAGGCGGGACTATGTCCACATCTACACCGGCCCGGTGCTGGCCGCAACGGTCAAGCAGCAGTTCAAGCGCCACTGGATCGGCGAGCGGCCTGGCCTGGCCGGCAAGAGCTTCTTCGACCTCTACAAAGACCCGCGCGAGGAGGAGGGACGCATGGCGCAGTTCCTCTGGGCGTGGGAGCCTTTCGATTCCATGAAGGCCCGGCACCAGGCGCTCATGGACGTGTACCCCAACACGCCGACGAAGCGGGCCGAACCGTTCGGCGGCATCGAGCGGATCGAGTAGGGCCGAGCCGACGGTTCACCAACGACGCCGCTTCTAGGCGAGGGCCCCCCTCGCACTCTCAACGATGGCCGAAACACCCGGCTGCGCGATCCTGCGCTCCATCGTCACAGCATAGAGCGGCTCGATCACCCCTTCGGCGCGACCGATCGACCTCACGCCGAACTGCGCAGAGATCTGCTTCTCGACCACCGTCGGCGCGAAGAACAGCCCGTGCCCGGCCTGCGCGAACGCCTTGAGCAGCGCGCTGTCCTCGATCTCGGCGACGATCTCGGGACGGAGGTCCGTCTTCTTCAGCCACGCGTCGATCGACCGGCGAAGGGCGGTGCTCTCGGTCGGCAGGAGCACCGGCGCGCCATCCAACGAATCTGGGAAGCCCCGCGCGCACCGCTTGGCGAGCGCCGGCGCGCCGAAAACCGCCACCGGGCTCTCGCCGAGCTTGTGGCTGTACGCCTTGATCCGAGATCCCGATGGCAGCGGGGCGTCGGTCAGCACGACATCCACACCGGCCAGCGCCAGATCGGCCAGCAGCTGGTCGGTCTTGCCCTCGCGGCACACGAGCCGGACCGGCTGCTCCATGCGCAACGCCGGCTCGAGCACCAGTCGCGTCAGCAGCTTGGGCACGACGTCGCTGATGCCCACATGCAGGCGCACCGGCCTCCCCGTCGCGTGCCCGCGCACGACGTCGGTCAGTTCCTGCCCGAGCGAGAAGATGTCGTCGGCGTAGGCGTACACCGTGCGCCCAACGTCGGTGAGCACCAGCCGGCGACCGGTCCGCCGGAACAGCGCCTCGTCGAACGCCTCCTCGAGCTCGCCGATCTGCTTGCTGATCGTCGGCTGCGAGAGCCCAAGGCGGCTCCGCGCCGAGGCGATGCTGCCGTCGCGGGCCACCGCCCAGAAGCAGCGCAGATGATTGAAGTTCAGGCGGTCCATGCCCCAGCGTATCCATCGCTTTTCTCGATGGCGAGCGCCGCTTGATGCTATTGGTCGAACTCTGGCGCGCTCCCTATGTTCCGCCTGCCACACCCCGGGGAGATGCAACAGCGTGCCGACAGACCTCGCGACAAACCCGGCCGACGGGATCCTCGTCCGCGATCGTGCGGGCGTGGGACTGCCGTTCTCACGCGGGCTGATGGCCACGAGCATCCTGGCCACGGGCCTCGAGACCAACCGCGCGTACTCGATCGCCGCCGATGTCTATCGCCAGCTCCAGGACCGGGGCCTGCGCGAGATCAGCGCCGATGATCTTGCCGACATGGCCGCCCGCGCCGTTGCGTCGAGCGCCGGGCGCGACGTTGCCGCCCGCTACCTGGCGTGGCGCCAGGTGAAGCGCGAGGGTCGCCCGATCATCATCGCGATGAGCGGTGCATCGGGCGTCGGCAAGTCGACGTTCGCGACACGCCTCGCTGTGCGCCTCGGCATCACCCGCGTCGTGACGACCGACACCATCCGCGAGGTGCTGCGGACCGTCATCCCGACCACGGTGCTCCCCGAACTCCACGCCTCGACCTTCGAGTCGGCCGACAGCGACCCGCAGGCGAGCTTCCGGCGCCAGGCACGCGCCGTCTGCGCCGCATCCGCGGCTGTCGCTCGGAGACTGGCCACCGAGCGACGCAGCGCGATCATCGAGGGCGCCCACGTCGTCCCCGGCGCACTCACGACGGAACTGTCATCCCACCCCAGCGCGCCGGTCGTCGTCGAGTTGCTCCTCACGCTCCCCGACGAGAGCCTCCATCGCGCCCTCCTCACACGCCGGTTCAAGAACGAGCCGCAGCGCCAGGGCCGGCGCCACCTCGACAACCTGCCCAAGATCCGGATGCTCCAGGAGTCGCTGCGCAACGACGCCTCGCAAGCGGGTGTCCCCGAGCTCGATGTCAGCGCCCCCGAGGAGCTGGCCCAGGGCATCGTCGACCACGTCGTGCGCGCGGTCCGGGAATCCGCGGCTTCGAGGCGGGTCGGGTGAACGACCCCGGCGGGTTGCACCGGATTCCATCGCTTTTGACTATCGATCGAAGTCCACCAGTCTATTGGTCTATGCATCGAGGCGCGTCGATACTCAGGGCAGAAAGGAGTTCTGTCATGCAGATCGACCTCGCCACCACCAACCTCTCCGGGAGCACAGCGCTCGATTCCCACGTCCGGCGCCGCCTCGCGTTCGCCCTCGGGCAGCTCTCGCACCGGATCCGGTCCGCCGCCGTGACGCTGTCGGACGTCAACGGACCTCGGGGTGGGCGCGACAAGCGATGCCACGTCCGCGTCGAACTCCATCCCAGGGGCACCGTCGTCCTGACCGACGTGGCTCCGGATGTCTACAAGGCCGTCGATCGGGCCGCGAGCCGCCTGAAGCGGGCCGCCGCCCGAGCCATCGAGCGCCGCTGCCCTCGGCGCGGCAGGAAAGGCGGATAGCCCCGACTCCCACTCTCTCTCCCACTCCCGAGCGTTCCCTCCTGGACGCCCTCCCAGCCGGGCCACGCGTGCCCGGCTCGGGAACCGCCTCTGACACTTCGACAGAGGCGGTTCTCGTTTTGGCGCGACGATGTTCGACGACTGGAACGCGCCTCCGTTCCGGCGCACGCCGGCCTGCATCAGGCGAGTGCGCGACCGATACACTGCGCCCGTGCAGATCCGGGCCCACCACCAACGCGCGATCGACCGCCTCGCCAACGCCTACCGCGACGACCCGGAGTTCCGCGCGCTGATCATCGGAGGCTCCGTCGCCAAGGGCTTCGCGCGCCCCGACTCGGACGTGGACTTCCTCATCGTCGCGACCGACGAATCGTTCGAGCGACGCCTTGGTGCGCGCGACCTGTTCATCAATCGCACGGACCTGTGCGACTACGAAGGCGGCTTCGTCGACGGCAAGATCGTGAGCCTCGGGTTCATTGAGGACCTGGCCGAGAAGGGCAACGAGCCGTCCCGCGCCGCGTTCGAGGGCGCCTTCGCCGCCTTCTCGCGCATCCAGGATCTCGACACGCTCATCCGGTGCATCCCCGTGTACCCCGAGGCCGGGCACGACGAGCGCATCCGGGCCTTCTACAGCATGGCCTTCATCCAGCACTGGCTCATGCACGAGGCCGAGCGCCACGGGAACCGCTACGCGATCACGCGCGCGGCCTCGCAGCTCGCGCTGTTCTCCGCAAGGCTGATCCTCGCGCACAATCGCAGGCTGTTCCCGTACCACAAGTGGCTGCCGCGGGCTCTCGAATCGGCGCCGGAGAAGCCGGGCGACCTGATGGCCTGCTTCAAAGCTCTGCTGGAAGAACCCAACGGCGAGCACGCCAATGCGCTGTTCGAACGCGTCCGCACGTTCCGCGACTGGGGCGTCAGCGACCTCCAGGCCTACACCTGGTTCATGACCGACGTCGAGTGGAGCTGGATGTCCGGCACGACGCCAATCGAGGATTGGTAGGAGTTGCTCTTGGGGAAGCGTTCGCTGCCGGCCTGCGTCGCCGACGCTAAACCAGTCATTTCTCATCGCACCGACCCAACAGCCCCGCGCTCGCGGGGCGTTTTCGTGCGCGCACCCACCCGGACGATTGCGCGTCCGGCACATCACCGGCGCGCCTGACCCGGCGACGGTCCAATCACCAAGAATGACAGCGTGACTACACTGGTCCAGACCGGTCCACCAGCCGGGGCCAGGCACAAGAGATCTCGTACAACGGCACTTCTTCTCACGGTGATTCCTGGAATATGAGAGTCCGAACCAAGCTCATCCTCGGCTTCATGCTCCCGCTCGTCCTGTTCGTCGGTGTCGCGTTCACCAGCCTCCAGGTGATCAAGGACATCCGGTTCGCCAACGACTGGGTCGACCATACGCACAACGTCATCCGCACGGGCAACGAGATCCTCGGCGCCGCCGTCGACATGGAGACGGGCATTCGCGGCTACCTGCTCGCTGGGAAAGAGGAATTCCTGGAGCCGTATGTCAGCGGCGAGCAGCGGTTCGACAGCCTGGTATCCGAGCTCCAGCAGACCGTGAGCGATAACCCGGCGCAGGTGGTGCTCCTCGGTGAGATCCGGAGCACCATCCACGACTGGCAGGCCGACGTGATCGAGCCGGCCGTCGAGCTTCGCCGCCAGATCGGGCACGCCCAGACGATGGACGACATGGCCGATCTTGTCGGCGAGAAACGCGGCAAGACGTACTTCGATCGGTTCCGTGGCCAGATCGCAGAGTTCATCGCCAGAGAGCAGACGCTCATGATCGAGCGCAAAGACCGGGCACTCACGATTGTCGCGAACGAAGACTCCGAGAATTTCGACGAGCTCGAGGACGCGATCGACTGGGTCGAGCATACGCACACGGTGATCCAGGAGGCGCAGTCCCTCCTCGCGCACGCGATCGATATGGAAACCGGCATGCGCGGCTACCTGCTCGCCGGGAATGAGGAATTCCTCGAGCCCTACAACGCCGGAACCCAGTCGTTCTCGCGGGTGCTCGGCGATCTGCAAGAGACGGTCAGCGACAATCCCGCCCAGGTTCGGCTGCTCACCGAGATCAGCGCGACGATCGACACATGGCAGACCGAAGTCGCCATGCCCACGATCCAGCTCCGGCGTGACATCGGCGATGCGAAGTCGATGAACGACATGGCCGCGATCGTCGGTGAGGCCCGAGGCAAGGCCTACTTCGATCGATTCCGCGAGCAGATCGCGCTCTTCACCTTGCGTGAAGAGACCCTCATGGAAGAACGCAAACAGGCGGCCGCGTCCGAGACGTTCCGGTTCGCCCAGATGAGCATCATCGGGATGACCCTCCTGGCCGTGTTCCTCGGCGGCGGGCTTGCGATCGGGCTGATCCGCGGCATCGTCAAGCCGCTCGGTTCCCTCCGGAACCTCATGAGCGCCATGGCGGCCGGCGAAAAAGACCTGACAAACCGCGCCGACGACTCGCGCCGAGACGAGTTGGGTCAGGTCGCCGGCGCCTTCAACGAATTCGTGCTCCAGCTCTCGCAGTCACAAGGGCGCGAACGCGCCGCGTCCGAGGATCTGCAGCGGAAGATCCAACAACTGAACGGCCAGCACCGGGTCAGCGATTCGATGCGTGGTGTGATGGACGTCTCCGTACTGGCCGACCGGATCGTGCACGGCATCGCCGAGCATCTCGAGGTTCAGGCCGCGGCCATGTACATCCGCGACACCGAGACCCAGCGATTCCAGTTCACGGCCGGCTATGCGCTGGAGGCCGAGACGGTGCAGCACACCGAGTACGCGCCGGGCGATGGCCTGATCGGTCAAGCGGGATCCGGCCAGAAGACGATTCTCGTGCACGACGTCCCCGAGGGGTACACCGCGATTCGCTCCGCCTCCGGCGCGGCTCGTCCGACGAGCATCCTCGTGTTCCCGCTGGTCTACAGAGAGCAGACGATCGGCGTCCTGGAGTTTGCGTCGCTGCGCGAACTCGGCGACCGGGAGCTCGAGTTCCTTGAGTTGATTCAAGAGAGCCTCTGCGTCGCCATGGCGGCGGTCGACCAGCAGGCCGAGCTGCTCCGCGCCCGAGAGGCGGCGGAGGTCGCCAAGGACGAAGCGGTCGACGCGACGCGCGCCAAGAGCGCGTTCCTCGCGAACATGAGCCACGAGATCCGCACACCGATGAACGGCATCATCGGGATGACCGAGCTCGCGCTGGATACGGATCTGACATCCGAGCAGCGGGACTACCTCGCGACGGTCAAGTCCTCGGCCGACTCGCTGCTGTCGATCATCAACGACATCCTCGATTTCTCCAAGGTTGAGGCCGGCAAGATCGAGCTCGACCCGATCGACTTCCTGCTCCGCGACGCGATCGCCGACACGCTCAACCCGCTCGCGCTGCGCGCACACACCAAGGGCATCGAGCTGACCTACCTCGTCGAGCCGGATATCCCGGATGCAGTGATCGGCGACGTCTATCGCATCCGTCAGGTGCTCGTGAACCTGATCGGGAACGCGGTGAAGTTCACCGAGGAAGGCGAGGTGCGCCTCACGGTCGAGAAGGCGGGCCCGGACACCGACGGGCTGACGCTGAGGTTCGCGGTCCGCGACACCGGCGTCGGTCTCTCCGAGGAGCAGATCAAGCGGATCTTCGAGCCGTTCGAGCAGGCCGATACGTCCACGACCAGAACGCACGGCGGCACGGGGCTCGGCCTCACCATCTCGATGCAGCTCGCCGAACTCATGGGTGGCGGCCTCGAGGTCGAGAGCCAGCCGGGTGTCGGCAGCACGTTCTCGTTCACCGCGCGCTTCCGCGCAGGCCAGGAACGCACCGGTGAGAAGATCCGGTCGGGGCTCAAGTCGCTCAGGGGCACGCCGATCCTTGTCGTGGACGACAACGAGACCAACCGGCGCCTGCTCGAGATCATGCTGTCGAACTGGGATTTCTCGCCAACCGTTGTTGAGAGCGGTCCGGACTGCGTGGCGGCTCTCGATCGGGCGGCCAACGCGAACCGTCCGTTCCGCCTCCTGCTCGCCGACCTGCACATGCCGGGGATGGACGGCATCGAGCTCATCGAGCGCATCAAGGCGATCCCGCAACACAGCGACCTTCCCGTGCTGTTGCTGAGTTCTTCGGGTCTTTCACGCTCGGACCACGCGTCAATCGATGATCAGGTCGCCGGAACGCTGCTCAAGCCGATCAAGCAGTCGATGCTGCTCGATTCTGTCGTGCGGGTGCTGGCCGGCCCAGAGCTCGGGGAGTCGGCGCCGGCCGCGCGGGAGGAAGCTCCAGCGCAGGAGGCAGTGCCCGAGGTGGCCGGCGGGCGTGTGCTGCTGGTCGAGGACAACGCCACGAATCGCAAGTTCGCCATCCGCGTGCTCGACAAGGCCGGGTGGGAGGTCGAGGTCGCCGAGGACGGACGCCAGGCGGTTGATGCCCACGCCCGCGACACGTTCGACCTGATCCTGATGGACATCCAGATGCCCGTGCTCGACGGCCTGGAGGCGACGCGCGAGATCCGGCGAGCCGAAGCGGCAACCGGCTCCCGAACACCGATCATCGCGATGACCGCCAACGCGATGGACGGCGACCGAGAAGCATGCCTTGAGGTGGGGATGGACGGGTACGTGTCCAAGCCGGTTCGCCGCGAGGCGCTGTTCGCCGAAATCAAGCGTGTGCGGACCGGATGAACGGAGCGGCGCCGCTCGGCGAGAACGCAACTATGCACAAAGCGCACCATCCCGCGGGTGGTCGTGAAGCGCACTTCGCGTGTCGGGCTAGCCTCGCCGCTGATGCGCCGAGTCCTGTATGGTCGTCCGTGCCATCAGACCACGAGGTTGCTCCATGCTCCGACGACGCTTTCCGATGATTGAACTCGCGCTCGCCGGATCGCTCTGCGCACCGGCCCTCGGCGGAGAACCGCCCGAGAGCCCGCTGGGCGTGAGCCCCTCGCTCCTGTTTGTTCGGGCCCAGGACTCGGACGCGGACCCCGCGTCGCCCGAAACCGAGCTCCCGGAAGTGCTCGATGAGCAGGCACCGCAGGACACGCCCGCAGAGGGCTCCGCGCACTCAGATTCGGATCTCGCCAAGAAGCTCCAGAACCCCGTCGCCGATCTGATCAGCGTCCCCTTCCAGTTCAACTGGAACAACGCCGGCACCAGCGACGGGCGCGACGCCCTCGTGGTCAACATGCAGCCCGTGGTCCCGATCACGCTGAGCGAAGACTGGAACCTGATCTCGCGCACGATCATCCCGCTGATCTACGCCGAGCGCACGCCCGACGGCCACATGGAGTTCGGGCTGGGCGACACGCTGCAGAGCCTGTTCTTCTCGCCGCGTGAGCCGATCAACGGCTGGGTGCTGGGCGCCGGGCCGGCGATCCTCCTCCCGACCGGAACCAAGGACCTGTTCCGCTCCAAACAGCTCGGGCTCGGTCCGACCGGCGTCGCGCTGCGCCAGGATCCCGTCGGCGAGAACACGCTGACCTACGGCGCCCTGGCCAACCATGTGTGGAAGGTCGCCGGCAGCGACGAGCTGCCCACCGTCAACTCCACGTTCTTCCAGCCCTTCGTCGCGCTCACGACACCCAAGGGCACGACCTTCGTCCTCACCAGCGAGTCGACCTACAACTGGACGGCCGACCAGTGGACGATCCCCGTGAACCTCAACATCTCGCAGGTCACGAGCATCGGCGGCCAGCGCGTGCAGTTCCAGATCGGCGGGCGCTACTACGCCGAGGCCCCCAGAGACGGCCAGGAGTGGGGCGTGCGCTTCGAGATCACGCTGCTCTTTCCCAAGTGACCCCAAAGCGAGTCGCGCCATCCATGCAGGAGCGTCCGGCGCGATTCCTCTATACGGGCATCAGCCGACCTCGACGGTCCCGTCTTCTTTGATAGTGATTGGATCGCCGGTCTGGACGGCTTCCAGGAATTCGTCGCCCAGCATGTCGACGGTGACGATCTTCTCGTCCTTCCAGATCTCGGCCATCAGCACGCCCGCCGCTGCGAGCGTGTCGATCGGCTTGGAGAACAGCAGGGCTTCGAGTCCGACGCCGAGGGACTTCATCCCCATGAGGGCCATTCCGCCCATTGTCGATCCGACCGTGGTCGGTGTGCAGAGGATTGCGCCCTTGATGTCTTTCTGAAACAATTCAGCATTGCCCGAATCGGTGCAGGGCGCCGTCTCGGTGTTCCCCGCGAACATATTCGTGAGATAGGAGCCCGTGGTGTTGAACGGCTGACGGGAGACGGTCGCTTTGCCGCTAACTTCTCCCGCGATCACAACGCGTCCGCGAAACGTCTTCTTGCTCATCGTCGCCTCCAGAGTCAGTTCGGCGCCTTGCCGGTCACCGCGATCGTGATCAGGTCGTCGTCGTCGTACACACGGAGATTCGAGTAGCAGCGCGCCTTGCCCGAATTCGTGACGCCACGCTCGATGTCGGCCATGCCCTTGAGGCCCATAAACGCAGGGGTGCAAATGTTTGTGAATGACACACCCGCGCGCTTCACGTCGCGGACCAGGACGGGGTGCTCGTCGAGCAGGTGATCCCTCACGACGACGGAGCTCGCCAGCACGACGGGGAGCGCGAGCTGTTCCTGGTCCGCCTCATCGAGCGCCCTCTTGAGCCTCTGGCACCAGTAGACCATCTCGTCGTAGGTGTTGTGCGGGCACCCGATGTACACCCCGGTCGGGTCGCCGTTTTGCTCTTTCCAGAGGTTCGGCAGCCCCTCGCGGATGCGGGCGAGCTCTTCGTCATCGATCACGTATGTCTCGTGGTCGTCGACGAGCAAGCCGCGCCCCAGATCGAGAGCCTCGGGTGTGACGTTCTCAACGTGGTACAACCCGACGGCGCCGCTCGCCGCGGTGGCCGAGCCCATCGCCTTGAGCTTGCCCACCGCAATCGGATCCGGCTTCCGGCCCTCCATGCCGATCCACTCGTCGACACCGGTGATGTAGGGGATCCGGTCAACGACCTTGTAGCCGATCGCCGTCCCCAGGATTCCCCAGTGCGGCTCCTCGGACAGCCTCACGTCGATATGCCACTTCGCTCGCCGGCCCTCGTCGGTGAGCAGGCCAAACACGGGCACCTTCCCGGCGATGGCGCAGAGGATCTCCATCCCGGTTGCCATCCGGTTGACGCGCAGGCCGAGCACCGAATTGCCGTAGTTGACGGCAGAAGACTCGGCCCAGGTGACGATTGTGCCGGGCTCCGCGGTGTTCCCCACCTCGGGCAAGTAACAGGCGCAGCTCCACTGATTCAGCGGCTCGCAGCCCAGGCTCGTGTGCACCTGGATGAGCCGGCCCTGCAGCGGGAACGCGTCCAGCTCTTTGCTGCGCTTGACCGGGTCTCGGCCGACGGTGTAGAGATCGATGACCATCGGGTTCACCGTGTATGGCGCGAACGCCTTGAGCCCGGCGTCAGCGATCTCCTCGAACATCTCCAGGACGGGTCCTACCCACGGGCCGCCGGTATAGAGCGAAGAGTGAGGCCGCCCGCCGCAGTCGGCCAGGCGCTGGGCTCCGAACAACTCGCCGTGCCTGACGATCGTCTGGAGCACTTTGGCCATCACTTCGCCTTTGCTCCCGTCGAGGATGTCTTGCTCCTCGGGAGTCAGGGTCATCTTGTGGGGGCGTTCGGGATCGTGCGCCGAGGAAGCGATGTCGGATCCTGTTCCGGTGAGGTTGTCGGCGACCGGGCGCCCCTCAGCGTCGAGTCCGAACTGATCGCAATGCACGTGATCGAATGCGCTGGGATCATCGGTCCCCGCGGCATTGCGGATCCGCCGGGCGCTCGCGGTCGAAGGCTGGGCGTGCGCCGACTGACTTCCTTCGATCGTCAGGCCCACCGCCACCGGGAGCGCTGCCGCTGACGTCGCGGTCTTGATGAAGTCTCTTCGTTTCATGGCTCGCTCCTTGGGATCGTCGCGATGTAAGAGCCAGGCACTCTCGTGTTCGATCGCGTCTAATTGCTCTGAGGACCGACCGGAAGCGTAAGCGTCGGCGCACCAACCTCGGACGCGCCCGACTGACGCAGCAGAATCGCGTACAGCGCCTCCAGGACCGATTTCGAATCGACGTCCGACTCGTCTATCCAGAACCAGTGGTCGTGCACCAGCACCTTGTAGGCCGTGTCGCGCGGCTCCCTTTCCGAAGAACGCACCCTGAACGGCAGCTTGTTCTCGCCCGTCCTCCGGTATCGAGGCTGCGGGACGGTATCGGAAAGCTCGGCCGGCACGTCGACATACTCGGAAACGATCCCCATGATCTCCTTGAGAGAACGGAAGCCGACATAGATGAAATTCAGGCTGCGTCCCAGGGCGATCTCGTCGGTAGCGGCCCGGATGATGTACTCGCGCAGTCCCGGCTCCAGCCCGAGCAGCCGCACGTACTCCTCCGTCTGTGGGTCGGACGGATCCTTGAGAACCAGTAGGGGCGTGTGGTACTCGAGCACCATGATCGCCTTCCCGCGCCCGGATTCGCCAAGGAACGCCTCGGCGTCCGTCCATTGGAACCCGTTGTTCGTCGCCCAGACGTGATCGAATGCTGTGATCTCCTCCACCGCGATGGGAACGTTGGACTTCGGGACCCACTTCTTCCCGTGGGTGATCCACGCGTGGTTCTCTTCGATGAGCGCTCGAAGTGCCCGCAGCCTCTGGAGGTACAGCTCGCCGTTCGGCCCGGGGATGTCGGGCGCCTCGTTGATGCCCGAGGTGAGCAGCGCGAAAAACGCGCTGTCGTACGCCCCGCCACGATTCGTGAAGGAGATCACGTCGTGCAGGTGCACGGGGAGCAGGATGTCCCGCGCAAACTGCTGGTCGCTCCTTGGCGTGAACGTGAGGGTCGGCGAGTCGCTGTAGCTCACGCTGCCACCGAGCGAACCGACCGCAGCGCCCGCTCCCCCGACGTTCGCCGCGCTGCCGGACGCCGTCGCTCCAACCGAGAACGACGAGTTGATCTGTGTCACCTCGAGGAACTGGATCGGATCGCCGAACCGGAGCCGGACGATGTTCAGCAGCATCTCGCGAGATTCCGCGAGCTGCACGGCGTCGTTGTATCCCTGGTGCGTATCCACGAGCTTTGTTGGCCCGATCGATGCGCACCCCGCGAGCGTCCCGAAAGCCAAACAGATGAGCACGCGCCCCGCTGGCACCTTCGCCGCGAGTCTCCACATCGATCTGCGCATCATGGCTATCTCCGAGCTTGCTTGGTTGAAGTGAGACCGAGGACGAATATCCGCTTCTGGCGCATCGTGAGCCGCCGATCCCGAGCGGGGCGCTCGCGATCGGGCGCGATGTGCACTATCGCGGCTCGCGGGTCAGGAGAGCCATGCGCCGCGGCATCGGTCGGTGCGAACGCCGCCGGCACCGCCACACTCTGCCCGTGATCGGGCACGCCGAGATCCCCGCGCGTGAACGAAGACGCGGTGCTGGATGAGGTCGAGATCGTTGGACGGGCGGCCGAGCTCTGGCGCACTTCATGGGATGAGGCGCAGCCCCAGGTCAGGACCAGGGAGGTCATCACCGCCATCCCCCTGACCGTTCGAATCCCGCTCAGCATGAGCATGCTCTCCGCCGGACAGACGAGCCGGCGCTCGCAGTCTATCGAATGGCGGGGTGCCCGGAGATGGTCCAGCGTGGTCTCTCGCCGTCCGCGCCAGCCAACAGATCCGCGGAGCCTCGGCGCAGCTCAGCCCGAGGGGATCGTGACCAGCGGCAGACCCTCGCGTCCGCCGGTCTCGGTCAGCGAGAAGAGGATCATCAGGAACGCGAACGTGCGCTTCGACGCGAAGTCGCCGTCCTCGATGTAGAACCAGTGGTCGGCGTACCGGATCGCGACGAACGCGTCGTCGGGACGGTCCGCGGACGAGTAGATATTGATCGTTCGGGCGCCCTCTTCGACCTCCGTGCTCGGAGCCGAGGCAACCGTTTGCCCGCTCTCGACGTGCGCTTCGGGCACATCGACCAGCGTCGCCATCTGGATCATGATCTGCAGCATCGAACGCGTGAGCAGCGCCAGGTTCGTGTCGTCGCTCGGCACCGCGCCGTAGGTGACCGTGAGGATCCGCTCGCCGGGGGCGAGCCCGAGCAACTCGCTCAGTTCTCTCAGGGCCGAGACGGCGTCGTCTGGGACGCCGTCCCGGTGGAGGATGAGCTCCGCGAGGCGCTGCTCCCCGACCTGGCGGATCTGGATCCCCAGCGCGCCGGAGTGCTGGATTTCAGTGAAGAGCTCGATGGCGCGGTAGTAGTCGCTGTCGCCGCTCCGCTGGCTGATGCCCGCGACGACCTGGGCGCGCAGCCCGTTGATGCCGTCGACGATCAGCGGCATGATCAGCTCGGCCGCCCAGCCAGTCTGCATGAGGAAGAGCACGGCCTCCGGCGGGATCGGGGTCATGAAGCTGGTGTTGAACTGCTGCCCGGTGATGGGCGCGTAGGTGATCGTTGGCCGATCCGTGAATCGGCCCGATGCACCCGCGCTGACGGTGTCGCCGCCCAGCACGCTCCGCGACGGGAAGGTGCCCGCGACGCTGACCTCGCTCTCGAGCGTGTACCCGGCCACTACCGACGCCACCTCCACGAACAGCGGCATGTCCGCGTACCGGATCTTGACGATGTTGAGCAGCGTCTGCTCTTTCCACGAGTTGGCGATCGCCGTGTTGTAGTCGAAGCGATCGCGCTCGACGGTCCTCGGCCCGACCGACGAGCACGCGCCGAGCCAGCCGGCAACCGCGACGACCACAATCCCCTTCAGGACATTCTGCCCGGTCATGGGACACCTCCGATGCTCGGCAGTATCGGCGTTCCCAAGCGGGCTCCCGCAATCCACGCGCTGTCCGTCAACCCGCGTCGGCGGCTTGGCGCGATTCCTCGCGCCGCCCGAAGCCCCTGGCCCACGGGTTCGCCGTCACCCCATGGCCGAGGATGCTCAGCGCGACCGCGCTGACGGTCGTGAGCGCGATCAGGCGGCTGTGGGGGAGGTCGGCGTCGATCACGATCACCACGAACACGATGCTCGCCAGCCCGCGCGGCCCGAACCACCCGAGGAACAGTTTGGCCTCCGTGCTGAACCCCAGGCCGAGCGTCGTCAGGAACACCGGCAGCATGCGGATGACCGTCAGGCTCAGGATCGCGTAGACGACCGCGCCGGGGTGGAAATCCGCGACCGCGTGGCCGACCACGACGCCGCCGAACAGCACCCAGGTCAGCAGAGAGAGCAGGTCCCCGAAGCCCTCGGCGGACTCGAGCAGGGGCTCCTTGCGGGATGAGAGCATCGCGCCGAAGAGCAGACCTCCCAGGAACGACGCGATGAATCCGCTGCCCCCGAGCGCCTGCGCGAGCCCGAAGCAGGTGAGCGCGATCGTCAGCACGATCACGCTCTTGGACGTTTCGGAGATCGCGTCCCGCGCGTGGGCGAACTTCAGGGCCGCAACCGCGATGAGCGTCACGCCGATGCCGCACGCGGCGCCGATGCCGACCTCCTCGAGGAACAGGTGGAGCCCGACCTGCAGCGGAGACTCCTCGGTCTCGCCGGCGATGAGCGCGAGGAACAGAAAGAGCACAGGCACGCAGATCCCGTCGTTGAGCCCGCTCTCGACGTTCAGCCCCTGGCGGACCGGCTGCGGCACCGATTCGTTGGACACAACAGCCTTGCCCAGTGCAGCGTCTGTCGGCGCCAGGATCGTCGCCAGCAGCGCGACCTCGAGCATCGAGAGATCCGGCAGCACCGCCAAACCAAGCCCCCACCCGAGGACGATCGTCAGCGGGAGGCCGATCGCCAGCAGGCGCAACGGCAGGCGCCGGGCGTGCTTGAGCACCCCGAGGTTCGCGCCCGCGGCATCCGCGAACAGCACCAGCGCGAGCGTCAGCTCCGCGAGCGTGCGGATCTCCTCGCCGCCGATGTCCATGTCGAGCAGGCCCAGCCCCATCGGCCCGACGAGCAGGCCGAACAGGGTGAAGATGATGGGCCCGCTGACCCACGAGCGCTCGATCGCGCCGGCGAAGACGCTGTAGAGCGCCGCGAACCCGGCGAGCACCGCGATGATCTCGTACATGGCCGGCGGCCCTCCCGACGACGTGGTCGCTCCATCTCTATCGGCTCGAAGGCTCGATCGTGATCGACGCCGTCGTGCCTGAGACCAGGCGCACGCCGTCGGGGACCGACTCGATCCGGATGCGCACCGGGACGCGCTGCGCGAGGCGAATCCAATCGAACGATGGCTGCACCTGGGGCACGAGCCCGCTCGTTCCCTGCGTGGTGGCGATGTCCGGCGGGTTGATCGCCCACCCGATGCTGTCGACGACGCCCTCGATCGGTGTGCCACGGTTGCTCATGAGCGTGATGATCGCCCGATCCCCCGGCGCGATGCGCCGGAGCTGCGTCTCGCGGAAGTAACCCTGCACGCGGAACGACGTCTCGTCGACGAACGCCAGCAGCGGCACACCGGGGGAGGCGTAGTCGCCGGGGTCGACCTGTAGGTTCGTGACGTAGCCGTCGCTCGGCGCCAGGATCCGTGTGCGCACCAGGTCGCGCTCGGCCTGCGCCAGCGCAACCTGCGCCGCACGGATCTCGGTGTTCGCGTCGCCCGGCTCGCCCAGATCCGCCAGCGCCTGCACGAGCTTCGCCTCGGCGCTCGCTCGCCGCGCCTGCGCTTCGGTGAGGCCGGCCGCGGCGCTGGAGAGCCCGGCCTGAGCGCTCGCGAGAGACGCGGCAGCACGATCGGCCTCGGCCCGCGCCTGGCGCTCGCTCGCGTTGGCGCCGTCGAGCGTCGCCTTGGCCTGCTCGGCCGCGGCCGTCATGCTCTCGGCCCGCGCCACCGAGCCCGCGCCGTCCGCCGCGAGTCGCCCGGCGCGATCGCGATCGCTGGTCGCCTCGTCGAGCCCCGCCGCCGCCTTAGCGACCGACGCCTCAGCCGCCTGCACGGCCGCCTGCGCCGACGCCACGCTCCCCTCGGCCGAGAGGACCTGCGCCCGTGCCGATTCGATCGCGGCCTCCGCCGTCGTGATGCCCGCGTCCGCTTCGCTCACCGATGCTTCGGCCGCTTCGACCGCCGCTTCCAGCGACGCGACGCGCTGGCGCGCCTGGTCGAGCGCCACGCGCGCCGACGCCACCATCAGCTCGTAGTCCACCGGGTCGATGACGAACAGCGGGTCGCCCTCGCGCACGCGCTGGTTGTCCGCTACCGGCACCTCGAGCACCACGCCCGCGATCTCGGGCGCGATCATGACGATGTCCGACGCGATCTGGCCGTTCCTCGTCCACGGATCGGCGACGTAGCGCGTGTACGCGACGGCGCACGCGAACAGCGCCAGCGCAACCAGCACGCCGGTCGCCACCGGATGTCCGCCGAGTCGTTTCTTCTTGTCGTCGGCCATCAGTGGTCCTCAGATTCCCAGCACGATCGCGATCAAGGCGCTCGAGAGCAGCCACATAGAAAGGAATGCCAGCGGCGGGTTCCAGAAGATGCGGGCCGCCCGAGTCCTGTTCAACGCCCGCGCCACCAGCCAGGTGATAAGCAGCCCGAGCGCAACCACGAGCAGCGCCGGCGGGAAGTAGATGCCGGCGATCGGGATCTCGCTCGGTGGGCCGCCGAACATCAGGAGTTCTCCTCCCGCGTCTCCTCGGCTTCGACGTCGGGCTCGGCCTCAGGGCCCTCCGGCATCGATTCGGGATCGAGCAGCTTGCCCCAGTCGGTCCGGTCCTGCATCTCCTGGCGTGTTTCCTCCGCGAGCATGCTCGCGCGGCTGCGCACCTCCCAGCCACCGCCGAGCGCCTTGTATGTCGAGATCAGGCTCTGGGCGATCTGGCCCTCGGTGATCGCCAGGGATTCCTCCACCGCCCGCAGCTGCGCCTGCGAGTCCAGCACGCGCGTGAATGTGGAGTCGCCTTCGGTGTACTGGATCTTGGAGATCTCCAGCGCGCGTCGAGACGCCGTCACGCTTTCGCGAACATGCACGGCCTGCTCGCGAGACCCAAGAAATCCGGCGAGCCCGCTCTCGACCTCGCTCGCCGCCGTGATCACCGAGTCCTGGTACTCGAGGATCGCGGCCTGGAACGCGGCGTCCTCGACGCGGATGTTGTTCTTGATCCTGCCGTAGTTGAGGATCGGCCAGCTGAACCCCGGCATGACGCTGCCGGTCCAACTGTCGGAATCGAAGGTGTCATCCGCGTCGTTGGACCGCAGTCCCAGCGAGCCGCTGATGAAGAACACCGGGAGCAGATCGGCGACCGCCACGCCGATGCGCGCCGACTGGGCGGCTGCCCTTCGTTCGGTGGCGCGCACATCGGGGCGACGGCGCAGGAGGTCGGCGGGGATCCCGATCGCCACGGTCGTCGGCGCGTCCGGGATGTCCCCCGTGGCCTGGATTGTCTCCGAGGCCCTCCGCGGCGCACGCCCGAGCAGCGTGTCGAGGCGCAGCAGCGTCTGGCGGCGCGACGCCCGCAGCGCCGGGACATCCGCCCGCGTCTGCTCGAGCGCCGAGCGGGCCTGCACCACGTCGAGCTCGGACGTCTGCCCGTTGTCGAACCGCGACGTGGCGAGGCGCAGCGACTCGCTTTGGATCTCGATGTTGGCCAGCGCGATCTCGAGCCTCGCCTCCAGCGTGCGGATCTCGACGTACGTCGCCGCGATCTCCGCGACGAGCGACACCATCGCGTCGTCGTAGTCTGCGACCGACGCCATCAGCCCCGCGTCCGCCGACTCGATGCCCCGGCGGAACTTGCCCCACACGTCCAGCTCCCACGCGGCGTCGAACGCCATGTCCCACGTGCTCTCGTAGGACTGGGGCGAACTCGTGTTCTCGCTGAAGCGGGACCGATCGAACGACCCGTTGAGCTGCTGCGTCTGCGGGAACAGGTCGCCGACGGCGATGCCGCGTTGCGCCATGGCCTGGACGACACGGACGCCCGCCTGTCTGAGCGTGAGGTTCTGCGCGAAGGCTTCCTCGACGAGCCGGTCGAGGACCGGATCCTCGAACACCGTCCACCAGGCCATGTTCGTGATCGGATCCGAAGAGACCACGCTGGCGCGCGACACCACCCATTCCTCGTTGACGTCCGATTCGGGAATCTCGTAGTCGGGGCCGACCAGGCACCCGCCCAGCACCGGCAGCGAGCCGAGCGCGAGCCACGCGAGATGGTTGGGCCGGGTCATCCGGCGCGCGTCTGCCATGTCAGAACCTCGGCTCGCTGAGACGCGCCCAGTCTACCGCGCGCATGGCCCCGCGCGCGTCTTCCATCACCGGCGTCAGGGAGTGCGCGACTCCCAAGTCCGAGGAAGGACGCAGCCGCGACCAGCTTTCGAACGCCGAAGCCGCGCTCGAGCGGAGAGCCTCGGGCACGTCGTCCGTGAGGGAATCGAGCCGCTCGGCAAGGGCACGCATCGCATCGATCAGCCGGTGCTCCGATGCGCCGTCGCCCGCGACGTCGTCGCCGATCTTCCCGAGCGCCTTCTCGGCACGCGCCAGGATCATGGTCAGCCCCCCAGCGCCGCGCGATGGCCGGCGCACGATCCGCGCGCACTCGCGGAAGAACGCGCGCACCTCGTGCCGGAACGCCCCCTCAGGCCGGACCGGGAACATCAGCATCTGCACGATCCCGATGGCACCGAACGCGAGGAAGAACATCATCGCTGTGTTGAGCAGCGCCATGAACGAGTATGTCTGGTCGTTCGAGATGCCGGTGACCGTGACGAACAGCGCGAGAAGGAACGTCCGCAGCAGCGCCTTCTGGTCCGGCAGCAGGCCGAACAGGAACGTGACGACGAAGATGACCGCAAGCAGGCCGACGCCGCTGTCCAGCATCGGCATGACGAACATGTAAATGGGTGCGACACCCGCCCACAGCGCGATCATCAGCGGGATGAGCAGCTTCACGACGGGAACACCCCCGGCCATCACCGCCAGGAGCGAGTAGATGCCCGCGGTGTTGGGGACGCCCGGGCCCGTCGGCGGGTCGGCGAGCACCCAGAACGCGAACGCCGCCGCGAAGCTGAGCGGCGGCACCAGTGCAAGCCGGAGGCGGTGGGGGTCCAGCCCCGCGGGGCGACGTGCTGCGGGCGCACCGGGGGCATCCTCCGGCGCGCGGCGAGGCCAGATCGTGGTGCTCACCGCCGTGAAGATCACCACGCCGACCACGGTCTCGAGCCAGCGGAAGGTCGCGAAGTGGAACGTGCTGTCCACGTTCCCGTACGTCGACGACCAGATCAGCCCCGGCAGGAACCCGTGCACGAACCAGGCGTACGGGAAGCGGCTGCCCTGCATCGCGTAGGCGCAGATGAACAGGTGCAGGCTCAGGAACGCGAGCGTCAGCACCCGGTCCTGCGAGAACAGCGAGATGCACGCCAGCGCGGTCGCCAGCGCCGTCGTCGTGCCGACGACCCGGAGGAAGCCCTTCATGAACGAGGCTCTCGCCGGGCTCAGGCTGATCAGCGCGACCGCGAGCGCCGCGTACTTCGGCATCGCCCAGTCCATCGACAGGGCGATCCAGTAGGCGATCACCATGCTGAGCGCGAGCTTGAACGCCTCGCGGGCTTCGACCACGCCCATGGTGGCAGGTCCTTCTCTCTACTCGCTGCTGCCCAGGTATGCCTCGAGGCGCTTGGCGATCTCGGGCAGGCGCTCCTCGTAGTCCTCAGGAAACTCGAGGAACCCGGTTTCCATGTTGCGGACGAGGCCGCGTTCCTCCGGAGTAGCGCCGATCGCGAGGAAGACCATGATGTCCGAGCTGACCCAGGGGTTCGCGTGGTAGTAGCTGTGGCCGGTGAACGTCTTGGACTTGCGCTTCTGTGCGCGGGTCGCGTCGATCCACTGGGCGTCGTTCGCGATGACGGCCTGGCGCTCGTAGTCGCTGAGCCTACCGATCGACGCGCCGAGGCGGACATCGCCGAAGATGCCGCTCGAGAACCCGAGCGCCTTGTCGCGTTTCGAGGCGTACAAGGCGACACCTTGCGTGATGCGGAGCGCGCCGTCCACGGCGGCGCCGAGCGCAGCATCGAGGTCCATATCCGGCGCCGCGAGCACGACGCGTCCGATCTTCGTCCACGCACGCGCTTCTTCAGGATCCATGCCGCGGGTCATCAGGCTCAGATGGCGGAGCGACTCGATCACGACTGGGTTTCCCGCGCTGTGCGCGAGAATGTTGATCCGCTCCACGGTCGTGTTTTCCGCAAGGAAGCGCAGCAGTTCGCGGAACTGGCGCTCCGCGGTTTCGGCGGTCGCCTTGTCTTCCTGGTACGAGAACAGGCTGCCCTTCGACGGCCAGTCGAAGTTGATGACCACCGGGTCCCGCCCCATAAAGTGCAGGAACCCAGCCGCGATCTCCAGGTTCCCCTTGAGCTTCGTGTTGAAGCCGTGAACGTAGATGAGGATCTGGCGCCGTCTGCTCGAGTCGAGCCTCTCTTGGATCTCTTCGAGGAACCGATCCGCCGGGGCGCGATCCAGACCCTCGCCCTTCCACTCGGGGTCGAAGCGCACCGCGGGCGGCCACGCGGTCGCCCACAACGTGCCGTAGTCCTCGAATTCCGCGACCTCGGGCTTGAGTTTCCGGCTTCGCTTGTCCGTCGTCGAATCCGCGACGAGCTCGTCCCAGGTCACCTCCGGGACGATCTCGACGGTCGCCTTCCCGAGGCGCACGTCGCGGCTGCGCTTGTTGGTGTACGCCTTGATCCCCTCGCGCCGCTCCGAGTACTCACGCGGGCACGCGACGAACACCGGGAGGGACGAGCCCTTCCGATCCTCGGCGACGTTGTAGAACGGATTGAGGCCCCCGTCGGTGATCAGGGTCGGCGTCGGCATGAGCCCGCCGCCGCAGCCGGCGAGGCCGAGCACCGCTATCAGTCCCAGGAATGCCGCAAGTCGCCAGATGCGCATCAGATCCTCCTCTTGGAAAGACGCTCGTCGTCGCCAGTCTACCGCGAGCGTGGAGACCCGGGAGAGCGCAGCCCTGATGCGCACGGGTCAAGCCGTCTGGCTGGCGGGTGGTATCCGGTCGCCGCGAGAGCGCAGGGACCCCGCTCCGAGATCCGAAGCCGGACCGGAGCATCCCGGTAGAATCCTGGAGTCCGGGAGGTCGTGCCGTCTCAGCCCGGAGGAGCGATGGCATGAGTGCAGCCAAGAATGCCGCGGGTGTGTTCGAGTCCGGCGATATGGGGGCTGTCGGCGCGGTCTTCCGGGGCGCTGAGATCACCCAGATATCCCCCGGGCCCTGCACGGTCACGCGCCGGTTCGTAAGCATGAACGGCATCCTGTGCTTCCGGAGCCACTTCAGCCAGAGGCTGCTCTTCGATGCGCAGACCTCCGATGACTACTACATGTTCCTGGTCCCGACCGCTCTCTCTTCGGAGATCGAGTACTTCGGGCAGCGCCTCGGGCGTTCCAGGATCGGGTACAGCGCCCCCGGCACCGCAGTCGATGGCCTCACCCCGCTCGACAGCAACCACCTCACGCTTTTCGTCCCCAAGACCGCCCTGGACATGCCCGGAGCGACGCCGCTCCACGATCGGGTGTCCGAGGATCATGTCTTCGAGTGCGACACCGCCGTCGTGCAGCGATTCGTCGATCACGCCTATTCGCTGGTGGAGCGGTGCATCGACGATCCGTCGATGGTCGAGGACAGCGCCGGCCGGCGGGTCCTCGAGAGCCGCCTGATGGGCGGCCTCCTCACCTGCGCGGATCGGGCATCCGAGCACGACCGCGCGCGGTCGTCGCGCTCGCGTCGCGCCGCGCTCGGGCGAGCGCTCCACGCCGCCGAGCGGGCCGAGTGGAAGATCGGCACCGCGCAGCTCGCCGCCGCGGCGGGCGTGTCCCAGCGGACACTCCAGCTCGCGTTCCTCGATCGCTTCGGCGTGTCTCCCACGTCGTTCCTCAGGGTGCGCCGGCTGAACGGCGCACGGCGCGACCTCCTCGGCGCGACGCCCGACGAGACGACAGTCCAGGCGATCGCCACCGAGTGGGGGTTCACCGAGCTCGGGCGCTTCGCGGGCGTGTACCGGGGCTTCTTCGGCGAACTGCCGAGCAAGACGCTCCGCGACGGCGCGCCCCACCCGGTGCCCGGTGTGCTCGCGTTAGCGTGACACCGCCGCTCCGCGCGCAACACCCTCGATGACAGCGGAGTTGCCCCGGTCTTGCGCTTTGCGCATATGCAGGCTCCGTCCGGTGTGCGCGCAAGGAGATGCGCGAACCGAGTTTGCGCGTCGCGCACAGGACGAATGCGAACACATTGCGAACGAGTCTCAATTCCATGTGGTCGGCAACGCAGGGTCGCAGAAAGCGCCTCGATGGCATGCGTTCGCTGTTGCTGCGCGCCGCGCGATCAGAGACACTGAGAAAGCGCGCGTCGTGTGGGCGCTCGCTCCGAGGGAGGTCCGTCCGGATGGGACACAACCCCCGCCGCGTCATCATCAACCCGAGGCTGTCGACCGCGCGTCGTTCGCTGCGCGCTCCGCGCTCGCATCGGCCGGGATCGTTCCACCAGAGCCACTGAGGAACAGCGGCACTCGAGCCGGTCCGCGATCAGACCAGAGGAGTACTCAATGGATCGCAGAGCATTCGTCACAAAGGTCCCTCTCACCATCGGCGCTGCGGCAGCGGTGGGGGCGGGAGCGGAGGCCGCGCAGGAGTCGCCGCCCGAGCCGTACAACCGCAACTTCCCGCAGGCGGGCAACCCCGGCGGCAAGGTGCCGGACTTCGCCAAGAACTTTGTCACCACCGACATGAACGGCACCGGTCCCGACGGCAAGCCCACCGGCCAGACCGCGACGTTCTCCGGCGCATCGAAGAAGGGTGTGACCGCCGACACGGCGTCGGCCAAGATGCAGCTGACCGCCGACGAGCAGGCCATCCTCGATGGCAAGGAAGGCCCCGAGAAGGCCAAGCTCATGAAGATCATGGTGCGCTTCGGCGAGACCTTCGGCGCGACGAAGATGGTCGATCTGGGCGGCGCGCCCCACAGCAACCTCTTCATCGGTGCGCCGTATCTCGGTTCGCTGATCGACATGCTCAACGAATGCGCCGACGCGGGCCTCAAGTCCTACGCGACCTACACCGTCAACCCGCGCCCGTACGACGTCTACAACGTCCAGAACAACGCCACCGAGATGGAGATGATCTACCAGGGCTACCCGCTCCAGATGAAACTGGACTATGTCCACTCGCGTCTGGGAGCGCCGGACCTGAACTACCGCTCCTGCGCCTGTTACCTCGACGAGGTCGGCAACGCGCCCGACCCCGGGACCTACGTCGCCTGGTGCGAGTCCTCCGCCGTGAACTACGGCAACTCCGTGCTGGGGATCCGCACGAACCGCTACGGCGCCGGCATGGAGATGATCTGCGCGATGCTCGGCAAGGCCCCGCTCTTCGGCCTTATGACCGACGAGGGCCGCAAGGCCAAGTGGCTCATCGATGTCAAGACAACCGGCGAGCCCGACTGGGGCGCACTCGGCACCGCGATCGGTCGCAAGTGCGTCGAGGACATCCCCTACATCGCCGGTGTTGAAGACTACTTCGGCGGCGAGGTCAACAACCAGAACATGCACAAGCTCAAGGCGATGGGCAGCGCCACCGCCGCCGCGGGCGCCGTGGGTTGCTACCACGTCGAGGGCGTCACCCCCGAGCCGAAGGAAAAGGGCCGGGACATGCTCGCCGAGGGATACGAGACCTACGCCTTCGACGACGCCGAGCAGCAGCGGATCATCGACACCTTCGAGAATCTGTGGCCCGACCAGGACGCCCACCCCAACGCGGCGTTCATCGGCTGCCCCCACAACACGTACCACGAGGTCGTCAAGTGGGTGAAGCTGATCACCGGTGCCCTCGAAGAAGCCGGCCAGGACGAGACGGCGATCCCCGTCTACATGTTCATGCCCAATGTCGTGCGCACTCGGTTCCTCGAAGAGGAGACCGAACTCGCCGGGAAAGCCAGACGCGCCGGGATGTTCTACACCAACATGTGCGCCGTCGTGTACTCCGGCATGAAGGGCTTCTCGGACCGGATCCGCGGCGTGACGAACTCCGCCAAGACGCGGAACTACTCGTCCATCAGGTACTTCCCCGACGACAAGCTCGTGGACATCATCCTCACCGGCAAGATCTAGAACGCAACAGACCGACCGCTTCGCGCCGCCCCGACATAGCCAGGCGCCGGCGCGGAGCTCATCCGTTAGGAGCACACACCATGGCCAAGACATTCAAGGGACGCCCGATCATCCCGGGCAAGCTGGAAGGCGAAGCCCTCGTGTCGAAGCAGCCGTTCAACACGACGGCGTCATACTTCACGAACATGTTCGCGGGCAACACCGAGAACGCCCCCTGCACCGACGCCAACAACGCCGAACTCAAGGACAAGGACCTGAGCGGCGCGATCATCTGCACGCCCCAGACCGTCGGCTCCACCATGGGAGCCGGCGCGATCATGGGCATGAACCTGCTCGGCGTCGGCTTCAAGGCGATGCTGTTCTCGTCGCACGTCGACAGCATCGCGGCGGGCGGCCTGATCATGGACGACATCTGGTACGACCGGAAGGTCATCACCGTCGACCTGCTCGGCGACGAATTCATGGAAACCGTGAAGAACGGCGACAAGATCGTGATCCACGAGGACGGCACCGTTGAGGTCGGCTGACCCGCGCACGAGCCGCAGCAATACGGAGATTGGCAAACATGCCCGAAGACACAGGTATCAATAGAAGAGATTTCGCCAAGGCCGTCGGCGTGACCGGCGCGGCCCTGGCCGCCGGAAAGGCCATCGCGGGGCCCGATGTTTCGAACCTCCGGAGCAACTACGCCTTCGACAAGGGGGACACCCCGGTGATCCTCGAAGTCGCGGTCAACGGCGGCACCAAGAAGAGCATGAACCCCACGGCCCCCGAGACGCCGGCCGAGATCGCCGAGCAGTGCATCCAGTGCCTCGACGCCGGGGCGACGATCGTCCACGCGCACACCAATCAGCCCATGGAAGACCCCGTGGCGGCCGCGAACATCTACGTCGAGGCCTTCCAGCCGGTCCGCGAGAAGCACCCGCACGGCATCATCTACCCGACCGCCAACTTCGATCCGCCCACCTACCACGAGAACCGCAAGGTGTGGGCCCCGGAGATCCAGAGCGGCCACTACGCGCCCCTCGCCGAGTCGGGCGCCGCCAACATGATCCTCTTCGACACGGGTGTCGTTCCCATCGCTGTGTACGACGAGAACGGCGGAATCCCCGAGGACAAGTTCTGGTGGTACGGGTTCTGGCCCGGCGACAACAAGATCGCGCTCGAGACGTGCCGCAGGCTCGGCACGGGCGCCTCTATCTCGGTCTTCGAACCGGGGTGGATGAAGAACGTGGTCGCCATGGCCAGGAACGGCATCCTCCCGCGCGGCTCGAAGGTCATCATGTACTTCGCCGATTACGGCTGGGCCGGCATGGCCCCGCCCATCCCCGAGGCCCTCCAGCTCTACCTCCACATGATCGAGGGGCTCGACATCAAGTGGTCGGTCGGACTGATCGGCGGTTCCGTGATGGACACGCCGCTCGCCCGGATGGCCCTCGAGCGCGGCGGGAGCTTCCGCGTCGGCCTCGAAGACAACTGGTTCGGCCCCAGCAACCTCGAGCAACTGGAGCGAGCCAAGGACATGATCGCCAAGGTCGGCAGGCCCATCGTGACCGGCGCCGACGCGATCGAGTACCTCGATATCCCGTTCCCGTCCACGCGCCCGTGAGCGCGCCCAGAAAGGACCAAGAATCATGAAAGACGAACAAGCAAACGACGCAATGGGCCGGCGGCGCTTCCTCGCCGCCGCGGGCGGGATCGCCGCCGCGAGCGCGGGGCTCGGCATGACCGGGGAAGCGTCCGCCAACACGGTCATCCCCGACCAGGACGACGTCTGGACGAACTCGAACACCGGACGCCGCGTCATCCTCATCAACGACGCCAAGCTGCAGATCGGCCCGCCTCTGGCGCGCAACTTCGCCAAGCTCGGCTACGACATGGTCATCGCCCAGCCCGAAGACGGCCTCGTCGAAGAGTGCGAGTCGCACGGCTCGAACGTCGTCGTGATCGACGGCGTCGAGCAGGAAGGCCCCAACGACGAGTCCAACCCGGCGCACGCCAAGAAGTTCGTCGACGCCGCGATCAGCAACTTTGGCGGGTTCGACTCCGCCTACTTCCGCACCGCGCACCACGCGGGCAACGACATCCTGAACTCCACGACCGAGGGACTCCAGGCGTCGTTCGAGTCGAATTTCCTGGCCGTGATCTACGCGCTGCAGGCCGTCCTGCCGCACATGATGGAGAAGGGCCGCGGGCAGGTGCTCATCCTGACCAGCGCCTCTGCGGACAAGCCGCTCTACGACTTCCTGGGCTACTCGGCCATGCGCGCCGCCGCCAACCACGCGATCCAGTGCGCCTCGATGACCGCCGCTCCCAAGGGCGTGTGTGTCAACGCCTTCGGGACGAACTTCCTCAACTACCCCGACGCCGTGAACGCCTACGGCGGCAAGGAAGCGATGGACCACGTCGCGAGCTTCATCCCCGTCGGCCGATTCGGCGAGCCCGAGGAGATGGCCCACATGGCCATGCCGCTCCTCGATGGCAAGAACATGTACACCACCGGCCAGACCTTCATGATCGCCGGCGGCTACAACCACCGCTACGACAACCTGAAGTTCACCTGATCTGAAACCAGCATTCCGGGCCACGATTCGCGCCCGGATCGACCGGCCCAGACTCTCTCGCACGCCGACCCGCTCCGGGGCCGGCGTGCGTTTTTTTTCCGCCGACCGCAGCGGCTCGTCCGTTGCCCGCCGACGATTGCCGCCCGTGCCCGTGGATGCCGGGCCCCGGCGGGTCTACTCTGAATCCAATCACACCACCACGCGAAACGCAGCAGGAGGCTCGGCCATGACCGCTCACAGCAACGACACCACCGGGACGGCAACACCAGCAGCGGGGGGCTGCCCCGTGGCGGGGCCGTCGGCGGCATCCACACCCGTGGCGTATCGCAAGAACCGAGACTGGTGGCCCGAGCAGCTCGACCTCCAGGCCCTGCGTCGGCACTCCGAGCTCTCCGACCCGATGGAGCCCGGGTTCGACTACGCCGCCGAGTTCCGATCGCTCGACCTCGCAGCGGTCAAGAACGACATCTTCGCACTCATGACCGATTCGAAGGACTGGTGGCCCGCAGACTACGGCCATTACGGTCCCTTCTTCATCCGGATGGCCTGGCACAGCGCCGGCACCTATCGCACCACCGACGGACGCGGAGGCGGCGGCTCGGGCATGCTCCGCTTCGCTCCTCTGAACAGCTGGCCGGACAACGCCAACCTCGACAAGGCCCGGCGCCTCCTCTGGCCCGTCAAGCAGAAGTACGGACGCAAGCTCTCGTGGGCCGACCTGCTCATCCTCACCGGCAACTGCGCGCTGGAGTCGATGGGCCTCGAGACCTTCGGCTTCGGCGGCGGGCGCGAGGATCGCTACGAGCCCGACGACGGCATCTACTGGGGCCCCGAAGCCGAGTGGCTCGGCGACAACCGGTACTCGGGCGATCGCGTGCTCGAGACACCCCTGGGCGCGGTCCAGATGGGCCTCATCTACGTCAATCCCGAGGGCCCCAACGGCAATCCCGATCCGGCGGCATCGGCGATCGACATCCGCGAGACCTTCAAGCGCATGGCGATGAACGACGAGGAGACCGTCGCCCTCATCGCCGGGGGTCACACCTTCGGCAAGGCGCACTCCGCCGCCCAGGCGCCGCAGTACGTCGGCGCCGAGCCGGAGAGCTCCCCGCTCGAGCAGCAGGGGCTCGGCTGGAAGAACAGCTTCGGCCCCGGCAACGCCGGCAGCACGATCACCAGCGATCTTGAAGGCGCCTGGACGCCGACGCCCATCAAGTGGGACAACACCTACTTCGACACCCTCTTCGGCTACGAGTGGCGCCTGACCAAGAGCCCCGGCGGCGCCTCGCAGTGGGAGCCCGTCGAGGAAGACGCCTACACGACCGTGCCCGACGCGCACGACCCCGCCAAGCGCCACGCGCCGATGATGCTCACCACCGACATCGCGCTGCGCACGGATCCCGAGTACGAGCGCATCTCGCGACGATTCCACGCCAACCCCGACGAGTTCGCGGGCGCTTTCGCCCGCGCGTGGTACAAGCTGACGCACCGCGACATGGGCCCGCACGATCGCCTGCTCGGCGCGGAGGTCCCCGCGCCGCTGGACTGGCAGGACCCGGTCCCGGCCGTCGACCACGAGCTCATCGATGACAGCGACATCGCAGCGCTGAAGAAGACGATCCTCGGATCAGGCCTCTCCGTCTCGCGTCTCGTCGCCACGGCCTTCGCCGCGGCCGGGTCGTTCCGCGGCACCGACAGGCGGGGCGGCGCCAACGGCGGACGTCTGCGCCTGGCCCCGCAGCGCGACTGGGCCGTGAACGACCCCGACGCCCTCGCCGAGACCATCCCCGCGCTCGAACGCATCCAGGCCGATTTCAACGGCGCCGTCGCCGGCTCCAAGCGGGTCTCCTTCGCCGACATCGTGGTGCTCGGCGGCTGCGCCGCCGTCGAGGAGGCGGCGCGTCGAGCTGGCCATAGCGTGACCGTCCCGTTCCGGCCGGGTCGCACCGACGCCACACAGGAGCAGACCGACGCCGAGTCCTTCTCGGTGCTCGAGCCGACGGCCGACGGGTTCCGCAACTACATCTCCTCCGATCACAAGCGACCGGCCGAGCACCTGCTGATCGATCGCGCCGACCTGCTGTCGCTGACCGCCCCCGAGATGACGGTTCTCATCGGCGGCCTGCGCGTCCTCAACGCCAACACCGGCCAGTCGAGCCTCGGCGTATTCACCGACAACCCCGAGACGCTGACGAACGACTTCTTTGTGAACCTGCTCGACATGGGCGTCGAGTGGCGGAAGTCGGCTCGCTGCGAGCACTTCTACGAGGGCGTCGAGCGCGGCACGGACACCGTCCGCTGGATGGGCTCGGCCGTCGACCTGGTGTTCGGTTCGAACTCCCAGCTCCGTGCGCTCTCGGAGGTGTACGCCGGCGACGACGCGGGCGAGAAGTTCGTCAGCGATTTCGTGGCGGCGTGGGACAAGCTCATGGAGGCCGATCGATTCGATCGGTAGGGCATCACCGGGAACTCGAAGCGAACAGGCTTCCAATCAGAAAGGCACAGAAGCATGAACCGGGTCGAACAGTGGCTGGAGGATCTGGGCGAGCCCGCGCTCCCCGTTCCCGGTTTTGAGATCGAGCCGGGACGGACCGCCGTCGTCGTCACCGACCCGCAGAACGACTTCCTCCACCCCGAGGGTGTCGCGTTCGGTGCGGTCGGCGAGAGCGTGAAGGAGAACGACACGGTCGCCAACCTCCGCGCGCTCATGGACGCCGCGGTGACGTCGGGGATGCAGCTGGTCATCAGCCCGCACTACTACTACCCAACGGATCACGGCTGGCAGTTCGAGGGCACCCTCGAGAAGCTGATGCACGACATCCACATGTTCGATCGCACCGGCGCGCTCAACCTCGACGGCTTCGAGGGCAGTGGCGCCGACTGGCTCGATGAGCTCAAGCCGTTCATCAACGACAAGCGCACGATCGTGTGCAACCCCCACAAGGTGTACGGCCCTGAGAACAACGACCTCGTGCTGCAGCTCCAGAAGCAGAAGATCGAGAAGGTGCTGCTGGCGGGCATGTCCGCCAACCTGTGCGTGGAGTCACACCTGCGGGAGCTTGTCGAGCGTGGATTCGAGGTCTGCGTGGTCGCCGACGCGACGGCCGCCGCCAAGGTGCCCGGGCTCGATGGAATGCTCGCCGCGCTCATCAACTACACCATGATCGCGAGCGACGTCTGGACTGCGAGCGACGCGGCCGCGCGGATCCGTGCCTGATTCGGGCTCGGGCGGATTCGGAGCGGGTCGTCGCGCGGAGCCTGGATCGATCGTGGGATCGCCCTCGCGCGGGCGGATGACCGGGCTATTTCCGATCGCGGGGTCCGATTCGGCTTGACCCGGGCTCGCGCGGCCGTATCTTCAAATCGTCGCAAGGGTTAGCGACGCGGCCGCTGGAGGGCGGCCGGAAACACCGAGTCATCCGGCTCGGAGGGAGAAACACGTGTCCTACCAGTCTGTCGTCGCGCGCGCGCATGAGCGCCGCGGGTCTCGGGGAGTTTCCATCGCTGCAGCGTCGCTTGCATCCGTCGTGCTGCTGGCGTCCGGTCAGGCCGCGTCCGCGATCGTGATCAACGACTTCGCCGGGCCCGCCACCGCTCAGGCGTTCGCGCAGCAGTTCGATTCGGTCGCGGCGCTGCAGGTCGGCTGCACCGGCACGCTGATCGCTCCGAACGTCGTGCTCGCAGCGCGCCACTGCGGGGTCTTTCCCGGAAGCACGATCCGCTTCGGGTCCAACAGCCTGGCTCCCAGTTTCATCGCGACCGTCGACTCGGTGATCAACCCGGCCGGGTCGGGGAGCCTCCTCGACGGCGGCGATGTCGCGATCCTCACGCTCACGGGGAACGTCCCCTCGAGCATCGCCACCCCGGTCGTCCTGACCGACGACACCTTCTCGCTCGTCGGGAGCGAGGCCATCACCGTGGGCTACGGCTTCAACGGCGTGGGCAGCTTCGGCCACGGCTTCTCCAGCGACGGCAGGCGGTGGGCGGGCACCAACATCATCGATCGGTACGGTCTGCCCGCCGGCGCCGCCGGCACCAACATCTTCTCGACCGATTTCGACAACGGGACGCTCGGCGCGAACACGATCCCCGGAAGCAGCGCGTCTCCGCTGCCGCTCGAGGCGACCACCGCGCCCGGAGACAGCGGCGGGCCTCTGTTCGTCGACTACGGAGGAACGCTCGCGCTCGCCGGCGTCCTCTCCGGCGGCACGACCTCGACGAGCGTGTACGGAGACATCTCCTGGTGGACGGGCATCGGCGCCTACCGGCAGACGCTCGAGTCGCTCGGAGCGGTGTTCATCCCCGCACCTTCCGGCGCCCTGCTGATCGGCGTCGGCGCACTGGCATTCGCACGCCGGCGCCGCGCCCACTGAGAACCGGACGCGGGGCTCCCGCGAGAACGACCTACCGGATCAGGTGCAGCTCGGTCTGGCGCCCGTCGATATAGCGCACCGTGCCGCCCTGGAACAGCGCATCTTCCTCCTGCATGATGCGCACCTCCTGGTTGTCCCACTCCGGTATTCGCTCGGTGATGCTGAGTTCGATCGCGTACGCCGTCCAGTCATTGATCGGGTAGTCGCCCTTGCCCGGCACGCCGCCCTGCTTGTCCCACATGCCGATAGCCGGGCCCGCCGCGTGCCCGTGGAAGCCGAGCGGGTGGGTGTAGACCATCGCATCGATGCCCCGCGCACGGGCCTCATCCAGGGAAGCGCGGAGCACGTCGTTGCCGGTCAGTCCCTCCTCGAATGCCGACGTCAGGATGTCCTGCATCTCGTTCCCACGCCGGAACGCGCGCCGCAGCCCCTCGGGGGCGTCGACCTCTCCCGGCCTCAGCACGTACGCCATCTGCTGCGTGTCGGTGTGCAGCCGGAGGTACGAGATGCCCAGGTCCATGTGGAGCAGGTCGCCGCGCCGGATCACCTGCTCGCCGCCGCTGATCATCTCGAGGAGGTCGGTGCTCGACTCGCTCCGCTGGATCGACACCAGCGGGTGGAACCACGTCTCGAGCCCCAGCCCGACGATCCGCTCGCGGCACCACCACTTCAGATCGTCCGTGGTCGTGACGCCCGGCTGGATCACCCGCTCCGACAGCGCCTCGGCCATGATCTCGTGCGCGATGCGGCAGATCGAGGCGTAGACCTCCATCTCCTCGGGCAGACGGGTTTCGAGCCAGCCGATCGCCAGGCGCTCGGCCGGGACGACGCGCTCGCGCAGGTGCGAGGGCAGCGCCGCCTCCAGCTCCAGGAACTGCGAGTGCGACATCCCGTCGGCCAGCGCAAAGGTCGGAGAGATGTTCAACCCGATCCGCGAGGGATCGCGCTCCTCGATGATCTCGATCAGGCGCGCCCACTGGTCGGGCTGCGCGTCCGGGTCCCAGGCCGACTCGAACAGTTCACCCACGCTGTAGCGCGACACGGCAAGACGATCGACCCCCGAGCCCGGGCCCCGATCGTGGAACACCAGGATCGTCCGCCGGCGGGCCGCGAGCCACGTCGCTGGCAGCATCGTCTCCAGCACCGGGTCCTCGTTGTACTCCCGCCCCAGGACGACCCACATATCGATGCCCTGTTCGCGCATCAGAGCCGGGACGACGCGCTCCATGCGCAGCGCCAGCCACCCATCGATCACCTCCGCCCGATCGCGCAGCGGCAGGATCACCCCGGGATCCGCAGACGCGACCCTCGGGGCGGCGAGGACAACCCCGAACGAAAGAACGAGCAGGCACGACGTGAGCATTCGCATGGCGGTTTTCCGGTTTCGAGTCAGACGATTTCCTGGGAGCGGGCAGATTCTAGTGGCCCCGGGCGTTCCGCCGGGTGGACACGCGGCGCGCCAAAAAAAGAAACGACCCGCGGTCAGCCCGCGAGTCGTTCGGAATCGTGATCGAGTCAGCTCAGGGCTCAGGCCCGGCGGCGGCGCACCGCGCCGACGCCCGCGACGCCCAGAAGCGCCAGAGCGCCCGGTGTCGGGATGACCGTGAAGGCATCCATGTTCAGCGGGTCGATGCGCGTGTTGCTGCCGGTCCAGTTCGCGGGATCGGCGATCGCCGCGCGGAGCTGGGCCGGTGTGCCGGAGCGGATCGCGCCGGTGTAGTGGGCGTTGTCGACCTCGGGGTCGTTGAACGCCAGCGCCGTATCGCCATTGACCAGCCCGCTCGGGAGCGCGCTCGTGTTCGAGCTCGTGGCGTCCGCATCCCAGACGTTGCCCGAGCCGTTCATGTGCAGGCCCCAGATCATCAGCGGGTTCATCGCATCGCCGGTGTAGGCGATCACCTGATCGCCGCTCGCCGACAACGCGAAGCTGCCGCTGGAGCTCACCGAGCCGGTGCTGGCGACGCCGCCGTTGATGTCGACGATCGTGCCCGCAGAGAGCGCGGTGCCCGACGTCCAACTCAGCACGCCCTCGGTGGCGCGGAACCCGCCCGCGGCGAACCAGCCGTTGTCCGTGAAGTTCACGGTCTCACCGGAGCCGACATCACCGAGCAGCACGAACTTGAACTGGTCGGGGTTGTCGGAGTTGTAGCCGATGATGGCGAGGTCGCCGGTACCGACCGCCGCGTGCGCACCCGAAGCGAGCGCAAGCGCAGCGATCCCAGTGATCGCAACCTGTCTCATGTCGAAGCTTCCCTCTCTTCTCGAACTCGAAACGTGACGTGTTGCCGCCCGACCTGCCCAGCCGTTCGGCGCACAGAGAATACCGCGCCCGCGACCGGAGTGGGGGGCCGGCCGGCCCGGTGTGAGCACCATTTGCGCGTTCCTAGCGCCCCGCAATTGCCGGTTGGATGCGGTGTTCTGGCAATCTGGGAAAGCTCGGAATCCGCCTTGCGGCGCCGCACAGGGGCGCTACGGGCAGATGGACAGCCAATTGCTCAGGACCGTCGTGAGGTCGCCGAAGTTGACGATCCCGTCCCGGTTCGCGTCTCCGCCGCCCGATCCGTCGGTCAGCCACTGTCCGAGGACCGTGGTGATGTCGCCGAAGTTCACGGGCCCATCGCCGTTGGCGTCGCCCAGGCAGGGGGCCGTCTGCGGGATCACAGACACCGCCTCGAGCACCGTCGGCACGCCGCGCGCGCCGTCGGCGAACAGTGCGCTTCCCGCGTTGATCGTGAGCACGTCCGAGCCGTCGGCGTTGTCGACATCGTCGTTGATCACGAAGCGTGGATCCGGTCCTGTCGGCAGATCGGCATCGAGCGCGAAGATCAGGTCGCCCGCGAACAGGTCGTTCCGCAGCACCGCGACCACGTTCGTCCCGGTTCCAGGGCCGGCGACCACCGGCAGATCAATGTCGCCGTCGGAATCGAGGTCAACGCCCGTCAGCGAGAAGGCGCCCGCGCCCACCGGCAAATCGACGGCCGGCGCGAAGCTGAAGTCGCCGCCGCCGGTCGACGTGTTCCGCAGGATCGACACGCTCCCGGCCGTCTCGCTCACCGTCGCGATGTCGGGCAGCCCGTCGAGGTCGAGGTCCTCAACCAGGACGTCGACCGGCGAAGGACCCACCGCCAGATCGAAGGCCGGAGCAAAGCTCGCGCCGCCGAGGTTGGCGATCACCGAGATCCGGTTGTCCTTGCGATCGCCGGTGACCAGGTCGTCCCACTTGTCGTCGTCTGCGTTGAGGATGCCGATGGCAGCCGGTGCGTCGCCCACGAGGAGCGTCGCGGTCAGCGACAGCCCGCTCCACAGGCCGCCCGAGCCTCCGCCGTTGACGAACACGCTCACCGTGTCGTCCTCCTCGTTTGCCACCGCGATGTCCGGCTCGAAGCCAAGGTCCAGCGTGCCGATCGCCAGCGCGCTGGGGGCATCGCCGACCGGCTCCATCGCGATCGGCGAGAAGCCGCCCGTGCCGTCGCCCGCGAGGATCAGCAGCATGTCGTCGGCCCGATTGGTGATCGCCAGGTCGAGCACGCTGTCGTTGTCGATGTCGGCCACGCCGATCGCGCTCGGGTCGCGCCCGACGGGAAACTGCGCGGTGCCGGCTGTGAAGCCGAGCCAGTTGCCGTTCGACGTGCCCGCGTTGAACAGCACGACGACCGAGCCCGGGTTGGCCACCGGGTCCACATCGTCTGGCACGATCACCGCGAGATCCACGAACCCGTCGGGCCCGCCCCCCTGGCCGTCGCCGAAGTCGCCGGTCGCGGCTCCCACCGGCGAGCCGTCCACCGAGAAGTTCTGCTCCGGGTCGACGTTGATCTCGTCGCCCAGCGTCTCGACGACGAGCGTGACGGAAACGAGCCCGCGATCCAGCAAATCGCCGTCGCCCAGCCCCTGAGAATACGACACACGCAGGAACCGACCGGTGCCGCTGGCATTCGGAGGCAGCCCGGGCATGAGCGCCACGTCGAACCGCCCGCTCAGCGTGCCGGCGGTCATCACCGTCGAGCCGTCCAGCGTGCCGACCTGGGCCTCCGCGATTGCGCCTGTGGGCTCGACGATCAGCCCGCCGGCGAGAGAGGCGGTGCCGAGGACCGTGAGTGCATCGGTCGCACCGGACGAGGGATCGATCTGCACCCCCAGCGTGCCCGAGGCCTCGCCGCGTCCCTGGATGGTGCCGAGTTGCTCGTAGTCGAACGCGATAGTCAGCCCGCCAACGACATCGCCGAGCGCGCCGTCCTGGGTGTCTCCGCCCGGAGGAGTGCGCGCACCGAACACGTCGCCGAAGTTGAACACGTTGCCGGTGATCGTGCCGTCGCCCGTGAGCGAGCCGTTGTCGAACAGCAGAACGCCCCCGAGGATCGCCTGCCCCGCGCGCACCTCACCGCCGGACGAGACATCCAGCGAGCCGTTCTCGACCGACACGAGGAACAGCGAGTCGAGGCGTGAGCCGGCGCCGGAGACGGTGACGGCGCCCGAGCCCGAGGCGGACGCCCCGATGGTCGTCTGCAGCGCATCGACCAGAGCGCCGCCGGAGATATCCAGCGCCCCCGCTCCAGCGAGCCCGACGGTCAGATCCTCCTGCAGGAACCACAGGGTGCCCGGCGTGTCGAGCGTCATCGATCCGGTAGCTCCGGCGAATCGCCCGATCTCGCCGTTCTCCGAGAGCAGATTCCCGCCACGGATCGTGACAGACGCGTTGTCGCCCTGGCTCTCGCCGACGATCACACCGGTTTCCACGGCTGAATTCAGCGAATACGTGTTGGCGTTGAGATCGAGCGTCACATCGCCGTCGCGGGCGCGGAGGGCGAAGTTGTCGGCCGGCGCGTTCAGGTCGATCGTGTACGTCTGGGCGATGTCGAACACAGCCGTGTTGCCGATGCCCGGCGCGCCTGGGAACCAGTTGAGGCCGGTCTCGAATTGCCCACCGGACGCGTTGACGAACCGGCGCTCGCCCGGGCAGTCGGTGCAGGTCTGGACTTCGTAGCAGCCCACATCGAGCGGATCGCCGGGGTCGTTGACACCAACGACATCAACGAATCGGATGCTCAGGTCAACATCGCCAGGAAGGATCTCCTGGGTGAACCCGTCGTTATCGATGTCCAGGTAGTCCTCCCCGTGTCCGGTCAGCGGATCCCCGGTCGGATTCGAATACTCATTGTTCGACCCGCCATTCCCCGCATCGATCGCCGGCGATCCCTGGCCCGGTGTGTAGTCATCATCAAGGGTTCCCAATACTCCATCTACGCCGGCCGGATCGACAAACAAGAAGTCAGGGACGTCGGTCGATCCAGCGGTGGATGATTCCTGCCAGCCACCGATGATCCCGCTCGAGCGGTCCCACATCGAGTCGAAGATCCGTAGAACGGGGCCGATCGGCGCGTCTCCTGCGAGCCAAGCCCCGCTGCCCAGGTTGTCGGACAGGATCGTGCTCCGCAGCCGCACGCCGCTGTTGAGTTCGGCGTAGACGACTCCGCCGGTCGTGGTCGATGGGCCGCCGTTCCTAGTCACTGTGCAGCTGTACAGGCGGAGGTTGCCGCGCCACGCGTAGAACGCACCGCCGAGGCTCGCGCTGGCGCCGTTCCCGTTGAAGAGGCAGTTCTGGAATCGCGTGAGCACCGGGGCGTCGGGTGAATTCCGGATGTAGACCGCGCCACCGCGGGCCGCGTCGTTCGCTATGAACCTGCAGCATTGGAATTGGTGAAACCGTCCACTGCTCGGAGAGACGTTCACAGCGCCGCCGCGAGACGTGTTGTTGAACGACCGATTTTCGAAAAACAGGCAGTTGGCAACCAGCAGATTGCCGAAGATCGACATGGCGCCGCCGATCCCTACTGATCCTCCGCCCCACGCAACGTTGCCTTCGAAGACGCTGTTCTCGACGGTCATCGGTCCCAGATTGAACGTTGCTCCGCCTGCGTGCGCACGATTCTCGCGGAATGAGCAGTTCTCTATTGCGAGCTCAAACGTATCCGAGAGGTGCCGGATCGCTCCTCCGCGGCTTTCATTCGCGAGCGCTGGCCCCTGCCCATTGCCCCGGACGATCGAGATGCCATCCAGCCTCCCAGCGCCGGTCGTGCCGGTGTCGATGATGCAGACATTCATCGAGTTGTCGGCGAACCCCTCGCCCGAGTTCACATTCTCAAGATTGTCCGACAGATTCCCGCTCAGAATTGTCGTGGGAACCGGATGGTCAAGCGGCCCAAGGCTCGGGCGCAGGTCAATCGAATCCTCACTCCCGATGAAACTCCCATATATCTCGATCCCGTCGATCAGCTCAAACGTTGCCGTGATATCACCCGACCCCGGCGTGAACCCCTGGTCGTTGATGTAGCCGCCGTCGGGCATATAGGTGCCCTCGGCGACCCAGATCTCGATCGGCGTTAGCTGCGGCAGCGTCTGAGGAATGGCCAGCGCTTCATTCAGGTGTCGGAACGCCGTTTGCCACGACCCGCCATCGCCGCCCGCTGGAGCGTCGGCGTCGACGTACAACCTCGCCTGTGTGATCGCCGGCGAGTTCCACTCGTAGGCACCGATGTCGATTGCGTCCGAACCCATCCCTGGCACGTCGATGAATCGGTCGGCCGCGGTGAGGTCTCGCGGGAGCGCTTCGGCCATCAGGCCATTTTCGTCGATGTCGAATTCGTCAAGGCCATACTGTAGCTCGGGTGCCTCGGGTGGGTTGTTGCTGTACATGGCGCTCTGGCCCGCGTCGATCGCGGGCGATGCAGCCGAGAGGCTGAAGTCGGATTTCAACCCGAGCGCGGGCTCGAGGATCGAACCGTCGATGACCGTGCTGGCACCCCCGAATCCGAGGATGAAGCTGGACTCATCTCTTAGCGTGGTGGCGATGTCAATGAGGGTGTCGTTCGCACCCCAGAAGACACTCTGCCCCATCTGAATAGGAATGTTCCCGGAAAAGAGGCTGTTGTCGACGAACACCTGAGACGAACCGGGAGCGGCGAGATAGCCGACCGATCCAACTTCGGACGCGTTGTCAACGAGCGTGCAATTGATGATGCGCAGAATCGCATCGCCCACCCAGAAGCTGCCGCCTTGGCTGTTCGCCAGATTCGCGTCCATGAGGCAGTTCTGGAAGACGATGGAAAATGGAGAGCTCGGCCCGGCTGCGTTTGCCCACAGGACGCCACCCCAATCCTGCGCGACATTGTCGATGAATCGAGAGTTCTGGAACTGAAACGGACCGCCTGTCTGAAGCGCGAGGGCCGCTCCATTCCCGCCCGGCAGCGATTCGTTGTCCAAGCGGGCCCGGCCATTGACGAAGGCGCAGAAGACCGCGAACCCAGCGTTGTCCGCGAACACATGTCCCCCGTCTCCCAGAGTGGTTGCGTTGGCGTTGAACTCACAGTTGCGCAGTCGGAACACCCCGCGAGTAAAAAGACCACCTCCGAGCTGGGCACATTGATTGCCCGCGATTCTGCATGCTCGGAGATTGATCTCAAAGCCGATTCCGAGGACTCTGATCCCGCCGCCGGAATCGTCGTCGTTGCCGGTGACGTCCGCGTTGCCCGACACGATGTCGAGCCCATCGAATGTTGCCGAACCCGGACCGCTACCAGTCGTCGTGAGAACGTGAAGGCTGTTTTCGTCAAGCCCCTGGCCGACGAAGGGGTTCTCAAAGTTGTTCGCGAGATTGCCCGAGAGGGCCGAAGTGGGCCTTGGGCGGTCGATTCCCAGAGCGAAAAGATCGGGGCGATCGTCTACAGACGCTTCGTTCCCGACGAAGCTCCCGACCATCGAAACACCGTCGAGTATCGCGAACCCCGCATTGCGATCCCCTGTTCCCTGCGTGAACCCCTGATCATTGATGAACCCGCCGTCGGGCATGTACGTGCCCTCGGCCACCCAGATCTCCACATCACGCGGCGCGGGAATCGCCGCGGCTGCGCTGAGGGCGTCGGTGAGATGTCGGTACGCGGTAGCCCACGAAGCCCCGTCGCCCCCCGCGGGCCTGTCGGCATCCACGTGGAGGATTGTCTGGCCCTGGCTCGCGCAGCAACAAGCCGCGACGACCAGTCCGCAGACGAGCACACGCTCGAGAGCACGAATGGACCGCATCGCACAGACCTCCGGAGAATCGATGAAACACCACGTCTTGCCTAACGCACCAAACAAAGATCGCACAGATCCGGCGAGCGTCAAGCGCCTCATTTCTAGAGAGCGTGAATCGGCTCCGATCCGCGCACGCTAGCGGTGAGTTCAGCCCCCTCGAGCCGCCTCGAACAGCGCCTGGGCCCGCTCGAGCGCTCCATCGAGACCCTCGAGCGCCGAGATCGTGAGCGGGTCGAGCAGGGAGCGGCCACCCAAGTCGTCGCGGATCGACCGCGCGATCTGGTAGTTCTCGCGCGCCTCGCGCAGCGCCTGCGTGCGCTCGCCAGCGTCGATGTCGTCGCCCTGTGCGCGCAGCACGAGCGCATCGGCGCGCCGGCGTGAGTCGACCGCGTAGTCACGCTGGCCGGACACGAGGGCCGGGTCGACCTCGGATCGCTGCGTCGAGATCGCCCGGGCGACCTCGATCGAACGCAGCGCCCCGTCGGCCCATCCGACCTCGATCAGCGCCGCGCAGCGTGCGCTGTGGACCGCCCGACGGAGGTCGTCGAACTGCACGTTGTCGGGCGAGAGCTCGGAGAGACTGTCCGCCTGGCGGCTCGCGCCCTCGAGCACCTCAGCGCTCCCGGGGGCGTCGCCCGAGGCCAGCAGCGCACGCCCGAGCGTCAGGTGCGCGCGGACCCGGGCCTGCAGGTGACGCACGTCCTTCTCTTCCGTCGCGCCCGCTTCCTCCTCCAGAAGCGCCTCGATGATGCGCAGCGACTCGCGGGCGTCCTCGATCGCGTCGGCCGGCTCTCCGTTCAAGAGGCGCGCATGGGCGATCGCAGAGAGCGTGTTCGCCAGGTTGCGCCGGTAGCGGGCCGCCTCGGGCCGGTCGTTGACGATCTCCCGCTGCATCTGCAGCGCCCGCTGGTACAGGCCCAGGGCTTCGTCGACACGCCCCCGCTCGAGGTGCAGGTCGGCGAGCTGGTTCATCCCCACGCTGACGTTCCGGCGCAGGCCGAGCGAGTCCACGAGCGCCAGCGACGCACGCCGAAGCTCGTTGCCGCGTTCGAACAGCGCCTCGGCCTCGTCGTACTCGCCGTCCTGCATGTGGATCTCGCCGAGCTTGTCGAGCGCCGAAGCGAGCTTGGCTCTGATGCGGATCTGCTCGCGTTCCTCGCCGTCGATCGCCTCGAGCAGCTCGCGCGCACCGTCGTAGTGCTCCCGGGCCGCCGGCCGCTGGCCGATCTGGGTGTTCAGATCGCCCATGCGGAGCAGGCTCGTCGCGAGCGACTCTGTGGCGCTGACGCTCGTGGTGTCGGCCTCGCGGACCTGGCGCCTCAGCTCGAGCGCCCGCTCCTGCAGTTCCATCGCCCCGGTGATGTCTCCCCGGTTGCCCGAGCGCAGGTCGGCCTGCACCGCGCCGAGCAGCTCGTAGCTGTCCGCGAGGCTGGCCAAACGCCCGAGATCGTCGTCGACGATGCCCGCGAGCTTCTCGAGCTGTTCGCGCCCCTTGGTGATCAGCTGCTCGCGTGCGCGGATCGAGCCGGGGAGCTGCACGATCTCCCGGTGATAGTCACCCAGGAAGTCCGTCGAAACACTCCAAAGATTCTCGGCCAGACCGACCGCGACCTCCCGCTGCGCCTCGGCGGCGACGCGCTGGGTCTGCTCCGCGGCACGCGCCGCTTCCGCCTCGCGCCACTGCCACGTCGCCAGGCTCCCGCCCACAGCCAGCGCCAGGACCCCCGCGACCGATGCAGCGCTGATCGCCGGGTGGCGTTTGACGAACTTCCGCGTCTTGTAGATCGCCCCGCGCCGGGCCTTCCGCGCGAGCACGGGCTGGCCATCGAGAAAGTTGCGCAGGTCGTCGGCGAGCAGCTGCGCCGACGGGTATCGCCGGAGCGGCGCCTTGGCGAGCGACATCATGATGATGTCGTCGAGATCGCCGCTGAGCTGGCGCCGGAGCCCGTCGGGACGCGTGCCGCGATGGCGCGCGATGTTCTCGATGGTGCTGGTGCTGGGCTCGTGGATGGTCTCGGGGTCCGCCCCGCCCGCGATGCGCGCCAGCAGCGTCGAGGGCCGGTCCGGGTCGGTCTCGCAGATGACGCGGATGATCTCCGCCTCCATGCGGCTCTCGATCCGATAGGGGCGCCTGCCGGTCAGCAGCTCGTAGAGCAGCACGCCGAGCGAGTACACGTCGCTGAGCGTGTTCACCGGCTGGCCGCGCGCCTGCTCCGGGCTCGCGTACTCCGGGGTCATGAGCTTCACGTCCGGTCCGGTGAACACCGTGACGCCGCCGGCGTCGGGGTTCAGCAGCTTGGCGATTCCGAAGTCCAGCAGCTTCGGCTCGCCGGTGGGCGTCACGAGGATGTTGCCGGGCTTGATGTCGCGATGGACGATCAGGTTGGTGTGGGCGTAGTGCACCGCGGCGCAGATTTTGAGGAACAACTCGGTGCGCCCGCGGATCGAGAGGTTGTTGGCATCGCAATAGGCGTCGATGCGCTGGCCCTCGATGAACTCCATCACGAAGTAGGGGCGGCCGTCTTCCGTCTCGCCCGCGCTGAAGAACCGCGCGATGTTGGGGTGGTCGAGCGACCCCATCACCTGACGCTCCAGCCGGAAGCGCTTCAGGACCTCGTGCGTGTCCACGCCCCGCTTGACGATCTTCAGGGCGACGCGACGCTTGGCGCCGGTCGCCTCGTCGATCGCGGCATAGACCGTTCCCATCCCGCCGGAGCCAATCTCGTGCAGGATCCGGTAGTCGCCGATCTGCTCCGGAGGCGGCGGCTCCTCGCCGACCGGATCGAACATGTGGCCGGAGCCCCGGTCGCTCTGCGGCCCTGTCACCTGTTCGGACGGTGTATCTGGGTGCTCAGGCATGCCGTGGCCCGCTCCTCCCGGGCGGGGACCGAGTGTACTTCGGAACGCTCCGACCAGAAGGAGAGATTTCTGCGAGATCCGCGCGCGCGCCGGAGTGCGTCAATCTCTATTCTCGCACGGGCGGGTGCCCGCCGATGTCTCATTGGCCGACATCGGGAGCCATCCGGCGACGAGAGCGAGCATCGTGAATCCGGCAAAGCCATCCCGACCACGAAAGCAGGACGCATTCCCCTCCACGATGCGGACCTGGCTCGGGAAGGAACTGGACCGGGCGGACGGGGGACGCGAGGAAGCGGTCCGCCATGTGATGGAGGTCTACGCCGGGCCCTTGGCGATCTATTGCCGCGGCAGCTCGCTCCGCTGGATCGGTGATCCCGACGACCTCGTCCGAGGCTTCTTCGCCGACCGGCTCTCGCGCGAGGCGTTCCTCGATCGATGGCGCGAGAGCGGGCGCCCGCTCCGCTACTGGCTCATCGTCGGGTTCAAGCACTTCCTGTACGAAGAGGCCCGGCGCAAGAAGCGCGACGACGGTGCTTCGGTGCTCCAGCCCGATTCCTTCGACGAATCCGACGAGACCCAACCGGAATCGGCGTTCGAGAGAGCGTGCGCGCGGGCAATCGTCCGCGGAGCGCTCGAGCGGTGCGCCGCTTCGTGCGAGAAGGACGGTCTCGAGGAGCACTTTGACGTGTTCCGGCGTCACTACATCGGCGGCGAGTCTTACGAATCGATCGCGGCTGAGACGTCGAACGAGCCCCGGCGCCTCTCCGTGATGTCGCGGACGGTCGCCACCCGATTCAAACGCGCACTCCGCGATCTCGCCGGGTGGGACGGCGCTTCGGCGGAACAGGTCGACGGTGAGGTGCGCCAGCTCATGGAGGCGCTGCGGGCATGAACGACCAACCGAGCACTCCGCCCGAACCTCTCGACGAACAGACCGTGCGCACCCTCCTCGGCCTGACCGTGGGAGAGAGCGTCAGCCCGGCCGAACTCCTGGCGAGGAGGATCCAGGCCGATCCCGATGGATCGTGGGTGCACCGGGCCCTGCGAGGAGAGTCGTTTGTCGAGTCGGGGACTGACTGGGAGACGATCGCGAGGGGCGGAGCGTCGCTGGACGCGCTGCGCGCACTCAAAGTGTCGGCCTCGGCCAACGCGCCCGCGCAGCGCATAGAACAGTCGCTCGATCGCGTGCTCGCGTACTTCGTCGCCGTCGCCGCGGCCAGCGACGCGCACTCCCAGCGCATCACACAGCGAGATCCCGCCGACATCGCAGAGAGCCTCATCGCGATCGGGAGCGTCCTGCCCGATGGCCAACTCCGGCGCCTGCTGCTTGACGGCGCCGTGAGTCTTGAGTGCCGCTGAGCGTCCCCGCCTCAAGAGAACCGTGAGATCCCCAGGAATCCCGCGGGCAGCGGGGTCGAGCCCTTCGTCGCCAGGTCTGCGAGCACCTCGCCGACAACCGGCGTGAACTTGAACCCGTGGCCGCTGAAGCCGCACGCGAACGATACGTTGTCGTGCTCGGGGTGGCGGTCGATGACGAAGTGTGCGTCAGGAGAATTGGTGTAGCAGCAAATCTCTACGCCCAGCAACTCGCCCGCGCCGCGCGGGAGGTGCGATTCGAGGAAGGCACGGAGCGGTGCGGAGTCTTCCGGCCTCGGCCGAGTATCGAGCGAATCTGCGTCCTCAGGATCACCGGGGACGTGGCGGGCAACCTTGATGCCGGGGCGCCCGCCCGATCGCGGGAACCCGTAGAACAGGCCGTCCGTCTTGTGTTGAAAGCCCCAGATCGGGAACCGCTCCGGCTCGAACTTCTCGGGATCCAGCGCCGAGAACCAGCACTGCGCCTGACGCGTGACGGCCAGGCCGAGGCCAAGATCGCCGAGCAACTCCCCGCTCCACGGTCCGGCGCAGACAACTAGGTGATCGGCGTGCAACCGATAGTGCTCGGTTTCGACGGTCACGCCGCCGGCCCCTGCGCTCCACCGCACCACCCGCTCGTGTGCGCGGAGCTCGGCGCCGCGCGTCACGGCAAGCCGCGCGAGCGCGCTGACGGTCGCTTCTGGGAACAGCAAGCCGGCGATCCGCTCTTCGACTCCGACAAAGCCGTCGGGGACCACGAACTGAGGCACGCGCGCCCGCAGCCCGTCCGTGTCGAGTGCATCGACGTCGAGACTGTGCCGTCGGGCGGATTCGAGCGTGCCGCGGATGAGTTCGGATTCCGGCAACCCGATCAGGACCGCGCCGGTGGTCGTGAGCAGCGGGGTGCGGGTGTGCTCTTCGAGCGATCGCCACAGATCCAGCGAGCGCTTCAGCAGCGGCACATAGTCCGGGTGCTCGAAGTACGCCATGCGGAAGGCCCGTGTTGCTCCGTGCGAGCTGCCGCGCGTGTTCGGGATGGCGAACCGATCGAGCCCGAGCACCTTCAGCCCGCGACCAGCGAGCTCGGCGCACGCGGAGCTTCCCATCGCCCCCGCACCCAGCACGATCACATCGAATCCTGATCCCACGCAGCACACTCCGAACTCCGGAAACGCCCCGGCAATTACTGTCGGCCCGCCGCGCGACGTCACTGGTGGAATTCGGTGCCGCGCGTCGCGGGTACGATCGGGTCGCTCCCCGGGGAGAGGAGGCTTGTGCGATGAGCGACGCGAAGACCCTGGCCCGACGCTGGATCGAGGTGTGGGGAAACGACGACCCGGAGTCTCTTCCCCTCGCCGAGGGGTTCGTCCACACGAGCCCGTTCGGCAGGATCGAAGGGCGGGCGCGCTACCTGGAAGTCGTCAAGCCGCTGGCGGAGGCGAACGTCGCGAGGCTGCACATCAAGGACGTGATCGCCGAGGGCGACAAGGCGTGTGTTGCGTTCACGATGGACACACCCAGCGGCCCGGTCGCCTGCTGCGACTGGGTGACGGTCGCGGGGTCCGAGATCGTCTCGGTTGAGTCGCACTACGACTCGCGCAACCTGCCGAACTTCGAGTCGTACTAAACCGGCCCGGCGAGATCTCCGGGCTCGGCGACGAAGCGGAGCGCACGCGTCCCGCAGTACTCGATCTCGCCATCCGGGCGCATCGAGCACTTCTCCAGCACCCGCACGGACGCAGCGTTGCCCGGCATGACGAGCGCAATGATCCGCTCCAGCCCAAGCGTGTCGAAGCCGAACCCGAGGCAGGCGGAGCACGCTTCGGTCGCCAGGCCCCTGCCCCAGAACTCGGGCAGGAACCGGTACCCGATGTCGACCTCGCCCAGGTCCGTCAGGCGCTTGAGCCCGCAGAATCCGATGAGCGCCCCGGTCTCCCGCAGCACGCAGCCCCATCGCCCGTACCCGTGCTCCTCGAAGTCCGGGTAGTGCGCGAGGGCGTCGCGGGCCTCGTCGACGGAACCGAGAGGCGGCTCACCGGTGAAGCGCATCACATCTGGGTGGCTGTTGAGCCGGAAGAAGAACTCGGCGTCGGCCACCGTGAGCGCACGGTGCTCGAGACGAAGAGTCGTCGGGCCGATCCGGTGCACATTCATGGCGAGCGGACCGCCTGACGCTCGAGAAAGCCCTGCACACCGGCCAGGAACGCCGCTCGCCCGAGCGTGTTCAGGTGGTCGGCGCCCTCCAGAACTTCGGTCTCCATCGACCCGACGGCAGCCTCACCCTCGCCCAAGCGTTCGCGAAGGCGATCGTGCTCCCCGATGATCGCGAGGCACGGCACCTCGTTGGCCGCGAGCCTGTCGGGATCTGCACGCAGGTCGGGGCTCGCGCGCAGCAGCGCCAGCAACGCACGCCTGTCGTTGGAGCCGTCCGCCCGCGCGGCGGCCTGAGTGATCTCCTGCTCCGTCATCGAATCGGGCGAGGCGAAGTACTCCAGGATCGGGCGCACGCCCCCGCCGGACTCGAGCGACGCGATGAGACCCTCGAGCACACCCGCGAACTCCGGGGCCGGCGGGGCCGTGCTGATGCCGCACGGCATGGCCGACAGCAGGCGGTGCGGATGATCCGCCATGAGCCTGAACACGATCCGGCCGCCCATCGAGTACCCAACGACATGGGCCCGATCGAGCTCGAGGTGGTCGAGCAGACGCACGACATCGAGCGCGAGGTTGGCCCCGTACGCGTCTGGGTCGTGGGGTTTGTCGCTCCTGCCGTGGCCGCGGCAATCAAGCGCGATCACCCGGAACCGTCCGCTCAGCGTGCGGATCGCCCCGGTCGTCCCCCATGCGCCGTCGATGTGCTGCGAGAACCCGTGCACGAGCACGACCGGATCCGCGTGGCGCGGACCAGAATCGACGTAGTGAATACGGACTCCGTCGGAGTCGAAGAACCGGCTCTCGGGCATCGCTCGTCGATGGTATCCAATGCGCCGGCAGGCCCGGAGAACCCGTGGGGCCGATGGAGCATTCGCGTATGATCCGCGCGCGATGCCCCCGCAGCAGCTCAAACGAATCTCGATCGACGCCGGATCGGCCGAGCCAGACGGCACGCACTCGCAGGGCGATATCGGGGTCGAGGTCGCCTCCGGGAAGGCATCGGTCAGCGTGCCCTTCGGGGCGACCGACCAGATCTACCTGCAGCACGCGGCAGCCGGCACCCGCCTCTTCGGAGACCTGCGCACCGGCGCGGGCTCTGAGTTGGACGAGCGCGGCCTGTACGCGCTCCTCGCCTTCGGGGGATGCGTCCCACCGTTCACGCCGTTCACGGGTGTGGAGCGCCTGATGCCCGGCTGCGTGACCAGTGTCGATCTCGGATCCGGCGCAACGAGCAGGACGCTCCACACAGCCAGCTGGCCCGAGCCCGCGACGGCCCCGGCCGACGAAGACGCTCGCGTGCGCCGTGTGACCGACGCCCTCGACGACGCGCTGCGACAGGTCTGCCCGGACGAACGCCCCGTGATCCTGTTCTCGGGCGGCGTGGACTCCGGGCTGCTCGCGGCGCGGGCGAGCTCGCTGGGTTGGAAAGAGACCGTGCTCGTCCACTTCTCGATCGGCGAAGACGACGCCGAGACCCTCGTCGCCCGCGAGATGGCGGATCATCTCGGGCTCCGGATCGACGTCGTCGCCGACACGATCGAGGACACCTTCGAGCCCCTCGAGCGGGCCGGCGAGTTGTACCCCCAGCCATTCGGTGATCACTCGACGATGCCGACCTACAGGCTCGCGCGCCAGACCATCGAGCGCACCGAGGGCACGCGGACCGTGCTCGACGGCACCGGCGCCGATGGCGCGTTCGGTCTGTTTTCCAAGGCCGCTGCCTGGAACAAGGTGCGGCGCGTCCCCAGGCCGCTCGCCGCGATGTCGAGCGCGATCTACGGACCGCTGTCGCTGCAGTTGAAAACGAGCCGCCTGGAGTTTGCCTCCCGCCTGTTCCGGCGCGCGACACGCATGCCGCTGCTCAGCGCGAGCATCGCGCAGAATCCGCTCGAAGGCGTGTGCTACAGATTCGATCGCTCGACCAGGGACGATGTCCACGGCGCAGTCCAGCAGTGGCTCGACGACGCGGCGCCCGAGCTGTGCCCCGAGGCCCAGATCGGAGCGGTCGACATCGCGCTGATCTGCGCCAACATCTTCGCCCAGAAGGCGCGCTCGGTGTACGACGGCGCCGGCCGGCGCGTCGTGTACCCCTTCCTCGACGGGCGGGTCATCTCGCTCGGGCTCCGGGAAGCCGTGCACTGGCCCGACGCCTCCGAGGCCAAGCAGGTGCTCAAGGCAGCCCTCAAGCGCTCGGTGCCCGACCGCCTCGTCGATCGCCCCAAGTCCGGGTTTTCGATCGACACCCGCCCGCGCTTCGCCCAGCCCGAATTCCTCGACATCCTCCGCCGGAGCGTCGAACAGGGCTCACCGCTGGCGCCGCACCTGGACCGCCGGCGCATGCTGCGCCTGGTCGACCATCTCGCAGCGCAGCGCAGAGCGCCCGCCCAGACGAGCAGCTTCGCGTGGCTCGTGGCGTTCACAGCCAGGTGGCTCGAGCAGACGATGCCCTCGTGACCGCGGGCCGATCTGACGCCCCTCAGTAGCGAAGTAGCAGCGTCTCCGTCGGTCCTCCCGGCGAGCCGACCACGACGAACAGACGCTCGTAGACGCTCTCATCGAGGTCCCCGATCGCGGGGCCGCCGAACGCCTCGGTGATATGACCGACGGTGTTCGAGTGCCCGACGATGACCACGGCGCGCCCGCTGCACTCACGATGCACGCGCTCCACGAGCGCCGCGTAGTCCTTGGGTTCATAGTGGGCGATCTCGACGCCGTGGGCATCCGCGACCGGTGTAGCAGTCTGGACCGTCCGTCGCGTGCGGGTCGACAGCACGGCGCCGACGTCCTCGTCCGCCAGCATCGCCGCCAGGCGCTCGGCCCGAGCCGCCCCCAGCGCAGACAGCGGGCGATCGCCCGGGTCGTCCGTGGTTTCGGCGTGCCGAACGATGTAGATCGTGCAGGCGCCATGATCATCTGAAGCGCGAACGCTCGGCCCGACGCCGGAAAACGCCAGGGCCAGCGCAGCAACCAGAGACATCAACAGAATTCGGTTCATTGCTCGGCTCCGTGTGGATCGGTCGGGTGTAGCGCCCCGGCTCCGGCATCCGCCCGCTCACGCCAGCGAGATGCCGATGCATCATGTCCGGCACCGGGCTCGGAGCGGTGCCACGACTCGTACAGGTCGGCCAACTCACCGGCCACGCCGCGAGTCAGCGGGTGCTCGGCGCCGCGCACGCCCAATTCACTTTCGTAGGCTTCCTCGAACGTCGAGGCCGCCGTGCCATTCTGTCCCAGCATCCACTGGCTTCGCGCCAGCGAGGCCAGGTACATCCCGTCCACCAGGCCCCCCTCGCCACGCTCGGCTCGTACGCCATCGACGCTCAACCGGGCCATCTGCTCAGCTTCCGAAGCGCGCCCGAGCGCGAGGTACACCTCGGCGAGCTGGTGCATGGTGTGCACCGTGTCCGGGTGCGAGTCCCCGAGCAGCTCGCGCTGCACACCGAGGACCGACTCGAGCGTCGCCACCGCGCGATCGGCGTCGCCGTGCTCGGCGAGCAGTTCCGCCAGACGCGATTCGGTCCGCAGCGTGGCCGGGTGGTCTGCGCCGAGCACGCGTCGCCGCGCTTCGAGCCCCTCGCGCAACAGCGCTTCGGCCCGCTCCGTCTCGCCGATCTCGTCCGCCACGTCGGCGAGCGCGATCATCGAGTTCAGCGTGCTCGGGTGTTCGTCGCCCAGTTGCGAACGCTGCGCCTCCAGCGATGCCTCCAGCAGCGGGAGCGCGGCTTCGGGATCGCCCCTCTCGAGCATCAGCAGGCCGAGGTTGTGGAGCGACGAGCGATATGCGGGGTGGTCTTCGCCGTGGACCCGCCTGCGCCGCTCGACGAGCTCCCGCCACGCGGACTCGGCGCCGTCGAGATCGCCGCTGACTGCTCGGACGAGCCCAACGTTGTTCAGGACGATCAGCGTCGCCGGATCGTCGGGGCCCGAGGTCCGCCTCCGCGCTTCCAGCGTCTGCACCCAGAGCGCCTCGGCTTCCTCGTGACGCCCGAGGCGCCGGTACACCCCGGCGAGCGTGTTCGCGGTGTTGAGCGTTCCCGGGTCATCCGGCCCGAGCACGCGCGTCCGGCGCTCGTAGGCGTCCTGCAGAACCACAAGCGCCTCTTCGTATCTCCCCAGCCCCCCCAGCAGCGAGCCGGTCGCGTGCATCGAGACCAGCGTGTCCGGATCGTCCGGGCCGAGCTCCTCCATCCGGATGCCAAGCGACTCGGCGAGCACCCGTTCGGCCCGCTCCGGCAGCCCGAGAGTGTTCATCGTCGCGGCAAGCGTCAACAGCAGGCGCGCACGCAGCAGGGGCTGATCCGCAAACTCCTCGCGGATCGCGTCGTGCGAGCGCTGCAGCAGGCTCTCGTCGATGAGCTCGAGCGCGACCGAAGTGAAATTCAAATCCTCAAGCGACGCGTCCGGTCCGAGGTGTTCGCCAAGGCTCGCGCGGAGCCCCTCGCCCATCGCCCGGACGTCGATGCCCGCGAGCTGCGACCGCTGAAACTCCGAGACCCGCTCCAGCTCCTGCTCGCGCAGCTCCGCAGCGCGCCGGGCGCGGGTGGCTTCAAGGGCCATCCACGATGTCGCGATCACACCGGCGACCAGCGTCAGCAGTATGCCTGCGGCCGCGAGGACGATCGGCCGGTGGCGCTGCGCGAATTTGCGGAGCTGATACAGCGCGGTCGTGTTCCGCGCCTCGACTGGCTCGTTCGCCAGGAGACGCTCGACGTCTGCGCCCAGCTCCGAGGCGGTCGGGTACCGGCGGTCGCGATCGGCGTCCATCGCCCGCATGACGATCGCGTCAAGATCCCCCCGTGCGACCGGCGCGAACTCGCTCGGGCGTGTCGCGACGCCGCGCTGCTTGGTCGCCAGAGCTTCGGGGAGTGGAACGGCCGACAGGTCCTGCGGCAATCGCCCCGACACGAGCTCGTACAGGATCACCCCGAGCGAATAGACGTCGCTCCGCGTGTCCACCCGATCGGTGTCCGTGCACTGCTCCGGGCTCATGTAGTTGAGCGTCCCGATCAGCTTCTGGCGGTCGGTGTCCAGCGTGATCCGCGCCCCGACGCTGTCCATCGAACGCGCGATGCCGAAATCGATGACTTTCGCGTCGCCCGCCGGATCGACCAGCACGTTGGAGGGCTTCAGGTCTCGGTGGATCACGCCGGCCTGGTGCCCATATCGCACCGCATCGCACACCCGGACGAACAGCGCGAGCCGATCGCGGAGCGGCAGATCGCGTTCGATCACGTGCCTCGTGATCGGCAGGGCGTCCTCCACCATCTCCATCGTGAAGTACGGCATCGAGCGCCCGCTGGCATCGAGGAAGGTGCCCGCCTCGTAGATCTGCGCGATCCCCGGGTGCTTCAGCGTCGCCAGCACCTCCGATTCAAAGGCGAACCGCTGCACGGCGGAGGTGTGCGCCAGGTGCTGGTGCATCACCTTCATCGCGACCGACCGGCGGGGCTGCTGCTGCTCGGCCTCGTAGACCGTTGCCATCCCGCCGGCGCCGAGGACGCGTACGGCGCGATACCCGGGCACATCGGGACCGACGAATTCGGAAGGCGCTGCATCGGCGCGCTCGGGCTGCCTGACCACAGGCTGCTCAAGGAAATCGGTGGAGTGCTCGACAGAACGCAGGAGGGCCATCACCTCCTCGAGCAGCGCCTCATCGCCGCCGCTCTCGGCGTGCACGAACCGTTCCCGGTCCGCCTCCGGCTCGTCGAGCGCTCGCGTGAAGAGCGTGTGGGCGCGCCTGGCCAGGTCATCCGGCACGGGTCGGGCTCTCCTGCGCGTCCGCCTCGGACAGCCGACGGTGCAGCCACGCCTTGGCGGCGGTCCAGTCGCGGTCGATCGTGCGCCGACCGACCCCGAGCAGCGTCGCGATCTGTTCCAGCGTGCACCCGCCGAAGAAGCGGAGCTCGACGATGCGCGCCTGACGCTCGTCGATCGACGCGAGCGCCCCCAGCGCGTCGTCCAGGGCGAGCAGGTCGAGATCCGTTCCCGGCGCCTCGATCCCCTGCAACTCCAAAGGCACGCGCGCCGCGCCGCCTCCTCGCTTCTGCGCGCCGCGCGAGCGCGCGTGATCGATGAGGATCCGCCGGATGATCTGCGACGCGACCGCGAAGAAATGCAGCCGGTCGTTCCAATCGGTGACACGCTGGTCGATGAGCTTGAGATACGCCTCGTGGATCAGCGCCGTCGGCTGGAACGTGTGGTCCGGCCGCTCGTCGCGCAGGTGCACCATCGCCAGCCGGTGCAGATCGTCGTAGATGGCATCCATCAGCCGGTCGAGATCGGCCCGGTCTCCCGTCGACGCGGATCGCAGGAGCATCGTGATGTCGCCGGGGGTGTCGGACATGCTCCAACCTTGGCTCGGATCGGCTGCGCTCCGCGAGCACGTGCACGAGTATAAGCCTCCGGCGGCGGCCCGCTCTTCCGACGGCCAGCCGGCGACGGGTACACTCCCTGTGTCGATGCACTTGGCGGAGGGGACTTTGAAGAACCTCGCGCTGATCTCGATGGTGTTCCTGGCCGGAGTGTGCCCGCTGCTGTTGACAGGCTGCGTCAACACCAAGCGCGGCGACACCGTCTATCGCGTCAACGCGTCGAGCTTCGAGAACGAAAAGATCATCCGGCGCAAGCTCTGGCACGTCGGCAAGGCGGTCGAAGACGTGCGACTCCGCTACGGCCTCGAGGACATCACCGTCAAGGTGCGCATCGCCGAGCTCGGCGGCCTCGGCCAGGCCCAGCCGGCGTTCTCCGGGCTGGCCGACGTCTCCGGCGCGCGGATCGTCCTCAGCGAGCGCCTTTTCACCGAGGAGCACCCGGAGATCGACATGATCATCACCGGCCTCCTCGCCCACGAACTGATGCACGCCTTGCAGTACGCGCGCATGACCAAGGGCGATCTGGCCATGCTCGGGCGGCGCTACCAGCTCATGATGCGCAACCCCGACGGGCCCCAGCGAGAGTGGGTCAGGGCGTTCGAGCGCTTCACCGACATGGCGACGATCAAGTTCGGCTACGGCGAAGAACTGACCCACCAGAAGCGCGCCAGCGAAGCCAATCTCGCGGCGAACGACCCGAGCCAGGTGTGGGATTTCTACCTCACCGAGCCGGAGATCCGAGAGTTCATGGCCGATCCCGATCTCCTCGACCGCGAGATAGAGGCAGCCGTAGACGTGCTCGCCCTCTCGAGCTTCCGCCGCATGCTCGAGATCACGCTCGAATTCGACGACGACGGTGACTTCATCCCGCTCCGGCGGCGATAGCTCAGCCGGCGGCCTTGGCGATGCCCCGATCCCAGCGCAGGATCACGACGGTCCCGAGCATCGCCGCCCCGATGATCGGAGCGGCCAGCCAGGGAGCACCGATCGCACCGGACAGGAACATCGCGGACGCTCCAGCCGAAAACAGCCACATCGTGCCGATCGCCCATGCTTTGGCGCGGGCGGGCATGGGCTCGCGCCGGTCGACGTATGCGAGAAACGGAGCAAAGAAGCGATTGCGGACGAGCGACCGCTCGAGCACGGGGCAACTCTTGGTGAAGCACCACGCGGCAATGATCAGGAAGATCGTCGTCGGGAGTCCCGGCACGAGCACTCCAAGCGCCCCGAGCCCGACGCACACCACACCAATCAGCACCAGCGACCAGCGCACCAGGCGCACCGGGCTGACGGGGTTCGGGATGGCGACGGATTCGCTCATGGGGGCGAGAGTCTAGAGAGTTCCAACGAGTATGGCGAGGAACAGTCTCCGCTCCTGCCATCGGGGAGGGAATCTGCGCGGAAAATCCCGTCGAAACCGCTCCCGGCATGCCAGAGGGCCACACCATCCATCGCATCGCCCGAGACCAGACGCCCCGGTTCTGCGACCAGCGCCTGCGGGTGAGCTCGCCCCAGGGGAGGTTCGCGGACGGGGCCGCCGAGCTGAACGGGCGCATCCTGAGGGAGATCGAGGCCCACGGGAAGCACCTGTTCTATCACTGGTCCGGTCGGAGGATCCTCCATGTGCACCTGGGGCTCTACGGCAGATTCCGGCGCCACTCGGTCCCCGCCCCCGAGCCCCGCGGGGCCGTGCGCGCCCGCGTTCTGGGCCGTGAGCACGCCTTCGACCTCAACGGCCCGACCGCCTGCGACGTCATCGAAGAGGCGGAGATGGAGCGGATCCGCTCCCGCCTGGGCCAGGACCCCCTCAGGGACGACGCCGACCCCGGCGCCGCGATCGAGCGGATCATCCGAAGCCGCGCCGCGATCGGCAGGCTGCTGCTCGACCAGTCCGTGATCGCGGGCGTCGGCAACATCTTCCGCGCCGAGGCCCTGTTCGTCTGCGGCATCCACCCCGAGCAACCCTGCAATCGCTTGGGGCCCGAGCAGGCCGAGTCGCTCTGGGACACGCTCGCGTCGATGCTCCGAATCGGCGTGCGCTACAACCGGATCATCACCACCGACCCGGAAGACGTTGGCAAGCCCAGGAGTCGCATGACACGCGACGAGCGCCTCCACGTCTACAAGAAGGACCGCTGCCCGCGCTGTTCCGGCGTGGTGAGCTCGTGGGACTGCGGCGCCCGGACTGTCTACGCGTGTGAGGCTTGTCAGCGCCAGGCCTAGCGTTTCGCCGTTGGCCCGATGCCCGCTGCTTGCGACCGGTCCTCTCGGGAAATCAGGTGCGCTGCTGACGTACGAGCCTGAGGGCTCGTTACGAGCAGTTCCCGAGCCAGTTCCCGAGCACCGACGTGATGTCACCGAAGTCGACGATCCCGTCGCTGTTGGCGTCGCCCGCCGGGCCCGCGCCGAGCCAGTTCGCCAGGACGCTCGTGACGTCGGCGAAGTCCACCTGGCCGTCGCCGCTGGCGTCGCCCTCGCACGCGACCAGCGCGCCGAAGTTGAAGTCCGCCGCGAGCAGCAGGTGATCGGTCGCCCCCGAGTCGGCGCTCTGCATGCCGAGAAGCGCAAGCGTCGGGCCGTCGAGTTCGCGCGTGTCGAGCGTGAACCCGCGGACGGGAGTGATGCCGTGCGAGTACGACAGCAGGTCGAGGCGCCCCGGCGTGAACGCGCCGGCGCCGAGGCTCGAGCCGATCCACGTGTAGTTCTGCCCGCTGCCGACGCCCGGCAAATCAAGCGTGACCATCGCCTCGCCCTGCGGGTCCTCCAGGAGGTCGATCGGCACCCGGGAGCCGACGAGGTTCCAGTCTCCGATCACGATCGCGGGCGCCGAGGCGTACGGCGCGAGCGTCGCGCCGAGCGAGGCGCTGCGGAACTCGCCGAGGCGCGTCAGCAGGTCCTGCATCTGATCGATGCGGCGCGTGTCCTCCGAGGAGCCGATGTAGCCACAGCACTTGGGGTGGATCGAGAACACGACCACCGCGTCGCCTCCGCCGAAGTCCACGACCGCCGCCGCGTACGAGTTCTCGTTCGACGGCACCTCGAAGAGCTGCGCGATCGACGAGTCGACCGCCACGGTGTTGTCGTTGTTCTTCACGACCGACCACGTAGCGCCTGTCCCGAGGGGGTCGGCGGCCTCGAGGAAGTCGGCGATCTCCGAAGCGCTCGAGTCGTACTCCTCCTGGAAGCACACGATCGCCGGGTCCACGCCGTCGATCAGGCGTTCGAAGCTCGCGATCCGGCTCGACGTGCTGATGAGGCCCGATCGCTTCGTGTTCAGCGCGACGATCCGGAAGTCGGCGTTCGGATCCGGCTGCGGGTCGGGCGTGATCGGGGCCGCGCCGGCCGGCGCGATCACCAGCTGCGCGGGAGACGAGAGCGAATCGCTTCCGGAGAAGTCGATGCCGATGGTGTCGCCCACGCCGACACCGAGCGGCCCGACGTCCACCTGGATCTCGAACTCGCGCGCTGAGTGGGTCGGGGCGCTGTGGTAGGCGACGGTGCTCCAGCTGATGGTGTTGCCGGAGTTGCCGTTCAAGTAGAGGCGCCGCGCCCGAGTGTCCATCGTCAGCGAGCCCCCGCCCGGGAATGAGAGCTCGAGCCGGATCGTGCCATTGGAAGAGCTGCCCGACTGCAGGTTCAGCTCGGGATCGCCAGGAGCAACGCCCGTCGTGAATCGCACGACGAGGCGCGTGCCGTCGCTCCGGGCCCACACCGAACCGATGTCGAACCCGCCGGAGGCGTCGCCGGAAGGATCCGTCGCCACGAGATCGGACGGGCTCCACTCGGCGAACAGGCCGTCCGCGATCGGGGCCACCTGCGCGCTCGCCGCGCAGCCCACGAGCAAGCCGGCTCCGCCCAGCACTGCTGCACTCAACGTCATCGAACGCACTCCTCCATCGCGGAACGACAGTTTCTTCACCAAATCTTCTCCCGGAACTGAGACTCATCAGTATGGCCCCCGATGGCAGCCGGTCCATCGGACAGCAAAAAGATTCCGAACGGATCGCACGCCTGAATAGCAGGGCCCGCCCGGCCGTTCGCTTGGGGCAGTCCATCCGAACCGCGCCCGCGCAGAGGCGAGAACCGATCAGCAAGGAGACCCTCCGATGGCCCACTTCGACGTCAACGCCAAAACCGCCCTCGTGACAGGCGCCAATCGCGGCATCGGCAAGGCGATCACCGAATCGCTGCTCGAGGCAGGAGCCGCCAGGGTCTACGCCGCCGTGCGCACACCCTCGTCGGCCGCTCCGCTCGTCGAGAGCTACGGCGATCGCGTCGTGCCGCTGGCGTTCGACCTCTCCGATCCGGATTCCATCACCAGGGCCGCCGGCGAAGCCGGGGACACCTCCGTCGTCGTGAACAACGGCGGTGTGCTCCGCAACAACGGGATCCTCTCAGAGGATGCCCTAGAGGCGATCGAGTTCGAGCTCGACGTCAACCTCTACGGCCTCATCCGCACCGCCCGCGCGTTCGCGCCGGTCCTCAAGGCGAACGGCGGCGGTGCGTTCGTCCAGATCAACTCCGTCGTGTCCATGAAGTCGTTCCCGAACTTCGCGACCTACTCCGCATCCAAGGCGGCGGCATACTCCGTGACCCAGGCCCTCCGCGCCGAACTCGGCGAGCAGGGAACACAAGTGTTGAGCGTGCACCCCGGGCCGATCGCCACCGACATGGGCGACGCCGCCGGACTCACCGAGATCGCAGAGCCCGCCTCGCTCGTCGGCGACGCGATCCTCGACGCGTTCCGCACCGGGGCGTTCCACGTCTACCCGGATTCCATGGCCAAACAAATCGGCGAAGCGTTCGCCGGGTTCGCCGCCAACGTGGTCGAGGCTGACCTCGCCGAGGCCTGAGGCCGGCTACCCAGCCTGATCACCGATGGAGAACCCGGCGCCACGCAGAGCGTCGAGCGCACGATCGAGCTCCACGCTCTTCACGAGCGCGTAATCGCAACTGAACGAAGAGATGAGCAGCACGTTCATGCCGCACGCGGCGATCGCGCCTGAGATGCGCGCCAGGAACCCGGGCGACTCGAACGGTGTCGGGATCCTGAACTCGATCAGGCGGTAGGGGCCCTCCGTCGGTGCTTCTCCGAGGCTCTGCGCATCATCGGCGGGCGTCACCACAGTCAGGTCGTCCCCGCATCCGAACACCATGAGGTGCTCGCGCGCATCTGGCAGGACGCTCGGGCGCACGTACAGATAGTCGCCCGGGTGCACGACCACCGGCGTCGACCCGATCACGGCATCGAGATCGTCGGGCACGGTTCCGCTCCGGTTGTCAGATGCGTTCCTGGTCGACGACCGTCCGCTCGGTGACGTGCTCGCCGGTGTGCTTCGTGCTCGCCGGCTCGAACAGCAGCACCGATGCGCCCTCCGGCGCCACCGGGTTGTGTTCCACGCCCCGCGGCACGATGAACATGTCGCCCTTCTCCAGGTGCACGTCGCCGTCACGCATCTGCATCGTCAGCGAGCCCTCCAGGACGAGGAACAGCTCGTCCTCGTCCGCGTGGGCGTGCCACATCAACTCGCCCTCGAGCTTGGCGAGCTTGACCTGCTGGCCGTTGAGCTCGCCGATGATCTTGGGCGTCCAGGTCTCGTCGAACATCCCGAGTTTCTGACGGAGATTGACTTTCTGCATGGGGTCTCCTTGGGCTCCAGGGGCCCATTGTTACGGGCCGGAGCCGCCGGCGGAGCGGGTGCAACCGAACGCCGGGATTCCTTGTAGCCCCTCGCGCCCACGGGTACGATGTCCCACCCCAGGGGGCTTCGGGGCCCCGATTTCCCGAACGTTTGACCAACATCCAGCCAGAGGTACTGCCCATGCCTGTCGAAGCGCCCGCGCAGAGCGCCGAGGCGGTCGCCAAGAACCAGGACCCGTCGCCCGGCAACGCGGCGATGATCCGCGCCGACGGTCTCACCCGGACCTACGGCGACTTCTTCGCCGTGCGCGACGTGTCGTTCCGAATTCCGCGGGGCCAACTGGTCGCCTTCCTGGGCCCGAACGGCGCCGGCAAGAGCACGACGATGAAGCTCCTCACCGGCGTCCTTGCCCCGACGGCCGGCAGCGCCGAGATCGCCGGAGTCGACGTCCAGTCCGACCGCATCGCAGCCGCGTCGCGTCTGGGGTACCTGCCCGAGAACGGCCCGCTCTATCTCGACATGACACCCCGCTCGCTGCTCACCTTCTTCGGAAGGGCCCGCGGCCTCGACGGAGCGAAGCTCAAGGAGCGCATCGAGTTCGCGATCGAGACCTGCCGCCTCGGCGACGTCATCGGCAAGCCCACGGGCAAGCTCTCCAAGGGCTACCGGCAGCGGGTCGGCATGGCCCAAGCGATCCTGCACGACCCCGACGTGCTGATCATGGACGAGCCCACCGCCGGGCTCGATCCCAACCAGGTGGAGCACGTGCGCGAGCTGCTCCTCGAGCTCGCCGAGACCAAGACGCTCCTGCTCTCGACCCACATCCTGCGCGAGGTCAAGGCCGTCGCGCAGCGCGTGCTTTTCGTCAGCCAAGGGCGTCTCGTGTTCGACGGAGACGTCTCGGAACTCGGCGCCGATGAAGACTCGATGGAGCGGCGCTTCCATGAGCTGACCCGCGCCGGCTACGAGCACGCGGAGGGAGACAACCGATGAAGCCCCGGATCGTCTCGGCCATCGTCCGCCGCGAGCTGTCGAGCTATTTCGCAAGCCCGACCGGCTACGTGTTCATCACGATCTTCATCTTCCTGAGCGCCTTCGCGGCCTTCTGGCTCCCCGACTTCTTCACGCGCAACCTCGCCAACCTCGATCAGCTCAACGCGTGGTTCCCCATGCTCCTGCTGCTGATCATCCCCGCGATCACCATGGGCGCGTGGGCCGAAGAGCGCCGCCAGGGCACCGAGGACCTGCTGCTCACGCTGCCCGCCCGGGACTGGCAGCTGGTGCTGGGCAAGTACCTGGCCTGCCTCCTGATCTACACCGCCGCCGTCGGGTTCTCGCTGAGCCACATCCTGGTGCTGGCGTTCCTCGGCGAGCCCGATGTCGGGCTCATGCTCTCCACATACCTCGGCTACTGGCTCAGCGGCGCCGGCCTGCTGGCGATCGGCCTGGTGGCCAGCGCGCTGACCAGCAACCTCACGATCAGCTTCATCCTCGCCGCGGTGTTCTGCGCCCTGATCGTCGGCGCGGGCGCATTCCGAGGCATCTTCCCGGGCACGCTCGTCGCCGAAGTCGCCGAGCAGCTCAGCCTGCCCGCGCGCTTCATCGAGTTCGGCAAGGGCGTGATCGCGATCCAGAACGTCGCCTACTTCGCGATGCTCGCGGCCTTCGGCCTCTGGCTGAACTCGCTGATCATCTCCCGGCGCCACTGGGGCGGATCGACCGGCTCGACGCAGCGGATGAGCCTGAGCGCCGTCCGGGCGATCGCGTTCGTCGTGGCTGCCGGCGCACTCATCACGATCCTGGCACGCACGCCGCTCCGCGCCGACGCCACCGCCGAGCGCCTGTGGAGCATCTCGCCCGAGACACGCGAGCTCGTGGGCGCGATCGACCCAGAAGACCCCGTTCTTATCACCGCCTACGTCTCCCCCGAGGTCCCCGCGGCCATGGTGCAGACGCGCGAGACCCTGATCGGCATGCTCCGCGAGCTCGACGCCGCCCGGGGCGGCGCCCGGATCGTCGTCCGCATCGTCGACACCGAGCCGTTCACCGAAGAAGCCCGCCAGGCGCAGCGCTCCTACGGCATCGCGCCCCAGCCCATCCCCTCGGGCCCGCGCGACCCCCGCCAGGGCCTCGTCGACGTGTTCATGGGCGTCGCGTTCTCCCGCGGCCCTGAGCAGTTCGTCATCCCGTTCCTGCTCCCGGGCCTGCCCGTCGAATACGAACTCGCCCGCTCGATCCGGCGCGTCAGCGCCGCCGAGCGCAAGAAGATCGGGATCGTCAGCAACGACCTCAACGTGCTCGGCGGCTTCGACTACCAGACCTACACGTCGACGCCCCCGTGGCCTGTCGTCCCCGAGTTGCGCAAGCAGTACGACGTCGAGACCGTCACCCCCGGCCAGACCAACCCCAGCGGGCTCGACGTGATGATCGTGATGCAGCCCAGCCTGCTGACCGACGACGAACTCGAGCCAATCCTCGAATCGATCTCCGCCGGTGTGCCCACGATCCTCATGGAAGACCCGATGCCGATCGTCAGCCCCGGCTTCGCGACCCAGAACCCGCGCGGCGCCGAGCAGAACCCCTTCCAGCGTCAGCAGCAGCCCGACGATCGCCCCAAGGCGAATCTCGAGCCGCTCTGGGCGATGCTGGGCGCAGAGATCCCCGGTGGCGATGTTGTCTGGGACAGCTACGACCCGCGCCCGCAACTCGGGACCGAAGCCGAGGTGATCTTCGTCACACCGAACTCGGTCGACGGCGCCTTTAACCCGACCGAAGCCGTGACCAGCGGTCTGCAGGAGGTCGTGTTCCTGCTCCCCGGTCACATCCGCCTGCGGGACGGCGCCGAGCCCGTCGCGACGCCGCTCGTGCGCATCAGCCCCGACAGCGGCACGACCCCCGCATCAACCGTCCTCCAGCGCACCTTCTTCGGCTACGGGGGCTTCAACCCCGCCCGCCGGCGCGTGCCCACTCCCGAGAGCCACATCCTCGCCGCCCACGTGCGCAGCCCGGAGGGAGCCGACGCCTCGATCAACGTGATCCTCATCCCCGACATCGACTTCGGCTCCGAGTCGTTTTTCCAGATCCGCGCCCAGGGCGCCGCGGACCTCAACCTCGACAACGTCACGCTCCTGCTCAACTGCGTCGACGTGCTCGCGGGCGACGAATCGCTCGTCGAGCTGCGCAAGCGCCGGCCCGCCTACCGCACGCTGACCACGCTCGACGATGCCCGGCGCGACCTGACCGTCGTCAAGGACAGCACCGTCGAGGAAGCGAGCAGGCAGGCCGAAGACGAACTCGTGAAGGCCCGGGCCGTGCTCCAGCGCAAGGTGCAGGAGCTCGAGCAGCGCCAGGACCTCGACGAGACCACCCGCAGCATCATGATCGAGCAGACCCGGCGCACGGAGCAGCGCCGCCTCGACGTCCAGACCGCGAGCATCGAGGACGCCAAGCAGGTCCGGATCAACGAAGCAGAGACCGAGGCCCGCCAGGCGATCGAGGGCGTGCAGACCCGCATCCGACTGCTCGCGGTGCTCCTGCCCCCGATCCCAGCGCTCGCGCTCGCGGGCATCGTGTTCATCCGCCGCAGATCGCAAGAGCTCGAGGGCGTCGCCCGCGAGCGGCTCCGCTAGCAGTGAGAGCGAAACGAACCATGACAGAACTGACAAAGACCATCATCGCCGTCGTGATCGCGCTGGCCCTCGTCGGCCTGGTTTACGCGACGCGTCCGGCCCCAGTGACCAGCGAGAGTTTCAACGACCAGGGCGAGCTGTTCTTCCCCGAGTTCACCGACCCCGGATCCGCCGCCAGCCTGGAGGTTCTCGGCTGGGACGAGCAGTCCGCCTCCCTGATCCCGTTCAAGGTCGAGCTCACGGGCGGGCGCTGGACGATCCCCTCGCACCACGGCTACCCCGCCGACGCGGCCACGACGATGGGCGCCGCCGCCAGCGCGCTCATCGGCCTCGCCAAGGAAGTCGTTGTGACCGACAGCGCCGCCGAGCACCAGGCCATGGGCGTGCTCGACCCCGAGGCTGCGGCGGCCCCGCTGTCGGGCCGGGGCACACGCGTCACGTTCCGCGACGCCCAGGGCGCAGAGCTCGCCAGCCTCATCGTGGGGCGCGAGTGGGACGAATCGGCGTCGACAGGCTCGCGCAAGTTCTTCGTGCGCCTGCCCGGGAGCAACCGCGTGTACGCCACGGAGTTCGAGGAGACGTTCTCGACCGACTTCTCCTCGTGGATCGAGACCGACCTGCTCGACCTCGGATCGGCGCAGATCGATCGCATCGTCGTTGACGCCTACTCGGTCGACGAGACCGCCGGCCAGAAGATCTCGTCCGAGCGCCTCACGATTACCCGCAGCGGCGACGCGTCCGCGACGAACATGTGGACCGTGCTGGCCGAGCCCGCCGGCGAGACGTTCGACGGCGAACAGATCGACGGGCAGCGCATCAACTCCGTGATCCAGACGCTCCGACAGCTCGAGCTCAAGGGTGTTCGCCCGAAGCCCGCTCGCCTCGTGTCGTTCTTCCGGGGCGAGTCGGCCCAGGTCACGCAGAGCGACTTCATCGATCTCGTCAGCAAGGGGTTCTTCCTGACGCAGAACGGCGCCTTCGCGGCCAACGAGGGCGAGATCAGGTTCCACGTTGGCGATGGCGTGCTCTACACGCTCTACTTCGGTGAGATTCTCGTCGGCTCCGGGCGCGAGATCAGCTCGGGCCTGACCGAGGATGCCGGCGACGACGCACCCGGAACCGCCACCGCCTCGGCCGCCAGCGAGGAACTCGAAACCCGGTACATCTTCGTGCGGGTCGCGCTCGATGAGTCGCTCGTCCCCGAACCCGAGGCTCCCCTCGCCGAGGACGGCTCCGAGGGCCCGCCCGCCCAGGACTCCGAGGCCTACCAACAGGCGCTGGCAGACAGGGAGCAGACCCTCGCGACCTCGCGTGGGCGGGTCGCCGAACTGGCCGCCCGGTTCGCTGACTGGTACTACGTCATCGACGCGAGCGCCTTCGAGGGCCTCCGGCCCAGCGCCGACGAAGTCGTGAAGGCCGAGGAACCCCAGCCGGCGGCGCCCGGGTCGGAGCAGCCCGAACCGTCTCCGGCCGGCGAGCCCGGATAAGGGAACGCCACGCACCACGCCCGCGTACGGACTCAGCACCGATCGCGACGATAGATGAATCGGCCGGAGGATCCCCGGCCGGGTTGCCGAGGCACGATGCCCAGACGCCTCAAAAAGCAGAAGCCCGACCCCGCGACCGACGGGGGCGCTCCGGCCAGGCGGAAGCGCCGGTGGGGACGATTCACGGTCCGCTCGGTCGTCGTGCTCCTGCTCGTCGGCGCGATGGGGATCGTGGTGGCGATCCGCACGAACGCGCTCGGGCTGGTTGTCCTGCCCAAGGTCAGCGCCCTGTTTAACTGCGACGCCACCGCCGGGCGGATCTGGATCGACAAGAACGGTCGCCTCGTGATCGAGGATCTGCGCCTGGCCGCACCGGGCGTCGCCGGGCCCGCGGCGGAGTTCCTCAGATCCGACCGCGTGGAAGTGGGGCTGCAGTGGCGTTCCGTGTTCACCGGCTCGCCGCAGGCCAATGAGATCCTCATGCAGGCCCCGGTTGTGCGCCTCAGCCAGGACGAGAACCTCGAACTGAACGTCCAGTCCCTCAGCACCGGCGGGTCGCCCGTCGGCGGCCTTGTCCCCGCAATCGAGATCCGGCGCGGCACCGTGGAGTTCGGGGAGCACGGCCGGGGGTCGTATCGGCGCCTCACCGAGGTGTTCGTCGACGGTCGCCTGAGCCGATCCAGCAGCACCGATGCGCTCTACGAACTCTCGCTCCGCGAGACGCGCTCCGCCGATCCTGCGGTCACGCCGGAGCAGTACATCGCGCTGGAGGGTGAACTCGATCTCGAGCGCGTCAGCGGACGGGTAGAGATCGGAAACCTCGACCTGGGACGCCTCGGTGCGTCGCGGGTGCCGAGCGCGATCTCCGAGTTGTGGACGACTATGGCGATGAACGGGGCGCTCGAAGACGTGGTGCTCCAATACGACGACACGAGCGGCGTGAGCGCGACGTTCGGGCTCGAGGGGGTCGCGCTGAACATCCCGGTTCCCGCAGATCCCGACGCCGCCGATCCCGAAACGAACCGTGCCGATCTCGTCTCCATGCAGGATGTCTCCGGCGAGGTCCGGTTCGACTCGGGCGGCGTGAGCGCCAGGCTCACGGGGTTGATCGAGGACCTTGGCTGCGACGTTGTGCTCGATACCGACGCGCTGTCTCTTGACGCCGGGCTCACCTGCACCATCACCGCCCGCGACTTCCCCGTCGCGCAGCAGCCGCGTCTCCTCCCGTTCGCGCCCCGCTTCGTGCGGCGCAACTTCCAGCGCTTTAGCGGCCCGACGGCGGTCGTCGACGGGCGCGTCGTCGTGAGCCGGGAGCCGCCCGGCCCGGAGGGGGCGGCGCCGCTCAGCGTCGCCGGGTATCTGAACTTCGTCGACGGCGCCGCCGTCTATGAGTCGTTCCGCTACCCGTTCCGCGACATGCGTGGCACTGTCCGCTTCGACGACGAGGAGATCCGCATCGAGTCGATCAGCGGGCGAGGCCCGACGGGCGCGACGCTGCTGGCCACCGGCGTGATCGCACCGCCTCGACCGGGAGCCGCGCTCGAACTCCACGTCAACGTCGTCGATGTCCCCCCAGACGAGCATCTCTGGGAGGCGATGCCCGAGAGCCGGCGCATCCTCCTCGACACCCTCTTTTCCGCGCCGGCCCGCGACGACCTCGCGCGCCAGGGGCTGCTCATGTCCGGCGAGGAAGCCTCACGCCTCGAAGCGGAGCGGGACGAGCTCGAGCTCGAGATGCGCCGCCTGATGGCGCGGGGAGCCGATCTCGCCGACATCGAACGCACCCGCGCCCGCCTCGCGGAGGTCGACCATGCCCTGCGCACACCGGTGTTCGACCCCGCGGGCGAGATGACGGTCGACGTGCGCATCACCCGCGAACTCGGCGACGACACCGAGTACGTGACGACGATCGATGTCTCGATCCCCCGCGCCGGTGTGATCGCCTCGGCATTCCCGTACCCGGCGATGGCCGACAACCTGGCGCTGCAGATCACCGACTACGGCGCGTCGATCCGCGTCGACGCGCTCGAGGGGCTCTCCGGTGCCGTGGGAACGCTCGAAGCGGACATCGATTTCGGAGAAAGCCCGGACGCCGAGACCGAATTCGACATCCGCGTCGGCGCGGATCGGGTCCCCCCGGACGACTACCTCATCTACGCCCTCCCCGCCGGTGGTGACGATTCCAACGGCGGGTTCAGTTCCCAGGACCTGGTCCGGCGCCTCGGGCTCTCCGGGCGCGGCGCGTGCTCGGCGCAGATCGCGTCGGGCGCCGACGGCGAGACGACATTCCGCGTGGACATCGACCTCGACGGCCTCGCTAGCCGCCCGCTCGATCGCGGCTGCGAGCTGTCCGATCTTGACGGCCAGCTCATCGTCACGGGCGATGGCGTTCGGATCGACTCCCTCCGCGGCAGGGTGGGCCAGAGCGGTCGCTTCGAGGCGTCGCTCAACGCGACCGGTATCACGACCGACGCCGCGAGCGTCCGCACGTCTGCGAGCTTCGACGATCTGGATCTCTCCCACCCGCTTGAGCACCTGATCGAGGCGCTCGTTCCCGAGCAGGGCGAGATGATCGCGCCGCTCCGGGCCCAGTTCCGCCCATCCGGCGTGGTCGATGCGTCGCTCGATCTCACGTCCGAGGCCGGCAAGGTGCAATACTTGGCCCGCATCACCGATCCCCGGGATCTGGGCTTCGACCTCTTCGGCGGACGCGCACTGCTCGCCGAGGGGAGCGGGGGACTGTCGATCGGATCCGACCTGGTGATGTGCGACAACTTCGTCGCCGATCTGGAGTACGCGGGGGAACCCTGCGGCAAGCTCTCTCTCGACGGCACCTGGCCGGCGGACCCGGCCTCCTCCGGCTCGATGCGCATCGGGCTCACCGGGGGCCAATTCGACTCCCCGGTGGTGCGAGCGATCGCCGGCGCCGGAAGCGAGGGCCTGGCCGCCTGGCTCGAGAGCGCCCGCGTCGCCGGCGAGTTCGACGCGAACCTCTCGCTCACAAAGGCGCCGAGCCAGAGGCCGATGTTCGACGGATTCGTCGCGCCCAAGTCGCTCGCGCTGACAAGAGCGGGCGAGCGGATCTCGTTCGATCGGGTCTCCGGGCGCGTCGGGTTTCAGGGCACGCGCGGCACGATCGAGGATCTCGTCGCGCACGCGCCCGAGTGGACCGTCGGCGTCGACGGCGAGTGGTCCACAGACCCGGCGTTCGGAATCGAGGCCCGTATCGGGCTCGAAGCACGATCGCTCTCGCCCGATCTGCTTGCGCTCCTTCCCGAAGAAGGCGTGGACGCGCTGGAAGGGGCGGAACTCGAACTCACCGGACCGCTGACGATCCAGGACGCGGCGCTCACCTACGGCGCGACACCCGAGGGGCGCGTGCAGGAACTTGTGATCGACGCCGACGCCGTGTTCGCCGGCGCCGAGATGGTCGCTGTCGTTCCCGTCACCTTCGGCGCCGGGACCGCCGCCATCGACGCCTCGTTCCGAGCGGGCCGCGAGAGCGAGGGCGGCCTCGACGTGACGATCGAAGCCGACACGCTTTCCACTCTTGGCGTCCCGATGACCGATGGTGTCGTCCGGCTGCGCACGGGGCGCTCACCCGGGGTCGTGACCATCCCGATGATCTCGGCCAATGTGCACGAGGGCGAGCTGGCGGCCCGCGCCGCGATCCGCTCGGCGCCGCCCCGGTCGATCGGCGAGGAAGAAGACACCGCCTACGAGCTCGAGCTCCAGCTCGCGGGCGTGGATTTCGCGAACCTGCTCCACACCTTCGGGATCGGTGACGACGCCTCGCAGCCCGAGCCGGCGCCCGCAGTCGGCAGCCGCGGGCGCCTGGAAGCGACGTTTTCGCTCACCGGGCGCGGCAGCGAGCCGAGCTCCCGCATCGGGCGAGGCCTGCTCCGGGTGCAGGACGGCGAGGTGCTCGAACTCCCGGGCGTGATGGGGCTCCTCCGGCTCAGCAACCTCCAGCCGCCCATCGGCGAGGACCTGGAATACGCCTCGAGCGAGTTCTTCCTGAGGGGTGACGTGCTGACCTTCGAGCACATCGAGGCCAGCTCGCGCAGCGTCGTGATCGCGGGATCGGGGACCATGACCTGGCCCTCTACCGCCCTCGACCTCACGTTCACGACACGCCCGAAACGGCGCGTGCCGCTGCTGAGTGATATCTTCGAGGGCGTTCGGGACGAGTTCATCACCGCCCGTGTGGCGGGAACGCTCCAGGAGCCGACCTACGACCTCGTCCAGCTCCCGGCCACCAAGAGGATGCTCGGGAGCATCTTCCGTGGTGAGCCCAGGGCGATCCCTCCGCAGGCAAGGCGCCAGAGCGATCGTCCCGCCATCGATGAGCAAACTGACACGCCCGACAAGGGATCCGAATGACCGACAGCCAAACCAGTGACCAAGTGATCTCCCGCGTGCCCGGCCACCGCCGGGTCGACCAACCCGAGTTCCAGCAACGCGTCGACGAACTGCTCAGAGACTGTGGCGGCGACCCAGAGTCCTTCGAGGGCCGGCTGGTTCGCGATTTCGTGCTCGGCGGGTTCAAGCTGATCACCGACGGGCGCGACAGCGGGGAGCTCAAGCTGCTGGTCAACTCCTTCAAGGAGCTGCGCCACGCGTACCGCGTCTTCAACGAGTACCACGAGCCACACAAGATCAGCATCTTCGGCTCTGCGCGGACGCCGTCGGAGCATCCCGACTATGTCACAGCCGTCGACTTCAGCCGGATGATGGCCGCGCGGGGCTGGCTGGCGATCACGGGCGCGGGCGACGGCATCATGAAGGCCGGACACGAAGGCCCCGGAGCCGACGCGAGCTTCGGCCTGGCGATCCGGCTCCCGTTCGAGACGACGGCCAACACCGTCATCGCCGGCGACGACAAGCTCATCCACTTCCGCTACTTCTTCTCGCGCAAGCTGATGTTCGTCAGCCAGTGCGAGGCCGTCGCCGTGTTCCCCGGCGGATTCGGCACCCAGGACGAGCTCCTCGAAGTCCTCACGCTGATCCAGACCGGCAAGGGCCACATGATGCCGATCGTGCTCATCGAGGGCGGCGACAGCACCTACTGGAGCCACTGGGAGCGGTACGTCAACGATGAGCTCCTCAAAGGCGGGTTCATCAGCCCGGAGGATCTCAACCTCCTGTTCCGCGCCGAGAACGCCGAGCAGGCCGCCGACCACGTCTGCGCGTTCTATCGCAACTACCACTCGTCGCGCTACGTCGGCCAGGACCTCGTCATCCGCATCAAGCACAAGCTCCCCGACAGCGCCATCGAGACGCTGAACGATGAGTTCGCGGTGCTCGTCGCCGACGGGCGGATCACACAGCGCGAGGCCTACCCGGAGGAGTCGGAGCTGTTCGACCTGCCGCGGATCGCGTTCACTCACACACGCCACAAGTTCGGGATGGTGCGCAAGCTCATCGACCGGATCAACGAACTCACCGAAACACCTGATTCATGAACCGCTCGGCGTTGGCGCTCGCGCTGGGGGCGTCGATGCTCGCGTGCTCGTGCGCGCGCCAGGGCGAGCGCGCCGTTGAATCCGCTGCGCCCGCGGGCGCCCAATCCGGCGCGCCGGAGCCGATGCTCGCGACGGGCGACGACGGCATGGAGCTGCACTGGTGGCTCGCCGAAGACACCGAGGGTCGCGTCGGCGCCGCGCTCTCACGCCTGAAAGATGCGGACTGGTCGCCCGAAGCACAGAGCTCCAGCGCATTCGAGGACAGCGGCCTCAGGTGCCTGCGCGTCCCGGCAGAGGCGTTCGGCCGGCTCGAGGAATCGGTGCCGCCGACCCGGACGCGCCGGCGGGAGTGGCTCGGCTGGTTCGCGCAGTGGACGGAGGTCTTCCGGGGGAGGCGCTCGGGCGGGCCCGTCCCGCTGCTCGTCGAAGGCGGGCGCCGGCGTTTCGACCCGGGCACGCTCCGCCTGATCGCGCGCGCGTGGCTCGCGCCGGGCGTGGAGGTGCATTCCGATCCCCGCGTGCGCCTGGAACTCGCTGTGCAGCTTCTCGATGACCCCGCGCCGATCTCCGAAACGATCTTCGTCTCGCCGCAGGCCAGGTCCGTGCTTGAGGAAGGGCACATCTTCCCACGCACCGCGCTCCGCCTGACACTCGAGCAGGGATTCGCCTACGTCATCACGAGCGAGGTGCCGGGCGTCGCGTGGCGCCCCGCCCAGGAGGAACCGAGAGAAGACACAGAGGATCCGGAGCAGGCCCCGCCCGAGACGTTCGACATGTTCGGTCCTCCCGCGTCTTCGGCGCGGACCGTCGGTGAGGCCATGCTCAGCGCATCGTCGGACGAGACCGGCTCCACCGATCTGAAGGTCGTCCTGGTGTTCATACCCCGCGTGCCCGATCGCTTCCAGATCCTCCCCTGATCTTCGCGCGCCCCCGCCCCCGCCTATGCTCGCCCTATGCCCGAGCCAGGGATCGAATCAGAGGTCGGGATCATCGGCGCCGGCCCGGTCGGCCTCGAGGTCGCCTGGGCGCTCCGCGAGCGCGGGATCCCCAGTGTCCTCTTCGAAGCCGGCTCCATCGGGTCGACGATGCGCTGGTGGGCGCCCGGCACGACGTTCTTCTCGAGCCCCGAGCGACTCGCGATCTGCGGCGTGCCGTTCGTCACCCACGCCCAGGCCAAGGCCACCGGCGAGCAGTACCTCGACTACCTCCGACAGATCGTCGGCGCGTTCGACTTCGATGTCAGGACGAACACCAGAGTCCGAACCATCGAATCCGATGGCGAGGGGTTCGTGCTCCACACCGTCCCGAGCTGGAAGGGCGTCGGTGAGGACGCCCGCTGGGCGGATGCCGTCGCGGAGAGTCCTTCAGGATCGGCTGGCGCCGGGTCCTGCAGGGTGCGGCGCCTCGTCCTGGCGATCGGCAACATGCACGCCCCGCGAACGCTCGGGATCCCCGGGGAGGGCGAGCCCTTCGTGAGCCACTACCTCGACGATCCCCACCTGTACTTCCGCAAGCGCGTCCTCATCGTCGGCGGCAAGAACTCGGCGGTCGAAGCCGCGATCCGGTTGTACCGCGTGGGAGCCGATGTAACCGTCAGCTATCGCCAGGCGGAGTTTTCCAAGCGAGTGAAGCAATGGCTCCGTCCCGAGCTGGAATGGCTCATCGCCAAGCGCCGCGTGACGTTTCTGCCCGAGACGCACGTTCGTAGCATCGCGCCCGACGGCTCCGTCGAGTTCGAAGGGCCCGGCCCCGGCGCCCGTTCGAGCCGCGCGTTCGATTACGTGCTGCTGCTCACCGGCTACGTGCAGAGCACCGAGCTCTTCGATCAGCTCGGCGTCCGGGTGCACGGCGAAGACAGGATCCCGGAGTTCGCCGAGGAGACTATGCAGTCCAACGTGCCGGGTGTGTACGTCGCCGGCACCGCGTGCGGCGGGACACCGGTGACGGGCGTCAAGGTGTTCATAGAGACGAGCCACGTGCACGCCGAACGGATCGCCGCGGCGATCGCCGGCGACAGGGCACCCTCACGAGAAGAACTCGCCGAGGCCTCGTATCCCGAGAGCTAGCTCGCTGGTTGGACTGACCGGGGGCCGGGATCAGCGCGACGCCGCGGAGCGCGTCGACGCAGTGGTCGTGATCACGATATTCGGCCGCGGCTTGAGGTGCTCCTTGCCGTCGCGGACCTCGTCGAGATCGGGCAGGTGGCCGTCGAGCGCCTCCTGCATCTTGCGCCCGATCTTGAACTTGACCACCTTCTTGGCCGGCACGTGCACCCGCTCAAGCGTCTTGGGGTTCTGGGCGACACGGCTCTTCCGCTCGCGCACCTCGAACACACCGAAGTCGCGGAACTCGAGCCGGTTGCCCCGTCCCAGTTCCAGGATCACTTCATCGAGGAAGTACTGAATGGTCTTCTTGACGACGACCCGTTTCTGATCTGTGGCGTCGGCGATCCGGTCGATCAAGTCTTTCTTTGTCACCGTGGACATCGTGCAGGCCCCAATCGCTTCTCAAACGCGACGTTGCCAAGCGCGAAACGACCCGTGCCGTCCCTCACTCGACCCAACCCTTCCCGAGACAGCGAGGCCGTCCTCGCCCCCTCCCAAGGTAGCGAGGCTGACCTCGCCTGCGTCGGCTGATGCAACGGCCCGCACCGCAACCTCCGCCTCCACCGACCAGAGGAGTATGCCAGCGCGACAAAGCCCGGTCAACACAAGAGTTGCGGATCGATTCGTCTGGAGAAACTGGGTAAGCCGGCCGCCTGTTCTCGGTCACATCCCGATCGGGATGCCCTCCTCACGAGGCTCACTGGCGCCAGCGATGGAAGCGCACCGGGCGCTCGACGGGTCGAGTCGGACTGGGCCACTGGTTGGATGCCAGTATCGGCCTCCGGCGAATCACACCCAAAAGGAAGTCGTTGCGGGAGAACTCGAAACGCTGCGACTCATGCGGCAAATTGCCCATATGCGCATAGTTGCCCATCTCCGCGAAGGGCATCACGACAGCAGGGCTCCCCGGCCGGTAGCCCTCCAGGTCGACGAGATCCGCACCCGCGTCGCCCTTCGACGAGCGATTGCACCCCGACGCCGCAGCGCACGCGGCGATCGCGACACAGAGCATCAACCGGTTTGGGCGGCGCGCACAGAACATCTCTCCCTTGAGCATGCACCAAGCATGCCAGACGTCCAAACGCTTTCCCGAGCCCGTGGTGCGGTGTCCGGGCGTTGCCCGGGGCCGACGCCGAGGCGTCGGATCAACAAAAAAACGCCCGGCCGAGGGGGCCGGGCGCTCTGGTGTCGTTGGGTAGAGGCCGAATCAGCGGGCGCGGACGAGGCCCGAGAACTGGACCTCGAGGATCCGCTCGCGCTCCAGGTTGGTCGTGAGCACGACCGTGCCGCGGAAGCTCTGGCTGGTCCTGCCGGCGGTGCCGTTGATCTTGACCATGTAGCCGGACTTCCCGGCCCGCTCGGCGGGCTCGTAGGTGACCGTCACGGGCAGCGCCGCGTTCACGACCTTCGCATCGATGATCTCGAAGGTGTCGCCCTTCTGGTGGCTGACGAACGTCTCGGCGCTGAACTCCTCCTGAGCCTTCAGCGGCTTGATGCGCATGAACGGCGGGGTCGCCGCGACGTTGCCGGAGATGTTCGCGAAACAGTTGATGCGGAGCGGGCGGCTCTGCTGGGGCTTGCCCTCGCCCTCGGAGGCGAGCGTGTCGATGGTGATCACGCGGAGCAGGCGTCCGACATCAGCGTTGCCCAGCAGCTTCACCTTCACCTGGGCGTAGCCCGGGAGCTTGAGATCGGCCTTGCCCGGGCTCGGCTGGGCATCCTCGATCAACTCGAGGTCGAACTCCTTGCCGTTCACGTTCACGCCGGTGATCTGGAACTTCGCGTCTCGGGAGACGATCTCGAGAACCGCTTCGCGGGTCTCACCGATCGTGACCTGGCCAAACTGCACCACGTTCGGGCGCGTGGCGACCACCGGGATGACCTCGGCCTTGAGCAGGACGGTTTTCACGCGCCCGCGGGCGTCATTGGTCAGCACCTGCACCGAGCGCGACTGGGTGCCGACTCCCTTGGGCTTGTAGGTCAGGTCGATGTGGCCCGACTCGCCGGGCTCGTACTCGTACTTCGGGAGCTTGGCGACGGTGCAGCCGCAGCCGGTGTTGATCTTCTCGATCACCAGCGTGGTCGTCCCGGTGTTCTTGAACGTGAAGCGGTGCACCAGCTCGGCCTTCTCGGGGACGATGCCGAAATCGTGGGTTTCCTCGCCCAAGAAGCTGATCATCGGGCCCTCGAGGCGCGAGGCCTTGCCCTGCTGCACTTCGTTGAAGTTCTCGAGGCGACCCTCCTGCTCGGCCATGTCGCGGGCGAACATGCGGGCCCGGGCCTGCTCGAGCGTGTACTCGTTGCCCTCGCCGTCGGTGAACACGGTCCCCTCGCCGTTCGCCATCTTGCGCTCGGTCTCGAGGATCTTGGGGAGGTTGCGTCGAATGAGATCACGCAACGCCTGCTTGTCCTCGTCCGACCCTTGTCTGGGCTGCGACTGCGCCAGGGCCGCCGGAGTAAAGGCCAAGCCCACGAGCAGGACGCCCGTTCCGATCGTCTTCGTGCGGTTCATAATGCTGAGAATCCTCATCTGCTCAGAGATCCTGACGCCCCGAAGGACGCCGTTGACCACTGCTCCTCGAACGAATCTTACCCCGGCCCCGCCGGCGGGTTGCCGAGCGGGCGAAGCCGATCAAAGTCCAAAATCAGGCGGGATCTGCCCGCCCCCAAGATCCCCGTGCAGCCCTTCCCTGGCTCGGGCGAACTACCTGAAATCTATAGCCTCCGGCTGGTCGAGCAGCAAACCGAATCCCCGGATCCAGGCAGAAACACCACTCCGGTGGGTTCGATAGCTCGTCGTCTTTTCGGACGTCTGGGCACGGATCTTGTGTACGATCACTCGATTCGCCAACACGCCCGGGAGGACTCGAACCTCCGACCTGCGGTTTAGGAAACCGCCGCTCTATCCGGCTGAGCTACGAGCGCCCTGATCGGGACCGGCGGATCCGACAATCACCGGCCGCCGACCCCAAGCGTATGCGGACCGGCCGACCCGTTCACGCCCGCGATCAGAGCGCCCAATCCCCCCGCCGAGACAGTAAGATCGGCCTATCGCCCGCGCCAGCCAGAGCTTGCCGCTCGCCGGCGCGGGCCAGTGGAGGACCTACATCTCATGCAATCTCTCGCCAATGCTGTTCTTGCCGGGCTCCTGGCCCAGGACACCACCAACGAAGTCCCGAGCGATCTGCCCGAGGTCGCCGCCGACCCCGGCGCCGCGGAGACCCCCGACGCCGTCGGGGAAGCCGGCGAGGCGATCAGCGAGGCGGGCGACTTTATCTCGAATCTCGATCAGGAGCAGGTGGTCGACCTCGCCCAGACCTATCTGGTGCCGGTGGCGATCGCCCTCGTCGTGCTGCTCATCGGCCTCTTCATCGCCGGCTGGACCCGGCGGATGGTCGTGAAGGCCAGCACGAAGGCGAAGGTCGAGACCACGCTCGCCAAGTTCTTCGGAAGCCTCGCCAAGTGGGGCGTGATGATTCTCACGGGCATCGTCATCCTCGGCATCCTGGGGATCGAGACCGCGAGCTTCGCCGTCGTTCTCGGTGCCGCGGGCTTCGCCATCGGCATGGCCATGCAGGGCTCCCTCGGCAACCTCGCCGCGGGCGTCATGCTGCTGATCTTCCGCCCGTTCAAGGTCGGGCAGGTCGTCAGCGTCGGCGGTGTGACCGGCAAAGTCGACGAGATCGACCTTTTCACCACCACGCTCGACACCCCCGACAACCGCCGCTTCATCGTGCCCAACGGCACGGTCTTCGGCGCGACGATCGAGAACATCTCGTTCCACGCGACCCGGCGCGTCGACGTCGCCGTCGGCACCGACTACGGCGCCGATCTCGCCAAGACCCGCGAGGTGCTCATGCAGGCCGCTCAGGCCCTCCCGGCAGGGATGAAGGACCCCGAACCCGCCATCTTCCTGGGCGACCTCGGCGATTCGTCGATCGGCTGGTCCGTGCGCGTGTGGGTGAACGCCGACGACTACTGGCCGAGCAAGCAGGAACTCACAAAGCTCGTGAAGGAGCACCTCGACAACGCCGGGATCGGCATCCCCTTCCCGCAGATGGACGTGCACCTCGACAAGCTGGACTGATCCGGCTGGACCCGAATCTCGCGCAGGATCTCACGGGCGGTCCGGAGAGGCCGGCCGCCTCGGTGCCGCTACGCTTGTGACCCGTCCCGCCGGGGAGGGTCGTCTCTATGGCCAAGCCGAAACACCAATCCGACACCCCCGAGATCCTCAATCGCAAGGCCCGCCACCAGTTCACGATCTCCGACACCTACGAGGTGGGGATCAAGCTCGTTGGCACCGAGGTGCGCTCGATCCGCGAGGGCAAATGCTCGATCGGCGAGGCGTTCTGCCGCGCCGAGTCCGAGCCGCGTTTGTCGCTGAAGATCCACGGCATGCACATCGATCACTACGGCCCGGCCGGGCCCCCGGGCTCGGGGCGCCAGCACCCGGCGACCCGCCAGCGGACTCTGCTCGCCCACAAGCGTGAGATCGAGAAGCTCGCCAATGCCACGCGCGAGAAGGGCGTCACGATCGTTCCGCTCAAGCTCTACTTCAAGGACGGTTTCGCCAAGCTCCTCATCGGCGTGGGCACCGGCAAGCGGGCCTACGACAAGCGCCAGGACATCAAGAAGCGCGAGAGCGACCGCGACCTCCGCCGGGCGATGTCCAAGCGGGTCTGACGCCCGGCGATACGCACGCCTCTCCTACACTGTGCCCGATGACAGCCGAGATCCCGATCACCCTCGCGCATTCCCCGGATCCCGACGACGTCTTCATGTGGTGGCCCCTGGGGACCGCCACCTCTGAGCCGACGATCGACACGGGGCCGTTCCGGTTCACGCCGGTCCCCGAAGACATCCAGGTGCTCAACCAGCGCGCGATCACCACGGGCGACCTCGACGTCACGGCGATCTCCATCCACGCCTACCCGCACCTGAAGGACCGGTACCGGCTCACCAGCTGCGCCGGGTCGTTCGGCGAGGCCTACGGCCCCAAGCTCATCACCCGCGAGAACCTCGCGGCACACCTCGACACACCCATGGACGTCATCCGCAATCGCGAGGCGACGATCGCGGTGCCCGGAGTGAACACCACCGCGTTTCTCGTGACGCACCTGCTGCTGGAGCGTGAGTTTCGCTACATCGAACTGCCCTTCGACCAGATCACCGGCGCTGTCGCCGACGGGCGCGCCGACGCAGGTCTCGTCATCCACGACGCGCAGCTCACCTACGCCGAACAAGGCCTCGTCGAGATCGTCGACCTCGGACGATGGTGGGGGAGCGCCAATGGTCTCCCTCTGCCGCTCGGTGGCAACGTGATCAGGCGCGACCTCGACGATCGCTACGGCCCCGGCACCACCGACGCGCTGGGGGTGCTCCTCTACGAGTCGATCGAGCACGCCCTTGAGAACTGGCAGGATGGCAAGTCCCGCATCGGCCCCGCCTACCCCGATCTCGACGACCCGACGCTCGACCGCTACCTCCGGATGTACGTCTCGGATCTCACCCTCGACCCCGGAGAACCGGGGCGGGCGGCGATCGATCTGCTCTTGCACGCAGGGTTCGAGCTCGGCCTCTCGCCGGACCCCGAGCCCATCGACATCCTCGAATGCCGCCGCGTCGACGCTGCCGGGTAGACCCAAATCCCGCCTGCGGACTCGGAATCAGCCCGAATCGGGGATAAAATGCTTGAGTTCGGGACGCCGGCTCGGGTACGGTGGTCGCTCCCGCGTCGCCCGCGACGTCCCCCGATGGCTCGGGGATCGCGGCCGAAACCGCCAGCCGGCGAACGACGGACCTCGGAAGGACTCCGGAGATGTCCCAGGCATCGCCAATTCCGACAGCTCAGGGCTACACCGCTCCCAGCGTGACGCAGTTCTCGGTGTTCCTGCCGAACCGCGTGGGCAAGCTCCACGAGCTCCTGACTTCCTTCGAGAATCACCCGACCTGCCAGGTCTGCGCCTTCAGCGTCAACGAGGCGTCGGACTACGCAGTCGTTCGCCTCATCACGAACACATCGCGCGAGGCCCGCTCCGTCCTCCGCCACCACAGCCTGCACTTCTCCGAGACGCAGATCATCGTCGCGGAGGTGGTGGGCGAGCTCTCGCTCTCCCGCCTGTGCCTGTACCTCCTCAACGCCGAGCTCAACATCGACTTCGCCTACCCGGTCATGCTCAAGCCCAACGGGGCCCCAACGATCGCGATCGCTGTCGACGACCTGACCCTCGCGGGCCAGATCCTGCGTCGCAAGGGCTTCCGCCTGCTGGGCGAGGGCGATCTGCCGCGCCCGTGCCACGACGATGACGACTGAGCCCGACGCGCCCAACAACAACCCGGGGAGGCCAGCGCAGCGATGCGCATAACCGTCGCGCGCACACCGGCCGATCTCGAGGCGTTCCGAGGAGGCGTTGTCGTTCCCACCATGGGCGCGCTGCACGCGGGCCACGGAGCACTCATCGAGCACGCCTCGCGCCTCGCCGGCGATTCGCCCGTCGTGGCGACGATCTTCGTGAATCCGACGCAGTTCAACGAATCGCGCGACTTCGACACCTACCCCCGCGATCTCGAGCACGACCTGGCCCTCGCGGCCGGCGCCGGGGCGACATGCGTGTTCGCCCCGGACGTGGACACCGTGTACCCGGCCGGTCGCGACGTACCCGTGCCCGACCTCCCGCCTGTCGCCACCGAGCCCGGGCTCGAAGATGCGCACAGGCCAGGCCATTTCCAGGGTGTCTGCCAAGTGGTCGCGCGACTGTTTGATCTCACCTCGCCCACACGCGCGCTGTTCGGCGAGAAAGACTGGCAGCAACTCGCCGTCGTCCGGGCGATGGCGCGGGCAACCCATCCGGGCACCGAGATCGTGGGGAGCCCGACGGTCCGCGAGGCCGGCGGGCTCGCCATGAGCTCACGCAACCAACGCCTGGGCGCCGCCGATCGCCGGCGCGCCAGCGCGATCAGCGCCGCCCTCGCCGAGGCCTCGCGCTGGCCATCCTCGACCCGCGACGCCGAAGCGAACGCCCGTCGCGTGCTGCTCGAGAACGACCTGGAAGCCGAGTACTGCGTGATCCGCGATGCCGAGACGCTGCTGGAGGCTTCGCCCGGTCGCCCGGCACGGGCGCTGATCGCAGCACCGCTGGGCGACGCCCGCCTCATCGACAACGCGCCCTGGCCCGGCTTCGCGATCCCCGCGGGCGCTTAACACGCTTACGGGTTTCGTCTGCGGCGTTTGCATACACTAGCTTCGCAGGTCGACCACGACGCTCAGAGCGAGAGAAGAGACGAGGAGATCACCCGTGCTGCGCACCCCGCTTCACAAGTTCCACGAGGGCCACGGCGCCAAGTTCGTCGAGTTCGCGGGCTGGGAGATGCCGATCCTGTACAACCCGCCGTCCGGCGAGGCCGGGGGCATCACCAGCGAGCACCTCCACGTCCGCGCCTCGGGTGGGCTGTTCGATGTCTCGCACATGGGCCGCCTGTCGATCAAAGGGCGACACGCCCGCCGGTTCCTCGAGCGATTGTGCTCGCGCCGGATCTCCAACATGCAGAACGGGCAGTGCCGCTACGCGCTGATCTGCAACGAGCAGGGCGGGGTGAAGGACGACGTGCTCGTCTACCGGCTCGACGACGACGACTTCCTCGTAGTCGTCAACGCGGCAAACCGCCAGAAGATCCTCGAGCACATAGACGCGGTCCGCGACGACCTGGTGTTCAAGCTCGACGACCGCACCGAAAAGACCGCGATGGTCGCCATCCAAGGGCCGAGCGTCATGGACCTGATCTCGCGATTCAGCTCCGAGATCCCGACCCTGAAGCGATACCGCTTCACGCACAAGAACCTGCTCATCGCCAAGGTGCTCGTCTCGCGCACCGGGTACACCGGCGAGGACGGCATCGAGGTGATCCTCCCGGCCAACATGGTCGACATGGCCCTGAAGCTCATGCTCAAGGACGTCGACGAGAGCGCCTCGGACAGCCCGATCCGCCCCGCCGGGCTCGGCGCCCGCGACACGCTGCGCCTCGAGGCGGGGATGCCCCTCTACGGGAACGAACTCCTCGAGACCATCCCCGCCACCGCCAGCGGGATGGGCTTCGCGCTCGACCTCGACAAGCACGAGGACGAGCGCGGCGAGATGTTCATCGGGCAGCAGGCCCTCCTGGACATCGAAGCCGCCGGCGGGCCCGAGCGCGTCCTCGTCGGCCTGAGCCTCGAGGGCAAGCGCACGCCCAGGAGCCACATGAAGGTGCTCGGCGCCGGCGGCGCAGAGATCGGCGAGGTGACCTCAGGGTGCATGAGCCCCACGCTCCGGCACCCGATCGCGATGGCCTACGTTGATCGCGCCTCGAGCGAGCCGGACACCTCGGTCGAGATCGACACGGGGCGGGGAGAGCCGCTGCCGGCGCGCATCACGGCCCTGCCGTTCTACAAGGCTCCCAAGAAAGAAAAGAAGCAGGCGGCCGCCGTCTGAGCCAGATGGCTAGCTCGCGGCGAAGCGGACTTCCTCTTCGTCCACGCCGCCGTCGCTGTCGCCCGAGCCGTTGCTGGACCCGTTGCTCGCCCGGGCCGAACGCCCGTTGGCCGCGCGCCGGGGCTTGCGCCCGTTCTGCAGCGCCTCCCATGCCTCTCCCTCGCGGAAGTAGCGGCTGGGACGCTCGTCGGTGATCCGCATGTTCAGCTTGCGGAGCGCCTCGACCTCGATCTGGCGCACCCGCTCGCGGGTCAGGCCGATCTCCTGGCCGATCTGCTTCAGCGTCAGCGGCTCCTTGCCGTCGAGCCCGAAACGCAGACGCAGCACCTGTGCCTCACGCTCGTCGATCGCCTCGAGCAGCTTGTAGATCGTGTCCATCTCCTCGTTGTGGAGGACGGGGTCCTCCGGCTTGGGAGACGCGTGGTCGGGGAGCACGTCGGCGAAATTGATCACGTCGCCGTCGAGGCCGACGGGGGCCTGGCTGAGGGTGCCGTAGGTCTTGCCCGCGTTGCGGATGATGCTGACCTTCTTGACGCTCATGCCGAGGATGCCGCTGAGCTCTTCCAGCGTCGGCTGGCGCCCGTGCTCCTCCTCGAAGCGGTAGCTGGCCTGCTTCCACTTGGCGATCAGCTCGACCATGTAGGCCGGCACGTGGATCGGCTGCACCGCGTTGATCAGCGCACGCTTAATGGCCTGCTTGATCCACCACGAGGCGTACGTGCTGAACCGCGCGCCCTGCGCCGGGTCGAATCCCTCGACGGCGCGGATGAGGCCGATGTTGCCCTCTTCGATGAGGTCGGTGAGGGAGAGCCCGCGATTCGTGTAGTGCTTGGCGATGGAAACGACGAGTCGCAGGTTCGCGCGAACGAGCAGCTCCCGCGCCTGCGGGCAGCAGTCATTGATAACCTTCCAACCGAGTTCGCGTTCCTCGGTCGGAGTCAGGAGGCTGATCTGGTTGATCTGCCGCAAGTAGAGTTGCAGATCAGACTCGAGCTCGGCCCTCGACATGCGCGCGTCCACCCTGGCCAATGGCCACATACGGTTCCAGGGGGTTATCTCTCTCTCGACGTCCCACACAGCGCGGCTTCCCGGCCGCTGCGCCGGATGGTATTCGCCGCCTCCGATGACAGCAAACACCGAATCGTCAAGAGCTTCCGATCGCCCCGTCCCGCATGAAGTCTCATCGTCTTCAAGTCAAGCACCCTTCACGTCTGGCCAACGCTAGACGCCCTCAGGGGCCGTGGAGAGGGCTCCCAGTTCAACCAGACCGCCCACTTTCGGTCCGGAAACGGCGCCGATAATCAGCGCGACATCACGAGAGAATCAGCGCGGAATTCACAGCACCCGAGCGCGCTGAGGCCCGATCTGAGGAAATGGGCAGGCAGTACACTCCGCCGTCCCAAGAACCATGACTCTCGATCTCACAAATCTCTTGCGCGAGTGGCCCTACGAGCCGGGCCAGATCAACGTCCGGATCGTCCAGGGAGACGATGGCGAGCCCAAGATCCAGATGCGCCTCGATCTCGGCGTGATCCAGATGGAGGCCGGCGGGCGCCCCGACGGCTCCCAGCCCCACGGGTTCGAGTCGCTGCTCGACTACTACGAGACCCGAATCGAAGAAGCCGCACTGGCCTCCGAGGGCGAAGAGGGGGAGCCGGGTGTTCCCGGTGAGCCGGTCCTCAACGAGGAGGACTGCCGCCTGCTCCGCGAAGAGGCGGTGCAGTACTACCACCGGTACATCAGCCTGCTGGTGCTGGGCGACTACGAAGGCGTCATCCGCGACACCTCCCGCAACCTCCGCGTGCTGGACATCTGCCGCCAGTACGCAGAGGAAGAGGACGACCAGCGCGTGCTGGAGCAATTCCGGCCCTACATCACCATGATGCGCTCCCGAGCCCTCGCAACGGCCATGGTGGTCGACGAGGAACCAAAGGCGGCGCTGCTGATGATCGATGAGGGGCTGAACGCCATCCGCGCGATCTACGAAGAGACCGATCAGGCCGACCAGTTCGAGACCGCCGGGGAGGTCCACCTCCTGCGCAGCATGCGCGAGGAACTCGTGCTCAAATTGCCCGCCAGCCAGAAGTCCGAACTCCGCCAGAGACTCGCCCAGGCCATCCAGGACGAGAACTACGAACTGGCCGCGATCCTGCGCGACGAGCTGCGCATGATGAAGGACTAGGGCCCCGGGGCCCGGATTCCACGGAGTCCCGCCCGATTTGCCGATACACCGACTGCCCACCCCAAGCGCAGGAGGCGCGATCCCCGTGGCAGGACGCCGTCGACGCTCGTCGATCTTCTCTATCTTGACATCGATCGGTGCATCGGCGTCGATCGCCTGCGCCGGGTCGCCGGAGGCATCGGGATCCGGGCTGTCTGCGCTCACACTGGCGCCACCCGATCGCGGAGCGCCCGCGCTGCCGACGCAGTTCCAGATCCTCTCGATCGACGCGGGCGCCTCGATCGCGGGCGCGCAGGGACAGGGATTCACCACGCCCGGCGCCGCCGGCTTCTATCGCAACCCGTCGTTCAACCCCGCCAATGTCCTCAGCCCCGCGGCGCCGTCGCTCACCATCAACGCCGGCGAGTTCCACTCGTACTTCTCGCTCGATGCCCTCGGACCCAGCGTTCCCGCCGAGCCCGGCGCCCAGGACACCCGCGATTTCTACACCGACTACCCCCCGAGCGCGTACCAGGCGCTGAATTCGACAACGTCGCCGTTCCTGATCGCCGACGCGCAGAGCGCGTTCCTCGATCCCGATGCGCAGCAGGGCACGCCGGCCACGGCCCAGTGCATCATCCAAGTCGAGCCCCAACCCGTCCTCCTCGGAGGCCAGGCACCCACGACGGGCGGCGGGCGCGCCGAGCTTCAGGGCCTTTTCCTTGCGCGCCTCACGGTCGCGAGCGGCGCCTCGATCGACGGGGGCGTGCGCCTCGAATGCGAGGGCGAAGAGCCACTGATGCCGCAGGCGGTCGACCTTGCTCTCGACGACGCCCTGATCCCTGCGACTGTGCAGACCGACCAGGGCCCCGCGCAAGTCTCGTTCGGATTGCGCTCGTTCCTCGTTGCGTCACCGATGATCGATGGATTCGGAGCAGCGGACGTCTACGACGTCTGGATCGTCGCGTGCAACCTCCCGGTCATCGTGCTGCAGCCCGCGAACCAGATCTCGCAGGAGCAGGGTCAGGTCACCTTCTCCGTCGTCGCCGACGGCCCAAGCCTGACATACCAATGGCGCCGCGCCGGGATGGACCTGGTCGACGGACCGGGCATCAACGGATCAACGACGCCGGACCTCGACGTCAGCGATGTCCGGTTCGACGACGCGCTGCGCTACGACGTCGTCATAAGCGCACCGTGCGGCTCAACCATCAGCCAGGGAGCGCTGCTCACGGTCGAGCCCCTGCCCTGCCGGGGCGATTCCAACACCGATGGCTCGATCGACTTCTCCGATATCACGACCGTCCTCGCGGAGTGGCTCAAGCAATGCAAGTGACGCGCTGGATCGCCATCTTCGGCTCGGCGGCATGCGCCGCGTGCGCGTCGGCCGCTCCTTTCCAACTCCTCAGCTTCGAGGCGGGCGGGGGGCTCGAGGGCGTGGGCGGAGCCGGATTCTGGCCGTCGGCGGGTGAGTTTTTCCTCTCCACCGAGAACTCGAACCACCCCCTGAGCGCCAGCGCCGGCGACTTCACTACCAGTTCCGAGCTCGACTTCGATTCCTATCTCACCATCGACGACTTCGGTCCAAGCGCCGGCGCCGAGCCTTCGAGCGCCGACACCCGTGCGCTCTACGCCGACTACCCCGCCTCCGCGCACCAGGCCCACACCAACTCGACCTCGCCCCTGGTCATCCTGCTCGCCGGCTCCAACCTCTCCCCGACCATGGCCCAGTTCGGCGCCGCCATCAGCCCTCAGCCCTTCATGTCGGGATTCGCGCCGCTGTCCGGCGGCGGCCGGAGCGAGGTCGACGGAATCTTCGTCGCGAGGTTCACCGTCCAGCAGGGCGCGAGCGTCGAGGGCGGCGCCGTGTTCAGCATCCTCACGCAGTCCGGGGGCGAATTGATCGATCTCACGCTCGACGGCCCGCGCGTCGACGGGTCCGAGCAGGCCTACCGCCTCCGCTCGTATCTCGTGTCGACGTCGGCCTCCGGCGACACCTACGACATCTGGATCCAGACCGAGGTCTCCTGTGAAGGCGACGACCCCGCGTTCACCATGCAGCCGTCCAACGCGAGCATTCTCGACTCCCAGACCGCGATGTTCCAGGTCGAGGTCGCGGGCCAGGACCCGCTGATCTACGAATGGTGCAAGGACGGCATCGCGCTGGTTGCCGACGATCGGATCACCGGCGTCGACACGCCGACGCTCGAGATCGCAGCAGCGACACCCGCCGACGAGGGCGCGTACTCCTGCACCGTCATCGATGGGTGCGAGCGTCAGGCCGGCAGCCAGCAGGGACTCCTGACGGTGAGCCCGTGCACGCCGCCGTCGATCACCGTCCAACCTGTTTTCAATACGCTCGCGCTGGAAGGCGAGGACGTGCAACTCAGCGTGCTGGCGCAGGGGATCGAGCCGCTCACCTACCAGTGGCGCATCAACGGGCTCGATCTGGCCGACGGGCCGCGTGTGTCGGGTTCGCAGACGCCCGCGCTCACGCTGTTCGACGTCGAACTCGCAGACGGGCAGCGCTACGACGTTGTCATCTCCAGCCCCTGCGGGCCGATCACCAGCGAACTCGCGAACGTCACCGTCCGCTCGCTCCCATGCTCCGGCGACGCCAACAACGATGCCGTGGTCGATTTCACGGACATCACGGCCGTGCTCCAGGAGTGGCAGGGCGACTGCGACGCCGATGAGTAGCTAGCGCCGCCCGCCCGCGATCCGCGCGGCCTCGGGCATCCGTCGCAGCATCCACATGCTCGCCGACCCCAGCGCCGGCCCGATCGCGAGTGCCGCGAACGCGAGACCCCAGCTCCCTGTCTGCTCGTGGATGAAGGGCACCAGGCGGATGCTGATCAGCGTCAGCAGGAACCCGGTGCACGTCTGCATCGTCAGCGCTGTGCCGACGTAGCTCGGCTCGCCCAGTTCGCTGATCGCGGCGCTGAACTGGGCGCTGTCACAGATGATCGCGAACCCCCACACGATGCACACCGACGCGAGAAGAAGAGGATGGTCGATCAGGAACCCCGCGACCAGTGCGCACGCTCCGCTGACGATCATGCTGACGATCGTCACCTTCGTGCGCCCGACCCGATCGGCCCACAGCCCGGCGAGCACGCAGCTGACGCCCCCGATGCCGATCATCGCGAACGCAACCAGGCGGGCGCCGAGTTCGCTCAGCGCCGCCCGTTCGAAGCTCTCCAGCAGCATGATCGGCGCCCACGCCCACATCGCGTAAAGCTCCCACATGTGCCCGAGGTACCCGAAGTTGGCCCGGCGCTCGGGCTTCGAGCTGAACACGCGCCCGGCCATCCGCCAGTCAAACTTCGCGCTCTTGGGGAGCAGCGGCCCCGGCCGGACGACGAAAAACGCGATCAGCGCTCCGGCCAGCGCGATCCCAGAAGACGCCAGCATCACGCTCCGCCACGGGGGCAGCCCCGCCTCGCCACCGAACACCGGCACCGCGTTCAGGAAGTGGGGCAGCGCTGAGCCCATCGCCAGCGCTCCGACGAGCGTGCCGATCGCCAGGCCCCGGCCGCGCGCGAACCAGGTCGCCATCAGCTTCATGCCGGTCGGGTACACACCCGCCAGCATCACGCCGGTCGCGAAGCGCAGCCCGACGAAGGCCCAGAACGGCAGCCCGTCGATCACCGTCAGAGCGTTGAAGAGTGCGCCGAGCAGCGCGCACACGCCGAACAGGCGCGCAAGCGGCAGCCGGTCCGCCAGGTTCAGGACCGCGCTGCCCAGCGCCCCGGCCACGAAGCCGAGCTGCACGCTCATCGTCAGCCAGCTCGTCCGTCCGCTGCCCAGGCCGAGCTCGGACTCGAGCTGCGGAACGATCGCCGAGGCGCTGAACCACAGCGCCATCGCGAACAACTCGGCGAACGCCAGCGCGACGAGCATCACCCAGCGCCCCGGCGGGTCGCGGTCGTGAGTTGCGTGAGTGCCGTTCACGGGTGAGCAGAGTAGCGGCACCGGGCGTGTATCCTCGTGCCGCCCCATGGATGACCCGCAGCACACCCCCGAAACACGAGCCGTCCACGGCGCCCGCTCGATCGACCCCTCGACCGGCGCCGTCGCGCCGCCCATCCATCTGTCCACGACGTTCGAGCGCGACGCCGACGGCGGGTACTCGCGCCCGTTTAGCTACAGCCGCAGCGCAAACCCCACCCGCGAGATGCTCGAGCGCCAGATCGCGTCGCTGGAGCAGGGAGCGGCGGGCCTCGCCTTCGCCTCCGGCCTCGGCGCTTGCAGCGCCGTGTTCCAGTCTCTCAAGCCCGGCGATCACGTCATCGCCCCGACCGAGATCTACCACGGCGTGCGCACGCTGCTCGATGAGGTCTTCGTCCCGTGGGGCCTGCAGCGGACGTACGTCCCGACCCACGAGCCCGGCGCCGTCGAGAACGCGCTCACAGAGCGCACGAGGCTCGTCTGGCTCGAGACGCCGGCGAACCCCATGCTCCAGGTGACGGACATCAGCGCCTGCGCTGGAGTCGCCAGCAACGCCGGCGCGCTGGTCTGCGTCGACAACACCTTCGCGACCCCCGTCCTGCAGAACCCGCTCACGCTGGGGGCCGACCTCGTGGTCCACGCGACCACCAAGTGGATCGGGGGCCACTCGGACACGGTGGGGGGTGTGATCGTCAGCGCCAACGACGATGACCACGCCAAGCGCCTGCGCACCATCCAGCAACTCACCGGAGGCGTCTGCCCTCCCTTCGACGCCTGGCTCGCCTGGCGAGGCTGCGCCACGCTCCACCAGCGCGTCCGCCACTCGAGCCAGAGCGCCCTGGAGATCGCTCGGTTCCTGGAGGGCCACCCACAGGTCGCGCGCGTGCACTACCCGGGTCTGGAGTCCAGCCCGTTCCACGACCTGGCCAAGCGACAGATGCACACCGAGGCCGGCTTTGGTGGCGTCGTCAGCTTCGAGATCACGGGCGACGCCGCTCGCGCGCTGCAGATCGCCGCGGCGCTCGAGGTCTTCACTCGGGCCACGAGCCTTGGAGGGGTCGAGAGCCTGGTCGAGCACCGTCAGTCGATCGAGGGCCCGCACACCACGACGCCGGATAGCCTCCTCAGGCTCTCGATCGGCGCCGAGAGCGCGGAGGATCTGATCCGGGACCTCGAGTGGGCGTTGTCGAACTGATCGCGTCTATTGCGTGTAGTCCGCCATATGCGGCACCTTCACCGAATCCGGCGCGAGGCGCGCGTTGGCGAACGCCCCGCCGGGCAGAGGCTGGTACAGCTCGATCGAGATCATCTCGAGCGGCATCCCCTGTGATGCCTTGACCTGGTTCTCGGCAGCCATCTTGAGCGTGGCGATCACGAGGATCGGGCCGGTCCCGTCGGGGACGTGCGCCAGGGGCTTCTTCTCGCTGTAGTCGACCCCGGCGCCGGCGAACATCTGCATCGCGCCCTGGTGCATGCGGCTGTTGTACCAGCGGATCACCGCGTCCTTGTCCTCGAACCACGCGAGGATGCTCCGCTTCCCGCTGTTCATCTGGCCGGCCTCGACACCCAGGCAGCCATCAATCTGCTTCAGCCCGCCGACGAGGTCGGGCAGCCCGCCCCCGTTCCGCTGGGCGCCGTTCTGCCCGAAGGCGCTGGTCGCGAAGTAGGCCATGCCGACAGTCGCCGCGGCGCAGACGATCGCGCCGGTGATCCGCTTGGTCGAAGCTTTCATGAGTCCCGTCTCCCGATTCGAGGTGCGGGTGGGTCCAGATACCACCCAGCGCTTGGTCGGGAATATGGGATCCGGATTTCGCCGGCGCGTCAATCCTGGCCGGGGATCTCCGTCTCGAGGCCCAGGATCTCGCCCTTGCGGAGGATCTTCACCCGGATCGTGTCGCCCGGCTTGAGGCTCAGGAAGTGTCGCCGCACCTCGTTGATCGACTCCTGGTTCTTGATCTCGATGCCGTCGATCTCCAGGATCACGTCGCCCCCGAGCGCCACGTCCTTGCCCTCGACCTTGGTCGCGATCCGCCCCCCTCGCAGGCCCAGCGAGGCACCGAGAGACCCCTTGGCCACCCGCTGCACGAGCACACCGGTCTTCCCGTCGGGCACGTTGAGGGCGCCGGCCATCACCGAGGGCAGCAGCAGCGGCTCGATCCCGCCCCAGATCGGCGCCCGATCGAGCAGCACCTCGCGCACCGTCTTGGCGCCGATCGCGAAGCCGAGGCCCTCGTCGCCGCCCGACTTGCTCACGATGAAGCTCACGATCCCCAGCACCCGCCCCTCCATGTCGAACACCGGCCCGCCGGAGTTGCCCGGGTTCATCGACGCGTCGGTCTGGAAGATCTGGGGCGTCGTCAGGCCGTCCTGGTCGGAACCCTCGACGCGCTTGGCGCTCAGGTGGCCGACGGTGAGCGTCTGGCTCATCCCACGCGGCGCGCCGACGATGAAGATCCGGTCTCCGACGCGCGCCGTGTCGATGTCGCCGAGCACCGCCGGCTGGGCGCTCGAGGGCAGGTCGCCCTCGACGCGGATGAGCGCCAGGTCCGTGTACCGATCGGAGGCGAGCACCCGCGCCTTGCGCGTCTCGCCGTCGGAGAACTGCACCTCCAGATTGTCGGCCGTCTGCACGACGTGCGCCGCTGTCACGATGCGCCCTTCATTGTCGATGAGAACCCCCGATCCCACGCCCGCCGATGCCGCGAGCACGCCCATCCCGCCGTCGCGCAGCTGACGCGACGCCGTCTTCACCGTCACCACGCTCGAGCTCACCTGCGCGAACCGGTCGGCGACGGTGGGGGAATCCTGCCCGAGCAGCGCCGGAGCGGGCGCGAGCACGAGGGCGAACACAGTGATCAGGGCGAGCGGTCTCATCAGCGGAACCTCCGAAGAAATGGGACCCACCAGAGTACACGCACCGCCCGCGACCCGAAGCCCGGCGTCCCGTCGCACCGGGCCTACGCTTGGGGCGATGAAGTTCACCTTCTCCGAAAGCACCGGCGACGGCCCCGGGCGGTTCCTCTCGCCCGACGACCTGTTCCCCTCGTCCAACCTCGCCGATTTCATCCTCACCTACGGCCAGCAGGCCCTGGACGCGCTCGACAACCCGCCCGAGCCCGACGAGCAGCTCGAGCAGCTGATCAGCGACCTCATCCAGGCCGGGCTGCTGGAGCGCGACGAACAGTCCGGCCAGCTCAAGCCCACCCAGCGCATGGTCAGGGGCATGCAGCACCAGGCCTTCCTCGAGATCTTCCGCGAGCTGCGCTCGGGCGTGCGCGACGGGCACCCCACGAGCGACCCCGGGCGCGCCGGCGAGCGCACCGAGGGAACGAAGGCGTACCAGTGGGGGGACCCGCTCTCGGAGATCGACCTCGGGCAGACGCTCAAGAACGCCATGCAGAGGAAGGGGCAGAGGGGCAATGGGGCAGAGGGGCAGAGGGGAGGAGGAGCGGACGGTCTGCTTCCCATCAAGTTTGTTGATTCGGACTTCGAGCTGTTCAACGTCGAGTCTTCGACGGACACGGCGCTGTGCATCCTGATCGACCTCTCGGGCTCGATGATGCGCTACGGCAGGCACGTTGCCGCCAAGCGCGTGGCGATGGGGATGCGCTCGCTCGTGCGCGAGAAGTTCCCGCTCGACACCGTGGAGTTCGTCGGCTTCTCGTCCGTCGCCGAGCCGATCGACGAAAAAGACCTCCCGCTGGTCATGCCCAAGCCGATCACCACGCGCGACTGGGAGGTCCGCGTGCGCGTGCCGCTGGATCAGGCGGAGATGACCCACCCGCACTTCACGAATCTCCACCACGGGCTCCGGATGGCCCGGCAGAAGCTCGCGCGCCACGGCGCCGCCAACAAGCAGCTCTTCGTCATCACCGACGGCCAGCCCACGGCCCACCTCTCTGGCGACAACAAGGAGATCCTCAACCTGATCTACCCGCCCGCCCACGACTCGGCCGAGGCAACCCTCGCCGAGGCGCTCGCCTGCTACCAGCAGGGCATCCGCATCTCCTCGTTCGCGCTCATCGAGGAGTACCACGGCATGGACTGGGTCGGCTTCGTCGACCAGATGACGCGCCTGGTCAAGGGTGTGGCGTTCTACTGCACAGCGGGCGACCTGGGCGCGACGATCATGGAGAGCTACCTGGCGGGCAAGCGGGAGAAGAAGCCGCTGGGGGGGTAGCAATCGCGGAGAGCGAAAACCGGAGTTGAGGTGCGTTTCGGATTGGAAGGGGTTGGAGGCTGACATGCGGATCCGGGCTCGGTTGATCGGTCGGATCGCGGCGTGGCTGCTTGTCGTGATCGTCGCCGTTCCAATGTCATTCTGGGGTGCCGCATACGCCGGATTCTCCGTGATTCCCCAGATTTGGAAGTGGGACGAGCACCGGTTCTTCCACGATCCTGACTGCGAACGAGATGAAGACGGACGCGGCTGCCTCGTTGTAATGGTGGCAACATGGTTCGTCGGCGACCGTGCCAAGCACATCGATCTCGGCCTGGGTTCGGGATTCGGTTCGTCCGAAGGCAACTGGCTCCGCCTCGGAGTTGACCCGCGTTCATTCGAATTTGTGCAAAACGCAGATCCGCCCGACGAGCGGCTGCCCGCCAGCGGCATTCTGTCGGTGGAAGCATTGAATCGGGCGATGCGTCTCGCGCACCCTGAAGCATCAGCACCGTCGTGCCTTGCCTGGTCCCAAGACACGCTCGGTATCTTGGAGCAAATCCGGGACGAGGGGCGCTCGGTGCTGGAGCCGACAGCTACGGCCGCTCACCGCCTCGAAGTGGCAACTATGGAGAGCCGAGCAACCGACGGGAGCGTCCGAATCTGGGGTAACGAGCCGTGGCTCTTCGGCACGATGGCTGGGATCTTCATGCTCATCGTGGGCTCGGTCTACATCCTCGAGCGCCTGCTCACGAAGTGGTCCGAATCGAGACGGGCGAAGCGTGCTGCAACCACCTGATCGTGGCTTAGATCCGGCAGACCGGATCAAAACCACGGCACCTGGCGCCTACTGCTCTGATTCGTCAAACAACTCGGGCGCGCCGCCGATGATCGCCGCCGCCTCGGCGCCGATCTCCACGCCCGCGAACTCCGCGCCCGCCGCCGTGAGCAGCCTGCCGCGCCGCGTGCGCGCCAGGAAGCCGATCTGCAGCAGGAACGGCTCGACCACGTCGCCCAGCGTGCCCGCGTCTTCGCCCATCGTCGCCGCGATCGCTTCCAGCCCGACCGGCCCGCCCTTGTAGACGCCGCCGATGGCTTCGAGGTAGGCCCGGTCCAGATCGTCGAGCCCGAGCGCATCGATGCCCTCCAGCGCCAGCGCCTCGTCGACCACGCGCTCGGAGATCGCGCCGTCCGTGCGCACCTGGGCGTAGTCGCGCACGCGCCGCAGCAGCCGGTTGGCGATGCGCGGCGTCCCGCGACTTCGGCGCGCGATCGACACCATCGCTTCCCGCTCGCCCGAGATGCCCAGCAGCGAGCAGCTCCGCTCCAGGATCACCAGCAGGTCGTCGGCCGGGTAGTACTTGAGGTGGTGCGTCATCCCGAACCGGCTACGGAGCGGGGCGCTCATCAGCCCGGCACGCGTCGTCGCGCCGATCAGGGTGAACGGCTTCAAAGTGATCGACACGGTGCGCGCGTTCAGGCCCGAGTCGACCGCCACGTCGATCTTGCCGTCTTCCATCGCCGGATAGATGAACTCTTCCACGGCGATCGGCAGGCGGTGCACCTCGTCGATGAACAGCACGTCGTTCTCGTTCAGTTTCGTGAGCGCCCCGACGAGGTCGCTGCCGCGTGTGATGGCCGGGCCGCTGGTCGTGTGCACGTTCGAGCCCATCTCGCACGCGATCACGTGGGCCAGCGTTGTTTTGCCCAGGCCCGGGGGGCCGTGGAGAAGCACGTGCTCCATGCACTCGCCCCGCTGGCGGGCGGCTTCGATGGCGATTCGCACCCTGTCGAGGGCGTCGCGCTGGCCGATGTACTCGCTCAGGTCCCGGGGACGCAGCGACAGGTTCAGGCGCTCCTCCTCGGGCCCGGTCGTGTTTGCCGCGATCCATCGCTCCGTCGCCATGTCGGGCACAGTCTACACTCGCGCCCTATGGCCAACGCAAGCACCGCCGTCACCTACACGCCCCGGCTCCTCCAGGCGGGCATCTTCTACCTCGACGCTGGCGCCATGTTCGGCATGATCCCGCGAGTCGTCTGGTCGCGATGGTTCCCCGAGTCCGGCCAGTTCGCGATCGACGCCAAGAACCGCATGCCCCTCCAGCAGAACTCGCTCCTGCTGGAATCCTCGGACGGCAAGCTCGTCCTGATCGAGGCCGGCATAGGCGAGAAGATGACCCCCAAGGAGCAGGGCCTCTACGGCCAGCAGACCCAGCCGGACGGCACCCCCCGCGCTATCCACCACGCCCTCGACGAGGCCGGATGCGATCCCAGGGCCATCGACGCCATCGTCATCACCCACCTCCACTTCGACCACGCCGGGGGCCTGACCCGGTTCGCGGGCTCTTCCGACAAGGTCGTCTCGACGTTCCCGAACGCCGAGATCTTCGTCCAGCGCCAGGAGATCGACGACGCGCTGGCCAACAAGTCGACCATGCACAAGACCTACCTGCCCTCGCACCTCACGCCCGAGATCAAGGAGCGATTCCGGCCAGTCGGCGCCGAGGCCGAGATCCTCCCCGGCCTCACCTGCTTCCCCACGCCCGGGCACACGTGGGGCCAGCAGTGCGCCCGGTTCACCGACCCGAAGGGGCGCACCGTCGCCTACATCTCCGATGTCATGCCCACGAAGCGCCATGCGCGCCCGACCACGAACATGGCCTACGACGTCGAGCCCTACACCTCGATGAACGTGCGCACGGCGCTGCTGAAGCAGGCCCACGAAGGCGACTGGCTCCTGGTGCTCGACCACGACCCCGAGCACGAGGCGTTCCGGGTTGTCGAGGAAGAGGGCCAGCTCACGCTGGCACCGGACCAGATCTAGGGCTGATCGGGGGTCTCGGCCTGAGCGGCCTCCGCATCGCCCGAAGACGGCGAGAACATCGCCACGGCACCGATCGCCCCGCCCATCACGCCAACGCCGATGATCGTCGCGATCGCCACGCGCATCGCGTCGCGCCGCGACTGGCGACGTCGCTCGGCAAGACGCGCACCCGCGCTGATCGGCGCAGGGCCCTCTGGCTCAGCCTGCGTGACCGGCGCCGGTTCGGGCATCCGCTGCTGCACCGGCGCGGCCGGTGCGGGCGTGATGGCCGGTATCTCGCGCACCGGCCCGTGGGGACGACGGTCGGATGTGCCCATCACGCTCGAGGCCACCGCCGCGGGCGAAGCCTCGCCCGGCAGCAGCTTGATCGGTGACAGGCCCATGTGCTGGCGATCCCCGGTGTAGCCCAGCACCACGCCGCAGGACTTGCACATGTAGTCGTCGGGCGACACGCGCCGGTGGCAGCTGTGGCACTCGCCCAGCAGCACCGCGACGCCCGGCGTGTTGCACGCCAGCGTCCAGAACTGGCGCGTGGTCGGCCCGCGGATGATCGAGTCGCGCTGCACGCGACCCTTCTCCGCCAGCGCCTTGAGCTTCTCGAACGAGCACCCCGGCCGGAACGGATTCTGCTCGTCGCGCAGGTACCACGGGCCCATCGCGTTCTGCGTCGCCTGGCGGCTCAGAGGCTCGAACAGCCCCTTGCAGCGCTCGCACTGCACCCGGTTCGACTGGCGATGCCCGCAGTAGGGACACAGTGCCAGCTCGCCGCCCGGCGTGCCGGCGTTGAAACCGGTCGGAGGAGCCGCGGGCGTCGGCGCTGGGGGTGCGGGGGGTGTGGGGGGCGCGGGCTGGGCCGGCGCGTGGCCATTGGTCGGGGGTGTCGTCGTCGCGCTCGCCATCTGAGTCCCCATGATGCGGCAAAGAGGATCGGGCGTGTGCCCCGAGTCTCTGAAGCCGTATTCTCTATCCGCAGGCCCCTCCCCCCATGTTCCCACCCATGCGCCCCACAAGACCCTACCGATCGGCACTCAGAGCCCGCTTTCCGGGCCTGGCCGTCGTTTTCGGCGTCTTTTTGACCGGCTGCGCGGGCGGATCCGGGGGGAGCACCGAGCCCACGGCTCGCGAGGTCACCCGGGGCCTGGACCGTTCGGACCGCTACGTCGATCGCACCGTCGAGGGTGCGTCGAACGATCCCTCCGTCGGCGCGCTCGCCCTGCTCGACGGCCAGCCCATCGAGGCTTCGGATATCTCCGTCGGCCTCGTCGAAGCCGCGGGCGCGACAGTGCTCCAGGAGCACATCCTCGATTCCCTCCTGAGGCGTGAACTCGCGCGTGTCAATCGCACGATCGACCCCGAGCAGATCGACGCCGAACTGGCGATCCTCATCGACTCCCTGACCGCTGGCGGCGTCGCGTCGGACTCCGACGAGGCCCGCGCTCTGCTCGACCAGCTCCGGCGCAATCGCTCGCTGGGCGACTCGCGATTCCAGGCTCTTCTCTGGCGCAACGCCGCGATGCGCGCGCTCGTCGCCCCGCGCGTGAACGTCACCAACCAGGACCTCGAACTCGCCTACCAGCTCCGCTACGCCGAGACCTACAGCGCCCGCCTGATCACCACCGACACCGCCTCGCAGGCCACGCAGGCGATCCGGCGCGTACGCGACGGCGAACCGTTCGGCGAGGTGGCCGCGGCACTCTCCACCGACATCTCGCGCGATCGCGGCGGCCTGCTCCCGCCCATCAGCCCGGCCGACCCGACCTTCCCCGCCGCCGTGCGCACAACGCTCGCCCAGCTCTCGCCCGGCGAGGTCTCCCAGCCCGTGGCGCTCGCCTCGACCTACGCCATCCTCAAGCTCGAGCGCATCAATCCCGCGGATCCGAGCGCCCCGCCCAGCGCCCAGGCCGCCCGCGACGTCCTCGAGCCCGACGTGCGCCTGCAGAAGGAGCGCGCCGAGATGGACCTGCTCGCGCGGACGCTGCTGGAATCGGCCCGCGTGCAGATCCTCGATCCTCAGCTGCAGCGGGAGTGGATCCGGCGCCTCGGCGGCTGATCCGGCGCTCGCCCCGTCCGGGCGACTCACTTTTCTTCGAATTGCGTGGCGCACCGGCCCGTCGCTCCCCGCGTGGTTCTCTGTCGCCGCGGGAAGCGTGAAGCTCCCCGGCCTCGCGCATCTCTCGAGAACGGAGAAACCAGATGAAATCCCCTGACCACGGCGCACCGCGCCCGCGATACCGCTCCGTCCGTGCCGCCTCGATCCTCCTTGCCGCGGCCGGCCTGGCGACCTCCGCCTCCGCCGGCACCTACTCATGGATCGGCGGGCCCGGCTCATGGCAGGATCCGAACAAGTGGATCCCCTTCGGAGTGCCCGACACGAACGACACCGCCCTGATCGGCAACCTCCAGACCGCCGCCTTCTCGACCGTTCTTCTCACCGGGCCGAAGGCCTACGACGCGCTCTACATCTCCGACGGCATGACGGTCGATTGCAACGGGTTCGAGCTCGTCTCGTTCGGGATCGCCTCGATCACGGGCGCCGGCTCTCGCATCATCGCGCGGCCCGCGCCGGGCGCGATCAACGAGGAGCACTTCCAGGGCGAGCTGGCCATCGGCCCCGGGGGCATCCTCGATCTGCGCGACGGCGCGCCGGTTAAATCCCACAACGACTGCTTCAACAGCGGTGAGATCATCGGCTGCGGCTATCTCGAGGTCGGCAACGTCCACGGGATGCCCAACAACGGTGTGATCCGGCCATCAGAGGGCGACGACATCGTCATCCAGCACGGCACCATCGGAAACCAGATGGCCGACCTCGACGGGACCGGTGGCAACGGCACGCTCGATGTGAGCGCCGAATACAGCGGCCTCGAGGTCATCGCGGGCTCGTTCATCGATCCGTTCGACGGCACCATCCTCCTCGGGCGCGGCTCGGAGCTCACCATGAACGTCGCCGGCGGCTGGCAGTGCGGCACCGGCTGTGCGCTCAACGTGCTCGGGCCCGGCATGCCCTCGAACGGAGCGAAGATCGACGGCACGCCGCTCGACTTCGACGGGCTCATGACGCTCGACGACCAGGACGCCCGCCTCCGCTTCCTGATGCCGGTGACGTTCGGGGCCAACACCGGCGTCGACATCGCGGTCCAGGGCGAGCTCGAACTCGACAGCGAGTCGACCTTCCTGGGCGGCCAGTACATCATCGGGCAGTTCGGGAAGATCCAGATCGACGGCCCGGTCCTCTTCGAGGGCGGCGAGTTCTCGACCTACAGCGATGCTCCCAACCAGGGGATCGTTCGGATCAACGGACCGGCTGTGTACGACGGAACCGTAGCCTTCAACGGCTTTGCGCGCCAGAACGGCGACGTGCAGGTGACCGGACCCACGATCATCAACGCCGATGTGTTCGACCTCGACGGAGCCTTCCAGACGGTCTGGGAAATCGGTTCCAGCCTGACGATCAACGCCGACAGCATCGACACGCTCGACGGCCCCTTCGACGGCACCTTCGACATCGCGGGCGGAGTGTTCTCCAAGCTCACCCTCAACCTCTCCGACCCACAGGACGCCTGGCGGATGGACGGGCAGATGGACCTGTTCGGGCTCACCCACCTGATCGAGACCCGCGTGGCCGGCTCCCGGATGATCATGAACGGCGACCTGAACGTCCTCGACGGGCGGGTGCGCATCAGCGCCGACGCCGAGTTCGCTGCGCACAACGGCGCGGCGAACGTCGACCTCGGCCCCTCGGACTCCGAGCTGATCATGGACGGGTTCACGCGCGTCCGCGCCGCGGCGATGTTCTCCGGTCTGGGCTCGCTCGTCGTCGGACCGAGCGGGCACATGGTCCTCGAAGCCGGCACGACCACCGGGCTGTCGGCCCTTGCCAACAAGGGCAGGCTCGAAGTCGGGAGCGACTCCGGCTCGGCGAGCGTCGACGAATTCACCAACGAACCTGGCGCGACCTGGCGCGTCTCGGTCGGCGGCTACACCCAGGGCGACGAGCACGACCTGCTGATCGTCTCGGGCGGAGGCGCGGCGCTGGGTGGCACGCTGGAGGTGAAGATCGACAACCTCGGCGAGGCCGGCTTCTTCGCGCCCAAGGCCAACGACGAGTTCACGATCCTCACCGCCCTCGGCGGCGTGACCGGCACGTTCCTCGAAGAGCCCGTCTCCTTCACACCGACGGCGACGTACTACTGGGACATCGTCTACGAGCCCAACGCCGTGCTGCTCCGCCTCGACTGGATCGGGCGCGCTCCCGCCTGCTGCCCCGGCAACGCGACGCGCGACGAAGCCGGCACGGTCGACTTCGGCGACATCACCTCGATCCTCATGCACTGGCTCGAGCCCGGCGACGGCACCGGCGTCGGCGACGCCAACTGCGACGGCATTGTCGACTTCGAAGACATCACCGCGGTGCTCCAGCACTGGGGCGACGCCTGCCCCTGAGCCGAGCACCCACGGCGGTTCCTTTCCCGAGAGAGCCGGCGGGCGGGGCGACCCGCTCGCCGGTTCTGTGCGCGCCGGGCAACGCGAGCGCGATCCCGTGCCACCCCCATCCTCCCCCTCCCCGTATCCTCAAGCGCCATGGACGCACTCGCCCTCGTCGCCATCGCGGGCATCGCGCTGCTGGTCGCCTACTTCACCTACGGGCGCTGGCTGTCGCGGCGCGTCTTCCAACTCGACCCGGACGCCGAGACGCCCGCCACCACCGAGCGCGACGGGCGCGACTACGTGCCCACCCGCAAGAGCATCATCTTCGGGCACCACTTCACGTCGATCGCCGGCACGGGCCCCATCGTGGGTCCCGCCATCGCCGTCATGTGGGGCTGGCTGCCGGCGATCCTGTGGGTGGTCTTCGGCGCGATCTTCGTCGGCGCCGTCCACGACCTCGGCTCGATCGTCGTCTCCCTCAGGAAGAAGGGGCGCTCGATCGGCGATATCGCCGGCGACCTGCTTGGCCCCCGCGCCAGGCTCATCTTTCTGTGCATCCTGATTGTCGGCCTTTGGATCGTCCTCGCGGTCTTTGGCCTGGTGATCGCCGTCGTCCTCAAGCAGTACCCCGCGGCCATCTTCCCGGTCCTCGTGCAGATCCCGCTGGCGCTGATCATCGGCGTGCTCATCCATCGCAAGGGACGCTCGATCGTCATCCCCTCGTTCCTCGCCCTCGGGTTGATGTACGCCAGCGTGATCTGGGGCGACGCCGGCCTGCTGGGAGAGTTCAACGCGCAGATGGCGAGCCAGCCCATCTGGATGTGGACCGCGTTCCTGCTGGGCTACGCCTACGCCGCCTCGGTGCTGCCGGTGTGGCTGCTCCTCCAGCCCCGCGACTACATCAACGCGCTGCAGCTCATCACGGCCCTCGGCCTGATCACCACCGGGCTGCTCGCGGCAGCGATCCTCGGCGGGCCGTCGCTCGGGAGCGCATCACCCGATCGCCCGCCCCTAGAGATCGTCGCCCCGATGATCAACTGGACACCCGTCGGCGCGCCGCCGCTGCTGCCGGTCCTGTTCATCACGATCGCCTGCGGCGCCTGCTCGGGCTTCCACTGCCTCGTCGGCTCGGGCACGACGTCGAAGCAGATCGCCAAGGAGACCGACGCGCGCGTCGTCGGCTACGGCTCGATGCTGACCGAGGGGTTCCTGGCGACGCTGGTGATCGCGGCGTGCGTCGGGGGGATCGGGTTGGGGGCAGCGAGCCAGTTGAACACGAACCCGGGTCTCATCACACCGGGGCCTGAGCAATTGGACAGTTTGAAAGCAGGCGAACCGGTCGACTGGGGAGTTGTTCCCTATTCGCAGAAGATTCCGACACGACCCGGAGTCGACAAGCGGACTTTCATAGTCGAATCCGACGGCTTTCAGATAGACGAGTTTGCGACGGTGAAGATCGAGGAAACGTTCATCGAACGCGACGCCTCCGGCGCCCGGTCCCAGTTAAGAACCGAGTTTCATACAGCACCCATTGGTGAGTGGATTTGGCTCGAGGACGGACGGGTCGCGGTCATTTCACCCGACCGCTACGCCATGTCCGGCCCCATCGCTTTCGCCAAGCAATACGAATCCTGGTCAGCCGCCGGCTCGCTCGGCAAGAAGGTCGGCGCCTTCGTCGAGGGTGCCGCCAACTTCGTCGCTTCCCTCGGCATCGCGCGCGATGTCGCCATCGCGCTGATGGCCGTCATGGTCGCCTCCTTCGCCGCGACGACCATGGACACTGCCTGCCGCCTGCAGCGCTACGTGATCCAGGAGCTCTCGCGCACCTTCCTGCCCAGGCGAGGTCGCCACGAGTGCGCCGGCTGCGGCTACGACCTCTCCGGGCACGCGAGCAACCCGTCGATCACCTGCCCCGAGTGCGGCGCCGAGCACCCGGCCCACGAGGTCTACCACCACGACAACGACAAGTCCTGGCTCGCCGCCTCGGCGCTCAACCCGTTCAAGTGGCTCGCCACGGTCCACGGCGCATCGATCTTCGCCGTCGTCACCGCCGCGCTGCTCGCGGCTATCCCCGCCTCGGGCCAGTCGTGGTCGCTCGCCGGCGCCGGCCAGGGCGCGCTGATTCTCTGGCCGCTGTTCGGCGCGACCAACCAACTCCTCGCCGGCTTCGCGTTCATCGTGATCGTCGCGTGGCTGCTGGCCACCGGGAGGCCCAAGTGGTTCGCCATTCCCCCCCTGGTGATCATGCTGATCGTCCCCGCCAGCGCCATGGTCTGGCAGGCCTTCGTCGGCAACGCCGACAACCCGTCGTGGCTCAGCCAGCAGAACTGGCTGCTCGTGAGCGTCGCGACGATCACGCTGGCGCTGGAGGCGTGGCTGATCATCGAGACGGCTCTCCGATGGACCGGCGACCAGCGCCCCAACTGGCTCGGCGCCGACAGCGCCTGACGGATCGAAACCCCCGAACCCACCGCCTTTACGAGCCCGTGGCGCAAGCCGCGGGTACCTTTGACTCTTGCTGCGCCGGGTGCATGCGAGATCGAAGCGCGACTCTCGAAACGGGAAACGCTCGCCCGAGGTGCGATCAGAGAACCCGCGGCTCGCGCCGCGGGCTCGTAGATCGCCTCGCTTCGATGCGCTCGATACCCATTCACGCCGCGCAGAGCGGGATCGAATGCACGCGCATCCTCACGATCGAGCGTTCACCCATGTGTGTGTGGTCACTGCGCGACGCCAACTGCGTGAACCTCCAGCTCTGTGCGACGCTGTGAACGCGCGCGTGCGCTGTTTGTCGTGCGTTGATTCTCGTTCAACAGGAATCACAAGCGCGCACATGTCGCGAACGTGCGCGAACATGCTGCGTTCTTCCGCGATCATGCAGCGATCTCGCGCGAACGTGCGCACTTCTCGGTCTTTGTCAGCGCTCGTGCGCTGCGCACGCACAACATGTCGCGCGTGCGCGCACACCAACGACATGTAGTGCATCGTGCGCATGAAAAAACCGCCGATCGAGGGCTCCGATCCCCGATCGACGGCGTGCCACGCGGCTCGCGCCGCGAAGTTCAGTATCGTCCATTTTCCGCCCGCCAGGCGAGCGCGATTCTGCCGCAATCAGCCTAGCGTAGGCCCTCGGATCCGGGCGTCAACGGGCCGGGGCAAGGATCGTCGAATATCGCATAAGTCATTGTGAATAATACACTTAACACCAATAACAGCGTGGACGTGTCGGATCCTGCGCCCATCGATGTCGGCCTTGGGATCGTCCTGAGGGGGGTGCCGAACACAACCCGAAATGACAATGCGAATATAACCCGAACGGATGCTCCCGGCGAGCCCCGATACGAGATCCTGATTACCCGGCGCAAGGCGACCACCGTATATGGTGGGTACTGGGAACTGCCGGGGGGCAAGTGTGAAGCTGGGGAAAAAACTTCCGCCTGCGTCAGGCGCGAGCTGCTCGAGGAGGTCGGGGTGCTCGTGGAGCCCCTGAACCCCCTGAACGAGCGGGTCCACGCCTACGACCACGCGACCGTCCGCCTCCATCCCTGGATCTGTCGAGAAGAGCCCGGCTCGCCCGAGCCCCGGGCCCTGGAGGTCGCCGAATGGCGATGGATCGCCCTCGAGCAGTGGGGCGAGTTCCGGTTTCCGGAGGCCAACGAGGGCGTGATGCAGGACCTGCTGGCATGGCTGGCGAGCCAGGACCTCGAGCGGGCGGCCTCGCTGGAAGCCCGTGGGGCGAATCCCTCAGAACCATGAGCCCGCGGGTGGACCGGCCCGCGCGTATCATGCACTCTTGGTGCGAGACCAGATGACGATCCAGCCCGCCGCAACCGAAGGAGGCGTCGCGAACGACGGGTCCTTTGCGCCCGGACCGGGCGACGTGGGTCGTCTCAGCGCCGGCGAGCGGGCCGTGCAGGCCAGCCCCGGATCGAACGGCAGGCCGGTGAAGGTGAAGAAGCGCCGCTCGGGCCTGATGGGCCGGATCGAGGCGTTCATCAGCCGCCTGAGCACCCGCAACAACTTCTGGCATCGCGTCTGCTCGCTCATCTACCTGCCCTACGCCTACCGCTCGGGCATCCGGATGAAGCGCGTGGACAAGAACACGTTCACCGCCGTCCTGCCCTTCCGGCGCTTCAACAAGAACTGGTACAACGCGATGGCCGGCGCCTCCCTGCTGGCCAATAGCGAGATCGCCGGAGGCATGTACCTCTTCGCGGCTGTCGGTGCCGACTACACAGTCGTCTGCAAGGAATTGAACTACCGGTTCCTGCGCCCGTGCCTCGGCCCCGCGGTCTACAAGGTCGTCCCGCCACAGGGCCTCGACGACATGATCGCGACGCACGAGGAGTTCAACATCGAGGTCGTGCTCAACGTCCTCCAGCAGCGCATCCCGATCCCCAAGGGCAAGGGCGAGGTGGCGGGCCCCGAGGCTCCCAAGGAGAAGGAACTCCGCGTCGGGCGCTGTCGCGCCGTGTTCCACGTCACGCCCAAGAGCCACCACGAGGCCAAGGAGCGTCGCGCCAAGGAAGCCGCCAAGGCGGCCGCCCGCGAGGCAAGCTCCAAGGCCTGACGCTAGCCTGCCCTGTCGATGGGCACAGCGAACGAGACAGAGCGGGTCAACTGGCCGGGCGCACTGACGTGGGCGGGATTCCTCGCGTCCAGCTGGACCTGGGTCATCGGCATGTGGCTCCCGATCTACCTGCTGGTGGACTACGGCCTGATCTCCTGGCCGGTGTTCGCGCTGTTCAACGTGGCCGGGGCGATGTCCGTCGGCTTTGTGTGGCGGCGCGCGGGCTCCAGCGAGTCGTTCGTCGCGCGCAACGAGACCGCGATGCGCTGGTTCAGCATCGCGACGATCCTGTTCCACGTGTGGTTCATGACCTGGTTCCTCGCCTGGTCGTCGAACCAGATCGCCGACGACTACGCCTACGGCGCAGCCGCTGCCGGCCTCGTGCTGGTCATCGCCATGCTCCGCGCGGGGCGCACGTCCAAGCACTTCCGCATCCGCGGGCTCGTGATCTGGATCCTGTCGCTTCTGCTCGTGGTCGCGATGTTCCTGACATCGTGGGGCAGCGGGATGAACGACCCGCGCCTGGTCGTCGGCACCGCGCGCACGGTCGACCTCGCGCTCACGGCTCCGCTGATCGCCTTCGGATTCCTGCTCTGCCCGCACATGGACCTGACGCTGCACCGCGCCCGCCAGGAGGCCCCCGGCGCGACCGGCACCGCGGCGTTCGTCATCGGGTTCGGCCTGCTGTTCCCGGTGCTGATCGGCGCGACACTCTTCTACGGTGCGGGCCTGCTCGTCGGCAGCGGGTTCTCGTACTACCTGCCGGCGTACGTCGCCCTCCAGGCGATCTTCACACTCAGCGCGCACATGCGCGAACTGCTCGATCGCGGAGTGCTCTGGAAGTACGACCCGGAGCTCACCGATGCCGATCGTCGCCGCCGGCGCGCAGCCCGCACCGCCGGGTGCACGACGCTCGCGCTGGTCTTCATGATCCTGCTGGGCATCGCCGACGCCGAAGCGTGGCTGCCGGCGCTGCGCGAGGCCTACTCCACGATCGACGCCGCGGGCGAGGCGGTGCAGCGGACGCTCCGGGGCGACCGGCGCATGGTCTACGACTCGTTCATCAGCCTCTACGGGCTCGTGTTCCCGGCGTGGCTGCTCATCGTTGCGATCATGGGGCGCGGGGCACGCCGGGTGTTCAGGGCCGCGGCATACTTCGTCGCCCTCGCCGGCGCCGGCTGGCTGCTCTTCCTGGGCATGTTCGAAGACCGCTACCTGATGAACGCGATCGCGATGGCCCTCGTGCTGGCGATCGGCGTCGCGATGCGCTTCGCACCGCGCTCAGAGCCCGCCGCGGGCGACGCGCTGGCGTGACGACCCGCTGAATCCGGGGAACAACCCGTCTTGCGCTGAATCGGCCTCCCGATCGCCCCGATACGGGCGGTGCACCCACACCCTTCCGGGAGGAGCCCACCATGCGCACGAAGACCGTCATCAGCGCGGCCGCTCTGGTCGCTCTCGCCAGCGCCGGCGCCAACGCTCAGCACTCGTCCATCGTCCCCGTGCTCACGCAGCTGACTGACAGCCGCGTCGTGAAGATGGAGCAGGAGGATTCGGCGTTCAGCTCGATGGAGCACATCGGCCTCAAGCTCGAGTTCGACCTGGAGCCCGGCTCCGGCCTGCAGCTCGCAGGCTTCGTCGAGGACGGCCTCGAGATCCGCGCGACCGACAACACCGGCGCCGACCTCACCGACATCCCCGACGGCTTCATGGGGACCAAGGATTACATCGACGAGGTCCACGACTGGACCGACGAGGGCGACATGCGCCTCTCGGGTATCGCCCTGAAGCTCGCCTCCCCCTCCCGCGACGCCCGCGACTTCACCATCGACGCCTCGATGCCGGCGCACGTGTTCTCCGGCACCGAAGAGGTCGAGATCCGCGTGACCGATTCGGCCTCGCCCGTTGCCGCCCACGTGCTGGGTGAAGGCGTGACCGTCAAGGCCGAAATCCAGGGCACGAGCACCAACGTGATGTTCTCGCCGGGCACCGTCCGCCCGGTGCTCGAAGACATCGTGCTGCTCGATGGCCGCCAGGTCGTCGAGAACTCGGGTTCGATGTGGAACGACGCCTCGATTACGTACTTCTTCGAGGGCATCGAGAACGCGACCCCGGTCATCCGTTTGACGGTGCGTCGGGGCTTCCGCGAGATCCCGATCCGCATCACCGTCGTCGACCAGCCGCTCCCGTAGTAGGCTGACGCCGGCCCGGCGAGCAGCGGAGGTCGGCGTGATGATCAAGACGGCACTGTCCAGAGTCCTTCCAGCGCTGGCGGTCGCGTGCGCGCCCGCGGCTCACGCCCAGAACGATGTGGCGCAGGAGGTGATCGCGCTTGTCGAGGAGCACTTCGTGTTCCCCGAGAAGCTGGAGGCCGACGCGTGGCGGCAAGCCACGGTCGTCGCCCTCGCGAGCGATATCGACGCCCTCTCCGGCATCGAGCGCGAAGACGCCGTCAACAGGTTGCTCGCAGCGCTCGAGACGTCTCACACGACGTACTACACGCCGGACAACCCCCGGTACCACGAACTGCTCGACATCTTCGCGCTCGTGCCTCACATCGCCGAGCACATCGAGCGGAGCTACCCCGAGGGAGTCGTGACGTACGAGGCGACCGGCCTGATCGTCGATCGCACCGTGAGCGGGCGCTGGTGGATCCGCGAGATCCTCGCCGGCTCGCCGGCGGCCGAGTCCCGCATCCGCATCGGAGACGAGCTGCTCGCTGTCGACGACGAGCCCTACGCGAGGCTCGACTCGATCAGTGCGAGGGCGGGAGGCGAGGCGACGATTCGCGTGCTGTCGTCGGACGGCGCACAGGCGTCGGAGGTCCGCGTGGGCGTCGAGCGGATCGCGCCGCGTGAGCTTTTCCTCCGGTCGATGCGTGCCAGCGCCGACGTCCAGCGACGCAGCGGCAGGGCGCTGGGATACGTGCGCGTCTACAGCTACGCGGGTCTGCACTACCACGAGGCGCTCGAGGAGATCGTCGCGTCGGAGCCCATCGCCTCCGCGGACGGCCTGGTGCTCGACCTCCGCGCCGGCTGGGGCGGAGCCGCACCGGGCTATCTCAATCTGTTCAACCGGAATGTCCCGGTGCTCGAACTCGTCGATCGCGACGGAGTTGCGAGCCCGTTCGCGCCCAACTGGATGAAGCCCGTCGTCCTGCTCGTCGATTCCCGGTCGCGATCGGGAAACGAGATCCACGCCTACGCGTTCAGGAAGCACGCCTACGGGCCGGTGGTGGGGGAGCGCACAGCGGGAGCAGTCGTCGGGGGCTCGCCCTTCCTGCTCTCGGATGGCTCGCTCCTGTATCTCGCCGTCCGCGACGCGCGCGTCGACGGGGAGAGCCTCGAGGGCGTCGGCGTCGAGCCCGACCACACCGCCCGCGGTCCGTTTATGTACTGCGACGGCCTCGACGCCCAGCAGCGCCTGGCGTTCCGAGTGCTCGAAGGCGAGATTTCAGACAATTGATCAGCGCGCCAGCGCTCCCGGTTTGCCCGTCATAGCGCACCACGACGCCACAACCGACCCACCGAGCACCGGGGCGCCGAGCACCGGCCAGAACGCCCGGACGAGCCTGGGACGCTCGAGGATCGCCGCGGCGAGCGCGCACGAGGGCCGGCGCCAGCGAAGGCGCCGCCGGTATCTGCGGGCGAATTCTCTGCGCGCTCCGGCCAGATCGGCGTGAGCATCGAGTGACTCGGCGAGCGCCCTTCCCGACCAGAGCGCGAGGCCGATCCCCTCGCCCCCGACGGGCTCGACCGCGCCTCCCGCGTTGCCCACTCGGAAGCTCCTGAGATGCGCGCCCGGTATGAACCGGCTCGACGCCACGCCGCACGACAACCAGTCGCTGGCGCGGGAGTCCGGGTCGTACTCGGGCCAGAGCCATCGCAGCATGGAATCGGCGTCGCGTCCGAAACGGGCGACGACCCCCTTCCGCGCGACCAGCGCGACTGTCGCCAGGCCCCCTTCGACACCGACCATGCCGACGTACGCGCCGGGGGCGCTGCGCATCAAGAGGGTCGCCGCGCCGGGGCTCTCCCCGAGCCGGATGTGGCACTTCCGGCCGACGACCCCGGCGCGCATCGGCGTGGTCCTGGGTCCGCCTGAGGGAGAAGGGGCGTCGTGACGCCCCGCGCCGTCGGCGTGCACGACAATGTCGAAGCGCCGAGGCTCCCCGTCGATGTCAGCGGCAATCGAGTCGTCGGAGTACGCAACGCCGGACACCCGGCTGGGCTGGAGCACCCGGACGCCTTCGCTCCGTACCTGGTCGACCAAGCCCGAGTCGAGCCCGGCCCGGCTCAGCACCCACGCGCCGCCGGCGTCCCGGGAAGGGAGCCGGAAGCGCAGTTCGCGCTCGCCCTCGGAGATCAGCAGATCGGTCACCCTGCGTGCGCCGAGAGACCCCAGTTGCCCCGGGCTGAGCAGCGATTCCAACTCTCCGGTAGCAGCCGGGCTGATGAACTCGCCGCAAACCTTGATCCGAGGGAACGCCTTGGCTTCGGCGATCGTCACACGCCAGCCCGTCCGCGCCAGGTGTATGCCCGCGCTGCACCCCGCGGGGCCCGCTCCGATCACCAGCGCCGTGCGCTCCGCCCGGGTCACAGCGGCTTCTCCCCCGCGAGCGTGAAGCGCTGGGTGAGGAAGCTCGACTCGAAGCGGCACCAGGTGTGCAGCTCGAGCCGGCGCGCGATGTCGAGCACTTCGCGCTTCGTGAACCCCGCTTCGACGCTCACGCGTGCGTCGTGCCGGACCATTTCGGGCTTGCCCAGCGTCAGGAGCTTGATCCCGAAGCAGGCAACACCCGATCGCGTCAGGTCGTTCCAGATGATCCCGCGCCTGGCGAGGCGTTCCATGACTCGGAGCACCGTGAGCACCTCGATCTCGGGCAGATGATGGAGGAACATGCCCGCATGGACGTAATCGAAGCTCAGCGCCCCGTGGATGCCCACGAGGTCGCGCGCGTCGGCGTGCCGGAGCTCGATGCCATCAGCGATACGCGGGTCGGACTCCGACTCACGGACGACGTGTTCCCGCGCCAGGTCGAGCGTGGTCTCGTGGAGATCGACGCCGGTGATACGGACATCGAGCCCACGCTCCAGACCCCATCGCCGGATCGCGACCGGGATGTCCGCCGAGCCGGTCGCGACATCGAGCACGCTGACCGGCTCTCCGCGGGTCCAGGCCGATCCCCATCGCGCCAGATGCCGAATCGCGGCGCTCGTTCCACCGAGGCGTCGGTTGATCGCACGGATGAACCCCAGGGACCGGTCGAGTTCCTCGCGCGAAGCATCCGGGTCGTCCATGAGTTCGGGGGTGAGTCGACGCGCCATCGGTCGGATCGTAGTTGGGCGTCCCGTGGCGTGGTCCGCGCAGGAAAAGAGCCTTGGCGGCGGGTGCCACCAAGGCCCGTGGGGGTGGTGATGGGGGTGATCTATCCCCGGGAGTCGCTCGACGGATGTCGCTGGCTGCCGAGCGAGGAGGTGTCTTGTCTGAGAGAGATTTCGGACGTCGCCACCGGCCGGATTCGGGCGGCACAAAAAAACCGCCCCTCGGGAGGGGCGGTGTAAGTCGCTGAGAATCAGAGATTTAGTGCGAGTGAGCCGCTTGCTCTTCCGCGATGTTGTTCTTCGTCTTGTAGTCCTTGATCGCGCTGCGGATCGCGTCCTCGGCGAGCACCGAGCAGTGGATCTTCACCGGAGGCAGGCTGAGTTCCTCGACGATGTCCGTGTTCTTGATCTCGAGCGCCTCGTCGAGTGTCTGGCCCTTGAGCCACTCGGTCGCGAGCGACGACGAGGCGATCGCCGAGCCGCACCCGAAGCACTTGAACTTGGCGTCCTCGATCTTCTTGGTCTCGGGGTTCACCTTGATCTGCATCTGCATGACGTCGCCGCACTCGGGGGCGCCGACCACGCCGACACCGATGGCGCTGTCTTTCTTGACGTCCGCCGTGGAGCCGAAGTTTCCGACGTTCCGCGGGTTCTCGTAGTGATCGATGACTTTGGGTGAGTATGCCATTGCTGTGGTTTCTCTTTCAGCGAGTCGTTCTGGTTCCGGACCCGAGAATCAGTGCGACGCCCACTCGATGGTGGAGATGTCGATGCCTTCCATGTGCATGTCGTACAGCGGGCTGAGCTTCCGCAGGTGGAGCACCGCGTCGGTGATCTCGTTGATCGCGTAGTCGATTTCCTCCGCGGTCGTGAAGCGGCCCATCGACAAACGCAGCGAGGAGTGGGCGAGTTCGTCGCCGACACCGAGCGCCTTGAGCACGTACGACGGCTCGAGCGAGGCGCTCGTGCAGGCGGAGCCCGACGAGCAGGCGATGTCCTTGATCTTCATCATCAGGCCTTCGCCCTCGACGAAGCCGAACGAGATGTTGGTCATGTTCGGCATGCGGCGCTCTGCGTGGCCGTTGACTTCGCAGACGTCGATGCGGCTCTTGAGTTCGCTCTCGAGCTTCTGGCGCAGCGCCAGCAGGCGATCGCGCTCGGAGTCCATCTCCTCGGCGCACAGCTCGCAGGCCTTGCCGAATCCCACGATCCCGGGCACGTTGTGCGTGCCCGAACGGTAGCCACGCTCCTGGCCGCCGCCCTCGATCTGCGCCGTCAGGCGCACGCGGGGCTTGCGACGGCGCACGTACAGGGCGCCGATGCCCTTGGGACCGAAGATCTTGTGTCCGGACCATGTCAGCAGATCGATGCTGTCGGTGTCGACGTTCGTCGGCATCTTGCCGACCCACTGCGTGGCGTCGGTGTGGAAGATGGCGCCGTGGGCCTTGACGATCTTGCCGATCTCCGGGACCGGGTTGATCGTCCCGATCTCGTTGTTGGCCCACATGATCGTCACGAGGATCGTGTCCTCGCGGAGGGCGTCTTTCACCATCTCAGCGGTGATCAGCCCGTCCTGCCCGGGCTCGAGCATCGTGACCTCGAAGCCCTGCTTCTGCAGACGCTTCACCGGATCGAGCACCGCCTTGTGCTCGTGGATCGCCGTGATGATGTGGCCGCGCTTCTCGCTGCCGGCCGGCGCCTTGGAGTACATCTCGGCGACGCCCTTGATCGCCAGGTTGTTCCCCTCGGTCGAGCCCGACGTGAAGATGATCTCCTTGGGCTGCGCACCGATGAGAGACGCCGCGCGCTCGCGGGCCTTGTCGATGCCCGCCTCGGCGTCCCACCCGAACTTGTGGTTCCGCGACCCGGCGTTGCCGTAGGTCTCGGTGAAGTAGGGCAGCATCTCTTCGACCACGCGAGGATCGCAGCGGGTCGTGGCGGCATTGTCGAGATAGATCGGCAGATCGGGCATCGGCAGGGGTCTCCTCCCGGGTGGGTTCGTGATAGTAGAGGTCTCGGAGTCGGCGCTGGGGCGATTCCTTGCCTAGAACGATTCCAGTCTAGGCACTCGCCCATCCAGTGTCGCCTGATTGAGAACGGGTTTCAACAAGGGCCAGCCCCGAGCCCTGGTCTCCTCGGCCCGGATGGACGCCGGGGCGCCCGAGCCTCGCGGCCGGGCCGCTCCTGCGCCCCTAGAACCGGATCGTCATGCCCGCGAACAAAGCGAGATCCGGCAGATCGCCGTTGTCGAGCCCGACGAGCAGCGCGACGTCGAACAGCGTGTCGGGATTGAGTTCGTAGACCAGACCGGCCGACAGCAGCGGGCTCAGGTCATTGCCGTGCCCGACGCCGGCCTCTGCGGAGTAGTCGAGATATCCGCTCAGACCACCGGCGATCGCGCGGCTGAGGACCGGCGCGTGCGAGAAGAACGACTCGACGCCGTCGCCGTCTTCCTCTTCGGCCCAGTCGAACTGCACCTGCCCGGCAAGGCTCCAGGCGCCCGCGAGCTCGGAATTCACGGGCGCCGCGAACCCCCCCGTGGCCTCGCCGGTCGCTCGTCTCCGGGGCAGCACGGAGCGATTCGCTCGGCCGGGGTCCGCTACAATGCTCGCTTGCGTCGGACCACCGGAAGGCCCGACGCGCGACCGACGCCCCGAGGACCCCTACGTGCCCGACGAGATCGATCCCCCGGTTGCAACAGAAGGCGAAGGCGAGACCCCGGCGTTCAACATCGGCGCCGTGACCGACCTGCAGATCGAGGAGGAGCTGAAGGACAGCTACCTCACCTACGCCATGAGCACGATCATGGATCGCGCGCTGCCCGATGTGCGCGACGGGCTCAAGCCCAGCCAGCGGCGCATCCTCGTGGCGATGAACGATCTCAACCTCCGCCCCGGGCGCAAGCACATCAAGTGCGCCAAGATCTGCGGCGACACCTCCGGCAACTACCACCCCCACGGCGAGAGCGTCATCTACCCGACCATGGTCGGCCTGGCCCAGTCGTGGAAGATGCGCGTCCCGCTGGTCGACCCCCAGGGCAACTTCGGCTCGATCGACGGCGACCCGCCCGCGGCCATGCGATACACCGAAGCGCGCATGGCCGGCGCAGCGGTCGACATCCTCGAGGACATCAAGCTCGGCACCGTCGACTTCCAGCCCAACTACGACGACCGCCTCGAGGAGCCGATGGTGCTCCCGGGCAAGTTCCCGCACCTGCTCGTCAACGGCGGCGTCGGCATCGCCGTCGGCATGGCGACCAGCCTTCTGCCGCACAACCCCGGCGAGATCTTCGACGCGATCTGCGCCGTCATCGATGACCCCGAGATCGAGCTCGCCCAGCTCCTTGAGATCGTGCCCGGACCCGACTTCCCGACGGGCGGCCTGATCCGAGGCCGGCGCGGCATCGTCGACGGCTACCACTCCGGTCGCGGCAAGCTCACGGTCCGTGGCAAGGTGCACGTCGAGGAGATGAAGAGCGGGCGCCAGCAGGTCGTGATCGACGAAATCCCGTTCCAGCTCGTCCAGCAGACGCTCATGGAGCGGATCGTCGACGCCGTGAAGGAAGAGCGGATCAAGGAGATCTCCGACGTCCGCAACGAGTCCGGGCGCGGAGCGCAGACCCGCATCGTGTGCGAGTTGAAACGCGGCGCCGATCCCGACGTCGTCGAGAACCAGCTGTACCAGTTCACGCCGCTCCAGAGCACGCTGAGCATCATGAACATCGCGCTGGTGAACCGCCAGCCGCGCACGCTCAGCCTCAAGGAGATGCTCGAGCTCTACATCGGGCACCGCGTCGACGTCATCGAGCGCCGCACGCGCTATCTGCTGCACGAAGCCAAGAAGAAGGCCCACGTGCTCGAAGGCCTCATCTACGCCGTGTGCGATATCGACGAGGTCATCGCCCTGATCCGCTCCAGCCGCACGCGCGAGGAGGCGATCTCCAAGCTCGCGACCCGTGGCTTCCGGATCCCAGATGGCTACGAGCACGCCTCCAAGATCCCCCAGCGCCTCCTCGATGCCGCCGCCGCCGGCGGGGACGCCGGCGCCCGCCTCTCTCGCGTGCAGGCCGAGGCCATCGGCGCCATGCGCCTGATCCAGCTCGTCGGTCTCGAGATCGAGCGTCTCGTGGGCGACTACGCCGAGCTGATCGCCGAGATCGAGGGCTACGAGCGCATCCTCGCCGATCGCCAGATCGTGCTCGGCATGATCAAGGACGACTGCGCGGACATGAAGGAGCGCTACGCGCGACCCCGCGTGACCATGATCGAAGAGTCGGACGCCGACATCGACATGGAGGCCCTGATCCGCGAAGAGGACATGGTCGTCACGATCAGCCACGAGGGGCTGGTCAAGCGCGCCGCGATGAACACCTACCGTGCGCAGAACCGGGGCGGGCGGGGCATCATCGCCTCCCAGAGCCGCGAGAACGACTTCGTCGAGCACGTGTTCGTCGCCAGCACGCACGACAACCTGCTGTGCTTCACCGACACCGGGCGCGTCTTCAAGGTCAAGGTGTGGGAGATCCCCGAGATGGCCCGCACCGCCAAGGGCCGCTCGATCCGCAACGTCATCGAGCTGCGCGACGGCGAGAAGGCCGTCGAGTTCATGCCCATCCGCGACTTCGAGCGCCACGAGGACTTCCTCGTCTTCGCCACCGCTCAGGGCAAGGTCAAGCGCTCCAGCCTCCGGCTGTATCAGAACGTGAATCGCAGCGGCCTGATCGCCGTCGACCTCAACGAGGGCGACTCCCTCATCGGCGTGACGTACACCACCGGCGACGACCACCTCCTGCTCGGCACCCGCGCCGGCATGGCCATCCGGTTCAAGGAGGGCGACGCCCGAGCGATGGGCCGCAGCGCCGCGGGCGTCAAGGGCATCGACCTCGGCTCCGGCGACAACGTCGTCGACCTCGTCCGCATCGAGATGACCGACGAAGACGACGCGACGTCGAGCGTGCACCCGGAGATCGACCTCCTGACAGTCACGGAGAACGGCTACGGCAAGCGCACCGACATGAGCGAGTACCTCGTCCGCAGCGAGTCCGACGGCGGCGCCGTCGAGTACCGCATCCAGTCGCGCGGCGGCAAGGGGCGCATCGATATCCGGACCACCGATCGCAACGGGCCCGTGGTCGCCGTCAAGGCAGTGAAGCCCGGCGACGACGTCGTCTGCATCACCGAGCGCGGGTTGCTCGTCCGCATGCCGGTCGACCAGATCTCCCGCATCGGCAGGGCCACACAGGGCGTGCGCGTGGTCAACCTCAAATCGGGCGACCGGGTCGTGGCGACGGCGGTAGTCCCGGGCGAAGGCGAGGGCGACGTCGAGTCCGAAGCCGCCATGGACGCCTAGAAACCCCGATCCGCGTGCCCGGACGCTCCGGCGTGCGTACTATTCCCCGCCGGATGCAGGATCCGCCGATGGAAACGGCATCCGGCCCGAACCCACGCCTCACGACGGAGACGATCGCAGCATGACCATCCAGTTGAGCGAAACCGCCGCCAGAGAGATCAAGACGATCATCGACCAGCAGGAGCTCGACTCCGAGGCCGTCCGCCTTCGCGTGGGCGTCAAGGGCGGGGGCTGCTCCGGCTTCAGCTACGTGCTCGATCTCACCGAGAGCCACCGCGACACCGACGAGGAGTTCAGCCAGCACGGCGTCAAGGTCATCTGCGACCCCAAGAGCCTGCTCTACCTCAACGGCACCGAGATCGACTTCAAGGACGAGATCATGGGACGCGGGTTCGTCTTCAAGAACCCCAACGCCTCCAGCACCTGCGGCTGCGGCTCCAGCTTCCAGGCCTGATCCCGCCCGAATCCAGCCCTTTCTCAGAGCCGCGCCCGGCCGGGTGCGGCTCTGTTTGTGCGCAGGGCGCGCCGGTCTGGTAGATTTGACCCAGGAACACGGCGAGGCACGAGCGGAGCCCAGACGATGCCCAGCGATTGGTCAGAGAACATTGTGGTGTGCGACCTGAGGGACGAGCCCGACCTGAGCGAAGAGCTCAACGAGCTCCACAACCAGCTCGCCGAGCGGGCCTCCGACCAGGTGCCCAACGTCGTCCTGAACATGGGCGACGTGAGCTATCTCAACTCGTCAAACATCGCCCAGCTCCTGCGCGTGCGCCGGCGACTGATCGAGACCGCCCGCGTCATGAAGCTCGCCAGCGTCGCCGACGGCGTGTGGTCGATCATGCTGCTCACGGGCCTCGACAAGGTCTTCGAGTTCACGCCCGACAAGGCCACGGCCATCGCCAGCCTGCAGATCGGCGAGGGCGCCGAGGGCTGATCGAGCACGGCTCGTATTTGCAATCCGAAAAAAGACGCACCCCCTCCCCCGCGGGGAAGGAATCGCGAGAGGAGAGGGTGCAAGAGCACATGCGTGTTGTGCGCCGGCTGTGCGCGCCGGCTGGGTGATTCGTAAAGCGGGGGAGCGAACCGGACCCGGCTCATGGCCCGGCCCGCTCCCGTCGCTCGGGGGTGCTGATCAGTCGTAGAACGACATGGACGGGCGCTGGATGTCCAGGTCGCTGCGCAGCGGGAGGTTGGTGCGGATCTGGAACGGGGCGGCGCCCGGCTCGCGCTGGGCGTACCGGAAGCGGAGCTTGTGCGCTGCGCCGTCGGTCAGGCCGAGGCGATCGATGTCGATGTACTGGTGACCGCCGGACTGCGGGCCCGCGAGATCGATGACCAGCTGATTGTCGATGTACACCCAGACGTCACCGTCGCCGCGGAACTCGAAGAAACCGCCGGCGCACGCGCTGTTCGTGAACTGGGCGTCGAACTCCATCGTGAAGTTGCGGTTCTCGGAGTCGCCCTCGTTGCCGTAGAGTTTGCCGTTGATCGGGGCGAAGTCGGCCTCGGAGAACTCGAGCACGCCGGTCCCGTCGTCCACGAAAGTGATGGGGATCCGCGCGTCGGCGTTGATCGAGGGGACCGTCTTGAACCACTGGCTGAAGGTTGCGGCGCTGGTGATCGATCCGGTTGCTCCGGCTCCGGCGCTGCCCGCGGTGTCGGCGAGGGCGTAGCAGTTGCCGCCCCCGGTGGCCGCGATGTGCAGGCCCGCGCTGTTCGAGATGTCCAGATCCCGAGCGGTGACGGTGCCGTAGAAATCGCCGGTGTTCTTGATGATGAGCGGGGCGGTTGGTGAGATCAGCGAGGCGTAGATGTGCGTTTTGTTCTCGACGACCATCGGCTTGTCGGGGCTGATGTTGTAGATCACCAGGCGGGTGTGGTCGGCGCTGTTCGTGTTCACGCTCACGTTGTTCTGGATGACCGCGTCGCCCTTGACATAGACGGTGAGCGAGGAGCCGTCCGGGATCACGATCTCGCTGTAGTTCTCGACGTTGAACTTGGCATCGGCAATGATCGTCAGGTCTCCCTGGACGATCATCTCGTGATTCGTCTGGAGGACGAAGGTCTCGCAATGGACGCTCGCGGTCATGAGCGTGGTGGCGTTGCCGCTGAGCATGATGTCCTTGGTGTAAGGGAGCGCGGGCTCGGGCGGGACGACCGGCATCGCCGCGCCGCTCACGATGTTCGGCATCGGCCCGGCGTTGGTAACCGGGTCGTACGGGCCGAAGCCCGGGCTGTAGCTGTCGATCGTCGGGTTGTTGGAGATCGAGGGCGGATTGACGAGGTTCACCTGGCCCTCGGCCCCGAGGTTGTAGAGGTGCGGGGCGATCTCGTTCCCGTTGCGTTCGTACCACTGCATCGCGACCTCGAAGCCGCCGCCGGTGAACGTCGGGTCGCCGGACGCATCGGGCGCGAGCGCCACGTTTCCGGCGTTTTGGAACGCGAACCCGGAGAGGCCGAAGTCGGGATGGCTTTGCTGGAAGTCTCGCACGGTGGACATCACGGTGACGGAGGACTGCCCCGAGGCGATTCCTGAAGTGGTGCCAACAATGAGGAGGCAGCCGAGAGCGGTGGCGGTCAGGCGGTGCGTTTTCATTTGTCGCTCGTTTCTTGTCGGTGTTGTGTCTGTGCTCATGCCACCCGGTGCTCACGGGCGGCACGTCAACAGTCCAATGCAGACACGCACCGAGCAACGAATCGAGTGGTTCGATCGAACCCGCGCGCCGGGATGAACCCGTGGGGGCATCCGGCGAACGCTGGTGATCGAGTGAACAGCCGGGAGATGGGCAAGCCTTGTGGGCTGCGCGTCGGAGGTCTCAGGCGTTCGAGGGGGATCAGGGATGCGGCCAGGTCGCCCGCCGCCCGATAAACACGCCGCGCCCCGCCGGGGTGGTATCCTGCCCCTCCTATGACGATCGACAAGCGATTCAGCAGCGCGACAGACGCCATCGCAAGGGCCCGTGAACTGGGCCACCTGACCGACGGCATCACAGTCATGGTCGGTGGCTTCGGGCTCTGCGGCATCCCCGAGGCCCTCATCGCCGCCCTGAGGGATTCGGGAGCGAAGGACCTGACCTGCGTCAGCAACAACGCCGGCGTCGACGACTTCGGCCTCGGCCTGCTGCTCCAGACGCGTCAGATAAGGAAGATGGTCAGCTCGTACGTCGGTGAGAACGCCGAATTCGAGCGCCAGTTCCTCGCCGGCGAACTAGAGGTCGAGTTCAACCCCCAGGGCACCCTCGCCGAGCGCGTCCGCGCCGGCGGCGCGGGCATCCCCGCGTTCTACACGCCCACGGGCGTCGGCACCGTCGTCGCCGAAGGCAAACCGGTGCAGGAGATGACGTTCAAGGGGCGCACCCGCGAGTACGTCATGGAGACCGGCCTGTGGGGCAGCCTCGCGCTCGTCAAGGCCTGGCGCGCCGATCCGTTCGGCAACCTCCAGTTCCGGATGACGGCCCGCAACTTCAACCCCGAGATGGCCACCGCCGCCGACTTCACGATCGTCGAGGTCGAGGAGATGGTCGGCCTCGGCGACCTCGACGCCGACAACATCCATACGCCCGGCAGCTACATCGATGCCATCGTCGTCGGCACGCCCGAGAAACGCATCGAGCAGCGCACGGTCCGCCAGCCATGAGCAACGCCACCGACCTCGTCCGTCAGCGCGGCGAGCACCAGGCGATCTGGGTCGTCGGCGACCTGTACATCTTCCTCGCGACCGCCGCCGAGACCGACGGCGCCTACGCCCTGTGGCTCGCGCGCATCGCCCCGGGGGGCGGGCCTCCGCTCCACGTCCACGCCAACGAAGACGAACGCTTCGACGTGCTGACCGGCGATCTCTCGCTGTGGATCGGCGAGGAGAAAACCGTCCTGAGCGCCGGCTGCAGCGCCGTTGCGCCCCGCGGGACGCCCCACAGGTTCCAGAACGAAACCGGCGAGATCGTCGAAGCGCTGATCCACGTCACGCCCGGCGGCTTCGAGCGCTACCTTATGGCGATCGGCGTCCCGGCGCTGGATCTTGACTGCACGCCGCCGCCGCCCACCCCCGAGCAGATCGCCCGGCTCGAGGCGCTCGCGCCGGAATACGGCATCGAGATCCTGTAGCCAGATGATCGACGTCGGCGCGATCAAGCTCTGCACCTTCGACTGCTACGGCACCCTCGTCGACTGGGAGCGCGGCCTGCTCGCCGGTGTGCGCCCCGTCCTCGAGCGTCACGGAGCATCGCCCGGCGACGCCGAAATCATCGAAGTGTTCGCGCGCGAGGAGCGCGACATCGAATCGGGCTCGTACATGAGCTATCGCGACGTGTGCGCCGAGAACATGCGGCGCATGGCCGGGTTGTTCGGAGTCGCTCTCGATGCCGGCGAGGAGCACGCGCTTGCCGAATCGATCGCCGACTGGCCGGCCTTTGCGGAGACGCCCGGCTGCCTCGGCGCACTGAAGAGGAGATTCGGGATCGGCATCCTGAGCAACATCGACGACGACCTGTTCGAGGCGACATCGCCCTGCCTCGGAGTGGAGCTCGATCACCTTGTGACCGCCCAGCAGGTGCGCTCCTACAAGCCCGGGCCCGCGCATTTCACCGACATACTCTCCCGGTCGGGCCTCGAGCCGCGCCAGGTCCTGCACATCGCAGAGAGCCGGTTCCACGACGTGGCGCCCGCCAAGCCGATGGGGTTCCCGACGGTGTGGGTGAATCGCAGCGGGGGAGGCGCGAGCGCCAGCGGGCAGAGCGACGCGACGCCGGACCTCGAGGTCGGCTCGCTCTCAGAACTCGTCGATCGCCTCACAGCAGCGGGCTGAGCAGACGGGCCGCGTCCTCGTACAGCACGCGCGTCTCGCTCGCCGACGCCGCCTCCTTCTTCGTCAGCAGATCGGACTCCCCGATGTAGCGCTCCTGCAACTCGCGCAGCGGGCGCACCGGCTCGTCGCCGTAGAAGATCAGGTTCAGCTCGAAGTTGATGTCGAACGAGCGCACGTCGAAGTTGCTCGATCCCACGAGCGCGAACGCGTCATCGACGGTGATGGTCTTGGCGTGGAGCAGGCCGTCGATGTGCCGGTGCACCCGCACGCCGCACTTGGCAAGCTCGCGGGCGTACGAGCGGCCCGCCGCCTGCACCAGCGGGTGGTTCGCCTTCTTGGGGATGATCAGGTCGACCTGCACGCCCCGCATCACCGCGACCCGCAGCGCCGCCATCACCGGCTCGTCGGGCACGAAGTAGGGCGAGGTGATCACGATCCGCTCCTCGGCCTCCTGGATCGCCGCCAGGTAGAGGTCCTGCAGGTCGCGGCTATTGCGATTGGGCCCGCTGGGAACCAGCTGGGCGGGGATCGTGCCGGCCTCGCGGGGTGTCGGCAGCACCTCCGCAGCGTCGAGCAACTCGCCTGTGTCGGCGTACCAGTCCTCCATGAACACACGCTGGAGCGGCACAACGATCGGCCCCTCGAGGCGCACCATCAGGTCGCGCCACGCGCCGATGCGCTTCTGCCCGTAGTTGGCGTCGACGATGTTCTGCGAGCCGGTCCACGCGACGTGCCCGTCGATCACCACGATCTTGCGATGGTTGCGGATGTCGATCCGCGAGAACAGCAGGCGCACGATGTTGACCGGCAGGATCTCGACGACGCGTACACCCTCGCGGCGCAGGCGAGATCCGGCCTTCTTGAGGAACCGGCGCGAGCCCACGCCATCGACCGCCAGGCGGACGTGCAGCCCGCGCTGCGCCGCGCGCACCAGGGCCTCGGTGACCTTCGACGCCGTGTCGTCGTGGGCGTAGATGTACATCAGGATGTTGACGTGGTTCTGGGCGCCGTCGATGTCGCGCACGATGCCGTCGATCACCCCGTCTGTCTCGCTGACGACCTCCATCGCGTTCCGACCGAGGATCGGCGACTTCCCGACGAGCTCCGCGACGCGCACCAGGTCGAGCTGCGCGGGATTGATCTTGGGCTCCAGGACGTGCGGGCTCTCGAGCGCCAGGTCGCGACCCCAGCGGACCACGGCCTCGTGGGCCTCGAGCGCCCGCTCGGCCCGCTGGTGCCCGAGGCGATCGCGACCGATCAGGATGTACATCACCAGCCCGACCGGGGGCACCAGAAAGATCACCAGTAGCCAGGCCATCGCAGACGAGGGCCGACGCCGGCGCAGGCACACCGGGATCATGGCGATCCGGAAGCCCCACTCCAGCACCAGGTAGATGAAGGCGTAGGTGGACGCGTCCATCGCTGCAGTGATACCGCGAGCGCCCGTGTCGTGCGCGCACGAAGGGCGGACGCCCCACGAGGCGCCCGCCCTGGTTTGGTTCTGACGCGTGTTCTTTCGGGGGCTATCGCCGGACCTGCTCGCCGGTCTCGGACTGCCAGTAGGCGTCGGCCAGGGGCTCGAGCTTCCGGGGCCCTTCCTCGTTCCAGCTCTTGTAGGTGTTGCCGAACAGCCCGTTGTAGAACAGCAGCAGGCGCCCGTCCTGGATCAGGAAGGTCTTGGGGTTGATCTCCGTGTAGTCCTCCTGCGACATGGCGTAGGCGCACCAGCCGCCGTAGGCAGGCTCGTACCGGCTAGGGTTTGACCGGAACCGTTCGAGATTCTCCTTGGAGGCGAAGCGGTAGGTCGCTCCGCGGAAGGTGAGCGTCTGCTTCTTGCTGCCCTTAGTCGCCTTGGCGCCGCCCTCGGGAAAGTAGGCGACGGGGTCGTATCCGGCGATCGCCAGGTCTTTCTTGCCCAGGTCGTATTTGCCAATGCCTCGGGTGAGCCCGTCGAGCCGGCGGGCCTCATCTTCACCGCCGGAGAAGCTCATCCAGTGCCCGTTGGCATTAGCAACATCGCGGTCGATGTGCGCGAGCCAGTCGTTGCGCTTCGATCTGTCGTAGAACACGAACAGGCGATTGCCGTTGATCGAGTACGCCTCAGGGTCGGGCACGACCCGGTCGTCGCGCGCCATCGCCCAGGCGCACCAGCCCCCGTAGAGCGGCTCGTAGCGATCCGGATCGGCCTGGAAGCGCTCGGCGTTGCCCGAACTGGCGAAGAGATAGGTGACACCGTTGTGCTCGACGCTGTTCGAGGCATCGCCCCTGCGCGGAGCGTTGCCGCCCTCGGGGTAGTATGCGACCGGGTCGTACCCGCCCAGCGCGACGCGCTCGTCGCTGAGCTGATACGAGTCGACGGCGCGCTCGTCCTGGGCGCTGGCGCCGAGCGGCGCGGCACCGAGCAGCGCGGCGCCTGCAAGCGTGGTCCACAACGACATCCTTCGTGCGCGGGGCATTCGGTCATCCTCCGGAGGGGGGGGTTGGTCTGAGCTGGTGCCCCGGGGTCGCGCGAGCGGGCGGGGCGTTGGATTCCTCGCGGGGCGAACGCACCGGCGCGCGCGGCTATTCCGGCATTCGGAGCGGGATTTGCCGACCGGTATACTCCGCCCCATGGCACTCGATCGCGATCAGATCACCCGGCGGGCCGCCCAGGAACTCAAGGACGGCTTCATCGTCAACCTCGGCATCGGCATGCCCACGCTCGTGGCCAACCACATCCCCGAGGGGATGACGTGCTGGCTCCAATCCGAGAACGGCCTGCTCGGCATGGGCCCGTTCCCGACCGAAGACGCCGTCGACGCCGACCTGATCAACGCCGGCAAGCAGACCGTCACCGCGGTCGACGGCGCCGCGTTCTTCTCTTCGGCCAGTAGTTTCGCCATGATCCGGGGCGGCCACGTCGACATCTCGATCCTCGGCGCCATGGAGATCAGCGAGAAGGGCGACATCGCCAACTGGATGATCCCCGGCAAGATGGTCAAGGGGATGGGCGGCGCGATGGACCTCGTCGCCGGCGTCGACCACGTCGTCGTCACGATGGAGCACTGCAATCGCAAGGGCGCCCCGAAGATCCTCAAGGAATGCAAGCTGCCCCTCACCGGCAAGCGCTGCATCGACATGATCATCACCGACCTCTGCGTGCTGCAGATGGACGAGGACAACGGCCTGTTCCGCCTCACCGAACTCGCGCCCGGCGTGACGGTCGACGAAGTCCGCGAGAAGACAGAGGCGGAGATCCTGACGGACGTCGAGCCCACAGTGATCGAGGTGTGATCATCGGCCTCGCGCCGATCATCGCGTGCAGCTAGCTACGATGGGCGGATGCCCGTCCCCGACTCCTCGATCTGGTTCGACGCCCATCTCGATCTCGCCTACCTCGCCGTCAACGGGCGCGACATGCTCGCGCCGCTCGATCGCGAAGCCGGGCCCGTCACGCCCGCGACGATCACGCTCCCCTCGCTTGCCGATGGCAAGGTCCGGGCGGCATTGGCCACGATCTTCACCGAGCTCGACGGCTCGGCCAAGGGCTCGTACCCGGCCGGCGACGCCGACAAGGCCCACATCGCCGGGCGCGCCCAGCTCGAGGCCTACCTCACCTGGCAGGACGCCGGCGCGATCGCGATCGACCTCGGCCAAATCCTCCGGCGCGATCCCCACGTCGGCGAGGTCCGCGGCGGCATGGGCGTTAGCGAGACGCGCCCGCCGTCGCTCCAGTCGATCCTCGCGCGGGCGCCGAAGCGAGCGCCCCTGCACGTCGGCGTGCTCGTCGAGAACGCCGACCCCATCCGCGAGCCCGACGAGCTGCCCTGGTGGGTCGAGCGCGGCGTCGTCGCGATCGGCCTGACGTGGTCCAAGCCCTCGCGCTACGCCTGCGGCAACCTCAGCACCCGCACCGACGAAGACACCGGCCTCTCCGGCATCGGGCTCGAGATGGTCGACGCGATGGACACCCTGGGAGTCGTGCACGACCTCGCCCACCTCTCGGACCGGGCGATGGACGAGCTGCTCGCGCGCACCGACAAGCCGGTGATGAACTCGCACTCGAACTGCCGCGTCGTGCACGACGACGCCTACAACCGCAACCTGCGCGACGAGTCGATCGACGAGATCGTGCGCCGCGGCGGGGTGATCGGTCTGAACCTGTGCCGGTTCTTCCTCGCCCCGATCGAGGGCGACTACCGCCCGACGATCGACCAGACCGTTGCGCACGTCGAGCACATCTGCGAGCGGGCCGGGCACCGGCGCGCCGTGGGGCTGGGCTCGGACATGGACGGGGGGTTCGGCGCGGGCGGCCTGCCCGAAGGGATCGAGACGCCGAGCGATCTGGTCAGGATCCTCGAGGCTCTCTCGGCACGGGGCTGGAGCGACGACGACCTTGCCGGCTTCGCGCACGGGAACTTCACGCGCTTCTTCCTCGAACGCGCGTCGCGCGCGGCGCGAGCGTCGATCTCGCCCGCTTGATCAGTTCGAGTCTGCCCGACGCGCCAGTTCGGCCCTCGCGGCGCACACGGCGCACCATCCGTAAGCCTGCGCGAAGGCGGGATCGCCGTATCCCCCCACGCCGCCCGTTCGCTGGGGCTCCGGGGCCGGGGGCAGAGCCAGCGAACGCTCGAGGTAGCGTTGTCTGAACCGGGCCTCGTAGAACCCGTGTTCGCCGTCCTGCATCACCCGCTGGTACTTGTCGGAGCGCAGCATCTTGTCGATGCGATCGATGCGAGTCGACGGGAGCGGGTGGGTGCTCAGCCATTCGGGCTGGCTGCTGCCGGCGCTGGCTTCCTTGAGCACCTCCATGACTTGGCGCATGCCGCGCGGGTCCCAGCCCGCGGCCGTCATGTAGCGCATGCCGAGCTTGTCGGATTCGCTCTCCTGGTTGCGGTCGTAGCGCAGAGCGAAGACTCCCGCGCCGCTCACCGCCGCGCCCGCTGCGACCCCGACCCACGCCTCATCCGTGGCCGCACCGGCCGCCACGCCCACGCCGACCGCCAGGCCGGCGAGCAGGAGCTTCCGCTGCATTGCACGGTCGGCGTGCTCGGCGGTCACGTGGCCGACCTCGTGCCCCAGCACGCCGGCGAGCTGCGCCTCGTTGTCGAAGCGCTCTGCGAGCCCCCTCGAGATGAACACCTTGCCTCCGGGGAGCGCGAACGCGTTGATCACGGGGCTGTTGAGGAGCGTGAACTCCCAGGGCAGTTCGCCGTAATCGCCCTCCACGTGCTCGACGAGGCTCATCCCCACCGAGGTGACGTACTGCTGCAATTCCGGGTCGGGCACCGCACCGCCGTAGCCCGAGACCAGCTGGGGCATGGCCTCCTCGCCGATCTTGATCTCTTCTTCGCGGGAGAAGTAGTTGATGTGCCGGGCGCCGGTCGCGGCGTTGGTGGTGCAGGCGACGAGCGGCAGGGCGCCGGTCAGCAACAGCAACGCGAGCAGCGTTCGGCGGAAGGCGACGGCGATCGTGCATCCTGAGTGCATGGAACGGACCTCCTCCGGGATGCCGGATTCTCGCAGGCCAACGACCGGAAGTCGACCCCGGCCTACGATGACCCGACGTGTCCCAGACAGCCATCGAACCCGAACGCTCGAGCCCGGCGTGGTCGCGCGATGCTCTCGCCGAGAACCCCCACGCGCGGGACGACAAAGCGCAGCGCGTGCAGAGCATGTTCGCGTCGATCGCGCATTCCTACGACCTGAACAACCGCGTCCATTCGTTCGGGCGCGACCAGGCATGGCGTCGCGCCGCCGTCCGCCTCGCCAGGCTCGGCGAGGGTGACGAGGTGCTCGATGTCGCCTGCGGCACGGGCGATCTGACACGCGCGTTCGCCGACGGCGGCGCCTCCCGCTGCGTGGGCCTTGATTTCACGCCCCAGATGCTCGACATCGCGCGCACCAAGCGTCTCGCGCCGAAGCGGGACGCCGGTAGCGAGATGATCTCGTACGTCCAGGGCGACGCCAAGTCGCTGCCGTTCGACGACGCGTCGTTCGACGTGGTGTCGATCGCGTTCGGGATCCGCAACGTCGACCAGCCCCCCAAGGCGTTCGCGGAGTTCTTCCGCGTGCTGCGCGACGGCGGGCGCCTGGTCGTCCTCGAGTTCAGCCAGCCGCGCTTCAGGCCCATCGCGTGGGCGAATTCGTTCTACACGAGCGTGATCATGCCTCGCACGGCCACGCTGATCAGCCGCGATACATCGGGCGCGTACCGCTACCTTCCCCGCAGCATCGACACGTTCCTCTCTCGCCAGGAGATGATCGACGCGGTGCTCGACGCGGGCTTCGCGGATGTCCGCGTGAAGCCGATGACCTTCGGCGTGTGCTGCTGCTACGTCTGCACCAGGCGCTGACGGTCGGCCCGGCCGTTCTCGGACCTCGATCCCCAATCGGATTCCGTTCGGCGGGCCGGTAAGACCCCGCGCCCGACGCCGCGATTCGTGTGATTACCGGACCGATCTGAAAGCTCGGCAGCGCTGCTGCGTCGGACGCCCGGCGATCGATGCGAGGTGGGCACCGATGTCCCCGCTCTCGTGGGCGGGACAGCACGGCTCACCTGTCCTTTCCTGTTGGGAGCACGAATGTGAACACCGAGAGAACCGTTGAACGCCTGTTCGAGGCGATCACGAGCGGCGATCGCGATGCCGCCCGCGACATCGTCCTGGAGACGAAGGCCGACGGCGTCAGCGCCGAGTGCCTGCTCACCGAGGTCGTCTGGCCGACCTACGAACTGGTCGAGCGCCTCTTCCGCAACGACCAGATGACCACCCTGTCGCACCACCTGGCCACGCGTCTGCTGCGGGTCATCAGCGACCAGTCCGCGACCCGCCTCGAGCGCCACGAGCCGATCAACCGGCGCGTGTTCGCCGTGTGCGGCCCGACCGACGCCGACGAGCTCGCGGCCCAGATCGCCGTCGACATGCTCGAGGCCCGCGGGTTCGAGATCACCTACGCCGGCGGCGGCATCGCCTCCGACGAGATCCTCGCCCATGTGCAGCGCGACCAGCCCGACGTCCTCCTGCTCTTCGCCTCGGCGCCGCAGGACCTCCCGGGCATCCGCGGCATGATCGACACGATCGACGAGATCGGCGCCGTGCGAAATCTCCAGGTCGTTGTCGGCGGCGGCGTGTTCAATCGCGCCGACGGCCTCGCCGAGGAGATCGGCGCCGACCTCTGGGCGTCAACTCCCGACGAACTCGTCGACGAGATGATCGCCTTCCCCGAGCGTCGCGCCACCCCCGACCAGCACACGGTCGGACGCAAGCGCCGCGTGACGCGGGCCGAGGCCGCCTGACCCCGGCGCCCTCCTGAACCGACTCTTCTTCTCCTGCGATCCCCCGTGCCCCGGCCCCGGAGCACGGGGGATTCTCGTTTTTCTGCGCCCGCGCCGTGCTAGGCTTGGTGGATGCCCGGCGCACGTGCCCAAAGCAGCAGCCAGGAACAGAGCGCCGAGCACCTGTTCTCCGGCTTGGAGCCGGAGCGCGCGAGCCCCGAGCCCGTGCCCTACCCGGGCGACGCCTCGCTCACGGTGCTCGCCTCGAGCAGTTCGGGGAACTGCAGCGTACTTATCCACGACGCGGGCTCGACGCGACGGGCCACACTCATAGACGCGGGGCTCTCGCCGCGCCGAACCAACAAGGCGCTGGCGATGTTCGGGCTCTCGCTCGAGCAGGTCGACGACGTCATCGTCACCCACCTCGACAGCGATCACTTCCACACTGGGTGGCTGAAAGCCCTTCCGCGACACGCCCGCCTGCACATGCACGCGCGCCACACCGGGCGCGCGCGCCGTCACGGCATCGAGCTCGACAGGATCACTCGATTCGATGGGCCGTTCCTCGCCGCCCGCAGCGTCGAGGTCGAGCCCACGCTCCTGGCCCACGATGAGTGGGGGGTCGCCGCCTTTCGGTTCACGTTCGCCGCACGCGGCGGGACAACGACACTCGGCTACGCCACCGATGTGGGTCGCGTCACCGGCGAGCTCATCGATCACCTCAAGGGTGTCGACGTGCTCGCGATCGAATCAAACTACTGTCCCGTGATGCAGGCACAGAGCGATCGCCCCGAGTACCTCAAGGCGCGCATCATGGGCGGCGCGGGCCACCTGTCCAACGAGCAATGCCGCGACGCCGTGAACGCGATCGGACCCGGCAGCCACGTGGTGCTCCTGCACCTCTCGCGCCAGTGCAACACCCCCGAGCGTGCGGCCCAGCACCACGACAACGCGCCCTACGAGTTGGTCGTGGCGAGCCACGATCGCGCCACGCGCCCCCTGCGGCTCACGAACCGCTGATCTGCGCCTCGGCCCGCCCGAGAGCAGCACGCGCATCGGCCAGCAGTTCCTCGACCTTGTCGGGCAGTCCGGCGCTTTCCCACGCCTGGCGGAGGGTCCGTTCGTCGGCGTCGATCGCGACCTCCGCCCGGTCCAGCGCCAGCGGTCGCTCGTCGTGCGCGAGGCGCTCGAGGTCTCCCAGTGCCAGCGTGACGGCCTGGAGAGAGATCACGGGGGCGACGCTCGCCCGCCACCGGCGCCCCTCGCCGGTCGTGGGGAGAGCCACAGAAGCCCGAGCGAACTCGGTCCACTTTCCCAGCAGGGCCGCCCAGGTCAGCAGGGGGTCGTCGGGCATATTTCCTGGTTCTTCATGGGACATGGCTGATCGGGGCGTCCGAGAACCCCTGCCGGGGCCCGGAAACTCAAGGGAGGGCTCTGTCAGGCCGAGAACCTGGGAAAGAACGCCGGAAAGCCCCAATCTGGGCGTCACAACTCTCCGGATTTCGCAACTCCGGGGGCAGCCCGGCGTACACTCTACGTCGAGAAGGGAGCGGTCTGTCCGCATGGATCGTCGAGAGGAACAGCACACGATCGAGCTCGCGGCAGCCGGTGACAAGGCCGCCGCGGAGAAGCTGATCCGGACGCACCAGGCGTCGCTCTACTCCTACATCCTCCGTCTCTGCGGGAAGCCGGAGTTGGCCGAGGACATCGTCCAAGACGCCTTCGTCCGCGTCCTCACCAACCTGCACCGCTTCGACCCGCGATTCCGCTTCTCCACCTGGCTTTTCACGATCGCCAAGCGACTGCTGGTGAACGCCGCCCAGAAGCACCGCCCGGTCTACGACTCCGAGATCGTCGGGTCCTGGGGCGGCGAGGGCGAGCCCGGTTCGCCGACGATGCGGGAGGAATCCCGCGATCGCGCACGCAAGGCCATCGACAACGCGCTGGACCAGCTCGGCGACGAGCAGCGCGAGATCATCGTCCTGTTCCACCAGCAGGAGTGGCCGATCTCGCTGATCGCCGAGTACATGAAGATGCCCGAGGGCACCGTCAAGAGCCACCTGCACCGCGGGCGCAAGAAGATGAAGCGCATCTTCGAAGCCGAGGATGCGGGCGTCGCCCTGTCAGTCCCGTTCGATTCTGAATACGCCTGATGTTTCGCCGATTCGGTTCATCGTGGGGGAGGCTGATCGCCCGGAGTGCATCTCCGTCCGGTGATCGTTCCACCAAGCTCATCGATGATCTGGAGCAGGGACGCGCAATCCCCGACGATCTCGTCGACGCCGTCCTGAACGAAGAGATCGGCGACGACGTCGCGGGCGCCATCTTCGACGCGATCCGTCGCGACGGCGACGCCATGCGTGAACTCGAAGAGACCGAGTACGCCATCGACGCACTCAAGGGCGCAACCCCCGGCGCCCCGGATCTTTCCAGCCAGATCCTCCAGGGAGTGGACCGCAAGAGCGGCCTGCTCTCGTCGCGGGCTGTCCGGAGTGTCTTCCACTGGCGCACCGCCGCGGTGCTCGGCCTGATCGCCGGCGCTGCCGCCCTGTTCTCGGCCCATCGCATGCTCCCCGAGGGCGCCCAGTTCTCGACGGACCCTGCGCCCATCCGCGACCTAGTCCGGTTGGTGCCCACGGAAGGGTTCTCGCAGCCCGTGCTGTTCTCCGACGTTGACAACTTGTCGATCGGCGAGCAGTTCTACGCCGTGGCCACGGTCGGCGCCGGTGCCGACACCCCGGTGTGCAGCGACGGCGACGACAGCTTTGTCGAGTCGTGCTGCCCGTACTCCCAGCTGCTCCTGGCGACCAGCCCCGCGACGCTCGCGATGGACTGGATCGAGGACGCCTCCGCCCTGACCGCGGACTTCGCGGCCTGCGGCATCTGCCCGATCGCCGACGAGGGGTCCGGATACGAGACCGTCCGCGGCCGCTTCATCGGCGAGGGCGCAGTTGAAGACGCATCCGGCTCCGGCCGCGGCGTGCGCGTCTTCAAGCGGTAACACCCCGTAGTATGCCAGCCATCGCGAGGGTCATCGCCATCCTGATGCTTGTTGCGTGCGCGCACTCGCCTGCTCCCGCCGGGGTAGAGCCGGCGCCGCTGCGACACGCGCGCCTGATCCCGACCAACGTTGATCTCGCGATCACGCTCACGGACGCACGCTCGTGGCGCACAGGGCCCGCGGGCGCACCGGCGCTGCAACTGGTCGAAACGGTTCTGCAGGCTGGCGAAGCCGGCGACGCCTGGACCGGGTTCGCGAAGCAGCTCGGTCTCGGTCCGGACGAAGCCTTCGATCGCCTGCTCGGCACCCGTGCGACCCTGGCGCGACGCGTCGACGGCGAGTCGCCCACATGGGTGCTCCTGAGCGCCATCGATCGCAAGACCGAGAAGCTGCTGCTGACGCGCCTCAAGCCCGCGCCGCGCGGCATCCTGGGCGGCCTGACAATCTTCGCCGTCGAGGGCGGGCGATTCCGGATGTCGATCGCCAGCATCGAAGACGAACGCACGCTCGTCCTCGGGCCCGCGGACGCTTCGGCGCTCCTCGACGAGGTGCTGCCCTCGATCCGAGAGGCAAGGCGCCGCACGATCGCCTCGTGGCCGGTCTCGCGCTCGCTCTTGGCCAGCGCGCCCGAGGCCGACGCGCGCATGGTCATCCGCTCCGCGCAGGGGAGCACCAGCTTCGGCGTCGCGCTCAAGACGCTGGGCACCGAGATCGCCGCCGCGTTCGCCGTCGACTCGGCGCCGCTCGCCGAGGGCTACGCCTCCACGCCCGAATGGGACGCCGCCCCGCTCGAATCGCTCGAGCCCGGCGCGTACCTCGCGACCATGGAGTGGACGCCGGATCTCGATATGGAACTCCCCGTGTTCTCGGGCTTCGAGCTGATCGACCGTTTGCTGAATATCCGTTTCGATCCCAGCACGACGATGAACGCCCGTCGCGCCGTCGTGGTCTCTCCGTCGCCCGACGGCATCGCCAGCGCTGTGCTCATGCTCGAGACCAGCGACATCGGCGCCCTGGCCCGCGCCGGGGATGAGTTCGTCGCCGACTCGATGACCGGCCTGTGGCCCCAGGGCCAGGCCCAGCCCGACGATTTGAATCTCGCTGGCGCGTTCCCGGGTGCGATGCGTCGGCTCGACCTGCGCGAAGCGCTCGGCCTGCTCGCGCTTCCGCTGTTCGCAACGGGACCCGAACTCGCCTGGCGATATGTCGAGTCCGGAGACGCCGAGTCCCCGGCCCGGGGCTGGTGGACGATCGGCCTGGGGGCCGACGTGGTCCGGCGCGCAGGGGAGACGCTGACCGATGCTCAGGGCCGGGAGCCGGCGCTCGGGCGATGGGTTACCCGGGGCGTGGTGCGCCCGCGGGCCGCGCTCACGGAGATCCGCGAGCGGCGCGTGCCCATGCCCCGCGACACCGAGCCCTACATCCGGCTCCTCCTCCGCATCGAGGAAGCCCGGTGGTCATCGAAGATCAGCGCCGATGGCCTGATCGTCGGCTGGGTCCGCCTGGACTGCATCCCCGCCAAGGACTGATCGCCCGGCAGGACTTAGGCCCGGTGCCCGCTATCATTCCCGCCCTCGCGCCGGACCCGGGCGCTCCCGCCCCCCTCGTCCCAGCCACCCGATCGCCACCCACATGACCAACCACCTCCGAAACGTCGCCATCATCGCGCACGTCGATCACGGCAAGACCACCCTGGTCGACCAGCTGCTCATGCAGTCGGGCATGTTCCGCGCCGGTGAGCTCGACAAGCTCGCGGGCGGCCAGCACAACCTGATCATGGACTCCAACCCCCTCGAGCGCGAGCGGGGCATCACGATCCTCTCCAAGAACTGCGCGATCACCTACCACCGTGCGCCCGACGCCCAAGAGGTCGCGGGCGTCGCGCCCGGCGAGCGCGTGCGCATCAACATCGTCGATACCCCCGGCCACGCCGACTTCGGCGGCGAGGTCGAGCGCGTGCTGCGCATGGCCGACGGCTGCCTGCTGCTCGTTGACTCGGCCGAGGGCCCCATGCCCCAGACCCGGTTCGTGCTCTCCAAGGCTATCGAGTGCAAGCTCAAGCCGGTGGTGATCATCAACAAGTGCGACCGCCCCGACGAGCGCGCCGAAGAGGTGATCAACGAGGTCTTCGACCTGCTGGTCGAGCTCGGCGCCGATGACGACGCTCTGGACTTCCCCATCATCTACGCCTCCGGTCGAGACGGGTGGGGGACCACCGACCTCTCGGAGAAGCGCGCCGACCTGCGCGACGTGTACGAAGCCATCATCCGCCACGTGCCGCCCGCGGCCGGCGACCCCGAGGCCCCGCTCCAGATGCTGGTCACGAGCCTCGACTACTCCGAGTACGTCGGTCGCATCGGTATCGGGCGCGTCTTCAACGGCACGCTCCGCAAGGGCGAGACCGTCGCGGTGCTCGATCGCCACGGCGATCGCCGCAGCGCCCGCATCGGCAAGCTCCAGACCTTCGAGGGCCTGCAGCGCACCGACGCCGACGAGGTGCTCGCCGGCGACCTGTGCGCCGTGATCGGCGTCGAGGAGATCGACATCGGCGACACGCTCGCCGACGCGACCAACCCCACGCCCCTGCCCCCGGTGACCGTCGACGAGCCAACGCTCACGATGGTCTTCCGCGTGAACGACTCGCCGTTCTCCGGCCAGGAGGGCAAGTTCGTCACCAGCCGCCAGATCCGAGACCGCCTGCTGCGCGAGTGTGAGCACAACGTCGCGCTCCGCGTCGAGCTGGGCGCCGGCGACGAGTTCCACGTGTCCGGGCGCGGCCTGCTGCACCTGGGCGTGCTGATCGAGTCGATGCGCCGCGAGGGCTTCGAGTTCGCGGTCGGAAAGCCCCGCGTGATCACGCGCGAGGTCGACGGCCAGATCCAGGAGCCGATCGAGGTGCTCGTGGTCGACTGCCCCAACGAGCACGTCGGCGCCGTGATGGAACTGGTCGGCCAGCGCTCGGGCATCCTCGAGACGATGGAGCCCCGGGGCGAGACGACCACCCACCTCGAATTCGAGATCCCCTCGCGCGGCCTGATCGGCCTGCGCTCGCGCATGCTCACCTCGACCCAGGGCGAGGCGATCATGCACCACGCCTTCGAGCGCTACGCCCAGGCGACCGGCGAGCTGCCCGGCCGGGGCCAGGGCGCCCTGATCAGCCTCGAGCAGGGCCAGGTGACCGCCTACAGCGTCGACGCGATGAGCGATCGCGGCGTCCTGTTCGTCACCCCTGGCGACAAGGTCTACACCGGCCAGATCGTCGGCGAGCACAACCGTGACAACGATCTGACGATCAACATCACCCGCCAGAAGCAGATGACCAACTTCCGCGAGGCCAACAAGGAGGCCTTCGTGCGCCTTAAGGCGGCCCGAACGATGGAACTCGAGGCCTGCCTCGAGTACATCGAGGACGACGAACTCGTCGAGGTCACGCCCGAGAGCGTGCGCCTTCGCAAGCGCCTGCTGCACGAGAACGACCGCAAGCGCGAGCAGCGCAGCCGTCGCGACCGGGAGACGGTGGGGGCGTAGGGAACGGCGGCGCGAGGCGTTCGACCCGGACTTAGCCGGCGCAGTCAGCGCACGATCCCCACAGCAGCACCTCGTGGCCGCTCAGGGTGAACCCCTCGGGCACCATCCTGTCGATCCGGCCCACGCACGACGAGACATCGAACACGCGATCGCACTTCTCGCACCGGAAGTGGTGGTGGTGTTTCGACGCGACTTCCGCGCACTCGAACCGGTCGGCGTGACCCGCGATCTGCACGCGCGCGATCACCCCGTCGCCGAGCAGGCGGTCCACGACCCGGTACACGGTGCGGACCCCGATCCCCGGCACGTCCTCGAGCGAGAGCGCGTGGATTTCGTCGATGGAGAGCGGACGCCCGGCGTCCTCGATGGATCGCCGGATGACGTCCTGCTGCCTGGTGTTGCGGCGCGGCGTCATAGCCACGCGATTCTAGTTGCGGGCGAACAGTGCGGCCCGGGAGCTCGCCAGCAGCGAGCCTCCGCGCTCGCGGAGCACCCGCCGGATCGTGACGACGCCCAGGAACACGCCAAGGGCCAGCATCGCCGTGGCGAAGTTGAACCCGAATCCCGCGACGGTCGCGACGCCGCACTCGGCGCAGTTCGAGACGAGCTGGGATCCGCTGGCGGTCGGGGTGCAGTGCAAGCAGGGGGTGGCTGCCATCTATGGCTCCTTCGGTGTTATTGACAAGAGCATGCCATTATGGGCCTGCAGCGGATTCCGTGTCAAGCGGTGCTTGCAGCACTGACCCGGGTGCCGCGGTCTTTGCGCAGCGAAGGCCACGATCGGGAGCCCCCCGCATGGCCTTTCGAGGCGGGCCTCGAAAGACCATGGCACCCGGAAGTAGAATTTTCCCATGACCGACCATCCAACTCCCACCAACGCTCCCAAGCGCACCCGCACGATCATCCTCATCGCGCTGGCGGTCCTGCTGCTGCCGGTCATCGGGATCCAGCTCGTCCCCGTGTCGCGGGCCAACCCGCCGGTGACGCAGGAGATCGACGCCCCCGACGAGGTCATGGCCGTGCTCCGGCGCTCGTGCTACGACTGCCACTCCAACGAGACACGCTGGCCCTGGTACTCCTACGTCGCGCCCGTTTCCTGGCGCGTCGCCGGGCACGTCGACCATGGGCGCGCCAACCTCAACTTCAGCGAGTGGGACACCTACGACGACGCCCAGCGCCGCCACCACATCGAGGAGTGCTACGAGGAGGTCAGCCAGGGCTACATGCCGCTGTCCGACTACCTCGGCATGCACCCCGAGGCCGAGCTCAGCGACGCCGATCGGGCGGTGCTCAAGGCGTGGGCCGAGGATTTGGGCGAGGAAGACGCCGCACCGGCCGAAGAGTCAGATGCGCCAGAGGACGCCCCCTGAGCGCTCGGGTGCCGTGGTCTTCGCGCAGCGAAGGCCACGATCGCGCCGATTCGCACCGCGCATCTAGCATGTTGATGTGTCCGAACCCGACCACACCCACGACGAAGATCTTCTCAACATCCTCGACCGCCTGGGAGTCTCTTACCTCGAGCGAGAGGCGATCGAGCGCGATGTCGAGGAGCGGATGTACGATCGGAGTTGGGACGAGCCCTTCGGGTTGGCCGCCAAGATCTGCGCGTGCGTCGGAGTCTTGGCTTCGTTCGTGCTTCTCTGCGCCGGATTCCACTGGGGCTTCTGGCTATTCCTCGGCGCACTGGCGATAGCCGCCCTCATCGGTCTCGCCGGAATCGCCATCAGGGGGGACGAGCAGCCGAGGTTGCTGTACGAGGAGCTCTATCGGCGCGGGTATCCGGTGTGCCCCGTCTGCGGGTACGACCTCTCCGGGCTCGCGCCGGAGACAGATCTGTGCCCGGAATGCGCGGGGCCGTTCACTCCTCGATCTCAGGGGAGTTGATTCGCTATCTGTACACTCTCCCTCCCATGACCTCGACAGCCACCCAACCGGCCGCCTCCGCGCGCTCCACCATCTCGACCTCGCGCCGCGGCGACATCCAGCGCTGGACGCAGACCATCATCCCCACCTCGAAAGAGGCCCCGTCCGACGCCGAGGCCCCGAGCCACAAGCTCCTGTCCCGGGGCGGCTACATCCGGCGCGTCGGCGCGGGTGTCTACGACTACCTGCCGCTGGCCCTGCGCGTCATCGAGAAGATCAGCGCGATCGTGCGCGACGAGATGAACAGCGCGGGAGCCTCTGAGCTGCTTATGCCGGCGCTGGCGCCCACCGAGCTGCTCCGCGAGACCGGACGCGCCGACGACTACGGCGACCTGCTCTTCCGATTCGAGGACCGCCACGGGCGCGACAGCTACCTCGGGCCGACCCACGAGGAGGTGATCACCGACCTCATGCGCGGCGTGATCACCAGCTACAAGCAGCTGCCCCTCAATCTCTACCAGATCCAGAACAAGTACCGCGACGAGTTTCGCCCCCGCGCCGGCCTGCTCCGCTGCCGCGAGTTCCTGATGAAGGACGCCTACTCGTTCACCCTGCGCGTCGAGGGCCCGGGCGGGCTCAACGAGCAGTACGACGCGATGTACAGGGCCTACGACAACACGTTCCGGCGCTGCGGGCTCGACTTCACCGTCGTCGAGGCCGAGGCCGGGCCCATCGGCGGCAGCGCGAGCCACGAGTTCATGGTCAACTGCGAGACCGGCGAGGACACCATCCTCGTCTGCCCCGAGAGCGGCTACGCGGCCAACGTCGAGAAGTGCGAGACCGGCGAGCGCGCGTGGAACTTCGACGGCGATCCCACCGGCGACCTCGAGAAGGTGCACACCCCCGACTGCCCGGGCATCGACGACGTCAGCAAGCTGATGAAGGTCAAGCCCCAGAACATGCTGAAGACCATCGTGTTTCAAGGGGCAGAGGGGCAGAGGGGCAAAGGGGCAGAGGGGGGAGACAAGAAGACCTGGATTCTCGCTGTTGTTCGGGGCGATCAGGAGGTCAACGAGGGCAAGGTGAAGGACGCCTTCGGCGGCCCGATCGCGATGGCCGACGAGGCCGAGGCCAAGGCCGCCGGTTTCGCGATCGGCTACGTCTCGCCCCGCTCGGCGCTCGACATGACCGATGCGCTCGTGCTGGTCGATCCGGATGCCGCCCAGGGCTCCGACGCCGCCAAGGGCAAGAGCATGTTCTGGGCGACGGGCGCCGACGAGCACGACCACCACGTCAAGCACTTCAACTGGCGCCGCGACATGGGCGCCGCGCTCGACGACGCGTCGAAGGTGAAGGTCGCCGACATCCGCAACGCCGTCGAGGGCGACCCCTCGCCCCGCGCCGAGGGCGCGACGCTGCAGGCCCGGCGCGGCATCGAGGTCGGCCACATCTTCAAGCTGGGCACGAAATACTCCGAGGCCATGGGCCTGCTGGTGATGGACGAGACCCAGGAGCGCAAGCCCGTGGTCATGGGCTGCTACGGCATCGGCGTCAGCCGAACGATGGCCGCCTGCGTGGAGATGAGCTGCGACGACAACGGCATCGTCTGGCCGATGCCCATCGCTCCGTACCACGTGCTGATCACGCCGATCGACGTGGACCCGACGGGGCGGGCGATGAAGGCCGCGTGCGAACTGTCGGGCGCCCTCTCAGAGGCCGGCTTCGACGTGCTCATCGACGATCGCGACGAGCGACCCGGCGTGAAGTTCAAGGACGCCGACCTGATCGGAATCCCCATCCGCCTGACGCTCGGCGACAAGGCGTTGGATCAAGAGAGCGCGGAGTTCAAGCTGCGCACGGACACGGGCAAGGGCGGGCTGGTGAAGCTCGACGAGGTCGTGGCCAAGTGCCTGGAGGCGGCTGGCTAGGTCTGGAGCTTCGGCTGCTCCGGGAATGGCACCCGCATCACCGGGTGGGCAGGTTGTGCAAAGTCAGCTGGCAGAGGCATGTTCTCCGCCGCGAGTCTCACCAAGTAAAACAGCCGTTCAAGCGGATGGAGAGACTCGACGTCGATTTCGCGAAGGCGACGCTTTCCGAATCTGCGGTCGACGAGGGCCATCGAGCGAGCTATCTCGTTCGTGGAGGATCGTGATCGCTCGATCGGTTCGCTAAGGTATTCGCGCGCGGCCGAGAAGAAATCAGGGCGATCAAAGTAGTACACGTCCAGCACCTGATTGACTATCTGACCCGCCCCAGATGGCAACTCATCAATCTTCTGACTCGGAGCGGCATCTGGCCAGATGACGCGAACATCTTTGCTCTTCATGCGTATCCGCAAGCCGCAAGAGTCGCAGTCGCTGAAGTGGGTCAGTTGCTCGCCGTCCAATTCGATCCAGACCCTGCCGTACCAACCGTGCCCGGTCTTGCGGTACGTCGCGCAGTGAAAGCGAAGACGCCCCTGGAGCGCCTCGCACAGGTTCGATTCGATCGCTTTCTTCGTCTTGCTCCACATTGATCGCGCCGTATCCTATCCGTCAGTTGGAACGGAGGCCCCGATGTCGAATTCACGCATACTCGCAATCAGCCTCTCGCTGCTTGCGATCCTCTTCCTCTCCGCCTGCGCCGCGGACTATCGCGCGACGTCCGTCGCCGAGGTCGGCGCTGTGCTCGACCAACTCCACACGGCTGCCTCCGATGCCGAGGAACAGGACTACTTCGCTGTCTACGCGCCCAGCGCGATCTTCATCGGCACCGACGGCGCCGAGCGCTGGACGCTCAACGAGTTCCGCCAGTACGCAGCGCCCGTCTTTGCCGAGGGCCGGGGCTGGACCTACACGCCCACCGACCGGCACATCTACATCTCCCCCGGCGGCGATACCGCCTGGTTCGACGAGATGCTCCACAACGAGAAGTACGGCGAGTGCCGCGGGACGGGCGTGCTCATCCGCCACGCCGGCGGGTGGAAGCTGACGCAGTACCACCTCACGGTGCCGGTGCCCAACGACCTGCTGCCCGAGGTGGTCGACCAGATCCGCGCCATCGACGACGGCCAGGACCCTGCGCACAATGAATAGAAGCCGTCCGGAAGGACAGCGCCGGGGCGTCCCGCCTAGAAGTCGCGCCGGCAGAAGATGAAGGCGCACCAGGCGAGGATCACCGCCTCGAAACCGAGCGACGTGCCCACGACCCACCACACGGGCCGGTCCTTGATCTCGTCCTCGAGGCGCTCGACGACCTCGGAGTCTCCCGGGTCGACGTTGGCTTCCTGATTCTCGATCGTGATCGACTGGCCGTCGCCCAGATCGATGGTCTCGGCGGCGCTGTCGCTGCTCGATTGGTTCTGCTCGCGGAAGAGGGCCATCTCCTCGTCAGCGATAAGGAACCGATCGAGCAGGCCGATGGTCTCGGACGTCTTGGGCAGGACGGTCTTGGCGACGAACAGCCCGGTGTGCCAGCGGTTCAGGGTGCCCTGCGACGAGCGTGCGCGCTCGAGGTCTTCCTCGCGCTCGGCCAGCTTGGCCTTGCGGGCCTCCAGGCTCATGCGCGCCAGGATGGCCGATGCGGCACCGTCGGACGCCTCGCCGGACTCGATGGCCTCGATGGTCTGGCGGCGCGAGTCGATCTCCTCTTCCATCTTCTCGACCAGCACGCTCTGGTTCGTGTCGAACAGCAGGACCACGTTCTCGGCGGTGCCGATGCCCCAATAGCCCAGCCAGATGAGGCCGGTGAGCAGGAGCGAGGCGATGGTCGAGCGCGTGAGCAGGCCGAACAGCGTGCACACGCAGAAGAGGTAGCTGAAGAACACAAGCACGATGGGGATGGCCAGGAGCACCGAGGGCTCCCACACGCCGCCCCGCAGGCCGATCAGGAGGAACGCCCCGCCGGTGAACACCGCCACCTGCAGCGCCACGAAGAGGAGCGCCGCGATGTACTTGGTGAAGAACAGGCGCAGGCGGCTGATCGGCTTGCTCAGCGTCAGTTCGATCGACCCGCCGGCGATGAAGTCGGGGAATATGCCCGAGACCGAGATGAGCGCCAGGATCGACGCGGCCCACGTGAGCCAGATCCCGATGCCCAGGTTCACGAACATCATCTTGTAGAACGTCGCCGGCGTGAGCACCTCAGAGTTGAAGGGCGCCGGGAAGCTCGGATTCCAGAATCCGAGGTTGATCTGCAGGCCCTCGGGGGTCAGGCCGACGGTGGCGATCGCCGCCACCACCAGGCCCGAGATCGCCAGCACGAACCAGAACAGGCGCTTGGCGTTGAGCTCGCGATAGGCGTCACGGAAGATCGCGACGGTCTGAGTAAGGGCGGGGCTAGCCATTGGTCACCGCCTCGGCCTCTTCGGCCTGGTTCTCATCGGAGGCCTGCTCCTGGGCCTCCTCGGCGGGCGCCTCCGGCGGGGGCGCCTTTGCCGGCTTGCGCTTCTTTCCACGCTCAGCGCCCGCGTGGAGCTTCTCGCCGGTCGAGGTGTCCGTGATGGCCGCCATGAACAGGTCCTCGAGCGACGGACGCACGGGCTTGATGGCGGTGATGATGATCCCGTTCTGCCGCAGCTGGTCGACCGTCGACTGGATCCGCTCGGCGTCCTGCGTCTTGATCGAGACGCGCCCCTCGCGGACCTCGACCTCCTCGCCGCTCACCAGCCTGCCGGTGTGCGTAGGCCGACCGCCCGTGAGCTCGTGCATGCGCGTGTCTTCCAGCGCGTTGGGCTCGTCGGGGAGGCGCTCGAGGCTTGCGGGGATCGACTCGGCGACGCGGTTCGTCGATTCGCTCATCGACTGGGGCACGATGAGGTGGATCTCGTAGCGCCGCTGGTCGTGGGTGAGCTCGTCGATTGTCCCCTGCATGGACACCCGCCCCTGCACGAGGATCGACACGCGATCGCAGACCATCTCCAGCTCGCTGAGCAGGTGCGAGTTCAGGAACACTGTCGTCCCCTGCGCCTTGAGGCGCTGGAGGATCTTGCGGATCTCGCGCCGGCCCTGGGGGTCGACGCCGTCGGTCGGTTCGTCGAGCAGCACGAGGTAGGGGTTGTTCATCAGCGACTGGGCGATGCCGATGCGCTGGCGCATGCCCTTGGAGTAGCCCTTGACCCGAGTCTTGGCCCAGTCGGTCATGTCGACGAGGTCGAGCAGCATCCCGATGCGCTTCTGGCGCAGCTTGCGGGGGACACCCGCCAGCGAGGCGTAGTAGTCCAGCACCTGCGCACCGGTGAGGTACTCGGGGAAGCGGTGGTGCTCGGGCAGGTAGCCCACGCGCGAGAGGGCGGCCTTGGAGCCGACCTTCGAGCCCAGCATGGTGCCGTGCACCTTCGAGGCCCGGATGACCGTCATGAGGATCTTGACGAGCGTGGACTTGCCGGCGCCGTTCGGCCCGAGCAGCCCGAACACCTCGCCACGCTCAACGCGCATCGCGACGTCCTGCAGGGCGCGCACGCGTCCCTTGTACGTCTTGGAGACGTTCAGGATGTCGATGGCGTAGTCAGACGCGATTCCGTTGGCCGTCACGGTGTGGGCTCCGTTGATGCCGGGGAGGCCGGGCGAATGCCGCCCGGACCTGATCCCTTTCCGATTTTTCGGCTCGCGATTCCCCCCGATCCGGCGGGTGCACAGACGAATCGAGCGAGCCCGTGTCCCAGGCCTCCCCAACCCTATCATCGGAGCCGTGTATCGGACGACCCGCGATTTCGTGAACGCATTGGAGCAGGCCGGAGAGCTTCGGCGCGTGGGCGCGTCCGTTTCACCCAATCTCGAGATCGCCCAGATCGCCGATCGCGTCAGCAAGTCGCCCTGCCCGCACGCGCCGTCGGGATCTGCCTCCCGGACCGATCCGTCCGGATCCGGCCTCGGCGGGCCGGCGCTTCTCTTCGAGAACCCCTCGGGCTCGCAGATCCCGGTGCTCATCAACGCGTTCGGCTCGTACCGGCGCATGGAGATGGCCCTGGGCTGCGCCGAGGCCGGCCCGGGCCTGCCAGCCGGACCCAGAGCGGGGGGGTTCGAGGCCATCGCCCGGACCATCGGCGAGCTGGTCAAGCCCGAACCCCCGACCTCGTTGGGCGACGCCATCGCCAAGGCGCGCCAGTTCGCCCCCCTCCTGCGCGTGCCCCCAAAGCGCCGCTCCGGACGCGGCTCCTGTCAGGAAGTCATCGAGCGCGACGCCGATGTCGACCTGCGCACGCTCCCGATCATCAAGTGCTGGCCCCTCGACGGTGACTTCGAGGGCGTGGGCTACCCGGCGGGCATCAACGACGGGATCCCCGGCGTCGATCGCTCCGAGGCCTTCCTCAACGACTTCGCGGGGCGCTACATCACCCTCGCGGGCATCCACACGATCCACGCGCGCGACGAGGATGCCTCCAAACCCACGAGCCACAACATCGGCATGTACCGCGTGCAAATGCTCGGCCAGCGCACGATGGCGATGCACTGGCACATGCACCACGACGGCGCCGCCCACTGGCGCAGCTGGAAGAAGGCCGGCAGGCGAATGCCGGTCGCCATCGCCCTCGGGGGCGAGAGCGTGCTGCCCTACGCCGCGACTTGCCCGCTGCCCCCGGGCATCAGCGAGCTGCTCATGGCGGGGTTCCTCAATCGCAAGGGCATCGAGCTCTGCCGCGGCGTGACGGTCCCGCTGTGGGTGCCGGCCAACGCCGACATCGTCATCGAGGGCTACGTCTCGACCGAGGCGGGCTTCATCGGCTGGGATCCGCGCGACCCGGAGGCGGGCGCGCTGGGGCCGGGCGCCGTCTTCGAGGGCCCCTTCGGCGACCACACCGGCTTCTACTCGATGCCCGATCGCTATCCCCTGCTCGAGGTCACCGCGATCACGCGCCGGCGCGACGCGATCTACCCGACCACGATCGTCGGCCTGCCCCCCCAGGAGGACTACTACCTGGGCAAGGCCACCGAGCGGATCATGCTGCCCCTGCTCAAGACGATCCTGCCCGACATCGAGGACTACGACCTCCCGATGTACGGCGCGTTCCACAACGTCGCCAACATCAAGATCCGCAAGCACTACCCGTTCCATGCGCGCCGCGTCATGCACGGCGTGTGGGGGGCCGGGCAGATGAGCTGGACCAAGTGCGTGTTCGTCGTCGACGACGACGTCGACGTCCACGACATGCCCGGCGTCATGCGCGCCGCCGCGGCGCACTGCCTGCCCGGTCGCGACATCGAGCTCGTCCTCGGCCCGCTGGACATCCTCGACCACGCGGCTCCACGCCTCGGCGCCGGCACCAAGATCGGCTTCGACTGCACGCGCAAGCTCCCCGACGAGGCAGCGGGGGGCTTCCCCGCGACCGGCGCGGGCGGGAGCGCGCCCGATGCGCAGGAGGCCGATCGCATCATGCAGCGGGTCGGCTCGATCGACGGCGTCGTCGACGCTCGCCTGCCCGAGGAGCTGGGCTCGGGGTGGCTGCTGGTGACCATCGACAAGCAGCGCCCGGGCCACGGGCGCGAGATCGCCTCGCAGTGCCTGGAAGAGGGCGCCGAGGGAGTGCCGAGGTTCGTGATCGTGCTCGACCGCTCGATCGACCTCGACGATCTCGACGGGGCGCTCTTCCACTGGGTCGCCAATTCCAGCCCGGACCGCGACATAGTCTGGGCGGACGACCGGCGCAGCGTCGCCTTCGACGCCACGCCCAAGACCAGCGAAGACTCGACGAGCGCCCACCCCGTGCGCGCCTGGCCCCCGCTGATCAAAATGGCGGATGAGGTCGTCGAGCGGGTTGATGAGCGATGGGACGAGTTGGGGATCTAGGATCAGGTCATGGCGCTCGAGATGAAGACAGCCTGTCAGACGTGCCACGCGCCGCTCGAGGCGACCGGCGAGGCGTACATCTGCACGTACGAGTGCACGTTCTGCCGCGCGTGCACCGAGAAGACCAACCACGTGTGCCCCAATTGCTCGGGTGAACTGGTGCCGCGCCCGCGGCGCGCCGAGCCCGGCGCGGGGGACGCATCGTGAGCGCGACGCCCGGCACGAACGCCGTGCCGATCAGCGGCGCGTACGCCCCGAGACCGATCACGCCACAGGGCGTGCGCGAGGTCTCGGGATGGAAGCTCAAGCACTACACGATCACGTGCGCCGGCACGCCCTTCCAAGGCGCGGGCTACGAAGAGGGCCTGGAACTCGGCGCCGCCCGGTGGCTCACCCAGCCTCCCGTGGCGGACGGGCGCTTCGGTGTGGGCGTGTGCATCTTCAACCAGGGCGCGCGGGTCGATTACGTCGTGCTCGCCTGGTGGGGGCGGGAGAATGAGTTCCCGATCCGTGTGATGCTCCGCGATCGCGAACCGCTCGGCCCCTGGCGCGAGGCCGAGGGCGACGAGTCGATCTGCGTGTGGGACCTTCAGGTCTGCTGGCACGAGCGCAACGCCTGGGTTGAGACGGTGCTGTCGCGCCCGGACGCGCCGGACATCGACGATTACCTGAGCCGTTTCCTGACGATCGAGGCCTAGGGCGCCAGCAGCATCTCGATCTGCACGCCCGCGCCCGCGAACCACAGCAGCCAGCTGGCCAGCAGGCATGCCGTGGCGCAGATCACCCAGCGCCACACGGCGTGGCGCAGGTCCCGCGTGTGCAGCGTGGCGGTGCGCATCACGATCACCAGCCCGGCGAGGCTGGCGAGCATCAGCACCACCAGGGGCACGGCGAGTTCGAGGCCGCGGGGCCGGCCTCCGAGATTGGTTATCGACCACACGCAGTAGCGCAGCGCCGCGATCCACGACATCGCGATGGCGAAGCCGACCATCGTGCTGATGGCGGTCGCCACGCCCAGCGTGTGGCGACCGTCTTCCCACAGGTCCCGCTTCGCGTCGATCGCGTCGCCGCACTCCGGGCACCGAGGAGAGGGCCCCGGCAGCCCACGCACCGGGTACTCGCAACGCCGGCACACCCCGGTCCAGCGATCGCGCCACGAGGCGTCGAGCCTCGCGTAGGCCTCACTAACCGATCTCGAGATGGGCGCGCGGGACATGACGCAGAGAGATACGCGGGGGAGGGGTGGGGGGATGCGGGGCGACGCGCTCAGTTCTGAGTTTGAACGATCACCACAAGCACGGCCGAGCCCATCGACGCACACGGGATCAGGCGTCTCTGGAGCTGATTGATGGGATGAGTCGTACCGAGAACCGCGAGACGCATCATCCACAGCGATCCGATGACGCTCACGCCGATGCACGCGCCCTTAATCGCGAGTTGAACGATTTGCCACTCATCCGAGCCCATGTGCTTTGAGAGCCTTCCGGCGGCGAGCACCAGCGGGTAGGCCAAGAGCAGCGGCGCGGACGCGAGCAGCGAACCGGCGACGATCAGCCACGGGCGGACGCCGCCGTCACGCCAGACCGAGCGCCGTATCGACTTTGATGCGCCGCATTCGGGACACACATCGGCAGAGATCCCGGTCAGGTCGTACTCACAGCGATTGCAGGGTTCGATGCCGGCCACCGCCTTGAAGATACGCCGGGCGCGCTTGTCGGATGCACACCACCGCAGTCTCGCTAGGGCGTGTTGCTGCCAAAATCGGGATAGAAGAGCAGGCTCAGCAGAGTCGATATCAACCACAACGCAAGCGTCGGCAGAAGAACGGCGGCACAGAGGCGGATCATCAGGTGTCGCTGATGGACGGTACGGAAAATGGAAACGAAACCCAAGAGTATGAGGCTGAAGTTGGTGCACAGTCGCGTTGCGATCAATGACTTGGACCACAGCAACATGTCGGCGAGCACCGTTGGAGATTCGCTGTCAATCCGGTTGATCCAGATCAGATTGACCCCGAGTGCAGAAAGCACAAGCACCATCCATGTCGCACTGACAGCCAGTGCAGTCCTGAGGTGGAATCTGCCATCGGTCCAGACCGACTCAGATCGGCTCCGATCACAGCCACACTCGGGACAATCTTGAGACTCAATCCCGGTCAGGTCGTACCAGCAGTACGAGCAGTGACGAAGCCGCTCTTCGCGCGCCCTGACGAAACGCGGTTTGTTTCGGTACCGCTCCCAATCGCGCTGGAGAAATCGCCAGATAGCGTAGGCCGTGCGCTTCACGCCCAATCGTAGGAGCTACACCGCAGCCCCCGCCCGCGCAACCTCCACCAGCGCCCCAGCCGCGTAGCGCACGTCCTCGACCGTCAGGAACGGCCCGAGGCTCAGGCGCACCGCGCCGCTTTGATCAGTGGTACCGATCGTCTCGTGCGCGCCCGGCGCGCAGTGGATTCCCGCGCGCGTCAGCACGCCGAACTCACTCTCCAGGATCGCGCTGCATTCGTGCGCGCCCAGACCCTCGATCGCGATCGTGAACACGCCGACGCGCCCGTCGACATCCCGTGGGCCGAAGAGCGTCAGGCCCTCGACGCCCTCGATCCCCTCGAGGAATGCGCCCATCAGCTCGCGCTCGTGGGCGCGGATCGCCTCGATGCCCCGCAGCCCCGCGTGCTCGAACTCCAGCAGAAAGCGCACGCCCTCGCCCAGGCCGATGATGCCCATCGCGTTCGGAGAGCCCGGCTCGTACTTGTCGGGCAGGGCCTCGGGCTGCACGTCGTCCTCGCTGCGCGAGCCGGTGCCGCCCTCGCGCAGGGTCGCCACGCGCCGCTCCATGCCGGGGCGGATCCACAGCCCTCCTGTGCCGCTGGGGCCCAGCAGGCCCTTGTGGCCCGGGAATGCGAGCAGGTCGACGCTCAGGTCATCGACGTCCACCGGGATGTGCCCCAGCGACTGCGCGGCATCCAGCAGGAAGCACACGCCCGCCTCGCGACAGATCGCCCCGATCGCGCGCGCATCCTGGATGGTCCCCGTCACGTTGCTCGCGTGATTCAGCGCGACCAGCAGCGTGCCCGGATTCCCCTCGATGGCCCGCCGGATCGCCTCGGGATCCACCCGCTGCGTGCGCGCATCGGCTTCGATGCGCGTGTGGGCCACGCGCTCGCCCGTGCGCTCACTCAGCGCGTTGAGCGGGCGCAGCACGCTGTTGTGGTCCATGTCGGTCGTGATGATGTGGACGCGCTCGCGACCCTCGGCCAGCGCTCCCTCGACCATCCCCTTGATCGCCAGGTTCAGCGCGTCGCTCGTGTTGAGCGTGAAGATCACGTGGTCCGGGTCGCGCGCCCCGATCAGCGTGCAGATGCGCGCACGGCACTCGTCGACCAGCCTTCCCGCCTCGCGTGCCTCGTGGTACGCCCCGCGCCCCGGCGAGCCCCCCAGGCGCTGCACGTAGTCCACCATCGCCGCCAGCATCGCCGGCGGCTTGGGGCTGCTCGTGGCGGCGTTGTCGAGGTACAGGCGACGCGAGATTCCCTGCCGGGTGCTGCTCATCGCAGCATCCTAGGAAGATAGTCGCGCTTCGGAGATTCGGGGGCTAGTCGAGATCGCGGAAGAAGCGGCTCGTCCGGGGCAGCCACCAGCCCTGGCGGTCCAGGCTGAAGGCCACGGCGAACGCCCGGCCCCGGAACGACTCGAAGGGCACGAACCCGAACGTCCGCGAGTCGGCGCTCTCGTCGCGATTGTCGCCCATCACCAGGTACATGGAGGCCGGCACCGTGATCGGCGCGAACGAGCGGGGCACGCCCTTGCCCGGGGTGATCTGGATCAGGTGCTCGCGCCCGCCAAGGCGCTCGGTCATCCACGTGCGCCCGCCCACGCTGCGCACCGAGGCGTCCAGCGCGTCGATCTCGGCCCGGGTGAGCTCGCCCACGTCCAGCGGCGCACCGTTCACGTAGATCCGGTTGTTGATCATCGAGACCACGTCGCCCGGCACGCCGATCACCCGCTTGACCAGGCGCGTGCCGTCGGCGGGGGAGTGCATCACGCAGATCTCGCCCCGCGCAGGCGCGTCCCACGTCGCGATCCAGCGGCTGGTGAAGGGCACACGCAGACCGTACGAAAGCTTGTTCACCATGATCCGGTCGCCGGGCAGTATCGTCGGCTCCATCGATCCGGTGGGCACGTCGTGCCAGTCGGCGATGACGCTGCGCACGGGCGTGAGGATCGCCAGCACGACGATCAGCGGCAGGAGCCACTCGCGGGCGATGCCGCGAAGGCGGGCGCGCACGGTGCGGGGCTCGGACTGCGAATCGTCGGCCCTGGCCGGGCTCTTGGTGCGCTTGAGCGTGATCATGGTGCCGGCTCCGGGTCGGGGGTGTCGCCAAGGGGGAGGCCAGCGGGCGCCGGGCCCGCTGGAGTGTCTTCGGTTGTTCCGCCCGCCGTGTTCGGGGTTTCGGTCCGGAGCCCGCCTCAGGCGACATGCGAGGCGATCTTCTTGGCCAGATCGGCCCCCGCGCCGTGGTCGATCTCGCCGGCCCGCCAGGAGACCACCAGCCCTTGCTCGGGGTCCGGCTTGGGGATGATGTGGAAGTGCACGTGCATCACCTCCTGGTTGGCCCCGCGCCCGTTGCTCTGCACGACGTTGTAATCGGCGCACCCGGTGGCCTGCGCGACCGCCCGGCACACCCGCGGCAGCACCCGCCCGAGCGCCGCGCCGGCCTCGTCGCTCAGCTCTCCGAGCGTGACGGCCGGCTCCTTGGGGATCACCAGCGTGTGCCCCTCGCTGAGCGGCCCGATGTCGAGGAACGCCAGGACGTGCTCGTCTTCGTAGACGCGATGGCAGGGAATCTCGCCGGCGATGATCTTGGAGAAGATGGTGTCTGGCATGGGCGTCAGGGTACCGCCTACCCCACACCCGCCTCGACAGCAGCCGCAGCAGGCGGGTCGGGCAGACCGGGCGGGGGCAGCCTGAGGTGGCGGGCGAGCCACACGGCGCCGATGCAGAACGGGATCGTGTCCGCCAGCGCGCACAGCATCTTGAACACGTAGCCGGTCGCGATGAACAGCAGCAATTGCAGGCCGAGCGAGCCGCTGTCGTCGATGGGGAGCGCCTTGGCGTAGAAGTGGGTGATCAGGATCACCGACGTCGTGTCGACGAGCTGGCTGACCAGCGTGGAACAGTTGTTGCGCAGCCAGAGGTACTTGTTGTTCGTCAGCTTCTTCCAGAAGTGGAACACGTGGACGTCCACGAGCTGCGCCGCGAGGTAGGCGATCATCGACGCTGCCACCGCCCCGAACGCCAGCGAGCGCACCTGGAAGAACGTCCAGCCCGTCTCGCGATACACGCCTGCCGTCGCGTCCCACTCCGGCTGGGGCGGCATGCCGGTGGCCGGGTCGAGCGCCGTGTAGCCCGGCAGCAGGCCGCCCACCCACAGGATCAGCACCACCCAGATGTTCAGGATGAACCCCACCCACACCACCTGGCTCGCCCGCTTGCGCCCGTAGAGCTCGCTGATGAAGTCGGTGCAGAGGAATGTGATCGGGTAGGGCAGCACGCCGACGGCCACACCGAAGACGATGTCGGTCGTGCCGATCGTCGCGCCGGTGTCCCACAGCTTGATGAAGCGGGTGATGCCCAGCACGTTGAGCATCGCCAGGCTGCCCAGGAAGACGCCGGCGAAGACCAGGAACACGCGCTCGCGCCGGTTGTGGAGCGTGCGCGGGCTCAGTGCGGGCAGGCCGTCGTAGGTGTACTGCTCGGTGGGGAGGTGGTCGGAGCTCATGGGCGTGGGCAACAGGGTAATCGCCGGAGGCGGGTGGTAGGATGCACGCGATGGACAGCACGCTCCACACGGATGTGAGCACCGCCCGCCCCGAGATCCGCAGGCTCCCGGCGCTGGTGGCGAACCAGATCGCCGCCGGCGAGGTGGTCGAGCGCCCGGCGTCGGTCGTGAAGGAACTGGTCGACAACGCCCTCGACGCCGGGGCGACGCGTATTGGCGTCGAGCTCGAGCGCGGGGGCATCGAGCTCATCCGCGTGACCGACGACGGCAGCGGCATCCCGCCCGAGCAGTTGCCGCTGGCGCTGGCGCCCCACGCCACCAGCAAGATCGAGTCCGCCGAAGACCTGACTCGCATCGGCACCATGGGGTTCCGGGGCGAGGCGCTGGCGTCGATCGCCTCGGTGTCGCGCCTGTCGATCCGCTCGCGCAGCGCGGACGACACCAGCGCCTCGGTGATCGACATCGAGGGCGACACCCGGGGCGAGGCCCGCCCCGAGGCCGGGCCGGTGGGCACGCGCGTGGGCGTGCGCAACCTGTTCTTCAACACCCCCGCCCGCCGGCGCTTCCTGCGCACGCCCCAGACCGAGCAGAACCACTGCGCCGACATCGTGCGCGACCTGGCGCTCGCCCACCCCGGCGTCGGGTTCACCCTCTCCTGCGACGGGCGCGACCTGATCGATGTGCCCCCCGGGCAGGGTCCTCGGGAGCGCGCGCTCGCGCTGCTCGGAGCCGAGATGGACGAGGCCTACCTCGAGGTCAGCGCCGACGCTTACGACGACGATCGCACCGCCGCGATCTGGGGCATGGCCGGGCTGCCCGAACTGGCCCGCCAGAACACCAAGAAGCAGCACATCTTCATCAACGGCCGGCCCGTGCGCGACAAGACGATCCAGCACGCCCTGAAGGAGGCCTACCGGGGGCTGATCGAGCCGGGACGCCACCCGGCGGCGCTGATCATGATCCAGGTCGATCCAGCTTCTGTCGACGTCAACGTCCACCCCGCCAAGAGCGAGGTGCGCTTCCGCGACTCGGGCGTGGTGCACTCGGCGGTGCTGCGGAGCGTGAAGGCGGCGCTGGCGGGGGCCGACCTGACCCCGAGCGTGCGCGAGAACCCGTGGGCCCAGCGCAGCGTACCGCCGGTCGCGCCAAGCGCCGGCCCGGCGACCACCGGAGAGTCGTTCGCGCGCGAGTTCAAGCAGGCGATGCCCTCGACCTCATCGCCCCGGTTGGACTACGGCGCGACCCGCGAGGCCATCGAGCGTTTCGAGCAGGCGCCGTCGACCGTCGAAACGCCGCTGCCCCAGGCCCGGCGGGCAGAGAAGGTTCTCCAGGTGCACGACTCGTTCCTGGTCACGCAGGACGAGCAAGGGCTGGTGATCATCGACCAGCACGCGCTGCACGAGCGCGCCATGTTCCAGAAGCTGCTCGACGGCATCGAGCGCATGGGAGCGCTGGAATCCCAGGGCATGCTCGTGCCGCTGGTGATGGACGCCCCGGGCGATCGCATCGAGATGCTCGAATCGCTGGCGTGGCTGACCGAGGCGCTGGGGATCGAGGCGCGGGCGCTCGGCCCCGGCTCGATCGGCGTGAGCGCGTTCCCCACGCTGCTGCTTGAGCGGGGCGTCGAGGCCGGCGCGTTCATGGACGAGCTGCTCGAACGCGCCGATGCCGAGGGCTGGGCCAAGATCGGCCCCTCGGGCGAGAGCGCCGCGTCGATGCGCGAGGCGGCGCTGCACGAGGTGCTCGACATGATGTCGTGCAAGGCGGCGATCAAAGCCGGCGACGCGATGAGCCAGAGCGAGCTGGAAGAGCTGCTGGCGATGCGCGAGCGGATCGAGCGGTCCAGCAACTGCCCGCACGGCAGGCCGACCACGATCCGCATGACGATCGCCGAGCTGGAGCGCCGCTTCGGGCGGAGCTAGCCGGGCGTTCAGCCGCCGCTGGGATCCTTGGAGTAGGGATCGTCGGGCAGGTTCTCGTCGGTGACGATGATCTCGACGCGTTGGTTGTTCACGCGTTCGCCGCGGGCCCGGGCCTGGGGCGATGCGCGATCGCCGGCGCCGACGGACACGACGCGCATCTGGTCGGGCCGGATGCCCGCGTCGGCGAGCTGGTGGAACACGCCCATGGCACGCTCGAAGCTCAGGGCCATGCCCTTGTCCATCGGGCGATAGGCCTCGGCGAGGCTCGTGTGGCCCCGGATCTCGAGGATTGTCTTGCGCCCGGCGAACTTGGACGCCAGCGACTTGACGACCTCCATGCCGTGCTCGTCGATCGTCGCCGAGCCCTCATCGAAGATGATCAGGCCGCCCTCGCGCCGGTAGTCGGTCGGGCGCACAGACTCGACGTTGCGCCGGTCGCCGGGGGGGCCGTCCTCCAGGCTGGTGCCTTCGCGGCGCTGGATGATGCGCCGGATGAGCGGGGCGTCGACCATCTCGGACGACGACATGTTGACCGGGTTGTTGAACGCCTCGCGGATCGCGATCGCGCCGTCGACCATGGCGACCGACGGCTCGGCGGTGTTGTCGTCCTCGGACGGACGACCGCCGTGGCCGTTGGAATCCGGCTTCATGTTCAGCGCGAGCAGGATGACGAAGAAGCCCATCTGGAGCAGAGCGTTGTCGGCGAAGGAGACGATCCACTCCGCCACGCCCTCCTCATGCTCCTCCTCCATGGCATGGCCGCCGCCACCACCGCCGTGGCCACCGCCGCCGCCCTCGTGGTCTGCACCGCCTGAATGTTCCTCGTGCTCTTCGGCCACGGGTGGCTCCTCCTCACACGGGTGATCAGGCGGCGAGCTTCATCTTGGCCCGGCCGGACTGGCTCATGAACGCGGTCATCTTGTCCATGGTGGTGCGCGGGTTGTCGCCGTTCTGGATCGAGAGGACGCCCTGGAGCATCATCTCCTTGTTGAGGATCTCCTCGGCGGAGCGCATCCCGAGCTTGTCGCCCATGGGGCCGGCGATGCAGTTGGCGGCAACGGCGCCGTACATGGTCGCGACAACCGCGACCGCGAGCATGTGGCCCATGACCTCGATCGAGCCGCCGAGGAAGGCGAACATGCCGATCTGGCCGATCAGCGTGGCGACAAGGCCCCAGCCCGGTGCGTAGACCTTGATGAGGTCGAAGAACTTCTTGCCCGCCTTGTGGCGCTCGTGCATCGCCAGGATCTCGAGTCGCTGGACCGACTCGATCGCGTCGGGGTCGACGCCGTCGATCGCCATCTTCAGCGAGTTGGTGAGGAACGGCTCCTTGATGTTGGCCATCTCGGTTTCGAGCGAGAGGATGCCGTCGCGACGGGCCTTCTCGCTGAGCTTGTTCATGAGCTCGATGACCTCGAGCGTGCTCATGCCCTTCTCGAACATGAACGTCTTGATATAGCCGGGCAGCTGCTTGATCTTGTCCATGGGCATCGCCATGAAGATCACCGCCACGCAGCCGCCGCCCACCATGTACAGGCCCTTGTCGGACCAGAACATCGCCCAGTTGCCGTGCGACGCCTTGTAGAAGACGAGCACGATCATCCCCAGGCCGACGACGAGACCGATCAGACTCGCTTTATCCACAGCTCGCCTCGCCTTCCATCCGTGCACACAGTCCGGCCCCCCGCGCACACCACGGCGCGCGGAACCCGCACAATCAGGGCATCGGATAGGGGGCGAGCGGGGTCAAACGGCGAATCCGGGGCCGGGCCCCGGCGAGGGCAGATGCGCGGGCTGGGTCGGCGGTGCTGCCCGAGAACGTCCGCAAACCCACCGGGCTCACATGTGGGCGAGCTTATTGGAGACGTTCAGGGCCGCCACCTTGTAGCACTCGGCCAGCGTCGGGTAGTTGAAGACCGTGTTGATGAAGTAGTCCACCGTACCCTGGAGCGCCATCACGGCCTGCCCGATGTGCACGATCTCGGTCGCCCCGCTCCCGATGCAGTGGACGCCCAGCACCGCGCGGCTGTCCTGGTGGACCAGCAGCTTGAGCATGCCGTCCACATCGCCCAGGAGCTGCCCGCGGGCGATCTCCCTGTACTGGGCGACGCCGCTCTCGAACGGGATGTCCTGCTCGGTCAGCTGATCCTCGGTCCACCCGACCATCGAGATCTCGGGGATCGAGTAGATGCCGTAGGGGAACAGCTCCCGGAAGGTCTCGGAGTCGTAGCCGAACATGTGGCACGCGGCCAGGCGCCCCTGCTCCATGCTGGTCGACGCGAGCGCCGGGAACCCGATGACATCACCGACCGCGTAGACGTTGGCGACCTCGGTCTGGTAGTGCTCGTTGACGGGGATCCGGCCGCGGGAGTCCGCAGAGAGGCCGATCTTCCCGAGTTCGAGGCTCTTGGAGTTGCCCTCGCGCCCGACGCAGTAGAGCAGGCACTCGGCCCGCAGCCTCTTCCCGCTCTCGAGGGTCGCCTCGACCAGGCGTCCGTCGTGGCTCGACGCGTTGGCGGGGGCTTCGACCACTTCGACCTTGACGACCTTCTCGCCCATGCGGAGCGTCATCTCGTTCCGACGCAGGTGGTACTGCAGCGCCTCGCCGATCTCGGAATCGAGGAAGTCAAGCACGCGATTGCGCCCCTCGACGAGGGTCACCTTCACCCCGAGCGCCTGCATCATCGAGGCGTACTCGGTGCCGATCACGCCGCCCCCGACCACGAGCAGGGTCCTGGGCAGGTGAGGCAATCGGAGCAGCGCGTCGGCGTCGACGACGTGGGTGCTGTCGAAGGGGATGTGGCCGGGTCGTGCGGGGCGTGACCCCGTGGCGATGAGGATCTTCTCTGCGTTGATCCCCTGGACGTCGGACCCGTGGACCACCCCGATCCACTCGGGGTTGGTGAAGCAGCCCTCGCCGCGGAAGATCTGGATGCCGTTCCGGGTGAGCTGCGAGCGGGTGATCTCGATCTCGGCCTTGATGATGTGCTGGCACCAGTAGATCAGGTCCTCGATGGTGATCCGCTCTTTGACGGTGTAGCTCTCGCCGAACATCGCCCGGTGCTTGAAGCCTGAGAGGTGCAGGATCGCCTCTCGGAGGCTCTTGGAAGGGATGGTGCCGGTGTTGATCGCGGCGCCACCGACGACCTCCGACCGCTCGATGACACAAACCCTCTTGCCCAGCTTGGCGGCCTGGACCGCCGCCTTCTGGCCGGCGGGGCCGCTGCCGATCACGCACAGGTCGAATCGATCCATCGCTCCGAGTCCTCTCTGAGGTTCAGCATTCCATTCATCGGCCCGAGGGCTCCCGGCCGCGAGAGACTACCAGCCGCCGGCCGGCGTCTGTTCACCGATTTCTCGCAGGTGCGGGCCGACACGGCCCGATGCTCCTCCTAGAATCCCCGATCATCCTTCGTGGTCGCCGATTCGGGGGCGTCGGCGGCGGGAATGACCACTCCGTTCCGCACGCAACCCGGGGGGCCGCGGCCCCTGAAAGAGTCCGATGAGCGACGCACCGAAACCGACGACGGCATCGGTCAATGGCTGGAACGCCGGGTACCTGGAAGAGCAGTACACGCGCTGGAAGCTCGACCCGCAGTCGGTCCCCGCCGACATGGGCCGGTTCTTCGAGGGCTTCGACCTGGCCCACGCCTCGCCGAGACTCGGCGCCGGTGGCGCGGCACAGTCGAACGGCGCGGCGCAGCCGGCGATGGCCGGCGATGCCAAGATCGTCGAGGATCGCGCGCAGGCCGCGGTCGCGAACCTCATCGAGTCCTACCGAAAGGTCGGGCACCTGTGCGCCGAGATCGACCCGTTCGGTCGCGAGCGTCCGTTGCCACCTTCGCTGGATCCGTCGTTCCACGGACTCGATGACTCCAATCTGGAGACGACGTTCGACGCCGGCTCGCTGTCTCCCGACGGCTCACCGATTCCGCTGCGCACCATCATCGAGATCCTCGACCAGACCTATTGCCGCTCGATCGGCGTCGAGTTCAGCCACATCACCGACGAGGACGAGCATCAGTGGCTGGCGCACCGCATGGAATCGTCGCGCAACGCGACGCCCTACTCGCGCGGCGAGCGCGTGCACATCATGTACCAGCTCCACAAGGCGGAGCTGTTCGAGAAGTTCTGCGGCAAGCGGTACCCGGGCGTGAAGCGCTTCAGCCTCGAGGGTGGCGAGTCACTCATCCCCATGCTTGACCAGATGGTCGAGGCGTCGGGCGACGAGTACGGCGTGACCGAACTCGTGATGGGCATGAGCCACCGCGGGCGCCTAAACGTCCTGACCAATATCGTGGGCAAGACGTACGAGCAGATCTTCACGGAGTTCGAGGACGCCTGGCTGGAAGACGCCGCGCTCGGCGGCGGTGACGTGAAGTACCACCGCGGATTCAGCTCCAACCGCGTGCTCCGCTCGGGCAAGCACGTGTGGATCTGCATGGCCTCCAACCCGTCGCACCTCGAGTCGGCCTGCGCCGTCGTGCTCGGGCGCTGCCGCGCAAAGCAGCGCCTGGCGGGCGACCGGGCCCGCGAACGCCACGTGCCGATCCTCATGCACGGCGACGCCGCGTTCATCGGGCAGGGCGTCGTCGCCGAGACCTTCAATCTCTCTCAGCTCGAGGGGTACACGGTTGGCGGCTGCGTGCACATCGTCATCAACAACCTTATCGGGTTCACCACCGGCCAGGAAGACGCGCGGTCCACGCGCTACTGCACCGACATCGCCAAGATGCTGGAAGCGCCGATCTTCCACGTCAACGGCGAGGACCCCGAGGCAGTGGTCCACGTCGCCAAACTGGCGATCGACTACCGGATGAAGTTCAAGAAGGACGTTGTGATCGACATGCAGTGCTACCGCCTGCATGGTCACAACGAGACCGACGAGGCCGCGTTCACGCAGCCGCTCCTCTACGCACAGATCAAACGCAAGCCGTCCGTCCTGAAGACCTACGCCGAGCGCCTGCTTGCCGAGGGTGTGATCAATGAGAAGGACATGGACGAGATCCGGCGCTCGCTCGACGAAGAACTCGATCGCGCGTACGAAAAGATTAAGGACACCCCGGTCGATCCCACCCCGGACCCCGGTCACCGGCGTTGGGCCGGGCTGACAACGAGCTTCGATTTCGATCCGGTCGAGACCGGCGTCGACCACGACACGCTCGTCGAGATCTCCGATTCGCTCGGACGCTGGCCGGAAGGTTTCACCCCGCACCGCAAGCTGATCAAGACGCTCCAGGCGCGTTCGGCATGCATCAAGGACGACCAGGCCTTCGACTGGGGCACCGCCGAGGCGCTGGCCATCGGATCGCTGCTGGTCGACGGCCACCTCGTCCGCCTGACCGGCCAGGACTCCCGTCGCGGGACGTTCAGCCACCGCCACGCGGCGCTCCGCGACATGGACACCGCCGAGGTGTACGTCCCGCTGAACCACATCCGGGAGATGGGCGAGCTCGGGGATCCCGAGAACGGACCGGGCACCGAGAACGAGCAGGGCGTCACCCGGCAGGCCAGGCTCGCGGTCTTCGATAGCCCCCTGAGCGAATTCAGCTGCATGGGCTTCGAGTACGGGTTCAGCCTCGCGTCGCCGGACCCGCTCGTGCTGTGGGAAGCGCAGTTCGGCGACTTCGCGAACGGATCGCAGGTCATCATCGATCAGTACATCGCCTCGGCCGAGGCCAAGTGGCAGCGTTGGAGCAGCCTCACGCTCCTGCTGCCGCACGGGTACGAGGGCCAGGGGCCGGAGCACTCGTCCGCCCGCCTGGAGCGATTCCTCCAGCTCTGCGGCGACGACAACATGCAGGTGACCTACCCCACGACGCCTGCGCAGTACTTCCACCTGCTGCGTCGCCAGGTGAAGCGTCCGTTCCGCAAACCCCTGATCGTGATGACGCCCAAGAGCCTGCTCCGCCACCCGGTGGCCACCTCCCGAGCCTCCCAGCTGGAGTCGGGGTCGTTCCAGGAGATCCTCGACGACGAGACGATCACCACGAAGACCGCCAAGCGCAAGGTCAAGCGCCTGATCCTGTGCTGCGGGAAGGTCTACTACGACCTGGTAAAGCGTCGCGAAGAAGTCGGGAAGCAGAGCGAGATCGCGATCGTGCGCATCGAGCAGCCCTACCCGTTCCACGCCGACCGGTTCGAGGAGATCATCAGCCTGTACCCGGACGACGTCGACTTCTTCTGGGTTCAGGAAGAGCCCAAGAACATGGGTGCCTGGAAGCACATGTCGATCCTGATGCAGGAGCTTTGGGGGTGGGAGCTGCCGTACGTCGGGCGCCCCGCGTCGGCGACCCCGGCAACCGGATCGCCGACCAAGCACGCCGAGCAGCTCGAGGAATTCCTGTCCGAGGCCATCGGCGCCGCCCCCGCGGTCGCGGCAGAACCCCAGAAAGCGGGGGCCCGCTGATCCTTCCGCCCCTCCCGGTGCGCCCTCATCGGACCTCGTGATCGGCCCGATGCAGTCTGAACCGGGCCGATCGCCGACCCAGCCGATCGTGGGTACACTCACACGTTCGCCGTCTGGCGCACGCACACGACCTTCTCCTTCCCCTCCGCGCTGCACATGGCTACAGAAATCGTCATCCCGGCACTGGGCGAGTCCATCTCCGAAGCGGTGATCTCGAGCTGGCTCAAGGCCGACGGCGAGTACGTCGAGCGCGACGAGGAGATCGTCGAACTCGAGACCGACAAGGTCACCATGCCCCTGCCATCTCCCGCGGCCGGCGTGCTCAAGCACGGCGTGGGAGAGGGAGACACAGTCGAGGTCGGCGCGAGCGTCGGCTCGATCGACGAGAGCGCCGAGAAGCCCGCCGCCGTCGCTGCCGCGACGGGAGCGGCCGCGGGCGCTGATTCGCCCAAGACCGAGGACGCGCCCGCCGCGCCGGCCAACGGCGCTCCCAAGGCCGAAGAGCCGGCCGCTCCCGCCCCGGCGCCTCAGCCCGCCGCCGGCGACGCCGACGATGTGCGCACCACACCGCTGGCGCGCAAGCTGGCCGCCGAGCACCACGTCGATCTCCACGGCATCCCCGGCACCGGCCCCTCCGGTCGCGTCCGCGAGCAGGACGTGCTCGCCTACATCCAGACGCACCCCAACGGCGGCGCCGTCGCCCAGGCACCGGCGGCTGCTCAGGCCCCTGCGTCGGTCGGGAATCGAAACGCCCGTCGCGAGCGGATGAGCCAGTTGCGTCAGCGGATCGCTGTGCGCCTGGTCGAAGCCCAGCACAACGCCGCGATGCTCACGACCTTCAACGAGTGCGACATGAGCCACGTCATGGCCATCCGCTCCCGCGTGAAGGACTCGTTCCTCGAGAAGCACGGCGTCAAGCTCGGGTTCATGTCCTTCTTCGTGAAGGCCTGCGTCAGCGCCCTGGAGCGCGTGCCGAGCGTCGGCGCGTTCATCGTGCAGGGCGAAAAGGGCCCGGAACTCGAATACCACGACTATGCCGACATCGCGGTCGCCGTCGGAACGGAAAAAGGCCTCGTGGTCCCGGTGCTGCGCAACGCCGAGTCGCGCAGCTTCGCGGAGATCGAGTCGGGCATCGGCGACCTGGCCAAGAAAGCCCGCGAAGGCAAGCTCGGCCTCGAGGACATGCAGGGCGGGACGTTCACGATCTCCAACGGCGGTGTCTACGGCTCGATGCTCTCGACGCCCATCCTGAACCCGCCCCAGTCAGGCATCCTGGGCATGCACAACATCATCCGCCGGCCCATCGAGAACCCGGACAAGCCGGGCGAGGTGGCGATCCGCCCGATGATGTACCTCGCCCTGAGCTACGACCACCGGGTGGTCGACGGCGAGGGCGCCGTGACGTTCCTGCGGCACGTTAAAGAGTGCATCGAGGATCCCGAGCGCATGCTCGTGGGTCTCTAGTCCTCCGGCTTCGCGGCGCGCTCGAGCGCCCCGTGGAGCCCGGCGCACGCCCGCACCACCATCTCGAAGACCCGGTCGAACCCATCCGGGCCCCCGTAGTAGGGGTCCGGGACCTCGCGCCGGTGGTCCGGCACATCGACAAGGTCGGGGTCGAACGATCGCAGCAGGCGGATCTGGCGTTCCGGAGCGCCAAAGTCCACGAGGTCTGCGCGATTGGCTTCGTCCATCGCGATGAGCCACGGGAACTCGTCGAAGTCCGACATGGGCTCGACCACTCGGGCCCGGCTGGGCAGGTCGATGCCGTGGCGCTCGGCGACCGCGAGGCTGCGGGGGTCGGCGGGCTCTCCCGAGTGCCATCCCCCGGTGCCGGCAGAGTCCACGCGATAGCGATCGAGCGTCCTGCGCTCGCCGGCCTGGTGCAGGAACACACCCTCGGCCAGCGGCGAGCGACAGATGTTGCCCATGCACACAAACAGCACGCCGATCCGGTCGATGTCAGTCATGGCGGCGAGATGCTACCTGCAGAAAGTTGCGCCAATCGGGCGCGAAGGCTGCGCGATGTGGCGGCGAAGGTCCGAAAACTTCGATATCTTGTGGGTGCATTTTGCGTGAGACCGACCGCTTGCCGCCTGGTACTCGAGATGGATCTCGGGTGGTCGGTTTCTGATAGGGAGTGACGCGCCAGTGGTTCTCGACAGCCTCCTGAGCTGGTTCAGCGTCGATATGGGAATCGACCTGGGCACGTGCAACACGCTGGTCGCTGTGCGCGGCGAGGGCATCGTCCTCAACGAGCCAAGCGTCGTCGCCGTGAAGAAGGGCACGAACCACGTGCTCAACAATGGCCAGGCCGTCGGCTGGTCGGCGAAGGAAATGCTCGGCAAGACGCCCGGTTCGATCACCGCGATCCGCCCGCTCAAAGACGGCGTGATCAGCGACTTCGAGATCACCGAGGCGATGCTCAACTACTTCATCCGCAAGGTCAACGGCCGGAGCTGGCCGTTCGGCCCGCGTGTGGTGATCGCCGTCCCGTCGGGGATCACGGCGGTCGAGAAGGAAGCCGTCCGCCAGAGCGCCGACCGAGCAGGCGCCCGCATGGTCTACCTTGTCGAAGAGCCGATCGCGGCCGCGATCGGCGCCGGCCTTCCTTTCGCCGAGCCGACGGCGTCGATGATCGTCGACATCGGCGGCGGCACCACCGAGGTCGCGATCATGTCGCTGGCCGATATCGCCACCTGCGAGTCCGTGCGCGTCGCCGGGGACGACATGGACGAGGCGATCATCAACCACATGAAGAAGACCTACAACCTGATGATCGGTGAGCAGACCGCCGAGCGCATCAAGATCGAGATCGGGTCGGCGGCGCCCGTCGGCGAAGAGACGTCGATGGAGGCGCGCGGGCGCGACACCCTCAGCGGCCTCCCCCGCAAGACGGTCGTCACCAGCGAGGAGATCCGCGAGAGCCTCCAGGAGCCCGTCGGTGCGATCCTCGAGACCGTCACACGCACGCTCGAGCGGGCCGAGCCCGAACTCGCGGCCGACCTCGTCGAGAACGGCATCACGATCTGCGGCGGCGGCTCGCTGCTCCGCGGCATGGACGTGGTCATCACGAATGCGACGGGGATGGAGGTCCGCGTCGCCGAGGATCCGCTCACGTGCGTCGCCCGCGGCACGGCGACCTTCCTCGACAACCTCGAGACGTGGAAGGACACGCTCGAGAGCGAACTCGATTCGTAGGCGCACGAGGTCTCGCCCCTCTCTGGGCGGGTGGTGAGCGGAGCCGATGGCACGCCGACGATCGATAAGCCCACAGAGCCTGCTGGTCTTCGCGTGCGGCGTGCTGATGCTCACGGCGCTCGTGCCGTCGAAGCTCACCGGCTGGGTCGGCAGCCTCCGGGGGCCGACCACCGTCCTCGTCGCCCCGATCTCGCGCCCCATGGCCATGCTCGAGAGCTGGCTGCGCGAGCCGATGAGCGAGCGGATCCGCGAGGAGTCCCCAGAGTTCAGAGAGATGCGTGAGCTGCGCGACTTCTACCTCACCGAGTACCAGCGCATCAGCGACGAGAACCACGAGCTGCGCCAGCTCATCCAGGCCCTCCAGGAGGGCGTGGGGATCGGCGATCGCCAGACATTCCGGATCCTCGAGGCCAAGCGCGTCGGCTCCGATCCCCGCGCGGGCACGATCGATGTCGCCCGAGGCGCGATGGACGGCGTGACGATCAACACCGTCGCCACCGCGGTGAGCGCGACCCACCACCTGCTGGGCGTGGTCTCGAGCGTCTCGACGAAGGTGTCCTCCGTGCACCTGCTGACCGACGAGCGCCTGAGCCCCGGCCTCATCGAAGCGATCATCATCCCCGAGAGCGTCACCGATCTCGCCTCGCTCGAGCAGGCGCCCCGCATCCAGCTGCGCCCCGTCGGCGACGGGACGCTCATCGCCGACGTCGGGCGTGACGACAGCGATGTCGTCAGCGTCGGCGATCTGGCGTATCTCGACGACCCGCACTGGCCACCCGCGGCGCAGCGCCTGATCATCGGTCGGGTCCGAGGCCTGCGCGACGAGCCGGACCGCCCCCTCTTCCGGACCGTCATCATCGAGCCGGACATCGATCCCGCCCGCGCCCGCGCCGTGATCCTGCGCATCCCGGCCGACGACCAGGCCGACGACGCGAGCGTTCTGACCCAGGAGAACGCCGGCGGATGAACTGGATCGTCTTCGCCATCACGGTCTGGCTGCTCACCGGCATGGACGTCGGCCTCGCGCCGGCGTTCCAGCTCGGCACGCTGCCGATCGTCCCCAGCTTCCTGTTCGTGCTGCTCGGGTTCATCGGGCTCTGGGCCCGGTGGATGACGCTCGCCACCGCGGCGCTGATCATCGGCGCGATCATGGACCTCTACCACCAGGTGCCCACGACAGACGGCGCCGATGTCGTCGTGCTCGGGCCGTTCGCGCTCGGGTGCCTGCTGGGTGCGCAGGCGATCCACGGGTCGCGCGGCCTGATGTTCCGCCAGAGCACCGTCACCCTGGCGTTGCTGGTGTTCATGGGCGCTTCGATCGCGCACGCCACCGCGTACGGGCTGCTCTCGATCCGTGCGCTGTACGACAACCTGGTGATGCACTCGGTGGCCACCGAGATCGGCACGCGGATCGGGTCGGCGCTGTACACCGCGCTGCTGGCCCTGCCCGCGGGCTGGCTGCTGCAGCGGCTGAGCCCGATGTTCAGCTTCCGCAGCGCGCACGGGCTCTCTGCCGGCGCCCGCCGCTGAGCGTTCTCGCCTCCTATACTTGGGTTGTCGCGATGGCGGGGAGCGACCCGTGCCCGAAGGAGGCCTCAGGATGACCGAAGTTGGCAAGGCTGCACTCGAATCGCCGGTGATCGATAACGAAGAGGCCCGCAGGGCCCAGGCCGCAGCCGACTCCTCGGAGGGCCTGCCGCCCGACCAGATCGACATCGAGGCGATGAAGGTCAACCAGCAATTCGACCTCTACACCGAGGAGAATCACTGGGTGTGGGGCCACCTGTTCCAGAAACGCATGGAGCAGCTCGTCGACTTCGGCTCGCACGTCTTCCTCACCGGTGCCAAGGTGATCAATCTGAACGCCGAGCGCGTGCCCGACCTGCGAGAGGTCAACGCGCGCCTGAACGAGATCACCGGCTGGTCGAGCCACGGCGTTCCCGGGTACCTGCCGGCCAAGAGCTTCTTCGCGTTCCTGGCACAACGCCAGTTCCCGACCACCATCACCGTGCGCCCAAAGGCGTCGATGGACTACCTGCCCGAGCCGGACATCATCCACGACGTCTTCGGGCACGTGCCCCTGCACACCGACCCGGTGTTCGCCGACTTCCTCCAGACCTACGGCAAGGCGGCCCTCTACACCAACAACCCCGAGCACACCAAGCGCCTGGCGCGCCTGTTCTGGTTCACAGTCGAGTTCGGCCTGATCAACGAGGACAACACGCTGAAGCTCTACGGCTCGGGTCTGATCTCCTCCGAGGGAGAGGGCCACCACGCACTGGAGTCCGACAAGGTCGACCGGCGCCCCTTCGATCTCGAGCGTGTCTGCGACACCGACTTCGAGATCGATCACTACCAGCCGATCCTCTACGTGCTCGATTCATTCGAGCAGCTGCGCGACGCGATGATCACATACGCCGAGCGTGTGCTGGACGAGGTGGGTCGCATCGACGAATTGGAGACGATCACGAGCGCCGTCGGGCGTTAGTCGCCCTCCGGCTCGCCCAGGATCCCGCACAGGCCCTTGCACTTGGAGCCGCGCTCGAACCGGCCCTCGAGCATGCCGGTGATCGCGGCGTCGATGCTCTTGCGCGCCGCATCAAGCTTGAGGTCGGCCAGGTCGATCCGTCCGCGCTGACCCGTCGAGAGCGTCCAGTACTCCGCGACGCCGTTCGGTATCTCGCCGTCCGGATCACCGAGGAAGTGGGGGAGCGCCATCGCGTAGATGCACAGCTGCTGGTCCTTCTTGTCGGGCTCGAGCAGGCGTTTGGTCGCGCTGCCGGTCTTGTAGTCGATGATGCGGAACGAGCCGTCGGGCAGCTGGTCCAGCCGGTCGATCTTGCCGCTGAACATGTGGCCGGCCTCGTGTCGACCCAGCGGGCAGGCGTAGCGGAACGAGACGTCGGCCTCGACCTCCAGGATGTTGCCCTCGTCGTCCAGCAGGTTGTCGTGCGCGAGGCGCAGCTGGCCCAGCACCTTCTTGAGCGCATCCTCGTCGAACGCGCGGCTGCGGGGCCACGCCGCCTTGAATTCGTCCCGGGCGATCGCGTCGAGGCGCTCGACGCCCGGGCGTGGCTCGCCCTCTGACTCGGCGCTGCGCAGCTCGATGGTGAACCGCTCGAGTGCCGAGTGCACGATGTTGCCGATCGAGAGCTCGAACGTCTTGGGCTCATCGAGCCCCAGCACGTACTTCACGTAGAAGCAGCGCGGGCAGCGCTCGTAGTCGGAAAGGCGCGAGTAGCTGAGCTGGAGCGGCCCCGGCATCGGGCGCGTCAGGCGTGGGAGCGGCGCCGCCGACTCGCACCTTGCCTTGACGGCCTCCAGGTCGGGATCGCCCTGCGCGTCTTCGGGCAGGGCGCCGGTCTCCCTGAGTTCAGTCAGCGCCCGCAGCTCCAGAGCGCTGCGCGAGAGCCGGGCCTCGATGTCGGCAGGGTCCGCGCCGCCGGTCTCGGCGTCGCGCAGCGCGGCATGGCCGCGTCGCCGGGCCGCCCGGATCGCCGGAGTGATGCAGTCGCGCCGGCGCCGGTGGATCTCGTCGATCGCGCCGCTGTCGAGATTCTCTCCGAGGAACTGCTCGCCGTCGGCCTCCGGCACCTCGAGCTCCGGCCCGGCGTCTCTGAGCTCGGCGTAGTAGTCATCGGTCGTCGAACGGCCCTTGCGCCGCTTGGCGAGCACCACGAGACGGCGCTCGGCGCGGGTGCACGCGACATAGAACAGCCGGCGTTCCTCGTCGAGGTGGGGCTCGCGCACCCGACCGGAGAACGAGTCGGGCAGGGGGGCGTCGTCGGGCGATTCTGAACGCGACAGCGGGAAGCCCCACGGCGCGCTCACCCTGGCCACGAACACCGTGTCGAACTCCAGACCCTTGGACTTGTGCGCCGTCAGCACCTGCACACGGTTGCCGGGATCGGGTTGTCCGTCGTCTGATTCGGGGACGTCGCTCCAGTCCTCACGGGGCAGCGAGAACTCCTGCTCCTCGGGGTCGAGATCCTCGTAGTACGACCAGAAGGCGCGGAGGTCGCCCGGTTCATCAAGCCGGTCCTGCTTTGCGCGCACGAAGCGCAGCAGCGCGACGACGTGCTCGATCCGCGACGCCCGCGTGCGCGGGTCGAGTCCCTCGGTGTCCACGGGATCCGTCCGCTCGATGAGATCGTTCACGAACTCGTCGGCGCTGGCGGCAGCCGATCGCTCGCGCAGCCAGTCGAGCGTCGCCAGCAGTCCTGCGACACGCGGGTGCTCGGGGGCCACCCGCTCGCGCAGGTATGCCTCGAAGCCGGCCCTCTTGGGCTCGACAGGATCGGTCACCTCCCGCTTCCACTCGGCGCGCCAGCGCTCGATGTCGTTCAGGTCGCAGTAGCAGGGCGGACGGGCGAGCAGGCGCTGGAGCCTCGCGGGCTCGTCGTCGCTCAGGACGATCCGCATCCACGCCAGCAGGTCCTCGATCCCGGGGTCCTGGAGCGGGGTGAGCTTCCGAGACGTCGCGACGGGGATCCCCTCCAATTCGAGCGCCGCGGCGACCCGCTCGCCCTCGTTGACGGTGCGCACCAGCACGCCGTAGCTCGACCACGGTCGATCGTGCTCGTGCCGGTCGTGGAGGATCATTGCGCCGATCGTGGGCCCGTGGTCCTGGTCGCTCGCCACCGCCACGGCCTCGACAGAACCGTCTAGATCGCGGGCTGATTCCAGCACCTTGTCGGCGTCGAATCGCGTCTGGCACTTGGAGATGAGCAGATTGCCGGTGCGGGCGATCTCGTCGGCCGACCGGTAGTTCTTTGTCAGCGCGATGGTCTCGTGCGACTCCCAGGTCTTCGCGAAGCGCTCGAAGGCCATGCTGTCGGTGCCGCGGAAGCCGTATATGGCCTGGTCGTCGTCGCCGACCACGCACAGATCGCAGACACGCCCCGACGACCCCTCCGGTGGCGCCAGCATCTTGAGCAGACGCAGCTGCGCGCCGTTGACGTCCTGGAACTCGTCCACGAGCACGTGACGGATCTCGCTGCGCACGATCGCCCGGGCGTCGTCCTGCTCCTCGAGGATGCGCGTCGGGAGCGAGAGGAACTCGTCGTATGTGACGGCACCCTCGAGCACGCACGCGCGGTCGAACGCCTCAAAGATGCCGGCGCCCCGCTCGAATCGCGCCAGCGAGACCCGCTCGGCTTCGAGGTCGTCGCCTTGGAGCCCGGCTTCGTTCGTCGCTAGGCGGTTCGCCCATTCCTCGGCGTGGCGCCGTGCCTCGGCGGGCATGCGCCCCGCCTGGCGGCACGCCACGATGAACGCCCGCACCTCCCCGGCGACAGTGTCGAGCCCTGCCGCGAAATCGGCTTCCTTCAGGCCCGCCTCGCGCAGGAGCCGGCGCAGCAGGCGACGGAGCTGGGCCGAGTCCATGAGATCGGGCGGGCGGCGCAGGCCGATCATGTCGCCGAACCTGGCGACCATCGAGTGGCCGAACGAGTGGAACGTGCTCATGTGCACGCGATCGGCAACGGGCGCCCCGACCGCCTCCGCCAGTCGCGATCGCATCTCCTCGGCGGCCTTGACGCTGAACGTCAGCGCGAGGATCGAGGCGGGGTCCTCGCCGGACTCGACGAGACGGCGCACGCGAGCGATCAGCGTCCGAGTCTTGCCCGTCCCGGGGCCGGCCAGGACGATCAGCGGGCCGGCGTCGTGCTCCACGGCGCATCGCTGGGAGTCGTTCAGCGTGGCGAGCCAGTCGGCCTGCATCTCCGTCGCGGGCATGCGCCAAGTCTATCCGGGCGCGCAAAAAACAGCGCCCGGGGACGGGCGCTGGGTCGGGTGGTCGGGATGTGATCCTGAGATCAGCGGGGGAGGCGGACGTTGTCGTCTTGCAGCTTCAGCACGTCCATCGGCCCTTCGCCTGGGGCGACCTTGGCGGCCTGGAGGTAGGCGTAGGCCGTGGCGCCGCCGAGCGCGAGCACCATGCCGATCGCCATGCCCGTGAAGACGTTCATCGAAGCCTTGCGCTTCTTGGAGCCCGCGAAGCGCATCCCGTGGACCTGCGCCGCCTTCTTGGCGTCGAGCTCCTTGGGCTTCTTCTCCTTCTTGGGCTTCTTTTCCTTCGCGGGCTTGGGCTCTTTGGCTTTCTTTTCCTTCTTGGCCATCGCGTGGGGCGCTCCGTGTTCAGCTGGAGTGGTCTGGAGAGTCCAAAGAGAGGTGAATCAGAGGGTGCTGCCGCGGACGACATCGCCCGCTTGCGGGCGTTCCCCGACACCCATATCCACGAAGCGGGCGACCGAAACGTTCTGGCCGACGCGGAGGATGACGGCCTTGCCGACGTAGGTGGCGCCGCGACCGATGTTCAGCTCCATACCGCCCGCCAGGCCGTCGCTGGAGCCGGCGCGGAACTCGATCAGGATCGTGCGGCCGTCGGCGTCACGATCGACGCTCGTGACCTCGGCCTGGAAGTTGGCCGGGGCGCGGGCGACCTGGACGCTGGCCGGAGAGAGGCCGTCGATGGCGGGGCCGCCGGCGACGGTCTCGCGGAGGTCGGCGATCTGCTCCTGCAGGGCGCGGATGGTCTCGCGGGAGACGATCAGCTCGCCGTCGAGGTCGTTGATGCGATCGGTCAGCTCGATCTCACGACGCGTCTTCTCCAGCTCGCGCTGGCGGAGAGCGCCGAGCTCGTCGCTCTGGGCCCGGTTCAGCTCGGCGTACATCTGCACCGAGGCGTTGAACTGGTCGATCTGGGCCGAGTGCGTGAGCGAGGCTCGCCTCTGCTGGTTGAGCTCGACGCGGAGGTTCTCGTTCTCACGCTCCAGCGAAGCCAGGCGACCCTGGGCTTCAGTGAGCAGCGCGTTGATGTTGGCGATCTCGGCCTCCTTCGAGGCGAGCACCTGGCCGTGCTGGGCCTGGTCGCCACCGATCGCGGACTCGAGCTGCCGCTTCTCGATGCTCAGGCGCTCGTTGGCGGCCACCAGCTTGTCAGCGTTGCTGGTGTAAGCGACGACCAGCCCGGTGAGGGGCAGCGTCAGGAAGAACGCCAACACGATGAGGATCTTGGTCAGTGCGTGCAACGGTCAGCTCCTCGCGCTCGCTTGCATGGCCTGGACAGACAGGCGCCTGGAAAGTCTCTCGATGCCGAGCCCGCCATCATCACCAGGCTCGTGCGAGAGCCCTAGGCCGCCACCGTGGCGCCGATGCTGGATGGAACCCGACCACGCCCCTGGAACGATCTCTACGCTCCGCTGGGGCGAACGGATCCCACCCAACCGCCGAGTCCTGGCGGCTGGCGAGAGCCCCCCTTGGTACCCAAAACCACGCCCCGATGTCAACCCGGCGGGCCCTCAGACCCCCAGCCGGGCCAGCAGGGCCAGCGAGGCCGCCGACGCCGAGATCCGGACGACCTGCTCGGGGTCGTCCAGCATCGCTTCCAGCTTCACCAGGCGGTCGGCCAGCCCGGATTCGCCGTACACGAAGCTGGCCTGGCTCCGCACGAGGGGGTTGGGGTCGTCGGCGTACATGTCGGCGACATACATCCCCCCGTTGTGCCCCATCCGGGCCAAGGCCCGGGCGGCGGCGAGACGCAGCTCCTTGGGCTGCACGAACGTGTCCAGGCGGGGGTCGTCGTTCTCGGCCGACCCCGGCACCCGCTGTTCGATGAGCTCCACGAGCTGGGCGATCGCCTGCTCATCACGGAGCTGCCCGAGGATCTGAGCGGCGAGCACCGCGGCTTCGAAGCCCTCCCGCGTCGCCGGGTAGAGCGCCGCGCGGAGCACGTCCGACTCGGTGGCCTCCCCGAGTTTCACCATCGCTTCGGCGACCTGCAGCTGGAACAGGTGCTCGGCCTGGCTGATCGACATCTCGCCCGTGGACGGGTCGGACCGGAATGCCGGTCTGGCGCTGGCCGCCTGGCGGAGCATGGGGATCGCCGATCGATTCCCGAGTTCGCCCAGCGTGCGCGCGGCTTCCGACCGGATCCGCGGGTCGGCCTCGCGGAGCATGTTCGCCAGCGGCGTGATGTCGACGCGCTCTCCGTTGACCGACAGCGCGAAGATCGCGGCGGCGCGCACGCGTGCGTCGGCGTCGCGCATCAGCGGGCGCACGAACGGCACCGACGACTCGAGGCGCAGCGCCCCGATCGCCGCGGCCGCGACGAAGCGCACCCCGGCGTTGGGGTCGGCCAGGGCCGCCCGCAGAGCGGGCTCGGCGCGCGTGGGCACGGACTTCAGGCCCTCGAGCGAGTGCGCCCGGATAAGCGGGTCGGGGGACACCGTGCCCTCGAGCAGCGTCTCGAACGCGCGTTCGCGCAGCTCGGATCTCGCCAGGGGCTGATCAAACCGGCCGATGCCGGGCTGCATGTCGCCGACCCTGACCGGCTCCGGAGCCGCGCAGCCGGACAGCCCGGCTCCCACGCAGAGGCTCACGATCAGGCCCGACCTAGTCCTTCTTGTCACCAGCGGTCTCCGAGGGTTTTGGTTCGTCGTCGCCCGGCCCTTCGTCTTCGGGCAGCCCCGCGAGTCGGAGCTTCGGCTTTTCGTCGTCGTTCGCTTTGGGCTCCGGCCCGCCAGGCGCGGCTTTGTGCACGCGGGAGCGCAGCGAGCCGCCGATGAGCATCGACAGCATGGCCGCCACGCACAGCCACCCGACCACGTTGCCGTATCTCCCGAAGACCGTCCCAGAGTCGGCCCGCGGCAGCCAGAGCTGCTCGTCGAACACGACGCCCGCGACCCGGGCGTCCCGCCCGGTGTCGGCGGAGATGTTCGGCCCGAGCTTCCGTACGCGCCCGCTGCCGTCGATAAACGCGCTGAGACCCGTGTTGGCGGCTCGGATCATCGGGGTGCCGAGCTCGATGCAGCGCCAGCGGGCCTGGAGCAGGTGCGTCTCGCGCCCGCCGTCGTGCCACATGAACCAGCCGTCGTTCGTGAGGTTCACGAGCAGGCGGGCGCGGCGCTGGCCTTTGTCGTCGTAGACCAGGCGCCGGCACACGGCCGACATCGTTGCCTCGAAGCAGATCGGCGTCGCCACCGCGATCTCACCGGCCTGGCGCTCGCCTCGCTCCTCGAGCGGGAGCTGCAGGAGGGTGTGGTCGCGTCCGGCATCGAGCTCGAACGACATCCCACCGGCGCCGAGCGCGAGCAGTTGCCTTTCGAGCCAGGGCCACGCGGAGATGTAGGGCATTACCTCGCCGAAGGGAGTGAGGAACACCTTGTCGTATCGGGTGTCCGACACTGCGCCGTTGTCGAGGAGGAACGCGCTGTTGTAGATCGCGTCCTGCTCGATGCTGATCCCGCCGGGCTGGCTCGAGGTGAGGCGGAGCCCGTCGCTGGCGACGCCGCCGACGATCATCGGGATGCCGATGCCGTCCTGGCGCAAGATCATCTCGTCGTAGAGGTACGTGGTGGGCACACCGTTGATCGACAGGAACGCAGAGCGCTCCTCCTCGGCCGCCTCCGGGTTCAGCCAGTAGCCCGGGAACATTGTCTCGGGCCAGACGATGACGTCCGGCGGCCCCATCGGCGCGTCGGCGGCTTCGACGGTGAGATCCCAGAACTCCTCGAAGCTCTCGAGGCGCTCCTCGAACTCCCACCCCAGCTTGTTGCTCTGGGGAAGGTTCGTCTGCACGATCGCGCCGACGACGAAGTCGCCATCCTTGCGCACGTCCGGCCAGATCATGGCCGCGCCGAGGATGATCACCGCGGCCCCGAGCACGCCCTGCGTGCGCAGGCGATTGCCCCGTCGCATGCTGGCGGCCGAGCCCCGCGGCTTCCACGCCGCGACGTCGAACATCCAGCCGATCATGGCCATCACCATGGCCCCGACCCCGTAGGAGCCGACGATGGAGCCGAACCCGCTGATGATGCTCATGGGCACCAGCGGGTGCGCGAGCTGGAACCAGGGGTAGCCGTCCCACACGACCTCGCCCCGCAGCACCTCGAGGGCCGTCCACACGATGGGCAGCGCCAGCGAGCATGGAACCCCGGGGAAGCGCGAGCGGACGTGCGCCAGCAGCCACACGAACAGGCCCGGCCAGATGGACAGGTAGAGCACGAGGAACGGGAATCCCACCGGCGTGATCACCGACACGAACTGGTGGTGCCACGCCCACATCGGGATCGAGGCGATGCTCACGCCCAGCGCGGTGCGCGACGCGCGCGAGCTGCGCATCGCGGCACGGGAGAGCAGCGTCGGCCCGATCACAACGAGCGGGAAGATCCCCAGCGGCGGGAAGGCCAGCACCCAGAACAGCGAGTGCGCCAGCCCGTTGGCCAGGCCCCCGCGCAGCGGGCGGCGCTCGACATCGAACCAGGATCTCAGGGAGTCTCGTGGCACCGCATCAGTCTAGATCGGCCCCCGGCGGGCGCTGGCGTGATGTTCGCCGTCCGGCGTGCTAGCGGCGCAGGATGTCCTTGAGGTACCGCCCGGTGTAGCTAGCCGAGACCTTCGCGACCTGCTCGGGAGTGCCTGATGCCACCAGGGTGCCGCCGTTGTCGCCCCCCTCTGGGCCCAGGTCGATGATCCAGTCGGCGCCCTTGATCACGTCGAGGTTGTGCTCGATGACGATGAGCGAATGCCCGTTGTCCGCCAGGCGATTGAGCACGCCCATGAGCTTGCGGATGTCCTCGAAGTGGAGGCCCGTGGTGGGCTCATCCAGCACGTAGAGCGTGTGCCCGAGCGCCCGCTGGCCGAGTTCGGTCGCGAGCTTCACACGCTGGGCCTCGCCGCCCGAGAGCTCGGTCGAGGGCTGCCCGAGGCGGATGTAGTCGAGGCCTACGTCGTGGAGGCAGCGCACGAAGCGCTCGATCTTCGGGTGGTTCTCGAAGAACCCCAGCGCCTCCTCGACGGTCATCGCCAGCACGTCGGCGATCGTCTTTCCCCGGTAGGTGACCTCGAGCGTCTCGCGGTTGTAGCGCGTGCCCTTGCAGACCTCGCACTCGACGAACACGTCGGGCAGGAAGTGCATCTCGATCTTCTTCACGCCCTGGCCCTGGCACGACTCGCAGCGCCCGCCCTTGACGTTGAAGCTGAAGCGCCCGGGCTGGTAGCCCCGGATGCGTGCCTCCTTGGTCTGCGAGAAGGTCTTGCGCACATCGTCGAAGAACCCGGTGTAGGTCGCGGGGTTCGATCTGGGAGTGCGCCCGATCGGTGACTGATCGACCTCGATCACGCGATCGACGTGGTGTGCGCCGTTGAGCCGGGTGTGCGCGCCAGGCTTGACCCGCGCCCCGCTGACCGAGCGCCGAGTAGCCGCCAGCAGGATGTCGTTCACGAGCGTGCTCTTGCCGGAACCCGAGACACCGGTCACGCACACGATCCCGCCCAGCGGGAACGCAGCGTCGACATCCTTCAGGTTGTTCTCTCTGGCGCCCTTCACGACGAGCGCCTTCGACTCGCTCACCCTGCGGCGCTTGGCGGGCACGTCGATCCGCTTGCGTCCCGAGAGGTAGTCGCCGGTCAGGGTGTCGCACGCCTTGATCTGCTCGGCGGTGCCCTGGGCCACGACCTCGCCCCCGTGCACGCCCGGGCCGGGGCCCAGGTCGATGATCTGGTCGGCCGAGCGGATCATGTCCTCGTCGTGCTCGACGACCAGCACGGTGTTCCCGATGTCGGTCAGGTGCCGGAGCGTCCGGATCAGCCGGTCGTTGTCGCGCTGATGCAAGCCGATGGTCGGCTCGTCGAGCACGTAGCACGCCCCGACGAGCCCGCTGCCCACCTGGGTGGCCAGGCGGATGCGCTGCGCCTCACCGCCGGACAATGTCGCGGTCTTGCGGTCCAGAGAGAGGTACTCGAGCCCCACGCTCGCGAGGAACCCCAGGCGGGCGCTCACCTCGCGCACGATCGGCTCGGCGATCTGCTCCTGCTCCTTACTGAGCTTGAGCCCGTTGATCACGGCGTAGGCCTGGCTGATGTTCAGGCGGGCGAAGTCGGCGATGTTCAGCGCGTGGGGGTCGTCGGTCAGCCCGTGGCGCTTGCGGAGGCCGATCACCTCGGGCGGCAGCGCCTCGGCCGATTCCAGGAAGACGCTCAGGCTCTCGATGCGCAGGCGATCGCCCTGGCAGTCGTGGCAGGGGGTCTGGCTCATGAACCCGCTGAGCCACTCCTTCACGCTGGCGTTGTCCGTGGTTCCCCACCATTCGGTGACGTTGGGGATGACCCCCTCGAACTTGCCGCCGAGCTCGGCCCGGTCGGCCTTGTCTGTGCCGTAGAGCAGGATGCGCAGCTGGTCGTCGGTGAAGCGCTTGATCGGCGTGTCCCAGCGCACGCCCACGAGCTTGCAGTAGCGCCGGAGCTTGCGATTGAACCAGGCGCGCACCGGGCCGTTCTTCTTCCACACAGCCACGGCCCCGTCGCGCAGGCTCAGCGTGTCGTCCGGCAGCACGAGGGTCTCGTCGAACTCGACAAGCGTGCCGATGCCGTCGCAGGTGGGGCATGCGCCGAAGGGCGAGTTGAAGCTGAACACCCGCGGCTCGAGCTCGCTCAGGGCGCACTGCGGGTGGATGTCGCAGGCGTACTTCTCGCTGTAGGTCGTGTCGCTCCAGGATTTGTCGTCCTGCTCCACGCTCACGACCACGACGCCTTCGGCGATCTTCAGCGCCGTTTCGACGCTCTCGGTCAGGCGCTGGCGCGCGTCCGGCTTCACGACGATCCGATCGACGACCGCGTCGATCGTGTGCTTCTCGTATCGCCCGAGGCTCAGCGGGTTCTCGCCCTCGTGCTTGAGCGCCTCGCGCAGGTCGACGAGCTCGCCGTTCACGCGGGCCCGCACGAACCCCTGCTTCACGAACCCCTCGGCGACCTCCTTGTGGAAGCCCTTCTTGGCCCGGACGACCGGCGCCAGCACCATCAGACGGGTGCCCTCGGGCAGCAGCGCGATCGCGTCGGAGATCTGGCTCGGGTTGCTGGCGCTGATCGGCAGGCCGCAGCGGCGAACGACCTCGCCGGTCTTCTTGCGCTTGGTGACCGCCCAGCACGTCGGGCGCCCGGCGCGGGCGAAGAGCAGGCGGAGGTAGTCGTAGATCTCGGTGCTGGTGGCGACAGTCGAGCGCGGGTTGTGCCCGCTGGAGCGCTGCTCGATGGCGATCGTCGGGGGCAGGCCCTCGATGTCCTCGACGTCCGGTTTCTTCAGCTGGTCGAGGAACTGGCGCGCATAGGCGCTCAGTGACTCCATGTACTTGCGCTGGCCCTCGGCGAAGATCGTGTCGAACGCCAGGCTGCTCTTGCCAGAGCCCGAGAGGCCCGTCATCACGACGAGCTTGTCCCGCGGGATATCAACATCCACGCCCTTGAGGTTGTGCTCGCGGGCGCCGCGCACCTTGATGAAGCGCTTGTACTCGCTCTTGGCGGGCTTGATCTCGACCTGGCCGGGAGCGCTCGCGCTCGACGTCCGGGCGCCGGTCTTCTTCTTCGCCCCGCGGGCCGGCGCCTTCTTCTTGGTCGTCCCCCTGCCGGCGGTCTTCTTCTTCGCTTTCCGTGCTGTGCTCTTCTTTTTGCTGGCCACCGGCACCGGGCTTCCTCTCCCTCGCGTGTTCGCTCGTTCAGTCTCCGTTCGGGGTCATCATAGCCTGTGGCCTCGTCAGGGTATGCCTCTGGCAACTGAGCCTCAGTCTCAATACCATGGTCCTCCCGAGCCGGCCCGCGCCGGCGGGACGACCCACCGATGACGAGCCTGCTCATGAACGAAACCCCGACCGACAGCACCGAGTCCCGCCCCGACCGGGTGTGCCTCGCGTGCATGCCCCGCGGCGCCCGCGCGCGGGTCATCGAGGTCGAGGCCGACGACGAGCAGTGCGCCACGCTGAGCGCCATGGGCCTGTGCATCGACGAAGAGGTCGTCATCCATCAGGCCGGCGAGCCGACGATCGTGTCGCTCCAGGGCGGGCGGGGGCGCCGCATCGGCCTGAGCCTGCGCGTCGCGCGCTGCCTGCACGTCGTCGCCCTGTCCTGACCCCGCACATCGCGCATGACATCGAGCACCCCAACGTCAGTCGCCGACACCGATCCCTCTGACGCGGACGCCGGACCCGTCGGGACGATCGCGCTGTTCGGCAACCCCAACACCGGCAAGACCACGCTCTTCAACAGGCTCACCGGCCTGCGCCAGAAGAGCGCCAACTACCCGGGCACGACCATCGAGGCGCACATCGGCTCGACCACGCTCGGGCCCGACGGCCCGACGCGCGTCGTCGATCTGCCGGGCGTGTATTCGATCCACCTGCAGGGCGTGGAGTCCACGCTCTGTCGCCAGGTCCTCGAAGGCTCCGCTGCCGCTCCGGGCCTGCTGGCCGGCGAGCCCGACGCCGTGTGCGTGGTCGTCGACGCGACGGCCCTGCGCGAGGGCCTGAGGTTTCTCGGCGAGATCGCGCGGTTCCGCCTGCCGATCGTCGTCGCGCTGACGATGCTCGACGTCGCCCGGCGCCGCGGCATCGAGGTCGATCCCTCGGCGCTCCAGGAGCGCCTGGGCTGCCCGGTCATCGGCGTGAACCCCCGCAAGGGCGACGGCCTGCCCGAGCTGCGTTCGGCGCTGACCGAGGCCCGCGTGCCCCGCACCGCCCCCGGCGCGAGCGAGGCCGACGTGCGCGAGTGGGTCGACGAGCTGCAGGAACGATCCTCGCCGAGCGTTGATCTCCTCCAGCCGTCCGAGCGTGTGTCGATGAAGTTCGACCGCGCGTTCACGCACCCGGTCATCGGGCTCGGCGTGTTCGCGCTGATCATGACGGGGCTGTTCTGGCTGCTGTTCCGCATCGCGACCTACCCGATGGACTGGATCGAGGGCGCCTTCGCGATCGCCGGCGACGTCGTGGGGGGTGTCGTCCCGCCGGGGCTGATTCACGACCTGCTGGTCGGGGGCGTCGTGCCCGGCATCGCCGGTGCGCTCGTGTTCCTGCCGCAGATCTGCCTGCTGTTCTTCCTGCTCTCGCTGCTGGAAGACACCGGCTACCTCGCCCGCGCCGCGTTCGTGGCCGATCGCCTGCTGCGCCGCTTCGGCCTCCCCGGCACGGCGTTCATCCCGCTGCTGTCGAGCCACGCCTGCGCGATCCCGGGCATCATCGCCGCCCGGTCGATCCCCAACCGGCGCGAGCGCCTGGCGACGATCCTCGTCGCCCCGTTCATGACCTGCTCGGCCCGCCTGCCGGTCTACGCGCTGCTCGTCTCGCTGCTGTTCGCCGGTCGCCCGGCGCTGGCCGCGCTCGCGTTCGTCGGCTGCTACGCCCTGGGCGTCGTCGCCGGTGTGCTCACGGCGCTGCTGGCACGAGGAACGATCCTGCGCGGCCCCGCGACGCACATGACCCTCGAGCTGCCCTCCTACAAGGCCCCGAGCGTGCGCACCGCGCTGCTCACGGCCTACGACAAGGGCATGGTCTTCCTGCGCAAGGCGGGGCCCTACATCCTGGCCTTCTCGATCGTGGTGTGGTGGTGCACCGAGTTCCCGCGCACGGGCGCCCCCGAGGAATCTCAGAGCCTGCGCACGCAGGCGGCGCAGATCGAGGAGGCCCAGCCCGACGAGGCCGCGGCGCTGCTGGTCGAGGCCGATCGCGCCGAGAGCAAGCACGCGCTGGCCAACTCGTTCGCCGGGCGCATGGGACGCGCGCTCGAGCCGGTGTTCGCCCCGCTGGGATTCGACTGGCGTCTGAACATCGGCGTGGTGACGTCGTTCGCCGCCCGCGAGGTGTTCGTCTCGACGATCGCGATCGTGTTCGTCGGCGATGAGGAAGCCGCCGAGGGCGAGGGCGTGATCGAGGCGGCCCGCACCGCGACGCGCAGCGACGGCGAGACCCTCGTCTTCACCGGCGGCGCCTCCTGGGCCCTGCTGGTGTTCTACGTGCTGGCGATGCAGTGCTTCTCGACGCTGGTCGTGACGGCCAAGGAGACGGGCAGCGCCAAGTGGGCCGTGCTGCAGTTCACCTACATGACGGCCGTGGCCTACCTCGCGGCCCTTGCGGCGCGCTACGCGTGGATCGCGCTGTCGTGATCGGCGCCGCGTTCCCCGTGGACGACTGGCAGTTCTGGGTGGTCACGCTGGCCGCCCTGGGGGCGCTGGCGTTCATCGTGTGGCGGAGCCTCGGTAAGCGCCTGCTGCGCAAGCGTTCGAAGGGCGGATCGAAGGCAGCGCCGCTGACGGTTGAAGGGAAGCCGGTGGGGAAGGGATAGATCCCGAATCCAATCCTCTACTCCTTTACTCCTCTGCCAGTTTGCCCCTTCCCCCTCACATCCCCTTCCGGATCTTCTTCCGCCTCCCGCTCTTGGTCCCCGGCATCCCCGCCTTCTTGCGCTTGGCGTCCGGGCTCAGCTTGCCGTCGCCCTCGAGCTCCGAGCGCCGGATCGTGGCGCCCTCGGACAGCATCGCCGGGTTCTCCTTGAGCAGGTTCATCTGGTCGCGCAACGCCGCGGCTTTCTCGAACTCCAGCCTCTGGGCGGCTTCGAGCATCTCGTCGTTGAGCATCTCCAGCAGCTCGGCGGCCTCGAACTCGGGCTCGGAGCTCTTCACGGCCTCGCGAGCCGTGCGCCGGGCGGCGAGCTCCTGCTCCATGCCCCGCCGGATCGCCTTCTTGATCGTCTCGGGCGTGATGTTGTTTGCCTTGTTGTAGGCCTCCTGCTTGGCGCGACGGCGCTCGGTCTCGTCGATGGCCTCACGCATGGCGGGCGTGACCTCGTCGGCGTACAGGATCACCTTGCCTTCGACGTTGCGCGCTGCGCGACCGATGGTCTGCACGAGGCTCGTCGGGCTGCGCAGGAAGCCGGTCTTGTCGGCATCCAGGATGCACACCAGCGACACCTCGGGCAGGTCGAGGCCCTCTCGCAGCAGGTTCACGCCCACCAGCACGTCGAACTCGCCCTCGCGCAGCTCGCGCACGATCTCCAGGCGCTCGAGCGTCTCGATCTCCGAGTGCAGGTAGCGCACCTTCAGGCCGTGCTCGTCGATGTAGGTCGTCAGCTGCTCGCACAGGCGCTTGGTCAGGGCGGTCACGAGCACACGCTCGTTCCGCTCCACGCGCCGGCGGCATTCCTCCAGCAGGTCCGGCACCTGCCCGTCGGCCGGGCGCACGTCGATGTCGGGGTCCAGCAGGCCCGTGGGGCGGATGATCTGCTCGACGACCTCGCCGCTGGTGCGCTCCAGCTCGTAGGGCCCCGGCGTGGCGCTCACATAGACCACCTGGGGCATCTCGACCTCGAACTCCTCGAACTTCAGCGGCCGGTTGTCCAGGGCGCTGGGCAGGCGGAAGCCGTGGCTGATCAGCACCTCCTTGCGCTGCTTGTCGCCGTTGTACATCGCGCGCACCTGGGGCATGGTGACGTGGCTCTCGTCGATCATCATCACCCACTGGCGATTGCCGGTGACGTTGCCCTCGCTGTCCGGCCCGCGCTTGAGGTAGTCCAGCAGCGTGTAGGGCTTCTCGCCCGGGGCCCGCCCGTCGAGGTGGCGCGAGTAGTTCTCGACGCCCGAGCAGTAGCCCACCTCCTGGATCATCTCGAGGTCGTACTTCGTGCGCGCAAGCAGGCGCTGGGCCTCGAGCAGCTTCCCCTCGCTCCTCAGCTGCATCACGCGCGCATCGAGCTCCTCCCTGATCTGCGCGACCGCCCGGGCCAAGTGGTCCTCGGGCATCACGTAGTGCTTGGCGGGGAAGATAAAGACCATCTTCTCCTCGGCGAGCACCTCGCCCGAGAGCGGGTTGATCAGGCTGATGGTCTCGATCTCGTCGCCGAAGAGCTCGACGCGGATCGCGTACTGCTCGTAGGCGGGGTGGATGTCGATCACCTCGCCACGGACCCGGTAGGTGCCGCGCTTGAAGTCGACCTCCGCCCGCTGGTACTGCATGCCAGCCAACGCGAGCAGGAACTCGCGCCGGTTCAGCGTCTGGCCGACCTGCAGCGTGTAGAGCTTGTTCTCGTAGGCGTCGGGCGAGCCGAGGCCGAAGATGCAGCTCACGCTCGCGACCACGACGACGTCGTGCCGGCTGAGAAGGTTGCTGGTAGCAGCGAGGCGCAGGCGATCGAGATCGTCGTTGCGGCTGGCGTCCTTCTCGATGTAGATGTCCCGCTGGGGGATGTATGCCTCGGGCTGGTAGTAGTCGTAGTAGCTGACGAAGTAGCAGACGGCGTTGTTCGGGAACAGCTCGCGCATCTCCTCGTAGAGCTGGGCCGCGAGCGTCTTGTTGTGGCTGAGGATGAGAGTGGGGCGGTCGAGCTTCTGGATGACGTTCGCCATGGTGAACGTCTTGCCCGTGCCCGTTGCGCCCAGGAGGACTGCGGATTTGTCGCCCCGCTCGAGGCGCTCGGTCAGCCCGGCGATGGCGCTCGGCTGGTCGCCGGTGGGCGTCATCTCGCTGACGATCTCGAAGGGGCGCTGGGTGGCGAGCATGGGGGGATCGTAGGATGGGCGGGCGATGTCTGAGACCGCGCTCCAACTCCACGAAAAGGCGTTCATCGAAGCGTTCGTCGCCCCGCGATGGCGAGATCGATATCGCACCAAGGGTGGGATCCCGCGCGAGGATCTGAGTCACAAGCTCGAAGGGCGCCTGGACCCGCGACGAATCGTCCCCGTAGATGACGTGCCGCCATTCCAAGACGTGCTTGAAGTGTTTGGCGCCAAGCCGAGCTCAGCCACGTGCGTGTTCTTCTCGCAAATGTCGGATCTCGAAGGGCTGGAATGGCCGCTGCAGAGCCTTGTGCAAGGCCAGATTCCGGCTCAGTGGCCTCAGGTCTACCACGAGGAGGACACGATCTTCTCGATCGAGCCGGGGCGACTGGCGTTGTTCTGGCCTGAAGCACCTGCGACCAGGTTCATCTGCGTCGCCGACCCCGCGGCACGCGAGCGAATCCGGAAGCGGTTCGCCAGATCAAAATAATTCAACCAATCGGTTGACAGATGCTCCGGCTTGGACGATAATTCAACCGTATGGTTGATCAAACGGCCTCAATCCGTGCTCTCGACCCCGTCAGCCGCGTCTTCCACGCCCTGGCGGACCCCACGCGCCGGTCGATCCTCGAGCGCCTGGCCTCGTCCGGGGCCCAGTCGATCTCGGCGCTGGCCGAACCGTTCGCCATCAGTCTCCAGGGCGTGAGCAAGCACCTGAAGGTGCTGGAACGTGCCGGGCTGATCTCGCGCGACGTCGACGGGCGCGTGCACCGCTGCTCTCTCGATGCCGCGCCGATGGCGCGGGCGTCGGACTGGATGGAGCAGTACCGGCCGTTCTGGGAGGGCACGCTCGATGCGCTGTCCTCGTACATCGACACCCTCGACGAGAGCGGCAACGAGCGCTCGCCCTCGCGCACCGATCCCGACTCTGACAGCGCGGGCGATGGCCCGAAGGAGACCGACTCATGAGCGCAGCCGACCCCGCCCCGGGCACCCCCGCGATGCCGGGCCTGATCCCCGCGCAGATGACCGACGACTCACTGTCGTTCACGCGCGCCTTCGGTGCGCCCGCGAGCGCCATCTGGAAGGCGTGGACCAACGCCGCCACCATGCTGCAGTGGTTCGGCAAGCCGCTGCACCCGGCGACGAACGTGGAGATCGATTTCCGCGTCGGCGGCGCGTGGCGCATCGACCTGCAGCCCGCTGAGGGCGGGCCCGGCGTTGCGTTCTTCGGTGAGTACACCGAGATCGACCCCGGCAGGCGCATCGTCATGACGTGGCGCCACGAGGGCCCGACGCCGGTGGGCAGCACGACCGTCACCCTCGGATTCCGCGATTCGGGCAGCGGTTCCGAGCTGTCGGTGCACCAGGTCGGCTTCGAAGCGACCGAGGCCCGCGACGGGCACCACGTGGGCTGGAGCACCTGCCTCGTCACACTCGACGAGATGGCCGCCTCGCTCTGATCCAACACCTCCAAGACAAGGAAGAGAACGATGACAAGCGCAGAATGCACCCTGGTGGGACCCGACGCCTTGCTCGTCAAGCGCCGCTTCAAGGCCCGGCGCGAGATCGTGTGGAAGGCGTGGACCGAACCCGAGCGCTTCACCAAGTGGTTCGGCTCGCACGGCTGGAAGTGCGCGGGCGCGGTGCTCGACAACCGAGTCGGCGGCGAGCGCTCGATGAGCCTCCGCGACCCCGACGGCCAGGAGGTGCGCGTGTTCGGCGAGTACACCGAGTTCACGCCCGAGGCGCGCATCGCCTTTACCTGGAACGTCGACGGCCCGGGGCGCGACGTGAAGGGCACCCTCGTGACGATCGACTTCATCGAGCACCCCGAAGGCACCGAGCTGCAGATCCAGCACGCGGGCCTCACCGACCCGGCGATCCGCCAGGAGCACAGCGAGGGCTGGATGGCCAACCTCGAGCTCGTGGCCGAGTTCGTCGACGGGTAGGCACCGCCGCCCGACAGATCCTCCAGCCGTCGCTCACCGAGAGCGGCGGCTTTTTTCGTGATCCCGCTTGCTCCGCTTTATAGGTGACTGTAGAGTCACCTATGAGAACGATGGGGCAATGAAGGAGACGACGCCATGCCGCGGGCCGATGCAGCGCCGAGAACGACGGGAGCCGATGGGGCGAGCGGGGGTGCGCCGGGGTTCACGATCGACGTGTCGATGCAGGTGGTGATCAACGCGAGCCCCGAGCGGGTGTTCCGGGCGCTGGTCGACGAGGTGGGGGAGTGGTTCCGGCCCCACGAAGACGGCAAGAGCTTCGGCCTCAAGATCGAGCCGGTCGTGGGCGGGCGGATGTTCCGTGATCTCGGCGAGGGCGCAGGCCACCTGTGGGGCCACGTGCAGGTGATCAAGCCCCCGGTGCTGCTCGAGATCATCGGGCCGATGTTCATCAGCTACCCGACGGTCTCCCACCTGCAATATCGTCTGAGCGAAGACGTGGACCGGACCACGCTCACGCTGACGCACCGCGCATCGGGGTATGTCCCAGACGAGATGCTCGAGCAGGTGCAGCCAACCTGGACCAAACTCCTGCAGGAAGGACTCAAGCCCCATGTCGAACGCAACCGCTGACTCGACCCTGACGCCGGCGCAGGCCGAGGCGACCCGCGACGCCGGGATCCACTCGCTCAACGTCGTCCACAACCTCGTGACGGCTCTCGCCGCGACGCTGAACGACGATCAGTTCTTCACCGCGCCGTGCGCCGGGGGCAACCACACGTTGTGGAACATCGGCCACCTGGCGATGGCCAACGCCTCGTTCATGCAGATGGCCGGCGGCACGACCGAGCACTGGAAGGAAGAGTGGCGCCCGCTGTTCGAGATGGGCTCCGAGCCCACGGACGATCGCAGCGTCTACCCCTCGCCCAAGGAGATCGTCGCGGCCTACGACGGCATCCACGCCGACTACGTGGCGTTCTTCAAGGGGCTGAGCGGCGAGGCGCTCGCCAAGGGCACCGGTGTCGACGGCTTCGCGGAGGTCGCCCCGACGATCGCGCACCTCCCGGGCTTCTCGACGCTGCACGACTCGGTGCACGCCGGTCAGATCACGGCCTGTCGCAAGGCGATGGGCCTCGATCGCGTGATGGCCTGACGGGATGAACGCCAACGGGGATGCACGAATGACTCGCGCTCCGCGCGCCACGGACGGCGCACCGACCGGGCCCGTTGATGACGAGCTCGACCCGGTCTGGAAGGCGCTGTCGGACCCGACGCGCCGGCGCATCCTCGACCTGCTCAAGCCCGGGCCCCGCAGCACGGGCGATCTGGTGGGCGCCCTGCCCCACCTGACGCGCTTCGGCGTGATGAAGCACCTGGGCATCCTCGAGGAGGCCGGGCTCGTGACGTCACGCAAGGAGGGGCGGACGCGCCTCAACTACCTGAACCCCGCGCCGGTGCGCGCGATCTACGAGCGCTGGGTCAGCGGGTTCAGCGAGCTGTGGTCGTCGCAGCTGCTCGGATTGAAAGGGCACATCGAGGGCGGGGGCGCGAATTAGCGATCAGCGTGCCTGCAGCACCGCGATCGCGTCGGCGGTGCTGACGGTGCCGTCGCCGTCAACGTCGGCCCGCGAGAGCGCATCGGCGCTCACGCCGCGTGTGGCGCCGGTAACAATGCGCAGGACGAGGGAGGCGTCCTTCGTGGTGATCCTCCCATCGCCGTCGACGTCGGCCTCGATGCCTGAGCCGCCGCCCCCTCCTCCTCCTCCGCCGCCGCCGGCGTTGTCGTCGGCCGTGAGGCGGATGTCGACCTGCTGTGTCGGCGTGAGATCAAGCGGCAGGCCAGGGATCGGGATGACCTCGGCGCCCTCGAAGCGGAGATTGACCGACTCGCCGTTGCTGTTCAGCGCTTCGACGTTCATCCGCTGGACGTTGCGGCTGGCGTCGTAGAACCCGAGCACGTACCGGTCGCCGATCCGCGGACCCTCGCGCTCGTCGGTCGAGGGGTCGTCCCCGAACACGAGCATCTCGTAGGTCATCGAGTCGACGTTCTCCGAGGTGAACGTCACCCGCCCGATGACCTCGTCCTCGAAGAGCGCGGCGATCTGGTCGCCGGTGTCGATCATCGGGCCGCCGTCCTGGATGGTGATCGAGCCGGTAATGCGTTCGCGGAACGTGGTGGTCGGGGGTGACCCGAACTCCTGCGCGAGCGCCGGCGTGGCCAGCAGGACGACGACGAGCGCCGATGCGATGAATCCGATGCGCGTGCTCATGATGCGATTGTATCGGCGGAAACCGGTCAGGGGCGCCTATTCGTTGCCCCCCGAACGCCGCAGGGCGACCTCGTAGGGCCTGAGTTCATAGGTGAAAAGCCCCTCTGAGATGACCGGATCGGCCCGCACGATCCGCTCGGCATCGTCGCGATCTGCGCACTCGAGAATGACGAGGCCGATCGGGTTGTGCGGTTCCTGCGTGCGTCCGGCGAGCACAAGAGTGCCGTCGGCCAGGCGTGCCTGCAGGTATGCGAAGTGGGCCCGCACCGTTGTAATCTCGTCGTCGGTTGCATCGGCCGGGAACGTCTCCCGGGGCGGGCGGAGGATCACAAGCCACTGGCTGGGCGTCGGTGCGTCGTCGCTCATGGCGTCAGTCTCTCCGATCGGTCGGTCGGGTGCCTCCCGCGGGCGCCGGGGTGGTACAACCCGCACGGTTGGGGGTTCGAGGATCGGAGGACCAGATGACAATCGATCGTCGCTCGTTCGTGTCCCGCACCGCGCTGGGCGCAGGGGCTTTTACGGTGGGGGGTGTCTCGGTCGCGAGGGCCGAGGCCGACGCTCCGGGGCTCGCGCGCTCAGAGCACGAGTTCGTGGATCGCCTCGATCCCGCCTTGGTTCGCGAGGTCGTGGGCAAGAGCCACGCGGACCTCGAGGGCGTCAAGGCGCTCGTGGAACGGATGCCCGAACTCGCCAAGGCCTCGTACGACTGGGGCTTCGGCGACTGGGAGAGCGCGATCGGTGCCGCGTCGCACACGGGCCGGCGCGAGATCGCCGAGGTGCTGATCGCCAACGGCGCCCGCCCGAACCTGTTCACACACGCGATGCTCGGTCATCTGGAGGTCGTCCGCGCGACCATCGAGGCCACGCCGGGCATCCAGCGCGAGCGCGGCCCCCACGGGATCACGCTGCTCGCCCACGCCCGCTTCGGCGGCGACGCGTCGGCCGATGTCGTCGCCTACCTCGAGTCGCTCGGCGACGCCGACGACAAGGCGCTCGACCTGCCGCTCACCGACAGCCAGATCGACGAGATCCTGGGTGAGTACCGGTTCGGCGCCCACGCCACCGACGCGTGGGACGTCTCGCGTCATCGCCGGGGCTGGCTGCAGATCGCGCGTCGCGACGGCGTCGCCCGCGGGCTGCTGCACCAGGGCAACTACGAGTTCCATCCGGCCGGGGCGCCGAGCACGCGCTTCTTCTTCGAGTTCGAGAACAACCAGCCGGTGCGCCTCAGGCTCGGGGGCTCGCAGCCCGAGCTCATCGCCGAGCGGGGCTGCTAGGCGAGCGCATCGCGAAGGCGTCCGTCGTGCTCGGCGAGAAAGGCCCGGGCGTGATCGGCGCTGGCGGCGCGCTCGTGCATCACGATCGCCGTCTTGCATTCGCCGCCCGCGCGATCGAGGAGATCGAGCGCCGCCTCACGATCGAGCCCCGTCAGCGTGCAGATGATGCGTGCGGCGCGATCGCGGAGCTTGGCGTTGGACGCGCGCAGGTCGACCATGAGGTTCTCGTAGACCTTGCCCATGCGCACCATGAGCGTTGTCGTGATCGTGTTGAGCACGAGCTTGGTCGCGGTCCCGGCCTTCAGGCGCGTCGACCCGGTCACGATCTCCGGGCCGGTCTCGACGACGATGTGGTGTTCGACGAACGCCGGCTTCTGCACGGAGGCGCAGGTCAGCCAGCCCGCCAAAGCACCTCGCCTGGCTCCTTCTTCGAGCGCGCCGAGCACATAGGGCGTCGTGCCGCCCGCGGCGATCCCCAGCAGCGTGTCTGATGCGTTGATCCGCAGGCGATCGAGCTCATCGCGGGCGCCGTCGTATTCGTCCTCGCGTCCCTCGCTCGAGACCCGCAGCGAACGATCACCCCCCGCGATCACGCCGACGATCAGCTCCGGGGGCGTGCAGAATGTTGGCGGGCACTCCGACGCATCGAGCACGCCCAGGCGCCCGCTCGTGCCCGCGCCCAGATAGACGAGCCGCCCCATCGAGCCGTCGCCAGCGGCCTCGCGCATGCGCGACTCGATGGCGCTGACGAATGCGCAGATCTCCTCCGACGCACGCGAGACAGCCTCGGCGACGGACGCGTCTTCCTGCTGCATCGCGCGCACGCACCCGGCGACGCTGAGCGTGTCGAGATCCATCGAGCGCGGGTTGCGCTGCTCGGTCAGCAGGTGGCCACGATCCGGGAGCGGGGCCGCGGGTTGATTCAGGGGAGCGCCCATGTCCCCCCGAGCATGACATCGTCCCCCCGCCCCGTCACCTGGGGCAGCGTGAGGGCCACGCGATCCTGCGCGAGGGCTCCCAGCACCGCGAACGCCGCGGCTTCGCGGTACGCCGCCGGCACGGAGCAGTCGTCGGTCGGCGAGATCAGCGGGTCGGCGCCGTCACCCGATTCGGTGGCCCGCCGGATGCAGTCGACCAGCGCGGCGTTCTGGACACCGCCTCCCGCGAGCAGCACCCGATCAACCTCCCCGAGCGAGGCGCCGATGCTCGCGCCGATCGCCTCGCAGGCGCTGCGGCACAGGTCCTGCGCGTGCAGCGATGGCGCCCACCGCTCGGCCCAGTTCATGGCCTCGTCCCCCGTTCCCAGCGACCGGCCCTCCTCGCGCTGCGCTTCGAGAATCGAGCACAACTCGGCGAGGGCGTGAACCTGCGGCTCACCGGCGAGGGCGCTGGAGCCTCCGGCGTCGAACCCGGCACCCAGGCCGAGGCGTGCGCACGCGTCGAGCACCTGGTTGCACGCGCAGACATCGAAGCCGCGCACCGCGTCGACGCCGGCTCCGGCCGGGAGCAGCGTGACGTTGCAGAAGCCGCCGAGATTCACGATCGCCCGGCTCTCGCCCGGATCACGCAGCATGACCCAGTCGGCCAGCGGCGTGATCGGAGCACCGCGTCCGCCGGCGTTGAGGTCGGGACCGCGCAGATCGAAGAGCACGGGCGCTCCGAGTGCCGCGGCGATCGGCGCGGCATCGATCAACTGCCAGCTGACGGGGGGCGAGTGATAGACGGTTTGGCCGTGCACGCTGACGAGATCGATTCGCTCGGCACCGAGGTCATGCGCGCACGACGCGCAGGCTTCTCCGAGGGCTCGCCGGGCCCGGGCGATCTCGCCGGAGTCGACGGGCTCCTGCTCGGCGATCCGGCGGAGAGTCACGCCGAGGCCACCGAGGGGGCGCGACGCGGTGGCGCCGACCTCCGCGCGCAGATCGAGGCCACGCCCGCTGATCTCGACGAGCGCCGCATCGATCGCGTCGATACTGGTGCCGGTCATGATGCCGATAGTCGTGCGCGTCACGCGACGCGCTCCGGGTGCTGGTAGTCGTCGAAAACGCGCTCGTACCAGGACGTCGATTCCTCGAGCCCGCCGGGGCGCGAGCGGGCGTGCCAGAGGCTCTCGTGGTCCTCGATGATCGCTCCCATGTCGGCCGCCAGTCGGATCCGGGCGGGCGCCCGGGGCAGGCCCGACGCCTCGGCGCGGCAGACGATCGCCTTATCTCCCGCGTGCTCCGCGACGCGCAGCGTATGGTCGAGTTCGTCGCGGACGAGCGGGTGCAGCCCGGGGGCGAACCCGTCCATCTCAGAACGCATCGAGGCGAGCCGGTTCCGGATTGCCTGCCAGTCGTCGAGCGACCCGGGCTCTGCGGGGTCATCGAGCCTGCGGTGCAGCTCGGTGTACAACGCGTTCGTGTTGCTCAGGCCCGCGCGTCGGGAGAGATCCGCGTCGGCGTCGCCGAGGCGCTCGAGCCACGGGCCGGAAGCCAGCGACCCATCGTCGAACAGGTGCAGCGCCGCGCTCCTCGCATCGAACCTGGCCTCGGGGCCGCACCAGGCGTGGTGCGCTGCGCGCGCGATCGCCAGGAGTGAGACCGGCCAGTGCTGGCGATGGCCCTGGTCGCCCCAGTCGCAGACGAGCATCGCTCCTCTCTGAGGGGCTGCACTGCGAGCGGCGTTCTGCGTGTTCTCGCTGCTGACGCTCGTGCGCCCCGTGATCGAGAGCCACGAACTCGTGCCTGGGCAGGCCCAGGAGCCGGGGAGAGCTTCGCAGTCGAAGACGGAGCCCGGTTCGTATCCCCAGAGCAGCGCGGTTCCGGAAAGTTCCGTCTGCGAATGGCGGACCGCAAGGTCGCCCCAGAGCAGCGTCTGCTTCCCGTGATCGCGCACTATCGCGTCGACAGCTCGGACGTGCGACGCGTACACCTCCCATGCCCCGCGCTCGGAGACCTCATCCTTCGATCGTCCCTGCCCGACGTCGTAGGCCTCGTCGCACCCGACGTTGGCGTGCGTTGAGGAAAAGCACGGCAGCAACTGATCGAGCATGTCGCGCACAAGCTCGAGCGAGCGTTCATCGGTCGGGCACAGGGAAAAGGGCCCACGCTTGACGATCTCGCGCCCATCCGGGGTCTGGAACGACCAGGCGCGCTGGCGATCGGGGATCTCGGCAAGCTCCAGGTATCGGTCGTGCGCGAACCAGCGTTCCAGGTGCCCGAGAGTGTTCTGGTTTGCGCACAACTCAACGCCGCGCGCGTGGCAGTACGAATCGAGCTCGTTGATCTCCTCGGGTGTGAACGCCGACGCCTCCGACCACACGGCTTCGTGGCCCTCGTAAGCGAAGGTGTGCTCCATGTACAGCTGCAGGTGGTTGATCTTGAGCAGCTCGAGTTGGTCGACCACGCTGTACAGCTGGCTCATCGTGGGCACGCGGCATCGCGAGACATCCAGCATCACGCCCCGGGTGGCGAGCGCTGGCTCCTGCGGGATCGAGATCGCCGGCAGCTCGGCGCCGAATCGCCGGATGAGCTGCGCGAGATCCACCAGGCAGGCGCGGACCATCTCAGGAGTGTTCGCGCGGATCCGGATCCCCTCCGGATCGATCGTGAGCGATGCGCGTTCGGCCTTTTCGGCGACCACAACGGTCGCGTTGTCGCCCTCACCGATCGGCAGGCCGGGGATGAAGCGCAGCGGGGGGTGGTGGGCGCAGGCGCCCGAGAGCAGCCGGTGCGCGCAGTCGGCCAGCGGGCCGTGGTACGTCAGCACCGGCCGGAGACGCAGGGCGTCCGGCCCGATCCGTTCGGGAGCCGCGGAGCACGTGAGCAGAGCATCGGCGCCGGCATCCATGCGGGCTCCGAGGATACCGGGTGTCGACCGCTTGTTCGGTCAGCGCCGCCGCCGGCGCGTGCTGAACGGGGCGCTCAGCAGCCCGATCGCGAGCACACCCGGGCCCGGGACGTACGTGATCGCGAGGTTCGGGCGAAACGCGGCAGAGCCGAACTCCCGGCTGGCGAAGGCGCGCGCGTTCGTGCCCGAATCCTCGACCGTCCTCAGGAGCCAGCCGAAGTTCGTGCCCGGGTTGTCGAGCCAGTCCTGCACCGCGCTGGTCAGGCCGCTGCCGCTCCAGGTGTATTCGCCCTGGCCTCCCACGGCGGTGCTCGCGTCGGCCACGGGATCGAAGTCACCGCCCGGCGAAGCCCAGAACGACCCGGATGAGAACGTGTGGAGCCAGGTCGCGTCGCCGTCGAGCGCTTGGCCGCCACCGCCCTGGCCCGCCGACGCGATCGAGCCCGCTTCGCCCCAGTCCTGCTCGACGCGATGGAGCGTGAAGTCGACCGCCGCGTTGTCGGCCGCCTGGACGACGGTCATCGTGAGCGTCGCGCTTGAGATCACCGAACCGGCGGGGATCGCACCCGCGACATCGAACGCGAGCAGCCCGCGCCGAAACGCCTCGGCGTTCAGGCCTGCGACCCCTGCGAACAGACGCGTGCCGGCACCGTTCGACAGCGCACCGGTCGCGTCGTTGTAGAGGGTGTTGTCCTTGGCTGGCTCGAGATCGATGGAGGTCTGCGCGAGACCCGGAGCCGCTGCCGCCGCTGCGGCGAGTGCGCCGACCGCGCACCGCGAACGTCGAATCTTCATGATCTGTCTCTCTCTCCGGAAGTGGATTCTCCGTGCAGGAGAAGCCTAGCCGCGCCCCGGTCCGGGGCAAGCATCGGGCGCCAGACTGAGAGATTTGGGCCTATCGGACGCGGGCTCAGCCCGTCTCGCCGACGGTCACGCCCGTGACCTTCTCGACGTCGCCCCGGGCGATCTTGTCGAACCCCGAGCCGAGTTCGCCGATGGGGTCGGGCGGCACGATCTCGACGACCTTCTGGCCCAGTTCGGCTTCGCCCGACTCGACCTTGGTCTGGAACGAGCGGCACTCTTCGAGCAGGCGCTCGAGGATCTCCTCCTCGGGCACGTTCGCGACGCGCTCGCCCTGCACGTAGATGATGCCCCGCCGGTCGCCGGCGAAGATCGCGACGTCTGCGCCCTCGGCCTCTCCGGGGCCGTTGACGATGCAGCCCATCACGGCCACCTTCATCGGCACGCGGATCTCGCTGGCCAGCGCCGAGCGCACGTCCTGCACCAGGGTGAACAGGTCGACCTGGATCCGGCCGCAGGTCGGGCAGGCGATCAAGTCGATCCCGGTCCGCTCGCGGAGGCCGAGCGAGTAGAGAAGCTCGAGGCCATCCTCGACCTCGTAGATCGGGTCGTTGGCGTAGGAGATCCGGATGGTGTCGCCGATGCCGGCGGTAAGAAGGCCGGAGAGCGCGGCGATCGAGCGGATGCAGCCGGTCTCCTTGGGGCCGGCGTGGGTGACGCCGAGGTGGAGCGGGTAGTCGAAGCGCTCGGAGATCTCGCGGTACACGTCGGTGACGAACGCCGCGTCCATGCTCTTGGCGCTGATGCAGACGTCGTGGAAGTCGCGCTCGCGGAAAATGTCGAGGTACTCCTCGAGCTTGGCGATCATCAGCGCCAGGAGGTGGCCTTGCGCGTGGCCGGCGAAGTACTTGCCGAGCTCTTCCTTTCTTTTCTGCTTGTCACGACGCTCGATGATCGAGCCCTCGTTAACGCCCACGCGGATCGGCAGGCCCTTCTCCTTGCAAGCGTCGATCACCTCGTTGACCTGCGCTCGATCCGAGATGTTGCCCGGGTTGAGGCGGATCTTGTGCACGCCCGATTCCACGGCCTCGAGCGCGCGCTTGAAGTGGAAGTGCACGTCGGCCACGATCGGCACCGAGACCTGGGGGATGATCTCCTTCAGGGCCTCGGTGTCCTTACGCTCGGGCACGGCGACGCGGACGACATCCGCGCCCGCCGCGGCGAGCTTGTTGATTTCGGCGACACACGCGTCGACGTCGTGCGTGTAGCCGGCGGTCATCGTCTGGCAGACGACCGGGGCGGGCTCGGTGGGGTTGCCCGAGGCGTCGGGCTTGCCGCCGCCGATCCTGACGAATCCGACGCGATCGTCGCCGAGCGTGACTTGGCGGGTTGGTTTTCTGGGTTGCATCGGCGGGATGATAGGGGACCGGGTGCCCGAGTCCCACATGCGGGGCGTCTAGTCCCGGCGCCGGTAGCGCTCGGCCTCCGTCTCCCTGGCGATCCTGCGATACCCGAGCAGGTGGAGCAGGTCGAGGCGCACGAACCGGGCGATCTTGGGATCGACCAGCACGTCGCGCGGATTCCCCGGATCCTTGTGGACGCCGGGGAGCAGGTGCGCCAGGCGGGAGACCCCGGCACGCCGAACCATGCGCGAGAGCCAGAGCCAGAACCGGCTCACCGGGCGGACGATGAAGTAGCCGTCGTCTCCCTGCTTCTGGTAGAGGGGCATGAAGATCAGCCCGGAGCACGGCGCATGCAGCGCACGCCCGCTTTCCTGGGCCAGGCCGAGTCCCTCCTCGACGTCCGCAAAGTTCTCGAACCCGGGGTTCATCCGGAATCCGGATTCGGCCGTGATCGGGTGGTGGTGGATGATCTCGACGAACCTCGGGAGCCCCGCCGCGGCATCGTGCAGCCGTTCGAGCCCCGCGCCGTCGGCCGACGCCGGGATCTCATCGATGATCCCGGCGTTGCGCAGCGCGATCCAGCACGCCGCCTCGTGGAGCACGGGCGATTGCGGCGCCTCGTGCTGTCCCGCTTCGAAGATCAGCGGGACGCACCCGAGTGTCAGCGCGAAGTCGGCCAGCGTGCCCCCGACGTGCTCCTCGAGACCCAGGATGATCGGCACCGGGAACTCTAGCGCGAAGCGCCTGCACGCGAGCGAATCGAACAGCACGACGAAGGGCGACGATTCGGAACTCGTCGTGTGGAGGTCCATGAAGAACGCCCCGTTCCCCTCGGACTCGTCGACCGCGCTCGTCATGCTCCGGTGGAGGCGGGCGAGTTCTTCCTGCTCCGGGCGCCGGTCTTCGGGCGCAGCGCCCAGCGCAGCCTCAACGGACTCCGGAGACCAGACGCGATTGAGGTCGACGTCGATGAAGCGGATCTCTTGTTCGGACGCCCGGACATGGCCGCGCAAGGCGAGGAACCGGCCCTTGAGTTCGATGCCGCTGGCGGCGAGAGCCGAGCCGATCGACTCGAGCGCCTCGGCGCCCGCGGGCTCGTTGCCGTGGACCGCTCCGACGGCGATGAGGGTGGGGCCGGCGTCGGCGCGCCCGAGGTCGGCGATGACACCGTCGCCCGCGGCGTCGACCAATGTGCCGCTGGTTGTGGTCGTGGAGTGGGTCACGGGGGGCGTATGTTACTCTCGGCACAACCGGGGTTCGATGGGCGATCCAGACTCGGAGGCGTGAGCAATGGGTTACAGATTCACCGTGAACGAATCACACACTCTCGGCGTCGAGGTTGAGCTCCAGCTCATCGACTCGAAGTCGATGAAGCTGGCCAACGAGATCGACGTCATCCTCGGGCGGGTCCCCGAACCCTGGAACAACGCGGTGAAGCGCGAACTCATGCAGAGCTACTGCGAGTTCAATACCGATGTGTGCCGGTCGGTCGCCGATGTGCGGGCGGATCTCGTCGAGAAACTCCGGTGGGGGCGTGACGTCGCGGCCGAGCACGACCTCCAGTTCGCGTGGGCGGGGACCCACCCGTTCAGCCCCTGGAGCGAGCAGCTCTACTCGCCGGGCGAACGCTACGAGTGGCTGACCAACGCGTTCCAGGACATCTCCAAGCGTCTGGTCGCGTTCGGGCTGCATGTGCACGTCGGTGTCGACTCGGGGGACAAGGCCATCCAGCTCTGCGACCGCCTGCTCCGCCATCTGCCCACGCTGCTGGCGCTGAGCGTGAATTCGCCGTTCTGGAACGGGCGCGACACGGGCCTGTGCTCGTATCGCACCAAGATCATGGAAGCGCTGCCGACGGCCGGTCTGCCCCAGCCGATGCGGAACTGGTCGGAGTTCTGCTGGCTCATCGAGCACCTGTGCGACACGGGGTTCATCAACTCGATCCGTGAGATCTGGTGGGACATGCGCCCGCACCACGAGTTCGGCACCGTGGAGATCCGCATCATGGACATGCCGATCAACATGAACCACGCCCTCGGCCTGGTCGCGCTCACGCAGAGCCTCGTGGCTGCGGTGAGCAAGGAGATCGATCGCGGCGCTTACCAGTACGACTGCCATCCGATGATCGCCAAGCAGAACAAATGGCACGCCGCGCGATACGGGCTGGACGCGCGATTCGTGGACCCCGAGCATCTCAAAGCGGTGAGCGCCCGGGAGGCGGTGACGCGCCTCGTCGACGCGGTCGGCCCGACGGCCGAGTCGCTCGGGTGCGCCGAGGAACTCAAGTGGATCGACGACATCCTCGAGAACGGCACCGGCGCCGACCGCCAGCGCCGGGCCTACGAGGAAACCGGGAGCCTCAAGGGCGTGGTCGAACTGCTCGTGGAAGAGGCCGAGGGCGCGGTTCTGGCGTGAGCCGAGTCACTCGATCCCGCAGGACCCCTGCCAGTTGAGAAGGACCGCCGTCGCATCGGCGAAGTCGACACGCCCGTCTTCATTGGCGTCGCCGGGGCCCGTCCCCGACGGCTCGCCCGTGTAGTCGGCGAGCCACGAGCCGATCACGCTCGTGAGGTCGGCCATGTCGATGATCCGGTCGCCGTTGGCGTCTCCCCCGCACGGCGTAAACTCGAACCCGTATGCGCACACGGTCCCGGTCGAATCGAATAGTTCGTTGTCGTCGCGCAGCGCGCCGATGAGCACGAGCCCGTCGCCGAGCGCACACCGCTCACCAAACCCGTCGTTGAAGCTGCCCATCGGATCGGTGATCGAGGTCACATGGCCCCATGAGCCTTTGCTGCCGATGTTCGCATCGAACAGATGCGCCGAGCCCGATGCGAGGCCCACCGGATCGTCGAACGGTGCACCGGCCAGCAGCAGGCCGTCGTAAAGCGAGACACAGGTCCCGAACGCGTCGAAGGCCGCCGAATCGGGGGCGACGAGCTTGCGGACACGCTCCCAGACGCGCGGATCGCCGCCGATCATGCGGAAGATGGTGACCGACCCCGAGTCGGATCCCGCTTCATCGTCGAGCGGAGAGCCGACCGCGAGCCGGTCGCCGAACAAGGACAGGGCGCTGCCGAAGCGGTCATCGGGCTGACCCTCGGGATCGGTGATCTCGTGGATCTGCACCCAGTTGTTCTGGGCCGGGCTCGTCGGCACGAACACATAGACAGACCCCGCCTGGGTCCCGACGTCGTTGTCGAATTGGCACCCGGCCAGCAGCACCCCCGGGCCGCTCTCGAGCGTCTCGCCGAGGCGCTGTCCTTCGAATTGATCATCGACGGTCAGCCGGAGCTGGAATCCCCAGTTGTCCTCGCCGCCCAGGTCTTCTCGGAACAGGTAGATCGCGCCGGAATCTGCGAACGCGATCGAGTCCTGGAGCGGTGCGCCGACGGCCAGCGTGTCCCCGATGAACGCCACCGACGAACCGAACAGATCGCCGTCGCTCAAGTCGGGGGACGAGAGCGTCGTGAACAGCGAGTACATGGAACCCGGCCCGCCGCTGCGCACGAAGATGTCGACGCGTCCGGCGTCGTCCTCGTTCCCAACGTTCCGGCGCGGCGCGCCGATCGCCAGCCACGGCCCCGAGAGCGCGATCGACGCTCCGAACTCTTCTCCGAACTGGCGGGTCGTGCTCGGGATGGTCTGGAATTCTGGCAGCTGCCCGGACCCGTCCCGCTCGTACAGGAATACCTGGCCGGCGCTTGATCCTCCGATGAACCGGTTCGGCGCGCTGGCGACGACAAGATCGTTCGTGATCTCGATCGCCGAGCCGAAGCGGTCCTCGGTGCGCAGCAGCGGGGTCTCGAGCTTGCCGAGGAACGACTGGGCGTTCACCGTTCCCGCGACGGCCAGGCACGCGGCGCCAGCGCCGCCCCACGCCCGAACCAACTTCCACCGATCGACCACGTGGGACTCCTGTCCGCGCCAACGGGGAACCTTCCCCGCTCACCCTGATTCGCGGCTCCCGGGGAGATGTTCCATCCGAGCCCGAATCAGGAGGCGACGCCCTGCCGGGGAACCGGGGGCGACGGGCGGTGCGCCCGAGCGGTGATGCCCGATCGCAGGCCGGGCGTACGCCGGAAGCCCGGCTCCCCGTCGCCGATCCCGTCGATCTCGGGAGTGCGGAACGTGATCATCACGACGCCGGCACCGGCGAGTGTCACGGCGAGCAGTGAGACTCCCGCCTGGACGGCCAGGGCACCCTGCGCAGAGTGCCCCGTGAGTCGCGCGATCGTCTCGCCGGCCAAGCCGGCAGCCAGCGAGCCCAGCGGCATCGCGCCGAACACCACCGTGTTTACCACCGCCATCACGCGTCCGCGCATCGAATCGGCGACCAGGAGCTGCATCGCCGTGATCGACACGGCGAACGACCACATCCAGAACCAGCCGATCACGAGCAGCAGCGGGGCGGCGATCGCGAAAGACGGCGCGATGGCGAACGCGGTGATCGATGCGCCCAGGACGAAGATCGCGCACGGGATCAGGTGATGCCGCGGGTACCACTCGGGCACGCGGTGCAGCAGCACCGAGCCAAGAACTGCGCCCACACCCATGATCGCCAGGAGCGTGCCGTATGCGGTCTCCTTCATCTCGTAGACCTCGGAGACGAACAGCGGCAGCATCCGCAGCAGCGGTCCGGCGAGCACCGACGCCGCCAGGAGGCCGAACAGCACGCGTCGGGGCCCGATCGAGCCGAAGACGAACCGCATCGCCTGTCGCGTTTCGGCGATGAAGCCAGTCTCCCCGTCGGCGTGCTCATCCCGGTTCGCGGGCATCGCCGGCAGCGGCAGGAGCATCGCGATCGCCCACACGTACGACAGCGTGTTGATCGCAAAGAGCACCGTGGGCCCCTGCCAGGCCATCAGCACGCCGCCGAGCGCGGGGCCGATGACACGGGCCGCGTTGAACTGCAGAGAGTTGAGCGCGATGGCGCTCTGGAGCTCTGAGCGCGGGACGAGATTTGGGGTCAGCGTTTGCCACGCCGGGATCCGGAACGCCATGGCGGTGCCGTGGAGCAGCATGAGCGCGATCAGCACGCCGGGTGTGGCGTTGCCCGTCCACGACGCCACCATGAGCGTCGCCGCGATCAGCATCATCACGCCCTGGGAGAGCTGCAGCACCAGGCGCCTGTCGCAGCGGTCGGCGACGATGCCGCCGAAGATGCTCAGCAGCAGCAGCGGCCCGAGCTGCGCAGCGGCCAGCACGCCCATCATCACGGTCGAGCCGGTCTCGCGCGCAACGATCCACTGCACGCCGACGGTTTCCATCCAGGTGCCGATCGAGGAGCCGGCCGCCCCGAACCAGACGAACCGGTACGAACGGTGGCGCAGCACCGACCAGGGCGAAGACTTTGTCGTCGCCGTGTCGCCTGCCTCTGATGTGGGTCCGGATCTCCTCAAGCCGCGGGCATCCTAGCGCGGAGGCGCCGTCCCGTTGGAGAGGTTGACGTGGCGGAGGGCGTGGAACCCGGCGCCGGCGAGCAGGGAGTACGACACCATCCCCGCCAGGAACGCGGCGACGACGAAGAAGACCATGGGAGCGACGTCCCAGATGATGAACGTCCGCGGCGTCGACAGCCATGCTCCCGCCGGCAGCTGCGCTCGCACAAGGAACTGGGCGATCTGCGACACCAGCCCCATGCCGATCGCGGCGATCCACCAGGCGCTCGCCGCGTGGGCGCAGATGACGAACGGCACGTTGCCCGTCATCCGGAACGAGCGGCGCTTCCCGAAGACGTAGAGGCCCGCCATCTCGATCATCGTCAGCACCGTGATCACGATCGTGAATCCGAGCCAGAACCAGAGCGCGTATCGCCAGCCAGCTACGCCGGCCAGGGTTGCGAAACTGGCGGCTGCGCCGGAGGTTACGAGCGTCGTGGCCAGCAGCGTGGCGGCGCGGGCGCCGGTGAAGCGGACGTCGCGCCAGAACGTCAGCGGGAAGCCGAGCACCACGTACACCGTCCGGGCGTAGCTCAGCGGCGAGGGCCCGCGCTGCCACGGCGTGCCCGCCCGCCTGGCCGGCATCGAGTCGCGCGCGGGCTGGCCGCACTCGGGGCACGCGCCGTGCGCCAGGTCGAGCCCCTCGAGGACATAGCCGCACCGTTCGCACAGGAACTCGTGCGTTCCGTGAGCCGCCGGAGAGGGTGTCGTGGAACTGACCATGTGAGCGGGTGATTGTTCGGGCCGGACCGGGCGTTCGCCGGAGGTAAGTAGCTACTATCTTCGGCCGGACGACCGGTCGTGGAGGATCTGCGGAGCGAGGGCATGGCGAGAATCCAGTTCATCGGGACCGATCACCCGCTCTACGAGCAGGAGGTCGACCTGCGCAATCGCGTGCTGCTCGATCCCATCGGGATCGACGTCGCGTGGCTGGAGGAGCGTTGGCCGGGAATGGAGGCCCGCAGCGAGCACTTCGTCGCGGTCATCGACCATCCCAAGGACGGCCCCAGGGTTGTCGGCTGCGTGCTGCTGCTGCCCGATGAGCCGGAAAAGGGGGTCGGCAAGCTTGCGCAGATGGCCGTTGACCCGCAGCGCCAGCGAGAGGGGATCGGGCGCGAGCTCTGCACGGAGCTGGAGCGCCGGGCGTTCGGAGAACTGGGCCTCACCCGGCTGTTCTGCCACGCCCGGAAGGGCGCCGACCGCTTCTACCAGAGCGTCGGCTGGGTCCCCGAGGGTGCGGAGTTCGAGGAGGCGGGCATCCCCCACATCAAGATGGTGTGCGAAGGCGGGTAGGCCTCGAATGCGGGCTCCGGGCGGACTTTTCGCGCCGAGTGGTCCCGCCCGCGCGGGAGGCGAATACTTCCCCACGGCCGAAACCCCGGAGGCAGCGGACCCGAGTGGACGACTCTCACGCAAGAACGGCGATCGCAGCGAGCGGTTTGCGATGCACACGCCAGCGCCTGGACGTGTACCTCGCGCTCGCCTCGGTGAAGTGCCACCCGACCGCCGAGCACCTGCACCGGCTCGTGCAGGACCGATGCCCGGGCGCGAGCCTCGCCACGGTCTACAACACACTCGAAGCGCTCTGCGGCGCCGGGCTGGCGCGGCGCATCCCGACTTCGGGGTGTTGCGGCGATCGCTACGACGCGGACGTCTCGAACCACCTTCACGTCGTGACGCAGGACGGCGAGGTCGTCGACCTGCCCGATGACCTGGCCGAGCAGATCCAGCGCTCGCTTCCCCCGGATTTGGGGGAGAAGCTCCGTAAGGCGTGTGGCTGCAACGGTTCAGGACATCTGTCGATTCAGCTGCCCCACGCGCCGGTCTGAACGAACGGCAAAAACTGACTGATTTCAGTGAGTTTCCGTTGGCGGCGCGGCGCGGTTGATACATCATCAACGTAAGGAAGCCGCGGCACGATCCTCCCTTTCACGCGTCCGCGGGCTTCAAGGGAGCCGAGAGAGAGATTAAGCGGGTGTACCGAGGGACCGATAGGTCTCTTGTCGGCGCGGTTGTGGTGTGCAAACGAACTCGGGCCGACGACATGACGGCGGATAGACAAGGAGTCGGCCATGGAAACGGCCCGAGATCGTCGCGAGTTCCCCCGATACGTCCTGCCCAGCATGTACACCTCCGTCGAGGTGCGCCCACTGGATTCCGAGACGTACCAGTGGCGGGGCCACGCCTACGACATCTCTGAAGGCGGCATGCGCTTCGAGATCGACTACCCGATCGAGCCGGGCACGGCCATCGCGGTGCGCATCGAACTGCCCGGCGCCGATCGCCTGCGCCTGACCGAGCGCCGTCCCGTGTACGCATTCGCCAACGTTGTCTGGCTCGAAGAGGACGACCTCGATCACGCCGGCCCCGTGCGTATGGCGTGCGTCTTCCGGCGCTTCGTGCTGCCGGGCGATCGCGAACGCCTGATCGATCGCTTGCACAGCGGGCGGTACTCGCTCGCGGCCTGAGCCTCAGGCGCCCTCGCGCCAACCCGTCCAACCCGCGAGCTCCTCGAGCGCGTGCTCGACGGGGCGCTCGCCCTCGATCACCTTCGTCGCCAGGACCCGGTAGAGCGGGTCGCGGGCCGCGAAGACCGCTTCGATTTCGTCCAGGGGATCGGCTCCCGTCAGCGACGGGCGCTGCTCGGCGTCGGCCTCCGACTGGGACGCCATCCGGGCTCGCAGCGCGCGAGGCTCGAGGCGCAGGTACACAACGATCGCTTCACCCGAGCGACGGGCCGCGCGGATCGCTGATTCCACTCCCGGTGCGGTGGGGGCGCCCCCGCCCAGCGAGACGATCGCGCCGTGACGCTCGTTCAAGACTCGACGCAGCGCGTTGGCTTCCGCGCTGCGGAACGCGCTCTCGCCGTGCCTTTCGAAGATCTGCGTGACGGATTCGCAGTCGTCGAACCGCCCGAGCACCATTTGATCGAGTTCGACAAGGTCCCGCTCCTGCGACTCGGCGAGCGCACGGGCGATCGTCGACTTACCCGATGCCCGCAGCCCCATCAGCAGCAGGTTCGGCTCGCTCGCGCTCACCGGACCGGCTCATCGAACAGGCGGGACTCGGCTCGCTCGAGCGATCGCGCGTTCCCGTGCGCAGACCGGGCCGCCTCGAACGCGGCTCGCGAGACGAGGAGCGAGACCGGAGCAACGCCCGCCTCGACGCCCAGTCGATGAACGGCGATCCGCTCTGCGCGACGGAGCCTGAGGCGCCTCGCGGTCCGTCGGAACGCTCGCTCGAGCGGCGTGTGGAGCTGCGCGTCGCGCCAGGCGAAATACGAAACCACGAGCCCGACGCCGATGGCCGCGGCGCCCAGTGCCGCGAGCCAGACCCACAGCGGGATCGCGGGATCCGCAGGCGTCCCCTCCAGCCACACCGCTCCGCGTCCGGCGATCGCGAGTGTCATGCCGCCTCCAATCGGGTGTCCCGGGGACGCGTCCAGCTGAGACGCCGCCATGCGTCGAGCGCGCGAGCGCAGCTCTCGGCGCGCGTGCGCACCTCCGGTTCGGGATCGGAGGCGGCAAGCTCGGCCACGTCCGTGCGCGAGCCCAGGGACCGCGTGCGCCCCGCGATCCAGATCGCGCTGCGCCGATGATGCGGTCGCCGGTCTCTGAGCATCGCTCCGAGCGCCTCTTTCGGTTCCGATCCGCCGGGGTCGCGCGCGACGAGCGAACGGATGGCGTTGGCGCGAACACGGGGATTGGCGTCATCCGCGTACGCGGCGCAGTCCGCCAAATGCGGGCGCCGGACCGCGATCGCTTCCAGAGCATTGGCCCTGACACGATCATCGTCCGCGCCGAGCGCAGCGACGAGTGCTGCGCCGGAGGCTTCGCTTTCGAGACGTCCCAGGAGAGGGGCGCACTTCGATGCCACCTCGCGCTGGGCGCTGCCGATCAGTCGCAGCAATTCGTCCTCGATCGCACCGGCCAGCCCGAGGCGATCGGCCAGCGTGAGCAGTGCGACGGTCTGCGGGACGTCGTCCGGGCTCGCCAGGCGTGAGCGCAGCTCGAGCGTGAACCCCTCGGGGTCGCTGTCGAGTTCGAGCCTCGCAGCGATCGGGCACGGAACGTCGGTTCCCCAGGCGTTGCTCGAGGGGGCGGACACCCGCGCGATGCGACGCACCGATGCGTGGGGAGAGCGAGACAGCGCCGAGAGCGACGCCCCGTTGTGGAGCCGGCGCGAGACAGTGCGGGCATCGGCGAGGACGCCGGCCGCCAGGCGCGCCACCCGCTCGTCAGAGTCGAACGAAAAGTCGCTGGCGATCTCGTCGGTCATCCGTGCTGTCTGGGCACGCTCGAGCGCGAGCACCGCGCGGAGGCGCACCGGAGCGGATGGGTCCTGGAGCGAGGCCGAACTCAAACCCGAGAGGTGCTTGTCGCTGAGGCGCAGCGAGAGGGCCGAGGTCATGACGTTGAGTCGGGCATCGTCGGGCTGTTCGCACGCGTCGATCGGGCAGAGCGTTTGCAGGTGGTCGCTCCCGAGCAGCCCGAGAGCTCGGCGTCGCGCGGGGCTCCGCAGGAGGTGGGCCGAGCGGAGCGCGTCGAAGCGGTCGTTCGCAGCAGCGCCTCCGGCCAATGCACGCCGTGCGACACCGGCCAGCGCGGGGTGCGCGAGCCACACGATCGCACTGGAGATCGGAGCTCTCCGTGAGGCGGTTCTGGCGGCTGCGCGGAGCGCCATGTGCCCCGGTTCGTCGTCACCCTCGAGCCAGGCACGCACGCGCGGGCCCGCGGCCGAGCACGTGGCGATCACCGCTTCGAGCGCCTCTTCGGATCGGTGCTCGTCGAATCCCCGCGCGAGACAGTCCAGCGCTTCATCGAGCGCCGGGCCGACGCCGGCGCGCGCGAGGGCCTCGGAGAACGCGGGGCTTTCGTGGGCGCATCCGAGGGCGGCGCTCGTCAGCGAGAGCGCGGCGGAGGTCTCTGATGGAACGGCGGCCCGTGCGGCTTCTCGGAGCGCGCCGGGCAGCGCGGGGAGTATCGAGAGGACCAGGCAGCGCCGCTGCTCGCGCGGGCAAACGTCGAGCGCGGGCGCGATCGCCAGGGGGGAGCCCGGGCGGAGACGCTGTCGGAGCAGCAGTGCGAGCTCGTCGGCGAGGAACGGTCGTTCTTCCTCCCCTGCGGCGCAGAGGGTCTCGACCAGCGCGGGCTCGCGGAGAGACGGAGCAAGCCGACGGAGACTCAGGATTCGCTCGCTGGTCGAGGGCATGGGGCAGGAATCAAGATCGACCGGTCACGCGCAAGTCCTGCACCAAGCGGGAGTCAGAGGATCGACGGGCGCTCCCCTTGGGGTCGGGGCACCGCCATACCCGATGGGTGGTGGGTCGGTCCGTGCGAAACGGAGTGAGATTTTCCTTGATAGACGACCGCCGGCGTCTACACTCTGGGCCTGATGGATCGCCGGGCACCGATTGTGCCAGCGTTTGCAGCGATCTGACGAATATTCAGAGGAATACGGATGTCCACGCCGTCGAAATCAACAAGTCTTCAGGCGTATCGCCTTGTTTTGTACCGTCGGGCGCTCCACCCCGAGCTGTTCGACGTGCGCTCACGCCGCGTCATCGATCACCTCGACTACGAGTTCGAGGCCTGGCTGCTCCCCGGCGGCCATCTGATGCGATTCCAGCACGCCGGCGTGTGTTCCACCGAGCTCATCACGGACCTCGAAGAGGGCATCCCGGATCGCGGCGTCGTCGCGGCCATGCCCTGCGCCGGCGAGCGCGAGCACGAGGAGGCGTTCGGCGACAAGCTCAAGTACGTCTCCAGCGTGCAGACCGAATCGCTGCCCGAGAGCCTCTACCGGGCGACCTTCGACGAGCTCACCGAGTTCGGCGAAGAGAACAAGGCCATGATGCACCAGTGGGAGGACGAAGACGGCGGGCGCTGCGCCTCGATCCTCGACGTCCAGCGCTTCCGTCGCGAGATCCACGCCCAGGCGTACCACCTCTCGTCTCGCGGCGGCCTCGTGCTCCGCACCCAGTCGATTTTCGAGCACGTTGAGGGCTGAGCTCGCGGGCGTGACGTTGCATGACCAACCAGCCCCGGGCCGCCCCGGGGCTTTTTCGTGTGCAGGCCCGCTCGCCGCCTGGCCGATCGCGCCAGACAGGCAGACCGCGGCCGCAGGATAGACTCTCTCGTTGGTGAATCTCATGAGCCAGACGGCAGCACAATCCGAACCGGGCGAGCGCCAGGCGCCGTCGTACAAGAGTACGCTCAACCCGCGCAAGACCTCGTTCCCGATGCGCGCCAACCTCGTCCAGAACGAGCCGGCGAGCATGAAGCGGTGGGAGAAGTCAAAGCTGTACTCCGCGATCAGCGAGCAGCGCCGGGACTCCCCACGCTTCCTGTTCCACGACGGCCCGCCCTACGCCAACGGCTCGATCCACCTCGGGCACCTGCTCAACAAGTGCCTCAAGGACTTCGTCGTCCGCATCAAACTGATGGAGGGCATGGCCTGCCCGTACATCCCGGGCTGGGACTGCCACGGCCTGCCCATCGAGCACAAGGTCATGACCGAGATGGCCGAGAGCGGGAAGCTGGCCAAGATCGCGGGTCTCGAGGACGGGCCGCGGAGGATGGCGATCCGCAAGGCGTGCCGCGCGTACGCGGAGAAGTTCCAGAAGCTCCAGGCCGGGCAGATGAAGCGCCTGCTGACGCTCGCCGACTACGACCACCCGTACCTGACGATGGACCCGGTCTACGAGGGAGCGACACTCGAGGTCTTTGCTGAGATGGTCGAGCGGGGCCTCGTGTACCGCCAACTCAAGAGTGTGCACTGGTCGATCGAGAACGAGACCGCGCTCGCCGACGCCGAGCTGGAGTACTACGAGCGCGAAGACATCTCTGTCTATGTCGATTTTGAGGCCGAGGATCCCGCTGCGCTGTACAGCGCCTTCGGGCTCACCGCAGACGACGCGCCGGAGCAGAGCCCGTGCGTGATGATCTGGACGACGACCCCGTGGACGCTGCCGGCGAACATGGCGATCGCCGTGCACCCGGGCTTCGAGTACGCGCTGGCGCGCATCGACGGGAACATCACCGTGCTCGCCAAGGGCCTGCTCGAGAAGGTCGCGGCCAGCGCGGGCGCGAAGGAGTTCGAGGTGCTGGCGACCACCCAGGGCGAGAAGCTCCTGGGCCTCCGTTACCGGCACCCGCTCTACGACGCCGGGCAGACACCCGACTTCGCCCACCTCCCCGCCGAGGCGACGCGTCACGCCGACCCGGCCGGTGTGTACCGGATCGTCGGCGCCGACTACGTCACGCTCGAAGACGGCACGGGCCTCGTACACACGGCCCCCGGCCACGGTGCGGACGACTACCTCACCGGACTGCGCGAGAAGCTGCCGGTCTACTGCCCGGTGCGCGCCGACGGCACGTACGACCAGAGCGTCCCCGAGAGCCTGCAGGGCAAGAGCATCTGGGACGCAAGCCCCGAGATCACCGAGTGGTTGCGCACCTCCGGCCACCTGTTCTACGACCACAAGTTCACGCACAGCTACCCCCACGACTGGCGCGGCAAGAGCCCCGTGATCTTCCGAGCGACCGAGCAGTGGTTCGTCGCCGTCGATCAGGAGGGCGCCTCGCTCCGCGATCTGGCGCTCGAGCAGACCGAGAGCGACGTCGAGTTCGTCCCCGAGTGGGGGCGCAATCGCATGCGGGGCATGCTCGAGACGCGCCCCGACTGGTGCATCAGCCGCCAGCGATCGTGGGGGCTGCCGATCCCGGCGTTCTACACGCCCGACGGCGCAACACTCCTGACATCGGCGAGCGTGCGCGCCGTCGCGCGCCGGTTCAGCGAAGCGGGCTCCGACGCGTGGTTCACCGAGTCGCCCGCGGAGATCCTGCGCCACTACGACCCGTCCGCGGACGCCGAGGCGCCGGGCGGCGTCGATCTCTCGACGCTCACCAAGGGCCACGACATCTTCGACGTGTGGTTCGAGTCGGGATCGAGCTGGAACAGCGCCGTGCGCCAGCGCGAGGGGGACGAGGCCTTCCCGTGCGATCTCTATCTCGAGGGCAGCGATCAGCACCGCGGCTGGTTCCAGCTCTCGCTGCTGTGCGGCCTCGGGGCGATGGGCAAGAGCCCGTTCTCGAGCGTGCTGACACACGGGTTCATGGTCGATCGCGAAGGGCACAAGATGTCCAAGAGCCTCGGCAACGCGCTCGACGTCGACGAGATGATGAAGAGCCACGGCGCGGATGTCTGCCGCTGGTGGGTCGGGACGCTCAGCTACGAGCACGACATGAAGAGCGACGACGAGCTGCTCCAGCTCGCCGGCGAGAGCTACCGAAAGATCCGCAACACGCTCCGGTTCTTCCTCATGAACCTCACGGACTTCGACCCGGCGTCGAGCCCGTTCGACCCCGCGTCCCTCGAAGCCACGAGCATCGAAGCGTGGGCGCTGGCGTCGTTCGACGCCCTGAGCGCGGAGGTCCGCGCGGCCTACGAGGGCTACCAGTTCCGCCGTGCGACGACGCTGCTCTTTGATTTCTGCAACGACACGATGAGCCAGGTCTACCTGGGCGCCGTGAAGGACAGGCTCTACTGCGACAAGTCCGACGGCGAGCGTCGCCGGCAATGCCAGGGGGTGCTCTGGCTGCTGTGCGACGGCCTGTGCAAGCTCCTGGCGCCCGTCCTGCCCCACACGGCCGACGAGGCGTGGCGCTCGCTCACCGGAGCCGGCGACGACGCGACCGTCCACACCCAGGCGTTCGTCGGGACCACGGGCGCGAACGCCGACGAGCAGTGGGCCGACGTCATGGAGTCGCGCGACGCGGGCCTCCGGGCTCTCGAGGCCGTGCGCGCGCAGGGAGATCTCGAGAACCCGCTGGATGCGCAGATCACACTGCCCGATCCGATGGCGGTGCTCGAGCGATTCGACCCGCGCGACCTCGCCGATCTGATGGGCGTGAGCCGCGTCGCGCTCGATCTCAACGCGCAGGAGCCCAGCGTGCAGGACCTCCGCGACGAGCCTCGATGCGATCGGAGCTGGAAGCGTGACGGCACGGTCCGGGAGCGATCAGACGGCGGCATGCTGAGCGATCGCGACGCAGAAGCCGTCGGCGTCGCCTGAGCGAGGCACGTCCCGACTCACCGGTGCGTTGGCATCGAGCGCAGCTCGGCGCGGAGCGCTTCGATCTCGCTGCGCAGCCGGTCGAGCGCCGCGTCTGGGCCGTTTCGCATCAGGTCCGCGTGCTCGATCGGGTGCCCTGCACTCACCGAGATCTTGGCGCCCCACGGGCGTGGCAGGGTGTAGTGGCGCGGGAACGCTTCGTACGCCCCAATGATCCCGACGGGCACGACAGGGCACTTCGAACGTTTGAGCAGCAGCGCGATGCCCCGCTTGAACTCTCTGATCTCGCCGTCGGGCGAGCGCGTGCCTTCGGGGAAGACGATCACCGCTTCGCCCGCTTCCACCCCGGAGAGGATTGTCTTGATGGCGCCGATGTCACCGCCCCCGCGCCGGATCGGTGTCGCGCCGACTCGCTTGAGAAGCCAGCCGAACGGCGGGATCCTGAACAGGCTCTCGCGCGCAACGAATCGGGGTTGCCGGCGCGGCATGAGCAGGCCGACAGCGGGCGGGTCGAAGTGCGAGGCGTGGTTTGCGACGAGCAGGCACGGGCCGCGCCCCGGGACGCGCTCCATGTGGAAGCGCCGGAGCCGGAAGCCGACGGTCAGGATCCACCAGCACGCCCACCAGCCGGCGGAATAGAGAAGCGTGCGCCGCGGCTCGACGAACCCGTCCGCTCCTTCCGGACCGTCGGCCGGTGCGGGCTCTTTCGTCATCGTGCCGACGAAGCCCCGCTGCTGACCCACTCGAGGACGGTCGCCGCGAGGGTGTCGATGACCTCATCGAGGCTGAGATCGGAGGTGTCGACGTCGTGCGCGCCCTCGGGGTGAAGCAGCGGCGCGAGCGCTCGCGTGGAGTCGCGCCGATCGCGATCGGCGATCTCGCGTTCGACCTGCTTGAGATCCGACGCCTCCCCCTTGGCGATCATCTGCTCGTGTCGTCGCTTGGCCCGGACCTCGATCGATGCGTGGAGGTAGAACTTGACCTCGGCGCGCGGGAACACAAACGATCCCTGGTCACGCCCTTCGGACACCAGGCGCGGGTGCACCTCGGCGATCCGGCGTTGGCGGTCGACCAGCGCGTGGCGGACGGCCTCGAGCTGCGACACCGGAGATGCGGACGCATCGACCGCGGGCGTGCGCAGGCGGTGGTCGATCGCCTCACGTCCCGCGATGAGTGACGGGGGGTCGGTGGAAAAGTCGAACCGCAGGTCGGCACCCTCGATGAGCCCGGCGATCTGTGCGCCGGCGTCGTCGCTGCGTTCGGGGTGGATGTCCTCGTCGAGCGCGAGCACCGTCGCGCCGCGATACATGGCGCCGGTGTCGAGAAACTCGATGCCGAGCCGGCTGGCCAGGCGCCGGGCGACCGTCGATTTGCCGGTTCCGGCGGGCCCGTCGATCGTGACGATCAGTCGGTCCGGGAGATCGGGCGGCGTGTCGGGGCTGACGCTCATCGTCGGGTTCGAGAGGCTCGTCATCGTTCTTAGGCTAGGAGGCTTCGACCTGCAGTGCCGCCTCGATTGTCTCGCGAGAGCCGGCGATGGCCTTGATGGGGTCCGATTCGTTCCGTGATTCGAGCGCGAGCGACGCGTCGTAGCCGACCGCCCGGATCGACTGGATGCACGCGCGGAGGCTGTCGCGGGCCTTGGCGCCCGAGCCGAGCGTCTGCGCACAGATGGCCGACGCGTACGGCGCTAGCCCGCGGAGGTACGCGTCGATGTCCCCGGAATCGACGGCGCCCTGGAAGTCTGGGTACGCCCCGATCCGGAACCCGCCCACCTTGCGGATGAGGGCTGTGAGCTGCTCGGGCGTCTCGGTGAGTCCGGGGCGGGGTGCGATCAGGAGGTTCAACTCCAGGCGCTCCGCTGACGCGACCAACAGCTTCAGACGATTCGCCAGATCCTCGGTGAGGCGCCCGTCTCCCGGATCCGCAACGCTGATCGCCGCAGAGGAGCAGCCTAGGCGATGGGCGACCTGCAGCACCCGGTCGAGGCGCTCGTGCGCTTCCTTCGCGACGCCGTCTTCGCCCGAGCCGAGAGGCTGGGCCGTGTCCTCGATCAGGGCCAGGCACGGGCAGCCCGCTTTGTCGCCCGCGTCGCGCAGTCGATCAAGGCGCGGGGCGTCCCACCCCTTCAGGAGCGAGGTCTGGAGCGCCAGGCCCTGCAGGCCGAGTTCGTCGAATGCCAGCCTTGGGAGGTCCGTGAGCTCAACGCTCATCGAGCCATCGGCGTCTGCGAACGAGATGGCGGAGAGCGTGAGCAGCATTCCGGGAGGTCCTCGCGGCCGGTTGGGTCGAGACTGTACCCAACGGCGACGGATCACCCAAGCCGGGCAGGGATCGGGCGCCGGCGAGCGCTCCGTGCACAAAAAAAAGACGGCAGGCCGTTAGGCCTGACCGTCTGGAGGGGAGAAAGAAGCGGCTCGCGGACGCGCTGACGCACGAAGCCGTTGGAACAACGTCCGGCAATGTTATACCGGTGAAGTCGCCGGCACTCCGGAGAATTATCGCTTCGCTGGGCCCGCGGGCAAGGAGTTCGGGAAAACCGGTGGAGATCCCTGTTATCGGCGGCGGGCCGCGAAGAGCAGTCCCGGGTTTCTAAGCCGGTGAGGAGGCAGCACTTGCCGGCTTTGGAGCGCGGTTCAGACCCGCTTCCCGAAGGCGCCGGGGTGTTTCTCTACAATCCCGACCATGAGCAGCCCATCCGACTACCGATTCTCCGATTCCCACGAATGGCACAAGATCGACGGCGACACGCTGACGCTCGGCGTCACCCAGTTCGCCGTCAACGAACTGACCGACGTGACCTATGTAGAGATGCAGCCCCAGGGAACGCAGGTCGATGCGGGCGGGCCCGTCGGCGAGATCGAATCCGTGAAAGCGACGAGCGACGTCTACAGCGTCGCCTCGGGCGAGATCATCGAGGTCAACGAGAAGCTCGGAGACGACCCTTCGCTCTTGAACACCGATCCTTACGGAGAGGGGTGGCTCGTCAAGATTCGGATCTCGGATCCCGCTCCCCTCGACGGGCTCATGGACGCTGGGACCTACGACGAGAAATACCCGCTCTGAATCCGGTATCACTCAACGGCGCGGCGCGAATCCCCAATGACCCGTGTGCGGCGCGAATCCGGGCTCCGGCCGCCCGGCGAACCCTTGTAGCGCAGTGCCCCCACGGGCGCAGACTCCCAGGAGACGGCAGCCTCGCATGATCCGGTGTACGGACGTTCACAAGCGCTACGGCGGCGGCGAGCGATCGGTCAATGCGCTCAACGGCGCAACGTTCGAGATCTCCGAGCCCGGCTACTACGCGATCATGGGCGCATCCGGGAGCGGCAAGAGCACGCTCCTGCACCTCCTCGCGGGTCTGGATATCCCCGACAAGGGCGAGGTGCATGTAGCAGGCCACCGGATCGATCGGCTCGACGAGCGCGAACTGACGCGCTTTCGGCGCCATGAGATCGGGATCGTGTTCCAGCAGTTCAACCTGCTCCCGACCATGACGGCCCTGCAGAACGTCCAACTCCCAGGGTTCCTCGCCGGCCAGGGTGGGCGAGAACTCCGGGACCGGGCGCACGAACTGCTCGACACCCTCGGGCTCGCCGGTCGCGCCGACCACAGGCCGGATGCGATGAGCGGCGGCGAGCAGCAGCGTGTCGCGATCGCGCGCTCTCTGCTCTTTTCCCCGAAGGTGCTGCTGGCCGACGAGCCGACCGGGAATCTCGATTCGGGCGCCAGCGAGGCGCTGTGGGGGGTCCTCGGGCGGATCGCCGAGGAGCACGAGATGACCGTGATCATGGTGACCCACGAGCCCGCTGCCGCGGCGCACTGCCGGCGGATCGACATCATCCGCGACGGCGTGTTCAGCGGCAGGATCGAAACGGACGGTATGGATGCGAGCCGCGTGGCGACTGAGTATCAACGGCTTAGCCGGTCGGCGTAGCCGCAGCGGCCTGCTGATCGGTGCGGTGGCGCTCTCGACGGCGCTGGTGAGCGCTGTGGCCTGCGCGCTCGCGTCTCTGAACGCGGGGATGCAGCAGCGCGTGGACTCATCCCTCGGGCGGGCGGACATTCGCGTCCGGGAGGTCGCCGGGGGCCGCTTCGACGGCGCTGTGCTCGATCTGATCGAGTCGCAAGCGGAGGTCGAGCTCACCTCGCCGCGCACCAAGGGCGCGATCTCACTCCGGAACCCGTCCAGCAGCAGGACCCACTCTGTGGCGGGCGAGGGCGTCGAGCCCGACTCCGAGGCGCGCATGGTGACGGCGTCGCTCGATGCCGGGCGCCCCGTGGAGCGCGAGGGCGAGATCGTGCTGGCCGGGACCGCCGCCGAAGAACTCGACGCAACGGTCGGAACCTTCCTCGACGTCGTCCGGTTCGGCGAGCCGATCAGCCTCGAGGTGGTGGGCATCCTCCCGCAGGAAAACATGATGGACCTGCGGAAGCCCAGGGCCATCGTGACGCGCGCGCAGCTCGAGGCGATCACAATGCGCCGCGGGAGCCTCAGCGAGATCCAGGTCGTGCTTCGGGAGGGCGAGGACGCCGTCACGGTCGCAGAGCGATGGGGGGGCTTGTTGCCGGACGGGGTCATGGCACAGACGACCGAGCGCGTCACCAGCGGCGCCAAGACGGCGATCCAGGCCAACACGTTCATGTTCCTGCTGGCGAGCGTGCTCGCCTACATCGCATCGGCGTTCATCGTGCTCACCGGGCTCACGACCAACGTGCTCGAGAAGCAGCGCGAGTTTGGCATTTTGCGCTGCATCGGGTCCGACCGGCGAACGCTGGCGCAGAGCCAGTTGTTCGTCGGGGCGATCATCGGCGGGATCGGCGCCGCGATTGGCGTGCCGCTGGGCATCGCGATGGCGCTGGTCATCACCGTCGTGTTCCCCGAGAGGCTGCCGGCGGGCCTGCACACGCCGGTCGGTGGTCTTTCCATCGCGGCCGCAGGGAGCGTGATCGCGGGCCTGCTGGGAGCGCTGTGGCCGGCGGTCAGCGCGGCACGCGTGCGCCCTCTCACCGCGCTCACCGTGCGCTCGGTGCGACCCAAGACCAGGGGCATCGTGATCCTCACCGTGCTCGGGGTCCTCGGCCTGGCGTGGCAGCTCATCGTCGTCGGCCTGCCAGGCAACCCGGAGACCGTGTTCTTCGGGTATCTCACGACCGGTCTCCCCTCGATGTTCATCGGGTACTTCCTGCTGGGCGTTCCCGTGGGGATACTCGTCGCACGCGTGCTGGGGCCCGTCGTCGCGTTGCTCGTGCGGGTGCCGCGGGAGATGCTCGTCTCGAGCGCGGTCGCGACGCCGTATCGCAATGGATTCACCGCCGGCGCGTTGATGGTCGGGCTGTCGATCATGACATCGATCTGGACCAACGGCTCGGCCTTGCTCAACGACTGGCTCGACGCCATCGAGTTCCCCGACGCCTTCGTGCACGGCTGGTTCGGCATCGAGGGCGACGCCCGCGAGCGGGTCGAATCGCTGGAATTCGTCAGCGCGACCAGCGCGATCACGCTCTACAAGATCGAGACCGAGGCCTTCGGGCTCGACAGCGTCAAGAACCCACCGACGAACTTCGTCGCGTTCGAGCCCGAGCCGTTCTTCGCGATGACCAAGCTCCACTGGGTCGAGGGCGACCCCGACTACGCCAAGCGCCGCCTCGACGAGGGCGGTGCCGTGCTCGTCGCCAAGGAATTCGTGGTGAAGCGCGAAGGCTTCGGCGTCGGCGATACGTTCCGCGTCAGCCACGACGGCCAGGAGCACGACTTCGAGATCGTGGGGGTGGTGTCGTCCCCGGGTCTCGACGTGGTGAGCTTCTACTTCGACATCTCGAAGGAGTACGCCAGCCAGGCGATCAGCAGCGTGTTCGGCACGCGGGCCGACCTGCAGCGCGTGTTCCAGAGCGACGTGATCCACCTGCTCCAGATAGGGCTCGAGGGCGAGATCACCGACGCCGAGGCCACCGATCTCATCCGCGAAGCGATGCGCGACGCGACGGGCGGGACGGCGATGGTGGTGGGCTCGGGGCGCGAGATCAAGGAGAAGATCCTCGAGGTCGGCTACGGGTCGATGCGCATCGCCACGATCATCGCGATCGGCGCGATGCTGATCGGGTCGCTTGGTGTCGGAAACGTGGTCGTCGCCGGGATCGAGGCGCGCCACTTCGAGTTCGGCGTGCTCCGAGCGGTAGGCGCGGGAGCGGGTCTGCTCGGGCGCCTGATTCTCGGAGAGGTCATCCTCATTTCGCTGACGGCCTGCGTACTGGGCACGGGCCTTGGTCTTCAGGTCAGCTGGGCGGCGATCCGCATGTACGAGCTGCTCGCCGGGCTGCAGCTCAACCTGTCTCCGCCGCTCACGCCGCTGGCGCTGGGATGGGCGATGCTGATCGGGCTGACGGTGCTCGTCGTCTCGCCGCTGATCATCCGCATCATGCGCACCCGGGTGCGCGTGCTGCTCAGCTCGACCCGGGGCTGACCAAGGGGCGGGTATCATCGGCCCCGATGGCCAAGAAGCAGTCCAAGAAGAAGGCCTCCCCGCGAAAGAAGGCGAAGGCTCGTGCGCGCGCCGCGCCGAAGAAGAAGGCCAAGACGAGCCGCAAGAAGCTGCGCACGTGGTCCGAACACGGTCCGAGGCCGGATTACGGCACGCCCACGGACGCCTACTTCGACGCCATCGACGACGCCCAAGTCCGGGACGCGGCGGTCGAACTGCGCGACCTCGTCCGCGGGGCCGCGCCGAAGGCGACCGAGTGCATCAAGTGGGGGATCCCGGTCTGGGAGCACCGGGGCATGCTGTGCGCCGTCACCGTGCACAAGGCGTACGCCAGGATCCAGTTCTTCGACGCCGGCACGAGCCTGGACGACCCCAAGCAGCTGCTCGAGGGGACGGGCAAGGCCTGCCGGCATGTGAAGGTGCGCCCCCCGGTGAGAACCCCGAAGACCGCGCTGAAGTCGCTCATCCGGCAGGCGGTGCGATTCAACAACGAGGCCGAGCGCTGCGATGACCGTTCCCGGCGCTGAATCCGTCGATACGGATCGCCTGGTGCGCGACGGCGTGCGTGCCGTCTCCTGCGACGCGCAGACGCTCGTCGTCGTGAAACCCGCGGGCATGGCGACCGAACTCACGACCGATCCGAAGTGGTCGAGCCTGATCTCCAAGGTGCGCCAGGCGGCGCGGGACAACGTGCGCCCGCGCCTTGTGCACCGCCTCGATCGGGTCACGCGCGGGATCGTCGTCGTCACGCTCGACGCCGAGGCGGCGGCGTTCTACTCCGACCAGATCCGCGAAGGCATGTGGGACAAGTACTACCTGGCGCGCATCCCGCGACCCGATCCCGATCGCGAGGCGCTGCACCGCGGCGTCGTCGGCAAGCACAAGGCGCACCTCAAAGACGACGGGCGCCGGTCGCGCATCGTCCGATCGGGGGGCAAGCCCAGCATGCTCGAGGTGCTGGCGATCGAGCCGGCGCCGGGCCGACCCGGCGAGTGCCACGCGCTGATCCGGCTGCTGACGGGCCGTCTCCATCAGATCCGCATCATGATGGCGGGCCTGCGATTGCCGCTGATCGGCGACGATCTCTACTCCGGAGGGCGCGGCGAGATGTACCTCGAGCACGCGGCGCTGCGCTACGTGGACTGCGCGACGCGTGATCTCCGCTCGGCGTTCTCGCGGGACGATCCTGAGCGCGAGGACGTCGCGCCGTCGCTGCTCGATCGGCTCGAGCGCGAACTCCGGCGCCCGATCACCTCCTGAGCGAGACGAGGCGCGTGACCGGGTATTGGTCGCCTTCGGGGAAATCCGCCTGTCGTTCGGGGAGCGCATCGAAGCGCACGCCCGGGCCGAGGGTGCTCTTGATGAGCCGATCGAAGGCCCGGGATTCGCACAGCGCGGCGGTGTTCGCCGACGCGAAGATCCGGCCTCCGGGCGCGAGCACGCGGGCGGAGCGTTCCAGAAGACCCGGGTAGTCACGCGTGCTCGACCACGCGGGTACCTTCCTGGCCTTGTTCGCGGCGCCGAACGTCGGCGGGTCGAGCACGATCAGATCGAACAGCAGTTCTTTCCTGGCGGCGAAATCCAGGAATGCCCTGGAGTCCATCCGGGCGAAGTGGTGCCCGCCGGCGTCGAGTCCGTTGAGCGTGAAGTTGCGCTTGGCCCAGTCGAGGTATCGCCCCGAGACATCAACGGTGGAAGTCTCGGCGCCTCCGAGCGCGCACGCCACGCTGAACCCGCCGGTGTAGGAGAACAAGTTGGCCACCCTGCCGAGACCCTCGCGCTCGCACAGCGATCGCAGGTGGGCACGCGTGGCGCGTTGATCGAGGAACAGGCCCGTCGAGAACCCATCGAACAGTCGCACTTCGAAGCGAGCGCTGGGTTCGTCGATGGCGAGCGACTCCGGCAACGCCTCCCCGGCGATGGGAGTCGGATCTGTCAGCACGGGATCATCAGCGCCCTGCCCGCGGCTGCGATCGCGCACGAAGGGCTTGTCGTACACCGCGCGAACTCCGAATGCGTCGAGAGCCCTCAGTGCGATCTCGGCGCCCGTGCGTGGCTCGGGATGCACCTCGCTCATGCCGTCGTAGCGGACGAGGGTGGCGCCGGGCCCCCAGCGATCGAGGTACAGACCGTCGATGCCGTCGGCAGCGCCGTGGAACGCTCGCCACGCCCCGAGCCGCTCGTCGCGAACCAACCCCTCGCGCCGATCCAGCGCGTCGTGGAGCAGTGACTCGAATCGACGTTCGGCGTCGGGGGGCATCAAGACCGTTGTAACCTCCGCGGGCCGGGGAGGGTACGATGGAGGAGATGGACGGTGGGGCGGGTGGCCTGTCGCCGGAGACCCTTGGCGGTCCGTTGGCTTCAGGAGTTCAGGATCCGATCGATCGACACGAGCAGCCACGATCCGGTGTGGGCGCGTACGCCCCGTCGCCCGGACCGTGGCGGAAGGAGCAGATGATGCGACGATTTTTGCTGGCTGGCCTCGTGCTGGCGTGCGCTCTGGCGGCGCCGCGGGCGAGCGCACAGCAGGTCGAGGTGGAGGAGTTCACCCTCGACAACGGGATGACGTTCCTTCTGTACCCACGGTACGAGGAGCCCAACATCATCGCGGCCGGCTGGTTCGCGAAGGTCGGCAGCGTCAACGAGCGCCCCGGCATCACGGGCATGAGCCACTTCTTTGAGCACATGATGTTCAAGGGCACCACGACGATCGGCACCGAGGACGTGGCCGGCGACGGTGAGTTCCGGGCAGCCCAGACGCGCGTCCGAACCCGGATGCTCGAGATCATCACAAACGAGCAGTACGACCGCTGGCGCTCCGGCGAGATCGATGATCCTTGGGACGCCTCGAACGACACCGAGGAGCTCGCCGAGCTCCGCGCCGAACTGCTCCGCCTGATGGAAGAGCACAAAGGCGCGATCGTCAACAACGAATTCGACAAGGTGTACACCGAGCTCGGCGCGTCGGGCATGAACGCCTTCACGAGCAACGACATCACGTTCTATTTCATCAGCGTGCCGTCGAACAAGCTCGAGCTATGGGCGTGGATGGAGTCCGATCGACTCACCGACTCGGTGTTCCGCGAGTTCTACGCCGAGCGCGACGTCGTCCACGAGGAGCGCCGCCTGCGCACCGAGTCGACCCCGACGGGCATCTTCCAGGAGCAGTTCGACGCGATGTTCTGGCAGAGCTCGCCCTACAACTGGCCGGTGATCGGCTGGACGAGCGACCTCAACAGCTACACGCTGGAGCAGGCCGAGGACTTCTACGCCACGTACTACCAGCCGTCGAACCTCGTCGGCCTGATTGTCGGCGACTTCGATCCCGAAGAGGCTAAGGCGACGATCAGCCAGTACTTCAGCCGCATCTCCCCGGGCGACCGCCCGGTGCCGCCTGTCGTGACGCTTGAGATGCCCCAGCTCGCCGAGCAGCGGATGTTCGCCGAGTGCGACTGCCAGCCCCAGGTCGAGGTCCGCTACAAGACCGTGCCGTTCGGCCACACCGACGGCTACGCTCTTCAGGTCCTGGGTGAGATCATGAACGGGCGCACCGGGCGCTTGTACAAGACCATGATCGAGGGTCGCGAGATCGCCTCGAGCGCGAACGCCAGCCAGCCCCTGTTCGGGCCGCAGAAGTACGGCGGCTACTTCTCGTTCACAGCCGAGACCAAGGGCGATGCCAGCCCCGAGCAGCTCGAGGAGGCGTGGTACGAGGAGCTTGGCCGGATCCAGGAGGAGCTCGTCCCAGAGCGTGAGCTCCAGAAGGTCAAGAACCGCGTCGCAGCCGACAGCTTCCGGCGCCTGCAGAGCAACTTCTTCATCCTCGTCCAGCTCGGTCTGTTCGAGAACCTCGGCGGCTGGGAGCACGTCAACACGACGCCCCGCGAGCTGCAGAAGGTGACCGCCGAGGACATCCAGCGCGTCGCCAACCAGTACTTCGAGCGCACCAACCGCTCGGTCGCGATCTACAACCGCCTCGAGGGCAGCGAGCCGGAGGATCCCGAGCTTCTGGCCATCATCGAGCAGGTCGGCCCCCAGATGGGCCAGATGATCCGGCGCGGCCTCGCCGAGCTCGAAGACGCGACGCTCGAGCAACTCAACGCCCAGCTCCAGCAGATGAACCAGGCGATGGAATCCGGTCAGTTGCCACCTCAGATGAAGCCGGCCTTCGAGTACATCGAGAAGAAGGTGCGAGAGCGCATCGCCGAGCTGGAAGGGGGCGAGTGATCATGCATCTCACGAATACCACCACAAGGAACACGACCATGATCCGCACGCGAGCCTGTGCCGCTGTGGCCCTCGCTGGCATCGTCGCCGGCGCCGGCCTGGCCCAGGACCTGCCCGAGCGCCCCGAGCAGATCTCCTTCGAAGAGCTCCTGTTCGATCCGCCCGCCGGCGAGCAGTACCGCCATGTGCTGTCCAACGGTGTGCCGGTGTACCTGATCGAGAGCCACGAATGGCCCCTGATCAACGTCACGCTCCGGTTCAAAGGCGGGGCGCACCTCGTCCCCGAAGACATGACCGGCCTCGCCGGCATGACCGGCGCCATGATCCGGCGCGGCGGCACCACAACGATCCCCGCCGAGGAGCTCGACGAGCGCTTCGACTACCTCGCGGCGAACGCCTCGAGCACGACGCTGAACTGCCTGGCCTCGAACTTCGACGAGGCGTTCGGGCTGTTCATGGACATGGTCAGGAACCCCGGGTTCCAGGAAGACAAGGTCCGGGTCTACAAGGACGAGCTGCTCGAAAATATGAAGCAGCGCAACGACAACGTCCAGACCATCCAACTCCAGACGCGTGATCGCATCCTCTGGGGTGACGATCACTACGAGGCCCGCATCCCCACGCAGGCTTCGATCGAGGCGATCGACACCGACGACCTGCGGGAATACCACGGGTTCGTCTACCAGCCCGGCAACCTGATCATCGGTGTGGTCGGCGACTTCGAGCCCTCGGAGATGATCTCCAAGCTCGAGGCGGCGATGGCCGGCTGGGAGAAGGGCGACGTCGTCCCCGATCCGGGCGACACGAGCCACGAATTCACGCCCGGCCTCTACTACGTCGAGAAGGACGTCCCCCAGGGACGCATCAGCATCATCCAGCGGGGCGTCACGCGTGACGACCCCGACTCGGTGCCCCTCGAGGTCATGAACGAGATCCTCGGCGCCGGCGGGTTCACCTCGCGCATGATGAAGCGGATCCGCTCCGACGAGGGCCTGACCTACGGCGTGAACTCGCAGCTCTCGAACCGCGTCTACTACCGCGGCGCGTTCTTCGCCCAGAGCTTCAGCAAGAACCGAACCGTTGCGCTGACGACGAAGATGATGCTCGAGGAGATCGCCAAGATGCGCGACGAGCAGGTCACGGAGGAAGAACTCCGCGTCGCCAAGAACGCGCTCATCGAGACGTTCCCCCGCCTGTTCGAGAACAAGCTGAGCGTGGTGAACCTGTTCATCTCCGATGAATGGACCGACCGCCCGGCCGACCACTGGGAGACCTACCGCCAGCGCGTCGAAGCCGTGACGCAGGAGAATGTCCAGGAGGTTGCCCGCGAGCACCTCGACCCCGACGAGATGGCCATCCTCATCGTCGGCAACTGGTCGGAGATCGCCCCCGGCGACCCGACCGAGCAGCGCGAGGACTACAAGGTCTCCATGGAGGAATTCGGCGATGCCGAGCAATTGCCCCTCCTGGATCCCCTGACCCTCGAGCCGATCGACTCCGGCGATCGTCCGGACTGACGCCGATCGGATCGTGTGCGATTGACAGGCGGGCGCCCTCGGGCGTCCGCCTTTTTCGTGCGCCGGGCGCCGACGCGGTACCTTGCGCGCATGCTGAGCGTCTTCCTGACCGTGGCGGCCTCGACGCTGGTCCTGATGCTGGGCGGTGCGCTCGCCCTGCACGTCCTGTGGCGCGTCGGCCCGGCGGGTCGCCACGCCTGCGAGATCATGGCCCGGGCCCCCGCGCTCGACGCCGTGCTGTTCTACTTCACGGCGCTCCCCGCGATCATCGGCGCCGTCGGGGGCGGCTGGGCGGGATTCTTCGGCGCGCTGGCCGGTCAGGCTGCCTCGCTGTTCGTCTGGTGCTGGGCGCACGAGTTCGCCAACCGGAAGCACGCGCAGGGCCCACGCATCGTGAAGGTGCTCAACGCGTCGGTCGGGAAGTGGAACAACCACCTGGCGCTGTGGTGGATGGCCTGGGCGATCCCGACATTCTGGGGTGTGCGCTTCGCCGAGTACGTCGTGTATCCGGTGCTCGTGAAGCTCGTAAAGCTGCCGCCCCTGAAGAACGCCGAGTGGGTGAACCTGTCGCGCCAGAAGTTCGAGGGCCTGGTCGGCCACGACCTGATCTGGTGCCTCTACTGCGACTGGATGACCGGCATCTGGTCGATCGGCACCGAGATGCTGCGGAACCTCGAGAGCCTGTGGTGCCCGATCCGGTTCCAGTCCGACAAGAAGTGCGACAACTGCGCGATTGATTTCCCGGATGTGAATACGCACTGGGTCGCGTTCAACGGCGGGATGGGCGCCGTCGCGGATCTTCTCCGGGAGCACTACCCTGAACGCCCCGAGCAGAACCAAAAGGGCACCGACGGTGTCGGCGGCCAGTGGCGCCCGTGGATGGGCTCACCGGCGCGACTCACGGTCAACGGGGAGGATCCCGGGCCCGCGCAAGCAGAGGACAAAGACGATGCGCCAGAGAATCCCGTGGACTGATCGCACCTGGACGTTCGATTTCCCCGCCGAACTCTGGCCCGAGGTCGTCGAGCGATTCGCCTCTGCGCCCGCCCGCGCCGCCGACAAGACCAGGGCGCTCTCGGACGCGGCTCTCTCGTGGCGCCGTGCCGAGGGCACGTGGTCGATCAAAGAGAACATCGGGCACCTCCTGGATCTGGAGGTGCTCCTGGACAAGCGTCTCGACGAATTCCTGGCCGGCAAGGACACGCTCACCGCGGCCGACATGGAGAACGCCGCGACGAACCAGGCGACGCACAACGAGCGCGACATCCGAGATCTGCTGGCGTCGCTCCGATCCGAGCGCGGCCGGCTGATCGTCCGCCTCGAGTGCCTCCAGCCGAAGGACTTCGCCCGGACCGCGATGCACCCGCGCCTGCAGATCCCCATGCGCCTCGTCGACGCCGTGGTGTTCGCGTGCGACCACGACGACTACCACTTGGCGACGATCGCCGACCTGATCCGCGAGTGCCCGGTCAGCTAGCCGGAGATCCCCGGGCGGTCGCCGATGCGCATCATCGTGCCGGCCATGGAGGCGACGAGCGTCTCCGTGTCGCCATCGCGCATCACACCGCGGGCCTCGCACACGGTGATCGTGCGTCCGCTGCGCACGACGCTCGAGGTCGCGACCAGTTCGCTCCCCTTCGCCGGCGCGAGCATGTTGATCTTGAATTCGACGCTGAGCACGCCCGAACCCGGCTCCATGAGTGTCAGGGCCGCGTAGCCGCAGGCGCTGTCGAGGACCGTCGCGAGGGCCCCGGCGTGCAGGAAGCCGTGCTGCTGGGCGAAGTCGGTGCTGAACGGCATCGCGATCGACACGCGCCCCGGCTCGACGCTGTCCAGGCGGGCGCCGAAGGTCTGCATGATCGTCTGGCGATCGAAGCTCTCGCGCACGACCGCTTCGAACTCGGGGTTGCGGACCCGGAACGGAGAGTCGCCGGTCATCGAGGATCGCTCGCAGGGATTGAGAGCAGGCGATCGATGAGCGCGTCGTCGTTGGGCAGGATGCCCGAGGCCGGCAGGCGGCGCAGCGTCTCGCGCCAGTCCGCGCTCTGGTCGGCGTAGCATCGCGCCAGCAGCGCCTCGGCACGGTCCGCCTCACCGGCGTTTACGAGCGACACAGCCGTCCAGAACACCATCTCGGCGTTCTCGGGCTGCAGCTCGCGGGCGGCAGAATACTCGCGGAGTGCGCCGGGGACGTCACCGTGCTCGATGGCCAGGTCGCCGGCGTTCATGTGCTCGTAGGCGCGATGGACCCGCATCAGGCGTTCGAGCTCGACGAGCGGGTCTGGATGGTCGTGCACGTGCAGGTCGAGAACCGTGTCCTCCCAGGGGCGCTCCGACGATTCGGCGGCCACGATGAGCATGGCCGCGGACTGCTTGCCCCGGATGTCGCCGCCCTCTCCCTGGGCGGCAGCGAGCGCCGCGAACAGGCGAGCGTCGAATGTCTCGCCGGCGGCGTTCTCGAAGGCCTCGGCCATGGCGCGCGGCACGGTGTCGTTGGTCATGAGGTTCGCCTGGACCGAGTAGCTCGAGCCGTCGGGGGCCTTGCCCGTCTGGTGCCCGGCCTCGGCGATGCAGCGGTCGCCCGTGTGCGCACCGACGCGCCCCTCGGCGTCGACCATCGCGACCTGACGCAGGGCCTGGCCAGGATCGGTCGAGGTCAACGCCTCGAGCGCCTCGGGCGCTGTGCGCCCTGCCCGCATCAGCTCGAGCCCCAGCGGGCCGTACGTGACGTTCACCAGCGACTGCGTCGCCACGGCCCCGACGCCGGCCTCCGCCCAGGGAACGACGCTGCCCACGCTGAACCAGTGGCTCTGCACCGCCACGCCGAAGCTCCCGGTCTCGGCGTCGCGCGCGACGATCGAATAGGTCGCGACCGGTCGGGAGACCTCCGCCCCGGGATCGAGGCCTGCGCCGGAGCCGCTTGAGCACCCCGTGAGAGCGAGACCGACCAGCGGTACGATGCCGAGGGGATGGAGCTTCATGGCACACAGGATACCGGCGCCTTCGACGATAAGAGCGGCCCTCGCCGCCCTGACGCTGACTGGAGCGTGCGTGATGCCGGCGCAAGCTGAGGATGACCGACGGGTGCGTGCGCGGGACGTCGGGATCGTCGTCGGTGCGCTCCCGACGGGCGAGCTGAACGCGATCACCGATGTGGACGGCGTCGAGGTCGGGCACACGACTCTCATCGAAGGCGACTCCGTGCGCACGGGCGTGACGGCCGTGCTGCCCCACGCCGGCAATCTCTACCAGGACAAGGTGCCGGCAGCGGTCTCTGTGTTCAACGCCTTCGGCAAGAGCGCCGGCCTGCTCCAGGTGCAGGAGCTCGGGAACATCGAGACGCCCATCGTGCTGGCCAACACGCTGAGCGTGGGTACGGCGCTCGAGGCGACGGTGCGCTGGACGCTCGATCAGGCGGGCAACGAGCGGGCGATGAGCGTGAACGCCGTCGTCGGTGAGACCAACGACGGCTATCTGAACGACATCCGTGGCCAGCACGTGCGCACCGAGCATGTGATCGGCGCGATCGAGGCGGCAGCGGGCGGCCACGTCGACGAGGGAGCGGTGGGGGCGGGCACGGGCACACGCTCGTTCGGATTCAAAGGAGGCATCGGGACCGCTTCGCGCATCGTCGAGGGCCCGGACGCCGAGCGCTACACGATCGGCGTGCTCGTGCAGTCGAACTTCGGGCGCAACCTGAGGGTGCTGGGCGTGCCGGTGAGCGAGCGACTGCGGGAGTCGCCCGAGCAGACCGACGGCGACGGCTCGTGCATGATCGTGATCGCCACCGACGCACCGATCGAGCCGCGCAATCTGGAGCGCATGGCCAAACGGAGCTTCGCCGGCATGGCGCGCACGTGCGACGTGATGTCGAATGGTTCGGGCGATTTCGCGATCGCGTTCTCCACGGCGTGGCGCATCAGCCAGTCGGACCCGCGGCGTGTGGTCGATGTGGCGCGTGTGATCGACAATCGCGCAATGACGGTGTTCTTCCAGGCGGTCGAAGAGGCGACGCAGGAAGCGATCTACAACTCGCTCCTGATGGCCGAGTCCGTGACCGGCCGCGACGGGAACACGGCGCGGGCGCTGCCGATCGACGCAACGCTCGAGGTGCTCCGTCGGGCGAACGCTGTCGACTAAGGCGCGCGGGCGCGCTCGCTAAGTCACGATAAAATCGAGGTTTGGGCTCGAAGTCGATCGCGGTGGTTCTGACCAGAGAGATTCCGCTGGCGACCGGCCCTGGATGGTCCATACTCCATGCATCGCCCCTGTCGGGGGGGAGCGAGCCGGCTGTGTCGACGGCGCTCTGGCCCGGGGCGGTTCCTGGGAGTGCGACATCCATGAACCTGCAGCAGTTGGCGATCGGCGCCGTGTGCGCGACGGGCGTTGTGTCACAGTCATCGGCCGGCGTCTTGGCGCCCCCCGCGGGCCCCGTGGCGCCCACGATGAAGGACCTGGTCGAGGTCGAGCCGCGCATCGCGGTGAACGGGACCAACACGCCGGGCGACGCGAACTCGCTGTTTCGCATCGACCAGCCCGGGTCGTACTACCTGACCGGCAACATCATCAACGGCGCACTCGACCGAGGGATCGAGATCGAGGCGTCAGGTGTGACGCTCGACCTCAACGGGTTTGTGCTTCAAGACGCAGGAGTTCTGAACGGGATTATCGTCGATGGTGCCCAGTCCAGGATCACGATCCTCAACGGCGTCGTGTCGGGCGGCCTTTTCGGGGCGGTCAGTCTCGGTGGATCAACTGATTCCCTGGTGCATGGCCTCCTGGTGTCGGACTCAACGGATGGGCTGGCGTGCGTCGGAGCCCGAAACACGGTCCGCAACTGTTCTATCACCGGGTGTGACTCGTACGGGATCCTGATCGGCGCCAACGGTCTCGTCGAGTCTTGCGTGATCAGCGGGTGCGGGAACGGGTTCAATCGTGCGCTCTATCTGCTCGGCGACTCGACCCGCGTTGTCAATTGCAACGTGAGCGGCAACGATGGCGACGGCATCGAGGGCTCGAACATCGTGACGGATTGCCAGATCATCGACTGCACCGTTAACGACAACACCGGCGTCGGCATCTTGGGGCGCGAGCGGTGGCAGGTCATCAACTGTGACGTGAGCGGCAACGGCGGCAACGGGATACAGGGGCTCGAGGGCTGGCACGTAGTCGACAGCCGGGTAAGCCGCAACGGCGCCGACGGGATGACGCTGGGCGATCAGTGCTACGTCTCCCGCAGCGTGGCGCACAACAACACGGGGAACGGCATCGCAGTCCTCCTGTTCGGCGTCGTCGACCGCTGCTCGGCCCGGGCGAACGGGCTCGACGGGATCGCCGGCGGAAACGGATCCGAGGTCATGTGGTGCCAGTCGAGCCAGAACCAGGGCAACGGCATCGCGACCTCCGACGGCGGATTGATCAGCTCGAACACGGTGCGTGACAACAAGACCAACGGGATCGTCGTGCAGAACGACGCGCTCGTGATCGGGAACTCGCTGGACGGGAACGATTTCGTGGGCATCCTCGTCACAGGCACCGACAATCGCATCGACGGGAACAACGCGGGCGATGGCCAGTGGGGTGTGCAGGTGCTCAGCGCGGGCAACCTGATCGTCCGCAACAGCGCCAGCAACAATTCGGTGATCAATTACGACATCGTTGCGGGGAACCACGACGCCCAGGTCCTGCCGTTCCCGGGGGCGGGGTTCGTGGCGACGAATCCGTGGGCGAACTTCTCGTACTGAACGGCCCGCCGAACAAAGATGAAGCTCCTGGGTCTTCCGACTCTGGGCGCAACAAAAGAAAAATGTTCGATCCACCGCCCGCGACATAACCACCGGGCTCCGCACACGTTGCCGGGTCGAGGCCGGTTGCCTCCCCCGATTCCGGATCCGAAGCCCGGAATTTCCCTAGCGACGAATCAGAAGGCGTTCATACTTGCTGCATCGCCCCTGTCGGGGGGAGCGAGCCGTCCGTGTGGAGGGCGCTGTTGTCCGGGGCGTCCAGGGAGCGGCTGATCCATGAACCTGTGCCGATTGACCGTCGTTGTTGCGTGCGCGGCGAGCGCTGTGTCTGTGTGTTCGGCCGGTGTGCTGGCGCCCCCCGCGGGTCCGGTGACTCCGACGATGAAGGACCTGGTCGAGGTTGAGCCCCGGAACGCGGTGAACGCGACGAACACGCCGGGCAACGCGGCGGCGACGTTTGTCATCAGTCAGCCCGGATCGTACTACCTTGTGGCAAACGTTGCAGGCGAAGTGGGGAAGGTGGGCATCGAGATCGCCGCGTCAAACGTATCGCTTGATCTGAATGGGTTTGCATTGGAAGGCGTTGCCGGTTCGGGTGACGGAATCAGCCAGCCGGGGGGTGCCAACACGACGATTCGGAACGGGACTGTCTCGAATTGGGACGCCAGAGGGATCTACCTTCTGTCCGGCAATTCGATCGTTGAACAAGTTGTCGTCACCGGCTGTTCCAACGCGGGGATCTACGTCTCGGATGCATCGATCGTTCGCGACTGTGATTCGTCGGGCAACATTGGAAATGGAATTACGCTGGACGGTAGAGACTGTCTCGTTTCTGGTTGTACGCTCCTCGGCAATGGAAACAACGGAGTAGTCGGCAACTTCGGTGCTGCCAACTGCCGAATTGAGAACACCGCCGCGAACTCGAACGGGAGTCGGGGAATCTTGTCTCTCTTGGGCAGCGTCGGTTGGAGAGTTGTTGGTTGCACTGCGAATGAAAACGTCGACAAAGGAATTGAGATTCTAGAGAACGGTCACGTGATCGACTGCCAGGTGAACGGCAACGGCACAAACGGGATCCAGGTCGGGAGCGGCAGCTTCGTCTCTGGCTGCGTCGTCAACGAGAACGTGGGCAATGGCATCGACGGCCAGTTCAACACGCAGGTGATGGACTGCCAGCTCGTCCTGAACGGCGGCAGCGGTGTCCAAATCCTCGACCGGAGCGTTGTGTCGCGCTGCGCCGCGTACTCGAACGGCGGGGACGGGTTCGCGCTGGGCCGGTTTGCCAACGTCCGCGGGTGCGGCGCGTGGGACAACGGTGGCAACGGGATAACCGTGCTGTTTGCGTCGCTCGTGACCCATTGTCAGTCGGCCCAGAATCTCGGGAACGGCATCGATGCTTTCGCTTCCGTTGCGATTCTTGATTGCGATGTGATCGACAACAAGCTCAACGGGATTGTCTTCGACGTCGATAGCCTCGTGAAGAACAACAACTGCGACGGCAACGACCTTGTGAACATGTTGACTTCCGGTGTCGACAGCCGCATCGAAGCCAACAATGTGACCGACGGCCAGCGCGGCATACAGGTGACCGGAACGGGCAATCTCCTGGCGCGCAACACCGCTTCGGGGAACGTGGTCGCGAACTTTGATGTGGTAGCAGGGAACTACGGCATCTACATCCCGCTGGCGCCCGGCGGAGCGGTGTTCGGGAGCGCGGGTGGGGCGCCGACCGCACCGAATGAGCCCTGGGCGAATCTGTCGTACTGAGGGGCGTACGACACACACGACCGGCGCCGCCCGAATCGCCCAGCACCCGCCGGGGCATGCAACCCGGTTCGTGCACGCCGATACCACCGGCGCTTCGACACGAAGCGGGGCGGGCGGCGGACGGGCGGAGGTGCGCACAGATGCGACGGATTCAATCTCGGGCGGTGGTGGTCGGTCTCCTGGCGGGCGCGAGCGCGGGGGCGGCGCACGCGGGCTTCGTCGACGCCTCGCGCACGCACTTGCCCCTGGCTCCCACGGGCGGCAACACGATGGACGCCGAGATCGCCGATCTGAACGCCGACGGCCATCTCGACGTTGTGCTCGCCGTGGAGTTCGGGGCCAACTGCGTGCTCTTCGGCTCGGACGAGGGGCTGCGCTACGACGCTAACGCGTTCCCCGGTGGGTTCGTGCACGACTCCGAGGACATCGCGATCGCTGACTTTGATGGCGACGGCGACCCGGACATCGTCTTCGTCGCCGAGGACGACCAGACCAACGAGCTCTACCTGAACGATGGCAAGGGACACTTCGAGGCCGCCCACGACCGGGTGGACGTCGGCGGCACGTCGAACGCCGTGGTCGCGCACGACGTGGACGACGATGGCGACATCGATCTGGTCATCGGCAACGCCGGCGCCAATAAGCTTCTCCTGAACGACGGGAGCGGGCACTTCAAGGCGGCGCCATCGGAGCAATTCCCGGTCGATGAGCGCACCACGCAGGACCTGGAGTTCGGGGACATCGACGGCGACGGGGACCTCGACCTGCTCGTCGCCAACGAGGACGGCAATCGCCTGCTCGAGTGCGTGGGCAAGGGGCGATTCGAAGACGTGACCGACGGGCGCCTCCCCATGCGCGAGGCGCTCGAGGAGACCCGCGAAGGCGACTTCGGCGACATCGACGGCGACGGCGACCTCGACATCATCTTCGCCAACGTCGGCTGGCGCGAGGGCGACCCGCAGAACCGCCTGCTGATCAACGACGGCACCGGCACATTCACCGACGAGACGTCCACGCACTATCCGACCGACGGCGCGACCACGATCGACGCCGACTTCGTGGACATCGACGCCGACGGGGATCTCGACCTCGTACAGGTCACGTTCCAGCCGGGCGTGCTGCAGGTGCTGACCAACGACGGCTCGGGCGTGTTCACGCTCGACGCCGATGCGGGCTTCTCGACGCCGGGGTGGCTTTATCGCGGGGTCGACGTGGAGGTCGTTGATCTCGACGGCGACGGCGCGCTCGACGCCTACCTGACGAACCACGCGACGTGCGATTTCCTGCTCCGCGGCTCGGGCGAACCCGGGGCCTAGCGGACCGCGCAGTCCTCGACCGGCGGGCACGTGCAGAACAGGTTCCGGTCCCCGTAGGGGTTGTCGATCCGGGCGACCGCCGGCCAGAACTTGCTGTCTTTCAGCCACGGCGCCGCTTCGGGGAAGGCGGCTTCGGAGCGCGAGTAGGGGTGCGACCAGTCGTCGGCCCCGATCGCGTGCATGGGATGGGGGGCGTTGCGCAGGACGTTGTCGTCCTTGTCGGCCCGGCTCTCCTCGATGGCCCGGATCTCGTTGCGGATGCCGATCATGGCGTCGCAAAAGCGGTCGAGCTCTGCGAGGGATTCGCTCTCGGTCGGTTCGATCATCAGCGTGCCGGCGACGGGCCAGCTCATGGTGGGGGCGTGGAAGCCGTAGTCCATCAGGCGCTTGGCGATGTCGTCGGCCTTGATGCCCGCCGACTTCTCGAATGGGCGCGTGTCGAGGATGAACTCGTGGGCCACCCGACCGCTCGCGCCGCGGAAGAGCACGTCGAAGTGGCCCTCGAGGCGCTTGGCCATGTAGTTGGCGCTGAGGATCGCGACCTCGGTCGCCTTGGTCAGGCCCTCGGCTCCCATCATCACGATGTACATCCAGCTGATCGCGCAGATCAGCGGCGAGCCATACGGCGCCGCCGAGACGGGGCCGATGGCCTGGGAGCCGGTCGTGCCGCTCACGCGCGGTGCGCTGACCGGGTGGCCGGGCAGGAACGGCGCGAGCTTGTCGTTCACGCAGATCGGGCCCATGCCGGGGCCGCCGCCGCCGTGTGGGATGCAGAAGGTCTTGTGCAGGTTGAGGTGGCACACATCTGCGCCGCAGGCGCCGGGCGTGGTCAGCCCGAGCTGGGCGTTCAGGTTGGCGCCGTCCATGTACACCATGCCGCCGGCGTCGTGCACGATCTGGCAGATCTCGCGGATCCCCTGCTCGAACACGCCGTGCGTGGACGGGTAGGTGACCATGATGGCGGCCAGGTCGGCCTTGTGGGTGTCGGCCTTGGTGCGCAGGTCGTCGATGTCGATGTTGCCGTGGTCGTCGCAGGCTATGGGCACCACGCGGCAGCCGGCCATGATCGCCGAGGCCGGGTTGGTGCCGTGGGCGCTGGTCGGGATCAGGCAGACGTCGCGCGATCCCTCGCCCCGCGACTCGTGGTAGGCGCGGATGGTCAGCAGGCCGGCGTACTCGCCCTGGGCGCCGGCGTTGGGCTGCAGGCTCGTCGCCGTGAACCCAGTGAGCACGGCGAGCCAGCGTTCGAGCTCGTCGAGCATCGCGCCGTAGCCGGCGAGCTGGTCGGCGGGTGCGAACGGGTGAATCTCGGCGAGTTCGGGCCAGCTGATGGGCGCCATCTCGCTGGTGGCGTTGAGCTTCATGGTGCACGAGCCCAGCGCAATCATGCTGTGGGCGAGGCTGAGGTCCTTGCCCTGGAGCTTGAAGATGTAGCGCAGCATCTCCGTCTCGGAGTGGTGCGTGTTGAAGACGGGGTGGGTCATGAACGCGCTGGTGCGCGCCAGCGGCGAAGAGCCGATCCCCGGCGTCTGCTCCGCGAGGGAGTCCGCGTCGACGGCCGCCGGTTCATCGGCGAGCGAGGCGCTCGGGTCGAAGACGCTCAGGATAGCGCCCAGATCGTTCGTAGACACTGTCTCGTCGAGCGTGATGCCGATCGAGCCGTTGGCGAAGTAGCGGAAGTTCAGGTTCCGCTGCTGGGCCCGGTCGCGGATCTGCTCGGCGCTCACTCCGGCCGGCGTGATTCGCAGAGTGTCGAAGAATCCGCCGGAGGGGGCGTCGTGCCCGCGCGCACGGAGCCCTGACGCCAGAGCGCGGGTCGCGTCGTGCACGCGCTGGGCGATCGCTCGGATGCCGTCCGGGCCGTGGTAGACACCGTACATGCCCGCGACGATCGCGAGCAGGGCCTGGGCCGTGCAGATGTTGCTGGTCGCCTTGTCGCGCCGGATGTGCTGCTCGCGGGTCTGGATCGCCATGCGGAAGGCGGGGTTGCCGAGCGCGTCTTTCGAGAGCCCGATGATCCTCCCTGGCATCTTGCGAGCGTGCTGCTCGTGCGTGGCGATGTAGGCGGCGTGCGGGCCGCCAGCGCCCATGGGCACGCCGAATCGCTGCGTCGATCCGACAGCGATGTCGGCGCCCATCTCGCCCGGGGGCTTGAGCAGCGCGAGCGACAGCGGGTCGGACGCCATCACCACCATCGCGCCGTGCTCGTGCGCCTGGGAGATCAGCGCTTCGAAGTCGCGCACCGATCCGTCGGTCGCTGGGTACTGCACGAGGACGCCCGCGAAGGTCCGCTGCGAGAAGTCCAGTCGCTCCAGGCGATCGACCACCAGATCGATGCCGAGGTGGCGCGCGCGGGTCTGCAGCACCGCGAGAGTCTGCGGGTGGCAGTCTCGAGACGCGAAGAACGGGCGGTCGTCGGCCCGCCGGTTCACGGCATAGACCATCGCCATCGCCTCGGCGGCGGCGGTGGCTTCATCGAGAAGCGATGCGCCGGCCAGCGGCAGGCCGGTGAGGTCGGCGATCATCGTCTGAAAATTGACGAGCGCCTCGAGGCGGCCCTGGGCGATCTCCGCCTGGTAGGGGGTGTACTGCGTGTACCAGCCCGGGTTCTCGAGGACGTTCCGCAGGATGACGCCGGGTGTGAGCGTGCCGTGGTAGCCCATCCCGATGAAGGAGCGGGCGATCGTGTTCTTGGATGCGTGCTCTCTCAGGCGGGCCAGCGCGAGAGTCTCGCTCGGCGACCAGCCCTCGCCGAGTTGCAGGTCGATCGGGGCGTTGAGCCGGATCGGCTCCGGGATGGTCTGCTCGACGAGCGCCTCGAGCGACGGTGCGCCGATCGTCTCCAGCATTCGGCCGATCTCCCCGTCGGAGGGCCCGATATGGCGCCGCGGGAATGAGTCCAGCGGCGCGAGCGATGCTGACGAAGGCTCGTTCACGGGAACGGACGCGGGAAGAGGAGATGCGGCGGTCGCGGTCATCGGCGCTCCGGGGCGGGTTCGCATGGTGATCCGATCGGGCGGTTCGCGCAGGGCCGGATGACCCGCGCGTGGGTGGGAGTGTATGCAGCAGGGGCATCTGTTCTCAAAGATCCGAATCGCCGCAGCCCGACTCGCGGTAGAAAGGGCCGTCCTCCCCACGACCGGCCACATCCCCGGAGTCGCCCTGATGCACCGACAGCTCACAACCGCTTCCCTCGGCGTCATCCTCTTGGCCCACGCTCTGCACGCCGAGGAGCGCACCCCCGCCCCGGCCCGCCTCCTCGATGGCACCGGCGGGAGCCCGATCTCCTCGGCTCTCCTCTCTGCGGACGACGACGCCAGCGCGATGCACCAGCACATCGTGACGCTCGCCGATCCGTTCTTCGAGGGCCGCAGCCCCGGCTCGCAAGGGGGGGCTCGGGCGGCCTCGTACGTTGAGTTCCACCTGGCGCGTCTCGGTCTCGATCCGCTGTTCGACGGGAGCTTCCAGCAGGAGTTTGCGGTCGAGGGGCAGCGCCAACTCTCGCGGGCGAGCGCGTCGATCGTCATCGATGAAGGGGAGCCGATCGAACTCGGGCTCGGCGAGTCGTTCACGGTCGTCGGGTTCAGCGGCAGCGGCGATCTCGAGGCGCCTCTGACCTTCGCCGGGTACTCGGTCGGACGAGGGCCGGACCGCTATCGCAGCTACGGGGGCGACGACGACCTCTCCGGGCGCATCGCGGTGATCTTTCGGTTCGAACCCATGAACTCGCGGGGCGTCAGCCGCTGGGCGGGCGAAGCCGACGGCGGCGGGTGGAGCCGCCGGGCGACGCTGCTGACCAAGGCCGAGGAGGCGATCGATCGCGGGGCGGCGGGTGTTGTGTTCGTGAATCCTCCCGGGGCGAGCGACCCGCGCGCGGGCGACCTGCCGGGCTTTCCCGAGACCGCCTCGAGGCGTTCTGGGGTTTCCGTGCCGGTCGTGTTCGTTGACGCGGAACTGATGGACCGCACGCTCCAGGCCGCGGACCCCGAGGGGCGTTCGCTCAGCCAGTGGAGGGCCGAAGCCGATCGCGACGGGCGTCACCGGGCGATCGACCTCGACGGGGATGTGCGCATCCGCCTGGCGGTCGAGGCCGAATCGGTGCAACTGCCTACGAGCAACGTCGGGGCGGTGCTGCAGGGGCGCGGCACGCTCGCCGACGAGTTCATCGTCATCGGGGCCCACTACGACCACCTCGGGTTCGGCGAACTCGGGGGTACGAGGGAGAACTCCGCCGGTCTGCTCCATCCCGGCGCCGACGACAACGCCTCGGGCGCCGCCGGGTTGCTCCGGGCCGCCGAGCGCCTGGCGTTCGAGATGGGCCAGAGCGACGACGCCGACGTGCGCTCTGTCATGTTCCTTGCGTTCGGGGCGGAAGAGATGGGCCTGCTGGGTTCGGACCACTTCATGCACTCGTGCCCCGTCCCGCACGAGCGCATGGTCGCGATGCTGAACCTCGACATGATCGGGCGTCTCGGCTCGCAGGGGCTGACCATCTACGGCACCGCGACGGCCCAGGACTTCATGGACCTGCTCGAGCCCCACCTCGACGCCTCTTCGCTCGAGGTCTCGACCACCGGCTCCGGGCTCGGCCGGTCGGATCACACCTGGTTCCACGAGGCGGGCATGCCCGTGCTCCACTTCTTCTCTGGGATCCACGACGACTATCACACCCCCCGGGATGTCACGTCGCTCATCAACTACGAGGGCGCGGGGGAGGCTGTCCGGCTGGTCACAGGGATCGCCTGGGATCTGGCGACGATGGGCGAAGCGCCCGTGTTCGCGTGGACGGGGCTGGGCCCGTGGGCGCCGGTGCGCATGGGGATCGGCTACGTCGATGCCCCGTCCGGGGGCGGCGTGCGCATCACGGCGGTTGATGCCGGCACGCCGGCTGCGGCTGCGAGCCTGCTCCGGGATGACGTGATCCTTCGCTGGGGCGGCGACCGCCTCGCGGACGGGGACGCCATGCTCGAGCGCCTGGCCGATCACAGGCCCGGCGACGAGGTCGAACTGCTCATCCGGCGGGGCGACGAGGAGTTCGCGCGGACGATCACCCTCCGGAGCAGGTTCGAGTAGCGGGCACGCCCGGGGCCTGTGCTACACTCTCGGGCTCATGATCCGAACGGCATTCAGCACGGTCGCCTGCCCGGAGTGGACCCTCGAACGGGTCGCGCTGGCGGCGCGCGAGTGGGGATTCGACGGCGTCGATCTGCGCAGCTGGGGCCACGGCGGCGGACCCTCGCCGATGTTCGCCTGCGAGCCGGGCATGACCGACAAGACCAAGGTCCGTCGGATCTTCGCCGAGCAGGGCGTCGCCATCGCGGGGCTCTCGACCGACGTGTGCTTTGACGATCCGATCTTCCCGCCCGTGCTTGGGCTGGCGCTCCCGGGCAAGGACGCCAGCGTGCGCGAGGGACGCCACATGGTGCAGGTCGCCCATGACGTGGGCGCCCAGTCCATCCGCGTGTTCGCGCTGGAGATCAGCCCCCGCGAGCGGCGCGACCGGGGCTTGCGGCGGATCTGCGAGCGCCTCGCGCGGGTCTGCGACCACGCCCGCAATCGCGATGTCCTCGTGCTCATCGAGAACGAGGGCACCTTCGCCAGCGGCTGGGACCTCGTCGAGATCCTCGAGCGGGTCGGCAGCCCGCAGCTGGGAGCCAGCTACAACCTGCTGGCCGGCACGCTGGTCGAAGACGAGGCGTCCGAGGTGCTCAACGCCCTCGGGCCGAAGCTGGTCTCGGCCCGCCTGCGGGACGTGGAAGAGTTGTGGCCCGCGCCGCTCGGCGAGGGCGACCTTCCCTGCGAGGGGTTCGTGAAGAGCGTCGCCGAGGTGGCCGCACGATGGGGCACGAGCCCGTGGGTCGTGTTCGACTGGGATCGCGCCGGAGTGGGCGGTCTGGCGGGGCCTGAAGAGGTGCTGCCCGGGGTGGCCGAGACGATCATCGGATGGTCGGGCGGTCGCGACGCGACCGGCGCCAAGCCCACCCAGGCCTGGCAGAGCGCGGCGCCCGCGATGGTGCTCGGCTTCTAGACGCCGGCGGAAGAGCGGTCCCCATTAAGATGGCATCGTGGATGAGCCAGCCCGCCAACTGGGGCGAGATGTCGTCGCGCTGGCCAAGGAGCAAGGCTTCGCGCTCGCGGGTGTCTGCGATGCGACGCCGAGCGACTACGCCGAGCAGTTCCGGCGGTATCTGGACGACGGCAAGCACGGCACGATGTCGTGGCTGGCCGATCACGAGGACGTCCGTACTGACATCAGGAGACTCGCCGAGGGCGTGCGATCGGTTCTGGTCGTAGGCGATCTCTACAAGACCCGGCAGCCGGCCGTCGACCCGGAATCCGCTGACGTCGGGACGGGCAGGATCGCTCGCTACGCGCGGGGCGATGACTACCACACCGTGGTCAAGAAGCGCCTCCACGCGGTGGCCGACGCGCTGCGCGAGCGTTTCGCCGGCGAGGTGTTCCGGGCGTTCGTCGACACGGCCCCGGTCATGGAGCGCGAGCAGGCCGCCCGCGCCGGTCTCGGGTGGATCGGCAAGCACACCCTGCTGATCAACCCGCGTCTCGGGAGTTGGATGTTCCTCGGCGGGATCGCGATGTCGCTGCCCGCCGCGCCGCCGGAAGAGCAGGCTCCTGTCGCGGATCACTGCGGGACGTGCACGCGCTGCATCGACGCGTGCCCGACCGGGGCGATTGCGCCGTACAGCGTCGATGCGCGCCGGTGCATCAGCTACCTCACCATCGAGCACCGCGAGGCCATCGAACCGGAGCTCGAGCGCACGATGGGCGAGTGGATCTTCGGCTGCGATATCTGTCAGGAGGTCTGCCCGCACAACCACGAGCGTGAGGCAGCGCAGGACAGCACCGCGAGGCCCGAGTACGCGGCGCGCCAGCAAGGACTCAACCTGCTCGAGGTTCTGGGGTGGACAGAGGAAGCCCGTCGCGCCGTGTTCACGAAGAGCGCGATGAAGCGGGCGAAGCTCGACATGATGAAGCGCAACGCCGCGATCGCGGCGGGGAATTCGCAGCAGCCCGAGCCCAGTCTGCACAGAGCGCTCGGGCGTCTGGCTCGCGCCCACGACGAGAGCCCGTTGGTGCGGGAGGCCGCTGCGCGTGCCTTTGGGTCCGGTGATGTCTGATCCCGTGATGAAGGACCGGGTGTGCCTTGTGACGGGGGCGTCGCGCGGCGTCGGGAAGGGCATCGCGCTCGCGCTCGGCGACGCCGGCGCGACGGTGTACGTGACGGGGCGCACGACCGATGCGGACGCCGACGCGGGGACGCGCGGGACCATCGATCGCACGGCCTTCGAGATCAGCGAACGCGGCGGTCGCGGGCTGGCGATCCGGTGCGATCACACCAACGAGCCCGAGGTCGCTGCTGCGTTCGACCGGATCGCGGCCGAGCAGGACGGGCGCCTCGACGTGGTCGTGAGCAACGCGTGGGGTGGGTACGAGGCGTACGACGCGGGCGAGTTCAGCCTCCCGTTCTGGGAGCAGCCGTTCTCGGCCCGATGGGCCGGGATGTTCGAGGCGGGCGTGAAGGCGCACCTGCTGACATGCCAGCTCGGCGCGCGGGCGATGCAGACGCGTGGCTCCGGTCTGCTCGTGGCGACGCTCAGCTGGGACCGCGACCGGTACTACGAGCAGTATCCCAACGTCTTCTACTACGCCTCGAGCCAGGCCGTCCGGCGAGCGCTCATCGCGATCGGCGCGGACCTGAAGCCCTCCGGCGTCGCCGCGATCGGGCTCGCGCCCGGGTTCACGCGCACCGAGAAGGTCCTCGACGCGTTCGGGATCGGGGCCTCGGAGTGGGAAAGCGTCGAGGCGCTGGCCATGAGCGAATCGCCCCTGTACCCGGGGCGTGCGGTTGTCGCGCTGGCGACGGATCCGCAAGTGATGGAACGGACCGGGGGCGTGTTCAAATCGGGCGAACTCGCCGAGGCGTACGGCTTCACCGATATCGACGGGCGGGTCGTCCCGCCCTTCGAGCCGCCGGTCTGATCGCTCAGCCCGACGCCTTCGCGTATCTCGCTTCGATGACCGGCCAGTTGATCACGTTCATGAACGCGGCGACATAGTCGCCCCGGCGGTTCTGGTACTGCAGGTAGTAGGCGTGCTCCCACACGTCGACGCCCAACAGCGGCACCATCCCGGTGGTCAGGAGCTTCTGCTGGTTCTCCATCTGGAGGACGAGCAGCCGGCGTGAGACCGGGTCGAACGCCAGCCAGCCCCAGCCGGACCCCTCAACGGCGCGGCTGGCCGCCTGGAAGTGCGTGCTGAAGGCATCGAAGGAACCGAAGCTGGCGCCGATCGCCTCGGCGAGCGCGCCGGTCGGCTCGCCGCCGCCGCCCTCGCTCTCGGGGGCCATGCCTTCCCAGAAGAGCGTGTGGTTGATGTGGCCTCCGCCGTGGAACGAGAGCTGGCGCGACCAGTGCTGGATGGGTCCCGATTCGCCGGCGCGGATCTTGGCGAGCTCGGCCAGCGCGCGGTTCAGGCCCCGCACGTAGCCGGCGTGGTGCCGGTCGTGGTGGATCTGCATGGTGCGGGCGTCGATGTGCGGCTCGAGCGCGTCGTAGGCGTAGGGCAGGGGAGAGAGGACGTATTCGCCGAGGTTCTCGTCCCAGCCGAGCCGGGCGCCCGGGCCGTCGCCGGACCCTTCCTGTCCGGCGGCGGGCGACGCCGCGAGGGCGATCCCTGCCGCTCCCGCGGTCAGGGCCCCGAGGGCTGCGCGTCGGTCGATCTCGGGAGTGGAACGGCTGTTGGAGTCCTCTGGGGACATGGATCGGCTCCTGGTTGGATGTGAACCCCGGGCGTCGACGATGGTACACGGGAGCGGGCCGGCCGCTGCACCGAGGAGGTGGCAGGGATCGGCCCGTCTCTGCGCCTGTGATTGGGTGCAACTCCCTGTTTGCCCACGCCGATGCGAGGGATCCCGACGGATTCTCTGGCGTTGTGCGTCCATGGTTGACCGGTTTGTACGCGTTGGTCTACAAGGAACGATTCCACCCTTGAGGAGACGCCAGGAATGACGCAGGCATCATCGTCGGACGTGCAGCAGATCGCCCAGCAGGTGGGCGAGCAGAGCCGCGTGGTCCAGACGCTCGTGGGCGCTGTCGAGCAGGTCGTCGTCGGCCAGCGCGAGATGGTCGAGGGGCTGGTCATCGGCATGCTCTGCAACGGCCACGTGCTGCTCGAGGGCGTGCCCGGGCTTGCCAAGACGCTGACCGTCCACACGCTGGCTCAGGCTGTCCACGCCAGCTTCGCCCGTGTGCAGTTCACGCCCGACCTGCTCCCGGCCGACCTCGTGGGCACGCTGATCTACAACCCGCGCGAGGGGACGTTCACGCCGAAGCAGGGCCCGATCTTCGCCAACATCGTGCTGGCCGACGAGATCAACCGAGCCCCGGCGAAGGTGCAGAGCGCGCTCCTCGAAGCGATGCAGGAGCGACAGGTCACGATCGGCGACGAGACATACAAGCTCCCGCAGCCGTTCCTTGTGCTCGCGACCCAGAACCCGATCGAGCAGGAGGGCACGTACCCGCTGCCCGAGGCCCAGGTCGATCGGTTCATGCTCAAGCTCAAGATCAGCTACCCGACCAAGTCCGAGGAGCGCCGCGTGCTCGACCGGATGGCGTCGAGCGTGCCCTCGACCGCGATCGAGACGGTGATCACGCTCGATGAGATCCTCGAGGCACGCAAGACGGTCGACCAGATCTACGTCGACGACAAGATCAAGGACTACGTCGTCGATGTCGTCCACGCGACGCGCCACCCCGCCGAGTACGGCGTCGAGGGCGGCGAGACGCTGATCGACTTCGGCGCCTCGCCCCGCGCCACGATCGCCCTGACGCTCGCGGCCAGGGCCAGGGCGTTCCTCGACGGTCGCGGCTACGTGACACCGCAGGACGTCAAGAGCATCGGGCGCGACGTGCTCCGGCACCGCATCATCCCGAGCTACGAAGCCGAGGCCGAGGGGCTGACCAGCGACGACCTCGTCGCGCGGGTCCTCGACCACGTGCCGGTGCCGTAAGGACGAACGCGCGTCGCAAGGGGTTGCCCGATGCTCACGCAGGAGCTCATGCAGAAAGTCCGGCAGCTGGAGCTGCGCATGCGCCGCAACGTGAACGAGGTGTTCGCGGGCGAGTTTTCCAGCGCCTTCCGCGGCCAGGGAATGGAATTCAGCGAGGTACGCGAGTACCAGCCCGGCGATGAAATCCGCGCGATCGACTGGAACGTCACGGCCCGCACGGGCGCGCCGTACATCAAGCGGTACGTCGAGGAGCGCGAGCTCACCGTCATCCTCATGGTCGATCGGTCGGCGTCGAACCGCTTCGGCTCGGGCTCACGCCTCAAGGCTGCGACCATGGCCGAGCTGAGCGCCGTGCTGGCGTTCGCGGCGGTCCGCAACGGCGACAAGGCCGGCCTTCTGGCCTTCGGCGAGGACGTCGAGGAATTCGTTCCGCCGAAGAAGGGGACGAACCACGTCCTGCGCATCGCCCGCGAGCTGCTGGACGATTCGGGGACGGACAACCGAGCAGGAAGCCAGACCGGGACGGACATGGTGCGCGCGATCGAGCACCTGGGCACGGCACTCAAGCGCAAGAGCGTTGTCTTTGTCGTCAGCGATTTCCTTCTGCCCGGCTGGGAGGCCGGCGTCCGACGCGGGCGGGCGATCAGCAGCGAGGCGGAGTCGGCGCTGCGCTGGCTGGCGCGCAAGCACGACGTGATCGCGGTCCGCGTGGGTGACCGGCGTGAGCTCGAGTTGCCCAAGGCCGGGCTCGTCGAGCTGGAGGACGCCGAGACCGGCGCGCGTGTGCTCGTGGATACCACGAGTTCGGGGGTGCGCCACAGGTTCGACGTGCTGATGAAAGAACGCGAAGAGGCGCTGACACGCCAGTTCCGACGCGCCGGGGTCGACGAGGCCCGTGTGCTCGCCGACGAGCCCTACGTACACGAACTGATCGAGCTGTTCCGCAGGCGGGAGAAGCGCCGGTGAGCGTCGCCCCTGCCAATCGTCGGTCGCGAGCCCTGCTCTGGGCCTCGGTTGCTTCCTCCGCTGGACTCATGGCGATCGGTTGCGCCGAGCGCACGGATTCGGGCGATGTCGCGATCGTCGCGGATGCGGCGAGCGAGCTTCGACTGGAATCGGGAGAGAGCGTCGGGAGCGTGCTGGTGTCGTCCGCCGAGCTCTCGACCGCCGAGCGTCTGACCGTGTGGGTGTCCGGCCCGGGGGAGTTGGGACCGATCCGCCTGGCTGACGCGCTGCCCGAGGGCATGGAGATCGTCGGCGAGCGAAGGATCGAAAGCGACACGGACGACTCGGTGCGCATCACCGAGTTCACGATCGAGCCCTTTCTTCCCGGATCGTTCGAATTGGGGGCCGTGAGCGCCGACCTGCAGAGGGGGGACGAGAGCCTGGTGGCGATGAGCGATCCGATCCCGCTCACGGTGGTGTCGGTCTTCGGCACCGAGGAGCAGCCGGACCTGGCATCGGTGAAGTCGATCGTTGATCCCGGCGCCGAGCCGATCGCCTGGTGGCTCGTCGGGGCCGTCGCCGGGGGGGCGTTGCTCGTGCTGTGCGCCGGCGGGTACATCCTGTATCGCGTCACGAGGGCGAAAGAGCAGCAGCCGGAGTACCGCCACGCCCACGCCGTCGCGCTCGAGCGGCTCCGGACCCTGGAGGGCATGGCACTCGCCGATCGCGGGGAGGTGGAGCGCCTGCACGTCGAGGCCTCGCTCGTGCTCCGCCGGTACATCGAAGACCGGTTCGGCCTCCACGCCCCTGAGCGCACGACCGACGAGTTCCTGCGCGAGGCCAAGGTCTCGCCCCAGCTCGGCTCCGAAGAGGTGATCGTGCTGGAGATGTTCCTGCGCCAGTGCGACATGGTGAAGTTCGCGGGCCTGCGCCCCGGGCGCGACGATTCGCGCACGCTGACACAGACGGTGCGCAACTTCATCGAACGAACCAAGAGCGACGATGCGCTCGTCGAGATCAGGGACGGGGTCGTCGTCGGTCGCGCCAGCCGCACCGAGGTCGAGTTCGGGAGGTCGACGCTCGAACCGGGAGGCGCGCACGCATGATCGAGTCGCTGCGCAATCTGGAGTTCGCGTCTCCGTATGTGCTGGCGATCCTCCCGCTCGCTCTGGCGCTGGGGTGGTGGGGCGCCAGGGCCCGTCGCCGGTCCGTGATCCGGTACTCGTGGGTGCCGCTCGTCGAGCCCGCCGGGCGGACGTGGCGCACCCGCCTCGCGTGGCTCCCCCCTGCGTTGCGAACAGCGGCCATGGTGCTGCTGGTCGTCGCGGCCGCCCGCCCGCGCATCGGCCAGGGCGAGGTGCGCACGACAGCACAGGGCGTGGCGATCATGATGGTCGTCGACCGCTCGCTGTCGATGGAACTGCCGATGAACTACGACCGCGAGCAACTCGAGCGCCTCGAGGTCGTCAAGCGGGTGTTCCAGGAGTTCGTCGAGGGCAACGACGCCGGTCTGGAGGGGCGCCCGGAGGACCTGATCGGCCTCGTCACCTTCGCCGGCTTCGCCGAAACCATCTGCCCGCTGGTGCGCGTGCACACGACGCTCATCGACCTCGTGCGCGGGGTCGATCTGGCGCGCGACCGGGTCGAGGGCGGCACCGCGATCGGCGATGGCCTTGCGCTGGCCGCGGCACGCCTGCAGCAGGCCGAGAAGGAACTGATCGCGCGGAACGAGGGCGAGATCGATCCCGAGTTCACGATCAAGAGCAAGGCGATCGTCCTGCTCACCGACGGCGACGAGAACCAGGGGCAGATCAGCTCGCTCCAGGCCGCCCGCCTGTGCCAGGAGTGGGGCATCAAGATCTACGCCATCGGCATCGGCGACGAACGGGGCGGACGCGTCCGGGCCTCGCGAGGGCTCGTGCCGATCCGTCCGGGTCAGGGCTTCAATGAATCGCTCCTGAAGCGAGTCGCCGAGCTGACGGGCGGGAACTACTGGCGGGCGCGCAGCGGCGAGTCGCTCCGGGAGATCTACGAGAGGATCGACGAGCTGGAGACAACCGAGATCACCTCCGTGGAGTTCACGAGCTACAACGAGGCCTTCGCTCCGTGGGCGATGGCCGGCTTGGTGCTCCTGGGCCTGGATGCGCTGCTCGGACTCACCTTCCTTCGGAGGGCCTCCTGACATGCGCTTCGGCTCTGTCGAGACGCTGATCTGGCTGTGGCTCGTGCCCGCGCTGCTTCTGCTGGCGCTCCACGGGCTGCTCCGCCGTCGTGCAGACATGGCCCGGTTCGCGTCGCGCGGGCTGTGGCCGGAAGTCGCCGGGCGATCGAGCATCGTGCGCCCGGCGATCAAGGCGGCGCTCGTGGCGGCGTCGCTCGGATTGGTGGTGGTCTCGCTCGCCCGCCCGCAGTGGAACCCGACCCCTCAGGAGGTGCGCAAAGCCGGGCGCGACGTGTGCTTCGTGGTCGATGTCTCTAAGAGCATGCTCGCCGAGGATCTCGCGCCGAACCGTCTGGAGAAGGCCAAGCTCTGGGTGACCGACGTGATGCGCGCCGTGCGGGGAGATCGTGTCGCGATCGTGGGATTCGCGGGATCCGCGGCGGTCGTCTGCCCGCTCACACACGACTACGGCTTCGCGCGCACGGCCCTGGAGGCTCTGGGCCCGGGGACAGTCTCGCGCGGCGGGACGCTGATCGGCGACGCGATCCGCAAGGCTACCTCCGAGGTGTTCGAGGAAGAGGAATCGAGCTTCAAGGACATCATTCTCATCACCGATGGCGAGGATCACGAGAGCTTCCCCGTCGAGGCGGCCCAGGCGGCCGGCGAGGCGGGCGTCCGCATCATCGCGATCGGTATCGGCGACGAGGACGTCGGGCGGCCGATCCCGTTCACCGACGAGCGGGGCAGGCGCCGGTTCGTCGAGTATCGCGGCGAGCAGGTGCTCAGCCGGCTCGACGCCGAGACGCTCAAGCAGGTCGCCGACGCCTCGAACGGGGGCGTGTACTTCAACGTGTCGACCGGAACCATCGAGCTCGACCGCGTGTACGAAGACCTGATCGCCCAGGCCGAGCGCCGCGAACTCGAGGCTTCCAAGGCGGTCCGGTACGACGAGAAGTTTCAGCTCTTTCTGGCAGGCGCTTTGGCGCTGCTCGGACTCGAACGCCTCATCTCGGAGCGGAAGCGTGCGTAGACACTCGTTGATCATCTGTGGTGTTTGCGTTTCACTCGCCGGTGTCGCCGAGGCGAGCGAGTCGTGGCGGAGCCTGGTCCGTCAGGGGAACGAGCTGTTCCGCCAGGGCGAAACGGCGGAAGCCGCCGAGTTCTACGAGCGCGCGATCGAAGCCGATCCCGACGCGCTCGAGGCGGTTTACAACAGCGCGATCACGGCGTACGAGATCGGTGCATTGGACGACGCCGAGTCGTTGCTGCGCCGGGTCGACTCTGCGCGCGGGGCCGGAGATCTGGCCTCGAAGGCTCGGTACAACCTCGGCCGGATCGCCATCGACAAGCTGATGTCGGCGCCCCCGGAGGACCCGTCGCAGGCTATCGATTCGCTCAAGAACGCTGAGAACCTGTTCCGCAGTGCGCTCGATCTCGACCCCGCCGACATCGAGGCGGCGCGGAATCTGGAGATGTCGCGCATGATGCGATCGAATCTCGAGCAGCAGCTCGAGCAGATGCGTCAGCAGCAGGAGCAGCTCAAGCAGCTCGCCGAGGATCTCGAAGAAGCGGCCGAGGAGCAGGAACGCGAGGCGGGCGAGAGCGCAGAGGTCCGGGACCGCCAGGAGCAGGAGCAGCGCGACCAGGGCGCCGAATCCGAGCAGACTCAGGAGCAGCGCCAGCAGCAGGCCCAGGACCAGCAGAACATCTCCGAGCAGACGCAGCAGCTGAGCGAACGCATGGAGGAGATGCGCGAGCAGATGCAGCAGCAGGGGGCCGGCGAGCAGCTCGAACAAGCCCAGGAAGCGCTCGATCGCGCGCAGGAGTCTCAGCAGAACGCCGAGGATCAGCTGCAGCAGGGAGAGGCCCGCCAGGGCCAGAGCAGCCAGGAGCAGGCGGCGGAGGAGCTGCGCCAGGCGGCGCAACAGGTCCGCGAGCAGTTGGGCGAACAGAACGAGGGTGAGGGAGAGGGCCAAGAGCAGCAGGAGCAGGAGCAGGGAGAAGACGGCGAATCCCAAGAGCAGAACCAGCCCGAGCAGCAGGCTCAGGCGGGCGAATCCCCAGAGCCCAGCGAGGAAGAACTCGAGGCGCAGCAGATCGAGGAGCTCGTGGAGCAGCTGCTCGAGAAAGAGCGCCTGGAGAAGGAGCGTCTCGAGGAATTCCGCCGGCAATCCGAGACGAGGTCTCGTCCCGTGGATAAGGATTGGTGATCATGCCGGCCCGCGCTGTGCTCATCCTGATGCTGACACTCGTGGTGAACGCGACGAGCGCTGCGCGCCAGACATCGGCCGAGATCAACGTGTCGACCGCGGTGAGCTCTCGGACCGCCTTCGTCAACGAGCCGATCACTCTCCAAATCAACATCGAGAACGCGAACCAGGCCGAGGTGCCGCTCGAGGTGCAGGCCGAGGGCCTCCAGATCGAGTTCCAGCGCACCTTCGATCGATCGTCGAGCGTGACCTCGATCATCAACGGTCGGAGGACGCATCGCGAGACGCTCGGTGTGACCTACGAGTTCGAGGTCGTCGCGTCCAAGCCAGGGGACTTCGTCATCCCGCCATTCGAAGTCGTCGTCGCCGGGCAGCGGTACCCGACGGCGCGGGTTCCGATCAGAGTGGATCCGCCACAGGAAGACAACGACGTCAGGTTCTATGTGGAGGTGGACAACACCGAGCCATACGTCGGCGAACCGATCACGCTCCGTGTCACGCTCGCGCTTTCCCGCCGGCTCTACAGCGCCGACGACGTCAACCTCGCGTTCCCTCTGGTGAAGGGGCCGTTCCGCGTGATCGCGCCGCGTCCGGCCGGGACCGGGCGGGGCCAGCGGTACCTGCAGATGCTCGGCGAGACGGTGCCCATCGTCAGCGGGCAGAGCATGATCGAGGGCGAGGTCTTCGACACGCACACCGGGGAGATCCAGATCGCCCCGCGCCGGGCCGGCGTCATCGAGATCGGCCCGGCCACCGCCCGCATGGTGCTGCAGCTCGAGCGACCCCGGTCGATTTTCGACCGCGCGCGCACGCGGGCTGTCGTCGTGCCGTCCAACGAGCTGGCGGTCCGGGCACGCGCCCTCCCGACAGCGGGGCGCCCCGAGCGATTCAGCGGGCTCATCGGGCGGTACGCGATCCACGCCGAGGCCTCTCCGACTGAGGTGAACGTCGGGGACCCGATCAACCTGACGATCACGGTGACCGGCACGACGCCCTCCCTGGCGCCGGACGATCTGGGCCTCGCTGAGCAGCCGGAACTCGCCGCACGGTTCCGAGTGGGGCGGGAGGAGTCGCCGCCGCAGGTTGTGGGATCGTCCAAGGTCTACCAGCGGATCCTCCGCGCGATTTCCGAGGATTCGGGCGCGATCCCGTCGCTGGAACTTGGCTACTTCGACGTCGAGACGGGAGCCTACGAGGTAGCGCGATCGGAACCGATCGAGCTCCGGGTCCGCCCGACGAAGGTCGTGACATCGGCCGATGCGATCGGAGGCGCGGGGCTCGGCGGCGGTGTCGCGCGGAGCGAAGTGGAAGAACTGACCGGTGGGATACGCCACAACTTCGGTCCGGGTCGTTCTCTCACCGATCAGTCGTTCCGGTTTTCCGTGGTGGCCACGTCGCCCGCGGGGATCGCGACGCTCGTCGCTCCACCGGTTGCCTACGCCGCAGTGAGCGTCGTTGCCGTGTGGCGGCGCCGGAACGAGAGCCAGGGGGCGGCCCGGCGCCAGCGTGGGGCGCTCGCCCGGGCGCAGCAGGGGATCGCCGACGCGGGCGAGGATGCCGAGGCGATCGGCGTGGCGGCGCGTGCCTACTTCGCGGACGTCCTCGGGCGCCCCGCCGAGGCCACGACGTTCGCCGAGTGCGCGCAGATCGCCGAGTCCCGCCTCGAGACCGGCCTCGCATCGAGGATACGCCAGGCCCTCGAGGCACTCGACGCTGCGGCGTACGGCGGCGCTCCGGCGGGCCTGAGCGAGCTCTCGCGAGACCTTGCCGGCGCGCTGGCGGAGTCCGATCGGGTGCTGCGGAAGCGGGGTGGGGCGTGAATCGCGTCGCAGCCTGCTGGTTCATCCTCGCGAGCGCGCTCGGGGTCGGGCTCGGGTGCGGTTCCGCGTGCGCGCAGGAGCTGGGCCGCCAGGAGTCGCAGCGCGTCTTCCAGGAAGCGGAGCGGGAGTTCCAGGAAGGCGCGGCGTTGCTCCGAGACGACCGGGAGTCGGCTGTCGAGCGATTCGACGGCGCGATCGCCGGGTACCGACGCTTGATCGAAGAGGGCGGGTTCCAGAGCGGTGCGCTGCACTACAACATCGCCAACGCCTACCTGCTCAGCGGCGATGTCGGCCGGGCGGTGCTCGGGTACCGGCGCGCCGAGCGCCTCATGCCGGGAAACGAGAACATCGCGGCGAATCTGTCGCAAGCGCGTCAACGCGTGAGGACCCGCATCGAGCGGGAACCGGGCGAACGCGTCGCCGAGCTGTTCCTGTTCTGGCACTACGAACTTCCCGCGCGGATGCGATTCGGGGTTCTGGCGTTCGCCTCGTGTGTGTTCTGGACCCTGCTTCTGGTGCGCACGGTCGGTGTGGTTCGCGGCGCTCCGGCGTGGTGGGGCGCTGGCGTTGCCGGGGTGGTCGGTGTCTCGATGGCCCTGTCGCTGGCTGTCGAGCAGCGAGCCTCCCTCGTGCAGGATGAGGGGGTCGTTGTCGCTGGCGCGGTGGTCGGGCGGAAGGGACCGGCCGAGAGCACGTACCAGCCGAGCTTCACCCAGCCGCTGCACGCGGGGGTCGAGTTCACGGTGGTCGAGCAACGAGTCGGCTGGGCGCTCGTGCGCCTCGGCGACGGGCGCGAGACCTGGCTCCCCGCAGGGTCGTTCGAATTGATCTGAGCGCTACTGGTTCTCGCTACCGGGGGCGGCCCCAGCGGGCGGGCGATCGGTCCGTCCCGACGCGATGCGCTGCAGCGCCATGCGCCGGAGGTTCTCGATGGCGTCCATCTCGTCGGTGATCTCGACGCCCAAGAGCGTCTCGAGCACGTCTTCGAGCGTCACGACCCCCTCGGTGCCGCCGTACTCGTCGACGACGAGGAACATGTGATCGTCCGTTCGGGTGAACTCGTCGAGCAGCGATGCGATCGTTTTGGTCTCGGGGAAGATCTTGACGGGGTGCTTGAGCTCGGCGAGCGGCGTGCCCCCGCGTCCTGAAACGCATGCCTCGAGGATCTGGTGGCGGAGCACGATCCCGGTGATCTGGTCGACAGAATCGTCGTAGATCGGGATGCGCGAGAACCGGATCGGCGTGTGCTGCTCCGCGGCGTCTTGAGCACGCATCGACTGGGGCAGCGTGAACAGCTCGACCCGAGGCGTCATGACGTCTTTGGCGCGGAGGAGATTCAGTCGCAGCAGGTTCCCGATGACCTCGGATTCGCGGGTGGGCAGCGAGCCGGCTTGGCCCCCGATCTCGGCCATCGCTGCGATCTCCTCACGCGACACCGACACGCGCCCCTCTCCGCCGGTGATGAGCTTGGGCACGAACTCCAGGGCCCGGATCACGGGCCACAGGATGACCACGATGGCCTTGATCAACGGGGCGGCCGGAGCGGCGAGCGTGCGCCAGTACGTCGCTCCCAGCGTTTTGGGCACGATCTCGGAGAGCACGAGGATGGCGAATGTCAGCAAGCCGGCGGCGACCGCGACGGGGACCGCTTGGTCGATGCCCCGTTGCACCGCGAGCCGGGCCGTCTCTGCGCCGACACCGGCCGAGCCGAACATGTTCGCCAGCGTGTTGAGCGTGAGGATGCCGATGAGCGGCTGGTCGATCCGCTTCTTGAGTTCGTAGAGGATCTGACCGGAGCGCTTGCCCTCCCGGCGGAGGAGCTCGACGTGGGCCCGCGACGTTGCCAGGAGGATCGCCTCGAGGATCGAGCACACGAACGAGACGATGAGCGCGGTGAGGAACCAGAAGACGAGCGTTGCTGAGATCAAGGCGGGGGTCCCAGGTGCGATAATCGGGCGGACCGGATCATACATCCCACGCGCGCCGGTGCGTCCGGACGCGGGTGTGGGGGTACAATCCTCGTCTCAATCAGCCGGTGGATTCGGGCCCCCGGGGAAAGGGAAGATCGTTGGCACCTCGCACGCTCATCATCGTGATCGCTCTGCTCGGGACGCTGCTGGCCCTCGCCGGCTCGACACCGGCGAACGCGAACGAGGACTCGGCGCCGAACGCCGGCCCTGTTGCGGTGTTCCCCGACGAATGGCACACGATGAACACCGGGCAGGCCGTGGAGGCTCGCGCCCGGCTCGTCGGCAAGAAGACGCCGGGGCTGCAGGTCGAGGCCTGGGCGAACGGCAAGCCGGGCAAGGGCGAGTTCCACGGCAAGATCGTGCTGATCGACTTCTGGGGGACCTGGTGCCGCCCGTGCATCGCGGCCATCCCGCACACGAACGAGATCATGGACAAGTACGCCGATCAGGGCGTCCGCGTGATGGGCGTGTGCGATTCGAATCGCGGCGAGCTCATGCAGCAGTTCGTTGACGAGCACGACATCCGGTACCCGACTGCTCGCGACATCCAGAGCCGGACGGTGCGCCGATGGTCGGTCCCGTACTTCCCGTACTACGTGCTCGTGGATCGCAAGGGAATGGTGAGGGCGGCGGGTCTGCGTCCGGATCGCCTCGATGCGGCGATCGACGCGCTCCTCGCGGAGCAGCCGTACGACGGCGTGTCGGGCTCGGCGCCTTCGGGCGAATAAAGCTACGGGGCGAGCAGCCAGGCGATCGCCTCATCGAGCACCTGCGGGACGATGAGGGTGTGGCCCTGGTCCGGGATCGTGATGATCTGGATCGGAGCGCCCGATTCGAGCGCTGCGTCGCTAAACGGGCGCACCCGCGCCGGCGAGAAGATGTAATCGTGTTCGGCCAGGTACACCCGGACGGGGCTCATCTCGGTGCCGACGGGGATCGGCCGGAATCCGGCGAGGCAGACGACGCGCCGCAGATCCTCTCGCCGGTCGCTCGCGAATCCCAGCGCGCTCACGGCCCCGAGTGAATGCCCGATCATGACGACACGCGAGCGGTCGATCCGGTAGTCCGTCGACAGATCCTCGAGGAGCGTGGTCAGGTTGCTCGTATTGACCGCGAAGGTGTACGTCAGCGGGGCGGCGATGATCGCGTCGTGCGTCAACGCGGCGCGCTTGATCGCCCCGCGCCCGTACCCATCGAAGAACATGTTCTGGTCGACGCTCGCTCCGTGCAGCGCGACGATGAGCGGGCGCTCCCTTTCGGGATCGTCGGTCTCGGGGACGAACACGCGTGCAGGAATGGTCGTGCCGCTGGCTCGCAGCGGGCGGAGGTAGTCGCCCGCTCTGTTGCGGTAGGGGTCTCTCCCGGATTCCAGCTCTTCGAGTTCCTCCTCGATCTGGAGGAGCAGAAACGACGGGTCCTGGGTGACGCTTCCCAGGGAGGACTGGCGGCGGTCCGGGCGGGCGGCTTCGAGGCGGTCCCGGATGATCTGTCCCGCGCGTTCGTCGCCGAGCGACAGGGCCTCCACGCGTTTGCGCAGCTCCGTGATCTGCGCATCGGGAGAGCGGGCGAAAACCGAGAGGTGCGCGATGGCCACCCCGGGGGACGGGGCATCCGAGGGGCGAATTCGGAACACGATTGGTCCGGGGCCCGGTGCGCCGGCGATCTCGTCGATCGGGAACGCGGCGTGGCCGTGCTGGAGGGTGAGATCTCGCTCGCCGATGACACGCCTTCCGCGGACCATCTCGAGCGTGAGGGACTCGATCTCACTCGATGGCGCCGTAATCGTGATCGACGGCGAGCCGTCATTCAGGATCCACGCATCTCGGGAGAACGTCGCGCGGACGCTGGAAAGCTCAACCCTCCAGCGTTCATCCTCAGCGCGTTGCAGGCGGGCCGCCAGAGCGTTCAGTTCCTCGAACGCGGGCTCCAGGCGGCGAGAGAAGTAGTGACGGGTCGCTCGGTCGAAACGACGGTTGATGTCGACCAGGTCTTCGCCAGCGGCCTCGCTCTCGAGGAGGGCTTGCTCGAATCGGATGAACGCGAGCGCGAGCTCGGTGTAGGTCACCGGGAGCAGCTGTTCCCGGGACTCGGCCCGTGCCGGATCGGGCGCCGACAGCAGCACACCCGGCAACGCCGCGATGAGTGCGCTCATGACATGTGGCCGTCGTCGGGTCGTCACGCCGGAGATGTTACGGGCACTGGTTGAGCCAGTTGCTCAGCGTCGTGACGATATCGCTGAAGTCGACCGATGCGTTCCCGTCGGAATCACCCAGGCCGCTGCGGCCGGCGGGGTATTGGGTAAGCCACAGCGACAGCGTGACGGTGATATCCCCGAAGTCCACGGTCTGGGAGTAGTCGCTGTCTCCAGGGCACGGCGGCGTCCTGAAGACCCACTCGGTAGGGAACGACGGGCGCTGGCCGTTGGCGTTCACCGCCGTGACGCTCCATGTGTGCGGGCGTTTGTAGGTGAGCAGGCCGAGGGGTGGTGTGTACGACGTTTGCGTGAGGCCCGATTCGTCGATCACCGTCGCGTCCGGTGTGCCGTCGTCGTCGAGGTCGACCTGCACGATGAGGTCGTAGGAGTCGGCGAGGTTGGCCGCCTCCCACAGGAGCGTCGGGGTCGTGCTCGGCACCGTCAGCCCGCCCGTCGGGGATAGCAGATTGAACGGGTCAGGCGGGGGGTTCGCGGGCGTCACGATCTCGAACACACCGGCGCCCGTCGCGCTCTGCGCCGGGCCCTCGAGCGTCAGGTTCGATGGGCCGAGATCCGCGTCGAGGTTGCTCACGATGCTGAGCCCGGAGATCGATTTCCCGTCCGGCGCAACGACCGGCGTGCCGATGAGCGTGATCCCGTCAGAGGTGAACTGCGAGGAGATCAGCGTCGCGAAGGCGCCGAGTCCCCAGCCCTCGATCACGATGGGCGTCGTGGTGCCCTGGTCGATCGAGCTGGGCGATACAGCCGAGAGGGCCAGCACCGGTTCGTAGGCGGTGACCATGATCGAATGCGTCGCCGTTCTCCCGTTGGTGTCGGTCACTCTGAGCGTGACCTCGGTGTCGCCGGGGGTCGTGTAGATGCGCGATGGCCTGGGATCGCCCAGGATCTCGAACATGCCGTCGCCGTCCAGATCCCAGTCGTACCCGATGCTGGAGATGAACGTAGCGGACGCGAGCGCGCGGGAATTGAAGTCGCCGATGAACCAGCATCGCTGGCCAACGGGTATCCGCTTGTCTAGACCGGCGTACGCCTGCGGGCTCGGCGGGACACCGGCGACGTCGATCGTGAGGTCGTACAGCTGCACGAGCCCGTCGAGCGGGTCGTTCGGGCCGATGTCGGCGATGCGGACGAGGTAGTCGCCGGCTGCAAGTCCGAGCTGCGTGATGATCTCCGGATCTCCGGGGACCGCCGAGACCGCGCTGTCCACGAGGACCGTCGCGTCGCCGTTCCACAACTCGAGCGTCAGGTCGCCCGCCCGTTCCGCGTCCAGCGGTGCGATCGGATCCGGGAGGCAGTCCGATGCCTGTTGGATCGCAAAGTACGATCCGCCGGTCGGATCTGCGATGATCGTGACGTCCTGCGGAGACGACAGAGTGAACCGGAGCCAGTCCTCTCCGGTGCTGTTCGGCCCGGCTGCGCCGTTTGTCGACAGCGAGCGTTCCACCACGCTGCGGACGATCGGCGCGCTCAAGTCTCCGAGGTCGTGCGCCTCGAGAGGCGCCTGGTTGGGGCTCAGGCGGTCGCCGCAGTTCGCGCCGGCCCCGCGGCGATCGTCCACCGTGAGACCCTCGAATCCGCCCGTGACGAACGGTTCCATGAGCTTGGAGCCGCTGCAGGGTGTGACGTGGAAAAACCCGAGCCCGTGCCCCAGCTCGTGCGAGGCCACGTTCCGCAGCAAGCGGTAGTCGTCCGCGGGATTGCTGAGTGTCGGGATCTCGAAGAACCGCCGGGTGTTGAACACCATGTCGGCGCCGAACGGCGGGAAGAAGTTGAACGCCACGGGAGAAGTGCCCAGTTCGATCCCGCCGATGCGGACATCGCCGCGCGTCGCGGAGCGGCTGGTGCTGGTGTCGATCTGTGAACCGTCGTCCGGGGATTCGGTCAGCGAGAGCCCAGAGTCGCGGGTCCACGCGGCGAGCGCCTGGCGGACGTACTCACGGCCCAGATCTACGTCGCCCACGCCAAACAGCTGCGCGAAACGCAGGCCGAGGAGGTTGGGGCCGAAGAGGCTGATCTCGGGATTGCCCCAGCTCACCGAATCATCCGGGAAGCTGTAGGTCAGCCCGATCGCAAGGCCCTGCCCCGCAGGACCGATCTGCGCCTGGTCGCCAATCCATGCCAGGGTGTCGAGCGCGAAGCGGTCGACACCGAGCAAAGACGGGTTCCGGAATCCGTAGAGCTCCCGTGCGGCTTCGTGCTCGACGGCGCTGAGGTCCGCCGTGAAGCACGCATCGACCTTCGGCACGACGCCGCGACGTGCGGGTTCGGCGCCGAGCGGGGCGGCGAGCACCGCGACGAACGCGAGCCGGCATGCGATGCCGCGCCCGACGCTCCCACTACTCGGCTTGGACGATCCGTTCTCCAAGGCTCTAGACCCGTTCCGGCTCGGCATCGCCGTCCGCTCGCTGCACCGCCTCATCGGACGACCAATCCCGATCCGGACCGCTCGTCGCGCGACGACACCCCCGGGCGGCGATTGCGCCTCTGGGCTAGTGTGCGCAAGGATTCCGTCCCCGGCTCGCAGAAACCGGGCAATGGCCGAATCCGGCCGCCGAGGGCGGCGGAACCCGTCGGATCAGGGGCAGGTCCGGAGCCAGTAGCTGAGCGCAGAGGTGAGGTCGTTGAAGTCGACGATCCCGTTGCCGTCGGCGTCGCCAGGCCCGCTGCGTCCCGATGGGTACCGCACGTTCCAGTGTTCCAGGGTCGCAACGACATCGCCGAAGTTCGCCATCTTGTCGTAATTACCATCCCCCACGCAGACCGGGGCTCTGAAACTCGAGAACGCCGGCCCCGAAACCGTCGCGCCGCCTGCGTTGATCGCCACGACTGACCAGACATACGGGGTGTTCGGCCGGAGGGTCTCGGGGAGCACCTCCAGGGAGTTCCCGGAGAGCCCCTGGGTTTGGAACACGACGCCGTCGATGATGCCGTTGTCGTCCTGGTCGATCTCGAGCGTGACGGTGTACGACGCGGCTCCTGCCGACTCGGACCAGCGCAGCTCCACGCCGGGCCCCTCGATTCGCGCGTCTGGGACCGGTTCGAGGAGCGCGAAATCATCCGGGGGCGACGGCACGATCTCGAACGCCCCGTTCGAGCTGGGCCCCTCGCCGCCCGCAGAGACGATGACCTCTCTCTGGCCGAGCTCGGCGCCGGTATCAATGACGAACGAGATGCCGCTCAACTGCGTGCCCGAAGCGTTGCGAACGGGATCGCCGATGACAGAGACTCCCACCCCGCTGATCGAAAGGTCGTCCACAGTATCGATGGACTGGAAGTGCTCGCCCTCGAGGACGACGGGGATCGTCTCGCCGCGCGGGCCGCGGTCCGGCTCGACGCGGTTGATGCTGCCGGCGGCTTTGAACGCCGTGACCTCGATGGAATGGGTCGCGCTCTGCCCGTTCGAATCGGTCACGCGCAGCGTCGCTTCGTACCGGCCCGGCTGCGAGTACACGTGCGTGGGCGTGGGGTCACCGAGGGTCTCGAATTCACCGTCGGCGTCGAGATCCCAGTCGAACGCGACGATCGAGGCCTGGGCCTGCGTGGCGTACGAGAGGAGATCTCCGACGAAGTGGCACACAGAGCCCGTCGGCACGCGCTTGTCGATCCCGGCGAAGGCGAACGGCGCGGAAGCGGCGAGCCCGACACGGATGCTGAGGTCGTACAACTGCAGAGGGTCGGCGAGGTTCGGCCCTTCGTCGAAGACCCGCACCGTGTACTCGCCGGCGTCGAACGTGAGGTAATCGAGCGATTCGAACGACCCGGGCCCGGATCGATCGGAGCGTCCGACGATCTGCGTGCCGCTCGAGTCCCTGAGTTCCAGGACCAGGTTGCCCGCGCTCTGCGCGTTGATCGCCGGTCCCTCGCTCGGGAAGCAACCGCCGAGCTGCTCGAACGCCTGGTACTGCCCTCCGATTGGCCGGAGGTTCAGCGACAACTGCGTCGGGGAGTCAAGCCTGAAGCGGAACCAATCTTCGTGGCCGGACGGTGTGCCCAGCGCGCCGTTCGTCGAGAGGTTCTGCAGGTTGATCGACCGCTGAACGGGCGTCGTGAGAGAACCCAGGTCAACCGCTGACGATGGGGCGTGGTTGCCGGCAAACCGGTCGCCGTAGTTGCGGGCGACGGCGCGGATCTCGTCGATCGAGAGCGACTCATGATCGGGATGAACGGATGGCTCCATGATCCGCACGCCGTTGCAGGGTGTTGTGTGGATCATGCCGATGCCGTGGCCGTGCTCGTGCATCGTCAGCACGCGGAACTTGCGATAGTCCTGCGACGGATTATCGACGTCGCCAGAGAAGTACGTGGTGTTGAACACCATGTCGCCCCCTCCGACGCCAGCCCTGGCGTCGTTCGACGGGAACGCGTTGTAGGCGACGAACGGCGCGAGAAAAAACGGCGCGCCGCCGATCCGGATATCGCCGCGAGCCGCCGAGCGCACCGTGCTGTTGGATGTCGGCGAGTTGTCGTCGATGACCTCGGTGTAGCTGAGCCCGGAGACGCTCGCCCACGCGGCCAGCGACTGGCGCACGTACTCGCGTCCGCGGTCCACGTGCTCGGCTCCGAACATCTCTCGGAAGCGCGAGTTGAGATCGTTGGGGAGCGTGTCCGAGTAGATCGCTTCGACGCCCCACAGGGTTCCGTCAGCCGGGAAGCTGTACGTGAGGTGCGCCGGCGACGCCCGTCCGCTCGGGCCGATCAGCGCCGGCCCGGTCCAGACTTCCAGGTCTGTGGAGTATCGCGATTGCTGAAACCACGCCCGGCCCGCGACCGACAGATCAGTGCCCGTGGCCAATTCGGCTCGGGACGGCAGCCCGCACCAGCGCGGTTGTTCGAGCGGCACGACCTGCGCCTGGGAGAACGTGCACGACGCGAACAGCGCGGCGATGCCCGCCATTGACGTTGCGCGCATTCGTGTGCCGGCGCCGAGTCCGTTCGCCACGCCCGCGAGAATGTCACCAGAGCCACACGATCTTGCCCGCTGCATGGCGTCTCTCCTTCGCCTGCGGCGTTGTTATGGGATCCTCAAGATCCAGTGTGCCCGAAAACGCTGGATCTTGCGAATCGAACCTGGGCAAACCTGGTAGTTCAGGTCGAGGGCGGCCGCCGAAACCGGGGGGAGAGAGACGCCCCAGTTGGTCAGACGATGATCGGCAAAACGAATAACCCGCCGCGGAGCGGCGGGTTAGAGCGGAACAGGGGATAAAGGATTTGAACCTTTACTAACTGAACCAGAATCAGTCGTGCTACCGTTACACTAATCCCCTTCGTGAGGCCCGGATTGTACCGCTCCCGACTCGTCGGGCAAACGGATCGGTGCCTGCGATACGGGGAATTGCGATCAGCCGATCGACGGACCCAGGTCGTTGTCGCGGCGCTGGAGCGGGCGGGCACGGTTGGTGGGGCGGGCGTCTGAGCCCTGCGTCCCGCCGGAGACCGGGTGCTCCGCCTGCCCGATCGTGACGCTGTCGCGATCGTCCGTCAGGGGCAGAGGTGCGGGGGTCGAGGGCCGCACGGGGGTCCGGGTCGCCAGGCGCCGCGAGCGCGCCTGGTCGATCGAACGATCCAGCTTGCGGAGAATGTCCTTGACCTGATCGAACGATTCCTGGCTGGTTCCCATCCCTGCGTCCTCCTGCGTACCCCGGCTATCGGGTCTGGCGGGGGCCGACTGGATGGACGCACCTTCATTGCGCCACATCAGTCCCCGACCTTGAGGGTTGTGCGGGCCGGGGGAGCGAAGGGCAGCGCGGAGGGGGTTCGGGTCCGGGGTTCACGCCCGGTCGGAGTGCTTCGAGAAAGTGAGCCGCTCCCGGTCCTTGACCACACCCGGAAACGGGAGCACCTTGCCGTGACCCGCGAAGTACACGCCCGGCTCGAGCACCGTCGCAGCCAGGAGGGCCTCGGTCAGGTTCTGGAGTGCGTCGGAACGCTTCATCTCGTACGGGCGCATCGCGCCGGTGAGGATGATCGGCACCCCGGGCTCGGGGATCCCCTCGTGCAGCTCCCGCCCCGTTATTTCGAGGGTGTCGGTCCCGTGGAGGATGACGATCCCGTCGGCGAGGTCCGACGCGGCGACCACCGCCTTGCGGATGAGCGTTCGGTCGTGGTCGGAGAGTTCCAGGCTGTCCTTGCTGAGCAGTTCGCGCACGTGCACCCGGGTATCGGGGAGTGTGAGACGCCGGAGCATCCGCTGCACGATCGTGCCCCGGTTCGAGAGCTGCCCCGATGCGTCGTCGTAGGTCTTCTCGATCGTGCCGCCCGTGGTGATCAATTCGATGGACTTCATGGTGATCAGGATCCCGGCTCGGTGACAATCCTCGTCGGCTTGCCCTGCTCGTCGATCGCAACGAGCGTCACCTCCGCCGCGGTGACGGTGATCTCCTCACCGGTGCCGGTGCGGAACGCCGTGACATCGATGTGCACCCTGATGCTCGTCGTCCCGATCCGCTCGGTCGATCCCCACAGCGACAGGATGTCTCCCTGCAGCACGGGCTTGTGGAATTCGACCTTGTCCATGGCGACGGTGACATAGCGCCGGTTGCACTGGCGGAGCGCTTCGATCCACGCGGCCTGGTCGATCAAAGAGAGGAGCACGCCGCCGAAAATCGCCCCCTGGTGGTTGGTGTGGCGGGGCTGCATGACGACCTTGATCGCCGGTGTCGAACTCGGTGGCTTCGGGGTCATGATCCATCCTCCGAAGGGCGCGGGGCCTCAGATTCCTCCTGCGCAGCGGCATCCGGGTCCGCGCGCCAGAGCTTGATGAGCAGGACGCCGATCCCGATGAGGAGAAACGCATCCGCGACGTTCGAGACATAAGGCCAGACGGCTGTCTCTCCGGAGGGCCACGCCAGACCGAAGGGGAGTTCCGCTGTCGGCAGGGGATGGAGGAAGTCGCGGACGCACGCGAACCTGATCCGGTCGTACAGATTGCCCAGGCCGCCGGACACGATGAGGGCCAGGGCGCTGTGGGCCATCCAGTCCCGTGCCTCCCAGCGCGTGAACAAGAACACCGCGAACCCGAGCGCGAGGAACGTGAACACGATGAACAGCACACGCTTGCCCTGCCCCATGCCGAACACCGCGCCCTTGTTCAGCACGAGCTTGAATTCGAGCAGGTGCGGCACGGCCACCACCGGCGTGTGAGGCGGCACGAGCGCTTGCAGTTGGCCCGGAGCGGCGTTCATGACCGCCGTTCGGCTGATCCGGACGGGGTCGTCGGCGATCGTGGCGAACGCGATCGACTTCGACGCCAGATCAGCGACGAGCGACAGAAGCACCACCGCGACGAAAACCGCCCACGCCCGCTTGGAACCCCACGCGATGGGGGCGGGGACCGACGACTCGGAGGGTGACGAGCCGGGGCCGGCCATGTCAGGTCGGGTAGCCGGTGCGCTCGATCATCCGCGCCGCTTCGATGCTGAAGCGCGACCAGGGGGCGTTGTCGAGGCGCTCCTCGCTGATCGGCTTGCCGAGCATCTCGCACACGCCGTACGTGCCGGCGTCGATCCGATCGAGCGCGTCGTCGATCTCCTTGAGCATGTCGCGTTGCGATGCCGCGAGATCGAGTGCGAGGGACTGGTCGTAGGTGTCCGAGCCCTGGTCGGCCATGTGCTGGGGCAGGTGGCTGAGCGAGCCGCTCCCTCCGGGGTTGAGCGCCTCCGATTCCATGGCCGCTACGTCACCGACGAGTTGCGCCCGCTTCTCGAGCAGGACGCCCTTGAACTTCTCGAGCGCACGCTTGTTGAAGGGCGACTTCGTCAGGCGCTCGTACTCCTGCTGCTCCTGCTCGCCGTTCGAGCGGTTGAGAGCGGGGCCGAGACCGGCGGCGGCGGCGAGCTTCATAGCGGCGGCCCTTCCGTCGGCGACGCTCTGGCTCGCGCTCGTGCGGAGATTGCCGCTGGCGCCCGGCGCGCCATCGGCCTTGCTCGCCTCGACCTTCTTCTTGGTCGTCTTCTTCTTTGAGGCGGCGGTCTTGGAGGCAGTCTTTTTGGTCGACGCCTTCTTCGTAGCCGCCTTCTTCGACGCGGCCTTCTTGGACGCAGTCTTCTTGGCGGCGGTCTTCTTGGAGGCCGCCTTCTTCGTGGTGGTCTTCTTGGAAGCCGCCTTCTTCTTCGGAGCGGCCTTCTTCGCGGGCGCCTTCTTCGAAGCAGTCTTCTTCGAGGCCGACTTCTTCGTCGTGCTCTTCTTCGTGGTCTTTGATTGCTTCTTTGAGGAGCTCTTCTTGGCCATGTCTGTTGCTCATCCTCCGGCTCGCGGCCGGACAGGCCCGCCGGGATTGGCGCGCGAGCCCCGGCTCATGCGCAGAATCGGCCATTATGGCGCGGTCGGCGTGGGGGGTCAATCCAGCGGATTCCGGGGCCCGGAGCGGGTGGAACGGAGCTGGTTCAGGGCTCGGAGGGGTCGCCGGCGGGCTCTTCGTCGATCTCGGCGAACTCGCCCATGGCCCGGAAGCGGGCGTACCGCTTCTTGGGCAGGTTGGAGCGCTTCGTCCTCTTGAGGCTCCCGAGCTGCTCCAGGATCCACTTCTCCATCGCCTCGGCCGTCGCCCGGGGATCTCGATGGGCGCCGCCGAGGGGCTCCTTGATGATGTCGTCGATGATCCCGAGCTTGAGGTTGTCCTTCGCGGTCAGGTTGAGGGCGCGGGCGGCCTCGTCGTTCGTTTTGGCGTTGGCTTCTTTCCAGAGGATCGCGGCGCACCCCTCGGGGCTGATCACCGAGTACCAGGCGTGCTCGAGCATCGCCACGCGATCGGCAACGGCGATCCCCAGCGCTCCGCCCGACCCGCCTTCGCCGATGACAATGCTCACGATCGGCGTCTCGAGGCGGGCCATCTCGCGCAGGTTGACCGCGATCGCCTCGGCCTGGCCCCGTTCTTCAGCGCCGAGGCCCGGATAGGCGCCGGGGGTGTCCACGAACGTCACGATGGGCAGACCGAACTTCTCGGCAAGCTGCATCTTGGCCAGCGCCTTGCGATAGCCCTCGGGGTGAGCGCAGCCGAAATGGCAGGCGAGCTTCTCCTCTGTGTCGCGACCCTTGTGGTGCCCGACGAGCAGGCACTTGGTCGAGCCGATGCGCGCGAACCCGGTGACGATCGCCGGGTCGTCCCTGAATCTCCGGTCCCCGTGCAGCTCGGTGAACTCCTTGCACAGCAAGCCGACGTAGTCGCGGAACTGCGGGCGCCTGGGGTGGCGGGCCACGCGGACCGTGTCCCACGGGGACAGGTTCGCGTAGATCTTCTTGAGCATCTTGGCGTGGGTGCGCCGGAGCTCGCCGAGTTCCTTGTCGAACGACGGGACGGAGTCGGACGGCGCGGCACCGATCGCGTCGATCTTCGACTCGATCTCAGCCAGCGGCTTCTCGAATTCGAGCGGGTAGGGGATAGACATGGCTAATCGGGAGCATCGGCCGATCGGGCCGGATGCCGCGAACCCCGGCCTCCAGTGTAGGCTTCGGCTCGGGAGGTGCTCTCCGGGGGCACCACCGCTCGGCAGAGGAGGCGCCTCAGGATGGACCAGCGCAGGATCGCCGTCGTCGGCGGAGGCAACATGGCCGGGGCGATCATCTCCGGGTGCCTCGACTCGGGTGCGCTCGGGCCCGAGGCATGGATCGTGGCCGAACCCGACCAAACCAAGCGCGGCGAGTTGCAGTCCAGGGGAATCCGGACTGTCCCGAGCGCTGGAGCGCTGCTGGAATGCCTCGGCGGATCGGATCAGATCCTGCTGGCCGTCAAGCCCCAGGTGTTCCCCGAGATCGCGTCGGAGTTCGGTGGCGCGGCCGGCGACCGGGTCGTGATCTCGATTCTCGCAGGCATCCCCTCTGAGAGGATCCGCGAGTCGCTCGGCACGGCGGTGCGTGTCGTCCGGGTCATGCCAAACACGCCCGCCCGTATCGGCCAGGGAGCGACGGCAATAGCGATGGGAGCGGGCGCGCGCGAGGGCGACGATGAACTCGCCCTGAGAGTCTTCGGCTCGGTGGGCCCGGTCGTCGAGCGCATGGATGAGGCGCTCATCGATGCGTTCACGGCCGTCGCTGGATCGGGGCCGGCGTACGTGTTCTATCTCGCCGAGGCCATGACGCTGGCAGCGATCGATCTGGGGTTCAGCGCCGAGGTCGCAGAGCGGATCGTCCGCCAGACGATCATCGGTGCGTCGGGACTGCTGGGTGCGTCGGGCGAACCGGCGCCCGCGCTGAGAGCCGCGGTCACGAGCAAGGGCGGCACGACCGCGGCGGCGATCGAGCAGTTCGACCGGGCGCAGGTCATGACCAGCGTGGTCACGGCGCTGCGGGCGGCGCGGGACCGGGGAAGAGAACTCGGAGAGACGCGATGACGATCGAGCAGGGCGGGGTGATCGACATGGTCGCCGGGGACAAGAAGCAGCTCGTGGCGAGGATGATCATCAGTGATCACCTCCCATGGGACGAGGACATGCCGCGCCACGTCCAGCTCCTCGAGACGAAGATCAACACCTATCTCAGTTTCGTCGAGCAGGGCGCGTTCGCCGAGCAGTTCCCGCAGTTCGACGGGTACAGCGTCCGCATCGAGGTGATCTGTAAGTTCGAGCCGACTGAGCTCGCCGAGGAGTACTTCGACAAGGCCCGGGAGATCGTGGAGGAGCTCGGGCACGAGTTCGCCTTCTCGCACCACGAGATGGACGCTTAGCTCCCCGCGGTCGATCTTACGCCCGGCGCACCAGCTTCGACTATCTCGCCGTCGCCGAGCACGAACACCCGGTCTTCCGCGGCGGGGCGCACGACTCGTGAGCCGGTGAACGCTCCAAAGGCTGGGAACACCAGGCGACGGGATCCCATTCGGAGCCAGAAGCACCGAGCCCGCAAGCTCGAGCGTCCGGCACCCGCGAGCGAGACAGCCGGGTGCAGGTGGCCGCACAGGAGCGTGAGGCCTCGGGCTCTCTCCGAGGCCGCGTCTTCCGGATCGTGGGCGTACACGAAGGGTCCTTCGACGACGGGCGCGCTCGACACGCGCATCGACCAGTCCGCGGGTGGGTCGCCCGCGGAATCGTCGTGGTTGCCCTTGAGCAGGACCACATCCAGCGAAGCGCGCTGTTGGCGCCACGAGGAGACGGCCCCGATGGTCTCCGGCGCTCGCCCGGACTTGGAGTGGAGGAGATCACCCAGGATCACCAGTCGCTCGGCGCCGGTCGAATCCAGGAGTTCCGAGAGCCGGCGGAGATCCGCTCCAGTCGACGCCTCCGGGACGGGGATGCCCGCGGCACGGAACGCCGCGGGCTTGCCCAGGTGCAGGTCGGCGACGAACAGCGTCGAAGCGCGAGCCCACGACGCGGCCCGGTCCGCGAGGAGCGAGAGCGTTTCACCCCCGATCTCGATGTCAACGGATCGTTCGGTCACTGCGTTTCCGTGGTACGAGCAGGCTTGCGGCGCTTGTCGGCGGATCGTTCCATCTTCAGGGCCATTGACCGTACGCGGTCGGACCACCGTTCGCTCGAGACGTGCTGGGTTCGCAGGCTCTCGGCCCATATCGGGAACGCGAACGGCGTGAGCTGATCGGCTGGCACGACGACGATCTCCTGCTCGTCGATCTTCTCAAGGGCGGTGCGGAGGCGGGATACCTCCAATTGCTCGGCGAGCACTTCGCGCTTGGCCTGTTCGAGAAGGCGATTCTCCGGATCGAACTCCGAGAACACCTCGAAGAACAGGTTGCTCGACGCCTGCAACTGGCGAGCGCTTTTCGAGGTCGAGCCGGGTTTGCCCCCGGGGTAGCCCGGGAACAGCAGGCCCGCGACCCGGGCTACATCTCTGAACCGCCGGCGCGTGAGCTCGGTCGAATTCAGGCAATCGAGCAGGTCCGCCAAGAGGCTCTCCGCGCTGAGCAGCCCTCGCCACGCCGCGGCCTCGGTCGGGAGCGCCTCGCTGGAGAGGATCTCGAACCCGTAGTCGTTGACGGTGACGGCCAGCGAACGCGCCGACTCTCCTGCGAGGCGATGGGCGAGCAGCGCGCCGACGCCCTCGTGCACCAGGCGCCCCTCGAACGGGAACACGAACGCGTGGTGGCCCTCGGTGCCGGAGGTCATCTCGATCAGCAGCTGCCCCGGCGAGGGGACGATCGAAAGCGTCGCTTGAAGCTCGAGCAGCGGGCGGATCAGCTCGAGCTCCGGCCCGTCGAATGCGCCCTCCGAGGCGTCGCTGAGTCGCCGGCGCACCGCGTGGGCGAGTTCGCTGGAGAGCGGCGAGCGTCCGCCGGCCCACTTGGGGACGTTGTTGCTCTTGCGGGTGGCACGCTTGGCATGCGCCGTCATGTCCCTGACCCGCACCAGTTCGAGCACTCGCCCGGCGAACACGAATCGCTCCCCCGGGTTGAGGCGCGCGATGAACGACTCCTCGATCGTCCCGAGGGAGGCGCCGTTCTGCATGCGCACGGTCATCGACATGTCGCTGGAGATCGTGCCGATCGACAAGCGGTGCGTGCGCGCGATCGCCGGGGATGCGACGCTCCACCCGGCCTCGCCCGGGTGCACACGGGCGAACTGGGGGTAGGCGTTGAGCGTGGGGCCGCCCCTCACGACGAAGTCGAGGCACCACTCCCACTCCTCGTCGGTCAGACCCGCGTACGCGGCGCTCGAGCGGATCTCGGCGAGGAGCGCCCGAGGGTCGAAGCCTCCTCCGGAGGCGATCGTGACCAGGTGCTGCACCAGGACGTCGAGGGGCTTGGCGAGCGGGAGGCGGTCCTCGATCTCACCGCGCGCGGCGGCGTCGCTTGCCGCGGCGACCTCGATCATCTCGAATGCAAGCGTGGGCAGGCACAGCGCCCTGCTCACCGCCCCCGGCTGGTGCCCGGACCGTCCCGCGCGCTGGAGCAGGCGGGCGACACCCTTGGGGCTGCCGACCTGGATGACCTGGTCCACCGGCTGGAAATCGACTCCGAGATCCAGGCTCGACGTGCAGACGACGCACTTGAGGTCGCCACGCTTGAGCAGTTGCTCGACGCCGCCGCGCAGGTCGCGGTCCAGCGATCCGTGGTGCACCGCTACTCGGCCCACCCAGTCCGGGCGGGCGCCGATGATGGCCTTGAACCACAGCTCGGTCTGGCTGCGGGTGTTCGTGAACATCAGCGTCGTGCCTGCGCACTCCTCCACGGCCTCGATCGCTTCGTCGAGCAGCGCCAGGCCGAGGTGGCCCGACCACGGGAAGCGCTCGATCGATCGCGGCAGGATCGACGTGATCTCGATCGGCTTCTCGATATCGGCGGAGATCAGGCTGGTGCGTTCCGGGTCGGCGCCCGGACCGATGAGCGCTTCGAGCGCAGAGTCGAGGTTGCCGATCGTCGCGGACAAGCCCCACGTGCGCAGCTCGGGGATCCATGCGCGCAGGCGTGCGAGTGCCAGCTCGGTCTGCGTTCCGCGCTTGGTGGAGAGCAGCTCGTGCCACTCATCCACGACCACGCAGCGGAGTGTGGAGAGGAGCTTGCGGGAGTCCGCGTACGAGAGCAGCAGCGACAGGCTCTCCGGCGTGGTGACGAGCGCCGACGGCAGGCGCTTGCGCTGGCGTGCCTTGGCCGACGACGGCGTGTCGCCCGTGCGCTTCTCGACCGTCCATGCGACGCCGAGGTCGCGGGCCGACTCCGCGAGTGCGCGCACGGTGTCCGAGGCCAGCGCGCGCATGGGGGTGAGCCAGAGCACGCGTACGGGCGCCGGATCGCTCTGATTGTCCGATTCCAGTGCCTCGGCGACCGGGCCGAGCCAGGCCGCCATCGACTTGCCGGTGCCCGTCGGGGCGTGGATGAGCCCGCTCCGCCCGTCGAGGTACGCCTCCCAGGCCTCGCGCTGGAAATCGAAGGGCTCGTGACCCCGGTGCGTAAACCAGCGTTCGATTGCGTCGAGTCCGATCTGGGCGCGCGTGCTTCCCACGGGGACAGCGTAGCCGCCTGTTTGGTGCTCGGTCGGGACATCCCGGGCGTGTCGGGATAGGATCGGGCGGATCCGGGATCCGGAGATCTAGGCCACTGGAGGCGCATGCACCGGCTGATCATCTCAGCGCCGTTCGGGAACTACGTTCAGCCTCGGGGCGCGACGCCCACCCTGGGGACGTTCACGCGCCTGGCCCGCCCGGGCCGTTGGCGCCGGACCATCCGGACCGTGCGCTACTACCCACGTCTCAAGGCATGGGTCAACAAGATCGGGCTGCGCAACCCGGGCATCGACTGGCTCGCCTCGAGGGCGGGTTCCGGGCGCGTCGACCTGTCGGACAAGATCCTCAGCGTGCACGGGTTCAGCGACACGGAGTGGGCCGAGGTCGTCGACCTCGCTGCCGGCCTGCGCCCCATGGCGATCGAGTTGAACATGAGCTGCCCGAACGTCGGCGAGATCGACTGGCCGGCGGAACTGTTCCCGCGGTCGGTGGCCACGGGTGTTCGCACGATCGTGAAGCTGCCGCCGGTGAACTACCAGCAGATGTTCACGCAGGCGCTCGAGGCCGGCGTGCGCACGTTCCATTGCTGCAACACGCTCCCGGTTCCAGCGGGCGGGGTGAGCGGCAAGCCCCTGCAGCCGGTCGCGCTGCAGTGCATCGGGCGCGTGCTCGAGATCGCCGGACCGGATGCGGGTCTCACGATCATCGGCGGCGGGGGGATCACATCAAGCGCCGACATCGATCGCTACGTCGATGCGGGCGCGAGCCACGTGGCGATCGGCACGAAGGCCATGAACCCGCTGAGGCTCGTCAGCGACGGGCCGCTGCGAGCCCTGATCGCGCACGCCGACGGTCGCCTCGGGACGAACCAAGCCGCGGGCGCCCGCGTCGCTGCAGCCGGATCGATCGCCTGACGCCACCGGCGATGCGCCGGACAGCGGGTGATTTCTCCCAATCGGGTTCGTGTTTCTCGGCGCGCGAATAGACGACCATCGGCGCCCGTTTGCGGAGCGTCGGGAACAGGAAGGCGAGGCCCGGGCGGCGGGCGTCCCCTGAAACCAGGATTCGCGCATACTTCGCGGGGGCGCCGGCTCGCGGTGCCGTCGTTCGGGGCGGATTTCGTGCAGGCCGAGGAGTGGCAAGGGATGAAAAAGATCGCGATAGCGCAGCGCACTGAGTTGGAGCTTCTCAAGCCCGTGCACGCGCTGGTGGCGAACGTCGATCTCGTGGTGATTCTCTACGAGCGGGATGGCGCCGAGCAGGCGAGCGTGCTCTACGGGCGCTGCCTGCATCGGGGCGCACTGATGTCCGACGGGTTCATCGATGGCGAGAACCTGATCTGCGGCCTGCACGGCTGGGACTACCGCTTCGACTCCGGCGTCAGCGAATACAACAACGCCGAGGCGCTCCACAAGTTCTCGTCGTGGCTGGAAGACGGGCAGGTCTGGGTCGATGAGGACGAGATCCGCGCGTGGGAGCTCTCCAACCCCCAGCCCTACAAGCGCGACGAGTATCACGGGCAGTACCAGGACGTGCACGGCGCTCCCGAGGAGCCCCACGTCAAGCTCATCCAGGAACTGGCGAGCAACGGGCTCTCGAAGGTCGGCCACCACGGGCCGAGCGGGGCCATGGGCGTGTCGCGCCTCGAACTGCCGTCGTGGGACGACCTGCAGGTCGTCACGGCACAGATGGCTCGCAAGCCGCTGATCGATGACGCGCCGGTGGGGACGGAAGTCGTGATCGGTCCCGGCGCAGCCAAGCCGCTCGAACTGAAGATCCCGGTATTCGTCAGCGACATGAGCTTCGGCGCGCTGAGCAGCGAAGCCAAGATCGCCCTCGCCAAGGGCGCGGAACTCGCCGGCACGGGCATCTGCTCCGGCGAGGGCGGCATGCTCGAGGACGAGCAGGCGGCCAATTCGCGTTACTTCTATGAGCTCGCCAGCGCGAAATTCGGGTTCAGCTACGACAAGGTCGCCCGCTGCCAGGCGTTCCATTTCAAGGGCGGCCAGGGCGCCAAGACCGGGACTGGCGGGCACCTGCCGGGCAACAAGGTCGACGAGGTCATCGCCACGGTTCGTGGAATCCCCGCCGGCACGCCGGCGATCAGCCCGGCGACGTTCACCGATCTGCACACGGCGTCGGACTTCAAGGACGTCGCCGATGAGGTGCGACGGGTCTCCGGCGGGATCCCCGTCGGGTTCAAGCTCAGCGCCCAGCACATCGAGGACGACATCGACTTCGCGCTCGAGGCATCGGTCGACTACATCATCCTCGACGGTCGCGGCGGCGGCACCGGCGCGGCGCCGCTGATCTTCCGCGACAACATCAGCGTCCCGACGATCCCAGCCCTCGCCCGCGCCCGCCACCATCTTGAGCGCATCGGTCGCGGGAGGAGCGCCGAGAGCCCCGTCTCGCTCGTGATCACCGGCGGGCTGCGAACGCCCGCGGACTTCGCCAAGGCTCTGATGCTCGGCGCCGACGCGATCGCGGTCTCGAACTCCGCGATCCAGGCGATCGGCTGTCTGGGCATGCGGGCCTGCAACAGCAACAACTGCCCGGTCGGCATCGCGACGCAGAAGGACCACCTCCGTGCGCGTCTGATCGTCGATGAATCGGCGCAGCGCCTGGCGCGGTTCTTCGAATCCAGCGTCGAGCTGATGAAGCTGCTGGCGCGGGCGTGCGGGCACGATCATTTCGACAAGTTCACCAAGGACGACCTGACGACGTTCAAGCGTGACATGGCCGAACTCACCGGCGTGAGCTTCGGCGGAGTCGGCTGGGGCGGCTAGCGCTCGACCGACCCAATCCAGGTTCCTGTTTCGACCCCACTGACCAAGGAGGTAGCGCGATGGCTACGTTGCTAGAAAACCAGAAGACAATCATGGACCAGGTGCAGAGCGGAGAATTCCTGCAGGGGATGGAGGAGTTCTACGCCGACGACGCCGTGAACGAGGAAGCGAGCGGGGCGCGGATCGAGGGCAAGCGGGCGATCATCGAGAACGAGAAACAGGTGCTCGCCAACGTCGCCGCGTTCCACGGGTGCACCGTGCACTCGATCGGCGCCGGCGAGGACGACGGCAACGGGAACGGCGTGACGTACGCCGAGTACGAGCTCAAGGTCGACATGAAGGACGGCTCCACGTTCAATCCCAAGCAGGTGCAGGTCACCCGATGGGAGGGTGGCAAGGCCAGGCGGATCACGTTCTACTACGACCCTGCGAAGCTCTGATCCCCGGCGCGAGCCTCCCGGAGAACTCCCATGGCGATGAGCGAAGCGGGCATCATCGAGCAGATCCTCGCGCCGGCGACCATGATCCCGGCGTGCGGCCTTCTCCTGCTGTCTTCGACGGCGCGCATGAACACTGTGCTCGCCCGCATCCGGGCATTCCACCACGAGCGCCTCGACGTCTGGCGGATGCAGACCTCGCGGGGCTCGCGCGACGAGCAGGTGCGGGAGTTGCGTCTCGAGGGACTCGAGCACCAGACGCACCGCCTGCTCGAGAGAGCACGCCTGCTGCGCGTCACGATGCTCCAGCTCTTCTGCGCCGTGGGGTGCAACGTGCTGGCGGTGATCGGCCTCGCGGCGGCCCTGCTCGTCGAAAACGGCTCGACTCTGCAGACCGTCTCGAGCGCAGTCTTCATCGCGGGAGTGCTGCTGATCCTGGGATCGATGGTCTCGAGTTTCCTCGAGGTGCTCCGGATCCTCGAGACGGTGCGCTACGAGCACCGGCGCGTCGAGCGCCTGTGCGACACGGTGCCGGACGACGGCACCGGCGGGTTGTCTCCCTCTATGGGAGAAGGGAGCGGGCTGTGACGGGGATCATCGCGAGCGTCCACGAAGCCGGATCGACCGCCCAGTGGGAGTCGTGGGTGCATCACGGGATGCATGTCTCGAGCCAGATCGTGGGGATCGTGGGCGTGCTCGTCCTGCTGTGGGGGATCGCCCTGGCGGGTGTCCAGTTCGTGCGCACGGAGCTGTGCCGGCTCCGGGGCGAGGACCCGCGTGCTCACCAGGGGTCGCTGCGCAAGCTGCTGGGGTTCTATCTGCTTCTGGGGCTGGAATTCCTCGTTGCCGCCGACATCATCGAGACGATCATCAAGCCCGATCTCGAGTCGCTGCTGGTGCTCGGCCTGATCGTGATCATCAGGACGGTCATCAGCTTTACACTGAACTGGGAGCTGCGCCACGAGGGCGGGCCCGACACTTCCGAGGGAAACAATGGCGAGTAGCACGATTGTTCTGCGAGACGCGGACCTCACCGTTCCGCCGATCTCGCTCGACACGGATCCGGAGCAACGCATCGACGCGTGGCGCCAGGCGCACTTCGCGTCGCAGGCTGTCAGCGAAGTCGGGAAGCTGTGGGCCGACAAACAGGCCGACGACAGCCACTCGGCGCTGTCGTGGGACGCGGGATCCGGAGCCATGCGTCGTGGCGGAAGCGGGATCGAGGGCGGGCTCCTCCTGGGCAGGCTACGCCTCGAACTCGGCGCCCCGGGCGGGACGCCCGAGGAATTCGGTCTGAGCGGGAAGTCTCTCGATGCCGCGCTGGAGTTCGTCCGCGAGCGCGGGCGCGCGATCGCCGGTGAGCCGAAGCAGGAGAGCGTCCCCGCGCCGGACCTGCCGGATCATGCCGTGGGGCGGGGCGCGGCGTTCGATGAGTCCGGCGGGCGAGCGTTCGAAGAAATCGCCGCGCTGTACGGAGCGTGCGCCGCGCTGCTCGAGGGTGTGCGGGGCGCTGCCGGGGCTGAGGCCTCGGAGGTCCAGGTCTGGCCCCATCACTTCGACATGGCCGTGCTCGTCGTGATCAATCGCGACGAAAGCGGCGCGATGCGCAAAACGATCGGCGTCGGCCTCACGCCACCGGACTCGGTGGAGCCCAGCGGCTACTTCTACGTCTCGCCCTGGGATCGAGACGGCACCCCGGACGGGGCGGGCGATATTGGCCACGGGCGATGGAATGCCCACATGGCGGTGCTCCCCATCGGGGTTCTCGAGACGATGGATCCCGGGCAGCGCGCGGACGCCATTGCGGGGTTCGCGGCCGGGGCGTGGAACGCGTGCGCGGAAAGGCTGACCAGTGTCTGAGCTGAACATTACGAGAGTCGAGTGGCACCGCGTGTCGGGGAAGGACGAACTCCCCGAGGGGCGCGTCAAGACCGTGTCGATCACGCAGGGCGACACCGTCAAGCAGTTGGCGCTCACGCATCACCAGGGCACCTGGGCCGCGCTCGACAACGCCTGCCCGCACCAGGGCGGACCTCTCGGCGAAGGGAGCATCGAGAACGGCTGTCTCCGGTGCCCGTGGCACGGGTGGGACTTCGACCCGATCACGGGCAAGCCGCCCGGGGGCTACGACGACGGCGTGCAGACCTACCCCGTCGAGGTGCGGGAGGACGGCATTTACGTGGCGGTCGAGTCGGAGGCGCCGCACGTGCGCACCGTGACCGACGTCATGGCCGAGACCATGGCCAACTGGGGCGTGACGCACGTGTTCGGCATGGTGGGGCACTCGAATCTCGGCCTGGCCGACGCGATCCGTCGCCAGGAGGTCGAGGGGACCATGACATTCATCGGCATCCGACACGAGGGTGCCGCGGCGTTCGCGGCCAGCGCGTACGGCAAGCTCACCGGTTTCCCGGCGGCGTGCTTCGCGATCGCGGGCCCGGGCGCGACGAACCTGCTCACCGGGCTGTGGGACGCGAAGGTCGATCGGGCGCCGGTGCTCGCGCTCACGGGCCAGGTGCAGCAGCAGGTGTTCGGCCCCAACAACTTCCAGGAGTTGCCGCTCAAGGAGGCGTTCTCGGCGGTTGCCGAGTTCAGCCACCTCGTGCTGCCCGGGTCGAACCACGCGGAATTGATGAACCTCGCGCTCAAGACGGCCCACGTGAAGCGTGATGTGGCGCACCTGATCTTCCCGGATGACGTGCAGACCCAGCCCGCAGCAGAGGGCGCCGAGGCCGGCACGCCCGATGGAAGGATCGCGGATCCCGAGATCCACCCGCCGGCGGATGCGGTCTTCGACGCGGTCAAGCTGCTGTCGGGCGCGAAGCGTCCGGTGATCATCGTCGGCCACGGCGCCCGGTTCGACATGGACGGGATCGTCGCGCTCGCCGAGGAGATCAATGCGCCGGTGCTGACGACGTTCAAGGGCAAGGGCCTGATCGGTGACGCCCCTGTGCATCCGCTGGGCTGCGGCGTGCTCGGGCGCAGCGGCACGCCGGTAGCGAGCTGGTTCATGAACGAGAGCGACGTCCTGCTCGTGTTCGGGGCCTCTTTCAGCAATCACACCGGCATCACGCCCAAGAAGCCGACCATCCACGTGGATTTCGATCGCTGGGCGATCGGCAAGAACCACGCGGTGGATGTCGGTGTCTGGGCGGAGATCGGGGTGACGTGCAAGATCCTGCGGGCGCAGCTGAAGGGGCGGTCATCGTCGGTTGATGTGCGCGACGAGGTCGCCGAGCGCTGGAGGATCTGGCGGGCGGAGAAGCAGAGCCGCGTCGGCGACGACGAGAGCGCGGGCGTGAGCAGCGCCTCGCTGTTCGAGGCGATGAACCACCACGTGCCGGGCGACGCGATCATCGCCGTCGATGTCGGCAACAACACCTACTCCTACGGTCGCTACTTCGAATCGAGCGGTCGCCAGTCGGTGCTGATGAGCGGGTACCTCGGGTCCATCGGGTTCGGGTACCCGGCCGCGATCGGGGCGTGGGCCGCCACGCAGACCGGGGACGACCGCTTCGCCGGCAGGCCGGTGATCGCGGTGACGGGTGACGGCGGGTTCGGGCAGTACGCCTGGGAGGTGAACACCGCCGTGAAGTACGGCATGAACATCACCCACGTGCTGCTGAACAACGGCGAGCTGGGGAAGATCAGCAAGGAGCAGCGCGCCGGGCACTGGGATGTCTGGCAGACGAGCCTGACGAACCCGAACATCGCCGAGTACGTCACCAGTTGCGGCGGGCTGGGGATCCGCGTCGAGCGGGCCGCGGACCTTGACGTCGCGCTCGAGCGGGCGCTGGCCTACCCCGGTCCGGCGACCGTCGAAGTGATGACCAACGTCGACCTGATCTAGTCCGGACGACGAGCCCGCTCGTTCTGCGACAATGCCAGCATGACACGCACCTCCACGCTCATCCTGGCTCTCGTCGCAGCGATCGGCGCCTCGGGCTGTCGCGGCAGGGATCGCACGCCCGACCTCGGGGCGATCTACAACGAGGCGGCGCAGAACATCGGCGACGACCGGCACCCCGTGGTCGTGATCCCGGGGATCCTGGGCACGAAGCTCGAGGAGCCCGCGAGCGAGACGCAGGTGTGGGGGGCGTTCGTGTACGGCGCCGCCGATGCGGACAAGCCCGAGGGCGCACGCCTGATCGCGCTGCCGATGGAGGAGGGCGTCCCGCTCTCGCAGATCTACGACAACGTCGTTCCGACCGACGTGCTCGACACGCTGACGCTCGACATCGGCCTCATCCGCGGGCTGAAGCTCGGGGCGTACGTCGACATCCTCAAGACACTGAGCGTGGGCGACTACCGCGATGAGTCGCTCGGAGCGTCTGGGGCCATCGACTACGGCGGGCTGCACTACACGTGCTTCCAGTACGCCTACGACTGGCGGCGTGATGTCAGCGAGAACGCGATCGCGCTCCACCAGCAGATCCAGGAAGCGATCTGGACGGCTGAGCAGGCGACCGGCGGCGCCGCGCCCAAGAAGGTCGATGTGGTGGCGCACTCGATGGGAGGGCTCGTGCTGCGCTACTACCTGCGCTACGGGCCGAATCCCCTCCCCGACGACGGCGGCCTGCCGGAGCTCACCTGGGAGGGGGCCGAGTACGTCTCGCGCGCCGTGCTCATCGCGACTCCAAGCGGCGGATCGGTGCTCAGCCTGGAGCAACTCGTCGAGGGTGTGAACTTCGCGGGCGTGATCACCCCGACGTACCAGCCCGCGGTGCTGGGGACCATGCCGGCGATCTACCAGTTGCTGCCCCGCACGCGCCATGCGCGGATCGTGGACGCGGGCACGGGCGACGCGCTGAACGTGTTCGACAGTTCGACGTGGGAAGAGTGCGGCTGGGGTCTCGTCGACCCGGACCAGGACTGGGTGCTCCGGCGTCTGCTCCCGGAGGTTGACAGCCGCGACGAGCGCCGCCGGATAGCGCTGGACCACTTGGACAAGTGTCTCGCCCGGGCCCAGCAGCTGCACTTCGCCCTGGACATCCCGGCGGAGCGGCCCGAGGGCCTCGAGATCCACCTGGTCGCCGGCGACGCCGAGCGCACGCCCGATGTGATCGGCGTCGATCGAAGGACCGGGGGGCTGCGGGTGCTCGAATACGCCCCGGGTGACGACACGGTCGCCCGATGGAGCGCGCTCATGGACGAGCGGACAGGCCAGGGCTGGAGCCCGGGGCTGCCGAGCCCGATCGACTGGTCGCGGGTGCAGTTCGTCTTCTCGAATCACCTGGGGTTGACCAAGGACCCGGCGTTCGTCGACAACCTTCTGTTCCTGCTGCTGGAGATGCCGCGCTGAGTGCGCGCACGAAAACGCCCCCGAGCGGATGCCCGGGGGCGTGGGAGCGTGAGGGTGTGCGAGGGGATATTCCGTTCAGCGCTCGACCTTCCGGTCGAGGAAATCCGCGATGAGCGCTGAGATCGTCTCGCCGTCCTCTTCCAGGGCGAAGTGCCCGGTGTCGAAGAGATGGAATTCGAGGTCTTCGAGGTCACGCTGGTAGGGGTAGGCGCCCTCGGCCGGGAAGATGTAGTCGTTGGCGCCCCAGACGATGATCGCCGGCGGCTGATGCGTGCGGAAGTACTCCTGCCACTCGGGGTAGAGCGGCACGTTGGTGCGGTAGCTGTAGAAGAGCTCGAGCTGGATCAGGTCGTTGCCCGGGCGGTCGAGGAGGTACTGGTCGATGATCCAGTTGTCGGGGCTGATCGACGACTCGTCCCGCGTGCCGTGGGTGTATTGCCAGCGGGTGACGTCGAGGGTCAGGAATCCAGCGAGCGGCGCGGCGTTCGTCGGCGAGGGGTCGTTCCAGAACACCCTGATCGGATCCCAGAAGTCGCGGAGCCCTTCTTCGTAGGCGTTGCCGTTCTGGATGATGAGCGAGTCGACGCGCTCGGGCGCCGCGGCAGCGATCCGGTAGCCGATCGGGGCGCCGTAGTCCATGAGGTACAGCGAGTAGCTGTCGATGCCCTTGACCTTGATGAACTCCGTGACGATCCGGGCGAGGTTGTCGAAGGAGTACTCGAACTCGGTGACCGTGGGCATCGAGCTGTTGCCGTACCCGGGGTAGTCCGGGGCGACGACGTGATAGCCGGCCTCGGAGAGGACCGGGATGAGGTTCCGGAACATGTGGCTCGAGGTCGGGAAGCCGTGCAGGAGGAGCACGGTCGGGTTCTGGGGGTCCCCGGCCTCGCGATAGAAGATGTCGAGGCCCTCGATCTCGACGGTCTCGTACCGGACAGACTCGAGCGAGCGTTCCGGGGCGAGCGTCTGCTGCGTGGGCTGGGCGGCGAGGGGAGCGCCGAGGGCGAGTGCCGCGGCGCCGAAGAGTGATGCGTTCGTCAAGCGGTTCATGGCGATTCTCCTTCAGCGATGGGCTGAGCGTGGGTGCGGGACAGCGCGCCCGGGTCTTGACGGATCCGGGCGAGCGGGGGAGGGAGGAACCGGACGGAAGCCTGTTGGGAATCCCTCGGGGAGCGGTGGGGCCCCCCGAGAGGAGAGGAGCGGTGTCTGCGTTGATGGTCAGGCGGTCGCGGGCTCGGGGACTTCGACCTTGGGGAAGTCGTTCTCGGTCTGGATGATGTGGTTGAAGTAGTTGGTGAACGTGTTCAGGGCGACCACGGTGATGATGTCGACGATCTGCGCGTCGGTGTAGCCGGCTTCGCGGACGGCGTTGAAGTCGCCATCGGACACGAAGCCGCGCTTGACGGCGATCGACCTGGCGAAGTCGAGTGCGGCTTGCACCTTGGGATCGGACGACTCGGCGTTCAGGTTCCGGGCGAGCTCGTCGGAGTCGACGCCCTGACCTCCTCCGAGGACCGTGTGAGCGCTGGCGCAGTACTCGCAGGAGTTCGCTCCGGCGACGGCGAGGGCGAGCTGCTCGCGGAGGGCGCCGCTGAGCGAGCTGGTGCCGAGGGCCTGGCCGAGGCCGAGGTAGGCGTTCAACGACGCCGGGCTCACCGCCAGCGTGGCGATCAGGTTGGGGAGCACCCCCAGGGACTTCTGGACGCCCTGGAGGGCCTTGGCGGTGTTGGGCTCGGCCTGCTCGATCGTGAGGGGGTTGATGCGTGCCATGTCGGATTCTCCTTTGGCAGGGGGTTCTGGTTTCGACTCGGCCGGTCTCGCTGGCGTTGTCATCCAGCAAACATACTGACCGATCGGTCTATTCAACTCGCGACGAGAATTCGCCAGAAAAGCGAAGAAAGCACGCTCTCGGGCCATAATCGACGGTTCTGCTCATTCAAGGCGGGGCTGAATAGTCGCGGGGCCGAGCGTGTTGGATAGAATGATCGGTATACGTACGCGAGGTGCCCCCATGCCCCCCAGCAAGAAGAACGAGCTCGTCGACGCTGCCGCCCGTGTGTTCGCCCGCGAGGGTTTCCACGGCACCGGCATCGAGCGCGTGCTGCAGGAGGCCGGGGTGAGCCGCATGACGCTCTACAACCACTTCAAGAGCAAGGACGAGCTGATCGTCGCGGCGCTGCGTCGCAAGGACGAGGAGATGCGCAATCGCCTGATGCGCTACGTCGGAGAGAAGGGCGGCTCGGCCGCCGACCGCCTGCTGGCGATCTTCGACTGGCAGCTCGAGTGGATGGAGAGCGATGACTTCCACGGATGCGCGTTCATCAACGCTTCGGGCGAGTTCGGCGATGCGGCGTGCGCGATCCGGCGCGTGGGCGCCGAGCACACGCTGATGGTCCGCGACTTCCTGGTCTCGATCGCCCGGGACACCGGCGCCGGGGACCCCGAGGCGCTCGCCGAGCAGATCGCGCTGCTGTACGAGGGGGCCGTTGTGTTTGCGCGCATCCTCGGGCAGGTCGACAACAACCCGATCACGATGCGCGACGTGAGCGCGCGGGCCAGGAGCGCCGCCGAGACGCTGATCCGGGTCGCGACCGAGTCCTGAAGCGAGCTACTTGCGCGTGAAGCCGATGCCCAGACCGGCCAGCGCCGCGCCCGCGGCGGGCACACGCCCGGACACGAACGCCCGGAACGAGCTCATCTCGGCCGACAGCCACGCCGAGAACGAGTCGTAGCGATTCTCAATCGACGCCCACTGCACGCTGATGAGGCCCGCGTACTCGAGACCGAACAGCAGCAGCAGGAACACGCCCGAGAGGATGAGCGTCGCCTTCACGAACGCCCTGAGGGCGAACGCGATCGCGAATCCCACGAAGAACCCGAAGCCGAGCCGGAAGATGGTGGGGGCCAGGACCTGCTCGGACTCGGTCGCGATCTCCGGCGTTTCCTGAGCGGGCGGCGTTCCACCGGGCTCTGTCGGCGCGAGCCCCTGGACCATCGGGTCGGTGTTGGGCGCCATCGGGTCGGACGCCACCGACGCGGGCGGTGTCTTCGGTGCGCCAACGACGAACGGGAGCGCCACTCCCGCGCCCATCAGGAGCACGCTGAGCGCGAGCACCGCTTTTTTCCAGAGCGCCAGCTGCGCCAGCTGGCCGCCGATCCCCTGCGCGGCGGCCCCGGTTGGTTCCCCGGGCGCGCCGGACGCGGAGCCCTCGGGCGGTGCCTTGCTGCCTCGCTTACTGGCCATCCGTCGACGGTTCCGTTGCGTCGGCGCTGCCGACGTCGAAGCGCGGGTAGTCGGGGAACGCGTAGATGATCTGCGTGATCCGCGTCGTCTCGGTGATCCGCTGTGTCTCCTGATCGAACACGGCGTTGAGGAACTCGATCTGATCCCTGTTGTGCTCGATGACACGCTCGAGCAACTCGGGGTCGGTGGCCTGCAGCGCCTCCCACGCGGGATTCAGTCGTTTAAACGTCGACTGGATGGGCCCAGTGGCGTAGAGGGCCAGCTCGGCGTTCCTGATCTGGCGGAACGCGGCGCAGATCTCGTTGAAGGTCTCGAGGTAGGTCTGCATGTGCGCGTCGGCCTCGGCGAACGCGGGGTCGTCGTCGCCTCCAGCGCCCGATTCCGGTTCCGGTTCGACGGGAGTCGGATCCGTCGCCGCGTCGGGCTCGGGTGTGTCCGGAGCCGGAGTCGACACGGGCACATCCGGCTGCGCGGGCGCAGATTCGGGAGCGGGCTCTTCCCCGGCGCAGCCGGTCGCGAGAGCGGTGAGGATGAGAGCGAGACCGAGTCCCGCCAAGCGAAGAGCGTTCATGCGCATGACCTCTCGGTTTGCCGGTGCGATCGTGCCTCAGGCGCCGACCGGCTGGGTGACGATCTTGGAGACGAATTGGGCGAGCTTGTCGGCGTCTTGGGCGAACTTGCGGATCCCCTCGCCGAGCTTCTCGACGGCCATCGCGTCCTGGTTATGCAGCCACCGGAACGACGACTCGTCCAGGTGCAGCTTCTCGCTGTCGATCGATGCCGCGGACGCCGGGTCCAGGGCCCGCCGGAGGTCGCCGTCCTGCGAGTCGAGGGCTTCGAGCAGGTCCGGGGAGATCGTCAGCAGATCGCATCCGGCCAGCCCGACGATCTGCTCGGTCTTGCGGAAGCTCGCGCCCATGACTTCGGTCTTGTACCCGTGACGCTTGTAGTAGTTGTAGATCCTCGTGACCGACTCGACGCCGGGGTCCTCGCTGGCGGGGATGTCGTCGACGCCGCGGCTGGCCTTGTACCAGTCGTAGATCCGCCCCACGAACGGCGAGATCAGTGTGACGCCCGCCTCGGCGCAGGCGACGGCCTGCGCAAAGCTGAAAAGCAGCGTGAGGTTGCAGTGGATGCCCTCGCGCTCGAGCTGCTCGGCGGCGCGGATGCCCTCCCACGTCGAGGCGAGCTTGATGAGCACGCGCTCCCGGTCGATGCCGGCCTGCTGGTACAGGTCGATCAGGTGGCGTGCCTTCTCGATCGATGCCTGGGTGTCGAATGAGAGACGCGCGTCCACTTCGGTCGACACCCGCCCTGGGACGATGTCGAGGATCCTGGAGCCGAATGTGACGAAGAGCTTGTCGAGCGTGGCCTCGAGCCGGCTCTCTTGCGAGTCGCCGGCCTGCTTGCCGAAGGCCACCGACTCCTCGACCAGCTCGCGGTACTCATCCATCTGCGCCGCTTTGTAGATCAGCGACGGATTCGTCGTCGCGTCCCGCGGGGTGTGGGCCGCGATGGAGTTCAGATCGCCGGTGTCGGCGACGACGACGGTCATTTCACGGAGCTGGGAGAGGATCGACATGCTCGTGTGCCTTCCTGTGGCCGAGGGCGGCGATGGGTGGGGCGACGGGTCTGGAGACTATAGAAGTCGGAACGCAACTGGGCCTTATCCGACCGGGTCCCTGCGCAGGGCCATCCACTCGGAATGGTGGGAGCCCTCACCATCCACGCGCTCGTAGGTGTGGGCGCCGAAGTAGTCCCGCTGGGACTGCAGCAGGTTGTGCGGCAGGCGCTCGGCCCGGTAGCCGTCGTAGTACGACAGCGCCGACGAGAACGCGGGGGCGGGGATCCCCAGGGTGGCGCAGGCCGCGACCACCCTGCGCCAGGAGTCCTGGCAGTCCTCCATGGCCCCGATGAAGTACGGATCGACCAGGAGGTTGGGCAGATCCGGGTCGCGGTCGAATGCTTCCTTGATGCGCTCGAGGAACGCGGCGCGGATGATGCACCCCCCGCGCCAGAGCATCGCGGTGTCCCCGAGGTTCAGGCCCCAGCCGTGCTCGGCGGAGGCGTAGCGCAGCTGGACGAACCCCTGGGCGTAGGAGCAGATCTTCGAGGCGTACAGCGCCTTGCGGACGTCTTCGACGAACCCGGCGCGATCGAGGCCCTCGCGGAACCCGTCGATCGCGGCACCCGGCGCCGGGAGCACCGAGCTCGCGCGCACGCGTTCGTCCTTCTGCGCCGAGAGGCAGCGGGCGAACACCGCCTCGCTGATGAGCGTGAGCGGCACGCCCAGGTCCAGCGCATCCTGGCTCGTCCACTTGCCCGTGCCCTTCTGCTGGGCCTTGTCGAGCACGAGGTCGACGAGCGGGCGCCCGGTGGCCTCGTCCTGCACGGAGAAGATGTCGCGGGTGATCTCGATGAGGTAGCTGTCGAGCTCGGTCCGGTTCCACGCATCGAAGGTGTCGTAGAGCTCGCCTGCGTCCATCCCGGCGACGCTCGCGAGCAGGTGGTACGCCTCGCAGATCACCTGCATGTCGCCGTACTCGATGCCGTTGTGCACCATCTTGACGTAGTGGCCCGAGCCGCCCGGCCCCACCCAGTCGCAGCAGGGGATGTCGTCGTTCGGGCCGACCTTGGCGGCGATCGCCTGGAAGATCGGGCGCACGCTCGGCCAGGCTTCCGGGTCCCCGCCGGGCATGATCGAGGGGCCGTGCCTGGCGCCCTCCTCGCCCCCGGAGATGCCGGCCCCGAGGAACCGGATGCCCTTGGCGCTGAGCTGCTCCTGCCTGCGGGCGGTGTCGGTGAACAGCGAGTTGCCGCCGTCGATGATGATGTCGCCTTCTTCGAGCAGGGGGACGAGCTGGTCGATGACGGCGTCGACCGGGCGCCCGGCTTTGACCATGACCATCGCGCGGCGCGGGCGCGCCAGCGACGCGACGAACTCCTCGAGAGTCTCGCATCCCACGATCGACTTGCCGCTCGCCGGTCCGGCGACGAACTCGCGCATCGTGTCGGTGGTCCGGTTGTAGGCGGCGATCTTGAAGCCGCGATCGGCCATGTTCAGGACCAGGTTCTGGCCCATCACGGCGAGGCCGATCAATCCGAGGTCACAGTCATTGGGCATGAGGGGTGGCTCCGTCCTTCGGGTGCTGAGGCATTTGTACCAGAGGCGGGCCCGCGGTTCGGTATCGGACCCGGAGCCGCGACCGTCGGGCGATAATGGGCCCGCCAGGGGAGGCGTGGGAGCCCGCGGGCCGTTCGGGAGGATTGGGCGACCCGCCCGCTCGTTGCAGGCGCTGCGGTGCCTCAGCGCGGTGCGCCGGAAGGCCGACATCTACTCCCAAGACCCGGACGCTCCAGCGCGTCCGTTTTTTTCTTTTCGGGCCGATGGCCCCGATCCCGGAGGCTGCGATGCATCGCAACTGCGCACGGACGCTCGCTCTCGGTTCTCTCCTCGCCTCGGCGATGATCGCCGCCGGGTGCGGCTCCGCCCCGAGCACCATCCACGTGCAGGCCCTCGGGCCGCGTGTCGATGTCGCCCCTCCGGGCTCGGCGCCGCTCGATCTCCGCTACCTGCACCGCCCGATGGCGCTCGGCGCCGGCGATGTGGTCGGGGACCAGGTGTACGGGGCCTACCTCGCCCGGCGTGCCGCCGAGCAGCCCGTGGCGACAGCCACCGCGCCCGTCAAGATGCACTGACGGGCGATCAGCCGTCCCGGGTGCTCAGGTAGTTCGAAGCGCTCAGCAGGTCGGCGAGCCGGGTCGCCAGCGGCGGCTCGAAATCCTCATCGAGCGTGAACGCCGGGCGGAACCCCACATCGGGGAAGACGCCGTCATCGCTGAACCCACCGCGTGGCTTGGGGTTGATCCGGTACGGGGTGATGAAGGTCTGGGAGCCGTCCGGCGCCGGACTGATCGCCGAACCGCCGATCACGGCGAATCGCTCAGAATTCGCGTTGACGATGACCGCTGACTCGTGGAGCAGCTGCACGATGTGTGGCGCCTCGAGGAGCGTGCCGTCCTCGTCCGCGATCGTTGCCAGCACATCGACACGTTCGGTCGTGACGAGTTCGTGGACATTCCCTACGAGATTCCGGATCGAGCCGGTGTCGCGGTGGTCGGCGTTCGCGAACCACAGGACGCCGTCGCTGTCGGAGCGCACGCGCGAAGCGTTTTCCTCTCGCTCATCAACAAACGACGCCATGAGCGAGTTGGTCGACGGGTCGTACGGCACGAACATCTGGATGCTCGGGTAGGGATACGACTCGATCTGGATGTCGTCTCTGCGTTCGGCGGAGGCGAGGGCTTCGCGCCGGGCGACGACGTGGCTCTGCAGGGTCTGCCACGTCTCGTCGCGCAGGTTCGACGAGGACACGAGCGATTCAACGCCGCCGAAGGCCGTCACCGCCGAGCGATACTCGTCGACCGTGGGGAGCCGGCACCCGATCGCGGCGCAGACCGCCGCGGCGGCCTGGGGCTTGATCCACGACACCGGCGTGTCGAACTCCGGGCGCCGGTACACGTCCTGCAGCGCAGGGGGGTAGTAGTTGAGGTTCACGCCGTTGGCGTTTCCGGCCCCTGTCCAAACCTGGAACCACCGTGGATTGCTGCCGAGCGTGCCCCGGTCCGTGATGACCCAGGTTCGCAGATCCTGTGCCCTCGGGTCGAGGAAGAGCTGCCCGCTCAGCGCGGTCCGCGCCTCACGATTGGTGAGGCCGAACCGTTCTTGCAGGTCAGGCCCCGCGGTCGCGTTGAGGTCTTGTAAGCCGGTGGTCTCGAGGATCCTCGCGACGGCGCGGATCGGCATCTCGTCGACCGCGACATAGAGGAACGGCGGGCCGTCGGCTCGGTCCGACACGAGGCGGAACGCGAGCACCGGGTCGTTCTCGCCCTCGCCGAGCCGATAGGAAAGGGAATCGGGCGGGACGACGCGCAGGTCGCCGTCGCCCGCGTACCGGATGCCGGTGAGCGCCTCGAGCCCCGGACCTGCGGGCAGAACGTCGGGGTCGAACGAGGGCTCTCGGTTCGGGTCGACCTGCAGCTGGATCTGATCGATGAGCGTGCGGAATTCGTCGGCGCTCCCGCGATCGAGGCGCGCCGCGAGGTCGGATTGCTGGAGCCGATCGGCGAGTTCGCGCGTCGCGATCTCGAGCGCCGGCTCGTCCGCGGAGTCGCGGATGAACGACTGAAACGTCGCGCGATGCAGGTTGTATTCGATGCTCGGCTCGGCATCGAGGTGCCCGGCCTCGGCGTCGATGCCGAACGGCCGCGCGAGCGAGGCCAGCGACTCGAACCGGGCGATCGTCGCCGGCAGATCATCGGGGCGATCGAAGTCACGCGATGCGGCGTCGGCGTAGGCGATCCAGCGGGCGCGGAGCGACGGCTCCATGTCTGCACGGATCCGCTCGAGGCGCGCACGCTCGGCGTCCTGGCCGGTGACGAGCGGCAGCGACTCGGCGCTGTTCGAAAGGGCGCGGCAGTGCTCGGCGAGCGCGAGCTCCGCTTCGGCGTGCTGGGGAACGCCGCTGGCGGTGATCGAGGGCGTCCTGCGCCACAACGCGAACGCTTCCTCGGGGCGGATCGAGCCGAGGTCCGCCCGGCGCACGCGATCGGCGATGTCCGAGGGAGAAGAGACCGACTCGAGCGAGCGCAGGTCGTCGAGACGCGCCAGCACGGGAGCGCTGACCGATTCGAATGCGCGGTCCGGGTCGTCCCTCTCAGCGTTCGTGGCCAGCCCGTCGAGCGTCGTGGACGACGATCTCGACGCGAGCGTCTCTCCCGGCGCGTAGCCGGCGTCGAGCGCGTCTTCGATGGTCCGCAGGGTGGCGAGGAGGCGCACCGTTGCGTCGAGCGCATCATCGTATTCCCGCCAGAGCGAGTTCCGGCTCTCGCGCGAATCGGGGATCGTGTCGAGTTCCCTGACGCTGAGGATCTCGGCGACGGTCGAGTCCCAGCGTGCACGCACCGTCCGGGCGATCTCGTCCCGGCGGCTGTCGGTCAGCGTCGACGGCTCGGCGCCCGGCTCGAGCGTCGCGGGCCGGTCGTCGGGCAGGTCGGTCAGAACGGTCCGGACCGAGCGCACCCGCGTCCGCATCGGATCGATGCGGAACCGGTCGTTGGCGAGGCGGGAGAGCAGGTCCGACGACCACGCGACCCACGCTTCGTTGATCTGCGCGTGCGGCCCGACGTCCTGATCAGACAGGGAAGCCAGTTCGGCCAGGAACTCGTCGCGCTGTCCGGTCAGTTCCTCGAGGGAGGCCTGCACTTCGTTGCCCTTCTCAGCGACGAGTCGCTCCATGTCGTCCAGGATGGCGACGTCCTTGCGAAGCAGGCGCGCGCCGCTGAGTGCCGCGGCGATCTGCGACTCGATGCCCGCGAAGCTCTCGCGGAACGCCGACGCCTGCTCGTTGTCGAAGTCGCCGATCTGGTCGAGCTGCTCGTCGTAGCCCGCGATCGTTGATCTCCAGGCATCGATGTCGGTCCTGGGATCGTCGGTGACGACCTGGTACATCGGGGCTTCGGACGTCCATCGTTCCAGGGCGGCGATGGAAGGCGCGACGCCCTGGGCGTAGGCCGGCGATTCGCTGCGGAACCGATCGATGTCGAGCAGCGACATGTCGTCGGTCAGGCCGGTCATTCCCGTAGTGAGTTCCACGAGCCCGGCGAGTTCATCGTTGAGGGCTCCAAGGCCGGTTCCGGCGTCCGTGTGCGAGCGAACGGTGCGCTCCACCAGTGGTGCGATCAGCTGGACGACGGCGTCCGATGCGCCGAGGCGTGTCCGGAGCTGGGCGATCGCCTGTTCGATCGATTCGCTCCGATCACGGACCGACGTGAGCACCGGGTCGAACGCGAGATCGACCAGGGGGATCAGCTGATCCACGAGGAACACGCGCTGCGAGCGCTCGAAGGCGAACGAGTCGCGCGTCAGGACTCCCTCGCTCTCTTCCTCTCCCTCTCCAACGGACACGGTACGCACGGTCGCTTCTTCGTTGAGATCTTCCGGGATGCCCCCGGGGCTCATCGACTCGAGGTGCTCCTCGAAAATCGCGGCCAGAGCGCTCAGACCCAGGCTCTCGAACTCCCGGCGCTGCTCGTCCTGCTCGCGCAGGAACTCGTCGATGCTCCGGCGCACCCCGTCGATCACGCTGGAGGCGTCCTCGATCGCGCACCATTGCTCGTCGGTGATCGCGTCGATGAACTCGTCGTCTGTGGGGGGGCTCGAGAACAGGAGTTGGGACGCGCGCTGGGCTTCGGGGAGGATCACGCGCGGATCCAGCGACCATTCGGGTGCGGCGGCCAGTTCAGTTATGCGATCCAGGAGCGGGAGATCTTCCTCGTCCATGATCTGAACCATCGCGGCCCGGAGTTCCGAGTCCTCGCTTGCGCCGGCGATCTCGCGGGACAGTCGCGTGAACCAGAAGGTCTCTCCCGACGCGACACACCACCTTCCCCAGGCCTGTACGTCTTCTGGACACTCGCGCGGGCGCTCCGGTTCGTAGAGCAGGATCATCGTGGCGACAGCCCCGGCCGCCGCGAGTGCGGCGCTGCTCCCGGCGAGCGCGAGGCGCTGCTTCTTCTTGCTGCGCCAGCGGATCCGCTCGAACTCTTCGCGCGCTTCGCTGATCGTCGCGAGACCGCCCTGATCGGCGGGTGTCAGCAGCCGGTTGCAGAACTCGCACCACCGGCGGCCCGGCTTGCCCAGGCGACCCCAGTCCACGCCATACTCGACGGGCAGCGGCACGGGTCCGGACGGCACGTGGTGCGTGATCGACGAGTAGACGTGCTTCCCGAGCCACTCGAGGTCCGATTTTTCCGAATGGGCGCCGTCGCAGTTGGTCGCCGGTCTGGGATCGGCGAGCGCGACGAGGAACTCGTCGGTGTTGGGATCGCCCGTGAGGAGGATGTTGCTGGCGCGGAGTTCGGCGTGCGGACGCCCCTCGTGGTCGCGCAGGGACTCGAGGCCCGTGAGCACACCGTCGACGATCGCGCTGATAGACCGGTCGCTGTGGCGGACCCGCGAGCTGATCCACTGGCGCAGGGAAGCATCGAACGGATCGGTGACGTAGTAGCACCCGCCGGAAAGGCGACCCGCCTCATAGACGCGGGCGATGCCGGCGGCATCCGCGAGCGTGAGGCGCTCCAGGAGGCGCGCCTGCTGCTCGAGCGCCGAGGCCCGCCGGTACATCCGCCGGACCGAATCGATGGGCAGGAGCTTGCTCGCGCGGATCGCTCTCGCCGAGCCGTCTGCTTCGTTCCGCGCCGAATAGACGACCGAGTCGGGACCCCGACCGATCTCGGCGTCGATCGTGTAGCCGCGGATCTCGATCATGGTCACAACTTCGTGTCAGCGCGGAGGCCGAGCGGAACCGCTTACGGGCAGTCGGGCGCCTGCTGGGGGAAGATCCCCGAGCGTGCGACGGTGAAAACGAGCTGGGAGGTCTCGTCGTCCCAACATCCGCAATCGAGCGTCAGCGTCTGGCGGTAGGGCTGGGTGTCGAGTTCAGCGAGGACGAACAGCGTGATCGCGTCCTGCTCCTTCCAGACCGGCCAGATGGGGTCGCCGCGCCCGAGCGTCGCGGTGGAGACGTTGGAGCCGCCGACGAAGCGCATCGAATGGATCAGACCACGGTCGATCTGGCCCTGGCGGAACTGCTCGGGGTCGCGGGTCGACCAGTACTCGCGGTCGTCCTTGGCGTTCCAGCGGCTCTCGCTCGCGGAGCTGACGGCGGAGATGTCGACCAGCACGCTCTGGTTCTGGATCGAGGGATCCAGGTTGATGACGATGTCGAATCCCTTCATCCTGCCCTCGCACGCGCAGCCGATCGAGACCAGCAGCGCGACAAGGCACAGGGCCAGGGTGAGCACACGGGCGGCGGCGGTGTTCTGGATCATGAGGTTCTTGTCTCCCCATCTGCGCGCCGTCGGGCCGGCGTCGGGTTCAGCTCAGGACGAAGCGGACTCCGCCGCGCCGGCGGCCGAGCGGGCGTCCGCCAGGCCGGTCATATGGTCGCGGATCAGCGAGTGCACCTCTCGATTGGACTCCCAATCAACCACGATCAGACTTCGTGAGCATACAAGAAGCCGGTTGAGATCGCGCTTGGCGGTGTCGAACACTCGGTGCGGCGCGTGGGCCGGCGCATCTCCGAGGCTCCGGCAACTGCTGTCGGGCGACAGGCCCGGGAACATGCGGCACACCGTCGCGAGGATGTCGACCCACAGCTGGAAGGGGATGCCTCGAAGGGCCTCGGGCGCCGAGAGTTCTTCGGAGACGATGCGGTGGGGGCCCAGCGACTCCAGCCAGCGCGGATCGGACTCGAACACCGCGCTGATGCGATCGACGAGCGCGGTCTCCGGGGCTCCGGCTTCGCCAGCGCGCCGTGCCAGGCTCATGACCTGATCCAGCGCGACCGGGAGAGTCTGCTGCTGATCGGCAAAGAATGCGCGTGTCGCGATCACGCCGAGCGCGTAGAGGTCGCAGGGCGACGAGCGCTGGGGGAGCACCCGCAGAGGGACCTCCGCGATGGGCACGCCCGCGAGCGCGCGGAACGTTGATCTGGCGTTCTGATCGGCGTTCAGCGGGAGCGACCGGATCCGCGACTCGCCCTCGGCGAGCGTGCGCCCCTCTTCGAGCCGGAAATACAGATCGACCGGGCCGGACCCGAGCGTCGGCTTGAGCCACAGCAGATCGTGTTCGGCGAGGCTCACCCGCTCGGGAGTCGACGCCGTCGCATCGATGACGACCGTGTCGTCGCCCTGTTCGATGACCTCCCTGATGCGGAGCACCGCGCCGCCGGCGGCCGGCGGTGTCGCAGACTCGGGGCGGAAGATGCTCGTGGTGTCGCCGGACGCCGAGATGAACTGGCGCCGCTCGGATCCGTCGAGAGACACCTCGAGCGCGTCGCCCGTGGTTGCCAGTCGGGCGCGGGCCGACCAGAGATAGGGCACGCCCGTGCCGGGACGCGAGAGGTCGACGCGGAAGCTGTCGAGATCGATCGCGAACAGCGGGCCCTTGGTTGACTCAACCGCAGCCGCGACCTCCTCGATCGCGTCGGCGAGCATGCGCAGCTTCAGATGGACGACCTCGGAGAGCCGGGAGCTGACGTCGCGCCGGGAGAGCAGCAGGTGACCCCCCTCGACGGGCTCGACAACTGCGGACTGGGAGATCTTCCGGAGCGAACCGGCGAATGGGAGCAGCGCCGAGCCGTGGAAAACGCCGGCCCAGGTCTCGCCCTCGTAGACGCGGAGGAGCGCGTCGAGGGAAACCGGGTGGAATCTCCGGGCGTGGACGAGCGCGGGAGCCGGGTTGATCGGCTCAGAATCGTCCGGTGGAGCCTCGCCCTGTTCCGGAAGAGGGGCGATCGAGAGGGGATCGGGGCGGAGTGCGCACGCCGGCAGGCGATCGTCTTCGAAGCCGATGTCGATCACCGAGGACGGGCATGTCGAGCGCGCCGCCCCGAGCGACTCGCTCCAGATTCGATCGACGTCGGCCTGGGTGGGTGATCGGCCGGCCAGCGGCGGGCGGGCATCTCCGGTGCTCGCGTCCTGGACCCAGATCTCGACCGGCTCGCACAGGGCCCCGGACGAGTCGAGCAACGCACCGAGCAGCACGCGCCCGAAGGGCACCGAGCGGAGCACGACGAGTCGGCCACCGGCGGGATCGGGCTCGTTCCGAACGATGAGGCAGGGTGTGATCGGGGAAGACTCGAAGCGGGCGTTGAGCGCGAGCGCGGTGTAGCCCTCGGGGATCGTGTGCTCGGAGTCGGCGTGAGTGGTTGGCTGGGCCATCGGGCGCTGGATCGAGTGCAAGGGGTGCTCTGAAGGCACCGGATGGGCCTCAGAGCGATGATCCGGTATGGTATCGGGGCTTGAGATGGGGGCAATGTGGAGGGCGGCGATCAACGCCGAGGCGTGTATGGCGACGCAAACGACCGACGTTGAGACCGCGGCACAGGAACTCGCGCATCGGCTCCGACTTATCCAGTTGGACTTTTCCGAGGGCCCGGCCGACGAGCGCCGGGAGTACCTCTCGGAAGAGATCGGCAGGTCGCTCCGGGGCCTGACCCCGGGGCAGCGCCCGCAGCTCCTCGACCGCCTGAAGAGCCACTTCCCGAGTTGGGACGCGGACATGGACGTCGCCACCGATGGTGCGTCCAAGGCGCCGCGATCTGCGAGCGACGAGGACGATCTCCGGGACGCGAGCTTCCTGGTGACCCGCCTCGTCGAAGCCAGCAAGGGGATGAGCGACGGCGAGCGCCAGGTCGTTCGTGATCGCCTGGTCGCCGCCGGGCTGGCCGACGCGGCTCCCAAGCTCGCATGGCGCGACGACGCCACCGAAGAACTGATCAAGATGCTCGAGGCCAAAGGCGAGGACGACCTGGACCCGCAGCGGGCGCTCTCGGTGGTCGATCTCATGGTCTCGTGCATCATGGGCCTGAACCGCCTGTCGATCCGGACCTGGCAGGAGATGGCCCCGAAGGAAAAGACGATGGAGCCGGGCAAGCTGGGGCGGGACCTCTCGAGGTACTTCGCCGGTGATCCGGACGTGTCCCGGGAGCAGGTCGCCGAGGATCTCGAGCGGACGAGGACCCTGGTGGCCTCGCTGGTGTTCGCGATCAAGAACGCACCCCGCGAGTGGGCCCACCGGTTCCTCGAGCGGTTCAGCGAAGCCGCGATCACCGGATCGGTCACGGCCGAGGGCGGCGTGAAGTTCCTCGACAACAAGGACAAGCGTTGCTGGGACAAGTACAAGCAGCTGGCGGCCGACCTCGATCAGGTCTCGCTGTCGCAGGAGATCCTCGATGTTGTCGCGGAGTTTGCGACAAGGATCCGCGAGAGCGGGCGCTTCTAGGCGCCCGACGGCAGTCGGGGAGGAAAGGCCGCCGCTCGGGCGGCAGAACGCCGTAGCCGGCAGGATGAATTGGCGCGATGACGACCAAGGGTGACGTTCATTGGGAAGAGGGCCTGTTCCTCCAGCAGCACCACCTCCAGATGGCGCAGCGCCGATCGTTCGAGGATCGCGCCGACGACCGGCGTCTCTCGCGCCCGTACCCCTACGGCATCGTCGAAATCGAGCTGTCGCCCGACGAGCTCCGCAACATGGTCGTTCGGTTCACGGCGCTGCGCGTTGTGATGCCCAGCGGGGTCATCATCGACCACCCGAACAACACGGAGATCCCGCCCCTGGATATCAGCGAGGCGTTCCAATCCTCTCCCGGCGGGCTCGATCTCAGCCTCGCGCTCCCGAACTGGTATCCGGCCCGCGGCAACTCGCTGGCGTTCGGGCCCAACGAGGACCGGCGTGAGAAGCGGCTGTTCCGCGTCCGCGAGGTGGAGCGCCACGACGAGAACACCGGCGAGTCGCCCCAGATGGTCCGCGTCCGGGAGTTCAACGCCCGCGTCCTGCTGCCCGATGAGGACCCGACCGATCTCGAGGTGCTCCCGCTGCTCAGGATCGTGCAGGGGGCCGGGCAGGACGTCGGGTTGCCGCGGGAGGACCCTCAGCACGTCGCGGCGACCTACGCGATGCGCGGGAGCCGGCGCCTCTCGAGCATGGTCCGCGACCTCTCGAATTCGATGCAGGCGAGCCGGCGGAGCCTCGTCTCCCAGATGACCCGCGGCGGCTGGAGCATCGACACGATGCGAGGCGTGCAGTTCGAGCAGATGTTCCGGCTCCGCACGCTGAGCAAGTACGGCAAGCGTCTGGAGAACCTGCTCAACGCGCAGGTGGTGACGCCGTTCGACATGTACCTCGATCTCGTCGAGCTCCTTGGCGAGCTGGCGGCGCTGCACCCCGACAACGACCAGTACGGAGTCCCGGAGTACGACCACGACGCGCCGATGGTCTGTTTCGCCGAGACCATCGACAGGATCCGCGCTCTGCTCGTGGGCTCGGTCGCGCCGAATTTCGTCAAGGTCGACTTCGCCAAGAGCGGCCCGGTCTACGAGGCCGAGCTGACCGACGACCACTTCACCAAGGCACGCGAGTACTTCCTCGCCGTCAAGTCGGGCGAGGACGCGGTGCAGCTGGCCAAGCTGGTGACCGACGACGACACGTTCAAGCTCATGCCCGGATCCATGACGGGGCGCGCGGTGCGCGGCGTGAAACTGATCGAGGAGCGCCACCCGCCGATGCAGCTGCCGGTCGATCCGAGCGTGCAGTTCTTCCGGCTGGCGACCGCCGACAGCATGCGCGCGTGGGACCGCATCAAGAACGACAAGAAGATGACGGCGCAGTGGCCGGATTCGGAGGTTTCGGATATGTCGCTGACGCTGTACATGCCGGTTTCTGACGGCGGAGGATCCCAATGACGACCCTGCCGGAGCTCAGCGAGCCGCTCCTGCTGTATGTCTGCCGAATCAACCGCGCCAATCGCAAGGGCGTGGCGGTCTCGTACGCGGAAGTCCGCCGCGAGATCGAGCAGATCCTCCAGGACATGAAGAGCAAGTCGACGACCGAGCCGGGCCTGGCTTCGAAGTACGCCCGGATCGAGGACGCGATGGTGTTCTTCGTCGACAGCCTGATCGCCGAGAGCGACCTGCCGTTCGCCGACGAGTGGCACCAGAACCGCCTGGCCTATGAGGTCAACGAGCGGGCCGGCGACGACAAGTTCTACGACATCCTCGAAGAGCAGATCGCCGACCGCTCGGAGGAGTCGGTCGAAGCGGTGTCGGTGCTCTACAACTGCCTGGGCCTCGGTTTTGAGGGCTACTACGCAGGGGCGCCCGAAGAGATCAACGCCAAGATGCTCGAGTGCGCCGCCAAGATCCGCGGCCAGATGGACAAGGACACAGATGATCGGATCTGTCCCGAGACGTACGAACACCTGGACCTTCGAAACCTCATCGAGCCGCCCGGCGCGAAGATCGGCGCGATCGCGGTGGCGTTCGCGTGCCTGCTGGTCGTGCTGCTGGTCGCGAGCTGGGCGTTCTACTCGAGCTTCACCGGCGATCTCTCCGACGCGCTGACGGATATCAAGGACCCCGAGCGGGCGGTTTCGGAAGGCGGTGATTCGTGATCTCCTCGCTGCTCAACCGCTTCCACATCCTCCCGCCGGGCGCAAAGATCGCCGTCGGCGGCGGATTCTCGATCGGTGTGTTCACGCTGATGAAGATCGCCGGCGTCCCCTGGAAGGTGCTGCTGATCATCCTCGCGGGCGTCCTCGTGATGGCCCTCATCGTGATGGCGTACTTCTGGATCCTGCGGATGCGCAACAAGCGCAAGTCGGATCCGTTCGAGCAGCAGCTGCGAGCCAGCGGCGCTGCGGTGCCGCAGGAAGTCTCGGACGTCGCGGACCGCGCCCGCCTCGACCAGATGCGGAACCGGTTTGAGACAGGTCTCAAGACGTTCCGCGAGAAGGGCAAGGACCTCTACGGCCTGCCCTGGTACGTGATCATCGGCGAGCCCGGCTCGGGCAAGACCGAGGCGATCCGCAACTCGGGCATCGGGTTCCCGCCCGGTCTGCAGGACGAGCTCCAGGGCACCGGCGGCACCATCAATATGGACTGGTGGTTCACCAACGACGCGGTGATCCTCGACACGGCAGGGCGCCTGACCTTCGGCGACGTGGAGAGCACGGACAACAACGAGTGGAAGGAGTTCCTTCGCCTGCTCCGCAAGTCCAGGCCCCGCTGCCCGATCAACGGCCTCATCGTGACGATCCCGGTCGACACGCTGATCCAGGATGACGCGTCGAGCATCGAGGCCAAGGGCGGCAAGATCGCCCGCCAGCTCGATCTGATCCAGACGGCGCTCGGCGTGCGCTTCCCGGTGGTCCTGGTCGTGACCAAGGCGGACATGCTCACGGGCTTCCGGCAGTTCTTCAAGGAGGTGCGCGACCCGCGTCTGCAGCACCAGATGATCGGCTGGTCGAACCCGAACGACCTCGACGAGGCGTTCGATCCGGGCCAGGTGGAGCGGCACCTCGAGGACGTCAAGAACCGTCTGACGCGTCGGCGCTACACGATGATGCTGCCCTCGTCGGACGGCGACGTCGATCCGAACGAGAAGCGCGTCGATCGCATGGACGAGCTCTACGCCTTCCCCGAAGCGCTCGAGCGGATCGGTTCGCGCCTGCGCCGGTACCTCGAGATGATCTTCGTGGGGGGCGCCTGGTCCAGCCAGCCTCTGTTCCTCCGGGGCATCTACTTCACGTCCAGTGTGCAGCACGGCGCGGCGCTCGACGCCGAACTCGTCGAGGCGCTCGGCGTGTCGATGGACACGATCAACGAGCAGGGATGGCCCGACAACCGCGCATACTTCCTGCGCGACGTGTTCAGGGAGAAGGTGTTCAAAGAGAACGGGCTCGTCACCAACGCCGGCAACGCCCGCCAGCGCCAACGCCAGCGACAGATGGCTGTGCTCGGCGCTGGGGCGGCGGCTTCCCTGGTGCTGGCGATCCTGATCGTGATCGGCATCACCGGCTACCGGAGCGAGGTGAGGCCGCAGCTGAACCACTGGGCCGAAACGAGCGAGGACTACGTCGGTGAGTACATCGCTCAGGGCCGACTCAGCCGATCGCAGCTCTTCAACGAAGACAACCACGAGTGGCAGATCGTTCGTCGCAGCGACCGCGCCGGCGGCGGCTTCGAGGGACCGTTCGTGCTGAACCCCGTGGGCGCGACGGGCGCCGAGATCCCCGACGTGCTCGGAACGTCCAAGACGCGCGCCGACACGCGGGTCAGCGTTCCGTGGGCGTTCAAGCTCGCCGCCGTGTTCAGCGGCCAGAGCGCGACGAACCTCGTGGCGTCGGAGCGGCGTGAGGCGCTGGCTGCGCTGTTTGAAACCGGCGTGGTCGTGCCCCTGTTGCGTGGCTCGATGCACCGGATCACCGAGTCGGACGTGCAATGGGACGCCGACGCATCGACCGCGCTGGCGACGATGCTCGAGATCCACGAGATGCGCGACGACGCGGAGTTCAAGACCGTCGGGGCCGGAACCCTGGACATCCCCGAGCGTCAGTTCCGCGTGCTCCCGTTGCTGCGCTTTGCGCTCTTCGAGGACCCGGAGGCCACGGAAGAGGCGCTGATCGACATCGCCGAGAAGCTCCAGCCGATCGCCGACTGGCTGTACGTCGAGGACTACGGAAGGCAGCGCTGGCCGTCGGACCGAGTCGCCGACGCGGTTGATGAGGGCCGCTTGCGCGAGATGGTCAGCGAGTTCAACGAGGACATGTACGACCGCCTCGCCGGCGGCGTCGGCGAGAAGCAGAACCTCGAATCGCTCGTCGATGCGCTCGGCGACTTCAGCGACGCGGAGCGGGAGTTGCTGGCGCTGCGTCAATACCAGGCGAATCCCGACACTCTGGAAGAGCGCATCTGGAACGAACGGTTCGCGTCGGTGTCGGAGGCCAAGCAGCGCATCGATCGCGGTCTGGCGGCGGCTCAGCGCGACACGCTGGTGGCCGAGGAGCGCCGGATCAACGAGGAGGTCATCGGACGCGCCGAGGCCGCCTACAACGAGATGCTGGCGGCCGTCCGCCAGCAGCCCGTCGGCGAAGTTTCGATCAAGGAGTTCGGTGCGCTGCCCAGCGAAGACGACGGTGCTCTCGGCGACGCGGCGGATCTCGCCGGCTCGCTGGGAAGCGAGTTCGCCGGTCTCCTGCGCGACGGCTGGCGCCGGCTCGAGCAGTACCAGGTCGACCAGCAGGGCTCGACGCAGTCCGGCGGACGCCTGGCGGAACTCGACGCGATGTTCGTCGCACGCGCCGGCTCGGACCCCGGGTCGCCGCGCCGGATCGACGTCCGCTTCCAGATGTACGAGAC
>JANQQR010000018.1 GCA_028289195.1 Phycisphaerales bacterium | reverse complement strand
TCGTCGTCGTCGTCGTCGTCGTCGTCGTCGTCATCGTCGCCGGGTGGAAGGGCGGTGGTCGTGCCGAAGACCCAGAGCAGTTCGTCGGAGGATCCGCTTGGATCCCAGGCGACGATGACTCGTTCCACCCGCTCGCTCAGCGCCGGCCCGGTGAGCGACCCCGACCACGTGCCGGAATCGAATGTCCGGTACCGGGCCGACGTATCCCCGTCGCGCGCCCAGGACACGATCGCCTCGCCGGAGGCCGGGCCCCACGCGGCGTCCCACGCCAGGGCGTTGCCGTCGAACGCACTGTCCAGCGTGGTCGCAGCGCTGAACGAGGAGCCATCCCAGACCACCGACCGGAGCGACGCGCTGTCGCATGCGATGAGCAGGATCTCGTCGGTGTCGGGGTTGGGGGCGAGCGCGACCCGGTCGGGCGTCGACGAGAACCCCATGTTCACTTCCGATTGCGCGGACAGCGAGCCGTCGAAGGTGCGGAAGTAGACCCTCGTCTGCCCGTCGCGCCGGTAGACGACGAGCCCCTCGCCCGAGAGCGATTCGTACGCGGCGTCGAACCCTCTGGCGGCTCCGGTGCCGATGTCGTTGTGCACGGTCATGTCGCCCGACCACGAGGTGCCGTCGTAGTGGCGCAACCGGGTCAGATTCGTCGTGTCCTCGAGGAGGAGCATCAACTCGTCGGCGACGGGGCTGGACCGCAGCTCGATGTGTCGGAGGACGTCGGTGGCGGTGTCGAGCGAGACCGGAAGCGCGAACGCTCCGGAGTCGATTGCGCGCGAGACCGGGCGATCCGTGTCATCGCCATCCGGATAGACGACGACCTGCGGGGGTGCGGCCATCGCGCCGCTCGCCACCAGAGCGATGAAAAGTTGAATGAGGCGGGTCATGAGGGCTTCATCGGCCCGATCTGGACCCATCAGAACCGGCGCACTCAACTGCGTTCAGCCCCCGGGTTCTCGGACGCGCAGTGCCCCTTGGCGGGCACCAGCATGCGACAGCCCGCCCGCCCGAGGTACACTGAAGCCGCTATGCCAGACCAGACCCCGATGACGATCCTGAATTCCAAGGCCCCTTCCCCGATCGTGAACATCGCGCTGATGGGCATCCCCCTCTTGGGGCTGATCCACACCGCGTCGGTGTTCAAGTTGATGTGGATCCTGATCCAGGGAAGCGAAGGGGGATCGCTGCTGCTGTGGCTGGTGATCTGGGGCGGGACGGTGGGCCTGTTGGGCGCACTGGCCGGGGCCGCGTTCGGGCCGCCGCCGCTGCCGCGGCGCTGATCGGAATCTGGAGCGATTCCGCGTCGCTCCTGCGAATCCGTGACAGACGGGGGCGACGAGTCCGTACAAGATCACTGCACGGGGCACGATCCGAGACCCCGAGGGAGGCCGCTATGCGCACACTGATCGCCCTGACCCTTGCCGCCCCGCTGCTGTGGTCGACCGCCGGCGCCCACGCTCAGCTCAACGCACGCCAGACCGAGAGCGCCCGGGAGTTCCTCCGTCGCCTCGACGCCCTGGGGTTCGACGGCGTTGTGGTCGCGAGCGTGAAGGGAAAGCCAGCGCTCGCTGAGTCGTGCGGCTACGCCGATCGCGAGCGGCGCATCGAGTGGTCGCCGGAGATCGTGTCGACGATCGGTTCGATCACGAAGCCCATGACAGGCGTGGCGATCCTCAAGCTCCAGGAGCAGGGTGAACTGGACGTGCAGGACCCGATCGCGGATCACATCGAGGGCGTCCCGGAGGACAAGCGCTCGATCACGATCCACCACCTGCTCACGCACTCATCGGGGATCACCGAGCCCCGTCTCGGCGACCACGACCCCGTGACGCGCGAGGAGTATCTCGCGATGGTGTTCGACGCACCTCTCGAGTCGGCTCCCGGCGAACGCTACAGCTACTCCAACGCGGGCTACAGCCTGCTCGCGGCCATCATCGAGTTCAAGAGCGGGATGTCCTACGAGCAGTGGATGCAGGCGGAGGTGTTCGAGCCCGCCGGGCTCGAGCGCACGGGCTACAAGCTCGCCGACTGGTCGGACAGCACACTCGCGATCGCTTACATGGACGGAGAGCGTTGGGGCACGGTCGTCGAGCGCCCGATGGCGGACGACGGGCCCTACTGGGCGCTGCGCGGCAACGGCGGCATCCACATGCCGGCATCCGAGATGCTCCTCTGGGCGGAGGCCCTGATGGATGGCGAGATCATCAGCGAGGAATCTCTGGAGCTGGCATGGACCCCGCACGTCGATGAATCAAACGGACAGGGCGGCGGGTCGTACTACGGCTACGGGTTCGTCGTGCAGGAAACACCGATGGGAACGCTCGTCACGCACAATGGCGGGAACGGGCGTCACGGCGCCGACCTCCTGCTCGTACCGGATCGGGACCTCGTGCTGTTCGCCCAGAGCAACGTCATCGCCGACTCCAGTCTCGTTTTTCAGATCCTGCCGATGCTCGGAGCCGCGATGTTCACACGCGAGGGCCTCCCCGAGCTGCCCGATGTCGTCGAGATGGGACCGGCGCTCGCCGGATCGCTCGCCGGTCGCTACGAGCTCGAGAACGGCGGCGAGCTCGAGTTGGTCGAGCAGCACGAATCGCTGGCGATCGTGCTCGACGGTGACGAGGCGACCAGCGCGTTCCTCTCGTCGGGCTCATTCGAGCTCGAGACGCTGGAGCAGCGCTCGCGGGACCTGCAGCGGATCTTCGATGCCGCGGCCGGTGGCGACTACGAAGCGATGCGCGAGGCCTACGGGATCGACACGCCCGCGAGCGAGCTCGCGGAGGCCTACGACGGGCGCATCGAGATGATGGAGCAGTCGCTGGGCGCGTTCGACCGCTACCAGGTCGCCGGGAGCTGGGCGGGCGACGACACCGACCACACGTTCATCAGGGCGATCTTTGAGAACGGCGAGAGCGGGTACCACTTCCTGTGGACGAAGGACGGACGCTTGCGCGGGCGCATCCCGGGTGACACGAGCGCGAACCGGGTCACGCTCTTCGCGGGCACCGACGGTTCGCTCCACACGTTCGACGAGCGGTCGATGAGCTCGCAGCGCATCGGCGTGGCCTTCGCCGGCGACAGCGCCACGCTCCGGCTCCCCGGGGGCGAGAGCGCCGTTCAGCGGCGCTGAGGCGTGCCAGTAGAATCATGCCTGCGGGCGGAACTGCTCGCGGAGCGAGCGCCATGCCCTCGGGACCCACGCCAAGTGAACGCGCGGATGACTCCCCGGAGCCGAAGCGCTTCGAGGACTCGACCGCCGAGACCGGTGCACCGGGCGCGGACCTGCCGGGGCGGATCGGCGCCTACGAGATCGTCGGATTCCTCGGACAAGGCGGCTTCGGGATCGTGTACGAGGCGGTCCAGCGGGAGCCGGTCGAGCGGCGCGTCGCGCTCAAGGTCGTCAGGCCGGGGATGGACTCCGAGACAATCGTCGCGCGCTTCGAAGCGGAGCGGCAGGCGCTGGCGCTCATGTCGCACCCCAACATCGCGCAGGTCTTCGATGCCGGCCTGAGCGACTCCGGGCAGCCCTTCTTCGCGATGGAACTGGTCCGGGGCGAGCCGATCACGAGCTACTGCGACCACGAGCGCCTCAGCACGGGCGAGCGCCTCGGGTTGTTCCTCGAGGCGTGCGAAGCGATCCAGCACGCGCACCAGAAGGGCGTCGTCCACCGGGACATCAAGCCCAGCAACATCCTCGTGCACGACGAACTCGGGTACCCGAGCATCAAGGTCATCGATTTCGGCGTCGCCAAGGCGCTGGACCGGCCCCTGACCACGAAGGCGCTGTTCACGGCCCAGGGCCAGCTCGTGGGCACCCCCGAGTACATGAGCCCCGAGCAGGCGGACATCGGCGCGAGCGACGTGGACACGCGCTCGGACATCTACTCGCTAGGGGTCGTGCTGTACGAATTGCTCGTCGGGGCGCTGCCCTTCGACCCGGAGTCCCTGCGCTCGGCGGCGTTCAGTGAGATCCAGCGGATCATCCGCGAGGTCGACCCCCCCAAGCCCAGCACGCGCCTCACGTCTCTTGGTGAGATGTCGGACGAGCTCGCCCACAACCGGCGCACCGACCCGGGGTCTCTTGCGCGCGAACTGCGCGACGATCTGGACTGGATCACCATCAAGGCGATGGACAAGTCGCGCTCGCGCCGGTACTCGAGCGCGTCCGAGTTCGCGCTGGACATCCAGCGCCACCTGCGTCACGAGCCGGTGCTCGCGGGCCCACCCACGGCGCGATACCGGATGTCCAAGTTCGTGCGCCGCCACCGGCTCGGGGTGACAGCCAGCACGGCCGTTGCCCTCGGGCTGGTCGTCGGTGTGGTGGGTCTGTCGTTCGGGCTTGCACGGGCGATCGACGCCGAGCGCCTCGCGCGGACCCGCTTCGAGCAGGCCCAGCGCGACGCGAGCACCCGGGCGGCGGTGCTCGAGTTCCTGACCGATGGGCTCTTGTCGAAGGCGAGCCCGTCGCAAAGCACGACCGAGACGACGGTTCGACAACTCCTTGACGAAGCGAACGCCGCGCTTGACGGGCGTTTCCCCGACGAACCGGTGGTCGAGGCGACGATCCGCGCGACGATCGGCGACACATACCGGCGCCTCGGGCACTACGAGGAGGCGCTGCCCCAGCTCCGGGTAGCGGTCTCGATGTTCACGCGAGAGCTGGGCGAGGACGGCGCACAGACACTCGTGGCCGAGAATCAGCTCGGTGTGCTGCTGTGGCGCCGTGGCGAGCACGAAGAGGCGGAACGCCTGCTTCGGGATGCATCTGCGCGGATGGAGCGCACGCTCGGCCCGGACCACCGGGACACGCTCGAGGCGCGGAGCAACCTCTCGGCCCTGCTCCGCACGACGGAGCGCCACGAGGAGGCCGAGGCGATCCAGCGCGAGGTTCTGTCGGCGCGTCTCCGGGTGTTCGGCCCCGACGACGAAGACACGCTCATCTCGAAAGCAAACCTCGCGGTGATCCTGCGTCATCTCGGACAGTTGGACGAGGCCGAGGAGCTCGCGCGTGAGGCGTTCGAAGGCCGGGCGCGCACACTGGGTCCTGGGCATCCGGGCACCCTGAGCAGCGCCGCGAGCCTGTCGACGCTGCTGGTGGAGCAGGAACGGTACGAGGAAGCGATCGCGATCCTGGAGCAAGCGATCCGAGACTCCGAGGATCGCCTCGAGCCCGACGCCCCGCTGCGCATCAGCCTCCTGACCCGCCAGGCGACGGCGCTGCAGCGGGCTCGGGAGCACGATCGAGCGATCCCGCTGTGGAGAGAGATCCTGGCGCTGCGCACGGATCGATTCGGCCCTGATGCTCCCGACACTGTCCGGAGCGCGAGAGCCCTCGCCTCATGCCTGCGTGTCACCGGTGACAACGAGGCGGCGCTGGCGACGCTGATCGATCACTACGAGCGCATCCCCGGGCTGCCCGCCGGCCGGGCCGCCGTTGCGCGGGCGCGGGTCGCGGGCCTGATCGCGCACCTGCTGGAGGTGATGGAACGGACTGAGGAGGCCCTGGTGTGGCGCGAGCGGGCGAAGGACCCGCCGGTGCCGCCCGGCGACTAGTTTCGCGAGGCCGGCCGGTTGATCACGCCCCCCACTTGCCGTCGTCGGCGGGCCAGACGTCATCGTCGGAATCGCGTCCCTCAGCGCCGTAGACGAGCGGGGGCGAACCGCCCTCGCAGCAGCAGCAGGTGTACTGGCTCAGGAGGCCGCAGACGAGCGGGTGGAGCTTGGCATTCGAACGCGGGCCGAGCAGCGACTGCATGTCGTCGAAGAACTCATCGAAGCAGTTGAGGCACTCGCGCGCGATGCGGAGATCGGCGAGTTCGGTCTTGAGGCGCTCGCACGCGGCTTTGGCGCTGTGCGGGAGTTCATCCGGCGTGCAGTTCATCACGCGGAAATACGCCAGCAGCGCAAACACCTGCTTGCACTCCAGGTCGCTCATCGACCGCTTCAGTCGCGGCAGATCGCCGGGGACCTTGGCGATGTCCGTTTCGAGCGGGCCCTTCGCCTTCTTCGCCTTCTTGTTCGCCATCGCGCACCTCCGCCCGAGTCGCCCTCCGTGAGGACAAAGCTACCGGCGCGTGCGCGCAACAACAACGGTTTTCTTCAGCGTCCGATAACGATCAGGCGTGGATCACGCGGCCTTCGCTCGCGAGCGAGGCCTCGTGGATCGCCTCGTGCATCGTTGGGTGGGCGTGCACGGTGACGTTGATCTCCTCGCTGGTGGCCTCGAGCCTGCGCGCGAGGGTCAGCTCAGCGATGAGCTCGGTCGCCTGATCAGCCAGGATGTGCGCGCCGAGGATCTCGCCCCGGGGCAGACCCCGGATGATCTTGACCAGGCCCTTGTTCTGGTTCGCGGCGATCGCCTTGCCGTGGGACTGGAGCTGGTAGGAGCCGACGGCGTAGTCGGTGTCCTTCTTGAGCCCCTTGGCGACGAGGTCACGCTCGGTGTAGCCGACGCTGGCGACCTGCGGGTGGCAGTAGGTGCAGCCGGGGATCACGCCGTAGTCGAGGGGGATCGGGTCGTGGCCCGCGATGCGCTCGACGCAGACGACGGCCTCCTCGCTGGCGACGTGGGCGAGCCAGGGCGCGCCGATGACATCGCCGACGGCGTAGATACCGCTGACGCTGGTGGCGTACGTGAGCGCGGGGTCGCCCTTCTCCCCAGGCTGGTAGTCGGTCTTGATGTGGTCGCGCTCGGTCGCGATGCCGAGCGAGTCGTCGAACAGGCCGTCGTAGCGCCCCTTGACGCCGATCGCCAGGAGCACCTTGTCGGCCTCGATTGTCTCGGACTTGGATTCATCGGCCTTGCCGTCCTTGAACGGCGCGACGGTGACCTTGACGCCGGTCTTGGTCTTCTCGACCTTCGTTGTCGTGGTGGACGTCTTGAGGTTCATCCCGGCGCGCTTGTAGAGCTTCTCGAGTGCCTTGCAGACGTCGTCGTCCTCGACCGGGAGGATGCGGGGCAGCATCTCGACGACGGTGACCTCGGTGCCGTAGGAGTTGTAGAAGTAGGCGAACTCCATGCCGATGGCGCCGGCGCCGATCACGACGAGCTTCTTGGGCTGCGTCTTGGTGTTCATGGCCTCGCGGGCGCCCATGATCTTGTCGCCGTCGAACTTGGCGAAGGGCAGCTCGCGCGCGACCGAGCCGGTGGCGACGAGCACGTTGGTCGCGGTGATCGTCTCGCGGGCCTTGTTTGCAGGCTTGGCCGGGGCGTGGGTGAGCTCTTCCTGGACCTCGCAGTCGTAGAGCTCGACGGCACAGGGCGAGGAGCCGGTGCGACCGCTGACGATCTTGGCGTGGGCCTCGAAGTGGTCGATCTTGTTCTTGCGAAACAGGAAGGCGATGCCCTTGCTGAGCTTGCCGGCGGTGTCGCGGGAGCGCCCGATGACCTTGTCCCACTTCACGTTGACCTTGCCGAACTCGAGTCCCCAGGTGTCGGCCTCGTGGGCGACCTTCTCGTAGAGCTCGGCGTTGGCCAGCAGCGCCTTGGTGGGGATGCAGCCCCAGTTGAGGCAGACGCCCCCGAGGGCGGCACGCTCGACGCAGGCGACCTTCAGGCCGAGCTGGGCGGCGCGGATGGCGCCGACGTAGCCGGCGGGGCCGCCGCCGATGACGATGAGGTCGTAGTGCTTGTTCGCCACGGAACCTGGTCCTTCCTCGGAGGATGCGGGTCTTTCGCTGGGGCTCCGCCGGGCGTCCGGCGGAGGGGGGGCGATTGTAGCGGGGTGCGCCGCGGAGTCAGGCGGGTCGCCGGACGCGGGCGCGGACCGGGGGCGCCGGGCGCCGGACGCCGGGTCAGTCTCTGATTGGGAGGGCGGGCCCGGGGATCAGGGGAAGATGCCGCGCATCGCGTACACCTTGCCGAGGTTCTCCAGGGCGGCGATGTACGCGGCGGTGCGCATATCCACGTTGAAGCGGTGACGCGCCAGCTGCACGCGCCGGGCGGCGAGCACCATGTGGCGGTTCAGCTCTTCGTCGACGCGCTCGATGTCCCAGGCCATGTGCGTCTTGTTCTGGACCCACTCGAAGTAGGAGACCGTCACGCCGCCCGAGGAGCAGAGGATGGCGGGAAGGATCTCCACGCCCTTCTCCATGAGCACGCGCTCGCCGGCGGGCGTGGTCGGGGCGTTGGCGGCCTCGGCGACGACCTTGCAGTTCATCTGTCGTGCGCGGTCCTCGGTGATCATCTGCTCGAGGGCCGCGGGGATGAAGACGTCGACGTCCATGGAGTAGAACTCGTCGATGGAGATCGCGTCTGCTGCGCCTTCCTTCTCGAAGCCGGCGACGCCGCCGTGGTTCTTGACCCACTCGTCGAGGGCGAGGGTGTCCAGGCCGTGCTCGTTGTAGACGCCGCCGGTGTGGTCGAAGGCGCTGAGCACCTTGCCCCCGCGCTCAGCGAGGAGCTTGGCGGCCCACGAGCCCACGTTGCCGTAGCCCAGCAGGGCGGCGGTGCATGTGCTGATGCTGAGGTTGAGTTCGGGGAGCAGCTCGGCGAGGACGTCGATCACACCCTGGCCGGTCGCCTTCTCGCGACCGAGCGAGCCGCCCATCTCGATGGGCTTGCCGGTGACGACTGCCTGCGAATCACCTCGGTTGGGGCCGCTGGAGATGTTCATGTACGTGTCGGCGAACCAGGCCATAACCTGGGCGTTGGTGCCGACGTCGGGAGCGGGGATGTCGTAGTCGGGGCCGACCTGCGTCTCGATCGCGCTGATGAAGCGGCGCGAGACGCGCCGGAGTTCTTCCTTGCTGAGCGTGCGCGGGTCGACCTTCACGCCGCCCTTGCCGCCGCCGAAGGGGATGCGGACGAGCGAGCACTTCATGGTCATCAGCGCCGCGAGCGACTTGACGTCGTCGAGCGAGACCTCGGGGTGGAAGCGGATGCCGCCCTTGTAGGGGCCGCACGCGTTGTTGTGCTGCACCCGGTAGCCCTTGAACAGGCGGTGGTGGCCGTCGTCCATGAGCACGGGGAAGTGCACCATGATCTCGTTCTTGGGCTGCGCGAGGATGATCTGCACGTGGTGCGGCAGCTCGAGGATCTCGCACGCGTGCAGGACCGCGTCGATCGTCTGCAGGTAGAGGTTGTTGGGGTCGCGCTCCATGCCGAGTTCGTCGAACACCTGGCTGCCGAAGTGGCTGCGCGAGGGGGCGACAATGGACGCGTTGTGAGAAGCCTGCGATTGAGTCGTGGTCATGGCAACAGCTGCGCTTGCGCTTGGTTGGGGGAACGGACAGGGAGGCCGCGCCGGCGAGAACACCTCGACGGTCGGAGTCAGCGCCCGGGTCGTGTCCTACGCTGGGGCGGGATCTTCAGTTCGGATCAGCAAGCCATCGGCCCACCAGCCGACGGAAGATGATGGAAAGAGACGATGATAGCGTACTTTGCGAACGATTTGCTGTGGATGAGCAAGCTCCGGGGCGGCGCCGAGGCCGCGGGCGTCGAGGCGGCGCCGGCCCGCACCCCAGAGCGACTCCGGGAGCGCCTGGAAGCCGGCGCATCGGGCCTGGCGGTGGACCTCGACGCCCCGGATCGGGCGATCGAGTTGATCACCACCGCCCGCGAGTGGATCGAGTCCCGGGGCGGTGCGTCGTCTGTTCGGATCCTGGCCTTCGGGCCGCACGTGGACACCGCTTCCATGGAGCGGGCCCGCGAGGCGGGCGCGGGCCGTGTGATCGCGCGCGGGGCGCTGGATCGCGCGCTCGAGGCCAACCTGGCGTGGCTCGACGGGGCGGGCGCGGATGACTAGGCAGGCCGGGGGGTCTGCGAGGCGGCGACGCTAGCGCGGGAGCTTGGCGAGGTCGTCGTTGAACCCGGCGATGACCAGCGTGTCCTCGCTGGTGAGGCGGCTGGAGGGCAGCGGCACGTCGACGATGCGCTCCTCGTAGCTGTCGACCCCGGACTCGGACGAGGTCTGGAGGCGGCGCCGGATCGCCACGACCGTGACCTTGTGCTTGCGCCGCAGGTCGAGTTCGGCGAGCGTCTTGCTCTGCCAGGACTCGGGGACCGCCATCTGGATGAGCGCGTAGTTCTCGGCGATCTCCTGGTGGTCGATCACGAAGGGGGCCATCAGGCGGTGCGCCCAGCGATCCGCGGCCTCGTCCTCGGGGCTCACGACGCTGTCGGCCCCGATCCGCCGGAGGATCTGGGCCTGCATGTCGTTGCCCGAGCGGCTGATCACACGCTTGACCCGCATGGACTTGAGGAGCACCGTCGCCAGGGCGTTGGCCTCGAAGTTGTGGCCGACACCGACGACGGCGCAGTCGACCTGGTCGATCCCCTGGATTTTCAGGGCCTGCTCGTCGGTGGCGTCCATCGCGATGGCCAGGGTGACCTGGTCGCGGAGCTCCTCGACGATCCGGCGGTCGCGGTCGATGGCGATCACCTCGGCGCCGGATGCGGCGAGGTTCTTGGCGAGGCGCGATCCGAAGCGCCCGAGCCCGATGACGGCGAAACGTTCCATATCAGTCCATCGTCCTCTCGAGTGAGGCTACCCCAAACCCGCGGGCTAGTAGACCACGACCTCCTCTTCGGGGTACGAGTAGCGGACACGCCTGCGCCTGGCGACGGCCACCAGGGAGGCCGTGACGGCCAGCGGCCCGACGCGCCCGACGAACATGCCGACGGTGATCGCGACCCGCCCTGTGGGGGAGAGCTCGGGCGTCGCGCCCATGGACCAGCCGCAGGTGCCCACTGCGCTGACGGTCTCGAAGATCAGTATGTCGACGCGCCCGTCTGGGCGGTCGTGCTCTGCGAGGGTGAGCACGAACCCGACGGCCAGGACCGTGGCGATGAACAGGATCACGATCACGGCGCACTTGCGGATGAGCGGCTCGGGGAGCGTGCGCCCGAAAGCCGTGGTCTCGCGCCGGCCCATGATCGTCGACCAAACAGTGAGCGCGAGCACCGCGAGGGCCATGAGCTTGATCCCGCCCGCGACGGAACCGGGCGAGCCTCCGATGAACATCATCGCGATGAGCACGAGCTGGCTGAGCAGGCCCATGTCGAGCACGTCGATGGTGTCGAAGCCCGCGGTCCGGTTCATGTTCATGAAGTGCGCGTCGATGAGCGCCGGTTCTATCGAGCCCGCCTCCTGGAATGTCGTGCGCGTCACCTCGCTGAGGAACAGCAGCCCGAACCCCACGACGTAGAGGATCAGCGCGGTCGTGAGGACGATCTTCGAGTTGAGGTTGAGGCGGACGAGCTGCCCGTCCTGCACGTGGATGCCGCGGATGCGCGCCCAGACCACGCGCCGGATGTTGTCGAGCACCGGGAAGCCGATCGACCCGAAGACGATCAGCGGAACGATGACGGCGTGGGATGTCCACGCGTAGCGGAGGCCACCCAGGCTGTTGTCGGTCGTGACGAACCCCGCGTTGCAGAACGCCGACACGCTGAAGAACAGCGCATGGAACAGGCGGTCACCCGGGTCGGAGATGTCGGGGGCGCCGTCCCATGTCTCGGGCCAGCCGATGTAGAGGATGCCCGCGCCGATCAGCTCCACGGCGTGCGTGAACAGGATGATGAAGGCGACCAGCTTCTGCATGCTGAGCTGGCCGGCCCAGCCCTGCTCGGTGCCCTCTGCGAGGGTCTGCGTGGCCTTCAGCCCGAACCCGGAGCCCAGGACGTTGGCCAGCAGCGCGCCGAAGACGATCACGCCGAGTGCGCCTACTTGGATCCAGATCAGGATCACGATCTGGCCGAATCGTGTGAACCCCTGCCCGGTCGGGCGCACGACGAGTCCGGTCTGGCTGATCGCGCTGGTGATCGTGAACAGCGCATCGACAACGTTGATGCGATTGTCGGCGTGGGTCGCGGCAGGCAGCATGAGCGCCCCGACGCCGATGCCGATCAGCACGATGAACGAGCCCATGAACACCAGCCCGGGCGGCACCACACCCGACTGCACGACCAGCAGGTACACGCGCAGCAGGTGCACGACGGCCAAGCCGCCGACGGCGAACGACAGCATCGGCCAGAAATCCGGTCGGATCAGCCCGACGAGGGCGCCGGCGAGCGCCACGAGGATGAGCACCTGCTCGGGTCGCGAGGCGCGATCGAACTCTCGGCGCTGCGTCTTGCTGACAAGGCGCCGGCGGGACCGCCCGAACATGTCGGCGATGTACCAGGCGACGAGGCCGAGTTGAGCGAACCACATCGACTGGAAATGCACGAGCGGCTCGGTCCAGCCCATCTTGAGGACGACCGGGACCACTGCGATGAGCGCGATCGCGGTGCGCAGCTTCGATGTCACCTCCACTTCCGCGGACGAGACACGAACCTGGCGCGAGGTCCTCTCGAACATGGCGCAGATGCTACTCGGAGGCGCGCCGGCCCGTCGCCAGCGAGGCGGCGCGAACGCAGCGGCGCACTTCCTGCGCAGAAACAGAATGAGCCGAACTCATCTCGGCGAGTGTCAGGGGCTTGGCGCCGGCGAGACCGAAGCGGAGCACGAGCACGGCCCGTGCACGCTCATCGCCGAGCCCCGCAACGTCCGGCGGAGCGTCGAGCCAGGATTGCCAGCGATCCAGCCGACGAGTCCAATCATCGAGGGGGGCGTCGGCAAGGGCAGCGCGCCCGGCGGGAGCCGGGGCGTGATCGCCCGCGAGCGAGCGGCTGATAGCCAGCGCAATCGGCGCGGCCACGCGCCCTCCCTTGCTTGGGTCGTGGCGATCGAGCGCGCGCGACGCCGCCAGATGGGCCCGGAGATGGGCGCGCGCGATCTCGGACGCGGCGCGGGCCATGAGGGGACCCCCGAGACGCTCTTCGATCGCGCGCAGGACAAGGCCCCGCTGCTGGTCGAGCAACTGGATCCGGAGGCGCGTGGCCCAGCGCAACCCGGTCTCTGCGTCGTCCAGCGCCAACGCTGAGGGGGCGTACGGATCGAGCGCTTCGACAATGACGCGAACACGCGCGAGCAGCGTCGCCCGGGCGTCGGCCCAGAGCCTCTCTACGTCGGGATCCGGGGGTGCCGACGCCCGCGCCGAATCGACCCACGCACGGGCGCTCGGTTCGTGGTGCGCATCGAGCGACTCGGTGACGAGCGGGTGCTCCAGGATCGCGCCGAGGTCCGTCGAACCCGCTTCCGGGACCAGAGGCACGCGCCGAAGCATCGCCGCGCGCTGGAGGTTTATCGTGCGCCGCGCCGTGTCGACGCTGACACCGGTATCACGCGCCAGGTCCGGCGCCGGTGCGCCGTCGCGCCACGCCTTGAACATGCGTCGTTTCGCGGGCGCCGAGAGCACCCCGGAGTGCGGGGCAAGGGCACCGGGGGATGCCTCTAGCGCACTGAGCACCGCTCCGACGCTGCGCCCGGTCTCTGTGGCGATCTGCTGCGCGATCGCGGCGCACGAACCGGTCCGCCCGCTCGCCAGTTCGTGGATGTGCCGGCGCTCGTCTTCGCTGAGGCGACGGAAGCTCGAGGCGGCGCGCACCAGCGTCGACTCCCGTGACTCGAACACCTCCACCAGGTTGAGCGGGAATCGCAGGGACACACGGCTGCCGCCCTCCTGCACGCGCAGCGCGATCAGGCCCCTGCGCCGGTAGCGCTCGAGTGTGCGCCGGCTGACATCCCATCTCGACTCGAGTTCCGCGACGCCGATCGTCTCGATCGCCACATCGTGCGGGCCGAAGCCGGCGTGGGAGCAGAGGTGCTCAAGGAGGGCGGAGAGATCGCCCAGCAGCGCGGCGCCGACGAGGAGCGAATCGTCTTCGGCGTCGGGCGCGTAGCCCGTGATCCGCTTGACCAGCCAGTTCAGGCCGTAGGTGCTGTCGGGATCGATCGAAGGAACGAGATCGAGGACCCGGTCGATCTGCCGGAGCAGCGCCGGCTTGGGGGCGAAGCGGAGCTCCTCCGCGAGGCGCTCCAGATCGCTCATCCGGATGGCGCTGAGGCGGGGCACGAGTCGCTAGGCCCAGACGGTCTCGCGGCGCGAATCGAGCACGCCGTGACGCGCGCACAGATCGAAGAACGCTTCGATCGCGTCGCGGTGCTCCTGCCGGACCTCGTAGCGGAGCAGGTCGACGAGGTAGCGGCGCGCGAGGTCTTCCGGCCAGCCGCGGGCGTCGGCGCGCTGGCGGATGATCCAGTCGATGCGCCCGGAGTTGTGGCGCCGCTGGCGATCCAGCACCGAGCGCGCGGCGGTCACCTCCGGGCTCGCGGCGCTCGATGCGCGGCACATCCAGATCGCGTAGACGAACGGGCGCCCGGTCAGTTCCTTCCAGGCCTCGCCGAGGTCGACCTGGTGCTGGTAGTGGATGGCCGGGGGTGAGTCGGTCACCACCTTGTCGCCGATCAGCAGGAGCGCCTCGGGCCAGCAGCCGGCCTCGCCCTCTCCGACGGCGGCCTTGGACAGCGCGGCGCGGTGCGCATCGACGTCGAAATCCTCGATCCGGGGCTTGATGCCGAAACGCTCGCCGAGGATGACGCGGAGCAGCGCGATGGACGTGTGGCTGTCGACATCCGCGTGGACCGTTGTGATCTGATCGATCGGGACCGCCGAGAACAAACGCACCGTGAGGGTGGGCCCGTCGCAGCCGATCATGCCCTCGGGCGCCAGGGCCATGGGCTCGGGCGATCGCTGGGCATCGATGACCGACACGAGGCCGATGTCGATCTCATCGGCCACCAGGAGGTCGATGAGCTGGCTCGGAGCGGTGAGGGTGAGTTCGGCCCCTTCGAGCTTGCCCAGGCCCTCGATCAGCGGGAGCGTGTTCAGGTAGCTCACGGCGCCGATGCGCGCGGGGCCGCGCTCGGTTCCGCTTCCGGTTCCCGTCTCTGGATGGAGGATCGTGGTCATGCACCGGATCCTAGGTGCGGGCCGGCGGTCGAGGGCGCGGGCCCCGACAGCCGATGAAGCGCCTCAGCGATGAGCGTGCAACCCGGAGATCTCGAGATCGTGCTCGTTGGGGGCGGCGGCCACGGGCTGGTGGCGCACGATGCGGCGCGCTCGGCGGGGTGGATCGTGCGCGGGTTCGTCGACGACGACCCCGGCGCTTCGCTCGACGGGCATGCGCGGCACCTGGGGCCGCTGGAAGGTCTCGGCGGCCTGCTGACGGCCAACGCGTTCCTGGTGGCGCTCGGCGAGATCGGCTTGCGGAGGCGCGTGATCGACTCGCTGGATGCAGAACCCGCCAGCGTCGTGCACAGCCATTCCTGGATCGCGCCGAGCGCGCAGATCAACGCTGGTGCGCTGGTGTGCGCCGGAGCGATCGTGCAGGGGCGGGCGATCGTCGGCGAGCACGCGATCGTGAACACGTCGGCGGTGGTCGAGCACGACTGCGACATAGGAGAGAACACGCACGTCGCGCCGCGCGTCGCGCTGGGCGGGGGTGTGCGCGTCGGCCCGGATTCGCTGATCGGCATCGGGGCGAGCGTCAAGCCGGGCGTGACGATCGGGGCCGGCGTCACGATCGGGGCAGGCGCGGTGGTCGTGGACAACGTGCCGGATGGTGCGACGGCGCTCGGCGTGCCGGCGCGCGTGCGCGGGGCCTAGCCCTCTGGCCCTGCTTCTCCGCCCTGCTCGTACTCGCGCTGCAATTCCCGGGCCCGCTCCATGAGCGCGTCGTTGTCCACGACTGCGGGCTCCAGGTCAAAGTGCCACTCGATGATGGTCCGCTTGGTCGTCGGGATCAGCAACGCCGCGAAGTCGATGACCGGCAGCTCGTGGAATGGCGCCTTCGCCTTGCGCTGAGTGACGAGCGGCTGGTAGCCGTCCTTGCGCAGGCGGACGTCGTAGACGCCGAAGTAGGTGAAATCGACCTCGAGGGGTGTGAGGCCGACGAACGCGTCGTTGAGGCGCACCTCGGCGCCGGCCGGCTCGGAGGTGATGATCATCCGGCGCTCGACGCAACCGGCGAGCGCAGCGAGCGCGAGGGTCAGCAGCAGCGCACCGGCGCGATTCACGACGCCCGCTCCCGGGCCTTCCGCTTGGCCTTCGATGCCGGGGCCGCACCCGCGGGCGCTTGTCGCTTGGCGCGGGGGTGGTCGTCGAACTCGTCGCCTCTGAAGAGCGATCCGAGGTAGCTGCGACGGACCATGTCGTCGTTGATGAGTTCCCGGGGGGCGCCCTCGCGCAGGACTCGCCCCTCGTTGATGATGTACGCGCGATCGCACACGCGCAGCGTCTGCTGCACGTTGTGGTCGGTGATGAGAATCGCGATGCCCATCTCGGTGAGGCGCATGATCTCGGCCTGCAGGTCTTCGACCGCCAGGGGATCGACGCCGCTGAACGGCTCATCGAGGAGGATGATCTTGGGGTTGGTCACCAGCGCCCGGGCGATCTCGAGCTTGCGGCGCTCGCCACCGGAGCACGTGCGGGCGTGGTCGCCGGCCTTCTTGGTGAGATCGAAGCGGTCCATGAGCTCGGCGGCCCGCTCCTTGCGGGCGCGCCGGCCCATGCGCTGGGTCTCGAGGATCGCCATGAGGTTCTGCTCGACGGTCAGTCGCCCGAAGACGCTGGGCTCCTGGCTGAGGTAGCCCATGCCCCGTCTCGCGCGCCGGTACATCGGGAGTTCGGAAACGTCCTTGCCATCGAACAGGACCGCTCCGTCGTCGGCCTCGATCATACCCATGGTCATGCGGAAGCTCGTGGTCTTGCCCGCGCCGTTGCGCCCGAGCAGGCCGACGATCTCGCTCTGATCGACCTCGAAGCTGACGCCCTGGACGACGGTGCGATCGCCGAACGACTTCACGAGATTGCGGACTTCGAGCAGTGCCACGCCGGGGAGAGTGTACCGGTTGGTGTGCCAGGAAAAGCAACAGAGGCCGAGGCGATTCTGCCGCGGCCTCCGAAGAAGGATGGGATTCCGGTGTCGGGTGCGCGATCAGGCCGCGCGCTGGGCGTTGGATTCCGCGGGGTCCTTGAGGAACCTGAAGCAGCAGGGGTAGCGGTAGTACTCGCCCCTGTGCGCCGCCATGGCGCCGCGGATCTGGCCGACGAACATCATCACCAGCACGACGAGGTAGCCCAGGACCGAGAGGCCGAGGGTGAACGGGATCGCGATCGTGAAGATGAGGCCCCAGATGATGAGGCTGATCTGGAAGTTCGTCGCCTCGCGCCCGTGGTCGTCGAGGAACGGCGAGTCCTTGCCTCGGATCATCCACATGACGGCGGCGCAGATGAGGCCGAGGATGGGGATGCCGCCGGAGCCGAGGTTGGCGAAGCCGACGAGGTGGTTGAACGTTGAGTAGAGACGCTCCTGGCTGTCGGCGTCCGCGTCAATCACTCGACCATTGTTGGTGAAGTAATCCGTCATTCCTGGGCTCTGAACCGCTCCAGCGTTCATAATGCCGCCTCCGTTCCCAATCGTCCACGGAATCGTTGGGGATCCGGGCGGCCGGATTTCGCGCATGGGGCGGGGAGGGCCCCCTGGCCCGACCCTAGGATTGCGTCCGATGAGCCGAACCCCTTCCAACCAAACCCCCGGCAACCCGGGGGGTGCCCCGACGATCGCCGTGTCGATGGGCGATCCGCTGGGCATCGGGCCGGAGGTAACGGTCAAGGCCCTGGCGGACCCGGACCTCCGCTCGCGGGCCCGGTTCCTGGTGTTCGGCATGAGCGGCGCGATGCAGATGGCGGCCGACCGGGCCGGGATCGAGCCCTACTGGTGGCGCGTGCGGGCGGGATCGGACGCCGCGGCCGACGCCGAGCCGGGCGACGACGGGCCGGGCGGCGTGCTGCTCATCGACTACACCGGCAAGCGACGCGACGGCGTCGAGGCGGACCCGGGGCTCCTCGACGGCGGGCCCAAGCCCACGAAGCAGGGCGGGGCGGCCAGCTTCCGCTTCGTCGAGGACTCGATCGCAAGCGCCCAGCGCCCCGCGGGCTCGGCGCTGTCGTCCGGCGCGATCGTCACGGCCCCGATCAGCAAGGAAGCCTGGTCGATGGCCGGGAAGTCGAAGTACCCTGGGCACACCGAATTGCTGGCCAGCCGGTTCAACACCAAGCGGGTGCGCATGATGTTCGTCGCCCCGAAGCTGCGGACGATCCTGGCCACGGCCCACCTGCCGCTGATGGACATCCGCAACGTGCTCACGATCGGGCGCGTGTTCGACACGATCGACCTGGGCTGGGAGGCCTGTCGCTCGCTGGGGATCGAGCAGCCGCGCGTCGCGGTGTGCGGCCTGAACCCGCACGCGGGCGAGGCGGGCCTGCTCGGCGATGAAGAGACCCGAGTGATCGAGCCGGCCATCAAGCTCGCTCGCGAGCAGGGCATGAACGTTTCGGGACCGTTCCCGGGCGACACGATCTGGCGCCCGGCGCTCGCGGGGCGTTACGACCTGGTCGTGGCGATGTACCACGACCAGGGGCTGATCCCGGTGAAGCTGCTGTCGTTCGAGAGCGCTGTGAACGTCACCACGGGCCTGCCGGTGACGCGCACCAGCCCCGACCACGGCACCGCGTTCGACATCGCGGGGCAGGACCGGGCGGACGCCGGGTCCATGCGTGCGGCGATTGATCTGGCGATCGGGATGTCGAGCGAGCGTGCGAGCGGCGCCTGCGTCACGAATCCAGCTTGACCCAGAGCTCGCACTGATCCGCGCTCTCGGCCAGGAGCGTCAGCTCGTTGGTGTTCGATGACACGTCGCGGTTGTAGATCGTCCAGTGGACCATCAGGGCGAGGAGCCCGGCGCTGCAGGCCCACGCCGCCTTCTCCGCGATCGGGTGCCGGCGGACCAGGAAGATCGCGCCCGCGCTCAGGGCCATCGTGAACAGCTTGAACATCACGAGTTGCTGGGTCTGGCCGATGGCGATCATGTGGCGTGCCAGCGGGTTCATCTCGATCATGCCGATGCTCTGCATGTACGTCAGAGTGAGGGCGAGATCGGCGTAGCCCATCAAGAGCATCGCAACGATGAGCAGGACGATGCGCCGCTCGGGCGCGGGGATGAACCTGATCTTGCGGAGGCTGAGCGGGTGTCGCGAGAGCCATCCGGGGCAGTGCCCGCCGTGCGGGCTGGAGTACAGCGGTTCCAAGGGCATCCTCCCGTCAGCAGGCGGGAATCCGCCACGCCGTTCGGAATTGGCTGTATCGGCTGGCTGAACGGGGCAACCAACGCCGAGGATGGTCCGGGTGTGCTTACACTTCCGACGGAGTTCTGAATGAAACGGATGGGACGAAACCTCGGGATCCGCGGCTCCGGCCGGCGATCGGTGCGACCGATCACGCTGCTCGGGATCGCGCTGGCGTGCGCGGGCGCGGCGATCGCCCAGAACGTGCGCCCCGTGTATCTGGACGATTCGCCGCTCGCTGAAGAGGCGCTGGTCCGGGTGGGCGAGCTCGCGTCGATCGGCAATCGCGAGGAGGCCGTCCGGGTCCTGCAGCAGGTCCTCGAGGGCGACGGCTCGCGTCTGATCCCGGCCGAGGGCGAAGAAGATCTGTTCATCCCGATTCGGCGTCACGTCCACGATCGCCTGCTGGGCGACCCGGCGCTGCTCGAGTCGTACAGGGCGCTCCACTCGGACATGGCCCGGTCACTGCTCGACGCCGGGCTGTATGAACTCGTGGAGCGGGACTACCTGCTCACCAGCGCCGGGTTCGAAGCAACGCTGCGCCTGGCGCAAACACGGTTCGAGAGCGCACAGTTCGCCTCGGCGATGATCACCCTGGAGCAGCTCGAGCGCCACCCGGACCGAAACGGATTGAACGCCGCCGATGCCGCGGCACTGCTGTCGCTCGTGAGCCAATACCTTGGCGCCAACGAGAGCGCCGAGGGCGCTGCGTGGCTGCGCGAGCGTTCGGCCGAACGGGTCGGGCGCTGGCGCACGGAGGCGGGCCTCGGGGACATCGACGGCGAGCAGGCGTCGGACCTGCCGGAGATCCCGCGCTCGAGCCATGTCTTCGAGCGTGGCCCCGGGGTCGACCTGCCCGAGATCCTGCCCGAGCCCCTGAACTCCTCGGTGATCGGCGACGGGATCTCGTACTCGACCAACGGCGGCAACGATCCTTCCGGAGCATTCCCTCCGGGCGCCGGCCTGCTGTTCGCTGCACCGGTGGCTTCGGACGACACGATCTTCATCAACGACGGCGAGACGATGTCGGCCTGGCGCCGGTTCACGCTGGATCGCATCTGGCGCGCCAAGACACCCGACGCCCTGCCCGAGAGCATCAACCTCGGCACGCAGAACTGGCCCCTCGAACCGACAACGGTCGTCACCGACGGCGAGGTTGTCGTCGGCCTGACCGGCCTGTATTTGGGCGCCGGCAGCCGCAACACGCGCCCGCGGGCGATCATCGCGCGCAGCGCCGCGACGGGCGAACTGCTGTGGCTGAATCAACTCGCGGACATCGGTGTGAGCGACATCGACAGCTCGCTGACCAAGGGCCCGCTTCTCGTCAGCGAGGGAGTGGTGGTGTTCGCCGTCGAGAAGTCGATCCTGGCGCGCCGCCTCGACAGCGCATCGCTCATCGGTCTGAGCGTGCGTGACGGTTCGCTGCTGTGGCAGACGCCGCTCGCGGCGAGCGGGACGTTCAACTTCCAGACGCCCTCGGGCGTGAACGACGGGCGCACCGCGCGGGGCGGCGTTGTGTACGCCGTCGACAAGGTCGGGTTCGTCGCGGCCATCGAGGCGGCGACCGGCCGTCCGAAGTGGATCCGCCGCTTCCCCACTGCGGTCACCCGGGTTCGTCGCGACCCGCAGCCCTGGAAGATCAACATCCCGGTGCTCGAGGGGGGCCGGCTGTACGTGATGGCGCCCGATCGCACGGCGGTCCTCGAACTCGACGCCGAGACGGGCGCCGAGCTGACGCGCATCCCGGCGTCGCGCGTCGCCGACGCCGACTACCTGCTGACGTGCGCGGGCATGCTGATCGCGGTGTCCGCGAACAATGTCTATGGAGTGCCTCTCGAGGAGATCGGGACCAACGCGCAGGTGCGCACGGTCGCGATGCCGACCGGCGGCAGGGCGCGGGGGCGCGTGATCGTCAGCGACGGGTTGCTGCTCGTGCCGACGATCGAGGGCGCCGAGCTGTTCGACCCGACGGACCAATCGACGCGCCCGGTCTCGAGCGTCGAGCTGACGCGCCCGGGGGCGACACTCCCGATCGAGGGTGAGCTGATCGTCGTCGACGACTCTCAGGTGCATACGTACCTGGTGTGGGACGTCGCCGAGCGCCTGCTGCGCGAGCGCATGGAGGCATCGAGCGATGCGCCCGAGCCGGCGATCACCTACGCCGAGCTCTCGTATCGCGCCGGGCGGGCCGAGGGGATCCTCCCCGCTGTTGATCGCGCGCTCGATGCCATCGACGCCGACCCGCTGAGCGAGCAGAGCGAGCGCGCGACCAGGCGCCTGTTTGACTCACTGATGCGCATGGTCGAGCCCCCGCCCGACGCGAACGTGCGCAGCTCGCTCGAGCCCGAGCTTCGCGGCGAGCTGATCACGCGCATGAGCCGGTGCGCCGGCAGCCCCGGCGAGCAGGCCTCGCTGCTGCTGACCTCCGGCAGCCATCACGAGGGGATCGGCAAGCCCCTGGAGGCGCTCGACAGCTTCCAGCGCGTGCTGGACGATCCGGAACTCGCCGGATCCGTGTTTGAGCGGGGTTCGGCGACGGTCTCTGCGGACTACGAGGCGACGCGTCGCCTGCGCATGCTCGTGTCGCGAGAGGGACGCCAGATCTACGGCGCCTTCGAGATCGAGGCAGAGCGCCAGCTCGAGGCGATCACCAACGAGCTCGATCCCGAGCCGTTCGAGCGCCTGGCCAGGCGTTTCCCGGTTGCGCGAGCCGGCGCCAGAGCGTGGAACGAAGCCGCCAAGCGTCACGAGCGCCGCGGGCGACCGCAGCTGGCGGCGCTGTCGCTCGAAGAAGGTCTGTCTTCTGCGCGCGATGCGCTGGATCCGGGCGACCCGCTGCTCGCCGAGCTCGCGGGGCGCCTCGTCGAACTGCTGATCCAGGCACGCCAGTACTCGCTGGCGCTGGCGACGCTGGACGATCTCGCCCGGCAGTTCCCCGAGCTCCGCCCCACTTCCGGCGACACGATCCTGGATCTCGAGACGCTGACGAGCGAGATCCGCGAGAACATGCGCGACGCGACGCAGCGCCCGGTGATCGGCCCGGCGCCGACGGACTCGCGCGTGATCGCCGGCTGGTCGATCGTTCCGACGTTCTACGAGGAGTCGCCCCGTGTCGTGACCGACGCCGTGATGATGGCCTCGCGCGACGACGGGGGCACGCTCGGGCTGTGGCGCACGAACGAGGCCGGCGACCTCGAACTCGCGTGGTCGGTGCAGACCAACGACACGTTCCTGTGGATCGATCGCACCGGAGTGATGTTCGCCCGCGAGGTCGGGCAGAACGGGGCGATCGACTACCGATTCATCCGGCGCGACATCCGCACGGGCACCGAGATGTGGGCGACGCCGGCGTTCCGGTCTGTCGTGCCCGCGCTCGACATCGACGAGCGCCTGGCGCGGGGCGTCCAGAACGTGCCCCACGTCTCGAACCCGCTGAACGAGATCCTCAGCGACGATGACCCGGGTATCCCGTTCACGAGCCTGGCCTTCCAGCACAACAGCCAGACGCTGGTTCTGATGGATCAGATCGGCCGGGCCGCGGCGTTCGACCTGCGCACGGGGCGGACACTGTGGAACACCGTCGACGTCGTGCCCCAGCTGCACGACATGCACCTGGCCAACGGCGTGCTGATCATCGGCGGCGCGGGCTCGAAGCCGAACCTCGATCTGACGCTCGATCGGCGCCGGAACGCCGCGCAGAACGACCAGACCGGCATGGTCCGGGCGCTGGACGTGCGCAACGGGCAGGAGCTGTTCCGCCTCGACGTGGGCTCGCGTGTCCGGTGGGTGCGCGTGGCGCCCGAGGGCTTCGCGCTCATCGGGCTCGATCAGGGGATCGCCTCCTACGACATGTACCGCAACGAGGCGCGTTGGACGACGACCCACGACACGCTGCGCATGAGCGCCGCGGTGTGGTCGCTGCCGGGGCGCCTGATCATCCGGCGCAGCGACCAGCGCCTGATCCAGCTGCGCACCGTGGCACGCACCAGCAACGGCACGGAACTCAACCTGCGCGGGCTGACCAACCCGCCGTTCGGGAAGATCAGCGTGACGCAGGTCGGCGCCGACGACGCGGCGATCTGGACCCGCCGGGGCATCGCGCTCTACGACGACAACGCCGAGCTGAGCGGCCTGACGACCTCGATCCACACCGGCGAGGTGACGGTCGCCGGCTTCGGGGCGGATTACGTGCCGACGCTGCAGCTCAAGCCGGGCGGCCAGCTCGATCGTGCAACGCAGTACGTCATGACGACATACGACCTCCAGAGCCTGCGCGCCGTGAGCCAGGCGACAGTCGACTTCGGCGCTCTCCAGCAGATCTCGGCCACGGCCATCATCGACGGCAAGGTGCTCCTGAGCGGCGGGTCGATCACCACGGTCATCGATATGCCCGTCCCCGAAGAGCCGGAGCTGCCCGAGGTGCCCGGTGGCCCGGGCGCCCCCGGAGCTGACGAAGCGCCGGGCGACGGGCCCGGCCTGCCGGACGTGCCGGGGGGCGACACGGGCACGCTGTCCGAAGGCGGGACGTCGTCTTGAGTCGCGGGCCGATCGTCGCGTGGACGCTGGCGGCGCTTGGCGCGCTCGTCGGAGCGGCAACGCTCGTGCCGGCGAACTCGACGCCCGTCGACACCGGCGAGGGACTGATCATCACCGAGCTCGCCCGCGGATCGGGGAGAGCGTGCACGACTCGGGATCGCATCGAGATCGAGTTCACGGCGCGGATCCGAGCCACGGGCGAGGTGTTCGACTCGACCATCATGCGCCGGCGCACGTGGGAGCTCGATCTGTCGGCACCGGGGCTGATCGAGGGCCTGCGCCGGGGGATCGTGGGGATGCGGGCCGGCTCCTGGCGGCGGATCGAGGTGCCCTGGACGCTGGGCTACGGCGAGAACGGTCGCCCGCCGATCCCGCCCCGAGCGGACTTGGTTTACGACGTGCGGGTGGTGTCCATCCTGTAGTGCCGGCGGGCGCACGCGGTAGCATGGGCGCATGGACGAGCGCCACGTCAGCCAGCAGCTCGAGCGGATCCGGGAGCAGCGGGTGCGCTCCGGTCCGGATCAGAGCGCCAAGGCGCTGTTCGACGCGACGGCTCGCCAGTACGCCAAGCTGGAGCGATCGCTCTCGGGCGCGGCGGGCGCGTGGGCCGAGCAGTGCCCGCCGGAGCTGCTGGAGCGCACGAGCGTGCACAAGTGCGAGCGGGGAGTCCTCGAGATCGGCGTGCGCGACAGCGCGACGCGCTACGAGGTCGACCGATTCCTGCGCTCGGGCGGCCAGCGCGCGGTGATCCGGGCGTGCCCGACGTCGATCCGCCGGATCAAGCTCGTCGGCGAGGCGCGCACGAGCGCGGGCGCCGGGCGATGATCGGGGCGGACGCGTTTGCGGGATTTGTCGATAGCTCGCGCTCCGGCGACTTGAAGCGGCGCCTCGTGCTCGCGTCTCTCTTGGCGTGGATGGTGATGTTTGCGATCCATGCTGCTGGCGGCGTCGCCATGGTTGCCGCGCGGGGTTCTGCCGAGCCGAGCGCGACGGTGGATCTGATAACCACGTCCCTGGTGCTGGCGATGATGGTGTTCGGGTTTATGCGCGTGCAGCGCGCCGGAAGCGAGATCGCCACGCCGCTCGTCGTGGCGTGGGTCGTCGGCCCGCCGATGGTGGACTACCTGCTGCTGCGCCCGATCGTGACGCTGGGCATGGCTGTTCTGGTCTGACACCCTTCAGGATCCGGCGCTCGCGGGGACTGCCCGCCTACCCTTCCACCATGTCCTGTTGCGGACCACAACGACCCGGCGAGCCCCTGCGCGAATGCGAGATGCCCTCGGACTCGGATCTCGATCGCTTCGGGGGCGACGGCGTGCGCTGCCCCTCGTGCGGCAGCGAGGTGTACTTCGACGCCACGCAGTGCCACACCTGCGGGCTGGTGATGTCCGACGCCGTGACGGGCAAGGGCAAGCCCGGTTGGGTGCCGGTGGTCGGGGGGATCACGCTGGTCGCGTTCATCCTGGTGTTCGTGCTGCTCTGAGGCGCGGGGGGATGAGTGAAACGCGCCGGGCCGGTTTCGCAGTAACCCGGCACGCGGGAGCGCTGCTGTCTCCCGCCCAGATGGAGGTACACCGACTATGGCTCTGCTGACTCGCGCCCGCTGCGCGCTCGCTCTCGTTGCGCTCGCTTCGCCAGCCGCACTCGCCCAGACCGGCAATGACACGCTCGATGCGCTGCTCGACGCCAACACCTTTGCCCTGACGGTCGACCCGGACGCCGGGCTCGACGGCCCGGGCGGAGCGCTCATCGTGGAGCGGGCATCGGGAGTGTCGTTCACCGCGATCGGCGAGGCCCACCTGAATGTCGAGACCCCGGACTTTGCCCTGGCGCTCGCCCGCGACCTGCACCCCGCCGGCTACGGCGTATACGCGATCGAGACCGGGCCGATCGCCGCTGAGACGCTCGCCGAGCTCGCTGCATCGGGCGGACCCGAGGCGATCGGCGCGTGGTACCGCTCCGCGCCCTTCAGCGCGGCGTTCTTCGATCACCTCCCCGAGGCGGAGATGCTGACAGCGACCCTGGCGCTCGGCTACGAGGCCTGGGGGCTCGATCAGGAGTTCATCGGGGCGGGGCGCTACCTGCTGCGATCGCTCGTCGAGCTCGCGCCGAACGACGACGCCCGCAGGCTCGCTGAGGCCGAATTCGCGCGGGCGATGGCCGGGATGGCGCACTTCGCCGAGACCGGAGACCAGTCGCGGGGCTTCCTGCCGAGCACGACTGCCGCGCAGTTCGACGAGCTGCGCGCGGCCTTCGCCGGCGTGCACGAGGCCGAGCGGATCGTGGACGAGCTCGCGGCCAGCGCGAACGTGTACCAGCTGTTCGGCCAGCGCAAGAACTACGAGAGCAATCGCGATCGCATCGCGCTGATGAAGGAGCACCTGGCGGCCAACCTGCGCGCCGCTCCCGAGGCGAGGGTGCTGCTGCGCTTCGGCTCGATGCACATGGGCCGGGGCTACTCGCCCCTGAACCAGCTCGACCTGGGCGCATTCGTCGGCGAGGTCGGCGCGCTGCGCGGCGACGGCTCGCTGCACCTGGAAGTGACGGCGCTGGAGATGGAGCGATCCGACGGGACGACGTTCGACGCGCGTGCATCGAACGAGGCGATGGCGGCGATCGAAGCGAAGATGGACGAACTGGGCGCCGACTGGGTCGTGGTCGACCTCACGGCGCTGCGCCCGCTGTTCCATCGCGAGCGGAACCGCGAGGGGTTCGAGAAGCTCAACGCGCTGGTGTGGCGATTCGATCTGCTGGTGGTGACGCGCGGGTTCACGCGCGCGGCGCGGTTCGAGGGGCTGCCGGGGGTTCCGGGGTCGTGAGGCTCACTCCCGATCGAGCATCTCGGCCAGCAAGCGCACGCCCCACCCCGTCGGCGAGTCCTTGATAAACGCGCCCTGCTCGCCTTCCACGGAGTGCGTGCCGGCGATGTCGAGGTGGCACCAGGGGACGCCCGGGTCGCAGAAGTAGCTGAGGAACGCGGCGCCCTGGATGGGGTGGGCCTTGCGATTGGGGTTCGAGTTGATGATGTCGGCGACCTCGCTGCGCATCATGTCGCGGTATTCCTGGTGGTGCGGCAGGCGCCACACGCGCTCGCCCGAGCGCTCGCTGGCGGCCTCGACCTTGGCGCGGAGCTTGTCGTCGTCGCACCACATGCCGGCGTAGGTCGAACCGAGAGCGACGACGACGCCTCCGGTGAGCGTGGCCAGGTCGATGATGGCGGCCGGGTCTTCCTTGTCGCAGGCCCAGCACAGGCCGTCGGCCAGCACCAGGCGGCCCTCGGCGTCGGTGTTCGTCACCTCGACGGTCACGCCGTTGCGGAAGGTCAGGATGTCGTCGGGGCGGTAGGCCACGTCGCTGATGGCGTTCTCGGCGGCAACCAACAGGCCGACGACGGGGCGCTTGGGCTTGATGACGGTGGCGACGGCGTGCATCGCGCCGAAGACGGCGCAGCCCCCGTCCTTGTCCTGCTTCATGCCCCTCATGCCCCCGCCGACCTTGATCGACAGGCCGCCGCAGTCGTAGGTGATCGTCTTGCCGAGCAGGACGATGGGCTTGGCGTTCTTTGCGGTGCCCTTGGGGGTGTACTCGAGGCGGATGAGGCAGGGCTTGTGCTCGCTGGCCTTGCCGACGTTGATCAGGCCCTCGAGGCGCTCGCGGACGAGCTGGCTGTCGCGGTACACGGTGCACTTGAGCCCGGTCTTGCGGGCCATCTTCTGGGCCTCGCTGGCCATGAAGTAGGGCGTGGCGACATTCGGAGGGGTGGCGCTGAGCGTGCGCGAGACGTTGGCGCTCTCGGCGAGCGCGACGCCGCGCTCGAGGCCGCCGGCGAAAGGCTTCGACGACGAGCGCACCGCGAGCTTTGGCCCCTTGGCACGCTCGCGCCCGGTGCCGTCGAACTTCGAGTAGCGCCAGGCGAGCAGGCCGAGCGATTCGCCGAAAGCGCTGCCGGCGTGGGTGGCGTCGGCCTTGGCGGCCTTGAGGCAGGGGGCGAGCTCGATCGCGCAGGTCGCGTCCTTCGTGCGCGCCAGGCGACGCCCCACTGCTGCTCCGGCGCTGCGCAGGCGATCGGCGCTGAAGGTCTTCTTGTCGCCGAGGCCGACGATGATGATGCGCTTGGGCGTGCGGGCACCCTCGGGGAAGGCCTCGGCGATCGAGCCGGCCTCGCCGGTGGCCTCCGGTCGCTTCGATGCCGCCAGCGCGGCCCCGCTGGGGTCGAGCTTCTGGGAGTCGGCGTCGAGCGCGGCGCCCTTGAATTGCCCGAGGACGAGGCACGACGGAGCGGCTTTGGTGACGCGGGTCGAGACTGTCAGCGATTCGAACATGGCTCTCGGGCTCCTCGGGGGGTGGTGAGGGGGCGAGTGTACCGGGTCCGTATCATCCGGATGCCATGGCGACCGAACCGAACCAGCACCCGACGTCGACAGCGCAGACGCTCCACGCCCCCTGGCGCATGAGCTACATGGACATGCTCTCGCGCCAGCAGGGAGAGAGCCAAGGCGCCAAACCCGAGCCGGCCGACAGCGCTGGCCCCCCCTGCTGCTTCCTGCGCGAGTACTGGCTGAACCCCCAGTCCGATGCGGCGAATCACGTGATCGTGCGCACGGGCACGGAGGGCCAGGGATCGGGCGGGCTGGTCATGCTCAACAAGTACCCCTACGCCAACGGGCACCTGCTCGTGTGCCTGGGCGAGGGGCGCCAGCGCCTGCTGGACTACTCCGAGGCGCAGCGGGCCGAGTTGTGGTCGCTGACGGACCTGGCGGTGGACCTCGTTGAGCGCACGCTCGAGTGCCAGGGCGTGAACGTGGGCGTGAACCAGGGCATGGCCGCGGGCGCGGGCGTGCCGGAGCATGTGCACGTGCACGTCGTGCCGCGCTGGTCGGGGGATGTGAACTTCATAAGTGTGGTGGCGCAGATCCGCGTGATCCCGAGCGCGCTGGAGGCGATGGCTCGGCGCTTCGGGGATGTGTGGAGCGAGATGGCGGCCGGCACGCCCTGACCGTCGCTGGTCCCGCCGACGACCGGTTCAGTCTTGGGGCTTCGACGAACCGGCTTCGCCCGGAACCGGGGACTCGCCTTGGAAGTCTGCCGGAAGCGGGCCCGGGTGCGGCTCGCCCGGCCAGAAGTACTGGCTTGCGCCCTTGAACGCCTGCACCGCCCGTGCCCTGTTTGGCCACGGGGCGCAGTGCGAGGAAACGTCCGCGGTCCAGTTCGCCTGATCCAGCCGATCGAGGGACTGCCGGAATGATTCGATGAATTGTTCCATGGGTGCTGGCCGATCCGATCGGCTACGCGGGTAGCGTACTTGCTCCCGAATCGGGGTCAAGTTCTACTTCGACAATCGCGCCGCTGAACCAAGAAAATGCGCACGAATCTTAGGTCTGTTCGTCCGCTAAATGCTCTGGATCGTCCAAACTGTTAAGCACACCAGAAAGAGTCACGACGGTGTCGATCAAGGCTGCAAGGGCGCTCAGGAAGTCCCTGTCGGCTTGATCGAACCTCCTCCCGCTGTTGCAGCGCGCGATGATCATGCCGTAGGTCGGAGGGGTGGCCTCGGGCGGCAGCCCGTGCTGCGGAAGCGGGATGGGGAACGCGATTCCCTTTGGCCAGTTCTTGTGCGCGCTCTTGGGTGGCTTCTTGTCCAGGCGCTTCGTCCAGGGCTTGTTCTTGTCGTTCGGCCAGTGAATCACCACCCGCTGCCGGATCACCGCTTCCAGAAGAGAGTTGCGTGAACTCAGCGGCAGATTGACATCTGTCATGGACGCAACGGGATTGCTTGCCACGAACGGGTGCACTTCATCGGATTCGTGCTGGAAGTTGAAGTAGACGGCGACGACGGTCGGCCCCTCCTTGTTCAGGATGGTCGCCGCCTGGTCGACCGTTGACTTCATGAACCGACTGGCGTTCTGCTTGTCCCAGCCGCCGAATCCTCCGGCGCTCGCCAACTGCAGGACGCCTCCGACGAGCTGCGAGTACTCCTCAAGCCGGGCGAGCTCGGATCGGGTCTTGGCGAGGCTCTCTTCGAGCCGGTCGAGATCCCGGCGATCGCGTTCTTTCAGTTCTGTGACCTTGGCCGCCACACGCGCGGCCGCCGTCTCGAGGTCGCTGGTGTGCAGTGCGCTGATCGCCAGGCTCTTGACGGAGTGCAGGTCGTCAGGCCTGATGTCGCCCGCGTGGGTGTGGACGAGATGCCTCACGGTCCAGAAGTAGCTGCCGAGCCCGCCGACCGCGAGGCCCGCGACCCAGGCCACTCCGAGTTCCGGGCCGACCTGTTCCAGGCCGTAGTAGCCCAGCAGGTACGTCCCGACGGTGGTGAGCAAGGCGAGGAAGCCGCCGGGGAGAAAGCGTGCGACCGATCCGAGTTTCGGGTGCGAGCGGCTGAGCTGCTGCGCAACCGGGCCGTTGCGGAGGTGGGACCTCGTGTAGAGGAACGAGACGAGGATCGCCAGCAGACTCGCGAGCGCATACGCGGCGAATCCGTTCCCCGGCATGCTCTGCTCGGTCGGATCCTGCGCTATCAGTGCACACAGATGAAGTCTTGCGCCACTCATGCCCCGTTTGGGAGCGTAGTGAGAGTGGCCTACTGCATCAATGAACTTGCTGAGTTTTGCCGTACCCGACCTAGGTTACACGCGGCTCCGAAGGCTGATGACGGCTTGATTGCGGCCTCTCTACAACTCGCTCTCCCTCACCCGGCGCTCTTCTTCTTCCGCCGACACATCCTCGATCTGCGTCGCGATCCACCAGACGTTGCCGCCGGGGTCGCGCACGGCGCCGTAGCGCTGGCCGCTGAAGGTCATGGTCTGGATGTCCATCACGACCTCGCCGCCCGCCTCCCTGGCGCGCGCAAACCACGCGTCGGAGTCGTCGACGTAGAGGTAGATGTTCGAGGGCATCGCGGGGAAGGCGTCGCCCTGGGGCTCGCCGAGCATGATCATGTCGCCCATGACGCGCACCTCGGCGTGCATCACCGAGTCGTCGTCTCGCGCCATGCGGAAGGTCTCTTCGGCGCCGAGGGCGCGTTCGAGGAAGTCAATCACCTGCGCGACGTTGGGGGTCGCGAGGTAGGGGGTGACGGCGTTGAAGCCCGGGCGGATGTTGGGTGCTCGTTGGTCGGGCATGGTGGCGGCCTCCTCAGATGCGAGGATGGTCGCGCGCCGCGCGGGATGGGGCAAACCGAGGCCTGCTAGGCGCGCCCGTTGGTGCGCCGGGCGATGACGAAGGCCATCTCGAGCGCCTGCTGGTAGTTGAGGCGCGGGTCGCAGGGCGAGGTGTAGTTGCTGGTGAGGTCGGATTCGGTGATGCCCGCGCCGCCTCCCACGCACTCGGTGACATCTTCGCCGGTGAGCTCGAAGTGCACGCCGCCGAGGATCGTGCCGGCGTTCTGGTGCACCGTGAAGGCTTGGTCGAGCTCGGAGAGGATCGCGTCGAACGACCGGGTCTTCACCCCGGCCTTGGCGCTGATGGTGTTGCCGTGCATGGGGTCGCAGACCCAGAGCACGCGCCGGCCGGCGTCGGTGATGCGGGCCAGCAGCCTCGGCAGCGCACTGGCGATTGCGCCCGCGCCCATGCGATGGATGAGCACGAGCTTGCCGGGCTCGTTGGCGGGGTTGAGCACGTCGATCAGGCGGAGCACGTCGTCGGGCGCCGCCTCCGGGCCGATCTTGACGCCCACGGGATTGCGGATCCCCCGGAAAAACTCGACGTGGGCGCCGTCGGGTCCGCGGGTGCGCTCACCGATCCAGGGGAAGTGGGTGGTGAGGTCGTACCAGCCGGTCTTGCGGGGCACCTCGCGGGTCTGTGCGCTCTCGTAGAGGAGGTTGAGCCCCTCGTGGCTGGTGAAGAACTCGACACGGGTGAGCTCGTCGATGCTCGTGTCGCCGAGGTTCTCCATGAACTTCAGCGCCTCGGCGAGCTGCTCCTTCATGTGCTGGTACTCGCTGCGGAGCCCGTCCGGCAGCGAGGCGTGGTGCAGGAATCGCAGATCCCAGTTTTCGGGGTGGTGGAGATCGGCGAAGCCGCCGTCGATGAGCGAGCGGATGAAGTTGAGCGTCATCGCGGCGTGCTGGTAGCCCCGGACCATGAGGTGGGGATCCGGCGTGCGCCCTTCCTCGCTGAACTCGGCCTTGTTGACCAGGTCGCCGAAGTACGAGGGCAGCGTGGCGCCCTCCCTCGTCTCGGTGGGGCTGGAGCGCGGCTTGGAGTACTGGCCGGCGAAGCGCCCTACGCGGATGACGGGCTTGCCCATGCCGTGGACGAGCACGAGCGACATCTGCAGCAGGATCTTGAGCTTGGCGGTGATGGCGCCGGGCGTGCAGTCGTCGAGTGTCTCGGCGCAGTCACCCCCCTGAAGGAGGAATCGCTTGCCCTCTTCGGCCTCTGCGAGTTGTGCGCGGAGGTGATCGATCTCGCCGGAGGTCACGAGCGGGGGCAGCATGCGCAGCTTTTGCACGGCGCGGTCGACCGCGTCGCGATCGTGGTAGACGACTTGGTGCGACGCGATGCGGCTCTCCCAGCTCGTGGGCGACCACTTGGATGTCTGAACGTCGGGCGACATGGATCCTCGGGGAATCTCGGGCGGATTGCGGGCGGAGACTATAGGTGCCGCGGAGTTCGGGGCGCGTGGATCGGGAGCGCAGCAATAAAAGGAAAATAGACCCGGGAAAGTCATGAAATGCGCGAATGCGGTCGATATGCCGGGCAACGTATCGGTCCCTCCACCGGAGTTCGGCGGGGCCAGGGATGTCGCCCGGGACGTGTCACCCCGGGCAAACGCCATTCCGACCGGACCTGGGCGCGGAGGACGCCGGGCGGCGGAGACTGATGAACGGAGTCAGCACAATGCCGACCACGCGTACCTCGAACAGCCGGCGCCGCAGCGCCACCACCAGCCGCAAGCGAACCACCACCTCGGGCGCCAAACGCGCCAGCGGCCGCACGACCAAGTCGCGCAAGTCCAGCGCTCGCAAGAGCTCGACCGCTCGCAAGCCCGCCGCCAAGCGCAGCACGGCCCGCAAGAGCTCCACCGCTCGCAAG
>JANQQR010000017.1 GCA_028289195.1 Phycisphaerales bacterium | reverse complement strand
CCCCCGGCCCCCCCCGGCATCGGCTCGGTCGGGCCCGATTCTCCTCGATCGACGCAACACCGCGCCCCCACAGGCGGAATACCATCTGCGGGAAGTCCGGTTGGACTCACACGGGTCCGACCCGTCGCTTCGAAGACCCGGGACGAGGCGACACTTCGGAGGCACGAGATGTCTGCCATTCAATCCTCTCGGCGATCCGCCACGCGGCGGAGCGCGATCGGCGCGTGCGTCGTCGCGATCGGAGCCCTCGCATCAGGCTGCAACAACGCCGGCCAGGGGGCGTTCACGGGAGCGGGAGTCGGGGCGCTGGCCGGGCTGGTGGTCGGCTCGGTCACCGGCAACCCCGGAGCGGGGGCCGCGATCGGGGCCGCGGGCGGCGCGGCTGTCGGGGGCGTGATCGGCGACCAGAACGCCCGACGCAGCCATCGCCATCGCGACTACTACGACCGCCGCTACTCCGAGTCGCCCAGCTACTACTACGAGCGCAGCGCGCCGCCGGCCTATGAGCGCTACGACCGCCCGCACAAGCGCCGCCATCGCGACAGGTGCCCGCCGTACTAAGGACGATTGGGGATCGGGGCGCGCCCGCTGTGATCAGGCGTCGTCTTCGCTCTCGGCCCGGGCGCACGCGTCGATGAGCGCCTCGTGCAGCGCGACGTGATCGACCACCGTCCCGACAAGGCGGGACATGTGCTGCGCCTGCGCGCTGGCGTTCGCCTGGTCGTCGATGTTGGCCAGCGCCTGGGCGCCGAGTGCATCGGCTGCTTCCTGGATCCACGACGCGTCGATGCGCGCCGGCTTGGCGATCTTAGTGCGCACCGTCTCGGGCCCGACCATCACGACCGGCCACTGCTTGAGCTGCGTCTCGGGCTCGCGCACGACGACGAGGATCGCCACGCCGTCGGAGTCGGCCTTCTCGCGCAGGTCGCGCCCGTCGGCGGCGACCAGCAGGGGCTCGATGAGGTAGAGCCCAGCCTTGATCGGCTTCTCGCCCGAGAGCAGCGGGTCGAGGTCGTCGTACTCGCTGATGCGATTGACCTTCTTGCTCTTGAGCGCGAGGTCCCGCTTGGCGCGCCGGGCCCCGAGGAGGATCTCGGCGCACGCGCCCAGGCGCGGGAAGTCGGCATCGGCGCTGAGCTGCTGCAGCGACTCGATCGCGTCGCGCTCGGCCGCGAAGATCTCGCCCGCTTCGAGCGAGGCCCGCGCGCGGTCGAGCGCCGTGTCGATGCGGGTTGTCGCTGATCCTGCCTTGCTCAAGGCGCTCTCCTCGATCCGGGGCGTCGCGCCTCGGGTTCGATCATCCTACCCGTTCAGGCACTCGCGCTGCGCCCGGAACCACTCGCCCCACTGTTCCGCCTGTTCCGCCAGCTCGCCCTCGAGCGAGTCGGCGACGCTGGACCACTCCTGCGACGCAAGCGCGTCGCGGAGCGCCGCCAGCTCCTGGGCCAGCCCCGCGAGCGATGATTCGAGCAACTCCTGCGAGTCCAGCACGCCGCTGCCGGCCAGCGCGTTGATCACCAGCTCGATCGCGGCCCGGATCGACGTCCAGCCCTCGAGCGCGTCGCGGATCGCCGGGAGCGCTTCGTTGACCTCGCCGGTGATGATGGCGTCGGCCGCCGCGTCCTGGTGCTCGCGGATCGTGACGAGGTGGTCCGAGGCCTCGCCCATGGTGACCTGCAGCAGGGCCACGGGATCGGCGGTGACGAACTCGAGCTTCTCGGCGTAAGGATCGTCGCTGGGCGGGTTCTCCAGGTGCTCCATGGGCACGCTGGCGCCGTCGGCGGTGGCTTCGATCACGAGGCGCTCGCCTGCTCCCTCGATGGCGGCGCGCAGCGCCGACTCGAGCGTGGACCCGGCCTGGGCAAGCTCCTGACCGTCAAGGATGACCCGCATGGTCGACTCTCCTTCTCGGGGCGTGGTACCGGCACGCCGCGAGCCCGCGGCGCGGGCGCGCTGGCGCCCCTGGACCGGGGCCCGATCCTCCACGTCGGCTATCGGCGCGTGTGCGCTCACGCCGACCCGCCACGGGCGGCGCTTCCACCACCACAAATCGGCGATCTGGCCCGGAGTCGGCGATTCTTGCGCCGGGCGCCGCCGGACAAGGTCGCGCTCGAACTCGGAGTGTCGATCCCGCGCCGGCGCAAGCTAGAATCCCAGCCTCCCGCCCCGACGAATCCCCCGATCCGGTGCCCGACGCGCACCGACGGATGGAGACCCCCGACCGATGCACCTCCGCCACTCCGATCACGACCACGGCCCCGCGACCGTCCCCGTGAAGTTCATCCTCGAGGACCCCGAGGGCCTGACCGACACCGACAAGACCGAGTGGGAGATGAAGGCCGCAAAGGGCGAGCACCTGCTGGAGGTCGCCGTCGAGCACGGCATCAACATCGAGCACGCCTGCGGCGGCGTCTGCGCCTGCTCCACGTGCCACGTCTACGTCGAACAGGGCATGGACCAGGTCTCCGAGCCCACCGAGGCCGAGGAAGACCGCGTGGAGGAAGCGCCGGGCCTGCAGATCAACAGCCGCCTGAGCTGCCAGTGCAACATCGAGGGCGACGGCCCGATCGTCGTCCGCGTCCCCGCGTGGAACCGCAACGCGGTGAAAGAAGTGCCGCACTAGGGAGGGGCTCGAGGCGCGCACCGAATTCGCGCCGGGTGCCATGCCTTGACCCAGCGGGCAAGGCATGCCCACCACTGAGGGAACGGCGCGACGTTCTCGCAATGCTGAGATAACATCAAGACATGAGCGTTCGGAGGCTTTCACTTCGCAAGAAGCGAGAGTTGGTGATCACCATCGTGATGGCCGCGACGATCGTACTGGTGGCTCGGCTTGCGCCCCGTTCCGGCCCGCCCACACCAGGTTCCATGTGGTGGATTCCCATGACATTGGCGGTCTGTCTGTCAGTCGTGCGCCCGAGCAAGCGCACGCGTCAGATGCGGCGATTCAAGCACTTGTCACCCTTCTGCCGCCGCTGCGGGTACGACCTTCGTGGCGTCAAAACCGATCGGTGCCCCGAGTGCGACGAGATGATCCCTCAGCACGTTCTCTCCAAGTGGTCAGACCCGGACGCCGCGTTCCGTGACAGCCGGCGGCGCTACGTGGAAGCGCATCTCAGGTTTCCGAAATACGCCATTCGTGAAGACGTCGTGCTCTTGTCGTTCGTTGGTGTGCTCTTCGCGATGGGCGCACTCTCGATCACGCTCCACCACTTGGCTCTGGCCGGCCTTCGAAGCCGGTCTTGGTTCTGGTTCGCGCTGGTGGTCGCTTCCTTGAGCGCCGGAGTGGGCATGCTGATAGTACGAACACTCCGAAATCGGCTGTTCTCGTGAAGACTGAACGATCCGGCCGGGTTCCATGCCTTGACCCGAAGGGCAAGGCACACCCATCCGACCGCTCGCGCGGTTCGGCTCGTAAGATTGCCCGATGACGAACGAGCCACCAGCACACGCGATGCGCTCGCGGGCCATCGCAACGGCCCTGGCGATGCACGTCCTCGGCGCGCTCGTGCTCGTCGCGTTGACCGGGCTCTTGCCACTCGAACTCGACGGGCGACACCTGTGGGTCATGTTCCTAGGCCCGGTCGCCTCACCGGCCTTTGCACTCGAAGCTGGCAGTTCGGTCATCTCGGGGATCCCTGCTGGAACGATCGCGGTCGGTGCGGCGATCATCGCGAGTGTCGTGGCCAGCCTCGGCGTGGGTCTGTGGGCTCTCATGCGTTTTCATCCGACGGTCAAGAGCTGGCTCGCCGTCGTTGGCATCCTCGCGTGGGCCCTGCTCAACAACTACTTGTGCATCGGGTTCGTGAACTTCGGCTCCATGTAGATCGCCGTCGAACTATTTGAAAGTCCCGCGATTCTTCCGGGAACCCCTCCGCCTCCAACGCGAACAGCGCTGGCGTCAGAGGAGGAACCCATGGTGCACACCCGCGTTGCCCGAATCGTCGCCTGCGTCGCGCTGGTCGCGATCGCTGGTTGCCCCACGCTCGCCCAGGGATCCAAGGCCGACCAGGCCAGGGCCCAGCGCCTCTACGCCCAGATGCAGCGCGCCTGGGAGGCCGAAGACTGGAACAAGGCCGCCGAACTCGGCACCGAGATCCACGGGCTGCTCGAGCGCCGCTCGACCATGGCCTACAACGTCGCCTGCGCGCACGCCAAGGCGGGCAACCTCGACCAAGCCTGCCAGTGGCTCGCCCAGGCGGGCGACGACGGCTTCCAGGGCGCATCACTCGTGCGCACCGATCTCGATCTCCAGAGCGTGCGCTCGCAGCCCTGCTGGGAAGACTCGATCGCGCAGATCACCGCCAATCGTGCCGCGGCTCTCGACCAGTTCAAGGCCGAGCACCCGGTCATCCCCGCAGAGACGGTGCTGCCGCCCCGCCACGACCCGTCGGAGCCGGCGCCGCTGATCCTGGCGCTGCACTCCTACGGCGGCGCACCCAAGGAGCAGGTGCGCGCATGGAAGCAGGCGGCCGCGCGCGTGGGCGCGATCCTCGTGTGCCCGAGCGCCATCCGAGAGCTCGATGTGCACTCGGGTCGATTCCAGTGGCTGTTCATGGACGAGTCCGAGTGGATCATCCTCAGCGCGCTGGAGCAGGCCAAGGCCAAACACAACATCGACCCCGAGCGCGTGGTGATCACCGGCTTCAGCCAGGGCGGCAACATGTCCATGTTCGTCGCCTGCAAGCACCCCGAACTGTTCGCGGGCGTGATCCCCATGGGCTTCCACTACGAGCCCAACGTCTCCCCGATGCCCACGGATCTGGAGCCGGGCGAGATGCCGGCGTTCGCGTTCCTGATCGGCGAGCACGACGAGTTCGGCTACACGAACGACGACGCCGAGGACGACGTAAAAGCCGCGGGCGCCCGCGCGATGCTGCGCCGGTACCCGAACGTCGGCCACGAGATGCCGCCGAACCGCGCGAAGGAACTCGTAGGGGCATACCGGTTCGTGATGGGTGAAGACGGATAGGGGCAGAGGGGCAAAGGGAAAGTCACTCCGGGTGCCGTGGCCTAAGCGAAGCGCAGGCCACGATTCGGCCACCGTCCGATCACCACCCCGATCTCCGCAATCTCAGCATCCGCGTGCAATACGCCCCCGCCCGCCCCGTTGAGCCCCACGAAGACGGCGCCGGACGCGTCGACACTCGTGGAAGAGCCACACACGAACGACACCCCCCACCGCCCCCCGGAACCGGAGGAACGACCCATGTCGAAGCCCCGAACCATCGTCTGCGCGCTGCTCGTCGGCGCCGTCTCGTCCACCAGCCTCGCGGCACTCGCCGGCGAGGGCGACGACTCCCAGCGCGAGCGACATCGCCGGCACCACCATCACCAGCGCATGCTGCAGGAGTTCGACGCCGATAACGACGGCTCGCTCTCCGATGCCGAGCGCGCATCAGCACGCCAGGCCATGGAGGCCCGGCACGCCGAGATTGTGGCGCAGTTCGACGCCGATGGCGACGGCGAACTCAGCCGTGATGAGCGCCGCGCTGCCCACGAGGCGCGTCGCGCCGAGGGCAAAGGCAAGGACAAAGGAAACGGCGAGAAGCGCCGGCGCCACCATCATCATCTGCAGATGCTCGAGAAGTTCGACGCCGATGGCGACGGCGAGCTCACCGGGGCCGAGCGCGAAGCGGCCCACGAAGCAATGCAGGCCCACCGAGGCAAGCTCCGTGAGCACCACGAGCGCCTGATCCAGCGCTTCGACACCAACCAGGACGGCGAGCTGACCGGCGACGAACGCCAGGCGGCCAACGAGGCGATGAAGGAGCGGTCCCACGAGCACCGCGCCCGCATCCTCGAGCGCTTCGACGCCGACTCGAACGGCGACCTCGACGAGGGCGAACGGAGGGCCGCCCACGAGGCCATGCGGGCCCACCGGCAAGGCATGCGCAACCTCCGGAAGTTCGACACCGATAACGACCGGGTGCTCAGCGCCGAGGAATCGATCGCCGCCCTCGAGGCCGTCGCCAGCGGCGACAGCTCCGGCGACATCAACGGCGACGGAGTCACCAACGCCGACGACGCGGCCCTGGTGACCTCGATCATCGACAAGCCCGCCCCCGAGCGCAAGGAACGCCAGGCCCGCCCCCGCCGGCGCTGAACGACCGGACGACAGCCCGATATGCGACAACGCCCGGCGCTCTCCACGCCGGGCGTTGTCGTTCTGGGATCACAGGCGTCACAGCTTCACGTCCGCTCCCTGTATTCCCCACCTTGCCGCTTCCCCCTCGCTCCCGTGGATCGCACAGTGTGCATGCAGGCGTCGGAACGGCGCCCTCGAACGCAGCCTGGGCCACGGAGCCCGGCGAGCCCTCTCGGAAAGGAACCGGCAATGCTCGCAACCAAGCGCACCCATTCGGCCCACGCGTTCACGCTCCTCGAAGTCATGATCGTCATCGTGATCATCGGCGTCCTCGCCGCGATCACGATCCCGTCGTTCGGCGGGCTGGTCAACGAAGCCAACAAGGCGGCGTTCGTGTCCGACGGCAAGTCGATCACCAGCGCGGCCTCGCTCTACCGCTCCCGCGAGGGCGTGTTCCCGGCCGACGCCTCGTCGGGCGACATCCCCGTCGGCTTCGAGTCGTACATCGACCAGAACATGTGGGTCAACGGCACCCCGGTCGGCGGCGTGTGGGACTTCGAGCGCGACTCCTACGGCTACACCTCCGCCTTCGGCGTGCACTTCAACGGCACCGGCGACACCCGCGACGACGCGTTCATGCTCGAGGTCGATGCGATCTTCGACGGCGGCGACCTGACCACCGGCGGGTTCCGCGAGATCGAAGACGACCTCCGCTACTACTTCGTCGTGGCCCAATAGCGGGGCCGGCTCCTCCTCCCGGCCAGCCAAGAGCCACGTCAACGAACGGAGCCGCGATGCAAGCGCGGGCTCCGTTCGCCCAATACTCCCTTCGGAGGTAGGCTGACAGCCGCTGACGATGGGGAACCCGCAGGCCAACCCGACCGAGGCAGAGCCGCTCGACGCACGCGCGATCACGCGTCCCGAGCCCGTGCTGCTGACCTACTACACGGTGGTCAGCGCCCTGGCGCTGGTGTTCTTCCCCTTTGTCTTCCTGCCCCAGTACTTCAAGTACAAGACGCTCCGCTACCGCTTCGACGACGAGGGCGTCTCGATGGCCTGGGGCCTGCTGTTCCGGCGCGAGACCAACCTCACCTACCGGCGCATCCAGGACATCCACCTGACCCGCGGGCTGATCCAGCGCTGGCTCGGCCTCGCGACGCTGGGCATCCAGACGGCGTCGGGCTCGAGCAGCGCCGAGATGGAGATCGTGGGCATCACGCGGGCAGCCGACCTGCGCGACTTCCTCTACGAGCGGATGCGCGGCGCAAAGGGCCTGAATGAGGCCCCGCCGGCGGAAGCCGGATCCGAGCCATCCGAGACCGACGAAGCCCTGGCGCTCCTCCACGAGATCCGCGACGAGCTGCGGGCGATCCGCGAGCGGGCCGGGAACGGGCCGTGAACGCGGGCGCGACCGACAAGGCCGCGGCGTGGATCTACAACGGCCTGTGGGGCGTGCTGGTCGAGTGGTTCCGCGTGCCGCGGGCGGCGCCGGAAACTCCCGCCGGCCACGACGGCACGGCGCACTCCTTCAACCCAGCGCCGGGGTACCTCCGCTACGTGAAGCTGTCGTTCTGGATCATCCTGGTGATCATCGACCTGGCGCTGCTGGCGGCGTGGCTCGTCATCTTCTCCGAGGCGGGTGCGGTCTGGGCGCTCGCCCTGGCGATACCCTGGCTCGTGATCATGATCGTGCCGGACGTGATCGCCTACATCGGGATCCACCTGCGCTACGACACCATGTGGTACGTGCTGACCGACAAGTCCATGCGCCTGCGCCGGGGCGTGATGCTCGTGCGTGAGACCACGATCACCTACGAGAACGTGCAGAACGTCTCCGTGCGCCAGGGGCCCCTCCAGCGCTACTTCGGGATCGCCAACGTCGTCGTCGAGACGGCCGGAGGCGGCGGCGGCGAATCCGGCACCGGCTCGAGCAGCCACACCGGCGTGCTCGAGGGAGTCTCGAACGCGAGCGAGCTGCGCGACCTGATCATGACGCGGGTGCGCCAGTCGCGCAGCGCCGGGCTCGGCGACGACGACCACCGGCACCGGCAGGAAGAACGCGGCGCGTTCGGCGCAGAGCACCTCGATGCCCTGCGAGCGATCCGCGACGAGGCCCGAGCGCTCGCGGAGCGCGGGAATGCGCGGTCGTGAGCGCACGCGAGGGCGAGCGCGTCGTGCGCACGCTCGCGCCGGCCTTGAAGCTGAGCGCAACCCGCGGCGCACAGGCCGACGGTGACTCGTTCGGCCCCTCGGCGCGCTGGCTGAAGCTCCAGAAGCTCAAGCTCTGGACCGGGCTGCTCGCGGGATACATCGCGGCGGCCGTCGGCGCTGTGTTCTTCTCGTGGTTCCTCGAGAGATTCCCGCTCCTGGCGCTGTGGGTGGTGTGGAACTACGGCTTCCCCGAGGCCATCCAGATCGACTACATCCTCGCCACCGCCCTGCTGCCGTACGCCCTGCTCCGGTACGCCCTCCTCCTCGTGCGCTACCGCCTGACCCGCTACGCGCTCGGGCCCGATGCGCTCTCGCTCTCGACCGGCGTGTTCATCCTGCGCGACGCGACGATGACCTACAGCGCCGTGCAGAACGTCTCGGTCCGGCAAGGCCCGATGCAGCGCATCTTCGGGATCGCCGACGTCGTCGTGCAGACCGCTGGCGGGGCGTTCCATGGCAAGCACCCGCCCCAGCCGCTCCCCTGGGACTCGGCGTCCCACTCGGCGCGCGTCGAGGGGGTCGAGCACGCCGATCGCCTCTGTTCGACCATCGCGGCTCGAGCGGGTCTGGCCCGGGCGACTCCCGCCGGCAACGCCCGTCCCCGATTCCGCCCCGCCCATATCGAGGCCCTGCGCACGATCCGCGACGAGGCGCGCGCGCTCTGCGCGGCCGGGGGATCCCGCCAGTGAGCGCCACGTTCAGCGAACGCGTCACGCGCGCCCTGGCCAGGGCGGTGCGCCTGCCGATGGACACGCCCCACATCCCCTCGGCGCTCGGGCCGGGCGCGAGGCTCGTCAAGCCGTCGCACCGCTGGCTGCAGCGCAAACGCCTGCAGATCTGGGCCAGCGTGCTCGGGGCCTACGCCTTCACCGGCGGCATGATCGCGACGGGCTACGCCCTCTCGACCACCAACCCGGATCATGCGTTGAGCGTGCTGGGGATCCTCGACATGGCCTCGTTCGGGGTCGGCGACACCCTGGTGACGATCGCGCCGCTGTTCCTCGCGCTCGGCGCATCGGCCGTCCTGACACTCCAATACCTGCAGACCTGGTACGTGATCAGCGACAACGCCCTGCTGGTGCGCTCCGGCGTATTCACCAGCAAGGAGACAACGATCACGTTCGGGAACGTGCAGAACGTCGAGATCGCGCGGAGCCCGGTCGACCGGCTGTTCCGGATCAGCGCCGTTGACGTCCAGACCGCCGGCGGGGGCAAGGCCAGCGCGCGATCGAAAAAGGCTCGCAAGGCCGGCGCGGTGCACAGCGACGGGCGCGGCGCGCGTCTGCAGGGCATCGAGGACCCCGAATCGCTCCGGACGCTGCTCCTGACCAGGTCCAACGCGGGGTCGCCTTCGTCGGCCCGTCACAGGTGGACCGGATCCCACGTGGGCGCCCTGAGGGCGATCCGCGACGAGGCCAGGGCCCTCGGCGTCGCGACGCCCGGCGGGCGCTCGTATCCTTGAGGCATGGACGACACCTTCCACTGGCTTGATGTGGATCGCATCGCGGAAGAGCTGGCCGACACACACCCGGGGACCGACCCGCTGTCGGTCCAGTTCCCGGCGCTCCGCGACATGGTTCGCGAGCTCGAAGGCTTCGAGGAGCAGCACGGGCACCCGCCCAACGAGCGCATCCTCGAAGCGATCCAGATGGCCTGGATCGAGGAGCGGGCCGACGCGATCGGCGACGACGAAGACGACGACGATCGCGATCGCTAGGACGCCGCCCGGGAGCCCGCCGGCGCCCCGGGCCCGTACCATTCCAGCGTGAGCGACGCCCGCCCCATGCCCGATCGACCGGACGAGCTGCCCATCAGCGATCCGGACCTCGTCGAGGTGCTGGTGTCGCCGATCCGCCAGGAGATCGTCGACGCGGCCGCCGGCTTGGGGCCGTTTTCCGCGTCCGAGCTCGCCAAGGTGCTCGGGCGCCGCCCCGACAGCCTCTACTACCACCTGCGCCGCCTCGAAGAGGCCGGGCTGCTCAAGCACATCGAGACCCGCGAGACCAGCGGCAGGCCGGAGGTCATCTACGCCCTGCCGGCCCGCTACGTGCGCCTGGACCTCAAATCTCCCAGAATCAACAAGGGCGGCGTGATCTCCAAGATGGTCGGGGCGATGCTCCGCCTGACCTCGCGCCAGTACACCAAGGCCGTCGACGACGAGGAGGCCCAGCTCACGGGCCAGCTCCGCAACTGCTACGCCGCCCGCACAACCGGCTGGCTCGAGGACGACGACGTCGCCCTGATGAACCACCTGATCGATGAGATGAACGAGCTCCTCAGCCGGGGGCGGCGACGGCGCACGGGGCGTCTCCACGCCCTCACGCTCGCCCTCGTGCCCATCAAGAGCGAGGAAGAGGAAGACGAGGACGACGATTCGGGCGGCCAGGACGCCGAGCCGGAGAACCCCCGCCGGGCCCGCCCGCTGCGACGCTGAAACGGGTCCCGGCAATCTCCCACGAAGTCGCCAGCGACCCGGACCCCGGGCGTCTGTATACGTGACCGGCGCTTCAGCCACCCATCGCAGGAACCATCGCCCATGTCCATCACACGACTCACCCTCGGCGCCGTGCTCGGTGCTGCGACTCTTATCGCAAACCCCGCACTGGCCCGGGAGACAGCCGCACCCGCGGTTGTCACCGAGGGAAGGGTCGCAACACCCGCCGGCCCCGCCGACTACGAGGCGAGCGTGTTCGAGATCGTCGTCGAAACCGAACAGGGCGAGCCTGCCGCCGCCCTCGGGGGCATTGACTACGTGCTGCTCGGTGAGGGAGACCCGGCGGACCGCCCCGTCACTTTCTTCTTCAACGGCGGACCGGGATCGAGCTCGGTGTGGCTGCACATGGGCTTCGCCGGTCCGCGCCGCGCACCGCTGGCGACCGAAGACGTCGACGGCGTGCTCGTCGACAACGATCACTCGATCCTCGACACGACGGACCTCGTATTCGTCGATCCCGTCGGAACCGGCTTCAGCCGCGCGCTGGGGAGCATCGACGAGGAGGCGTTCTGGAACGTCGACACGGACGCCGCCTCCGTCGCAGCGTTCGTCAACCGGTACCTGGAAGCAAACGACCGACGCGAGTCGCCGGTGTACATCGCGGGCGAGAGCTACGGCGCGATCCGCGCCGCGATGATGATCGAGCACCTCGAAGAGGCCGAGAAGCAGATCCGCCTCGAGGGCGTGATCCTCATCTCGCCGGCCATGCACACCCGCCTGGTGACCGGCAACGGCGGCGCCGAGCGATCCGTGATGCACCTGCCCAGCTACACCGCCGTCGCGCACCACTACGGCATGCTCGACGACCGGTTCGATTCGCTGGCCGAGGCTGTGACCGATGCCACCATCTTCGCCCGCACCGACTACAAGGAAGCCCTCCTCGAGTGGGACACGCTCAACGTCGACGAGCGCCGCGCGATCGTCGAGCGCGTGAGCGAGCTGACCGGCGTTCGGCGCTCGCGCGTCGCCCGCGAAGGCGCGCAGCTCTCGCGATCAGAGTTCCTCGCCGAAGTCCGCAGGGAGACCGACCGGCGCGTCGACACCATGGACGCCACCCGACCGGCCCGCAACGCCCAGGGCAGCCTGCGCGATCGCTTCGGCAGCTCGCTCAAGGAGTACCTCGACGAGGAGATCGGGCGTCTCGACGGCAGGAAGTACCGCATCTTCAACTCGCGCGCCAACAGCCGCTGGCGCGGGCCGGATCGCTCCGAGCACCTCTTCGCCCAGGCGTTCGGCATCATGCCTCTGCTCGAGGGCGCCATGGCCAGGAACGAAGAGCTGCGCCTGTTCACCGCCGGGGGCGTCTACGACCTCGTCACGCCCTTCGGCGAGGCCCCCTACCTCCTGGGCTCCAGCGAGATCGACGCCGATCGCGTGACGATCGAGGCCTATGAGGGCGGGCACATGATGTACCTGCGGGAAGACTCGCTCGAGCGCCTCGCAGCAGACCTGCGGGCCTTCATCGATCCGGTGCAGGCCGAGTAGCACCCGGCTCAGTCCGAGCGCTTCTCGCCGAACGCCGCGCGGCAGAAATCAAGAGTCTGCGTGTCGAACGCCTCGTCCTCGCCCGCCTTCACGTTGCATGCCGCCTGCTTCGCGTTCGTGAAGCCCGGGATCACCGAACACACGTGATCGTGCGCCAGCACGAAGCGGCACGCGGCGCTCGCGAGCGCCTCGGCGCCCTCCCCGAACCGGTTCTTGAGGCGCTCCAGACGCGGCTGCAGATCCGCGAGCGCCTCGGGGCTGAACTCGGGCTTGCGCCCGCGGATGTCGCCCTGCTTGAACGACGGGGCCCCGGACCCGCCGAACTTGTCGAGCAGCCTGCCCTGGGCCAGCGGGCTGAAGGCGACGAAGCCGCAGGCGTGCTCCTCCATCAGCGCCTGCACCGCCGAGCCGGGGCGGATGAACTCGTCGCTGAGCATGTTGGCCCAGCTCTGGAGCACGTGAGGCTTGACCACGGGCATGGAGTTCGCAAAGTCCTCGGCGCTGTAGGCGCTCTGGCCGATCGCGCGGACCTTGCCCTCGCGCACGAGGTCGTGCATCGTCGACGCGGCTTCCTCCAGGCGCCCGCCGAACCAGCCGTGGTGGAAGTAGTAGATGTCGATGTAGTCGGTCCCCAGGTTGCGGAGCGATTGCTCGCACTGGCGCCGGATGTGGTGCGGCTCGTAGGCGTGCTCGGCGGTTCCCCGGAAGTGGCCGACCTTGGTGGCGATGATGTGGTCGCTGCGCTGGACGCCGAGATCGGCGAAGCAGTCGCGGAGCAGGCGCTCGGCGCGCCCGTTGCCGTAGACGTCGGCATTGTCCCAGTGGGTGACGCCGGCCTCGATGCCGACGCGCACGCCGGCGAGGATGTCGTCGCGATCGACCGGCCCGCTCATGCCGGTCGCCTGGCCGTCGTCGGGCGAGAAGTTTGGCCCGCCCATGCTCCAGCAACCAAAGCCGACCTCGGACACCTGGATCTCGGGCATGCTCCTGCTGAGCGGCCTGTAGCGCATCGTGGCTTCCTTCTCTCGGTGCGTTCGAGCGTTCAGACGGTCCCGGAGATCACATCCCAGGCGTCGCGCACGGCCTGCTCGGTGACGTACGTCGACCCGATCGAGACCCGGATCACGAAGCGCTCCTCCCTCGCCGGCCCGACCGGCACGACGGTGTGCGTGAGCAGGATGCGCCCCGTGTCGTTGCAGCGCTGCATGAGGGCCTTGGTCTCTTCGTCGCTCCCATCGCGCAGGCGGAAGCACACGAGGCCCAGCTCGCGCTTGCCGACCAGCTCGAAGCGGTGGTCATCACCGACCAGCTCGGCGAACAGCGCCGCGAGGCGCACGTGCTCGCGGATGAAGGCCTTGAGGCCATCGGCGCCGTAGTGGCGGATCACGAACCACAGCTTGAGCGCCCGGAAGCGCCTGCCGAGGGGCGCCTGCCAGTCGCGATAGTCGATCACCAGGCCCTCGTCGCTGGCGCGATTGCGCAGGTACTCGGGAGTGATCGACAGCGCCCCGGTGATGGACTCGCGATCGCGGGTCCAGAGCACCGAGCAGTCGAAGTTGGTCATCATCCACTTGTGCGGGTTGAAGTTGAACGTGTCGGCGAGCTCCCAGCCGTCGACCATCCAGCGGAACTCCTCGCACACCAGCGCCGAGCCCGCGTAGGCGGCGTCGATGTGGTGCCACATGCCCTCGCGCTGCGTCAGCTCGCCGATTGTGCGCACCGGATCGATTGCGCCGGTGGACGTCGTGCCCACGGTCGAGCTCACGAAGAAGGGCACGTGCCCGGCGTCGCGATCAGCGCGCACCTGGCGGGCGAGCTGGGAGGCATCCATCGCCAGGTCTTCGTCGGTGTCGATCAGGCGCACGTTGTCGCGCCCCACGCCGCTGATCATCGCGGCCTTGACAATCGACGAGTGCGCCTGCGTGGAGGTGTAGGCGATGAGCCGCGGCCCGCCGGTCGTCGGCGTCGGTGCGCCGATCGACGGCGCACGTTCGCGGGCCGCGAGCATGGCCACGAGCGCCGCGTCGCTGGCCGTCGACTGGATCACGCCCCCGCCCCGCTTGTCCGACCCCTCGATCGTGAAGCTCGCCGGCAGGCCGATGAGCTGGGCGAGCCAGTCGGTCACGCGCATCTCGACCTCGGTGAGCGACGGGCACGTGTGCCACAGAAACCCCTGCACGCCGAGGCCCGAACTGAGCATGTCGCCCAGCAGCGCCGGGAAGCAGGTGTTGGCCGGGAAGTACCCGAAGAACCCGGGCGACTGCCAGTGCGTGACGCCGGGCATGACCAGCCGGTCGATGTCAGCGGCGATCGCCTCCCAGGGCTCGCCCTCGCTGGGCGGGTGCACCGGCAGCGAGCGGTAGACCTGGCCCGGTTCGACCTGCGCCATGACCGGCGGGCGCTCGGTGCCGGGGCCGTTGAGGCGATCGATGTAGTCGGCGATCCAGTCGACCATCTCCTTGCCGCGACGCCGGAACTCGTCGGTCGACATATGCGGCACGGCGCGGTGCGACGCCTCGGAACTCCCCTGCGATGGTTCCTGGGCAGTGGTCATGGGGTGAGGATAGTGACTGGGTTGGGGGCAGAGCGATCCGGTCTTGGGCGAACGCCGATCACGGAGCGGGATTCGACGCTTGCTGATCAGCCCATTCGTCGGATCCGGACGCCTTCCCGCTACCCCGCGCCCACAGCAGCCCGTAGATCACCACGATCCACGCCACCCAGTGCAGCCACATGTTCAGCACGAATCCTCTGGGCTCCGGGCGCCACGTGAGGCGGAACATCTGCTCGGGGTGGCTGCGCTGCGCACCGGCGAGGCGATCGTCACGCACGGGGCTCGCCAGGATGCCCCGCTCGCGCAGGCGCCCGCTGCGTTCGCTGTAGACGCCCTGCACGCACACCAGCGGCCACCCGTTGCCGCAGACCCAGACCATCTTGGCGTCCTGCTCGCGCTGGCGCGTGCGCTTGTACTCCACGCTCACGCCGCGCTGCACCCACAGCGGCAGGCGATCGTCGCCGACGACTCCCCGGCGCATCCATCCCTCGGCGGCGCCTCCAAGCACGACGACGCGGATTTCGTACACCTGCTTCGCAAACGCCCCGAACGCGCGACACTGGTACTCGGCCCGCGCATCGTGGATCCGGGAGTCCGTGAAGCACGACTCGTTGATCGGTCCCAGCCCCATCGTCCACCACCAGCCCGCGACGACGATCAGCACGTTGCTGGCGATCGCGAGCAGCGCCGCGAGGACCCCGTGGCGCCAGCCGAGTTGGGGACGGGGCGGGCCCGGGTTTTCGGTTTCCGTCTCGGGAGGTTCGGGGATCGGGCGCAGCTCGCGGGCCTCGTACGCCGGCGGGGGCGCGATCTCGACAAGCTGGGCGTATCTGGGGCGTGGCCTCTGACGGCGCGGATCCGAGCGGCGCATACGCGGAGCCTCCTCCGCCCCACGACACTTCCCCGGTCTTTACGCGGGACATTCTCGGCGGATGCCTCCTATCCGTGTGCCCCCGTATCCGTTCGGATCCCTTCCTTCTCGCTCGCCCGGCGATCGCTCAGGCCAGGATCGCCACGTATCGCGCGCCAGTTGATCAGCAGGAGCGCCCCGACCATCCATAGGACCCAATGGACCGACAGATTGACAATCATCCCGCGCGGCTCGGGCTTCCACGCCAACCCGAAGCGAGGTGCTTCGGTCTCCTGACCTGCCGGCTCCGGCCACGCAACGAGCCCCACTCGATCAATCGATTCGCGTCGATCGCTGGCCACGCCGCGCACGCACACGAGCGGCCACCCGTTGCCGCACACCCACATGGTGCCCGCCCCCCTCGTGCCCCGCATGGTGCGCTTGTGCTCCAGATGCACCGCTCGGCGGACCCACATCGGGATGCGCTCTTCTCGCATCGTGCCCTTGTACAGGCTCACCTGACGAGCCGAGTAGTTCACCTTCACTGAGATCCTGTACACCTGCTTGGCGAACGCGCTATGCGCGACGCATGAGTAGCCGGCAGGCACGATCCCGACGTGCTCTTCGAAGACAGTAGAAGACTCGATCGGCGCCTCGCCGAGCGTCCAGAGCCAGCCCACAAGGATCAGCAAGATGTTCGAGAGCAACGCGAGGCCCGCACCGAGCAAGCCCACACGCCACCCGAGCGCCGGCGCGCGGCGCGTTGGCTTCTGCGGCGCTTCCGCCCTCGGCACATCAAGCGGGATGCTCGGAGACGTGCGCAGCACGGGCGTTCCTCCTCCGCCCCACGAGTCTCGCTGAATGTCTCTACGCGAGGCGGGCGACGCGGATGCCCTCTATCCCTCTGCCCCTCTGCCCCTTTGCCCCTCTGCCCCTTCCCCATCCCACTCCCATTCGATGATGGAAGCCGCGGCCTCGGCTGACGCCGCCCCGGCGGTGCGTGCCACGACGTGGAGCGCCCCGTCGATCCCGGCGCTGACCCCGGCCGTCGTAACGATCCTGCCGTTGTCGACCACTCGCTCGCCCTCGACCACATCGCACGAGGGCGCAAGCTCGCGCAGGATGCCCAGCGAGAGGTGGTGCGTCGTCGCCCGCAGGCCGTCGAGCACGCCCAGGTCAGCGAGCACCAGCGCGCCCGTGCAGACGCTCAGCACGATGCCCGCCTCGCCGCAGGCCTTCGCCGCCCACGCCATGAAGCGCTCGTCGTCGCGCGCGTTGTGCGTGTTCGCGCCGGGGATCACGAGGATGTCCGCCCGCGGGCAGTCGTCGATCGAGTGATCCGGGGTGATGCTGACGAGCTCCTGGCTCCTCACCGCGTTCCCGTCCGTCGTCACGGTACGCACGTCGAACGCGCGCTCGTCGCTCGATCCACCCACGCGCGCACGCGCAAACACCTCGAACGGCCCGGCCCAATCGAGCAGCTCGACGCCCTCCCAGAGGGCGACGATGACTGTGGGGCGGGATGCGGACTCGTTCACCGGGAACTCCTGGACGCGCCGAAGCCCGAAGCGGCGAGCGCCTCATCCAGTTCCAGTCGCGCCTGTTTCGCGGCGGCGTACGGATCGCCGGCCGCCGCGTGGGTGATGTATCGAGTCTTGATCTCGCTCGCCCGTTCCATCCCAATCAGCTCCACCGATTGCGCCACGTGAGTCATCATCTCCTGCACCGGCATGCCGGTCATCGATGGAGAATAGCGTGACGATCGGCCGCGGAAGCGGTACGCGGCACGCCAGCCCATCGCTTGGGCGTCGAACTGCGCCTGACGGGGGGCGGGGATCAACGCGAACCCGTTGCCCAGATGCTCGGAGCGCTGCACGAGCACCGGTCCGATCCGGATCTCCTCCCTGAGCTGCCCGGTGCCGACGTGCACGTACCCCGTGCGCGAAAGGCCCGCGATCGACACGAGCACCCCGAACGCGAACCCGAGCGCAAGAACAGCGATGAATGAACACAGGGCGCCGATCCGCTGGCGACGCCTGCCTCTAAGTGCGTTCATGCTGGTAGATACGCCGACGCCCGCGCGACGGGTGCCGTGGTCTTTCCCGGTCCGCCGGGAAAGGCCACGATCCAACACCTCAGTTCATGGCCTTTCGTGCAGACCCACGAAAGGCCATGGCACCCGGCGGTCTACTCCGGCAGCTTGGCCAGTTCACCCCGCGCCGCGGTCACCAGGCGCTCCACCGTCGCCGGCCCGAAGTCGAACGGCAGGCCCGCGGCGTTGAACAACTCGGGCAGGGGCTTGGAGCCGCCGAGGGTCAGGCCCTTCTTGTAGCTCTCCAGCGCGCTCGCCTCGCCGTCCTCGAGCGACGCGAGCCACAGCCCCAGCGAGCCGAGGCGGGCGATGCCGTACTCGATGTAATAGAACGGGTGGATGAACAGGTGGAGCTGGCGGTGCCACTGGTAGGCGCGCTCGTCGTCCAGCCCGGTCCAGTCCAGCGCATCTCCGAAGCGGGCGTCGAGCTCGAGCCACTTGGCGGTGCGCTCGTCGCGGGTGTGCTCGGGGTTCTCGTACATCCAGTGCTGGTAGGCGTCGATCTGGGCGATCCACGCGAGGATGCCGATGCCGTGGCCCTCGAGCTGGTCGCGCTTGGCGCGGGCCAGGTCCTCGGGCTCGGGGTAGAACCGGTCCCAGTAGGGCATCGAGAGCATCTCCATCGCCATCGACGCGACCTCGGCGAACTCCATCGGCGAGTCGCGATAGGCCATCAGCGGCTCGGCCCTCGAGAGCTGGCTGTGGAACGCGTGGCCCGCCTCGTGCACCATCGTCTTCACGTCGCGGTCCAGCCCCGCGGCATTCATGAAGATGAACGGGCGGCGCGTGCGATCGCGCATGTACTGGTACCCGCCCGGAGCCTTGCCCTTGCGGCTGTCGAGATCCAGGCACTCGCCCGGCTCGCCGTTCTCGCCCAGCTCGCCGAACATCTCGCCGAACTCAGGCCCGAGCGCATCGAACATGCGCCGCGAGCGCACCAGCAGGTCGTCCCCGCCCTCGAAGGGCGTCAGGGGCGGGCGCCCCTTCTCGTCGACCGCCAGATCCCACGGGCGGAGCGAGTCCACCCCGAGCGACGCCTTGCGCCGGGCGTTGATCTCGCGATTGAACGGCACCACGTGCTTCTCGACGGCCTCGTGATACGCGAAGCAGTGCTCGGGCGTGTAGTCGAAGCGGTGCATCGCCTTGAAGGTGTAGTCGCGGAAGTTGGCAAAGCCCGCGTTGAGCGCGATCTGGTGGCGCAGCCTGATCTGCTCGTCGAAGATGTCCTGGATCTTGTCCCGGTCCTGCAGGCGGCGCGCCGCGACGCCCCGCCAGGCGCTCTCGCGCACGGAGCGGTCGGTGTTCTGCATGAACACCCCCATCTGCGGCAGCGTGCGCTCCTTGCCGTCGAACTCGACGGTCATCGCGCCGGTGACCGACTGGTACTCCTGGCTCAGCTTCTCGACCTTGGTCTGGATGGGCACGTTGTCGGCGCGGAACAGGTCGACGTCCGCCTTGGTGGCCCGGTGCAGCACGTGGTACCGCCCGCCGGTCATCCCGAACTGCTCGGCGAGAGCGGCCTGGCGCTTGTCGAGCTCGAAGCTCTTGGGCCGGCGCTTGGGCGGCACCTCTTCGATGAAGCGCTTGTACGCACCAGACGCGGCCTCGTCGTCGGTGTGGCAGGTCATCGCGATGTAGAGCTGCGCCCGCGACTCGCTGCACGCGGCATCGAGCTCGCTGCGATCCAGCAGCCAGCGCTCGAAGGCGTCCGCGGAATCGACCTGGCGCTCCAGGAGCGCGGCCATGAGCGGCTCGATGTTCTCCCACTTGGTCGCGTCGAAGCCCGCGGGCACGAACGACGTGTCGAGAACGGTTCCCGGCGCCCCGGCCACGTCGGCAGCGGGATCGCGTTGAGGCGATGTCTCAGAGGTCATGCTTCACCTTTCTCCCTTCGCTCCCCACCGAGAGCGAGTCGGTCTCCGGGTCGATGATACCACCGCCATGAGGCTCGGCGGGGGAAGAAAAAACCCCGCTCGAGCGGGGTTCTGGGGAGATCCGGGTCTTGGCTGCGAGCGAGGGACGGTCAGGGCCGGCGCAGATCTCGCAGCTCTTCCTCGCGATCGCGGAACCACTCGTCGGTGAAGATGGTGTAGGTCTTGAACGAGGGGGCGCGGTTCACCATGCCGCGGAGCTGGCGGAGCACGGCGCGGGCGCGACCGATGCCCTGGTTCGAGAGGTCCTCGTTGCCGTTGCCGGCCAGCTGCATCGCCTGGTTCCACTTGGTGAGCAGCTCGTTGGCGCGCTCCTGGAGGTCCTTCACGTTCCGCCGGAACTTGCGGATGTTGCGGTCCGCGTCCTGGCCGACCTCGACCCACTCGGTGACACCCATCGAGCGCAGCAGCTCGTCCTTGGTGTCGGCGGTGCCGTTGGACACGCCGTAACGCTCGGCGTCGAAGGAGTTGAGCGTGAGGATGCGGTCCTGCGGGCTCACGAGGAACTCGCCCTGGTCGTTGTCGTACCAGGTCACGTTGCCGTATTCGTCGATGTCGGCGCTCAGGGTCATGAACACCTGCATCGAGCGCATGATCAGCGGGTTGCGGCTGCCGCGGCGCGAGAGCTTCTCGCCCAGGCGGAGCACCTCGGCAAGCTCCCGCCCTTCCAGCGCCTGGGCGTTGCTGCCGTCGGAACGGAAGGCGACGTTGCCGCCCATCTGCCCCTGCGTGGTCATGTAGATCTCTTCGCAGTTGAAGGTGGTCATGCACGCGGCGCTGATGGCGGACTCGACCCACGCGACCACGCGGTAGTCCTTCTTGAGCTCCTCGTGGATGAAGTCGCTCATCGGCTCGATCTCGATCAGCGCGCCGCCGCCCGAGTTGACCACGAGGACCAGCACGTCGGGCTCGTCCTTCTTGAGGTACTCCGAAGCCTGCTCCATCGAGATCTTGTTGAAGTAGAGGCCGACCTCGTCTTCGAGCGAGAGGAAGGCCACCTTGGTCGCGGTGCTCGAGACCGGCGGGTCGGCGCGGGGCTCGGTGCGAGGCTCCGTGGCGGGGGCCGGCATGCCGGCGTTCGCGTCGCCCGGATCGGGATCGGCGGCGCCGCTGCCGTCGTCGGAACGCTCGATGCGCTCGATGTCGACCATCGAAAAGAGCATCTCTCGCTCGATACCGCCGATGCGCACAACGAAGTAGACGAAGCCGTCGCCCTCGCTCTTGAGGTACCCCTCGAGTGTGCGCCCGTCCTTGAGGTGGAGCGTGTCGGCGATCGCGGCGCCCGGCGCCAGAAGCATCAGGGCGCCGACGGCGGCAAAGACAACGTTCTTCAGGAATCTGCTGGTCATTCTGTTCCTGTCCCGGCTCGGGCCGAGTGGGGTTTCTCTGGTTGGGTCAGCCCGGTGCTCAGCGCCCGCCGCCGCGGTCCTGGTCGCGATCGCGCGCGTTCTCGATCAGCGCCTCGAGGCGGAGCTCCTCGATGCGGACATCGATCTCGCTCTGGATCTGGCGGTCCGGGTCGAGCACCTCTTGGTACCGGGCGAGGATGCCCTTGATCTTGCGGAGCAACGACATCTTCTGGCCGCGGACCCTGCGGGCGTCCTGGCCGCGCCCGGCGCGGTCGAGATCTTGCAGGTCTTCCCACATGCGCCCGAGGGGGTAGCCGTTGTTCGGATCGCGGTTCACCTTCTCGATCGCGTCGGCGACCTGCGTCTTCCAGCGCTCGGCGAGCTTCTGGCCGCGGGGCTCTTCGATCTGCTGGTAGTTGCGGTGGACGCCCAACTCGAAGGCGAGATCGTCGACCGTATCGGCGGTGCCGCTCGAGATGCCGAGCTTGTCTGCCCACTCGGCGTTGAGCGCCAGCACGTCGTTGCCCTCGAACTCGAACTCGTCGGCGTAGTCGCCCTCGCCGTCGTCGCTCAGCACGACCCAGGTCCGGCCCTCGAACTCGGCGTTGAGCAGGTCGGCCGCGGATTCGTCGTCGCTGCCGCCTCGACGGGAGTCGTCGTCGTCACCGCTGGGGGGCGCCTGCGTGAAGTACACCGGCTTGCCGCCCTCGAACCTGGCCAGCAGCCAGTTCTGCTTGCGGAGCATCGCGTGCATCACCGGCAGGTGCTCGGCCCGGCCGCCCTGGATCACGTAGCCCTCGGCGGCGCCGACGAAGGCGCCGATCAGCTTCTCGTCGACGAGCTCGTCGCCCGTGGAGAATTCGTCAAGATCCGCGGCTCCGCCCATCACGCCGTCGGACGTGAAGTAGATCTCGGGGCTCACCCACGGCAGGAACGCGGCCCCTCCGGCGGCGAGCTCGACCCAGAACACCACGCGGCGCTTCTTCTGGTTGATCTCCTTCATGACGATCGGCGCCATCTCTTCGGCCGCGAAGATGGCGTTGAAACCGCTGGTGGCCGAGACATCCATCTTCAAGACGACGACGTGCTTGTCGCGCACCGACTCATCAACCACCATCCGGTGAGCCCCGGACTCGTGGTACTCGACAAGGTCATCGAAGGTCTTGTCCACGTCCGCGAAGACGTCTTCGAGAGGCGTCTGGGAGACGTCGACGCCCCAGCGTCCGTGGAGCTCGACCACGTAGAGCTTGGCTGCGTCGGGGTCCATCCCGGCCAGCGCATTGCTGGACTTGGTGCCCGGAACGGACCTCGTGATCGAAGAGGTCGACGCGCTCGTGGCGCTGCTCGCTTTCGGCGCGGAGCTGGGCGCACTCTCGGCGCTCGCCTCCGCGGCACGCTTGATCTGAACGACGCGTCCGCGGTCGTAGGTCGTCTCCGCCGAGATGCCGGCGACGACGATTTTCATGCGCACGATGCTGTCGTTGATCTCGATGATCCGGCCGTTGATGACCTTGCCATCGTCGAGGATCAGCTGGTCGAGCTCGCCGGAATCGGACGCGGAAGACGACCCGCTCTGCGCGAGCGCGCTCGGTGCGACGCCTGTCGCCCCGCCGAGGGCGATGAGCCCGACGAGACACGAGGCTGCCAGGCCCCTGGCCGTGGAGGTGCGGAATCCGAATGAAGCGATCATCTGCGTCTCCTGGTCTTGCATCGGGCCGAGATCGCGCACCGCGCGGACCCCCAAGTTGCGATCGTTCCCTGTGGGTCGCTCACGCCTGCTCCGCGCTCACCCGTTCATACACCGAACAAGGGGATAGCGAGGCCCGGAGCTCCAACCCACTCCTTCTATTGTACGCGCCGATCCGCCGCGGGTTCCCCCGCTAGCGCGGGGAGGCGTCGTCTGTTCCCGACACCAACCCGGCGACCAGTTCCAGCGCCTGGTCGCGGGTGCTCACCCGGCCCTCGAGCTGAGCGTCGTACGCCCGGTCCAGCCAGCCGGCGAACGCCGGGCCGGGCCGGTACCCCGAGGCCACCAGGTCGTCCCCCGTGATGAGCGGCGTTGGAGCGAGGCCTCCCTCTGTCGCGGCAAGGGTCTCGACATCCGCCCGGATCGCGCCCTCGAGCGCCGGATCCCGGCGGGCGACGAGCGAGAGCGCGACGCCGAACCATGCGCCCGACGCCCAGCGCTTCCGGCGGGCCACGCCGGCGTCGGCCCAACCCGTCTCGAGCAACGCGACGCCCCGCAGGGTCGCCAGCATCTCGTCGCGCTCGTCGTTGCTCAGGCACAGCGCCCGGCGCCACCGGAGCACGACCTCCTTGGCTCCCGAGTCGATGGACGCGGCGCTCTGTGACTGCGCTCGCCCGATCGCCCAGGCAGCCAGCGCGCCGGCGAATCTCGCGTCCGCGTCGAGACCGTCGACCAGCGACAGGTCCGCCCGCGCGCCACCGGCTTCTTCCAGGACGGGACCATCGAGCCCGAGCGATTCCAGCAGCGCGATCGCTTCGGAGCGCGTCGGCGCGCGCAGCATCATGCGCACCTCCTCGCCGACGCGCTCCCGGCTCACGCCGTCGAGCTCGCGCGCATGACGCGTGATCGCCTCGCCGGTGGCCTGCTCGATCTCGAACCCGAGCCTCGAGGCGAACCGCACGGCGCGGAGCGCACGGAGGTTGTCCTCGCTGAGCCTCGCGTCGGGGTCCCCGACGGCGCGGATCACTCTCCGCTCGAGGTCGGACCTGCCGCCGACGTAGTCGATCACCCGGCCGATCGGGCTCTCGCTCGTGTCGAGTGGATCAATGAACAGGGCGTTGATCGTGAAATCTCGGCGCGCGGCATCGGTCCGGGCGTCGGTGAACTCCACGTCGTCGGGCCTCCGCCGGTCGCTGTAGACGCCCTCGCGCCGGAACGTCGTGACCTCGACCGTGATGCCGCGCTTGTGCACCAGCATCACCCCGAACGCCCTGCCGACCTCGCGGGCCCGTGGGAACAGCTCGTGCACCCGCTCCGGGGTGGCGTCGGTCGCGACGTCGAAGTCCTTGGGGTGCAGGCCGAGCATTTCGTCGCGCACGCAGCCCCCGGCGAAGTACGCGACATGCCCGGCGTCGCGCAGCGCGCCGACGACCTCCAACGCAACCGCCCGTGCTCGCTCCGGTCCCGACGCCATCGCGCCGAGTCTACACCCGGCTATGCTCCAGCAGCGTGAGCAGCCCCGGCACGGATCCATCCCGCTCTCCGGCTCCATCGAAGCCCGCCCGGCGCGTCGCGCTCAGCGGGAGGCTGGTGCTGGGGTCGATGGTCGCGCTGATGGCGGTGCTGATGGTGTTCCTCTACATCGTGCTCGTCGACCTGAAGATCGGCGGCGAGGAGCGCCTGCAGCGCCAGTACCAGGAGCAGCGCCAGCAGAACGAACCGGGCGCTCAGCCCGCTTCTTCGTCCGAGCCCTGACGCATGTACCAGTGCACGGCGGTGCTGCCGTAGACGTGGGTCTCGGGCCCGCGTGCCCCCTCGACGTCGAGGCTCAGCTCGAGCTTGCGCCGGTTGCCCTCCTCGCCCACGTAGTCGACGAACGGCCAGGGCGTGCGCAGCAGGGCGAATCCCTCGGCGTCGAGCAGCCCGACAGCCTTGGAGAACTGGGCGAAGATCCGATCGCGCGCCGCCTGCTCGTGCATCAGCGGGTACGGCGGGTCGAAGAAGACGACGTGCAGCGGGCGCGGCGCCCGCGCGATCGACGACGGCGCCAGCGCATCGCCCTGCACGAACTGGGCCTGGTCGGCGAGACCGAGGTCCTCGGCGTTCCGCTTCAGAAGCGTGGCGATCTCGCGATCGCGCTCTATGAACACGCACCACTCCGCCCCACGCGAGAGGCACTCGAGGCCGAAGGCGCCCGTCCCCGCGAACGCGTCGAGCACCCGCTGGCCCTCGAGGTGGCCGGTGAGCATGTTGAAGACCGCCGTCTTGACCCGGTCGGGCAGGGGCCGGGTCTTGTCGGTGCCCCTGGGCGAGTGCAGACGCCGGCCCTTGGCTGTGCCGCTGATAATGCGCATGACAACTGATTCTTAGCACAACCCGGACCGAGATTCACCACGCTGAGGACGCGACCGCCCGCGCCCCAGCGGCAGGTCCGCTGCGCTAGAAGCGGAACACCAGCGCCCCGTAGAGGCCGGCCAGGGAGGCGTCGAACTCGAAATCGTTGCTCCCCGAGCCTTTTTCGAGCAGCAACTGCTGATGGCGAAAGCCGATCTCGAGCCCGGCGTGGCGGGCGAAGCGCCACTGGAACGCCGCGGTCGCGTCCCAGCTGAAGGCCGTCTCATCTCCGAAGGGCTGCACGCCGACGTCGAACGACGCCTCGACGCCGAAGCCCCGCGGCAAGTCGATCTGCATCTCCAGCCCGACGAGGGGCTGGAGCCAGACGTAGTCCTCCTGCGACCGGAGGTCGTTCGACGTCACGTCGAGATCGAGCGAGTTCACACGCACGCCGCCGTAGAGATCGAAGCCGAGCCTCGTCTCGTTCTCCACCGATTCCACCGGCGTCCACAGGCGGTAGCCGGCGGTCACGTCGAAACCGGCAAGCTCGAGATCCGAGAACACCGGGTCGCCCGCGGCAACGGTGCCCCCGCCGAGCGTGAACGACGAACGCGCCTCGTCGCTCTCATCGAGGCTGAATGCATAGCCGCGGAATCGGAACGTCCAGTTGCCGGCGCGGATCGACATCCGCCCGGCGGGCGTGGCTTCCACCTCGTCGATGTTGATCGTCTCGACGTCGACCGACGAACTCCGGGGCAGCTCGACGTCTCCGCGGAGCCCGGGCACCCAGATCATGGGCTTCACCTCGACGACCCACGACCAGGTCGGGTCGGCCTCGGTGGGATCGAGCGACAGGTCGGCTTCGACGCCGAGGTCGGTCTCGACGGGCGCCTCTGTTTCGGGCGGGGGGTCGGTCTCGGGGACAATCGACGAGTCCAAATCCTGCGCGCACGCAGGAGCGCAGAGCCCCGCGAGGACGAAAGACACAAGGCAGGCGATCGACGCCGCTTCCGGTGCGCTGCGCATGCCCCAAGCCTAGCGTGCCTCGCCCGGTGCCACCCATGACCAGTGGAGAACCCCCAATCCCGACCGGAACCGAGATCGCCCCCGGCGTGCGCGTGGACCCCGCGCTGCTGCGCTTCTCGGCGGTGCGGTCCAGCGGGCCGGGGGGCCAGAACGTCAACAAGGTGGCGACCAAGGCCGAGCTGCGCATCGAGATCGGGGCGATCCCGATCTCTCAGGCGGCCCGGGCTCGCCTGGTGTCGCTGGCCAGCCACCTGGTGACCGACGCCGGCGAGCTGATCATCACGAGCGACGACAGCCGTAGCCTGCGGGCCAACAAGGACGACTGCCTGCGCCGCCTCCGCGAGCTGATCGTCCGCGCCAAGGTCCCACCCAAGCCCCGCAAAAAGACCAAGCCGACGCTCGGCTCAAAGAAGCGCCGGCTCCAGGCCAAGAAGGAACGGGGCGAGATCAAGAAGCTGCGCAAGCCGCCGGGTCGCGACGACTAAGCGGGCGCCGCGCGGGTGTAGGAAAGCTCGACGAACCCGTCGCGATAGGGCTTCGCGTTCGTCAATCGCCAGCGCCGCTCGTCATCGCCCTCATCGCCGAACAGGCGAACGCCCCCGCCGAGAGTGATCGGCGCGTGCATGAGCGTGATGGCATCAACCAGATCGAGCCTCAGGAACTCGCGACAGAGCCGCGCGCCCCCGACCAGCCACACGTTCCCGAAGCGCGGCGCAAGGCGCTCCGCGACCAGCGCCCGCAGATCACCCG
>JANQQR010000007.1 GCA_028289195.1 Phycisphaerales bacterium | reverse complement strand
GGTGTTCGGCCCGCTGGTGCGCGCCGTGGCCGAATCGGTGTCGGGCGAGCCCGTCGAGAAGCACCTGGCGGTCTTCCACGGCCTGAACACCGCCCTCGGTCTGGGCGCGAGCGCTTCGACGCTTGGCATCGTCCTGTTCGTGCTCCGCAAGCCCTTCCGCGCACTGGCCGGGAAGCTCGGCGCTATCGATGCGATCGGCCCCGAGGCGGCGTACTCCGGGATCCTGCGCTTGCTGAAAGCGATCGCGGGCGTCGCGACCGGCATGATCCAGAACGGCTACCTGCGCCTGTACATCGTGGCCGTCATGGTCGCGACGGTCGCGGGCGTCGGAAGCGTCCTGCTCTCGGAGGTCCGCCTGCCTGACCTCGACCTCGCCTTCGATGATGTGAGCTTCTTCGAGGGCGTGCTGATCGTGCTGATCAATTCGTCGGCGATCATCGCGGTCCGTTCGCGGGGGCGCCTGGGCGCTGTCGCGGCGCTGGGGGTGGTCGGGTACTCGATCACGCTGCTGTACGTCGCGTTCGGTGCGCCCGACCTGGCGCTCACGCAGTTCGCGATCGAGACGCTGATGGTGATCCTGCTCGTGCTGGTGCTCTATCGTCTGCCGCGCTTCGGCGTGTACGCGAGCCGCCTGTCGCGCACGGGCGACGCGATCATCGCGGGAGTGATGGGGTCGCTGGTCTCGGTCCTCGTGCTGCTGGACCGGGAACTCGACACGCTCCCACCGATCAGCACGGCGATGAACGAGCTCAGCGTTCCCGAGGGCAAGGGCCGCAACGTCGTCAACGTCATCCTCGTCGACTTCCGGGCGATCGACACGATGGGCGAGATCGTCGTGCTGGGTATCGCGGCGGTGGGGGTGTACACGCTGCTCCGTCTGCGCGTGCCGCGCGAGGGGGGTGGCGCATGAACTCGCCGATCCTCCAGACGACCACCCGGCTCATGCTCCCGCTGTTGCTGATGTTCTCGGTGATCGTGCTGCTGCGCGGGCACAACGAGCCGGGCGGCGGGTTCATCGGCGGGCTCATCGCCGCTTCGGGCCTGGCGCTGCACGCGATGGCGTTCAATCCGCGCGAGACGCTGGCGCTCTTGCACGTCAACCTCGAGACGCTCCTCGGGGTCGGGCTCGCGATGGCGCTGCTGAGCGGGCTCATCCCTCTGGCGATGGGCGAGCCGTTCCTGCAGGCCATGTGGCACGAGTTTGATATCCCGCTGCTCGGGAAGCTCAAGGTCGGCACGCCGCTGCTGTTCGACGTCGGGGTGTACATCGTGGTGGCGTCCATCACGATGATCATGGTGCTCACGCTCGCGGAGGAGTGACCGGGTGACGCTGCTGATGGCCATGACGATCGGTGTGCTCTACGCCTGCTCTCTGTACCTGCTGCAGCGACGGAACGTGGTGAAGCTGGTGTTCGGGCTGCTGATCCTCTCGCACGCCGCGAACCTGCTGATCTTCACGGCCAGCGGGCTCGTGCGCGGGCGCACGACCATCATCGAGGCGGGCGAGACCGTGCTCCCGGTGGACACCGCCCCGGACCCGCTGCCCCAGGCGTTGATCCTGACGGCGATCGTGATCTCGTTCGGTGTGACGGCGTTCACCATCGTGCTCGTGCACCGGGTCAACGCCGTGGTCGGCACCGACGACCTCGACGACATGCGCGCGACCGACAGCGCCGGGAAGGCGGCCGACGCGTGAGCGCCCTGATCGTCAGCCCGGTGCTCGTGCCCTTCGTCGCGGCGATCCTCTGCCTGCTCACGCGACGGTCTCGCCGGATCCAGCGCGTGACCAACCTGGTCGGCGCGGTGGCGCTGGCGTTGTGCGGGGGCGGGCTGGTGGCGCTCGTGACGACCTCGGGCGTCCAGTCCGTGCAGATCGGCGGCTGGGATGCCCCGGTCGGCGTCTCGTTCGTCGTCGACCGGCTCTCGGCCGGCATGGTGCTGATCACCGGGATCGTGGCCCTGGCGATCGCCCTGTACTCAGTCCCCATGATCGACAAGCGCCGCGAGCTGTTCGGCTACTACGCGATGGTCAACACGCTGCTGATGGGCGTGTGCGGTGCCTTCCTGACCGGCGACATCTTCAATCTGTACGTGTGGTTCGAGGTGATGCTGATGAGCTCGTTCGTGCTGCTCGCCCTCGGTGGCGAGCGCCCGCAGCTCGAGGGCTCGATCAAGTACGTCACGCTCAACCTGCTCTCTTCGGCGATCTTCCTGAGCGCCATCGGCATCCTCTACGGGCTCGTCGGCACGCTGAACATGGCCGATCTCGCGGTTCGGGTCGTCCAACTCGACGACAGCGCCAAGGGCATGGTGAGCACGCTGGCGGTGATGTTCCTGGTGGCCTTCGGCATCAAAGCGGGCGTCTTCCCGCTCTTCTTCTGGCTGCCGGCCTCCTACCACACGCCGCCGGCGCCGATCTCGGCCCTTTTCGCGGCTCTGCTGACCAAGGTCGGCCTCTACGTGATCCTGCGCGTGTTCACGCTCATCTTCGTTTTGGATGTGCCCACGACGCACACGCTGATCCTCGCGGCCGCGGGGTCTTCGCTGATCGTGGGCGGGCTGGGCGCCATCGCGCAGAACGTGCTGCGCCGCCAGCTGTCGTTCCTGATCATCAGCTCGATCGGGTTCGCGCTGATCGGGCCCGGGTTAATGATCGGCCTGGGCGACCGGGCGTACGTCGATGCGTCCGCCGAGGTGCAGGCCGTCGTGCTGCTGGGGCTCGCCGGGTCGATTTTCTATCTCTTCCACACGGTGTTGGTGAAGGCGTCGCTGTTCATCCTCGCTGGATCGATCGAGCGATGGAAGGGCACCGACGAGATCGGCCGGCTCGGCGGCCTGGCGCTCGAGCGGCCCTGGCTCTCGGTGATGTGGGCGATCGCGGCCTTCTCTCTCGCGGGTGTGCCGCCCCTGTCGGGCGTGTTCCCCAAGCTCGCGCTGATCGGCGCGTCGTTCCGGGGGGAGCACTACGGCATCGCGATCGTCGCGCTCGTGTGCAGCGTGCTCGTGCTCTACGCCATCGCGCGCGTGTGGCTCGAGGTGTTCTGGAAGCCGAGCCCGGACGGTGAGGGCGGGGCGAGCGAGCGCAGCCGCGCGACGGCGAGCCCCGCGCCGGCGATCGTGCTGTCGATCCTGATCGTCGCGATGGGCCTGGGCGCGGGCCCCGTGTTCTCGTACTGCCGGGAGGCGGCGCTCGGTCTGCTCGATCCGTCGGACTACATCGAGCGCGTCGGCGTGCTCGATCCGGGATTGGATGAAACGGAGGCCCAGCCGTGACCGCGCTCGTCTGGAACCTGCTGCTGGCGCTCGCGTGGGTCTTCGTCACCGAGCAGTTCACGCCGGTCAACCTGGGCGTGGGCTTCGTCGTCGGCTACGTGATCCTGATGCTCGTGCAGCGTGCGCTCGGGCCGTCGCGGTACTTCAGCAAGGCGCCCGCCGCGGTGCGTCTGCTGCTGTTCTTCGGCTGGGAGTTGATCCGCGCAAATGTGAGGATGGCGATCTACGTGCTGGGGCCGAACCGGCTGATGCACCCGGGCATCGTGGCGGTGCCCCTCGAGCCCAAGGGAGAGATCGAGCTCACTCTCCTGGCCAACATGATCACGCTCACACCGGGGACGCTCTCGCTCGACGTCGCCGACGATCGATCCGTGCTGTACATCCACGCGATGGACGTGGGCGATCCCGAGCGGTTCGTCGAGGAGATCAAGAACGGATTCGAGCGGCGGCTCCGGGAGTTGTTCGGATGAACCCAGCGCTCGAAGCGATCCTGAGCGCCGCGCTCGGCGCCGCCGAATCGGGCGCGCCTGCTCCCGAGATCCCCCCGGCTCCGACCGGCTGGTTCCTCGTGGTGCTGCAGGCGGCGCTGGGATCCGTCGGAGTCTCGATGGTGATCGTCGTGGTGCGCCTGATCCGCGGGCCCGCGCTGCCCGATCGGGTCGTAGCGCTCGACCTGCTGGCGACGCTCGCCGTCGGTGTCGTGGCGATCTACGCCATCATGACGGCGCAGCCGGTGCTCCTGCACGTGGGCATCGGTATCGCCATCCTGATGTTCCTCGGCACGGTGGCCTTTGCGCTCTATCTGGAGAAGGGGGCGCCGAAATGATCGTTCGAGAAATAGTCGCGACGGTGTTTCTCGGCGCCGGCCTCGTGTTCAGCTTCCTCGCCGGCCTGGGCATCCTGCGCATGCCCGACTACCTGACCCGCATCCAGGCCTCCAGCAAGGCCGGAACGCTCGGAGTGGGTTGTCTCCTCATCGCGGTGGCGGTCTGGTTCGGCGATTTCGACGTCGTCGTTCGCTCCGTGCTGATCGTGGTGTTCCTGTTCGCGACCGTGCCCGTGGCCGCGCACCTGATCTGCCGGGCCGCCTACTTCCGCGGCGCACCCCTGTGGTCGGGGTCTGTTCGAGACGAGCTGTTCGGCAAGTACGACCCGCGCAGCCACGCTCTCACCGGGGCTGCGGAGCGCCGGGACGACGACCCGCGGTTCATCGACACGATCGGTGAGGACCTCGACGGGCGGAACGCCTGAGCTTCGGCCCGAATCGCGCTCCCGGGTGGGTGATTTTATTGGCCTCCGTTGGGATCGGGAGTAGGCTCAGTTCGAGGGGCGAGAGATCCGTTCGGAGTTCTCGGCAGCACCCCGCCTACGCGGCGCGGAGAGAGGAACACGTCTGATGAAACAGCGCCTGATGGTCGCCGCGTGCGCGGTGGTCGTGTCTGCGCCGGTAGCGAGCGCGAGCACGTTCCCGTTCGTTGTGTTCGACGTCTTCGCCGGGGGATCGGGGAATCCCGGCCAGCCGATCCAGTCGGTGGGAGGCAACTTCTACCAGGATCCCAACGGCTCGGACTTCCCGCCGACCTCCGGCGCGATCGACTCGTTCCCGGCGCTCGAATTCGACAGCTACGTGGCGCTCGATCCGCTGACCGCTTCATCGACCTCGTATGAGGCGTCCGGTCCCGGCATGTCGAACATCAGCTTCGGTCCGAACGTGCTTTCGGGCACGTGGGGCAGCGCCAACGGTGTGATGAGCTCGCAGGGGCCGTTCTTCGGATTGCAATCGGTGTTCATCGCCCGACTGACCGTGCCCGCCGGCGCGGGGCTCGATGTCCCGTCGATCGCGGTGAACGTCGATAGCGAAGGGGGCGGCCCCCAGTTCTTCCAGGGTCCGCTCACGATCATCGACGAGGGTGAAGACCGATCTCTCTCGCTCTTCGGGGGCGCCGACCGGGGCGGGGGAGCCGAGTACGACTTCCTGTCTCTGCGCATGCCCACATCGTTCTCGCCCGGCGCCGACGGCCGCGGCATGATCCAGTCGTTCGATGTGTACGACATCTACGTGGTTGCGGTCCCGGCTCCCGGCTCGCTCGCGATACTGGCGCTCTCCGGTGTCGTGATCGGACGCCGGCGCAGGTAGCGGCGTCAAGACCGACCGGCGAGCCCGCGGAGGCGTCCGAGCTGCTCGCCGAGTTCCTCGTCAGACTCGCTCGCGTTGACGAGCCCGGTGTCTTCGGCGATATGCAACGCCAGCACGGCGGCTTCGCGCGCGCTGTCGGCGTCTCCCAAGGCGTCGAGACAGATCGCGTGGGCAACCCGGCATTCATATGACTCGCGCGTCGAACCCTCACCGATCTGGTCGAAGGTTGCCGCCGCCTCTTCGAACGGCGCGGCGGCCTCCTCGTTCCGGCCGAGGCGCGCCAGCGCGTGGCCGCGCCGCGAGAGGTTCGAGGCGATGCCCGACGGGTTGCCGAGCTTGCGGTGGATCCCCTCGGCGTCCTCGAAGCAGGCGAGGGCCTCCTCGAGACGGCCGAGTTCCTGGAGCACCTGGCCGCGGATCCCGATGTTCCGGGCGACGCTCGCCGTGCTCCCCTGCTCGCGATTGAGCTTCTCGGCCTGATCGAGCGTGGCGAGGGCCTGGTCGGCATCGCCGCGTCGCCACTGGACGATCGCCTTGTTGCCCAGGGTCTTGGCCAGCTGCATGTGGTTGCCCATGAGGCGGTGCATGGACTCGGCCTCTTCATAGCAGCGGATCGCGCCGTCGTAGTCGTGGAGCTCGGCCAGGATGATCCCCCGCCCGCTGACGTTGCGGGCCTGCCCCGCCTTGTTGCCGGTCTCCTCGAACAGCTCCGCCGCTTTGGTAAAGCACTCGATCGCCTCTTCGTACCGCCCCATCTTCCACAGGACGGCGCCGCGCCCGCCGACGGATCGCCCGAGCGCCGAGGTGTCACCGATGGCCTCGAACAGCTCGGCCGCGTCGTCGAAGCTGACCAGCGCGCCCTCCAGGTCGCCGCGGAGGCGGTGCATCTCGGCGCGCTGGATCAGCGCGCTGCCCCGTTGCTGCTCGGCGCCGATCGATTCGGCCATGCCCACACTGGATTCGGCGATCTCCGCCGCCTTGTCCCATTCGCCGCGGTCCTGGCACGCGAGGCACAGCGCGGTCATCAGGCGGACCTCCAGCAGCGTGTCGCCGGCGTCGGCCTCGCGCACAGCGCCGAGCGCCCGTTCGAGACGGGGCACGCGCTCGGTGCTGAGCCCCCGCACCGCCATCGTGACGGCGAGCGCCAGGATCGCCCGCGCCGCGGTGTTCACCTCGTCCCACTCCAAGGATCGGTCCTGCACCGCGAAGAGGTTCTCGACTTCGAGCTCGAGCCTGTCGAACGCCTCGATGGCGTCCTCGCTGCCGCGCCGCTCGTCCCACTCCTCGGCGTAGGACACATAGTGTGCCGCGTGGCGCTGCTCGGTCGCGAGCTTGCCCTCATCGCCGATGTTCTCGTCGATCTTCTCTTCGGCGTACTCGCGGATCGCGACGTACATGCGGATCCGCGTGCCCAGCGGAGTCTCGCTCGTCGTCAGCAGGCTGTAGTCTCGCAGGACCTCGATGGCGTCGATGCCGAAGGGGGCGTCGTCGAATTCCTCCAGATCGATGACCTCCTCGGCCGCTTCGAGGAAGAAGCCGCCGCGGAAGGCGCACACCTGGCACAGCGCCGCCCGCTCCCAGTCCGACAGCAGGTCGTAGCTCCAGTCGATTGCGCCGGTGAGCGTCTGCTGGCGCGCGGGCAGGTCGCGCCGCGACGACCGGAGCAGCTTGAACTTCTGGTTGAGCTTCTTGGTCATCTGCGCCGGGTCCATCAGGCGGACGCGCGCCGCCGCCAGCTCGATTGCCAGGGGCATGCCCTCGAGCGCGACGCAGATCTCCGCTACCTCGCGGGCGTTGTCCGGCCCGAGTTCGAACGCCGGCTTGGCCTCGCGGGCGCGTTCGACGAACAGGCGCACCACGTCGTAGCTCGCCAGCGCCCTCGTATCGGTCAGCGCCTTGGCGCCCGTCGGGGGCATCGACAGCGGTTCCAGCCTGTACTCGCGCTCGCCGGCGATCCCGAGCAACACACGGCTCGAGGTGAGCACCGAGACATTCGACGCCTTTCGCAGCCACAGGCCGACCGTCGCCTTGGAGTGCTCGGCGACCTGCTCGAAGTTGTCGAAGATCAGCAGGAGCGGCTTGCGGAACTCGAGGATCGAAGCGATCGCATCGGCCGGCGCCTTCCCGGCGGGGAGCGGGACGCTCAGCGCGCTCGCCACCGCCTGGCACACGGCGTCTTCCGACCACGCCTCTGTCAGGTCGCAGAACCACACTCCCCCTTCGAAGCGGTCGAGCACCTCGCTGCCGACCCGCAGAGAGAGGCGCGTCTTCCCGATGCCGCCCGGCCCGCTGAGCGTCAGCAGGCGGGTCTTCCCGTCCAGCAGCAGCTCCGAGACTTCCTGGGTCTCTCGTTCGCGCCCGACGAACGTGGTCCCGAGCTCGGGCATGTTCGTCTGCGCTTCATCCAGCGAGGCGATCTTGGGGAAGGTCCGGTCGGCCTGAGAGGCCGGCAGCACCTGGTGCACGCGCTCGGAGCGCGAGAGCCCCTTGAACCGAAATTGCCCGAGTTCGGTGAGCACAGCGCCGGATTCGCGGGCGGCGCCGGCGGACTCCTCGCAGCACCGGTCGCTCAGCAGGATCTGCCCGCCGTGGCCCGCGCTCCCGATCCGGGCGGCGCGATTGACCATCGGCCCGAAGTAGTCCATGCGCCCGCTGGTGGGGTCTGCCTCGCAGATCGGCTCGCCGGTGTGCGCACCGATGCGCACACGGATGTCTACGCCCTGTTCCTTGGCTGCCTCCAGGCCCGGCATGCGCTCCTGGACGGCCAGCGCCCAGCGCACCGCGTCGGGCGCATCGGCGAACGCCACCATGAACGCGTCGCCCTCGGTCTTCACCTCGTACCCCGAGTGCTCGGCGATCAGCTCGCGCATGAGCGTGTTGTGGTCGGTCAGCACGGCGCCGAACGCGTCGCCCATCGACTCCCAGAGATCAGTCGATCCCTGGACGTCGGTGAAGACGAGTGTCACTGTTCCGGTTGGGGCGTCCATCGTCGGCAGGTTCCGTTGCGCTCCTGGATCGGGCGGGTATTCTACGGTGAGGAACGCGAGCCCACCGCTCCCTCGCAACAAGGAGCCACGAACAGATGAGCGACAGCGTCCGGCCGATGCACGTCCATCTCGCTCCGCTCTTCCACGCCGCCATCGAGGACGGCGTGCGCGACGCCGAGCGACTGACCGACACCCTCCTCCGGGACGCCACCCGGGAGCGCGCGACCGACGTGCATCTCGATCCCGGTTCGGGAGACGCGCTCATCCGGTTCAGGATCGACTCGACGCTCTACGACGTCTGCGGCCTCCCGAGCGACACCTCGGTGCGCATCGTGCGCCATCTGCGCACCGTGGCGGGCATGTCCACCGAGGCGTTCTTTGACACCGAGGACGCGCGCACGCGCCACACGCTCGACAGCCGCCCGGTCGACCTCCGGATCGGGTTTGCGCCCACGATCGCCGGCCCGAAAGCGGCGATCCGTGTGCTCGACCCACAGCGAACCCGGCGCCGGTTCGACGAACTCGGCCTCAGCGAGCCGGACCACGAACGACTCCGGACCTGGCTCACCAACTCGTCGGGCGCGTTTGTCGTGGCCGGCCCGTCGGGATCCGGCAAGACGACCACGCTCTACTCCATCCTCACGGAGCTCTGCGCGAGCCCGTGCTCGATCGTCACGATCGAGGACCCGGTCGAGATGCAGCTCGACGGGATCTGTCAGATCGAGGTCAACGAAGAGCGCGGGCTTACGCTCAGCGAGGGCCTCAAGGGGATGCTCCGCCTCGACCCCGACTACCTGCTGCTGTCCGAGGTCCGCGACGCCTCGAGCGCGCAGGTCGCGCTGGAAGCCGCATCCTCCGGGCGCGCGCTGATGACGACGCTCCACGCACGCAACGCGATCGCCACGATCAGCGCGCTCCGCAATTACGGGCTCGAGGATTTCGAGATCTCCTCAACGCTCGAGGTCGTCGTCGCGCAGCGCCTCGTGCGGCGTCTCTGCCCTGCGTGCAGACGCGAGGCGGGCGTCGCCGACGCGCAGCGGAAGTGGCTCGCGGAGTTCGGCCTCGATGCGCCGGCGCGTGCGTGGGAGGCGGTCGGGTGCACCGAGTGCCGGTCCCTCGGGTACCAGGGGCGATTGGGGATCTTCGAGGTCTGGCGCCTCGGCGAGGACGACTACCAGGCGATCCTCGAGCACACCGATGAGCACGCGCTGCGACGCCTGGTCGCGCAGCGCGGCCATCGCACCCTGCTCCACGACGCCCTGGACAAGGTCGAGGCAGGGGAGACTTCGATGGCCGAACTGATGGCGATCATGGCGCCGCCGTATCGCCATTCCGGGGTCTGAGGCCGGATCCGGGGAACCCGGAGCCGGTACACCCGTCTGAGGGCACAGGGAACCCGGAAGCGATTCCGGGAATCGGGTGCAACCGTTGAATTGATCTGTTAGTATTCAACGGTATGCCCGCCACCGAGCAATCCACTTCCGGCCAGCTGCTGATCAAGACCGACGATCAGTGGGACGCCGTCTGCTCCGGCCCGCGGGTCGAGCTGATCATGGCGCTGGCGTCGCTGGGGCCCAGCTCGATCGCCGAGCTTTCTGTCTGCGTCGATCGCCCCGCGGACTCGCTCTACCACCACGTCAGGCGTCTGGTGAACGCGGGGCTGTTCGTCCAGTCTGGCACGCGCAAAGTGGGGCGCCACTCCGAGGCGATCTACGCGCTGGCCAGCGAGCAGGTGAAGTTCGACATCGATCCCAAGACGGGGCACAACTCCGACCGCATCCTGCAGCTGGCCAAGGCGCACTGGAAGCGGATCGAGCGCGAGCTTGCCAAGGCGCTCGAGGCGCGCGTGACGAGCTTCGATGACGAGGATCGCAACGCCCACGTGCGGGGCGACCAGGCCTGGCTGACGGCAGAAGAGGTCGACGAGGTCAACAGCCACATGCAGGCGATCCGCGATGTGTTCTCCCGGTCGCGCACCTCGCGCCGAGGCGAGCTGCACGCCTACACGTTCATCATGTCGCCCGTCGTGCGCTCTCGCAGCGCGGACGCGCGCCCGACCCAGCGTCAGGCCGAGCTCGTGCGGGCGGTCTCAGAAGAGCCGGAATCCAATGGACACAAGGAGCAGCGCCGATGAACAGCGGTTTGAGCAAGAGGAAAGTTGCGTGGAACGTTCTCGCTGGCGCCCTCGGGTTCGTCGTCGGGATGGGCCTGGCCCGCGTTACCAAGGCGGAGGACGCCGATCTGCCGAGTGCGGAAGCGGTCATCGAGCGCCATATCGAGGCGACCGGCGGCGCCGAGGCCCACGCATCAATTGACACACGCCACGCCGTGGGCACGTTCGCCATCGAGGCGATGGGCATCACGGCAAAGGTCGAGACGTGGAACCGCGCCCCACACGACGAGCGCTTCACGATCGACGTCCCCAACATGGGCGTCGACATGCGGGGTGTGAGCGGCGGCGTCGCCTGGGAGGACCCGCTCCAGGGCGGCCCGCGGATCCTCGAAGGCGACGAGGCCCTCGGCGCGATCCGGCGCGCCCGCCTCCGTTCGTGGTTGACGATGGCCGACTACTTCGAATCGATGGAGTGCGTCGGGGTCGAGGATGTCGAGGGTGAGGAGTGCTACCGGATCGACGTCGTCGCCACCAACGGAGACGAGGAGTCGCTGTGGTTCAGCGTGGACTCGGGCCTCGAGACCAAGTCGCTCATGACCATCGAGTCGCAGATGGGCCCGGTCGAGGTTGAGCTGCTCGTCTCGGACTACCGAGACGTCGGCGGCGTGAAGGTCAACTTCCACATCGTGCAGCGCGTGATGGGCGCCGAGCAGACCCTCGTCTTCGAGACCGTCGAGCACAACGTCGAGATCCCCGAGGGCACGTTCGATCTGCCGGAATCCGTGGCCGCGCTGGCCGACGGCTGATCCGGCAGCAGGCGTGAGCGTCCCCGGGGGATCGGGCCGGCATTCACCTCGAATCCGGGCGGAATCGTTGCACGCGGTGCGATCGTGGCGCATTGTGTGAGCGCAAGCCGTCCGGGGCGGATTGGGAGGAGGATCCCGTGCGCGTACTGCTCAGCCGAGTCGTTCTGGGTGCATCGACCGTCGTGGCCTTTGCCGGCATCGCCAGCGCCGGGCGCCTGGCTCCTCCCCCCGGTCCGGTGACCCCGACGATGGTGAGCCTCGACCAGATCGAGCCGCGGCGATCGCTGAACGACCTGGCCGGCGACGCGAACTCGACTGTCGTCGTCAGCCAGCCCGGGCAGTACTTCCTCAGCGCCGACCTCGTCGGCGAGCCGGGCAAACACGGCGTGCGCATCGCGACCACGGGCGCGGTCTCGATCGTTCTGAACGGGTTCTCGCTCGTCGGCGTGCCGGGATCACTCAACGGGATCGACATGTCGGTCCCCCAGGGCAGCTCCGGCGCCCGGCTCCACGTGCGTTGCGCCGACGGTTCCTGCCGCGCCTCGGTTCGCGACTGGGGCGGCGACGGCGTGCACACCTCGCACGTCCCCGACGTCCGCTGCCAGGGCTTCACCAGCGAGAACAACGGGGGCAACGGGCTGGCTCATCTCCATGCGGAGGGGGTGGTGCACCGAGACGTCGCGGCGCGCAACTGCCTCGCCAGCGGCTTCTTCATCTCGAACATCATCTCCGGGTCGGTCGCGTTCCACCACACCGCGCTCATCGACTGCCACGCTTCGACGAATTTCCTTTTCGGCATGCACTGCGACGACCCGGCTGACGGGTACTGCGTCGACGTGGCCGGCGGGTCCTACAACGACAACGGATCGCACGGCCTGCTCGTCACCGTCTCGCCCCCGAACGCGAACCAGAACGCCGGCAGCCCGCCCGGCGCGGTGCGCGTGAGCGGTGCGCTGTGCGTGGGCAACGGTGCCGACGGTGTGCGCGTCGAGGTGCCGCGCAACTCCAGCACGTCGATCTCGGCTTCGGGCATTGTGTGCGCCGGGAACACCGGCGACGGCATGGCCTGCGTGCAGTCCGGCCCTCCGGGCCCGCACTTCGGTGCGCCGGTCGTGGTCGGCGGTTCGTCGTTCGTCCGCAACGGCGGGAACGGCCTCCGCAGCGAGAACCCGCTCTACACGGGGAGCTCGACCTACGGCAGCAACGCGCTGTACGGCATGAGCGTCTCGTCCGGCGACGCGACGACGCTGGCCGCCGCAGTGGCCGACTGCGTGATGAGCAACAACTCGGCCGGCGGAGCGCTGTGCGGCCCCGGGCGCTTCGCGAACTGCCGCTCGCAGGTCTCGGACAACGGCGGCAACGGTCTGGAGGTCATCGACGGCTGCCTGCTCATCGAGGAGTGCTCGATCACCGCGAACGCGGGCGCGGGTGCCGTCTCCGACGGGACGCTGAACGTCACCTCGAGCAACTTCCGTCGCAACGGCGATGAGGGCGTCCGCTGCATCAACGGTGAGTGCGTGGCGGAAGACATGGTGTGCGAGTTCAACGGGTCCAACGGCACAGGCGCGCCGGGAGCCGATTTCATTGACTGCCCGTCCGTGACGCTGCGCCGCTGCGTCTTCAACGGCAACGACGGCTCGGGGGCCCGCTGCCGCTCGAGCGTCGGCCCGATCAAGTGGATGAGCCCCGAGTCGATCTCCAAGCGGAACGGCCTCCACGGCTTCGACCTCGACGAATGCGTAGGCGCCCACCTCGATCGTTGCACGACCAGCGGCAACGCCGGCGCCGGCTTCCAACTCGGGTCCGCGTTTGTGGACGGGCGTGTCGAGGCCTGCTCCAGCACCGACAACGCCGGTGGCGGGGTCATCGTGCTGGGGCCGGGCAATCTGGTGGTGCGTTGCCGCGCGCAGTCCAACCCTGTCGGGGCGTTCCTCTTCGCCCCGGGCAACTCCACGGGCACGGTGATCAACCCGGTCACGCTGAACGCGAACACGAACCCGAACGCGAATATCGAATTCTGATGGAGTGCTAGTCGGTGTCCGCCTGAGTGCTCGGGCGCGGCGCCCTCATCGCGCGCACCAGGTCGCGCACCGCGATCGCGGCCCACGCCAGCTGCAGCGCAAAGGGCGGCCAGGCGCGCTGCTCCCAGCACACCGGCGCGATCAGCAGGCCGGCGACGAGGTTCAGCGCCGCGTACGTCATCGGTGGCAGCGTCTCGCGCCGGAAGTAGGCGCCGAGCAGAACCGCCATCCCGATCCAGGCGAGCATCGAAAATGGGCTGGGCATGGGGGCCTCCGGGGCGTGTCTTTGCGTGAGTTGAAGCCGAAACGGTACGCCAATGCCCGCCCGCGCGTTGCACGCCCGAGGATCCATGGCACAATCGAGGTGGGTTTCCGGGGCGAACGCCGATGCGCCCAGGAGAGGGATGCGATGACCAACAGATCGGGCACGTTCGCAGCGATCGCGATCGGAGCGGTGGTGTCGTTCCCGTCGTTCGCCGGCGACCTCACCCCACCGGCCGGCCCGGTGGCCCCGACGATGAAGACGCTCGTGGAGGTCGAGCCGCGGACCGTCATCAACCCGACCAACACGCCCGGCGATGCCGACAGCGTGTTCCGGATCGCTTCGTCGGGGTCGTACTACCTCGTGGGCAACGTCTCGGTGCCGACGGGCAAGTCCGGCATCGAGATCGCGGCGAACGACGTGACCATCGATCTCAACGGATTCGCGATACGCGGGATCAGCCTTCTCTCGCTCCACGGCATCACAGGCGAATCGGCGGGGCTGCAGAACACCCGGATCAGCAATGGGGTCATCCGCGGGGTCGGGATGCGCGGAATCTACCTGGACGAATCCCGGTCGGGGAGGCTCGACAACGTCAGAGTGAGCGACTGCATGGACTCGGGCTTCAGGTTCGGATCCGATTTCGTGATTTCGGATTGTGTCGCGATCGGGAACGGCATCAACGGTTTCTCGGCCGAGGACGGCCACGCTGTCTTCGAGCGCTGCGCGGCGAGCGAGAACGACCAGACGGGGATTCTGGGCGGCAGCTACAGCACACTCTCCGGTTGCGTCGCGCAGCTCAACGGATCCAATGGGATCTCGGTGAGTTTCGGTTCGATTGTTCGGGGCTGCGTGTCAGAAAGCAACGGCAACCATGGATTCAGCGCCATCGCCAGCGTTCTGGTCGAGTGCTCGGCGCTGTTGAACACGTCAAACGGGTACTTGCTGACCAACACCGCGGTCGCGAACTGCATCGCATACTCGCAGTTCGGCAATGGGATGGCGGCATCCGGGGGCTGCTACCTGCTGAACAACGTCTGTGAAGTGAACGGGCTGGTAGCGGGCGCGGGCATCCTGGTCACGGGACGGGCGAATCGCATCGAAGGGAACGTCTCGGCGAACGCGGACGTGGGCATCGATATCGACGGAACGGGCAACCTGATCCTGCGCAACGCCGCCGAGGGCAACAACATCAACTACTCGATCGTTGCCAGCAATCGCTACGGGCCCATCATCGACGTCACGGCGCTCGGCGCGGCACCGGCCAACGGCAACGCCGCGCCCGGGACCCTGCTGACGTCTGACCCATGGGCGAACTTCGCCTATTGAAACTCTGAGAGGAACTGGAATGCGGAATCTGTGCATCGTGGGGCTTTGTGTGTTTGTGGCGTGCGGGATGTCGGCGCACGCCGGCAACCTCACCCCGCCCGCGGGACCCGTCGCGCCGACGCTCAAGACCCTCGTCGACGTCGAGCCGCGGATCATGATCAACGCCGACAACACGCCCGGCGACGCCGACAGCGTGTTCAAGATCACCTCGTCGGGCTCGTACTACCTCCGGGGCAACCTGACGGTGATTCTGGCCGAGTCGGCGATCGAGATCGCCGCAGACGACGTGACGCTCGATCTCAACGGATTCGAGATCCGGGGATTCGATTCGGGATCTCTCAACGGGATCGTGGCCTCCCACGGCTCGGCGCGGAACATCCGCATCCTCAACGGTTCGATCACCGGGTTCGGTGGCAGCGGGATCGACCTGCCGGCGATCGGCGACAACTGCATGGTCCAGGACGTGCGAGTCTCCGGCTGCGGCGGCTTCGGCATCCGCATCGGCGGGCAGTGCCACATCCTGAACTGCGCGGTGGAGGGCAGCGGCGATTCGGGCTTTGACGTGGGCAGCAACTCCGTCCTGGACCGATGCACGGCCAAATCGAACGGAGGCGTGGGTTTCTTTGCCGGCAGTTTCACGTCGATCACCGCGTGCCGCGGCTCCGAGAACACGAGCCACGGCGTCCACTGCGGCAGCTCGTGCTCGCTCGAGAGCTGCGCGATGTTCCTCAACGGCGGCTACGGGTTCCTGATTCTCTCGGGATCAGCGATGGCGCTCTGCTCAGCGGACGCCAACGATCTCGCGGGGATACGAACGACCAAGGGATGCCTTGTCGTTGACTGCACTTCGTGGCAGAACCGCGAGGAGGGGATCCTGATCGATCCCAACTCGATCGTGAAGAACTGTGTCGCGCGAGAGAATTCGCTGAACGGAATCGAGACGCGCACGCCGCCCCTGTTCGATGGCGAGTTCACCTCCGTGATCTCCGGCTGCACGTCGGGCGACAACACGGGTCACGGGATCCTCGCGTTGAAGCACTGCCTCGTGGAGGGCAACGTCTGCGAGTCCAACGGGCTGACCGGTATCCGCGTCGAGGACGAGGGCAACCGGATCGAGAACAACGTGGTGCTCAACAATCCCCTCGGGCTACACGTGGTCGGTGATCGCAACCTGATCCTCCGCAACAGCGCCAAGTTCAACAGCACGAACTACGAGATCGTCGTCAACAACCGATACGGAGCCATCCTGAGCCTCGCGGGAGCGGGGGGCGCCGCGGTGAGCGGGAGCGCTGCCGCGAGCAACCTGGGGAGCGTCGATCCCTGGGCGAATTTCAGCCACTAGCCACGAAACCGCTTGCTCGACCGCCCCCGTGCCCCGACAGTGAACCGGACGGATTCCGGGCGGGCGCGATCAGTCTCTGACCACCCCGCAAGGAATCACGATGAACATCCCCGCTCGCGCAACGATCTGTGCCGCTCTCCTCTCGCCCATGACCTGCGTCTGCACGGCCGGCGACCTCGCGCCGCCCGCCGGCCCAGTCGCGCCGACCATGAAGACGCTCGACGATGTGCAGCCGTGGACGCCCCTCTCGGATGTCCCGGCCGGCCCGGGCGCCGTCCATCTGATCACCGAGCCCGGCGTCTACTTCATGACCGAGGAACTCTCCGTCGGCGCCGGCGACCACGGCATCCAGATCAGCCTCAACGGCCTCCCCCCGGGCGAGTACTACGTCTGCATCGTCTCCAACGGGTTCCCGATCCGGCTCGGGCCCGGCTCGCTCGACGGCATCCACTACACCGACGGCGTCGGCCACGACGAGACCATCGAGATCTGCAGCGGCCACCCGCAGAACATCATCTCGCCGATCAGCGGCGCCGGGGGCAGCGGCGTGCACCTCGAGGGCGCCGATCGCGTCGCCGTCTCCGGGCTCCACGTCACCAACTGCGGGGGCGACGGCGTCCACGTCGTCGATAACCGCGTTGCCCACTGCACAGGCCTGGTCGTGCGCGGCTGCGGCGGCGACGGCATCGAGACGGTCGCGGCGCTGTCTGGCTCCTACGTCTGCAGGAAGCTCAACACCTGGAACAGCGTCAGCCAGTGCGGCGGCGACGCGGTGCGCATCGTCAACTACCACGACGTCCGGCTCGAGGACCTCAACGCCTCAGACTGCATGGGCAACGGCGCGCTCGTGCACCCGCGGGCGTTCGTTGGAGGCTCCGGCACCGCGACCGCGCGAATCACGATGGTGCGCTGCATCGTCTCGTCGCACACGCTCAACGGTGTGGACGCCGAGACGCAGACGCCGGGCACCTACAAGTTCGAGCTCGAGGTCGTCGATGCGCTGGGCAACTCCGGCAACGGGATCAGCTTCCTGCATCCGCATCCGGACACCAATGTCTCGCTGTCGATGGACGGTTTCGACGCCAGCAGCAACGGCCTCGACGGCGTCGTCACCACACACAACTCCGTAGGTGGCATTTCGAACGCACGCCTGACGAACGGATCGATGCACACCAACGGCGGCGACGGCAAGAAGGTCAAAGGCGGGCCCATCAAGTACATCGCCATACACATGGAAGACTGCATCATCCACAGCAACGGCGACAGCGGCGTGCACGTCCTGCCCGACGCCGGCTCCGTTGACGACGAGATCGTGGTCGAGATGGACGCCTGCACATCGTCCGGCAACGGCGCCCACGGCGTCCATTTCAACTGGAACCAGACCAACGGCCCGTTCCGCTTCGACCTAGAGGGCTGCCAGCTCTCGACCAACACGCTCGACGGCCTCCGCGCCATCGACGCTTCGGGCTGCGGCATCGACAACAACTGCAACTCCAACGGTGGGGGCGGCACGGTTGTCATCGGGGGCGCGATGCAGGTCACCGGGGGCACGTTCAACAAGAACGGCTCAGACGGCTTCCGCTCCGAGAACTCCTCGTGCTGGGTCCGTGTTTCCCAGGCCAGCGGCAACTCCGGCGACGGCTTCCACGTGGTCGACATCGCCGGCCTCCCGCTCGACCCCTTCAGGCTCGAGCAGGCGGCAGCCAATGGCAACGTCGGGCGTGGCGTCTACACGCTCGACGTGGACGCGGAGTTGCTCGATGTGTCGGCCAACGGCAACGAGAGCGGCGTCGTGTTCGGCGGGTCGGACCCGAGCACGAAGACCCCGACCTTCCGGTGGGTGCGCTGCGTGGACAACGCGTTCCAGGGCATCTCCGTCGGGAACGCGGTCGGCGGGACCATCCGCGACAGCGTCTGCTCAGGGAACGGCGAGTACGGCATCTGGTGCCTCGCCGACGCAAACGACGGAGTGATCCAGGGCAATCACTGCTCGGCCAACCTTGGCGGGATCCGTGTAGACGGCACACAGAACGTCGTCCAGCAGAACACCGCTACCTTCGGGGTTCTCGGCGGCGTCTCGGTTGCCGCGGGCAACCTCACCGGCCTCCCGGTCGACGCGGCTACCATCAACACGCACTCGAACCCGGCGGGCAACGTGGAGAAGTAGCCCGGCCCTGCGCGTCGTCCGCGCCGGGCCCAACGCCCGCCGCACCGGCTGTGTCCGAAGAGGGGACGACGTCGTGAAGCTGAGCCTTTCCTGGGTGATCGCCGTAGGCGCGCTGCTGCTCGTACCGGCGTCCGGTTGCGCAAAGGACACGGGCTCTCCGGCCGGGCCTCTCACCGTCGAGGTGCGCAAGACGGCCGAGGGGTATCAACTGCTCCGGGACGGATCCCCGTATTTCGTGCGCGGCGTGGGCGGCGACTACGACTTCACGACGCTGCCGAAGATCGGCGGCAACTCGTTCCGCACGTGGGGCGCCGAGCAGCTCGACGAGACGCGCATCGGCGACGACGGCGTCGAGCGCCCGCTGCTCGATCACGCGCACCGCCTCGGCCTCAGCGTGGCGGCGGGCTACTGGATGGAGCACCCGCGTGCCGGCTTCGACTACACGGACGCGGGCGCTGTGCGCGCCCAGCTCGACAGGCTGCGGGCGTTCGTCGAGCGCCACAAGGACCACCCCGCGATCCTGCTCTGGGGGCTCGGCAATGAGGTCGAGATCGACGTCGACGATCGCGAGGTCGTCTTCAGCGCGCTCAACGACGCGGCGAAGCTCGTGAAGTCCATCGACCCGCACCACCCCACGATGATCGTGCTCGCGGGCATCGGCGACGACAAGGGCGCCGACGCGGCGCGCTGGTGCCCGGATGTCGACATCATCGGCGTGAACAGCTACGGGGGCCTGAAGGTGCTCGCACAGGGCGTCGAGGCGCAGGGCGTCGACAAGCCGTTCATCGTCGCCGAGTACGGGCCGGTCGGCCACTGGGAGATGCCCACGACACCCTGGGGCGCCGAGAAGGAGCAGACCTCGACTGAGAAAGCGGAGTTCATACTCGAGAACTACGAGTCGACGGTCGCGGGATCGGCGCTCAGCCTCGGCGGCTACGCGTTCAAGTGGGGCTTCAAGCAGGAGCGCACCGCGACGTGGTTCGGCATGTTCCTCAGCGACGGGACGCCGCTCCAGTCGATCGAGACGCTGCAGCGCCTGTGGGGCGTCGAGCCCGCCAGCAGCGCGCCGCGCCTGATGGACTCGATCGAGGTGGACTTCGACCCGCTGGGCGTTGGCCCGGGCCAGGAGGTTCGCGCGTCGATTGATGCGCAGGACCCCGACGGCGATCCGCTCAGCTTCGAATGGGTGATCCGGGCCGAGACGACCGACCGGCGCGCCGGTGGCGATCGCGAGGAAGCGCCGCCGGAGATCGAGCGCTTCACCACGGACGCCGGGTCGGCGACATTCCGGACGCCTTCGAGCCCGGGCGCGTATCGCGTGTTCGTGTACGTGCGCGACGGCACATGGGCGGCAACGGCCAACGTGCCGTTCCTCGTGACCGAGTCACCCTGACTCGACGCGACCCGTCCTGCGGCACCGCGCGCACGAACCCCGAAAAACGACAACGCCCCCGGCATCCGCCGGGGGCGTGTTCTCGTCGTCAACACGGGCGAAGGGAGTCGAACCCCTAACCTCCTGATCCGTAGTCAGGTGCTCTATCCAATTGAGCTACGCCCGCTCCAGTCCACTGTGGTGGGTGGAACGTCCCGCCTTTCGGCGGAGCAGCGACGATAGCCCGCCCCGAGCCTCCCAGCAAGCGTCGGATCGGCCTCCCGCGGGGTCCACGGGGCCCGCGGGGAGCAAACCCGAACGCTCCCCTTGCAATTCCCGCCGGACCCGCGATAATGCTCGGCTCGCCGGATCGGGCGGCCTCTGGGCCGTGGTGGGACCCCAACCGGCCCGGCGAGCCCGAATCGTGTCGTCCTTTCGATCCGTTCCCGTCCGGACACCCGGGCCGGAGCCCAGGAGCAGCCCTTCATGGCTTCCACCGTCTCAGCGAAGAAGCGAATCCGCCAGAACGCCACGCGCCGCGCCCGCAATCGCTGGCGCCTCAAGTCGCTGCGCGAAGCGCTCAAGGACCTGGACGACAAGATCATCCACTCGAGCTACGACGAGGCCAAGGCCTCGTACGACAAGGCGGCCCAGCTGCTGGACAAGACCGCCTCCAAGGGCGTCATCCACAAGAACACCGCCGCCCGCAAGAAGAGCCGCATGAACGCCAAGGTCAAGGCGATGAAGAAGTAGCAGGCTCCCGGTCCGCAATCGAACGATCATTCGCACGCCGCGGCACATCGCCCGCGGCGTGTGTGTTTTTCGGCCCCGCCCCGAGCCGATAGGCTGTACCCATGGCACGCACGCGCCGGGACGGAGCCCGGCCGGGAAGACGCAGCGGATCCGCGAACGGCCAGCGCAGGCCCTCGGTCCATCACCACGCCCACGATGCCGACAGCTACGCCTCGCTGTCGATGACGCCGCTGCACGTCCTGGCGTTCCTCCTGCCGTTCATCGCGCTCTACGAGGTCTGCTCGGCGATCACGCTGCACTCGGCCGACGCCGGGGGCCAGGCGGCCCAGATGATCCGCGCCGAGGCGATGGTGCTGTGGTTCTTCCAGCTCTTCGGCCTCGGCAGCCTCTACCTGCCGGGCATCGTCTTGCTGGTGGTGCTGCTGGTGTGGCACGTCCTCAGCGGGCGATCGTGGAAGGTGCACCCGGAGGTGCTCGGGTGGATGTTCCTGGAGAGCATCTGCTGGACGCTCCCGCTCATCGTGCTCGCCCAGATCGTCTACAGCCTCGCCCTGGGCGACGCGGCGCTGGGGGCAACCGGAGCCCTGGTCATGGCCGGCTCCCAGGGCGGCGCGACCGACCTTTCGCAGCTGCCGCTGGTCTCGCGAGTCGCCGTGGCGCTCGGGGCGGGCATCTACGAGGAGCTGGTCTTCCGCCTCGTGGCCATCGCGCTGCTGCACCTGATCCTGTGGGATCTCGTCAAGATGAAGGAGCCCGGGGCCAAGATCGTCAGCGTGGTCATCGCGGCGGTCCTCTTCGGGCTCTACCACGACGTCGCCTCTTCCAGCGGTGCGTTCGACGTGCCCCGGTTCCTGACGATCGTGGTCGCCGGGCTCTACTTCGGGGGCCTCTACGTCTGGCGGGGCTTCGGCATCGTGGTCGCGACCCATGCGCTCTACGACCTGGTGCTGCTGGTGCTGCTCTGACACGGTGTGTCGCGACGATCCACAGGTGTGCCACCGGCAGCTTGCTGCCGGTGCCAGCGACGCAGCCGCACGGGCAGCGAGCTGCCCGTGGCACGTCTGCAATCCGCCGATCCCGCAACCCAGCGCATCTCCGGGCGCTATCAACCGAGCGTGGAGGTCGGAAGGAGGGCGCGATGCCCACGCGAGCGAAGACGGTCAGCGCTTGGATCCTCGGTGTGGCGTGCCTGGTTTCACCCGCGATGGCGACGGGCATCACGGCGAGCGACGCACGCCTTGAATTCGATGCTGATGCCGGAATCGCGCATGTCAGCGCGCTGGTCGCGTGGGAGAACGCGTGGCGCACCGACAAGAACCACGACAGCGCCTGGATCGTCGTCAAGTACTCGACGCCGGCGTGGGACGGCTGGGTGCACCTCGATGTCGCTCCGGACGGCCACGCGCTCGCGGACGGCGCAATGATCGACGGCCCGCCCCCGGAGTGGGTTGTGCCCGGTGACGGCGTGGGACTGTTTGCGCAGCCGTCGCTGGAGCATCGCGGGAGCATCTCCTGGCCCGTGCGCCTCCGCCTGGCCGAGGGCGCCGTGGACACGCTCGAGCGGGTGGCAGACCCGTCGGACATCTCCATCGAGGTGCTGGCCATCGAGATGGTGCACATCCCCGAGGGCGGGTTCACGCTCGGCGACCCCGGCGAGCGGGGCCGGCAGTACGCATCGTTCTTCCGGTCCGATGACGCGGGCGAGCCCGCCGGGCTGCTCCGCATCGAGTCGGAGAGACCGATCGAGGTCGGCCCGAGCGAGGGGCGCCTGCACTATCGCGTCAGCCCAGATCTCGAACGCTTCGGCTACGAGGGCGACCAGCAGGGCCCGATCCCCGGAGCGTTCCCGAAAGGGTTCGGGGCGTTCTATTGCATGAAGTACGAGATCACCCAGGGGCAGTACGCCCGGTTCCTGAACATGCAGTGGAGCAACGCCGGTGCGATGCGCGACCCGATCGGCGGGCGCCGGTACTTCGTGCCGGGGAACCGAGCGACGATCCGTGTGGAAGGGGACCGCTACGTCGCCGGCGCGCCCGAGCGCCCCGCGAACTTCATCTCGTGGGACGACGCCTGCGCGTTCGCCGACTGGATGGGCCTGCGCCCGATGACCGAGCTCGAATTCACCAAGGCCTGCCGCGGCCCCGAGGCGCCGAACGACGGGCAGTACCCGTGGGGGAGCGCCGCGAAAGACAGCCTGGTGCGCACGATCGGCGAGGATCTGGACCTGGTGACCAGCGGGGACGCCGACGAGGCGCTGCTCACCGACTCGTCGCGCGAGGCGTTCGGCGCCAGCTACTGGTGGGTGATGGATCTGGCCGGTAGCGTGTGGGAGCGCTGTGTGACGATCGGCCACCCGGTCGGGCGCGCCTTCGAAGGCACGCACGGCAACGGGCGCATCGACGGAGAGGGCTTCGCCACCAACGACGACTGGCCCCGGGGCGACGGCGGCCCGTCGAGCGGGGGCTACGGCTATCGCGGGGGCGGGCACTACGAGGCCGGGCGGGAATACGAGCCCGGCGGGTTCAACCCCCACAGCCCGATCGCGTGGCGACGATTCGGGTCGTGGGGAGCCGCGCCGCGCACGATGGCCTACGGCGCCCGCTGCGTGCGCACGGACCCGCGATGAGGCCTAGACTCGCCCCCGTATGGCGAGCGCACGCAAGAGCAAGGCCGAGAAGCTGGAGATCGTCGAGCCCCTGGGCAAGCGCGTGCTCATCCGCAAGGACGAGGACCGCAAGCAGACCAAGGCCGGGCTCCACCTCCCCGACAAGATCGAGATCCCCACACTCACCGGGCGCGTCGTCTCGATCAGCGCCCAGGTCGACCACGACGAGGACTACCCGATCAAGCAGTACGACCGCGTGCTGTTCAACCCCAAGCAGGGCATCCCCGTGGACTTCGAGGGCGACAACCGCCTGTTCGTGATCCCCGTGGAGGACATCGTCGCCGTCTTCCGCCGGGACCCCGAGTAGCTACTGTTTGCGCGGATGATCGCGCCGACGCCCCAGGAACTGGTTGAGATTCTCCGGAAGCCGCTCGACGAGCTGCCCGACCCGCTTGTGCTGTGCCCGGTGCCGGGGCCGTTTGATGTGACGATCCGGCCGCCGGGGAGCAAGAGCCTGATGAATCGGGCGCTGCTGCTGGCCGCCCTGGCCGAGGGAGAGTCCTTCATCGACCATCCGCTGCTGGATGCGATCGATGCGCAGGTCTTGATCCGCGCACTCACAGCGCTCGGGACAGAGTTCGATCTGTCGTGCATGCCGGAATCACTGATTGTCCGCGGTACCGGTGGCCGGCTGAAGGGCGGATGCACGCTTGAACTGGAGAACGCCGGCACCGCAACACGATTCCTGATCGCTGCAGCATGCTTCGCGGACGCCCCTGTCGTCATCGATGGGAATGACCGGATGCGCCAACGTCCCCAAGGGGAGCTGCTCGGGTTCCTTCGGCAACTCGGAATTAAGATCGACGAACTCGGCGAGCCGGGCTGCGTGCCCCTGCGAATCCACCCGCATCGGCCCAAAGGCGGAACGATCGAAGTCGGGACGACAGCGTCGAGCCAATTCGTCAGCGCATTGATGCTGATCGCACCGCTGACCTCGGAAGGCGTGACGATCCGCTTCACCGGCGAGGCGACGAGCGCATCGTACATCAACCTGACCGCCAATCAGCTATACGCGTGTATCAAAGCGCGCGAGGGCTGGTATGAAATCGATGGATCGACCGGTGAGAGGTACCTCGGTCTTCCTCCATGCGAACCACTCCGGTTGTACTGCATGGATCTCGAGCCGGACGCGAGCGGCGCGAGCTACTTCTGGGGCGCTGCGACAGTCATCGAGGCCGCGTCTTCGAGAATCCCATCGCTTGCAAGTGGGTGTCTTCAAGGCGATGCCAACTTCCGCGATGTCCTTCGGAATCTGCAAGGCGACGCGCCGGTGCCTCTTCCCGGTGCGAACAGCGGTGCCGGAGAGCCGGACGGCACGATCGAAGGGCACGGGGTCATCGAGGGGTTGGAGATCGACCTCTCCCTCATGCCGGACACCGCCCAGACACTCGCCGCCGTCGCCTGCTTCGCCGATGGCACGACGACCATCCGCGGCCTGCGCACGCTCCGCGTGAAGGAAACCGATCGCATCGCGGCGCTCCAGACCGAGCTCGCCAGGATCGGTGTCACTGTCGAACCGTTCAGCTACATGACCTACCACGGCACTCCCGACGAGGGCGTCCGCATCACGCCGCCTTCCGGGGGGGGCGGCGTCGACTGCTCCGAGAGTGCGCCGCCCGTCGAGTTTGATACCTACGACGACCATCGCATGGCCATGTCGCTGGCCCTGATCGGCCTGCGCCGCCCGAACGTCGCGATCCGCGATCCTGGTTGCGTACGGAAGACCTACCCCACGTTCTGGCAGCACTGGTCGCTGCTCTACGAATCGGCCCTGGCGGGCGGCGAGCCGCGGGGACCGGGGGGGCTGGAGTAGGGCAGAACCCCCCGAACCCCTCGGGTTTCGACCTCACGCGCCGGGGCGCTAAACTGGACGCTGGCCCCGCGTGGGGGCCGATGCACCATCTGGCCCATGAATTCGCCGTTCTGGACAATCGCACGCAGGATGCTCCGCTATCGCGCGATGGTCGCGTGGGCGCTGCTGTTTGCCTTCATCTCCGCCGCCGGCCTCGGAGCGGGGCTCGTGGGCATGGTGCCGGTGCTGGAGAACATCCTGGGCCAGACCGGCTCGACGCTGCCCGAACTGGCCGCCGACTACAACATTAGGGCCCAGAACTCCGCCCTGCTCCCGGTGATCCCCCAGACGTGGATCGACGCGCTCCCGGCCGATCGGTGGGGTGCAGTCGTCGGGATAATCTCCGCGCTCGTCGTCATCACGATCCTCGGCGCCAGCGCCAACTTCACCCACGAGTTCCTTTCGCTCACGCTCACGACACGCGTGATCGCCGACGTCCGACGCTCCGCCTTCCGCAAGCTGGTCTACATGCCCCTGGGCGCGCTCACGCACGGCTCGGCCCACGACATGACCAGCCGCATCATCAACGACACCAACGTCCTGAACCGGGGCCTGCAGTCGCTCACGAGCAAGGCCGTCGCGCAGGTCACCAAGGGCATCGCGGCGATCATCGTCGCATTCATCATCAACTGGAAGCTGTCGCTGGTGACCGTGCTCCTGGGCCCGGTGCTGTTCATCATCATCCGCAAGCTCGGCAAGCGCATCAAACGCGCCTCCAAGCGCGCACTCAAGGGCCAGGCCCAGCTGCTCGAGGTCGCCAACGAGGTCACCCGGGGCTTCCGCGTCGTGAAGGTCTACACCGCCGAGCGAGCAGAGATCGGGCGCTTCACGCGCACGAACAAGCAGGTCCTGCGTGAGATGCTCCGCCTGCGCACCGCCACCGCGCTCGCAAGCCCGCTGGTCGAGACGATCTCGATCATCGTGCTCGGCGTGCTGGCGATCATCGCCGCCAGAGCCATCATCAATCAGAGCCTGTCCGCGTCCGAGTTCTTCCTGACACTCGGTTCGCTGGCGATCGCCGGCTCGACCCTCAAGCCGATGTCCGGCATCATCCAGCGCATCCAGACGGCCGATGCCGCGGCCGCACGCTTGAACGAGCTGCTCGACGCCGAGCCCGAGGCCGTGCGCGTGCCCGGCATGCCCCGCCTGGCGCGCCACGCCGAGACGATCGTCTACGACAAGGTCGGGTTCACCTACACGGGCCAGGATCAGCCGGCGATCACGGGTGTCTCGCTCAGCATCAAGTCCGGCGAGACCGTCGCCTTCGTCGGCCCCAACGGCTGCGGCAAGACGACCCTCCTCTCGCTCATCCCGCGCCTGTTCGAGCCGACCGAGGGGCGCATCCTGATCGACGGCACCGACATCGCCAGCGTCTCGCTCCGCTCGCTGCGAGGCCAGATCGGCGCCGTCACCCAGGAGACGATCCTGTTCCGGGGCACCATCGCCGACAACATCTCCTACGGCACGCCGGGCGCCTCCCGCGAGCAGATCGAGGAAGCGGCGCGCAAGGCCCACGCCCACGAGTTCATCGTCAAGCAGCCCGACGGCTACGACACCCGCGTCGGCGATCAGGGCCTCACCCTCAGCGGAGGCCAGCGCCAGCGCATCGCCATCGCCCGTGCGCTTCTGCGCGACCCGGCCATCCTGATCATGGACGAGGCCACCAGCATGATCGACTCTGAGAGCGAGTCACAGATCGCCGAGGCCGTCGCCGAGTTCAGCCACACCCGCACGTGCCTCATCGTTGCTCACCGCCTGGCGACAGTCGTCAACGCCGATCGAATCGTCGTGATGAACGCCGGCGGGATCGAGGACGTCGGCACGCACGAGGAACTGCTCGAGCGTTGCGATCTGTACCAGCACCTCACCAAGCACCAGCTCTCGGCGCCGGCCTGATCCCAGGAGTTCTCACCCGCGATGCACTTCGACCTCGTCGACCAGGTGGTGGAGATCGATTCCGACCGGATCGTGACGCTCAAGAACGTCACGATGGCCGAGGAGTACCTGCAGGACCATTTCCCCGGCTTCCCGATCCTCCCCGGCGTGCTGATGATCGAGGCGCTGGTGCAGGCGTCCCGGCGCCTGCTCCGCGAGCGCGACCCGGCGCTTGGGCGTCACGTGCTGGGCGAGGTGCGGGCCCTGAAGTACGGCTCGCTCGTCCGCCCCGGCGATTCGCTCCGCATCGAGGTGTCTCTGAATAAGGAGTCGCCCGAGGGCGTTTTCGGGTTCAAGGGCACGGGAACGGTGCTCCGGGCGGGCCACGACGCGGATCAGGCCCCGCAGGCCGTCTCCGGCCGGTTCTCGATGCGGGCGCCCTCGCCCGCGCAGATAGGCGCTGACGGGGCGCTGGCGTCCGGGCGTTGAGCCCCCACGCCGGATCGGTGATACTGGAAACCAACCCAGGAACGAAACACTTCCCAGACCGAAGCAAGAAGGACCGCAAGCACATGACCCGCGACGAGATCTTCTCGAAGATTCAAGAGGTGCTCGAAGACGCCCTGGGCGTTGATCAGGACGAGGTGACCCCCGACGCCAAGCTGGTCGACGACCTCGGTGCCGAGTCCATCGACTTCCTGGACATCACCTTCAAGCTCGAGCAGGCCTTCGGTTTCAAGATCCCGCAGGGTGAGCTGTTCCCCGACAGCGCCGTGCAGGACCCGCAGTACGTCCAGGATGGCAAGGTCACGGCCAAGGGCATCGAGGAGATGAAGAAGAAGCTGCCGCACTTCGACTTCTCGAACTTCGAGCAGGACCCGAAGCTGTCGGACATCGGCAACATCTTCACCGTCGACAGCCTCGTCGGATACGTCGAGCGCAAGCTCAGCGCCGGCACACCCGCCTGATACCCGCCACCCCGGCCGCACCCCTCCTCTCCGAGGCCCCGCCCATGCGCTGGATGTGGATCGATCGCATCGTCGAGCTCGTGCCCGGCGAGCGCCTGGTCGCGACCAAGAGCGTCTCGCTGAGCGAGGAGCACCTCCACGACCACTTCCCAGCCGACCCCGACACCGGCGAGAGCGCGATGCCGCTGATGCCGGCATGCTTCATTGTCGAGGGCATGGCCCAGACCGGCGGGATCCTCGTCGGCCACGCCGGGAAGTTCAAGGAGAAAGTGATCCTCGCCAAAGTCGCCCGCGTCGAGATCGAGCGCGACGCGACGCCGGGGTCCGTGCTCCGCTACACCGCGACGCTCGAGCGCTTCGATCAGACCGGGGCCTCGACCAGCGGCACCGTCGAACTGATGACACCGCGCGCCGGCGACGACCCCTGGGAGATCGCCGAGATCGGGCGCATCGACCTGATGTTCGCCCACCTCGACAGGAACATGGCCGGCGCGGAGTTCCCCGAGGAGAACTTCGTGTTCAGCGACTCGTTCCGAACACTGCTGACATCCAGCGGCATCGAAGCGGAGTTCTAGGCGACCGCTCGGCGCTCAGATCAGGCCCGCGTTGAACATGGCGATCTGCGTCGAGCTGACCACTACCACCGCGACGTTGCACAGCACCGCGAGGCCGAGCACGCGCTTGCCCATCAGGTCGTTCCGCCGCCCGATGAACTCGGCAAGGAACATCACGACCATCACCGTCGCGAACTTGAAGTAGGTCGCCGCGGTGATCCCGCCCGTGTCGATCACGCGGGCGGCGATCGGGTTGACCTCAACGCCGCCCATCGGCGGGCCCAGGATGATCCAGGTGAGCATGACATCCAAGGCAGCCGCGAGGACAAACCACGGATAGAGGCCCGGGTACAGAACCGGTTCCTTTGCCATGACGCTGAATTCTACGTCGGCGCGCCGGGCAGGGATTCGTCAAACACCCTGCGCATCAGCCCCTTGGGCGCTGTAACACCCGTCCACTCCTGAAACTGGGCCGACGCCTGCACGATGAACATCGCGTCACCGGTGATCACCCCGAACCCGAGTGATTCGGCCTGCTCGACGAGCGGCGTGCGCAGCGGGGCGTAAACAGTCTCGAACACCGTCGAATCTTCGGCCAGCGCGCCGGAATCCCGAGCCTGTTCGAGGTCGATCGCCCGCTGATCGGGCGCGGTACCGGAGCGCATGCCCGCTGGCGTGCAATTCACCAGAACTTCGCAGGAATCCCCGATCCTGACGCCGATCGCGCCCGATTCGAACGCCCCCGGCCAGTGTGCGCCGAGTTCGCCCGCAAGCGCCGCGGCCGCCTCGGTTCGGCGCGCACAGATCATGACGTGCGCGCCCGCCTGCGCAAGCGCGCCAGCCGCGCTGCGCGCAGCGCCACCCGCGCCGAGCACCATCACGCGCTTCCCCGAGAGCCCGCCGAGGCGTTCGGCGAGCGGCTCGACCACGCCGGCGCCGTCGGTGTTGAGCACGCGGCAGGCTCCGTCGTCGTCGACAACGAGCGTATTGGCGGCGCCGAGACGATCGGCGAGCGGGTCGAGCGACCACGCGCGAGACGTGTCCTCCCGCGCCAGGCGCACGAGGTGCGTCTTGTGCGGGATCGTCACGCTCAGCCCGCGCAGGTCGAGCGGCTTGAAGTCGAGCATCGCCAGTACAGTCGCCTTGAAGTGCTCCCAGCCCTCGGGGATCGGCATCGGCAGGTACACGCCGTCGTGCCCGGTGGCCTCGAACGCCGCGTTGTGCAGCGCCGGCGAGAGCGAATGCTCGACCGGCCATCCCGCCACGCCGTACACGCGAGTCGACGGCCCGATCGAGCGGAACCGGTAGGCGTCGATCAGTTCACGCACCGTCGGTTGCCCCGGGGCAGTTGCTCCTGAGTCCCTCAGCGAGGCGAACGTCAGGAACCCGCCGAACTTGGGCGCCAGCACGCGGCTCATCAGCCCGAACCGGCCCATCGCCAGCGCGATAGTGGGGCGGTCCTTCTCTGAGAGCAGCTCGAAGATCTCGAGGTTGTCGCGCAGCGACCGCGCGTGCCACGCCAGCTTCAGCACGCGGGCGCCGTCGCTGGCGCGCATGCGACCAAGCACGTCGAACAGCCTCTCCGGCCGCTTCTCGAAGTCGTGGTGCGAGAGGATCAGGCGGGTGCGCACGTCGCGGATCTGCGCCGGATGGTCGATCGCCAGGTGCACCTTCTGGCGCAGGTTGGCGCTCCGCTCGTAGGTCGAGAGCTCGAGGTCGACGTACGCCGGGGGCTGCCCTCGCTCGCCGGTCCCCAGCGATTCGTACAGCGACACCCGCGCCGAATCGTCGCCGTCGTACTCCCCGCCCTCGTCCGCGGCGCGACAGGTCACGATCAGCGGCAGCGGAGACTCGGCGACCAGCCTGGCGACGACAGCCGCGCCCTCGTCGTCGCCCTCGCCGTGGAACAGCCGGTCGATGCGCATCTCGACGAGATCGGCCCCGAGATCACGGGCCTGGCGCGCATCGGCGAGCGCGGACTCGGCATCGTCGGCCATGATGGGGACGCACAGCAGCGTCTGCGGGGGCATGATGGCCCGATGCTACCGCGCGGGTGCGCCCGCTCGCGCCCCGGCGCACGAGCTCCCGGCGACGAACCCGCTCGCCCACGCCCACTGGAAGTTGAACCCGCCGATCCGCCCGTCGACATCGCAGACCTCGCCGACGAGGTGCAGGCCCGGGCAGACCCGCGACTCCATCGTCGACAGGTTCAGTTCGGCCAGGGGAACCCCGCCCGCCGTGACCTCGGCGAACAGGAACCCGCGGCTGCCGGTCACGGGCAGGTCCATCTCGGTCAGCGCGCGGACGAGCGCCCGTCGCGCTTCCCGGGTGAGCGCCGCGCCGGTGACGTCGGTATCGACGCCCGCGTGGGCGCACAGCGCATCGGCCAGGCGTTCGGGCAGGTGCTTGCGGACCCACGCGCGCACGGATCGTGATCCCAGGGAACGCAGCGCGTCGTCGACGGACCCGGGACTCTCACCCGGCATCCAGCTGAGGATCAGCTTCGTGTCGGGTTCATCGTGGCGCGCCATGAGCAGGTAGCGGCTGACATCCAGCACCGCCGGCCCGCTGACGCCGAAGTGCGTGCACAGCACCGGCCCCTCGAAGCGCTCCAGACGCTTGCCCGACGGCGCCCGCACCTCCAGCGCGCACGGCGTCGCGATCCCGCTGAGCGAGCGCGGGAGCGCCCCTTCGTCGAGCTTGAGAGGCACGAGCGACGGCAGCACGGGGTGCGTCACCGAGTGCCCGAGCGAGCGGGCGATGCCGTAGCCGTGCCCGTCGGAGCCGGTCTTTGGCAGGCTCATCCCGCCGGAAGCAAGGACGACCCGTGAGGCAATCAACGTCCGAGGGCCCCGGCTCCCACCACCCTCTGCCCCTTTGCCCCTCTGCCCCGCTGCCCCTTCTTCCAGAACAAACCCATCGCCGGTCGCTTCCACCGACCCAACCCGCCACGGGTGGCGCACCTCGACCCCCGCCTCCCGCGCCGCGCGAAGCAGCGCATCGAGCACGGTCCTCGCCGAGTCCGTCACCGGGAACAGCTTGCCCGTGTCCTCGCGTTTGAGATCGACACCGAGTTCGCGGAAGAACGCGACGGTCTCGGGCACATCGAAGCGCCTGAGCACCTTCTTGATCGCGTTGCGCGACGAGCCCGCGTAGGCCGAGGCGTCGACGGCGTGGTGCGTCACGTTGCAGCGCCCGCCGCCGGCGACCAGGATCTTGGCGCCGAGCTTCTTCGCCCCGTCGAGCGCGACAACCCGCTGGACGCCGTTCGACGCCCGCCCGGCCCAGATAGCCGCCATCAGGCCCGCGGCGCCCGCGCCGACGACCGCGATATCAACCCGCTCGTCGCGCATGGCCGGAGTCGCAACGCTGGGCGATCACTCGCCCGGTGGTTCGGGATCGGAAGGCTGAGCAGCGGGGCACACGAGGATCCTCTGGGAGTCTTCACGCCTGAAGGTCAACAGGATCCAGAGTATCACGGGGATGCTGAGCCAGACCGCGTGCCTGAGAGCGAGCGCCTCCCAGACCACGTGGATCGTCTTCAACTCGAGCGGGCTCATCTCGAACGGCTTGACTGTGCAGGTCATCATCGCTGTCACGAGGTCCAGCCAGACGGTGAGCAGATGCACGAACAGGAGCGCCGCCAGCCCGAATGCGGTGGCTCCGAACCGGCGCCTCCAGGGGACCGGGCTCCAGACGCACAGGCACAGCAGAAGGACGGCTTGAAGATAGAGATGGCCCACTGGCTTCATCTTGGCGCTCGCCGGAGACGGCCAGCGAGGATGGGCGATCTCCGCCTCGACGAGCGGGCGCCCGCGGTGCATGATCGGCTCGTACCTGGCGCTCGCGCCCCCGCCGAGGTCGGGGAGCAGGAGCGTGAGTTCCGTCGCCACGAAGCGCATGTAGGGCTGCGCGAGAAGCGGCCACATAGCCGCGAGGCCGATCACGCTGAGCGAGCAGCACAGCGCAAACAGGGCGAGGCGCGGCCTAGCCATCGTCGGTCGCCGCGTCTGGAGGTTCGCGAGTCGGGCGGTTCGTCACGAATCCGATCCACGTGATCCAGATCAGCAGCACGGCCACGATGAACGCCGGTTGCCAGACCTGCACGTGCAGCGTGTCGAACCACTCCGGTCGGTGAACGCGCGTCTCATAGAGCGACGCGATCCGAACGACGTTCAGCCCGAGCAGAGTGGGGAGACCGATCGCGGCCCCGAGCAGGCGCGCTCGCCAGGGCGCCGGGAACGCGAGCATCGTCGCGAGCAGCAGCACGATCGGTTCGGTCGCGTCGCACCCGATCTGAACCGTCACGGACGCATGCGGCCCGGAGATCATCGTGCCGTGGACTTCCACGTCTCGCCCGATCAGCCCCAGCGTCCAGCCCGCCACCTCCGCCGAGAGCGCAAGATACGCGGGGTACACCCTCTCGTGCATGATCGGTGTCTTCGAGATCGCATAGAAGAGCACGACGATCAGGAGGAAGAGGGCCACGAACCGGAACACCGGGGCCTTGGACCGCCACCAGCCGGCGAGACCGAATGCGCCCATAAGTGTCGTGGCTCTCGAGTTGTCCTGCGCCGCTCCGTGCATACCTTGAATGCGCCCGGCTCAGGTCCCGGCGCCCCGCCGCATCACGAACACGCTGCCGCCGACGAGGAGGCCGCCGAGCGCGATCAGGCTCCACTCCGAAACGGTCGGGATCGACGCACCCGTCGCAAGCGCTCGAACATGCGTCTCGGCGAAGAAGCTGCTCACATGGTCGAACTCGAATTGAACGGTCCACTCGGCTCCCGGTCCGACTCCAGGCGGGAAGGTGACCTCGATGTCGAACGTCGAAGAAGTCCCGGGCGCGGGGATTGGGATGGAACTGGGAACGCTGATCGAGTACCCGGCGGGAACGGACACCGGGACGATGGTGACTTGAATCGAAGTCGCGCCCGGCGGCGCGCTGTCGCCCACGGTGACGGTTGCGGAGTTGGTCATCGCGCCCCGATCGGATCCGTCGGCTTCGGGAGCCGGGATCAGCAGACCGCTCTGGGCACGGCAGGCAATTTCCTCACCCGAGCCGCAGGGGACATCCACCTCGGAGATGCTGAACCCGTTGCAGAACGCTCCGGATTCGGAGGGCGTGAAGCAGACCGGATCCGAAGTCGCTCCCCCGCCGATCACGACCTCGCCCTCGCACTGGCCCTCCAGGACCATGACCGTGCCGGTGAAACCGGCGAGCAGCGTCAATTGGGGAGCCCGGGTGTAGACAACGTCGATCGCAATGGGTCCCGGCGTGAGATTGGTGATCGTGGCGCAGACCTGCCCCATCTCGTTGATGAACAGGGCGTTGATCTGTGCTTCTTCGCCCATGAACTCCTCGGCATGCACGGGCGCCGAATGAGCGAACAGCCACGCGCCAGCGAGCGCCATCGTGACCAGGCTCCGATGAGGGTGCATGTCGTGGCTCCTTCGTCGTTCCCGGAAGAGGCCTACGAGGATCATCATGCGCTTTGTCGCTGTCGGGCCAAGGAAAAAGCGGCTGATTGGCCGGAATCGGGTCGCCGAGGATCGAGTATCAACCGGCTGCGCCCGCTCGACTGCTCGCCGGCCGGTCGCCGAAAGTCGGTAGCTGATCGTGAGTTAGAGCTCCGCCAGCCGCCGCGCTGTCTCCTGATCGATCAGCCCGCGTGACACGTCGTCGAGATCGCCGCCGAGCGTCTTCTCCAGCGGGAAGCTCTCGTTCAGCCTGTGGTCGACCGCGATGTTGTCCTTGTAGCGGTACGTGCGGATGCGCTCGGAGCGATCGCCCGAGCCGATCTGGCTCATGCGCTGGGCAGATTCCTCTTCGCGTTGGCGGGCCAGTTCGGCCTCGTAGAGGCGCGCCCGCAGCAGGCGCCACGCCTTCTCGCGGTTCTGCGCCTGGCTCTTGGTCTCCTGCATGCGCACCTCGATGCCCGTGGGTTTGTGGATCAGGTGCACCGCCGTCGCGACCTTGTTGACGTTCTGGCCGCCGGGGCCCTGCGCCGTCGTCACGTGCTCGGTGACGTCGCCGGGGTCGATCGTCAGCTCGACCTCCTTGGGCTCGGGCATCACCGCGACGGTTGCCGTCGACGTGTGGATGCGCCCCTGGCTCTCGGTCGCCGGCACGCGCTTCACGCAGTGCGTCCCCGCCTCGTGGGCGAGCTCGGACCACACGCCCTCGCCCGACACGTTGAAAACGCCGCTGCGCAAGCCGCCCATGCCCGCGTCCTGGCTCAGCTCGATCGCCTCGAACTTCCAGCCCCGGCGCCCGCTGAGCTTCTGGTACATCGCCAGCAGGTCGTTCGCCCACAGCCCGGCCTCGTCGCCCCCGGCGCCGGCGCGGATCTCGAGCATCACGCTGCCCACCTGGCGATCGTCGGCGTTCACCAGGCGCTCCAGCAGCGCGTCGAGCAACTCGGCGGCTTTCTTCTCCAGCTCGGGCAGCTCCTCGCGAGCCATCTCGGCGAGCTCCGGGTCCTCGCCGGATTCGACGGTCCGGCGCAGCTCCTCGGCCTCGTCGGTCATCGAGCGCCAGCGCACGAAGTCGTCGGCCACCGGGTCCAGCGCCGCCTTGCGGATCGACAGGTCGCGCACCTGCGTGTGATCGGCGAGCACCTCGGGATCATTGAGCTGCTCGGCGAGGCCGTCGCGGTGCGCGCACACCTCCTCGAGCTTGGCGACGATCTGCGGGTTGGCCTTGGTGGTCGACATGGCGGAACGGCGACAGGTTACGCCGTCCGGACCAACCGGGGAGATTCGGTCTCGAGAAAGGTCCCAGCGGGAACGACCGCTCGCGCGAGTATCAGCGACTGGAGGGGCCGGTGTCGCCGGACGGCTCGTAGGGCAGGCCGAGGCTCGGGCGCCCATGAACGGCGACGGACACCGTCGCCGGCTGCTCCGAACGATTGGCGAAGCTCACGCCGTGCCGACGGGAGACATGCTCGGAAGACGCGCTCTCGGCTGGAAGCACCGCGAGCGGGCGGCGTGCTCCGCTCGGCTCGAACTCTGCGATCTCGAGCGTTCCTGGTCCCAGGTTGGTGATCTCGGCGCCGAAGCGCGACGAATCGGGCCCCCCGAGCACGAGTTCACTCCCCGCGGGGACCTCGAACTGGTACGTGATCTTCTGGCAGGCTCCGGCGCCGGTCAGGGCCAGGGCGGAGAGGAGCATTGCGGCGGATCTGGTTGTCATCGGTCGTCCTTTCGGTTGGAGGGTCTTGACACAATATATCTGGAAGATATACTGCTGCAAGATGCAAAAGGGCAATCGGACACAGTTTGCCGTGCTGGGCATGCTCATGGCGGGGCCCCGCAGCGGCTACGACCTCAAGCGCCAGTTCGAGGAGCAGATCGGCCACTTCTGGTCGGAGAGCCTCGGGCAGATTTACCCGACGCTCGCGCGGCTTAAGGAAGAGGGCTCGCTCCGTGTGCGCACGGAGAAGACCCCGGGACGCCCGGACCGGAAGGTGTACTCGGTCACGGAGAGAGGGCGAAAGAAGTTCGACGCGTGGTTCGATGAGGCGCCGGCGCGCGAGCGGGTGCGCAACGAGCTGCTCCTCAAGGTGTTCTTCGGCACCGAGTCGTCGCCGGAGCGCGTGCTCGAGCACATCGAGCGCTACGAGGCCGAGCAGACCGAGACCGGGCGCCTGTATCGGATGTTCTCGCAGGTGATCGAGGAGCGCGAGGTCTCGGACGAGCGCCGGCTCTACTGGCGCCTCGCCCTCGCAAGTGGGCGGCACATCAACCGGGCGCGCCTTGCCTGGTGCCGCGAGGCCAAGGCCTCGATCCGCGAGCACAGGGCCGGCGCTTCGAGCGCCGCCGGGAAGGGGTCGGCATGACCACTCGTCTGTCCAGCGGGCTCCGCGCCGGCGGATTCCTCGCACTCGGCGGGGCTGGCCTCGCGTTCGGCCAGGGGCACCGGCCGATCCCGCTCGTGCTCGTGTTCGGCCTGGTGTGCACGATCCGCTTCTTCTGCGTCGCGCCCATGTGGGTTGGGATCCCCGCGTTCACCCTCGTGCACATCGGGGTCTGGGAGCTCGCCTATCGCGGCATGGTGCCTCTCCCGCTCGCTCCCCGCCTCGGGATGGAAGCCGGAGTGTCGCTCGTGCTCGCGCTGTGCTTCGCGGCCCACGCCTGGGCGATGAGAAGATCCCCGGGGATGCAACGCACGCTCGTGCTCCCGAGCGCGCTGGTGGTGTTCGAGTTCCTCGCGTCGCGCTTCAACCCTGGCGCCACTTGGGGCAGCTACGCCTACTCGCTCGTCGAGAGCACGGAGATCGTCCAGATCGCGTCGCTGGTGGGATGGTTGGGTCTGACGTTCCTGCTCGCGTGGGTGGCGTCGGTCATCGCGTGGGTGTGGGGTGGCGGCCTGGGATCGAGAACCGCGGTGCGCGGGCTCGCGACGATCGGCGCGGTGGTTGGCGTCGTGTTCGCTTTCGGAGTCTGGCGGACGCGCGCCATCCTCCATCCGGAGGGCGTCCGCGTGGCGGCCGTGATCCCGTCGACCACGTTCTCCGGCCCGGAGATCGGAGACCTCTGGGCGTATACACGTGGCATCGAGCAGAGCGCCGAGTCCCGCCAGCGGGCGACCGCGCGCATCGCTGAGTCTCTCGATGAGCACGAGTCGATGATCCGCCGGGCCGCTTCGGCGGGCGCGGAGTTCGTGCTCTGCCCGGAAGCGAGCGGGACGCTGACCTTGGCAGAAGAATCCGAGTGGAACGAACGCCTCTCGGCACTCGCGGTCGAGTACGAGGTCCACGTCGGCGTGGGGCTGTTCGTGTTCCGGCCGTCAACCGGTGAACTGGCGCTCAACAAGTTCGTGTTGTTCGACCCGGAGGGGCGCACTGCCATCGATTTCCTCAAGGCGACGCGCCCGCCCGGCGCAGCGCACATCGCGGGCGACGGGCAACTGCCGGTCTACGAGAGCGGCGCACGAACCGTGTCGGCGGCGATCTGCTTCGACCTCGACTTCCCCCAGAGCATCCGCCAGGCCGGGCGCGCGGGCGCCGACCTGTTCCTTGCTCCCAGCGCCGACTGGCGCGAAGCGGCGCTCACGCACGAGCGCATGGCGATCATGCGATCAGTGGAGCAGGGGTTCGCGATGGCCCGGCCCACGCGTGACGGGGTGACGGTGTTCACCGATGCGCTCGGTCGCACCGTGGCGCGCCTGCATCTCGGCGAGGGCGAGACCGGAGAGATAGCCGCGATCGTGCCGGCCGAGGGGCGGGCGACGCTCTACTCGCGGATCGGGGATGTCTTGGGGTGGGCGTGCGCCCTTCTGCTGCTCGTGCAGCTGGCGCTCGCGGGGTCGTCCAGACGGGCAGTCGAAGCCGCAGAGGCCTAGGCCTTGGCCTTCTTGCCCTTCTGGAAGTAATTGCCGCTGAACTTGCGATTGAACTTCTCGACCCGGCCCGCGGAGTCGACGAACGCCGACTTGCCGGTGAAGAACGGGTGCGAGCCCGACCACACGTCGACGTGGAGCTCTTCCACGGTCGCGCCGACTTCCATCACGACCTCGCCGTTGAAGAAGACCTTGCAGTTGTTGTAGAACTTGGGGTGGATGCCGTCTTTCATGGCGTCCTCGCGGGTGTAAAGGGTGGCGGGGGAGATCCGATCGGATTCTGATCGGTGTTCAGCCGAGCCGCGTAGTGTAGCGAAAATGCGGCCAGGGGCAAGCGTCCGGCCGCCGGGGTGGCACCACAGACAAGCGAGCAGCGCGGCTGTCAGATCCAAAGTGTTGCTACGACATCTTTTTATCCAATCGGATAAAATCTCCGTAACCACGCCCACCCCTTCACGAATCAGGCTCCAAACCATGACCCGATCCGCCCCTCACCCCGAGGAAACCGATGAGCGCCGCCTCCGATCCATCGCCAGCCAGCGAGCCCTGCTCGATGCCGCAGCATCGGCGTTTGCGGAGCGCGGCTACGAAGGCGCGACCCTGGACGCGATCGCGGCCGGGGCCGGCGTCAACAAGGCGCTCATCCGCTACCACTTCGGCGACAAGCAGGGGCTCTACTCGCGCGTGCTCCTCGATGCGCTCGACGTCGGGGCCTCGATCCTGGCCCCGGTGCGCGAGGACGCGGGCGCAGCGGCGCCCGAGCGCATGGACAGGTTCATCGCTGCCCTCAGCGAGTTCATCGAGCGCGTGCCGCACTTCGCGCCGATCATCGTGCGCGAGTGGATGTGCGCCGGCGTGCATGTCACGCCGAAGGTCATGGACCGCATCCTCGAGCTCTTCCGCCTCGACGCCGAGATCCTCGAGCAGGGCCAGGCCGAGGGCAGCTTCCGCGCCGTCGACACCCATGCCGCGCACCTCTCGGTGGTGGGGGCGCTGGTCTTCTTCCACATCTCCGAGCCCCTGCGCCGCAAGCGACGGGGCAAGGGCATGCCGCCCGCCCCGAGCATCGGCGCCTACGCCGAGCACGTCAGCGAACTCATCCGGCGCGGCCTCGCGTCCGGAGAATGACCCACAACACGAACACCCTTTGAACCCTGGAGACTGAACGATGAACCGACGGTTCCTGACCGGCGTTGCCGCCCTCGGGCTCGCCGCGACCGCTTCCTTTGTGCGCGCCGGCGACCACTCTGTCAAAGAAATGCTGGCCGACTTCGCCGAGGACTATCGCACCGACGCGATGGCACGCCCGCTGACATTCGGCATTGAGGTCCGCGACGCCGACGACGGGCGATGGCACATCGTCGTCGAAGAGGCCAGCGCCGGTGGGGTGGACGTCACCCTCCGCGAGGGCTTCCCCGAAACGCCCAGCGCCTACTTCACCACGGATCTCGAGACCCTCACCCGCATCCACGCCGGCGAGCTCGCCAGCCTGACGGCCATGGGCAAGGCGTTCTCGACGGACTTCGCGCCGCTCGACGTGGACGCGATGGAAGGCTTCGTCCCCGGCGAGACCACCATGCCCGACCTCATCGCTGCGGTTTTCCACTTCTGGACCCGGGGCTTCCCCGAGAAGATCGCGTTCGGCGATCTGGCGATGACCCGGCGCCTCCACGGCGGCAACGGCGTCCTGTTCTATTACCAGGAGGGGTTCCGGTCGGGATTCTTCGACGTCCGCCCCGGCGATCACGTCAACGAGGACGAGAACTCCAAGACCAACCCCTTCCCGACCCTGATGGTCGTGACCCGGGGCCGGATGACGGCGCTCATCGGGGGCATCGAGTGCGAGATGCGCGAGGGCGAGACCTACTTCATCGGCCCGGGCGTCTCCCACGAGTTCTGGATCGAGGAGGGCGCCGACCACCACGCCGAGGGCGTGCTCCTGATGTTCGGCGAGGGGGCCTGAGCGCCCCTCCGCGGCTCCCGGACGCTCGATTTCGGGGTTGTGCTTCAGCCGACTTGCCAGCGGGCCGACTCGGGCTATCTTTAGCGGTCCGGGCCGGCCCGCCGCTGGCGGTGGAGGCCCGGAGACAAGCAGTTTCCCCGATAGCTCAATTGGTAGAGCGAGCGGCTGTTAACCGCTAGGTTGTAGGTTCGAGTCCTACTCGGGGAGTTCTCGCGGCCCGTCCCACGTGGGGCGGGCCGTGTCGCTTACGGCGAGGCGGCGCGGATCGGTCTCGTTGGCGACCCGTGGCGGGGGGTCGGCGCTCTGGGCTTGGTGGAGAGAGCCGAGGAACCCGATCGGAACGGCCCATCTGAGCACCCGACGAGCCGAAACTCTCTCGCTCTCAGACTCTCGGTTAGCGGGTGTTGGCGATCGGGGGCCGGATGCGAACGGTGCTTCGCACCTTCGCTTGCCGCAACGTCAATTCCGACATTTGCTCCGGCTCAACTGCGTCGACTGCCGCGCGCCCCGCTTGGTTCACGGACGGCCTGAGCGGCGATGGGCGAACTTTCAGCGCTCCGAGTGCATCCGGGTCAGGGCCGCGCGATCGCCGGCGCCACCGGCAAAGGCCCACCCGCTGCGCTGGCCGCGGGTGGGCAAACCTAATCACTTGCTCGAGGGAGCGTTCGTCCGACCGCCGCCGGACGAGTTGCCGGTGGTGCTCGGCCAGCCGCCCGGACCCTTCGATCCGCCGCCGGCCTTCCCGCCGCCACCGCCCTTGCCGCCTCCGGTGCCCTTGCTTCCGCCACCGCCGCCGTTCGATCCTGACTTGGACATAATGAAACTCCTTGGTCGGCGTCGGTGCACCAACGAGGTACGGCCGGAACCGACGGATTGTGAACCGCTCTAGCGCCCTCGACGGGCGAGAATGGCCTGGATGAGGTGCTGCGCCACGATGGCGGCAGCCACTCTGGTTGGGTGAGGACTGCGCCAGCAGTTCAAGAGCGGGACGTTGGAGCTGCGGCAAAGTCTTCGAAGATCGTGCGTGTGCTGGTGCCTAAGCAATCCACGCAGAGAGATCACAAGAATCAGGTCTGTTCGGCCGATCACTGGGGAGAGCCGGCGAGCCGATGCGTCTGACTCCCGCGTGGGCACCCAAAGCAGCTCATTCAACCCGAACGCTTCGGTCAGTCGGTGAGCGTGCGCCCGTCGCCGATCGCCTCCGATCACGGCGATCGTGCTGCCGTCGAGAATCCGTCGGACTCTTTCGAGCGGATCGAGCGGAGAGGGGTTCGAAGCCACCATGCGAGCGTCCTTTCTGTGCGGAAGACCCGCACCATGACTGCTCGCAGTGTTCATGATTCCGCTAGCCCCGTCAGCGGTTCAAGTTGGAAGAATCGCATTCATCCCAACTCCCACTTGTCGTGCGCCCACGGCCGACCAAGATGGAGGGCCTTCTTGGCCCAGCTGCGCCCCTTCTGGAAAAGCTCCTTGTTGGCCTGGACTTTGTGCAGTTCCAGGGCGCAGTCTGCTCCGTATGCGAAGGCATCCGGCTTGCTGTCCGCATCGAGGTCGATGGCCCTCTGAAAGCACTCAAGCGCCTCCAACCAACGATGTAGCACGTGAAGCGTTCGCCCCCTGACGAAGTTGAAGTGCCCGGAGCTGCCGGTGAACCCGGCCGGATCCGTATCCAAGTGAATCAGGGCGCTCTCGAACCAGCCTCTGCTGTGGTAGACGATGGCGATCTCAACAAATGGTCGATCGCGCTGAGGGTCGCTCTCTGGCCACAGCCGGAAGGACTCTTGAAGCGCTTCAATGGCGTCCTCGTATCTTCTCGACTTCGCCTGCCACAGACAGCAACCGTAGAAGTAGAGGTATCTCGACCTTCGCTTTGCATCGGTCTCAAGCGCCGCCGCGCGAGCCCAGTGCGGGACAGCGCCCTCGTGGTCGCCCTGATTCATCGCCGCCGTGCCGTGCTTAGCACGGGTCGTCGCCTTTATCTGATCGTCGCTCTCGATCTTCAGAACACGGCCCGGGTTGTCCTCCATCCACTTCGCCAGCGTGGGCGGTACTCGGTTGTCGTTCATCGACATGATCGCCCCATACTCAAGCACCTCACGGCCGCCGACGGTGCTGCCGGGATGAGCCTCCACATGCTCAGCCGCCGCCGCTTGAACACGAGGCCAATCTCCCACCACCTGCATGCACGCCGCCACCCGCGCGTCCGTGGCTCCATTGCCCGCGTACTGAAGGTCGTCGTGCCACATCGGGCTTCTTTCTGCGCACAGAAACGCGTTTATCCATCCGGCTGCGATGGGGTCGCCAGATCCGAGAAGCAGGAGCTTGAGTGCTGCCATCTCGAAGAGGTGGCTCTGCTCTGTGTGGGAGGCGACGGACTGCCGTGTTCCACGGCTGAGCTGAATCCCGGCGCGAACAAATGCGACGAGACCGTCGACAAGGACGTCGCAAAGACGAGGTCCAATCGCTTCCCGTACTTTGCTGGCAAGGCGCAGTCCGCCGTACTGGAGCCGAAGAAAGCGCAACAGCGCGCTGGCATCCTCCTGGGTGTTGGCAAGCGCCGAAGCCAGTGATTTCAGGTTTATGTCGTCTGGAATGACGAGCTCGTCGAACCAGCGGTCGACCGTACGGTCATTGATCTTCCCCGGCCGCGTCGACTGGAGAGCTCTTACCAATTCATCGCGTGTCAGGGGTTTGCCGCTCCTCTTGATCGCGGCCTCAACAATCGCCCGTCCTCTTCCCGAGCGACCATCGTCGACGGCGATAATCTGTGGATTATCGATGCCCGCGAATTGGCAGACTGCCACCCAGCGAAGGGCGAGATCGATGACGAGTTGCCTTCCCATCACGAACCCGCTCAGCCGAGCGTCGGCGGCTGGCCATCTCGCTGCGGTAGCCACGAAAGCGGCATCCCATACTTGAAGCCAGGTGAATAGCGCCATTCTCAGTGATTGCTCAATCTCGGGCGTATCGCCAGAGGGAGCACGTGGCAGGCGCAGCGGCGGGAGCATCTGCGAATGGACCAGTGCTCGGACAATCCACGTGCAGATCTCGTGCCGAGTTTCCTCTGGAATCCACTTCCCCCCGAAATAGTCTCGAGATCTCTTGCCCGCATTCCCGTTGCCGAGAAACTCTGCAGCCGGGCCCCCCACACTGGACTGATGGAGTCGAAATGCAGACACCAAAGCACCGAGCATCTGGCCCGAGGTTGGGCAGTTGAATGGCTCGGATGTGCCTGTGTCGCTCATGGGCGGCTCCAGAATAGTTGGCCGGAAGGCAGCATTGCCCGGGCGGCCGCGGAGTCAGCGGCGTAGGTTGGAAAATCGCCTCTACCCCTCGGTCCACCGCGGGCATCTGAATCGCGACACCTCGGCGCCTTCGTGCAGATGTAGCCAGCGATAGCCAACCCGTTAATAGGCGGGGCAAGGAGCGCCAATGCACGGAAGTGCCAGCGCCCCGGCGAGGACGCCGCGGGCATGGAACATGTCGCCGCGCTCTCGCCGCACGGCCCTTGTGGACCTGATCAGTGCCGGGATCTTTCGGGCAGTCACATCGGACGGCACGCCGTCCGATGGGCGAGAATCGCCCGACCGGGAATCCTCCATTGATGCACTTGCACTCTCTCCGGAATCGAGGCTCAGTGTGGCCACGCGGGCCGAGCCCGCGCGGAACCAGTCCAAGGCCGGAGAGCGCGTATGAGCCAGACGAACGCGGAGCCCATCAGGAAGCAGATCGCGGCGCTGGAGCGCATGGCGGTCGGCCAGCTGCGAAAGCGCTACGCCGAGGTCTTCGGCGAGCCGGCGCGGTCAGGCAACCGGCAGTGGCTCCTGCGCCGGGTCGCTTGGAGGCTCCAAATGCTCGCCGAGGGTGATCTGGCGACGCGGGCGATCGAACGATCCCGCGAGCGCGCCAAGGAGCTGGCCCGCGACGCCGACCTTCGCCTCCGGCCTCCGGCCCCGGATGGCCAGATCCCAACCACTTTGCTGGACGGGGCCGTCGCGACCACGACCATGCCGATCCGGCGCGACGAGCGGATCCCGCCCCCAGGGGCGCTACTGACACGCCGATTTAAGGGCCACGAGTATCGGGTCGCGGTCTTGCCGAACGGCTTTGAGTTCGACGGCGAGGTCTACCGCTCGCTCAGCGCCGTTGCCCATGCGATCACGGGCTCGCACTGGAACGGCCTCCTGTTCTTTGGTCTCACCAATCCCAAGCCGAAGCGGGAGGTGAGCGAATGACACGCCGGCGGATGACGAATCCCAAGGATGACGCCGAGTCGCCGGTCCGTTGCGCCGTCTATACGCGCAAGAGCAGCGATGAAGGCCTTGAGCAGGACTTCAACTCTCTGCACGCGCAGCGCGAGGCCGCGGAGTCTTACATCGCCAGCCAGCGGTCGCAGGGATGGGAGTGCCTCCCCGAGCAATACGACGACGGCGGCTTCACCGGCGGCAACATGGAGCGCCCGGCGCTTCGACGGCTCCTGGCCGACATCGAGGCCGGTCTCATCGACTGCGTGATCGTCTACAAGGTCGACCGCCTGAGCCGCTCTCTGCTGGACTTCGCCCGCATCGTCGAGGTCTTCGAGCAGCACGGCGTCTCGTTCGTCTCGGTCACCCAGCAGTTCAACACCGCCAGCTCAATGGGCCGGCTCACGATGAACGTCCTGCTGTCGTTCGCCCAATTCGAGCGGGAGATCATCTCCGAGCGGACCCGCGACAAGATCGCCGCCACTCGACGCAAGGGACTCTGGAGCGGCGGCCACCCGATCCTCGGCTACGACATCGAGCACCTCCCCGGTGGCAACCGCCTGGCCGTAAATGAGGCCGAGGCGAAACGGGTGCGGCGGATCTTTGAGCTCTACCTAGAGTGCGGATCGGTCTCGCAGACGATCCGCCGCCTGGATGAGATGGGCTGGAAGACCAAGGCCTGGACGACGAGGAGCGGCAGGGCAATGGGCGGTCGGGCCTTCAACAAGTCCCTGCTGTTCAAGCTGCTGACGAACGTCGCGTACCTGGGCAAGGTGAGGCACAAAGAAGACGTCTACGACGGTCAGCACGAAGCGATCGTCGACGAGGATCTCTTCAACCGTGTTGCCCGGGCACTGAAGGCGAACCGCAGCGCCGACGCCCGCGGCTCCAGCAACAAGCACGGCGCCCTGCTGAAAGGGCTCGTGCATTGCAAGGCCTGCGGCTGCGCCATGATCCACCACTACGCCTCGGACCGGACCAAATCGGGGACGGTGAAGCGCTACCGGTACTACGTCTGCACGCGGGCGCAGAAGCGGGGCTGGAACGAGTGCCCCGGGCCGTCGCTCCCGGCGGAGGAGCTGGAGCGGTTCGTCGTGGACCAGCTGCGATCGCTCGGCCAAGACGACGATCTGATGGTCGAGGCCGTGCGCCGAGCGCAGGAGCGGCTGCGCGAGAGCGCGGAGCAACTCAAGGCCCAGCAGGCCCGGCTCACGGGCGAGCTCGCCGATCGCCGCGGTGAACTGCGGGCCCTCGTCGATAGCGGACGGGAGAGGAACGGCTCGGCGGCGCGGGCCGGTGTTCTGCGGGAGCAGATCAGGGCACTGAGCGCGGAGACCCGGCGCCTCGATATCCGGATCGCCGCCATGCGCGATCGCATGCTCGACGAGGATGAGCTGGCCGGTGCTCTGGAGGCGTTCGACCCGATGTGGGAGGCGCTCACGGCGACAGAGCGCGAGCGGCTGGTCCACCTGCTTGTCCACGACATCGAATACGACGCCGACAGCGAGTCGATCAGCGTGACGTTCCACGCCGCCGATGAGGAGGGGCAGGAGGAGGCGGAATGCCCGGCGTGACGGTGACCAAGCAGGTTCACTTCGCACGGAGGAACCGTGGCCGGCGCGAGGTGCGCGAGGGGCCGCGCCCGGTCCCGGAGGTCACCGACGACGGCCGTGTGCCGCGAGTGGCCCGGCTGATGGCACTCGCGATCAAGATCGAAGGCCTCATCGCGTCGGGCGCGATCGCCGATCAGGCGGAGGCAGCGCGGCTCGGGCACGTCACCCGGGCCCGGATGACGCAGATCATGAATCTGCTGCTGCTGGCACCCGACATTCAAGAATCGGTGTTGAATCTGCCGCGCGTCAAGCGCGGACGCGATCCGATCGTCGAGACGCACCTGCGGCCGATCGCGGCGGAACTGGACTGGGAGAATCAGCGGCGGAAGTGGCGATCGCAGCGAGCTGAGACGCCGTCTATCCCGTCGTAGCGTGCTTCTTCAGGAACTCCGTCGCCGGCATTCCGTCGATCGTCGGCAGGGGACTCTTGGGCATGTCTCGGCCCAGTACCTGTCCAATAGACTGAGCGGCGACCTCGCACATCTCAAGTGAGATCATGTGAGCGAGCCCGGCTTCCTCAACTGACACCTGGACCTCGCCGTACCGGACGCCGGCGGGGCACTGTAAATCCTCGATGTACTGCTTTGGCGGCTGTGGCAGGCCCTGTTTGACTGCGTCCGCGACATGGTCTTTGAGCCTGTGGTGGCGCTGGATGGCGCCGCCCCTGGATGCGATGTACGCCTTCAGGAGCTTCTCGACGGCCTGCAGACCCGCCCATTTGCTCAGCCCGGTCTGTGGCTTGTGCTCGGTTAGGTGACTGACTGCAGCGTCCAAGTCACCCAACGCTTCGCTTACGAATCGAACATCGTTGATGGCGTGGAGCGCTATGAACGCGCCCATCGCCGATACGTGGGAGAGGCCGATCTTCACGACTTCTTCTGCCGTGAGCGACCGCGCTAGATCGGCCGTGAAGTCTTCGATCAGGTCGAGGACGTTGCAAGTCGGAACCGAACGCACGCCGATCGTCTCGCGTGGCTGTCCGAAATTCCTCGGCTCGCAGATGAACCTGACGCTGCCGAGAATGACCGGACACTTAATGACGTAGAGCGCTCCGCGCAGAGGGATCACAACCCGCCCAAGCGCGAACGGCAGTTTCAAGCGATCGCCATACCTTTTCTGCATCCAATCGTGGATACGCAGGCTGATCTGATCCGGTGTGTAGACGCCGGGCAGGATCGGCTTGTCGCCGGGCACCGCGTTGAGAACCACGTCGTACCGACCTGTGATCTTTAGCCCGGCAGTGATCGGGCGTGCGGGTATGCCCACGCCTTCGTCGATCATCTCCCGATCAACCTCTTCCATGAGCGATTGGAATTCCGCCTCTGACGAAATCATCAGCGGGGGCCGCGGATTCACTGCGCGATTCGCATTACTGACATCACTGCACATTGTGATTCTCGGTCACGTTCAAACCATTCGTATCATCAACCCTTGGGCGGATGCGCATCGCCGCCATGGCTGTCCGACTGCGAGATCCTCCCGTCCTTGTTGTGGATTCTGAGCTCCGTCCCTTGGTTCCGGCTGATCTCGCGAGCCGCGTCGATAGCGTCCTGCTTCCGATTGTGATGCTCGCTCGCGCGGCCAGCCCCACCGCGCTTGACATCCCAGCCTCCTCGCGAGTTCGGAACGACATGATGGGTTTTGGGTCCTCTCTTGGCCATTGCTAGTACTCCGTTTATTCCGGAAGAGAGAACGACAACTCCGTCGCCTTCTCATAGCTAATCACGTGTCTCGGCGGCGTGTCCTTCCATGCAGACTCCCGATGCGACCTGTCACTGATATCGGAGGGCGTCAAGCCGCCGAGCGTGTCGCGGACGAACCGGAGGACACGCAGTTCATTCTCGTCGAGCATGGTCTCGATCTGTTCGACCTTTCGGCCCGGTCGGAAGACCTCGCCGAAGTTTCCATTCTGGAACGTGGCCTCATCGACCGAGACATACTCGTCCTCCTCCATTTGAGTCCGAAGTGTGCCGAAGCCGACGGGTACGGGGCCATACGGCATGCGGAGGTACAACGCCCCTGTCAGCGATCGGGTGTACTCCTTGAAGCAGAGGTAGTCTGTGTAGAACAGCAGCTTGTAGAGCTTGGTCTGTGTGACTAGCGCAACATTGCCGCACAGCCATGCGACCACTGCGACGTACCGGTTGTAGTCAAATGCGCGGAATCCGCTTCGCTTCGACACCTCCGAAGGCATGGCGTTCACAATCGCAGCCCAGGTCGCCGCCGGGCGTGCCCCCTCGATCGCGGCCTCGGCGGCATGGCGCTGGCGTTCGCTCAGAACATCGCCGCGACGTCGAAGCAGATCCGCCATGTGGTTTCTGTTTGCGCACGCTCGGATGAGCTCGTCTTCCTTCTCCTGCTGAAGTGAGCCCTGCTCGTAGCGGTTGATCGTGGCTTGGCTCATCCCCAGCAGCGCCGCGAACGCGGCCTGGCTCAAGCCCCAGCGAGATCGAATCTCCTGAATCTCAGTCGGGCTAAGCAGACCCTTCCGCCGGCGATATTCCTCATAGGCCTTCTCAATCGGGTCACCGAACTCGGCGTCGACGATCGTGTCGCCGCACACGGGGCACATCCACACTGGAACGACTACTGCGATTGACTCGCCACGCACGTCGTACTCCTGCTCGCGCTCCTCGAAGCGGAACGAGCGTTCGACTTCACAGCTCGGGCAATACAGCGTGCTCTCCTTCACGCGCCGCCTCCTCTCAAGGGGTACCGCAGGGGGTGCTCCGCCGCGTGGAATGACCACACAGTTCCCCGCGGCATTTCGCCTCCGCGGGTCGGATTCAGTCGGAGCTTGATGTACACCTCAGTGCCGTCGTGGTCGTAGCCGAAGACCCAGACCTCCTTTGATGGGTCGGTGTCATCGGGTTCGGGCCCCCGGCAGTAGTTGTCCGGGGTCAGCGAGCAGATGATCTCGCCCGCCTGACGCCTGGTCAGATTGAGGTTGATCAGATCCTGCTCCGTCCGATCCCGAGCCTTGAATCCCCACCGCTCGAACTCGATCGCGAGCTTGAACGTGGACAGGAACTCCCGGGAATCTTTTCGGGTCGCCATGTCGTAAAGGCACTCCCATCGACCAAATACTATCCCAAGATAGCACCAGGTCAACCGGACTGCTACTTCAAAGTGTCGCAATCCACCATCTGAGTACTCTCCGCTATGATCTGAAGCCTGCAGGGCAGATTATCGGCCGATGTCTCTTCGATCCAAGGCGGGACTGGGATCACCAACGACGGCGCTTCGCCAAACTCACCGAAGAGCTGGATCCGCGGTGATCACAGTTTCTCTCGCCGCTCGATCGCGACGGCCATAAGCTCGACTTCCTCGCGGCGGCACTGGAGCGGCTTGTAGGCCGGGTTGTCCTTCTGCAGCCGGATGCGGCCGTCCTCGTCGGCGAAGAAGCGAGCGAGCGTGCAGCCGCCGCCGGCCTCGACCGTGAACCGCACGAAGACGATCCGGCCGTCCGTGAACTTTCCGTCGGCGCGGTACGGGTCGGCGGGCGAGAGGATGACGTAATCGCCCTCGCGCAGGCGCGGCTCCATCGAGTCGCCGACGACGATCACGCCGAAGGCGAGATCATCGCGGATGTCGCCGAAGTCGACGTACTCCATCCCCTGGCCCGAGTCGACGCCGTACTCCTCGTAGTCCAGAGCGTGGCCGGCGGGAGCGCGGTTGATGATGGGGATGCCATTGCCGCCGCGTGATCTCGGAACCGTCCACCGGCGCCACCGCTCGTCGAAATCGGCGACGGACATGCCGAACGCCTCGGCGAAACGGATGCGCTCGCCGCCCTTGATCCGCGTGCGCCCCGTTTCGCGCCGCGCGATGTTGGTGCCGTCGAGCCCGACTTTCTCACCGAGTTGCGCCTGCGTCCAGCCGCGCTCCTCGCGAAGGGTCTTGATGGTCTCTCCAAGCGCGCCCATTCATGCACTCGCTTTCTTCGCATCAGACTGCACATGCCTGCACAATCGAGCAGGAGTCTTGTGATTTCCTGTCCCGAGGCCCTTGCACCTGCGAGTTCGTGCACTACACTACCGAACAAATACCGCACAAGTCAAGGGAGACTTCTGAACATGCCCCTCGACGAGCACGTCACAAAGACCGAACTGGAGTCCCGCCTCAGGCTGCACCGCAACACGGTCACTCGCCTGCTGGCGGCGGGGCACTTCCCTAACGCCTTCCGGGCCGGGGGACGCTGGCGGATCCCGGTGCGGGATGTCGAGGCGTTCGTCCGCAACGGGCGGCCGGCAGCCGATCCGAACGGCGAGGCCGCCCGATGACCGCGACCCCGCAGCTATCCGCGCTCTCCGCGGCCCGCCGGCAGCTCGTCACGCTCATGCAGAGCGTGCACTTCGGACGGATCGAGGATCTGGTCGTTCTCGAGGGCGAGCCCGTGTTCGCCCCGCCGCCGCGCATCGTCCGAGAGATCAAGCTCGGCAGAGGCGAACGAACCCGCGAAGCAACCGAAGACTTCGCGCTCAAGGCGACCGTCGTCGATCTGCTCGATCAGATGTCGCAACTCGGCAGCTGCCGGGTGTCGTGCCTCGAGATCAGGCACGGCCTGCCGCAGCGGCTCATCGTCGCGGGTGATCTGCCGCGGGGAGGCGCAGCCTGAGATCCGGGCCGGGCCCCCGAGCGTTCACATCCAACTCATTCCAGGAACCAGACAGCGAGCCGGCCACCGCGTGGAGGCCGTTGTGGGTGCCGCCATCACCGAGCATTGGCGACTCCACGACGGCCGATCCCGTACTGCAGCCTCGGCCGCTCGCTTCTCGGCATGTCGGCTCCCGCATACGAGCCCTCCCGCATCAGCGCCGGCGGGAGACCTCTCATGCCGACCGCCCCGAGCCTTTCCTCATCACCAGATCTCGATACCTACGCGCTCCGCCGCATCGAGTACCGAGTTCGCAGACTCAAACTGGCCCTGAATCTGAGCGCGGCTGACGCAGACGATGTGCGCCAAGACCTGATGCTCGATCTGTGGAGCGCTCTGGCACGGTACGACCCTGCCCGCGCAAGCCGAGCGACATTCATCAGCCGGGTGCTCGACCGCGCGTATTGCAGCGTGGCCCGCAAGCTCCGCGCGCGGCGCCGGCGCGAATCGCAGGCAGTCGTTTCGTTCTCCGAATCGGCCGAGCGGCTCAGAAGTCCGGATCCGGTGTCCCAAGCCGATGGTCAATCGTCCGCCCGCCTCGATCTTGCTCTGGATCTCGAGGCGGCGCTGGCCAGGTTGCCCAGGAATCTCCGCATCCTCGCCGAGCAGCTCAAGAGCCGCACCGCGGCCGAGATCGCGCGCGAGCGCGGGCAGCATCGCTGCACCGTCTACCGCGAGATCGTCGCATTGCGCGCGATCTTCAGGGAGTGCGGTCTGGATCCGGCGAGCTGTGGATCGCCGTGCGACAGGTCAGGCGGTGGTGCAGAAGTAGACAAGCGGACCGAGGGCCCGCGCGGCCGCAGCACTCGGCGTTCTGCATGACGAGCCAGCACCAGCTTCACCGGAGACCGCATGACCCTTCTTGACACCGTGATCACGACCACCACGCCCGCGCCGCCCAAGATAATCGTCTACGGCCCGCCCGGCGTCGGAAAGACCACCTTCGCCGCGAGCGCCGGAGCGCTGCTCATCGACTGCGAGAACGGCGCGGGCGCCGTGCCCGGCCTCACCCGCACGCCGTTCCTGAAGAGCTGGCCGGAGGTCCAGGCCTGGCTCGACGAGATCGTGTCGGAGCCGCCCCAGCGCCTCGGCGTGCTGGCGATCGACACGCTCGACTGGCTTGTGCAGCGGATCGTCGAGCACGTCGTGATGGACCTGGACAAGAAGGGCCGAGGCGACGTCACCAACACGCTCTCGTCGTCGCACGGCGGCTACTTCAAGGCCCGCGAGATCGTCCAGAACATCGTGAGCCGCGAGCTGCTCCCGACCCTCAACGCCGTCACCGACCGCGGCATCGCGGTCGTGCTCCTGGCCCACGCAGCCAACACGAAGATGACGACGCCCGAGGGCTACGACGTACGGCTGGCCGCCCCGGACGTCCCCCAGTGGATCGCGCCCATGTTCATCGAGTGGGCGGACGCGGTCCTGTTCGCGTCGCGCGACCCCGACGGCGCGCGGACGCTGACGACCGAAGGCACGAGCAACATCACCGCCAAGAACCGCTACGGGCTCCCGCCGAGCGTCGGCCTGGCGTGGAACGAGCTGTCGGAGGCGCTCGAGCGGGGGCTCGCGGCGCCGGCGTCGGCCAACTGACCCTCAAGAGCACTTCCAGCGCCAGGAGCAATACATGGCCAGTCTGAGCAACTTCGACGCGTCGCAGGTCGATCCCTCGGTTGCGCTCGACCCGATCCCCGCCGGCAAGTACCCGGCGATCATCACCGACTCGGAATTCAAGCCCACGAAGTCCGGCGCCGGCAGGTACCTCCAGCTCACGCTGCAGGTGCTCGATGGAGAGCACAGGGGGCGGCTGCTGTGGGCTCGCCTCAACCTCGAGAACCCCAACGCGACGACCGTCAAGATCGCGCGGGGCGAGCTGTCGGCCATCTGTCGCGCCGTCGGCGTGCTGCAGCCCCGCGACAGCGTTGAGCTGCACAACATCCCGTTGGAGGTCAGCGTCGGCCTGAAGCGACGCGACGACAACGGCGAGTTCACAAGCGTCCTCAAGGGGTACGCGAGACGCGGCGGCGCGGCGGTGGCGGCGCAGCCGCAGGCGGCGCCCTCCACCAGCGGAAGCGTCCCCCCGTGGAAGCGCTGAAGTTCGAGATTCCCTACCCGCCGAGCGTGAACCGAGCGTGGCGGATGGTCCGCGTCGGTCGCTCGGCGCGGATGGTGCTGAGCCGCGAGGCACGGGCGTACCGCACGGAGGCGTGCGCCCGCCTCGCGGCTCTTTCGCACCGAGGGTTCAATGGAAGCGGCCCGATCGACGGCGCGCTCTGTGTCCTCGTCACCCTCCACCCGCCCGATCGCCGCAAGCGGGACATCGACAATGCAATGAAATGCGTTCTTGATGCGCTCCAGCACGCGGGCGTGATCCGCGACGACGCACAGATCGGCGATCTGCGGGTGGTCCGGGGCGCGGTCGTGCCCGGCGGGCGCGCTGACATCGAGATCTCGGGGATCGACAACTGATGGAGCTCCGCCGGTACCAGCGCCAGGCTGTGGATGCGGTCTGCGGCCACCTGCGCGCCCGCGACGACAACCCCTGCGTCGTGATCCCGACCGCCGGGGGCAAGACGCCGGTGATCGCCACGATCTGCCGCGACGCAGTGGAGCTCTGGAACGGACGCGTCGTGATCCTCGCGCACGTGAAGGAGCTGCTCGAGCAGGCGGCCGAGAAGCTCGCCGCGATCGCTCCCGGGCTGCCCATGGGGATCTACTCGGCGGGCCTGAAGCGGAAGGACCTCGGCTACGCCGTGACCATCGCCGGGATCCAGAGCGTCTGGAAGAAGGCGTGCGAGCTTGGATCGGTTGACCTGATAGTCATCGACGAGGCCCACATGGTGCCCGCCGAAGACGACGGGATGTACCGCCGGTTCATCGCGGACGCCCAGGTCGTGAACCCCAACGTACGGATCATCGGCCTCACCGCCACGCCGTACCGCATGAAGTCCGGATCGATCTGCGGGCCGGACAACATCCTCAACCACGTCTGCTACGAGGTCGGCGTGCGTGAGCTGATCGTTGGCGGTTTCCTCTCGCCGCTGCGGACGAAGGCGGGCCCTGGGGGCGCGCGGGCCGACACGACCGTTCTGCACGTCCGCGCCGGCGAGTTCGTGGCCGGCGAGGTCGAGGACCTGATGGACACCAACGCGCTCGTTGATGCGGCGTGCGCGGAGATCGCCGAGCAGACGGCCGAGCGCCGGGCGACGCTGATCTTCGCCTCGGGCGTCCGCCACGGCAGGCACATTGCGCGAACGCTCGGGGAGCGCCACGGTCTCGAGTGCGGCTTCGTCTGCGGCGACACGCCCGACGGCGAGCGCGCCGCGGTTCTGGAGCGGTTCCGGTCGACGGGCCCCGACGCCCTGCGGTACCTGTGCAACGTCAACGTGCTGACGACCGGCTTCGACGCTCCGCTCACCGACTGCGTGGCGCTCGTGCGGCCGACGGTGTCGCCCGGCCTGTACTACCAGATGGTCGGGCGGGGATTCCGCCTCTCCCCCGAGACCGGCAAGACCGACTGCCTCGTCCTCGACTTCGGCGGCAACGTCCTGCGGCACGGGCCGGTGGACGCGATCCGTATCAAGGACCCCGGCCAGGCCGACGGCGACCCGGGGAGCGCTCCGGCCAAGGAATGCCCGGAGTGCAGCGCGCTCATCCACGCCGCCTATTCGGCGTGCCCCGAGTGCGGGCACGAGTTCCCCGAGCCGAAGGAGAGCAAGCACGAGGCCCGGGCCGCGACGTGCGGCATCCTCTCGGGCCAGACGACGCACGAAGAGCACCGGGTCCACGAGACGGCCTACCACGTCCACTTCAAGCGGGAACCAGCGGACGCTCCGCCGACCATGCGCGTCGAATACCGCGTCGGGTTCAACACCTACTTCCGCGAGTGGGTCTGCTTCGAGCACCAAGGCTACGCGCTGCGCAAAGCATCGCAATGGTGGCAGGCCCGCTCGCGCGAGCCGTTCCCGCAGAGCGTCGAGGAGGCCGTCGAGCTCGCGCGCGCGGGCGCGCTCGCGCCGACGCTCTCCATCACCGTCGAGAGCAAGGCCGGCGAGCAGTACGACCGCATCGTCCGCCACCGCCTGGGCGACAAGCCGCCGAGGCTGGAGAGCGATGAGGGGCTCGAGCAGTGCGCGCCCGCGGCGGCGGGCGGGTGGGACGTGCCCGACGAGGACATCCCGTTCTGATGACCACTCAGCTCCGAATGGCCTTGGTCACGGTCTTGGTCGCACGGCATCGCGAGCACGGGCCCTTCTCGCGCACAAAATCGGATGTGAGCCCGAATGACGAGGCGATCGTGTGCGCTGTCTGCCGCTGCTTGATTTCCGCCAGCGTGGCGAGGCAGTCGTCGCAGAGCGAGCGCCTCGTGTCTGATCGCAGTACAGATGCAGCCCGTTCGGGGAGCGTTCCTTCCATCTGGACACCTCCGAGCGCTCTCAGTCTACAGCAGCGGTCGGGGAGGCTGGCGGCAGCGTGAGCGATACACCGCTCAGATTGCTCGATGAAGCGTTGCGCCTCGCAGTGCTCGGCTATCGCGTTCTTCCACTGGCGAAGCTGTCCAAGTGGCCACTAGCTGGCTCGCGAGGCGTACACGATGCGACGAGCGACCCAGACACGATTCGCGCGTGGTGGGCTGCGCATCCCGAATCAAACATCGGCCTCGCATGCGGAAGCGATCTGCTCGCGCTCGACGTCGATCCCGGCGCGATCACAGCGTACGGCGCGCAGCACGTCGCCGACCTCGAACTCGACTGGATCGGCAGGCCGCGTTCGCGCACGCCCCGCGGCGGCTACCACCTGTTCATGCGGGAGCCTGAGGGTGTCAGCATCCGCAACAGCGCCGGGCTACTCGGCGCCGGACTCGACCTCAAGACAGACGGCGGCTACATCGTCGCGCCACCGTCGCAAGTGGTGGACCCTGCCAAGGGGATCGACGGCCCCTACGAGTGGGTCGAGCCGCTCGACTGCTCGCCCGATGCGCTCCCGCCGTGTCCCAATTGGCTCGTTGATCGGCTGCGCGAGATCGAGCGCGACCCGACGAGCAGCGGCCAGATCGACGTGACAGACGGCGAGGCGATCCCCGAGGGGCGGCGCAACGACGCGCTGGCGTCGATCGCGGGGCACCTGCGCGGTATCGGGCTGGACGCGCCCGCGATCGCCGCGGCGCTGCAACAGGTCAACGCCGAGCGCTGCCGACCGCCGCTGGAGGCGCGCGAGGTGGAGCGCATCGCCGCGTCCATCGGGCGCTACGAGCCGGGCGTTGATCTCGCCGGCGCGTCGGGCGTGGACCTGACCGCCTTCATCGCCCCGCCAATGCAGGCGCCGCCGAACACGATGGACCCGCAGCCCGTCTCGGTCGGAGAACTCGTCAAGGCGCACCCGCTCCTGCGCCCGCCCGTCATCCACGGCCTGCTCCGCCAGGGCGAGACAATGAACGTCATCGCCAGCCCGAAGACGGGCAAATCGTGGCTCACGGTCGACCTGGCGATCGCCGTCGCCACCGGACGCGCCTGGCTGGGGCGCTACGCCACTGAGCCGGGCGAGGTGCTCATCATCGACAACGAGCTGCACCGCGAGACCAGCGCCAACCGCATCCCGAAGGTCGCCGAGGCTCGCGGCGTGGCGATGCACGAGATCGCCGAGCGCATCTTCGTGGACAACGTCCGCGGCAGGCTCCTGAGTATCAACGGGCTCGGCGTCTATTCCGACGACCTCGAGCCGGGCCGCTTCAAGGTGGTGATCCTCGACGCCTTCTACCGCTTCATGCCCGCGGGCGGCGACGAGAACGACAACGGCACGATGGCCAACATCTACAACGCCATCGACCGTCTCGCGGATCGCCTCGGCTGCTGCTTCGTGCTCATCCACCACTCGACCAAGGGCAACCAGTCGGCCAAGAACGTGACCGATGTCGGAGCCGGGGCCGGCGCGCAGAGCCGGGCGACGGACACGCACCTCGTGCTCCGCCCCCACGAGGAGAACGGCGCCGTCGTCCTCGACGCGGCGGTCCGCTCCTGGCCGCCCGTCGAGCCGACGTGCCTGCGGTGGGAGTTCCCAGTGTGGACGGTAGACGAGGCGCTCGACCCGTCGTCGCTCAAGAGCGAGCGGCCCGCCAAGAAGAAGGACAAAGCCCAACCCAAGGACAAGTCGCCCACGCCCGATCCGTGGACAGTCGAGCGGTTTGTGCAGGCGTACATCGACGCCGAGCCAAGCACGCTCGCCCAGCTGAGGGAGCAGGCCGCGCCGGAGCCCGGGTTGTCCTGGCGACGGGTCAGCGATCTGCTGTCGATCGCCGAGGGAAACGGGCTGATCGAGCGGGTCCGGCTGCCCGGTCGCGGCGGTCGGTGGGGCTACGCGCTGCCCGGTTGGGAGGCCTCCCAATGACCACTTCGCCGGCCCCGAACTTCGAGCGCCGCAAACTCGGAGCGCTCCGAGTTCACCCGGAATTGCGCGCGCGCTTCGAGTTGAACTCGAAGCGCGCGCACCCCCCCATACCCCCCCACGGGCGTACGCTTTCGCTTCGCCCGCGGGAACTCGAAGCGCGTGCGCGCTTCAAGTTCGCGCTCGGAGTTCGCGGCAGGACGGCGACGTTCGCCCGTGTCGCGGCCGGCGGACGAGAGGCGACACCCGCTCTGGCGGCCGCCCCCGCGGCACACGGGCCGACGTGGGCTGGCGCAGCGCGAGTGGGCGGACTGCGGGCAACTGGGCAACGAGAGGGGCAGGGGCATGGTTCCTTCCCGGCGGAATCTTCGTGGCTACGCCGCCGGGAACAGCCGCGCTATCCGACTGACTTACTTCCGCCTGTCCGAACGGGCCCGGGCCCCGCGCTCGACGGCCCTCGTTCGCCCTCGTCCCGCGCCGGCGGCGAGGGGCGGACGACGGGGCTAGGAGGGCCGCCGGCGGCGACACGGTCCAACCTCCGCCGCCGTGTGGCGAGCGCCCGCGTCCGCCCCCCAACCAGAACAACGAGCCGCGAGGAGGCAGCGTGAAGATCGAGATGTGGGAAATCGAGCGGGTCAGGCCCTATGAGCACAACCCGCGGAAGAACGACGGGGCAATCGAGGCGGTGGCCAAGAGCATCCGGGAGTTCGGCTTCCGGGTGCCGCTGGTGGTCGACGGCGGCGGCGTGCTCATCGCCGGGCACACGCGGCTCAAGGCGGCGGAGCACCTGGGCCTGGAAAAGGTGCCCGTGCACATCGCCAAGGACCTCTCGCCGGAGCAGGCCCGGGCTCTTCGGATCGCCGACAACAAGCTGCACGAGCTTTCATCGTGGGACATGGAGCTGCTGCCGATCGAGATCGGAGACCTGCAGGGTCTCGACTTCGACCTCTCGCTCATGGGCTTCAGCGAGCACGAGCTCACCGCGCTGCTGGCGCCGGCGGGCACGGCCGGGCTGACCGACCCGGACGAAGTCCCCGCTCCGCCCGACGAGCCGGTGACCAGGCTCGGCGACCTGATCATCCTCGGCGAGCACAGGCTGCTCTGCGGCGACAGCGGCAGCCCCGCCGACCTCGACCGGCTGATCACTTCCGGGGGCGAGTGCGAGGCGATCGACCTGGTCAACACCGACCCCCCGTACAACGTGAAGGTCGAGCCGCGGAGTAACAACGCGATCGCGGCGGGGAACTCGTCGTTCAAGGCGTCAGGTAAGGGCCAGACGCACCACCAGAAGCTGGACCTCGCGCGTCACCCGGGCAAGGCCAAGGGAACGCACAAGCAGATGCGGGCCAAGGACCGGCCGCTGGAGAACGACTTCATCTCGGACGATGCGTTCGACGAGATGCTGCTGGCGTGGTTCGGGAACGCGTCGCGCGTGCTCAAGCCGGGCGGGTCGTTCTATATCTGGGGCGGCTACGCGAACCTCGGCAACTACCCCGGCCCCCTGAAGGCCTCGGGTCTGTACTTCAGCCAGGGCATCGTCTGGGACAAGCAGCACCCGGTGCTCACGCGCAAGGACTTCATGGGCGCGTTCGAGATCTGCTTCTACGGCTGGAAGGAGGGCGCAGGGCACCATTTCTACGGCCCGAACAACGCCACCGATCTCTGGCACGTCAAGAAGGTCAACCCCCAGAGCATGGTCCACCTCACCGAGAAGCCGGTGGAGCTGGCGCGGCTGGCGGTCGAGTATTCGTCGCGGCCCGGCGAGCGTGTGCTCGACCTCTTCGGCGGGTCGGGCTCGACGCTCATCGCGTGCGAGCAGACGGGCCAGAGGGCGCGGCTCATGGAGATCGATCCCGCGTACTGCGACGTGATCGTCGAGCGGTGGGAGAAGTTCACGGGACGGAAGGCCGAGCGACGCAGCGAGGCGTCAATCACCTCCACAGACCTGCAAACGGCCGCAGCAAGTTGAAGAACTCTGCTGGAGTCAGTACCTGAACGCCCTCAGTCGCCAGCCGCTCGCGATGCTTCCAGATCGTTCGTCGGTCCATCGTGAGGAATGCGTCGCATCGGGCCATACGACTCTCGATCAGGAGGAGACGATCGAGCGGATCTCTGCACAGGTCCGGAATCTGCATGAGCCTCGCTTCGAGCTTCTGGAGTTCGGGCGTGAGCTTGAAGCGGTGCGATACCTCTCCGCCGTCCGCGACTCGGTCACCTGATTCATCCAGCGTGATGAGCCAGTGGTCGAGAAGATCCAAAACCCAGCGCACGCATGGGACAATTGATTCAAATCTCTGCTGGTTGGCCACCTCTGCCAGCGATAGCGGCGAGGTCTTGAACTGGAACGAGGCTCGCTCATTGAGATCCATGATGGCTCGAAGAGCCCGCAGGTCCTCCGGCACCTCGTCCTCACTGTCACATCCGGGAGGGAGTTCGCCTTCGCAGATGTATCCACCCTCATCAAAGAGCGTGTTGACGATGCAGGTGTCGAGCAGGAGGCGACCCGGAATGTCTTCGAAACGCGAAGTCTGCGGCGAGCTCATCGCCCCAAGGGTAGCTCGGCGTGTGGCGGTGGAGAATTTCAGCCGAAGAAACACCCCCGCATCGCGCCGAGGGTGTAGGGACGGTGACGGTCGGTGCTCAGCGGCTCCCAGGCGAGCCCTCGCGCAGCGCGTGCCATTCGATGAGCGCGTCCTCGTAGGCGCCGCTCCCCGCTGCGGCGTGGTTCCGCCCGTGGACTGGGACCACGACGCCCCGCTCCTTGAGGAACGCGAAGGCGACCGCGGCCTGCGTCCAAGGGATGTCGGCTTCGCGACGCATGTCCTCGAGGTTGAACGGCTCGGTGGCCTCCTCGACGGCCCATGCGATGGCATCGAAGGAGTCCTTCGAGCAGCGGTGCTCGTAGGGCTGCCCGCGCCCGGGCGCGGGAGTCACGCGCCGCACGAGGGTTTCGTTCTCGACCGCGAAGTCTTCGGTCCTCTCAGACGGCTCCGGTTCGCGCACGGCTTGGACCGCGCACGCGAGCGCGTCCCATTCGTCGCTCGTGAGCATGCCGTCCTCGCGCGCGGCGAGCAGCGCCGCCGCGGCGTCCGCGATCGCCAGGAGTCGTGCATCGCTCGGCACGGGTCACGCTCCCTTCCCGGCGGCTCCGGACACGAACTGCCCGCGGTCGACCTTGCGGAAACGCGAGGAGGCGCCCTTCGAGGTGATCTCGCGCGTCATGGCGGCGTAGAGGGTCGCGTGCGGCGTCTTGCCGGCCCCGGGCTTCCACAGGCCCCGCTCCACGACGGCCTGGACGATCGCCTTGGACTGCATCGGCTCCTTGGCGTCCGCGAGCACGGTCGCCGCCGCGTCGAGCAGGCTGACGCGCTTGGGGGAGGTCGGCTTGGCGTCCTTCGGATTCGCGTCCTTCAGTTTGGCGCCCTTCGGTTTCGACGCGGGCGCCTCGGCGGCGTTGGCGCGCTTGCGGGGCGCCTTCTTGGCCGGTGCCTTCTTCGCAGTCTTCTTCCGAATGGTCTTCTTCTTCGCCATGTGGAATCTCCTTCGTGTCTAGGAAACAGCGAAGCCCGCGACGGGCGGGCTTCAGGTGGTCTTGGGAACGGGTCGGATCTCAATCTCCCGGCCGCAGACCGGGCAGGTGCATCGTGTGGGCGGTGCCGCCCGCCTGCCGGCGTCGTAGGCGTGCCGGAGCGCGTCTCGGACCACCCACACCGCGACCTCGCGAAAGTCCAGAGCGTCGCTGCAGCGGGTCTCGAGGGTCGGGAAACCGAGACGCTCGGCGATCGCGAGCAGTTCAGCGGGGATCGGTGCGTCGTCGTGCATTTGGTGCATCCCTCTTGGTTGGGGTCACTCGGCCCCGTCGAGAAAGCGCTGGACATCTTCGGTCTCGCGCCCGCTGGTGAACGCGACAAGCGTGACCAGGGACTGGCGCACGTAGTCGAGGTCGCCGGCGCGTCCCCAGTTGCTCGGGTCAGCCTTGGCCTCCTCGGCGTGCCGGTCGAGCTCCATGTGGAGCACGTCGAGCAGGCGGGCGATGTCATTGCGGCGGGCGGCGTAGGCCTCCGCGTCGGTGGTCTTGTGCCTCGTGGTCGTGCGCTTCGCCATGCTCGTGCCTCCTCTGGCCTACATCTGCGCGGGGCGTTCCCGCGTTGCAGGACACACAAGGGCGTGAGCCGGGGGAGACATCAAGGCGAATTCGCTGGAATCCGGGGAAGTGGGCGGAATGTGGGCAAGCGCCCGCGGAGGTGGGCCTGGGATGGCCGAACACGCGCCTAGCAAACCCCCTGCGGCGCTGAATCCCGCCGCGCTCCCGGTTGAAGATGCCGCCCGGGTGCTGTCTCGCGCCGGCGGGTTCCCAGTCAGCGAGGAGATGCTCCGCGCGGACATCGACGCCGGCGCGCTGACGAACGCGGACGGGACGATGAACCTCGTGCACTACGCCGCGTGGCTCGTGCGGGAGATGAGCGGCCGTGGCGATTGACCCGCGCCAGCTGCGACCGGGCGAGCTTTGCCGCCTGCTGAACTCCACGCCGCTCGGCGAGGTGATCAGCGAGCGGCAGCTGCACCGCCACCGCACGCGCGCGGGCTACCCCATCGCTTCGCAAGCCGACCCGAACCGCGTTGATCTGTTCCGCTACACCGCTTGGCTCTCGGCGACGCGTCACGAAGGGCTGCAGCGCGAGGCCGAAGCGGAGGACGCGGCCGGATACGACGCCTACCGCGAGCGCAAAGCGCGGGAGGCCCGGGCGCTCTCGCTGTCCGGCCGCGACATCGGCCCGCTGCCGGACGTCGCCGACCCCGCGCGCAGGCGGTCGTGCGCGCACGACTTCCGCGCGTTCTGCGAGCGCTACTTCCCCGGCACGTTCCACCTCGAGTGGTCTCCCGATCACCTCCGCGTCATCGCCAAAATCGAGCGGGCGGTGCTCGAGGGCGGCCTGTTCGCGATGGCGATGCCCCGGGGGAGCGGGAAGACGTCGCTCTGCGAGACGGCGTGCCTCTGGGCGATGCTGTACGGCCACCGCGACTTCGTCGCGCTAATCGGGTCCGACGAAGACCACGCGGCGCAAATGCTCGACTCGATCAAGGCCGAACTCGAGAACAGCGAGCAGCTCGCGGAGGACTTCCCCGAGGTCTGCCACGCGATCCGTTCGCTGGAGGGCATCCACCAGCGCGCCGCCGGGCAACTGCTCGACGGACGGCCCACGCTGATCGGCTGGACCGCCAAGGAGATCGTGCTCCCGACGATCGAGGGGGCCGACGCGTCGGGCGCGATCATCCGCGTGGCTGGCATCACGGGACGCGTCCGCGGCATGAAGCACAAGCGGGCCGACGGCTCACCCGTTCGCCCGTCGTTGGTCCTGATCGACGACCCGCAGACGGATGAGTCGGCGCGGTCGCCCTCTCAGTGCGCCAACCGCGAGCGGGTGCTGGCCGGCGCGGTTTTGGGGCTGGCCGGGCCCGGCCAGAAGATCGCCGGGCTCATGACCCTGACGGTGGTCCGCCCGGACGACCTGGCCGACCGCCTGTTGGACCGCGACAAGCATCCGGCGTGGCAGGGCGAGCGGACGAAGATGGTGTACTCGTTCCCGGCTGACGAGAAGCGGTGGGATGAGTACGCACGCCTGCGCGCGGAGGGCCTACGGAACGACCGGGGAATCCGGGACGCCACGGCCTTCTACAAGCGTCACCGCAATGCGATGGACGAGGGGGCGAGCGTCGCGTGGGCGTCGCGGTTCAACCACGACGAGCTGAGCGCGATCCAGCACGCGATGAACCTGCGGCTCCAGGACGAGCGCGCGTTCTTCGCCGAGTACCAGAACGAGCCGCTGCCCGAGGAGAAGGCCGAGGACGACCTGCTGAGCGCCGAAACCATCGCGGCGAAAACCAGCGGGCACGTCAGGGGCGAGGTGCCGATCGGCTGCACGCGGCTTACGATGTTCGTGGACGTGCAGGGCAAGGCCCTCTTCTGGCTCGTTGCCGCCTGGGAGGACGACTTCACCGGCTACGTTGTGGACTACGGCACGGAGCCGGACCAAAAGCTCGGGCTCGGCGCGCACTTTACCCTGCGTGATACCCGTAGGACCCTTGGCAACGCGGCCCCGCGGGCTGGCCAGGAGGGAGCGATCTATGCCGGGCTCGAGCGCCTCGCCGGATCGCACCTCGCCCGCGAGTGGCGGCGAGACGACGGCGCGATGGTTCGCATCGACCGTTGCCTCATTGATGCCAATTGGGGCGCGAGCACGGACGTGGTGTACCAATTCTGCCGGCAGTCATCGCACGCCGCCGCGCTCATGCCCAGCCACGGGCGCTACGTCGGCGCCAGCAGCATCCCGTTCAGCGACTACAAGCGCAAGCGTGGCGAGCGGATCGGTCTGAATTGGCGAGTGCCGGTAGTCACTGGCAAGCGGGCCGTCCGCCACGTCGTCTTCGACACGAACTACTGGAAGAGCTTCGTTCACGCCCGCTTGGCCGTGCCGATGGGCGATCCTGGGTGCCTGTCGCTCTTCGGCCACAAGCCCGAGCATCACGGTCTGATCGCCGAGCACCTGACCAGCGAGTACCGCGTGCGGACGGAGGGACGCGGGCGGACTGTGGACGAGTGGAAGCTCCGGGTCGATGGGCTGGACAACCACTGGCTGGACTGCCTCGCCGGGGCGGCCGTGGCGGCGTCGATGGAGGGTGCGGTCTTGTTCGGGACGGATCAGAATACCCAGCCGAGGCAACGCGTGAGACTGTCAGAGGTCAGACGAGTCCGTGGGGCGATTTAGAACTTCATGCGAGATCGTTCCCTTCGCAGAGGCGCGTCAGCGTCGACAACACGAGATTTGCTCTCGCCTCGAGAAATGCGTCGTAGTGCTTGCGAATGGCACTTGGCGGCGAATCTGGATCGACTGCGACGAGCTCGTCATAGGGAACGAGATGCGACTTCAGGCGTGCGACGAGATTGTCCACACCTAGCGAGTTGGCCTGCGCTCGCTCTCGAAGGTAATCGACTGGGTGCTTGCGAGAAATAGTCCGATTGGTGCGCCACGTGATGAGCATGCAGTTCAGCGCACGGAAGACGCTGTCCTCAGGCACCTCAACCTCCTCCAGCAGAGCTCTCGGAAAAATATGGTGATACTCCCGCTGGCCGACTGATACATGCGTTGCTCGCTGGTCATCGGCGATGTCGCGCGCCCCGCAGCGCAGTGCTGCTGCGAGGATGGAGCGAGCCAGCGTGTTTCGATTCTTGGGCCAACTCACGACTGAAAGCGCAGCCTGGGTCGGGAGCGGATACTCCGTCTCATTGAAGATTGGAACCGCCGCCTTCTTTCCCTTGCCCGAGAGGACATCCCGTAGGCCGCGATAATCCTGAAGCGCTCTTGTTGCGGCTGCACGATCGTATCGACCTGTGCAGAACGCTCTCCAGATGTAGGCTCGGAGAAGCGTTCGCGCGTTGCCGAGCTGATCGGGTGCGTGTGGTAGATGAGGGTGCAACGCTGCTAGCACCGCAAGGACTGCATCCGTTGGGAGCCGTTGGGCGTCGAATACTGCCTCCGAATGGAGTACTTGGACCATCCATTCGATACCCGAGGCCATCTGATCCCAGTCCGAAATCATCCGGCCTAGATCGAGGCCCGCGTACCCGCTCTGGCTGGGTGATCGGTCTTGCATCAGCGCCGCGACATCAAGGACAAGGTCCTCTGGCGCCTTGTAAGCACCAGCGTGGGGCGCTGCCTCCCCGATCTTTAGCACCAGATCGTGAAGCGACTCATCTGTATGTGCCTCAACCTGCGCAACAAGGATATCAAACGTGGTCAGCTTCACAGAGCTCGTATTCATTTTGATGAACACATCAAGGGCCACCTCCCGAGGCGTCGTGACCGGGAGCGACAGGAAGGGAATGTTGAACTCACGCACACGGGTGCGTAGGTCTTGGATCTGGCGGTCGATTGCGCGGGTCTGCTTGCTTTCTTCCTCGACCGCATCGATCCAAGCGTCGATCTCGTCGGCGATGTCGCCTGGACAGAGGAGCCGCATCGGCAGATAGCCTCGTTTCCAGACCTGCTTCGGATCGTCGACCCACAACGGGTATCGAGTGCCTTGACGGATCCATCGGTTCTGCCCCCACGCAGTCGGAATCAACTGACCGTTCGTGTGCGGATCGTCTTCATAGGAGATGAGGTATGTGCGATCGTCATAGTTGTCGTGGAGAGCTCGCCACAGCGAAGTCAGCCTCTGCTGGCCGTCGAGCAGCAGTTCGGTAATCCGCTCGCCGTCCGCCGGCGCGCCGGCCACGGGCCGGCTAATGAAGGGAAGATCATCACCAACCTCCAGAATAAGTGTGGCGCCAGCGGGGAGGCCTCGGAGCACTGTCGTCAAGAGGGCGCTGACCTCGTGCGGGCCCCATGCTTCGTGCCTCTGGAAACGGGGGAGTGAGATCTGTCGGGTCCGAATCCGCTCGAACCAGTCAGGTAGGGGGCGATTGCGAGCTTCCATCAAGCGTTCTCCAGCACCGGCTGCGGGACGGACATCAGTGTAAATACAAGTATCTCTGATTCCTTCAGCAGATTGGGGAACGGAGGAATCATTTCAGCGGGGCTTGCGACACCTCACCGCTGTCGCGCAGATGTAGTTGGGCGATGGCGCCCGCCGCAGAGTCCAACCTCGAACAGACGATTGCCGAAAACGCCTCAGGCCCCAAGCGAGCCCAGGGCGACTCGGGCTCAGTCGAGCAGCACTCGCTCAAGGACCAGATCGGGGCCGACCGCTATCTCGCTTCCAAGGAGGCGTCGAAGCGGCCGGACCGAGGTCTGCGAATGAGCCGGATCGCGCCGCCGGGCGCGGGGGAGTTGGCCTGATGGGCCGCTTCTTCTCGCGCACCAAGGCCGCTGAGGCCCGGCAGGCCTCCGCGGTGAGGGGCGGCCTGATCCGGCGCCTCGTCCGCGCCCGCTTCGACGCCGCGACGACGAACGACGCCAACCGGCGCCACTGGTCGATGGCCGACAGCCTCAGCGCGGACGCCGCTGCTTCGCCCCACGTGCGCCGCATCCTCCGGTCCCGGGCCCGCTACGAGGTCGCCAACAACGCATACGCCCGCGGCATCGTGCTGACACTCGCGAACGACGTGATCGGCACGGGCCCGCGGCTGCAGATGCTGACCGATGACCCCGATGCCAACGCTGTCATCGAGGAGGCGTTCGGGCGGTGGTGCAAGGCGGTCGGGCTGCCCGAGAAGCTCCGAACGATGCGGATGGCCCGCGCCGAGAGCGGCGAGGTCTTCTGCGTCCTGGCCGACAATCCGGGCCTGTCGAGCGCGGTGAAGCTCGATCTCCGCCTCGTCGAGGCGGACCAGGTGGCCACGCCGGTGTTCGGCCTGCCGAGCGACAACTCCGTCGACGGGATCCGCTTCGACAGCTTCGGGAACCCGGTCGAGTACCACGTGCTCCGGGCCCACCCGGGCGCGAGCGCTGCCGGAGGGCGGCTGCCTCTGGGGGTGGAGTTCGATCGGGTGCCCGCCGATTCGGTGCTGCACTACTTCCGCGCCGATCGCCCGGGTCAGTCGCGGGGCATCCCCGACATCACGCCCGCGCTGCCGCTGTTTGCGCAGCTGCGGCGTTACACGCTGGCCGTACTCGGCGCCGCCGAGACAGCCGCGGACTTCGCGGGCATCCTGTACACGGACGCGCCGGCGTCGGGCGAGGCGGAGGCGGTCGAGCCGATGGACGCCATCGAGCTCGAGGCACGAGCGCTCCTGACGATGCCCGGCGGCTGGCGGATGGAGCAGATCCGCGCCGAGCAGCCCTCGACGACGTATGCGGAATTCAAGCGCGAGATCCTCAACGAGATCGCCCGCTGCCTGAACATGCCCTTCAACGTCGCGGCGGGGAATTCCTCGGGTTACAACTTCGCCAGTGGCAAGCTCGACCACCAGGTCTACTTCAAGGCGATCCGTGTCGAGCAGGAGCACCTCGGGCGCGCCGTGCTCGACCGGCTGCTCGCTGCCTTCCTCCGGGAAGCGGTGCTGATCTCCGACCTCTTGCCGCTCCGCGTGCGCACTCTGGTGGCGACGGGAGACGATCAGGCTCTGCCCGCGCACCAGTGGTTCTGGGACGGCCAGAGCGAGGTCGATCCGGCCAAGGAAGCGAACGCCCAGGCGACCCGGCTCAAGAGCCACACGACCACGCTGGCCTACGAGTACGCCCGACAGGGGCGGGACTGGGAGGCCGAGCTGCGGCAGCGCGCGAAGGAATCGGCGCTCATGGCCGAGCTGGGGCTGACGGTCGAGGAAGCCGTTCCCGCGCTGAACCGAACAGGAGGCACGGATGCCGAAGACGGCGACGACTGAACCGGCGTGCACGATCTGCCTCCGCGCACCGGTGGGCGAGCTGGTCGCGGCGAAGGACGCGAGCGCCACGGAGGGCGCCCCCGCGCTGCGCCGCTTTTCGATGGTCGCCTACACCGGGGGCGCGATGCGCCTCGCCGGCTGGCAGCACCCGGTGGTGGTTGACCTCGCGGGGATGCAGATTCCTGCGGGCCCGTCGGGCACGAAGAGCCGCCCGATCCTCAAGGACCACAACCCCTCGCTCATCGTCGGGCACACCGAGTCGGTGCGGGTCGAGCGGTCGCAGCTGCTCGTGTCCGGCGTCGTGAGTGGCGCGGGGGCCGTGGCTCGCGAGGTGGTCGAGAGCAGCCTGGCCGGTTTCCCCTGGCAGGCGTCGCTCGGCGCCAGCGCCGAGAACATCGAGTCGGTGCCCACGGGACGCAGCGCGCAGGCGAACGGGCGCACGTTCGACGGCCCCGTGCAGGTCGTGCGCCGCTCGCGCCTCGGCGAGGTCTCGTTCGTGGCGCTGGGAGCCGACGACGACACGAGCGCCCAGGTGGCGGCCGGCGACACCAAGACACACACCCCCAGCACCCCCACTCGGGAGAACAACGAGATGGATTTCGAGGCGTGGCTCAAGGATGAGGGGCTCGACCCCGAGACGCTGCCCGACGGGCTTCGGTCTGCGATCAAGGCGATGTGGGACAAGGCGCAGGCGCGGGCGCAACAGCCGCAGACGCCCGCGAGCGAGGGCACAGGCGACGGCGCTGACGACGACGACAACGCGCCGGCCGTGCTCGCGCGGATCGACGCCGAGGGCGTCGTTTCCGGGATGCGCGCCGAGGCGGCCGGCGAGGCCAAGCGCATCGCCGATGTCCGCCGGCTCTGCGCCGCCAACGGCGGCCGCAGGGACGACACCGAGGCCCGGGCCATCTCCGAGGGCTGGGACGCGCAGCGGACCGAACTCGAGATCCTGCGCGCGGACCGGCCCAAGGTCGGTGCCGTGGGCGGGGCGCCGGCGATCCACACGCCCGACAACACCGTGACCAGCCAGGTCCTCGAGGCCGCGTGCCTGCTGACGGCCAAGCTCGGCGATGTCGAGGATTTCTGCGAGGAGCGGGACCTGGACGTTGCGGCCAAGCGCTTCCGCGGCGGCATTGGCCTCCAGGAGCTCTTGCTCGAAGCCGCGTGGGCGAACGGCTACACCGGCCGGTCGTTCCGCGACAGCCGGTCCGTGCTGCGCTGCGCGTTCCAGCCGTCCGCGCCGAACGTGGCCGCCGGGTTCTCGACGATCGGCATCGGCGGCATCCTCTCCAACGTCGCCAACAAGTTCCTGCTGGAGGGATTCTTCAGCGTCGAGCGCACCTGGCGGAACATCACCGCCGTCCGCAACGTCAGTGACTTCAAGACGGTCACCTCCTACCGCCTCATCGGCAAGGACCAGTACGAGCGAGTCGCGCCCGGGGGTGAGCTGACGCACGGGGAGCTCGGCGAGGAGCAGTACACCAACAAGGCCGACACCTACGGACTCCTGCTCTCGATCGATCGCCGGGACATTATCAACGACGATCTGGGCGCGATCACGACCGTCCCGCGCAAGCTGGGCCGGGGCTCGGGGCTGAAGATCAACGACGTCTTCTGGAGCGTCTTCCTCAACAACTCGGCGTTCTTCACGGCGGGCGGAGGCAGCTTCCTCACCGGGGCGCAGTCGGCCCTGTCCATCGACGGGCTGACGAGCGCCGAGACCGCCTTCATGGACCAGGTCGATTCGGATGGCAAGCCGATCGGCGTGATGCCCGCGCTCATGCTCGTGCCGACGTCTCTTTCGGCGATCGGCACGCAGCTCTTCAAGTCGCTGGAGCTGCGGGACACGACGGCCAGCACCAAGTTCCCGGTGGCCAATCCGCACCAAGGCAAGTTCCGCGTCGAGGTCAGCCGCTACCTGGGCAACGCCCAGTACGCCGGCAGCTCCATCAAGGCGTGGTACCTGCTGGCGGACCCGGCGGACCTCCCGGTGATCGAGACGGCGTTCCTCAACGGCCAGGAGGCTCCGACCATCGAGACGGCCGAGGCGGACTTCAACGTGCTGGGCGTGCAGATGCGCGGCTACCACGACTTCGGTGTGAACCTCCAGGACTCGCGCGGCGGCGTCAAGAGCAAGGGCGAGGCCTGATGCATGGCGAACGTCACGACCTGGATGCTCCTGCAGTCCGCGGTCGACGCGGGCGCTTCCGGTCAGGCCGCGCCCTGGTCGAACGTCGCGGGCGTGCTGGCGATCGGGGGCGCCGAGGCGTCCTCCGGCCCTCTGGGATTCCTCTCGGCCGATGGGAGCCAGACGACACGCCTGCGCGTGACGCAGCCGGCGCTGGGCGGGCAGCTCCCGCTCGACTTCGTGCTGCTCGGGATCGAGATGGAGCTGCGCGGCCGCTGGGAGGGAGGCCCCGAAGGCACGCGGACGGTGACGGTGCAGTCCGTCGTGGGCGCGGCGGTGCGCCAGAGCCTCGGATCCTGCTCGCTGCCGATCGGCGCCTCGCCCGGCGTGTGTTTCAAGGGCGGGCCCTCGGACCCGCTGGGGGTCAGCAAGGCGGACGTGCTGACGCCGGGATTCGGATTCCAGGTCCAGGGCTCGAGCACGACGTTCACGAGCCCGGGCGACACGGTGCTCATCGACAGCATGCGACTGCGCGTCCACTGGGACGATCCGGTGGCGCCGGCGCGCTGGCGCGGGCGCTCGCGAAGAGCGTTCACGCGTGGCGCGCTGGCTTGAGGGGGGCGGCGTAGGTGGCCCGGCGCAACAACCGCATCGCGGTCCCGGTCGGGCCGGCGTGGACGGACGTGTTCCGCTCGGGGGATGCGGGCGGGGCCGACGGGCCGGGGGCGCGCGAGCTGCTCCTCACGTGCGCCGCGGACTCGGCGTTCTCGCTGGAGTACCGACTCGAGGCGCCGGCGGATCCGGCGGGGGAGCTCGCACGCCTCGCACCCGGGGAGGCGGCGCGCATCGGCGGGGCCAACCAGCTGATCAGGCACGTCGTGATGCGCGGCGTCGGCGGGGGCGCCACAGGGGGCGTGGAAGAGACACGGTTCTGAAGGAGGACTCACGATGGCCACAGCGGTCTTCAGGCATCACGGATCGGCGATCGACTACACACCCGTCGCGGACACCGCCGCGGGCGACGTGGTCGTCCAGGGCGAGCTCGTTGGCGTCGCGCGCCTGGACATCAAGGCCAGCACGCTCGGGGCGCTCTCGGTCGAGGGAGTCTTCGACTTCCCGAAGGCCACCGGCGGCGGCACCGCTCTGGTGGCCGGCACGGACGGGTTCTGGGACGAGGGCGCGCAGCAGGCCACGTCAGACGCCGCGGCCGGCGCCAACAAGAAGCTCGGGCGCGTCGTGCGAGACGCCTCGGATTCCGACGAGTCCGTCCGAATCCGCCTCTGCCAGTGAAGGAGCGAGCGTGCCCGACCTGCTCCAGAAGGGATCCGAGTTTCTCGAGTCGAAGCGTCATGAGCACATGACCCGGACCGTGACGTATCTGCGCGGCGGTGACAGCGTCGAGCTGCAGGCGACGGTCGGACGCACGGTGTTCGAGCAGCAGGACCTTTCCGGGGGCGGCGTCATCCAGCACACGGAGTCGCGCGACTACCTCGTCCGCGCCCAGGACCTCGTGCTCGGCGGATCGCTCACCGAGCCGCGTGCCGGCGACCGCGTGCGCGAGCCCTCGGGAACCGCGGCGTTGCTGTACGAGGTGATGTCCATCGAGAACGAACCGCCGTTCCGGTTCAGTGACCCCGAGCGCATCACGCTCCGCATCCACACAAAGTTCATCGGGCTGGAGGTGGCGCCGTGAGCCCGGGCGACATCGTCGCGATCGTGTCGGTCTCGCTGGCGGGCTTCGTGGCCATGATCGGTCTGCTGGGATGGATCGTGCGGATCCTCATGGCGATCCAGACTGAGCTGGCCCGCCTGGCCTCAGAGGTTGGGCATCTCGGGAGCCGCATCGACCGCGTGGAGCGGCGTGTCTACGAGGAGCCCCAGACCCATTCCCAGCTCGGGAGGGTCCGGACATGAGCACCGTCGTCGCGCTCGCCGACGCCATCGCCGCGTCGATCAACGGGCAGACCTTCGCGCCTCCGGTCGCCGCGGAACGTTCGCACCTCCCGATCTTCGACCTGGGCACGGTCGGCGACGCCATCAAGGTCAGCGTCGTGCCCAGGAGCCTGACGGTCGCCAACGCGGCTCGGACGCTGAACTACTTCGACGTCTCGATCGACGTCGGCGTGCAGAAGCGCATCGACCCCAACGACCCCGGCCAGATCGATTCGCTGCTCGGGCTCGTCGAGCAGATCGGTGACCACCTCCGCCTGCAGCGCCTCGACACGATGCCCGAGGCCCAGTGGCTCTCGACCGAGCACGAGCCGGTCCTCGCCACCGAGCACCTCGAGCGGCTCAGCGTCTTCACCAGCGTCCTCACCCTCACGTACCGCCTGACGCGGTAGGAGAGATCCCGCATGGCCATCCAGGGGATGTTCGCCCAGCTGCTGTTCAAGGCAGCGCCCTTCGATGACGCCGCCGCTTGGGCGCCGGTCAACATCGTGCGGGACGTCACCGTCACCGCCGAGGCCGGCGAGGCGGACGTCACCACCCGGGGCAACTCCGGATTCCGCCAGACGATCGCGGGCCTGCGTGAGATCACGCTGGAGTTCGAGATGGTCTGGGAGCCCGGCGACGCGGCGTTCGAGGCGATTCGCAACGCCTTCCTGCCTCCGGGCGCGCTGGTCGCATTCGCGGCCCTGGACTCGGCGGGCGCGTCGGGCGACGGGCCGGTCGGGGACTTCGCCATCACCAACTTCTCGCGCTCAGAGCCGCTCGAGGAGGCGATCAGCGTCAGCGTGACGGCCAAGCTCGCCCGCTGGGGCCAGTGGACGCAGACGGGGGCTCCGTAATGAAGCAGTTCACAGACAACGCGGGACGCCAGTGGAGGGTGGAGATCAACGTCGCGGCGCTGAAGCGCATCAGGGGCCTCGCCGGCGTCGATCTGCTCGAGGCGATCGACGGGGGCGGGAACGGAGGGTCGCTCATCGAGCGGCTCGTCCGAGACCCGGTGCTCCTGTGCGACGTCATCTACGCCGCGTGCAAAGCCGAGGCGGATTCAAAGAGCGTCACCGACGAAGAGTTCGGGCGCGCGATGGCCGGCGACGCGATCGAGCACGCCACGGCGGCGCTGCTGGATGAGATCGTGTCTTTCTGCCCGAGCCCGAGGGACCGGGCCGCCCTCGGGCGGGTGCTCGCGGCGACCCGGACCGCGATGGACGAGGCCCGAGACCTGATCGAGACGCGGCTCGAAAGCGGCGAGCTCGAGAGGGCGATCGACGAAGCGCTGGCGCGTCTTCCGGGGGCGCGGGCGGCTGGGAGCTCGTCTACCGATGCGCCGGCATCGTCGGCTGCGATCCGTCCGCCCTGACCCTCCGCGAGCTGCTCGCGATGGCGGAGGCGCGCGAGCGGAGCGGGTGGGCCCGGGCGAGTGCGCTGCTGGCCCTCATCGCAAATGCGCACCGCGACCCCAAGAAGACCCGCGCGTTCAAGCCCGGCGATTTCGACCCCTACGCCCATCCGGGCGACGGGGTCACGCACGACACGGCGGCGCTCAAGGCGCGGCTTCAAGGAAAGGCACAAGGCGGAACACCGAGCAAGGAGGCTCGCGATGGAGGTTGAGGGATTCGGCAGGACCTGTCTGGCGCTGGGGATCGCCGGCGCGATCGCGCTGCTCGCGCTGACCGGCTGCCAGGTCGGGGATCTCGTGCAGGCGAGCGTGCCGCAGGCGGTGCGCCAAGTCGTGCCGTCCGAGCCGCGCGTCTCCTTCAACGAGGCGAAGGTCGTCTTCGCCGACTGGCGCGCGAGCGTCGAGCGGACGGCCGAGCAGTTCCAGACGGAGCTGGACCGCAAGGCCGAGCTCGTCAGCCTGCTGAGCTCGCTGGGCAACGACGCGCTCCTGGCGGGCGTGCCGGTGCTCGAGGCGCTGCCCGGCGGCGGTCTGCTCACAACGGCGCTCGTCGGATTCGGGGCGTGGTTCCTGCGGGCGCCGGGAACCGCCCAGCGCATCGCCAAGGAGAAGGAGGCGTCGTTCAACAAGGGCCTCGAAGAGGGCGGTGTGCTCGCCCGCGGCGCAGCGACGGGTCCCCTCACACCGGTCATGTCCTGATGGATCACGCTCGCACGATGTCTTCAGGACGATCTTCGGGGAACACCCCGCGAGCGCTCTCGGCGTTCTGGGGCCTGGCCGGTTGGGCGGTCCTCATGGCGTGCCTGAGCGCTCCCGAGTCCTCGGGGCACGAGCCCGAGCCGCTTCCGGACGAGTCGGGGGTCGTCTTGATCGTGCCGAGCGACGGGCCGGCGCTCGGGCCGTTCTACCGCCTCGCGGGCGCGTACCCGGCTCCGTACCGGGGGCTCTACACGACGCACGAGCTGGCGCAGAACTACGCCGCGCTCTACTACCTCCAGTACGAGGTCTGGACGCACCTGCGGGCGGTGCTCGACGCCGACCTGCGAGCCGACGTGAACATGAACTGCGTGGTCGACTTCGGGGACCTGACCGCTGTGCTGCAGCGATGGGGAGAGACCGCGCCGTAGCGGCAGGGGAACGGGGGCGAGCATCCGTGCCGGCACCGCTGGTCAACATGAAGGTCAAGGCGCTCTTCTTCGACCGGCCCAAGGTGCGGCGTGCGGTGGACCGAGCGCGGCGGCGGTCGCTCTCCAGAGCCGGCGCGTTCATCCGCCAGCGGGCCAGGACGAGCATGCGCCGCCGGCGAGGGTCGGCCCCGCCGGGCCGACCGCCCTACGCGCACGAGGGGTCGCTCCGTCGCCTGCTGTTCTTCGCGTACGACCCGCGCGGTGACTCCGTGGTCGTTGGGCCGTTCGGATTCAGCCGCAGCGAAGCGCCGAATGTGCTGGAGTTCGGCGGGCGGACGACCGTCACGCGCCGGCGAACAAGGGCAGGCGGACGGCGCGTCGTCGAGAAGCGCCGGGTGCGCATCGAGGCGCGGCCCTACATGGGCCCGGCGCTCAGGAAGGAACTGCCCAACATCCCCAAGCCGTGGGCAAGCAGCGTGCAGGGATCCAGGTGATGCCGCGACGTTCAGTGGCTATCGAAGTCGTTGTATTCGGCGCCCACGGCCGTCGCGACATACACCTCCAGCAGGCACTGGCGAACCGGATGGTCTTCGCTAACGAAGCGGACATGCATGTTGCGGATCCGATCCTTCGCAGCCGCAAATGCTCGGGCGAACTCCGGCTCCGCCAGCAACTCCTCACGCGATCCGATCCGTCGATATGTGGCCGTTCGGTTGCCGGTCATCGCCCTGGCGAGCAGAAACGCGAACGACGCCTGGTTGTGTCCGGACGACGGTCGCACGTGTTCCTGCAGGCGCTGCCGGATGCGACGCGAGCGCCCGACATAGATCGATGCGTCGTCCTCGGTCAGCCAGTAGATGCCGCTCTGCGGCATCTGGCTCGCCGGCGGGAGCGTCTCAATCGTGACCGGCGGCATCGCGCGCAGGCGCTCCAGAGCGGCGGGCAGCGGATCGAGCAGAGACTGGAAGCCGGGGTGCAGCACGCGGCCAGCGTAGCGGGAGGGCGCAACTGAGTGGCCGACTCACGCGGCATCCGGGCCGGGCGGGCGTTCGTCGAGCTGGGCGTGAGCGATCGGCTCACCGCTGCGCTTCGCCGCGCCCAGCGCCGCCTGCGCGCGTTCGGTGCGGGCGTTCGCCGGGTCGGCGCGGGCCTGGTGTCCGCCGCGGGCACCCTCTTCGCCCCGATCGGCATCGCCGCGGTGAAGGCGGCTTCCGACGCGGAAGAGGCTCTCTCGCGATTCCGGCAGGTGTTCGGACGCGAGGCCTCAGCCGCCGGTGCCTTCGCCGAGGACCTCGCCCAACGGGTCGGCCGCTCGAGCCTGGCGGTGAAGGACGCATTGGCGACGTTCCAGTCGTTTTTCGTTGGCCTCGGATTCGGCGCGCCCAAGGCGCGAGAGCTCTCGCAGACGCTCTCGTCGCTGGCTCTGGACTTCGCGTCGTTTAATAACCTCTCGGATGACGAAGCTCTCCAGCGGTTCATCTCAGCGCTCTCCGGCTCCGGCGAAGTGCTCGACCGCTTCGGCGTCAATATCAAGCAGGCGGCCCTGGAGCAGGAGCTGCTCCGCCTCGGCATGGCCGACAGCGCCGCCGCGGCGACCGAGCAGCAGAAGGCGATCGCGCGGCTCAACATCATCATGCGCGCGATGGGAGACCAGAGCGCCCTCGGTGATGCCGAGCGAACCAGCGGCTCCTTCGCCAACCAGATGAAGCGGCTCCGCGGCGAGCTGCGCGACGCCGCGGTTGCCATCGGCCGCGCCCTGCTGCCCGCACTCACACCCGTCGTGAGGATTCTCGGCGGGGCGGTCCGGGCGGTGCGCGAGTGGGCCGAGCGAAACCCGCGTCTTGTCGGGAGCATCTTCGCCGCCGCGACGGCTGTCATCGGACTCGGCGGCGCGCTGATCGTTCTCGGCCTTGGCGTCGCTCTCGCCGCGGCCGGCCTCGGCGGGCTCGCGACGCTGGTCGGACTCGCCGGCGCGGCGTTGGGTGCTGTGCTCTCGCCCATTGGACTCGTCGTCGCCGCCGTGGCGGCGGCCGGCGTCGCGTTCCTCCGGTTCAGCGGGGCCGGATCGGCCGCTCTCGACTCTATTCGCGAGCGCTTCGGGCCGCTCGCCGCGATCGCCACGCGAACGCTCACCGGCATCCGCGATGCGCTGGCCGCCGGCGACATCCCGCTCGCCACCGAGGTGCTCTGGGCCGGGCTGCGGCTCGCCTGGCTCGAAGGGACCAAGGGGATCCGCGAGATCTTCGCCGGCGGTCTGCTCGTCATGCGCCTCGCGCTCGTCGACGTGCTCGGGACGATGTCGCGCCTCTGGGCGCGCTTCGCCTCGGGGGTGCAGTCCGTCTGGGAGCGCACCCAGAACTTCCTCGCCAAGCGCTTCACGGAGCTCTTCAGCCTCTTCGACGAGTCGCTCGACGTCGAGGCCGCCAAGGCGCAGCTGGACGCGCAGTCTCGTGCGAAGCTGGAATCACTCGCCCGCGAGACCGAGGACGCGCTCCGCCGCATCAGCGAGGAGCAGGACGAGCGCTCGGAGGGAATCCTCGACGACGCGACGGACAGGATCGAGGAACGCCGGAGAGCGCTGGAGGAGTCGCGTCACGAGCTCGACGCCGCGATCGAAGAGGCCGGTCGCCGGCGCGAGGCCGTGAGCGCGGAGCGGGAATCCGAAGGGTCTTCGCTCTCAAACCGTCTCGGCGACATCGGGAGCCTGCTCGACGGCGTGGGCGACGACCTAGCGCGGCGCGTCGAGGCCCGCGGCACGTTCAACGCGCTCGCGGCCCGGGGCCTGGCCTCGGGGACCGAGGCTGCGGATCGAACCGCCCGGGCCACCGAGCAGACCGCACGCAACACTCGTCGCCTGGTCGAGGCCTCCCAGCGCGGGACGCTGACTTTCGCATAGGAGCCCGCACGGGAATGCCGTTCACCGTCGAAGAGCGCGACACGAGCCGCACCATCACGTCCGGCAAGAATCCGGCGGTCGAGCTGCGCTTCGTGGTACGCGGGATCGGGAGCGATCCCGCCAAGGAGGACGATGAAGAAGCTCTGGAGGCGCTCGAGGCCGCCGCCCCCGCGACGTTTCTGAGCCTGCCGCGGCGAGACGTGCGCCTCGAGCCCGCAGTGATCACCGAGGGCGCCGAGAGCGTGTGGGACGGCGAGGCCGCCTACACGCCGCTCGACATCGAAAGCGAACCGCCCCAGCAGGGCGAGAGCGCGTTCGCATTTGACACGGGCGGCGGGACGCAGCACATCACCCACTCCCTGGCGACGGTCGCCAGCTACGCCGCGCCCGGAACGACCGCACCGGACTTTCAGGGGGCGATCGGAGTCACAGCCGAGGTGGGGGGCAGCGTCGAGGGCGTGGACATCGTCGTGCCGGTCTTCCAGTTCACGGAGACGCACGTGTTCGCCGACGCGGCGGTGACCGACGCATACAAGATCGCACTCATGCTGATGACCGGCCGGGTCAACAGCGACATGTTCCGCGGCTTCGCCGCCGGATCGGTGCTCTTCCTCGGTGCGGCGGGCAGCAAGCGGGGGCCCGCATCCGGGGGCGGAGATTGGGACATCACGTTCCGCTTCGCCGTGTCTGTGAACCTCTCTTCGATCGTCGTCGGGCCGATCACCGGCATCAACAAGAAGGGGTGGGAGTACCTCTGGGTGCGCTACGAGGACGCCGAGGACGGCGCTGCCCACGCGATCGTGAAACGCCCCGTCGCCGCGTACGTCGAGCGTGTCTACACCGAACTGCCGTTCTCGTCGCTGGGGATCTGATCATGGCCTGCGCAGAGTGCCGCCGCCGCTTGTCCAGGTGCGTACCGGCGCTCATCTCGCGTTTGGCGAGCGAGCGTTGCCCCGAGGGGACCTGGTGACGTGGCAGACCCGCTCGCCAAAGTCCGGATGGGCGACCCCCTCCGCATCCCCGCGGCCGCGTACAACGCCTTCGTCGACGCGGCGAAATCGGCGCGGGGCCTGCGTCAGGACACGGCCCGCGACGCCACGAGAGAGCAGTCCGCGTTTCTGACCCCCGTCAAGAACGATTCGGGCGCGGTCGTCCCCCGCTTCGGCATCCTCGGCGTCGCGGCGCCGCTGTTTGACCCCGGCGATGCGCCAGAGGCGTTCCGCAGACGCGCGGCCGTCGCGGGCGTCACGCCCACCGAGCAGGACCATCTGGGACGTTTCGTCGTGGCCCTCGAGCCGATCGCGCCGGGAGCGATCGGTGTGGCGTGCGGCGCGGGGCTATGCGCGGCTCAAGTGGACTTCCCTGCGGACGGGCGCGAGCGCCGCTGCGCCGATGTGGCGAACGGATCGAGCGTCAAGCTCCGGGCATCGGATCGCGGCGCGGCGACGATCATCTGGAAGGAAGCCGGGACGGGCGTGAAGTGGGCGATCGTCCGTCTCGGGGGCGAGTCCGGCCTGCGGCTGTTTCCTGTTGTGCTTTCGGTCAGCTCCGGGTTCCAAGGGTCGGCGCTCCAGCCCCCGACCTGGCACTACGACGTCGCCGACGCGATCTCCGGCGTGGTCCTCGCGTTCGCGGTCAATCCCACAGCGGCCCCGCACGCCTGGCGCCGGCCCGCCGTCGGCATCTTGACTCCGGCTACCTTCGGCACCGCACACTTCGACGACGACGGCATCCTGGTCCTCGACTGGATCAACGAGGTCAGCGAGTCCCGCTGGGCGTTCCCCGTGATCCTCGAGCAGACCGGGGGAGCACAGGGCACTCCCTCCGCGGCCGCGACCTGGACTTACAGCGTCACCGACGCGACCCGCCTCGTCACGGTCGGGACGGATGTCGATCCCGCCGCATCGCCGCACGAGTGGCGCAGGCCGCCAGCGGGCAAGGTGACGCCCGCGACTTTCGGGTACGCCTCGCTCAGCGCCGGGGGCGTCCTCACCGTCGGCTGGATCAACGAGCTTCCCGAGATGCCTCCCACGCCAGTCTTTCCGGTAGCGCTCACGCTGAACACCGAGAGCTACGGCGACGCGAGCACGCAGACCGCGCACACCTACGACATCACAGACGCCGCGACAGGCGTTCCGCTGCCCGGTGGTACCAACCAGAACCCCGGCCTCGCCCCGCACCACTTCAGGCGACCCAACGTGGGGCGCATGCTGCCCGCGACGCAGGGCCTGGCGTTCCTAGATGAGGACGACGGCAGCGACCGGATCATCGTGAGCTCGTGCAACGAGGCCGACGACCGGGCGGGGTGCGCGGAATGAGCACCGAGGGCGCCGTCGTGGTCCTCCAGAGCGGCAAGACAGCCGTCGATGCGAGCGGCCGGACGCTCGTTTTCGGCTCGTCGGGCGGGTGCCCGGAGTGCTGCGGAGACGAGGCCACCGGCGCGTGCTGCGTGTCGGGGAGCTGCCAATCCGATCTGACGCCAGATGAATGCGCCGCGCTCAGCGGGCAGTACCTCGGAGACGGGACGAACTGCGCCGGTGAGACGTGTGGGACCGGCGCATGCTGCCTCCCGGGCGGGGCGTGTCTCGACGGCGAGACGGTCAACTCCTGCGCAGCCCGGGGCGGGGTGTTCGAGGGATCGGGCTCCCAATGCTCGGGCGTGATCTGCTCGGATCCCTCGACGGACTGCTGCTCCGGACAGTCGAGCGGCCCGTTCTGTGTGAACGCGGATCCCGACGACGGACCGGCCACGATCCACTATTCCATCGGTGTGTCGGTGATCGAGAATCGGACCGAGACGATCGGGCCGAGCGCCGGTCAACCCTGCACGATCCGGTACAGCGCCAACACGAGCTTCTCCGGCTCCGCGCTCGATGATTGCGACGCGAACCACAACGACTGCGTGGACATGGACCTGGACTCCGACGGCTGCGACAGCTTCAACCCGGATCTCCTGGAGGTCTGTTTCCGCGTGCAGCAGTTCTCCGGGAATCTGACGAAGTTCAGCTGGCACGTGCGCGAGGTCGCCGGCCCACCCATCGTCGGGGTCGAGCAGACCATCGGGGGTTGCTCCCCCTTCGCGTCGGTCCAAGGTTCGGACAGCGTCGTCGTCGATCCGAACAAGAGCTACGACGTGTCTGGGACGGTTCAGTACGCGATCCATACGCCGACGCCGTGTCCGGGCATCGCTGGCGGCACGCTCGGAGTCGGCGGCGGCATTCAGCCCGAGCGGAGCGTGTCGCCGCCCGATCGCTCGATCGAGCCGAGTCGCGAAATGCGGTCGGGAATCCGGCCCGAGAGGAGTTTGATGCATGCAGCCTGAGTCTGCCTACCTGGTGGTACTTGCTTCGGCGGTCGGCCTGGCACGTCTTGTGGTGGCGCACGATGACGGACCGGGGGCGATCATCAGGGAGGGGATCCTGCGTCCGACACTTTTGCGCCTGGAGCGTGGCCTCGCCAGGGCGTGGCCTGAACGGCTGAGGGTGACGGCGCCCGCGGAGACCTCATCGATCAACGAAGCAGAGCATGTGCCGAGGCGTGTGGTCCGCATGCCCGTCGATCAGCTCCTCGCATGCCCGGAGTGCCTCGCATTCTGGATGGGCGCGGGAGCGGGCACAAGCGCGTGGCTCGCCGGCGTGCTCCCTGGCTGGGTCGCGGCGACGGTGCCGGTCGTCTCGATGCCGGCGGCGGCGGCGTTTCAGAGGATCTTGGTGCTCGGCCTTGGTAGCCCTGCAGGTTTGATACGGACAGAGTCGGTAGGAGGCGGGTGCAAGCAGCGCCGGATGTAGCCAGCGGCAGGGCCGGTCTACGAGTCCGACACAGAAAACTCGGATCGGGGTTCTTGGCGGCCGGGTCGATGCCCGGGCGCGGGTGGCAGCCCATCGCCTGCACGCTGAGGGCTGTCTGACAGACTCAGTGTCGGATGTGACGGGTGGACAAGCAACTGTTCGGAAGTCGGCAGCGAGGTTGCGCGCGACAATTCAACCGCGAGAACGCTTTGCCCAGTCGGTACTATCCGGTTTGCCCAAAGGACTGGTACCGATGAGCCGCACTGATTGTCACTCGTCTCTGAACGCTGTATGCCCGTACTACACCATGTTCCCATTGGACTTTCCGCTGCGCGTGCTTCGCAATCACGTCCGGCCCGCCGATGTCGTCGTCGATCCCTTTTGTGGCCGAGGCACAACCAACTTCGCTGCACGACTATTGGGTCTTGGTTCAGTCGGCGTGGATAGCAGTCCGGTAGCAGTCGCGCTGACGAAAGCGAAGCTTGCGGATGCCCGTCCGAGTGATGTGCTCAGAGTCGCCAGTGCAATTCTTGATTCGATGCCTCCGCACGTCCATTTACCCGCGGGTGAATTCTGGGATCGGGCGTATGAGCGATCTGTGCTTCGGCGGATCTGTTGGCTTCGCAGCGAGCTCATTCGAGACTGCCGCAGTGACTCGCGAGTATTGCTACGCGCGATTCTTCTCGGAGCATTGCATGGACCCCGCACCAAGAAGACACCATCTCACCTTTCGAATCAGTGTCCGCGCACTTTCGCGCCCAAGCCCGACTACGCGGTAAGATTCTGGCGAAGCCGGCGCATGAAACCGCCGGCCATAGATGTTCTGGATGCCGTTCGCATTCGTGCTCATCGGTATCTCGCGCAGCGTCCGCCTAGGGCGAGAGCAGACGTGGCGTTGGGAGACAGTCGCGACCCCGACGCGCTTAGGGGCCACCGCATCAACTGGGCAATCACCTCGCCTCCTTACTATGGGATGAGGACATACATCCCGGACCAGTGGCTCAGAAGCTGGTTTCTCGGCGGACCGTCAGAGGTGGTGTACAAGCCGCCCGCCCGTGAATTGAGCCATGCATCGCCCGACGCATTTGCAGACGACTTGAGGCAAGTCTGGGCAAACATCGCACAGATCGCAGCGAGCGACGCCAGGCTTGTGGTCCGATTCGGCGGCATCGCCGACAGGGATACCGATCAGGTCGGTCTGCTCAAAGCATCTCTGACCGATTCCGGCTGGCGATTGACGACGATTCGTCCTGCAGGGAACGCGAACGCAGGGAAGAGGCAGGCCACGCAGTTTGTACACGGAGGGCCGTCGCCGAAGGAGGAGTTCGACTTCTACGCGACTCTAGAGTAGATCAGCCAGGGGAGCCCTTCTTGATCCACACGAGTATCTTTGATGGATTGTCCTTCTTTGGTCGCTTCTCTCGATGCCACCCTTGCCCCTCTTGGCCGTAGTACTCCGTCAGGAATTCAGTGACGAGCTGTAGCGCAAGATCCTCCCGATCCGACATGCTCAGCGGGAGGAACTCCGCAAGCTTCTTTTGGATCACGAACCATGGGATGCCTATTGGCCTCTTGAATTGATCAACAAACTCTTGGTCCCCTGCAAGCTTCTTTTTTGCAGCCTTGATCGCCTCCGCACGAAAGTCCACGGGCTCGGCAGCATCGTCGTCTGAGTCCGGCGTGTCTGCACTCGTGGCTTGGCCATCCTCATCTGTTGCGGTCGTATTCGTCACCGCCGTGACATCGGCGCTAAGGCTCGCTCGCAGTTGACTCGCGAACGTCTCAAGCGCTGGTGCCGAGTAGGCGGGATCCGCAGTCGCATAAACACCTTCGAATAACATCGCACGGAACGGGATCGGAAAAGGCCTCCCACCGACGCTGCTCCAGAAGACGCCGTGGCCGGGGATTGGCTCGTTCAGCAGTGAACTGAGCAAATCGTCGCTGTAATGGGAGTTCGCACCCTTCACGCTTCGCAAGTCCGCTGCGGAGAGCAGATGAAAAATGAACCAGTTATCGCCTTGGCTCAGGATCTCAACGGGGATGCTTCCCGGCTGTTGGGTGATCAGCATTGCGCCGAGATCGTACTTGCGCCCCTCCTTCACCCATTCAATATACGGCTGTGCCGCAGTCGCTCGTTCGTTAAGCACGGATTGTGCTTCCTCGACGACCGCAATCGTCGGGATGCTCTTTGGCGATTCCTTTGTGAACTCTTCCTGGTTTCTATCGAAAATGCGACGCAAGATAAGGCCGCTGAGAATTAGTGATGGACCCCCTCGCAATTGCGACACATCCACCACGCAGAGCTTGCCAGCGCGGAGCGAAGCAATGACCGCATCCATGAGACGGCTCGCCGGGTCGTGCAGCATGCTCACAATTCGTGTCAAGTTCGCTCGTGCTGCGAAGACCTCCACGTCGCTCATATCCTTGGCATTCATCAATCGCTTGACATCATGAATGTCTGCCGCATTACCCTGTTGATGGATAAGATCGACAAGTTCCGACCAGTTCTGGCCACGAACAGCACGCAGCTTCGCCACGTTTTGCTGATCCTGCTTCTCCGGCGACAGCGCGAGTGACACGACATCGCCCGCGTTGAGCGTACGGATGTCCAGCTTGACGCCGGCTGCGACAAACGATCCGTAGTATTGGCTCGGCGCCTTGCGGGAAGTGAAGATGACCAGCCGGTCCTTCAGGTGGGGAACATCGGCCAAGCCCGGTCGGTCCTTGTCGTCCGGCCAGAAGTACTCGCCGTCGGGATCAAAGATGATCGTGCCGACTGGCACCTCGCGATCGCCCCGCTTTGTAACGGTCGGATCAGTCTTGTAGAGCTCGGAGAAGAGCAGCTTGTTTAGGTTCGATTTGCCGAAACCCGCGCGAGCGAACACGAAGGTCCTGCGCGAGACGAGGCTGCTCGCGAGAAACTTGACAGTCAGCTCTGGGTTCTGGTGCTGCACCCACGGCTCAGGGGCCAGCTCAATCCGGTCGCCAGTAAAGACGTACTCGCCGAGTGCATAGTGGCCAATCACGGCGCCGTCCGTATTGTGGCCGAGTAGTTCCTTGAGCAGTTCGTGGCTGAGGAATGCCACAGGGCTGCCCACATGAGGCAGGCGTCGATGGGACGCGACAAAGGTCATAGCGCCGTTGTCCACCCGTATCACGCCGAGTACACGAATGTCTACGCGGTACTTCAGGTAATCCTCACGGAGCTGCTCTGGTACAGATCGTGTTTCGCGCATCGCACGAATGTTGAAGTCTTCGCCCGCCGAACCAGTCAGCCGGCCCTCGGACGAGAGCGATGTGATGCGCCCAAGAACCGCTTCGTTTGGTGTTTCGAGCTGTACGAGCACTAGCTGCCCGTGCATGGGGGTGATTTGGAACTCGCTGCGATACGGCAGCGCCAGGTCGGCGTGGAACTCCAGCCCTCCCTCGCGGAAGCCGCGGAAGATGCCGATCGTCTCTTTCTTCGAAAACAGCTCCACTCCGGGATCCTCCGAGCGTGTCAGTGATATCTCTTCGAGGACGGATCAGCAGGTTGCAGCGACAGTTCATCCAGCCGATGCCCGTGCTCAGCGAGCACACCGCGCACTGACCGCCTGATCTCGTCTTCCAGAATCGTCATATCGAAGTCGACCAGAGCCGCGTTCTCGTGCGCTCGTTGGAGGCACTGCGGGTAGAACGGCACCGGAAATCCGTCGATTGCATCCGCAAGCATGTAGCCGAGCACCGTTGGCGCTTCCTGGACCTGCGGCAGGAGAATGTCGATCGGCCACACCGGATCGTGCGGGCGTGAACCGAACTTCACGAAGAACATCTTCCCTCCCACAAACTTATTCGTCTCGCCACCCAGCCGTCCGGCCTCATCATCACCACGGGCGTACTCACTCCACACATATGCCTTTGCCTCCAGCTCGCGAGGCACCTCGATGTACGCCGGATAGTCTGTCCGCAGGATGCCCTCGATCGCCATCGCCAGGCGGTACCGTTGTAGCACTTTGCTGTGCTTCGAAACCCCCGCGATGTAGATGTTCCGCCTCGAGCGCTTCTGTGTCTCGACGGCGTCTGCAAGCAACTTGCGAAATCTGATGAACAGCTCGCCCTTGAAAACCTTGCTGCGCAGATTGCCGTCTGCGATGATCACTGTGTCAGATCCGTACTGAAGCTCACTCACCAGCTTCAGGAGCACTGCCCATTCGGTCAGTTCCCGATATACCTGGACCCAGCTCGGCGACACGGGCTCTACCTTTGTGCCCTTCGGAGGCGGATTGGGGATCATCGGGCTGAGATTCCAGATTGCGCGATCGCCGGCCGGGAGCAGCTTCACCATCATCTGGCCCAGTGCTGTCCGTGGCGTGCCGTTCTCTTCAAAATGGCGCTGGTTGACCGCCTCTCGGTCGCTCGTCGGCGTGACGACCTCAAGGCAATACTCGTTGTTGCTGGAGTCCACGACGCGGACCAACTGCACCAGAAACGGATCGAATTCGATTCGGTTGTTCCCCCCGTCCGTCCCGACGAGTGAGATTGCCGTCGTGCTACGGGCTTGAATACGGCGGGTCTGCCCCTTGAGCGGCCGCACCTCTTCTCGAAGCTCATCGAGCACACGCCGGTCGCCCTTGATCGTCGCAGCCAACTCCACCCTCAGCGCATCGATGCTCTCTGGGTCGATCACGAGCGATCTCCATCAATCGGCGTCGTCGAGGCTCGCCGAGCCGCAAGTCTACATGTCTCGGGGACCAGTGCCCCAGACGGAGCTGGCGCCCGACCGCACTTCGTAAGTTGACGAGGCTCAGGTCGCTACAGAATCTACCAGCAACTGTTAGAGTAACGAATAAGGTTCCGCTTCGCCCCCACCAAGCGGCCCAGGCTCCCGCCCGATGTCATGACCATCAATAACCGGGCGGCTTACCTTCCGGTCTCGAAGTCGTGTCTTTTCAAGCTGGCGCAGGAGGGCAAGTTGCCCGGGCAAAAGGTCAGACAGCACTGGCGGTTTGGGCGAGACACGATCGATCTGTGGTTGGATCGACGCAGCGATACCGGGTCATGACGGGAACGACCCACTATCATGCGGCCTTCTTCGCCCACGAACTCCAACGTCGGTGCGCATCCGACAGCGTGGAGAAGCTCGCTGGAGCGCTGGTCGATGCACAAGTCGACCTAAACCCGCACCAGGTCGAAGCCGCTCTGTTCGCCTTCCGATCTCCACTCTCGCGCGGCGCGCTCCTCGCCGACGAGGTTGGCCTCGGCAAGACGATCGAAGCGGGGCTTGTAATCTCGCAGCGCTGGGCAGAGCACCGGCGCCGAATTCTCATCATTACTCCCGCCAACCTCCGGAAGCAGTGGCATCAGGAACTGTTGGAGAAGTTCTTCCTTCCCTGTCGCATCCTGGATGGAAGGTCATACAACGCGGCGCTGAAGTCCGGTGCGAGGAACCCGTTCGATTCGGCTGGTGAGATCGTCATCTGCTCATATCAATTCGCTCGTGGCAAGGCGGAGGACGTCCAACAAATCCCGTGGGACCTGGTCGTCATCGATGAGGCCCACCGTCTCCGGAATGTCTACAAGCCCAGCAATGTCATCGCCAACGCGCTCAAACTCGCCCTTTCTCCATTCCAGAAGATCCTCCTGACGGCGACGCCGCTCCAGAACTCCCTACTCGAACTCTACGGACTGGTCAGCTTCATCGATGAGCACGCCTTCGGCGACCTCCGGAGTTTCCGCGAGCAGTTCACGTACCTGTCCGACAACGGCACCTTCGACAAACTCAAGACCCGGCTCCAGCCGATCTGTCATCGGACCCTGCGCCGACAGGTGGCGGCGTATGTGCCCTACACCAATCGCCATGCGATGGTCGAGGAGTTCATCCCCGCCGACAGTGAAGATCGACTCTACAACCTCGTGTCGGAGTACCTCCGCCGCCCCAATCTTCAGGCCCTCCCGAACAGTCAGCGATCATTGATGACGCTGGTGCTCCGCAAACTTCTCGCATCGTCTACCTTCGCCATCGCGGGCGCCCTAGAGACACTCATCACACGCCTCAAGGCACGGCTGGAGAGCCAGGAACCACCAGCATCGCTCGAAGAGGTTCTCGACGAAGACTACGAGGCCCTCGATGAGACGGCAGAAGAGTGGCCGGACGATCCGCGTGGTGAGCAGATGACGGAAGCGGAGATTGAGGCCTTGCAACGGGAAATCGCCGACCTTGAGTCGTTCCGTGATCTCGCTACATCGATCACGAACAACGCAAAGGGCGAAGCGCTCCTAATCGCGCTCACCAAAGCGTTTGCGGAAGCACAACGCCTCGGCGCAGATGAAAAGGCCATCATCTTCACAGAATCACGGAAGACGCAGGACTACCTGCAACGCGTTCTTGTGGATAGCGCCTTCGCTAAGGAGGTTGTCCTCTTCAACGGGTCGAACAATGATCTGCGATCGCGCGAAATCTACGCCGAGTGGGTTCGTACCCATGCTGGTAGCGATCGGGTGACGGGTTCGCGTGCCGCGGACATGCGATCGGCGATCGTCGATTACTTCCGCGAATCCGGCCGCATCATGATCGCCACCGAAGCCGGCGCGGAGGGCATCAACCTCCAGTTCTGCTCTCTGGTCGTGAACTACGATCTGCCCTGGAACCCACAGCGCATTGAGCAGCGCATCGGTCGCTGTCACAGATACGGCCAGAAGCACGATGTCGTCGTCGTGAATTTCTTGAATCGCAAGAACGAGGCCGATCAGCGCGTCTACCAGCTCCTAGAGGAAAAGTTCTCGCTCTTCAGCGGCGTCTTCGGATCGAGCGACGAAGTGCTCGGTGCTATCGAGTCAGGCGTCGATTTCGAGAAGCGCATCGCGACGATCTATCAGGCCTGCCGATCCTCCGAGGAGATCGCCGCCTCATTTAGTCAACTCCAACGCGAACTCGGTGCTCAGATCAACGAGGCGATGACTCTTACTCGCCAGCAACTGCTGGAGAACTTCGACGCCGAGGTACACGAGAAGCTTCGCATCAACCTGGACAAGAGCCGGGCGTATCTAAACCAGTACGAACTGTTGTTGATGAAGCTCACGAGGCACGAGCTTGGCGAGCACGCGGACTTCTCAGACGACCTCGGCAGCTTCCAGCTCAAGGCTTGCTCGTTTGACGGTCTCGGCGAACTGCCGCTCGGACGATACGAGTTGCCGAGGCGCACCGGCGAGGCACATCTGTATCGCCTAGGCCACCCGCTCGCGCAGCGGCTTCTCGCACGCGCAAGCACCCGAACTCTTCCCCATGCCGAGGTCACCTTCGACCTGACCAGTACAGTGCCGACCGTTAATGCGCTGAAGCGATTCATCGGCTCCGCCGGTGATCTCCTCGTGACTCTGTTCACCATTGAGTCTCCAAGCCAAACCGAAGATCACGTGATCACGACTGCCGTGACCGACTCCGGTGAGGTGTTGCCCGAAGAGATCGCTCGGCGTTTCTTCTGGATTCAGGCGGTTGATGTGCGGGAGCAGCCTCCGCCGGCGCAGCCTCATGCGGCCCTTCAGCAGGAGACCACTCGGATTCAGCAGGAGATAGAGCGGGATATCTCGGAACGCAACGCGAAGGTCTTCGAGCAGGAGGCCGAAAAGCTCGATGGTTGGGCCGACGACCTGAAGGTCGCGCTCGAGCGCGACATCAAGGATCTTGACCGGCAGATCAAAGAGAGCAAACGAGCTGCCACAGCTGCACTGACGCTCGAAGAGAAGCTCGCAGGTCAGAAGCAGATCAAGGCGCTCGAAGCTAACCGGAACTCGAAGCGTAAATCATTGTTTGATGCACAGGACGAGATCGACCGTCGTCGCGAGCAACTCATCGAGGCAATCGAGGCCAAGTTGGCGGACTCCACATCGTCGAAACAGATTATGGCGTTTCGATGGAGGCTTGCCTGAGCAATGCCGCCGACTCAAGACCAACAGATTGCGCAGATCGAGGCGCTCCTCAGGCAGCGGTACTTTCCACTGGTTCCGCAAAACGGGCCGGCAGGCTGGACGCCGGAGCAACACGATGCGAATCGGCTATCACGTGCACTCGCTGCATACGGCGTAGGGCGGCTGTGTGGATTGGATGACGCGTCGGCAGCGGTCTGCATCACGGACGGCGGCAATGACGGCGGCATCGACGCGGCCCACTATGACCGCGCCAACGCGCAACTGGTGCTCGTGCAGGCGAAATTTAGGCGCAACGGCGGTGCTCCGAGCCAGCACGAAGTTCTCGCGACCCTCAACGGTGTTCGGGCTCTCCGTGACAAGCGATTCGATGAGTTCAATGCTCGGTTTCGTGACCGGATCGACCAGATCGAGGAGGCGCTCGACACCCCTGGCGTCACGATCACGGTGGCGTTCGTGTATCTGGGCGACGCACTCGGCGAGCATGCCGCCAGAGACTTGGAAAACTATGCCGCTGAGTCCAACGTCGCTGCAGATGTCCTCCGCTGGGAAGACTGCGGCCGCGCGAAGGTGCATGGTTGGCTTGACGAAGAGCAAGCTCCCGGGAGCGTCGCGCTCCGCGTCACACTTAGCCTTTGGAAATGCGTCACAGACCCTCGAAAGGCGGTCTACGGACAGATAACGGCTGCCACGCTCGCAGACTTGGCGAGGCAGCACGGGAAAGCACTCTTCCAGCGGAACATCCGCCACTATCTTGGGTCCTACGGCGTCAATGCTGCGATTGCGGAGACCGTTCGAGCGAGTCCCGGCGATCTGTTCTACCTAAACAATGGAATCACCATCGTTGCCGAGCGAATCACGCAGGCGGCGGGTACAGAGATAGATTGCGCATTCGACCTCGTGAATGCCTCCATCGTCAACGGCGCCCAGACTGCGGGCTCCATCCTCATGGCGTCCCAGGCGGGCGAGATTTCTCCCGGTGCCAAGTTGCTCGTGACCGTCATCGAGATCGGCGAGGGAGCAGACGAACTGGGCGTGCGAATCACTAAGGCCCGCAACAATCAGAACATCGTTCGTGGCATCGACTTTGCCGCCCTCGACCCGACGCAGGAGCGGTTGCGGCGCGAACTCGCTGCCGCGAGCTACCGCTACTTCTACCGGCCTTCAGCCGAAGCGCGGCTCGGGGGTGTGCGGTCGATGACGGTCGAAGAGGCGGCAATCGCGATCGCGTGTCTGTCGTTTACGCCACTGAGTAGGGCGGCGGTCGATCTGCTCAGGAGGCAAGGCCGGGCAGTACAGAACGCCGTAGATTTCGCTGTCGCAGCGAAGAAGGAGGTCTCGCGACTCTGGGACCAAAGCGGCGACCTATATCCACAACTCTTCGGTAACACGCTCACCGGCGTTCGTCTGTGCCGCCTCGTGATGGTGTTTCGCTTCCTCAACGGGATACTCGCCGCATCAGAGCATGCGGAGACTGCATACGCCCGCCGCATGTTCTTCCGCCACGGCCGGTACTTCGTCATGGGATTCGTCGCCCAGCGATGTGCCGAGATCGTCAATCGTGCATCGCACAACCTCACCGATGCGGACCGTACCGAGTTGTCGCGTGCCGTGAACGAGCTCGCTGAGATCATCTATGCCGAGTCCGAGGACAGGCAATGGGAGAAGGGGTATCTCGCGATCTTCCGCAACCTCACGGACGCGCAGCCGCTTGCGGACAAGGTGTTGCGGCGACTGGCGACGCCGACGCCTGCCCCCGCTGTGGCGGGTACTGTGGCGCCGCAATCTGACGGCCGAGATGGAGCCGCTCTCCCCCCAAGCGATCCACACGTTGCGCCGGACGCGGAGCGGGCAGACAATCAGCAAGGGAATGCCTCGTGAGTAGGAAGAACAAGCAGAAACTCGAACTGACATGGATCGGCAAGGAGAACCGGCCGAAGCTCGAGCCGCGCATTCTGCTGGAGGACCCGAGCAGGTCGTACCACGCTTCGCATCGGGTGAAGCCGGACGCCCGGCCGGGCGAGCCGGGCTTTCCGAGCGACCTGTTCGATAACCGCCTGATTTTCGGCGACAACCTTCTCGCGCTAAAGGCGCTTGAAGCAGAGTTCACCGGCAAGGTCAAGTGTGTCTACATTGATCCGCCGTTCAATACCGGTCAGGCGTTCGACCATTACGAAGATGGACTTGAACACTCTCTATGGCTCTCATTGATGCGTGATCGGCTCGAATTGCTGAGGGCGCTCTTGAGTTCAGATGGAACGCTTTGGATTCACCTTGATGATAATGAAGTCCACTACCTAAAAGTCGTTATGGACGAGATGTTCGGCCGGGAGTGCTTTGTAAGCGCGATTGCATGGCGCGCCGCCGATTCATCGAATAATGATGCCAAACAGTTCTCTATCGACCACAACACGATCTTGGTTTATTCCCGCGAGCCGGGCTGGCTGTCACGAACACTGCCCCGAACCGATGAGGCAAATGCTCATTACAAGAATCCGGATAATGATCCACGCGGCCCCTGGTTTATGGGCAACGTATCTTCTCCGCATCCCCGGGAGAAGTTGCAGTATGACATGCCCACTCCATCGGGCAAACAAATTCCACATCCTCACAATGGATGGCGATGGAGTCTCGATCTGGCTAGGAAGAAGATCGCGGCGGGGCAGATCGTGTTTGTTGATGACGAGACGCGCATAATCCACAAGACGTACCTAGCAGACCAGAAGGGGCTGGCTCCATCGTCCATTTGGCACGACATAAAGCAAACTGGCCACAACAGACAAGCGAAGTATGAACTCAAAAAGCTGTTTCCAGACAAGCCGACAACTGAACTGTTCAGTACACCTAAGCCGGAACGATTGATCGAGCGCGTGCTGCGAATTGCGACGAAAGAGGGCGATTGGGTTCTTGACTCGTTCGCTGGTTCTGGCACGACCGGCGCGGTCGCGCACAAAATGGGTCGCCAGTGGATCATGGTGGAACGTGGCGATCACTGTCACGAATTTATTGATCCTCGACTCCGCAAAGTAATCGGTGGCCAGGACAAAGGCGGCGTTACAGACGCCACCGACTGGAAGGGCGGTGGCGGCTTCCGGTACTACAACCTCGCACCGTCGCTGCTGGAGAAGGATCGCTGGGGGAACTGGGTCATCAGCAAAGAGTACAACGCCGAGATGCTCACCGAGGCGTTGTGCAAGCTGGAAGGCTTCGCCTACGCTCCGAGCGAGACGGAGTACTGGCGGCACGGCCACTCGACGGAGCGCGACTTCATCTACGTGACCACCCAGCCGCTGACGCGCGACATGCTGGCAAAACTGAGCGATGAGGTGGGCGACGACTGCACCCTGCTGGTCATGTGCAAGTCGTTCCGCGGCAAGGCGAGCTTCCCGAACCTGACGGTGAAGAAGATCCCAAACGCGGTCATGGCCAAGTGTGAATGGGGCCAGGACGACTACAGTCTGGAGATTCGCAACTTGCCCGAGCCGGAGCCGTCAGCGGACGACGAGCAGGCGAACACCAGCCCCGGCAAGACCAAAGTCCTCCGCGGCAAGCGAAAGCCGAAGCCATCTTCTGGCAACGAAGAGCCGACGCTCTTCCCGGCGACGGAGGGTTCGAGCAAGGCGAAGGCTTCAGGCGCAAAGGGAGCCCGGCGATGAGCATCCAGCTCCCGGGCCATCTGTACGCCCAAGTCAACCCGATCGCCAGCCGGTTGAGTCTTCGCCCACCGCAACGAGAGTCGCTGGAGATCCTGGCTCGCGTGTGCGAAATCATCGCTCTCGAGAAGGGCGCTGACCCCGGCGAGGCCATCGCGGCGATCAAGAGCGAGTTCGAGTGGGTGACCCACTTCGAACGCGAGTTTCCGTCGATCTGCTTCGCGCTGGCCACGGGCGTGGGCAAGACGCGTCTCATGGGCGCATTCATCTCGTACCTGTACCGGGTGGAGCAGGTTCGGAACTTCTTCGTGCTCGCGCCAAACCTGACCATCTACAAGAAGCTGATCGCCGACTTCACGCCGAACACCCCGAAGTACGTATTCAGGGGCATCGCGGAGTTCGCGGTGGAGCCGCCAGTAATCATCACTGGCGAGACCTACGAACAGCAGGCGGCGACGCTCTTTGACCAGCGGGACCACGGCAAGATCAACATCTTCAACATCTCGAAGATCAATTCGGAGGTCCGAGGTGGGCGGCGTCCAAGGATCAAGCGCATGGCCGAGTATCTTGGCCAGCCGTACTTCGAATACCTCGCGGGGCTGGATGACCTCGTGCTGCTGATGGACGAGTCGCATAGGTACCGGGCCTCGGCGGGCGTACGGGCGATTAACGAGTTGAAGCCAATACTCGGGCTTGAGTTGACCGCAACGCCGTTCGTGGAGACGAGCAAGGGGCCGATCCCGTTCAAGAACGTGATCTACGACTATCCGCTTGGCCGAGCGATGGCGGACGGCTTCGTCAAGGAGCCAGCGGTTGTCACGCGGAAAGACTTCAATCCGAGCGGGATGTCAGCAGGTGAGATTGAGCGGATGAAGCTCGAGGACGGCATCCGCCTGCACGAGACGGTGAAGGTGGAACTGGAGACCTACGCGCGCCAGACGGACAAGAGCATCGTGAAGCCGTTTGTGCTCGTGATTGCACGCGACACGACCCATGCGGGGGAGTTGCTGTCGTTGATCGAGTCGGACACCTTTTTCGAAGGGCGATACAAAGATCGGGTCATCCAGGTTGATTCGAGCATGACGGGCGCGAAAGAGGACGAGATGATCCAGCGCTTGCTTGACGTGGAGAGTCCGGACGAGCCCACGGAGATCGTTATCCACGTCAACATGCTCAAGGAAGGTTGGGATGTCACCAACCTCTACACGATTGTGCCGCTCCGGGCGGCCAACGCGCGCACCCTGATCGAACAGTCGATCGGGCGAGGTTTGCGCCTGCCGTACGGGAAACGGGCGGGCGTATCGGCGGTAGATCGACTGAATATCGTGGCTCACGATAAGTTTCAGGAGATCATCGACGAGGCGAACAAGCCCGAGTCGGCGATCCGCCTTCAGCAGGTGATTCTGAGCGAAGACCAGTTGAAGCAGCGGACGGTGACCGTTGTCGCACCGTCACAACTGGCGTCGTCCCTGGGTGTGCAACCGGCGCATCAGACATCGAGCACTCTCGTGGCTTCGGCGAGTTCCAAGCCAGCGTTCGAGAACGACAATGAGCAGCAAGCGGCAAAGTTCGCATATGAAGCGATCCGGAGGCTGGAGAGCCGTCCGGATGTGGTGCCGAGGGTGACTCGTCTTCAGGACAGTCAGGTCCAGGCCGAACTTGTCAAGCAGGTGACTGAGCAGTTCCGGCCCTTCCAGCCCGATCTATTGGGCATCGAACGAGAGGTGGATATCGCGGCGATCGTGGCCAAGACGGCGGCAATGGTGGTGGACCAGACGATCGACATCCCACGCATTCTGGTCGTCCCGACAGGCGAAGTGCACTGCGGCTACAAGCCGTTCGCCTTGAAGCTGGACGCATTGCGATACCAGCCGCCGTCAGATGAGTTGTGGGTGCAGCATCTGCGCACAAACGCTCGCGAGGCCATCGCGCTCGGCAAAGGCAACGATGCGGAAGCGCGATCAGAAGACTACATTGTCGCTGGGCTGATTGATTTCGATGACGTGTCATATGACGACCACGCCGATTATCTGTACGACTTGGCCAGCCCGGTCGTCGAGCACTTCCGTTCGTATCTCTCCGACGAAGATGCGAACAAGGTGCTTCGCTGCTTCCAGAAACAGATCGCTCAGTTTGTCCACGCGCAGATGCAAGAGCACTACTGGGAGGAAGCGGCCGGTTACGAGGTGCGGGTGAGTCGCGGCTTCACAGCGCTCAAGCCGAGTGCGTACACGGCATCGGCAGATGAATCAGTTCGCGATTTCATGGAGTCGGTGCCGGATAAGGCCAACATCGCCAAGTACGTCTTCGGCGGATTTGAGCGTTGCCTCTATCCCGTGCAAAAGTTTCAGTCGGACACGGAGCGGAAGCTTGCGGTCATCGTCGATCGGGAGTCCCGGAAGTGGTTCCGACCGGCAAAGGGGCAGTTTCAGATCTACTACCTTTTCGGCGGCAATCATCAGGAGTACCAACCGGACTTCGTCGCGGAGGATGACAGAGCGATCTACATGATTGAACCGAAGGCTGCAAACGCGATGAATGATCCCGAGGTGATCGCCAAGCGGGACGCTGCCGTCGAGTGGTGCGCATACGCCTCTGACTACGCGAGGAGTATCGGCGGGAAGCCTTGGAGGTATCTGCTCGTGCCGCACGACGCTGTGACTACGAACAAGACACTGGAGGGACTTGCGCGGTCTTTCGAGGTGCAGGCCGTACGAGCGGAAGGCGCATCGGAAGCCCCTTCCTGAGCGCAGATTCGACGAATGAGGCGCGCTGGACCGGAGCCGCGGCTCTAATTGGATGCCCCGCATGGGTCATGAACGGCTCTGACCAGCCCCCAAACCTCCGAAGAGGGTTACTCTCGCGGAGGTGGTCGCGCAGGTGTCTCATCACTCCGACGAGGATTCGGCTTTTTCGACCTCCGCGAACGTGTCGACGCCGTCCACGAAACGCCGGAGCGTGGGGACGACGACAGGTTCGATTTCGATGGCCTCGAGCAGTTCATTGCAAGGCGCGAGCGCCTTGGCGGCAACGAAGCGGATCTCCTCAAGTAGCCGGTCGTGCTGAGCAGGCGTTGTGGCCTCCTCGAAGGTCAGAGACAGCACCTGGCGCAGCGCACGCAGCGCGGCGTCCGCGGGAGTGCTGGCAATCAGGTCGCGGAGTGCGGCCCGCCGGCCCGACTCCGCAACGGTGACCCTACGGCGGAGGTCGCCAGTGGCCACGATCACATACTTGAACACCTGGGCGCTGTGACCCCGTTGGAACGATGGGTCTGCGTCGATGCGCGCCAGCCGGAGCTTCTCGAGTTGATCCCCAAGCTCTCCGAGGGTTGTTATCGCGATCGCCCGGATGTTGCGCAGGCACTCCTCGCTCGACCGCAGATCTGCGCCGGCGTACGTCATTGCGAGTGACTTGCGAAGCGTCGCGAGCAACGGGTCGCCGAGTGGAGGCGAGAGCAGCTCGAGCAGTGTGGAGGCGTCGGGTGTCCGTTCGTCTTCGTCCAGCTCGACGCAGTCCAGGTCGCTCCCGAACACGAACTGGAATCTCGCCCGCGTCTGACGGGCCTTGTCCGTAGCCATGTGGTTCATTGTGGCCCGGGAGCGACGCACATGCCATGTCGGGGAGGCTCGTTGCGGCCTCAGTGCCGCGCCGGCAGGTGCGGTGACCCGGGCAGCATCCCGCGATCACCGGGTGGGATCGACTGGGCTCCGTTCGCTTCCAGCCACAATGGCGCTACGGCTGGTCCGGCGTTCTGGGATTCGCGATCGGAATCACCCGTCCGTGGGCTCCATCCCCGCCCGCGTACATCAACGACTCCCCTCCGTCGGCGCCGGAGACGTTCGTCCGGACTCCCGAGTCGGGTGTAAGCCCGGAGATCGCGATCGTGCCTCCGGCACCGCCCCCGCCGCCGCCCGGATGCAGATCGGGCTTGCCCTCGTGCGCGTCGGCCCCGGGGCGGCCACGTGAGGTGATCAGAGGGATGGCCCCCCGGGGCTTCTTCTTCGATCCGCATGACCTCGGTGAGCACCAAGAGGATCCCGCCGCCGCGGCCGCCTGGAGCACCGCTGAGCCCGCCCTGAGGGTCAACTGATCTCCTTCGTGCGCGCTTGGACTATCACCGCCTTCAGTTCCCCCAGTTGACGCCCTGGACCTTGGTGATCCAGTCTCGAAACAGCGCAGAATCCACACGCGTGTAGATCCCGCCCGGCCCGCATTCTCCGCTGTCTTTTAGGCTCCGCGAAGTGATCCCGATGATCAGAGCACCGTCCGGCGTCAGCGCCGGACCGCCCGAGTCACCTTGGCAGGCGTCTTGAGGTTGGTCGTCCTGATCGTCGAGGATCACGTCCGCGGCGACGAGCTCCTCGATCCCCCGGCACTCGATCGCGCCGGCGTCGCACCGCGGGTACGTCACTTTCACCGTTCCCGAGCGCTTCTCTCCGCCCTTGCCGTGCGTGAACAAACCGAAGCCAACGATGAGGAGATCTTCCGCTTGGTCGATCGTCTGGGTGTCGGCAAAGCGGAGCGGCTCGACCGGCCCGTCGTGCCCGGGTAGATCCGTGACGTCTTTCTCCAAGATCAGGAGGGCCAAATCCAGATAGGGCGGGCGGTCGAGCGAGAACCTGTCGAACTTCACCACCCTCTCGACCTGGCCGTCCTCCCCGCCTCCGGGGCCGAAGTACACCCACAGATTCGTGCCCGGTCCTTCCTTCTTCCCGCGGTCGAGGCAGACCGCATCAAAGCAGTGGTTGGCGGTCAGGACGGCGTTGTGCGCAACGAGCACGCCGCTGCAGCACCAGGTCTCGTTCCAGCCGCCCCTGCCGTTCGGCGTGGCTTCTCCGATTGCGACGCACTGGGGAAGGCCCTCGCCGACGGGATCGCCGTTCCAGATGGATGTCGTGTAGTCGCCGGTGATGTAGCCCTGCAGGAGGTCAAGGACGTTCCTCGCGACCTCTGGGTCCGTCTCCTCGGGCGCACGTTCCTCGGCATCGCGCGCTCCGAGATTCTGGAGCGCGTAGTGCGCCACCCACGCCGGATCCTCGTCGTCGATCCAGGAGAGCTCCGCGTCCCCCCGCCGGTCGCGGTCCAGCTCCTCGGCGCGTTGAGTGCGCGCTTTTCTGAGAGCGTCTTGCACTTCGGCTTTGGTTGGTGCCGTGGGGATGCCCTCCACGCGCTCCGGCCCGCGCGGGGGCGACTCCTGGGCCTCTGCACACGATGGCAGGATGCAGGTTGCAGAGAGCAGCGCCGCCCACAGGACGCGCGGCCTCACTTCGAACCTCCGGGACCGCCCGGCGTGCCCGAGGACGCTGTGGCGGCTTCCCTGGCGGCCGCCTGGAGCCGCTCCTTCTGAGAACCGACGAACTCCGCAAACTCCAGGATGTTCGTGCGGGCCCGGCTGTCGTCCGTCTCAGTGACGGCGACTTCCAGCTTGATCAGCCCGCCCTGGTTTAAGGTGAACCAGCCGGACGCGCCGCCGCCGAACTGGATCGGGGGCGCCAGGAAGTACCCCGCGATCCAACCAGCGAGCTCGCCGGTCCATGTCGACGTCTCAACACCGTCCGCGTCCGTGGTGGTCGAGAAGTTGGCAGTCAGCGCCTTGGAGTCCTCGAGCGAGTACCCCGGGATCTTCAGGTTGACGTCCGCGAGCTGGCGCGGTGTAAGCACACCATCTTTGTTGATGATTGCGGTGTTCATCACCGCATTGAACTCGACGGTCAGCCGCCGGCCCTTTCGTCCCGAAGGCGACACCTTCGCGGCGGCCGAATTGAGCTTGAAGTAGACGGGGCGCAGCAGGACGAGCCGCCGGTCGTACTGGGAGTGATTGAAGAGGCAGACCAGGCGCGAGGCCGGATTCTCGGCCGGGAACGCGTCGGTGGTCCGGATCAGCTCGAAGCCCAGGTACCGGGGGACGCCGGCGTCCTGCCAGTAGCCGTCGGCGTACAGCGTCCGCGTGTACTGCTGCACGTGACGCTTGGCTTCCTTCTCGAGCTCGGTCTTGATGGCGTCGACCGCGAGGCCGACCAGTTCCGCGGCGAGCTCGCCCGCGCCGAACAGCGATCTGTCGTTTACAGGGATCGCGTCCGGCTGCGGCGGGATCGAGATCTTGAGCCGCTCTTCGAGCGACTCCCGTTCCGAGTACGGAATCAGCCGCAAGACAACGACCTCGCCGTTGCGGTCGTAGTGCCGCTTGCTCGACGGCGACGAATTGCTCGCCGATCGTGCGGGTTCGATGGCGGAATACCGCGGCGTGCCAGAGCAGGCTCCCAGCAGGAGAGCCGCGCTCACGAAAAAAGTCCGGGCAGTCAGTCTGGCTGCACGCGAGTGGTAATTCATCACAGGTATCTCCCTTGGATCTTTAGCTGCGCAACATCTGGGGCGCCGTGAGTCGGCGCTACGGCCGGTCCGGGGCCTCGGGGTCTGTAATCGGGAACACTCGTCCGCGCGCCCCGTCCCCGCCCGCGTACATCAATGACTCTCCGCCGTCGGCGCCAGAGACGTTCGTGCGGACTCCGGAGTCGGGTGTAAGCCCGGAGATCGCGATCGTGCCTCCGGCACCGCCCCCGCCGCCGCCCGGATGCAGATCGGGGTTGCCCTCGTGCGCATCAGCGCCCGCGATGCCCCGCGACGTGATCAGCGGGGTGGCCCCCGGGGCTTCTCTTTCGACTCGAATTCCCTCAGCCAGCACCAAGAGGATGCCGCCGCCGCGGCCGCCAGGAGCACCGCCGAGCCCGCCCTGGCCGTTGCGGTCGAGCGCTCCGGCGCCACCGCCGCCGCCCGCTCCGAGCGTCAGGCTGTCCTGCAACTCGAGCGGCGCTCCCCCCTCGCCTCCCCCTTTCCCGAACCCAGGCGCCCCGTCTGCGCCCTCATGCGCGGTCGCGGGGTTCGCTCCGCCTCCCCCTCCTCCTCCGTCCATCGGCGCATCGCCGAGGATCCGGCCGCCGCCACCTCCACACAGGTTCTGCCGGGCGCTGTCTGCCGGCTCGTTCGGTCCCCAGCCCTCGCCCTGGTGCCCGCCGGTGCCGGGCTCGGGCCAGCCCTCCCTGCCGCCGCTGTAGCCAGCCCCGTCGGCGGAGATCCGGCCGCCCTCGCCGAAGACAAGGGTGCCGGTGCAGCGAACCGCGAGAACTCCGCCCCGGTACGTCTCCGTGCCCCTGATCTGCGCCCAGGGCCGCGGCTTCCACTCCTCGACGATCTTGTGCCCATCCGCGTACCGCCACACGCGCGACACTCTTACGAAGGACCGCGCCGAGTCGAGGGTCCAGTTCAAGCCCTCGGCGAGATCAACGGCTCCGGTCCCGTCGTCGAAGATCTCCAGGCCCGCGACCTCCACGAGCTGCCAGCGGCCGATCTCTTCGCGTAGCTGCGCCTTCATGACGACGACGAGGACCTCGCCCGCGTCGGTGAGAGCGGCCGCGTTCTGAACAACGAGCCGCCGGTCGCCCGCTTCTGCTCGCTGCATGAGGGATGCGGGATTGGCCGGATCCGAGGGCGCCACGGTTTCGACTCGGCCAACCCCGCACGAGTCCGATGCGCACCCGCCGAGGAGAACGGCGCTCAGCATTGCGATCAGAGTAGATCTGCACATGAGATGCGCGAGTCTATCTCATCTATTTGACGATGCTATGAAAAAAGACCGCCGGGCTCCTGTGGAGCTGCCCGACGGTCTTTCCGGGGGGACTATGTGTGCGGCGCCTCGCTGTAAGTATCGAAGCGATCGATAGGTTAGCCTCGCTGCGCCAGGCCGCAACCACAGCGAGTGAACGTGGAACACGACTACCCTGCCCAGGGTAGTCGCGAGCGATGGGTGATCGAGCGACAAGACTGATGCACGGTCAAGTTTGCGTTTTGACATGAACTGTCTTGCGACGGGTCCGTACGTGGTTATGTTGTTCGGGGCCTTTGTGCCGGGGGTGGAGACCGGTGGCCTGACCCAATCCGAAGTTCTGGCGCGCTGGCCGCGGCGAGGCTGGGCGCTGTCGCTCTGTCGAGGTGATCTATGCGCGCTGCCCTTCTTGTTCCCGCTCCGGCCCGAAGCCTGATGTGCGCCCTGTCTTACGGTGTCGCGTTCGCTGCGATCGCGTACGGGCAAGGGGGCCCTGTGAACTCGCTCATCCCCGAGGAAGCCAACTACATCGATGAGGGGCCTTGCTTCGGAAACGAGGGTGATCCGCCCCTGTGCCCCGGCGGGCAGGGCAAAGTGGACTGCTCCGATCCACCGAAGGATTCACCCTCCCAAGGAGTCACCGCAGGCATGAGCCTCTCGGATCCCGTTTTCCTTTTCAACGGGGAGTTCTATTACGACCGAGTGGACCTCCACGTCCCAGGGCGCGGGATAGACTTCGTGCTTCAGTGGCGATATCGCCACCTGACAGGCTTGGACTCGCGGACGGGGACCGTGCCTACGGGGTGCCAGGCCTCTCCTGAATGCCCGAGCCCTGCATTTGCATGTTGTCAATTGCAGGGTGGCGGCGCCGCCAGCGAGCCGCTGGAGCACCGGACTCCAGGCGGTTTCAACTGGGACCATACTTACAACATCTACCTCACGGAATACCCGTCATCGACCGCCGTGATGTTCCATGACGGACGCGGCAGGTCGGACGTCTTCCGATCGACCGTTGCGGATCCGTTCAACACGCTTCCGCCGGAGGCACACTCTGAGTGGAGTAACGACGAGTACTTCGGCTCCATCAAGCTGGAAGGCGCGCCCGGCGCTCAGGAATACCTGTTCGAGATGCACGACGGCACCGTGTACACGTTCTGGGGCCCGGACGCGACGACTCCCGGATACCCCGGGAAGCTCCACTTCCTGACCGACCGCAACGGCAATGAGATGACATTCAACTACGATGCGGACGGGAAACTGGTCACCGTCACAGACACTCTAGGGAGAGACTTCTCCTTCGAGTATGACCAGACAACGGACCGCCTTCTCTCTGTTTCTGACTACACCTGGGACGCGACCCTGAACCCCCCTGGGCCAAAGCGGGTTGTGCGCTACGAGTATTACGGTGTGGGGGATTCGGATGGCATCGCCGGGTCGCTCAAGTCCGTGACGCTTCCCGACGTGCCGGGCGAGCAAGCGCAGACGTGGACCTACACCTACTACACGTCTCGCCTCGAAGGCTATCACCTCAACGAGATCATCGATCCCAACGGTGCCGTCCTCGTAAAGAACACCTACGACGCGCAAGATCGAGTGATCCGTCAGGACTACAACGATGGTGCTGACCGATACGACTACTTCTACCGGAAGAATGGCAGCGCGCGCATCTACATGCCCGGCGATCGCCCGGATGACACATTCTCCACCGGGGATCTTGTCGGCCGATCCACAGTGATCATCAATCGCGCCGGCCAGGTCAAGGAGCGGTTCTACAACAGCGTGAACGTCTTAGTCGCTCAGGTGGACTACACGGGCGTGGTCGCGGAAGATAGCGCCTCCGAGCCGGCCCTTCGAAGGTCGGAGTTCGACCCAGAGCAGCATCTGCCGGATTTCTTTGAGCAGGGCGTACCCGGTCCGATCGATACCGAGCTCCAGGGCCAGCAGAGCCGTCTGGGTGAGGTGCCTTACTACCTCACGCAGTACATCTACGACTATCCGAACGCCAACCACGGACGCGAATCCGGCCGGCTTCGTGAGGTATGGCTCCCCAATGGTGATCGGATCGTTCACAGCTACGAGGGGGACGACGTCCTCGACGTTGTTACGACCGGGAGGGAAGTCCTAGACGCCAAGCGGTCGAATCGGGTTACGACGGTTCGAAAGCCAGCGGATTCGTACGATCCAGAGGTTCAGTCTGAGTGGATCGTCAACACGTGGGAGTACGGTCACTCCTACAGCGGTGGCTGCGGGTGCGGCTCCGACTTCGCCACCGCGCACATCGATGGCAACGGCAATCGCCACGAGTTCAGCTACAACGGGGCGGGAGACCGAACCGAGATCCGTCGCGACGTGGTGGGAGGTGTCCCCGCGAGCCGTGAGGTATTCACATACACCGCCCGCGGCCAGCTTGAGACTCACACACATGCTTCGAATGGAGTCATCGAGCGCGTCGACACGTACGCCTACCTTGAACAGGGCCACCCCGATTGGGCCTCCAAGCCGGGCGCCCGTGGCCAACTCATCTCGGTGACCGTCGATTCTGCGGCCGGTGGCTTGGGCTTGCTTACCCAGTACGACTATGACGACCTGGGAAATAGGTCGAAACAGACGGACCCGGAGGGACGCGCAACCAACTTCGAGTGGAACGCCCGAGGGCTCTTGACGGCAGAGATCTCGCCCCAGATCGCTCTCGCTGCCGGGCCTGTCCGCTATCGCACTGACTACGACTACGACCGCAAGAACAACCTGATCCGCACTCGCACCGATTTGTTCGACGAGGAAGGCAACGACGGAACGGCAACCGGCACGACGGAGACCTGGATCGAGCGCGACTATGACGCGGTCGATCGCCTCGTTGAGGTCCGCGAGCAGGTTGGTGGCACCGATGCCGCCCGCCAATGGGTCACCACGCGGTACGAGTACGATCCGAATGACAATCTGAGTCGCGTCCTGTACGGCGAAGCGGTCAATACGAATCAGCCGTCGAACACAGTCGAGTACGAGTACGACGAGCGCAACCTGCTCCTGCGGACGACACGTGGCGCTGGAAGCACGGCGGAGTCTGTCACGTACTTCGAGTATGACGCCAACGGCTACCGATCACTCGATATCGCCGGTTCGGGTTCTGCGGCCGAACAAGTGACGGCCTACTTCTACGACGGCCACGGCCGGCTCGAGTCCGTAGTTGACCCGATGGGCAACGAGACCCGGTTCACCTACGACGGCAATCACAACCTCCTGAAGACCGAGATTTGGGGCGAGACTGCCGATCAGCCGCGCACGAACCCAGTGTCGCCTGATCCGTCCAATGTCCTCCTGGCGGAGGAGGTGTCCACATTCGACGGGCTCGATCGTCTCGACACGCACACCTCGAGAGTCTTCGTGGTGGGCGTTGCCGGAACCTCGGACTCCGTCGGGATCACGTCATACAACCCTGACAGTTCGGTCGCGACGGTGACCGATGCGCGCGGCAACGTGACGCGCTTTACCTACGATCGGGCGTCCCGACTTGCGATGATCGAAGACGATCACGGCAACCAATCAGTCCTCGACTACGACCTCGGTTCCAATGTCCAAAAGGTCACCCAGAGAGACGACCTCGATCAGATCCGGACAGTTGGAGCTCCGGATTCAGACTTCTCGGTGTTCATCGAGACTTTCAGTTATGACCCGCTGAACCGCCTGATTCAGCGCACGGACGGGGTCGGAAACACCACAACATTTGAATACGACTCACGAGACAATCGGGTCCGGGCCGTTGATCCACGAGGCAACGTGGTACGCCACTCATTCGATCTGCTCAATCGACCGCTCGGGTCAACGTACGAGATGACAGATGACGGTACCGGCTCTGGTAGCCCCGACCCGATCAACCCATCAATCACCATGATGCAAGCATGGGATGACTCGTCACGAATCATCTCTCGCACGGACGACAACGGAAACGAGACGCGTTATCTGTACGACGAGCTAGATCGGCTCCTCGCCACGCAGTTCGAAGACAATACCACCGAGATTGTCGGGCGCGGTGTCGTGTTTTTCGATGCGAGTGCAGGCCAGTGGGTACTGAATAGCTACACCCCTGGATACGACGTGCACGGCAATATGCTGGTGCGGCAGGATCAGAATAAGACGGTTGTTCGATCCTCGTTCGACTCAGCGAATCGCTTGTCGCGTCGCGCAGTGAACGTGGACGGGACATTTGGTGCCAGCGTGTTCGGATCCAATCAGGAGCGATATGTGTACGATGGCCTCTCGAGGCTGATCGAGGTGGAAGACAACGACGCTCTCGTGCGTCGCTCATACGACTCTCGGTCGCGCGTCATCGCCGAGACTAGCATGGTGCACTCTTCGCACGAAGCAGCGGTTCCGGAGCCGCTCGCGCTGCCCGGCATCGGTCAGCCCGTGCCTGCTCCCACAGCTTGGGACGGATGGGCCGACTGGGAAACGGATCCCGTCACGGTTTCGCTCACGACGAGCTACCAGCACGACTTAGTCGACAATCTCACTAAGATCACGTACGCGAGCGGGAGGATCGTGCACTACAGCTACGACAAGCTGAACCGGATAAGCGGAGTGCAGTCGACGTTGCCGACGATCCCGGGGGTGTCTCCCAACCCCTTGGAGCTCCAGAACGAGATTGACTTTATTTACTCCGGGCCGGATCGCTTGAAGCACCGACACCTAGGCAACGGAATTGTAGGGACGATCACCTATTCGGGAATCAACGACGGTGCTGGAGGGACGACAAACCCTGCCGGAGACTTCGGATTCCACCGTCCGAACCGCATCACGTACCAATTAGGGCCGACCGTGCTTTCCGATTTCGAGTTCCAGTGGGATCCGTCGCAGAACCGAGACTTTCGGCGAGAGCATGCTACGACACCGATCATTGCGCCCCACCGAGCGATGGAGTACGACTCCGTCGGCCGGATCACAAAGGTCTCGAACGTCTCCCTCTACAACGACACTCGATTCTCGATGGACGGCGTCCACAACCGAACTTGGACCAGCGCCCGGCCAGGCACGCAGAGCGGTTACTACACGATGGATCCTCCTGGCGCTGGCTTCGAAGGGGACGCGCCGGTGAACCAGTACACGGAGACCCCGTGGAACCTTCTGGCGTACGACCGCAATGGAAACCTGACCACTTGGGACGCAACGGCCGCGAGTGGTACGAGTTCCGCGATGGCGTCAGGTGGCGACCCAACGCTGTTCCAGGGCGTTGCCCAGTCGGCGTCGACCGATACCTCCGGCGACCCGATGGACTTCGACAACAGCGGGTTCGTTGATGACACGGACGGAGCAATGCTGCTAGACATGGCTGTGTCAGGAGGCCCGCAGGCCTTGGCACCCCCTAGCGCCGGCGCACAGACCCAGTCGATGATGTGGTGCGAGGAGCTGCCCTGCGAGGACCCGCCCGACCCATGCTCGGAAACCCCGCACTATGTGCGGGTGGCGAACGCCAGGTACGACTACCGGAACCTGATGACCGAGTACGTGTCCTACGATGACGCGTGCCCTGAGACGGTCGGCGAGGTTACTCGGTACCTGTACGACCCGCTGGGGAGGCGAGTCGGCAAGGTCCTCGCATTTGGAGACCCGGTGAATGAGATCGAGCTCTATTTCGCCAACGGCGGCCGGGCTCTGTGGCAAGTCCTCGAGGAATGGACTCAGATCGGAACGATTCCAGTTCATCAGGCGAGCTACGTGTTCGGCGACTATGTCGACGAGGTCGTGTCGATGCGACGAAATGTCGATACCTCCGATCAGTTGCCCGAAGACTATTGTTACCTAATTGATGACCTCCACAACCCCCTGGCTCTAACGGATGGCACGGGTTCGGTGGTGGAACGGTACGACTATGACGTCTACGGAACACCATTCATCTTCGATGCATCTGGTGCAAGCCTGGCTCTGGGGTCGGCGTTCGGAAACCCGTATCTGTTCACCGGTAGACGCTTTGACCTAGAGTCGTCGCTGTATTACTACCGGACGCGGTACTACGAGCCGACAATCGGGAGATTCACAACGCACGATTCGATCGGAATCTGGGGTGACCCAGCACAGATGGGGAATGGGACGAACTACGTGGCATGCAGTCCGTGGGGGTTCACGGACCCGTTCGGGCAGCTCGTGTGGCCACTCAACGGCGTGAAGGAAATCTCGCGTCGGACGCACCAATGGCACTGCCTCAGGTGGGCGAGGAAGGAACTCAGCAAACCCACGGACTGGCTCAAGGAGCTTCCTGCCTGTCCGTGCAGCATCGATCCCGAGGATCCGTTCGGAAACGGAGGTTGCGATAGCGGAATCGATTCCGACACCTGGGAACCGCCTGCCACTCATGAGCTATTGGAACGATACCACCCTGGGGGTTCCTGGGAATTGAGATCCAAGCCCTCATCATCCAATGCGGGTCAGCAATGCATCTATGACGATGCAGGAAACCTCTTGCCCGCCGACAGCCCCGGAGCAGGAACATCCGATCGCGTCACGCCGAGCCACAGCAAACGCAAGCACTTCTTTGAAGACGTCGTCCCCTACGAAGATTGCAAGGCCGCTGAGCTTGAAGACATCTACTTTAATCTTCGGCCTCGCAACGGTGGCAAACCGTGCTCTTGAGCGCGCGAAAGACCCTCATGATCGCAGACCGGCCTCGGTCACGGCTGATGACCGCAGCCTTGGTGCTGGGTGTGAGTCTCCTGCTCTTCGTCACAGCCATTGTACTAAGCAGCTGCTACAAGCTAAGAACTTCTGCGGCCCTGTTCGCAGATTGGACTCAATACGAGTTACGATGCAAGTCTCCGCCCACGATGGCCTCGGGGAGTACATTGCGAAAGCGACAATCGACGCTGGCAACTCCATTGCGCTACCAGGTTGGTGGTTCGACACTCACGGCATGGAATGCCTACGGCTATGTGGATTCTTCGGGCGAATGGGACATCGCGCCCCAGTTCTTGACTGCGAGTGAGTTCAGTGAAGGGAGAGCTGCGGTCCAAAGTGTCAATGGTTGGGGATTCATTGACACGACTGGCTCGTGGATCCTCGCGCCAGGAACCATTGATTTCGGTGCGAGCTTCAGTGATGGCCTGGCTCGAATCTACGCGCGGCGAGGAAGGGGTCACTTGGTGACGTTTGGCTATATCGATCGGAGTGGGTCGATCGCGGTTCCGTTGGCGTTCGACCACGCCACTGACTTCTGTGGCGGGCGAGCGCTTGTGGGAGATGAGCCGTGGTGGAGTGAGATGGTCTCATCGCTTCTGCCGGGATTGCACAGCCCTTGGAAGCCACGGTTCTACTATTGGATAATCGATCGATCTGGAGCGCGAGCCGACCTTCCGTCACCATGACTCGATTGTCAACGGGCCATTGGGGTAGAATCCCGAACCTGCGCCTTTAAGGCAGCCCGACGCGTACCACTGGCGGTGGCCTCTCCACCACGGCAGGCCTGAATCACTGAATGACAACAGCAGGCGCGCTCTGACGCACTAGAATCAAGAACGGGAGGTCAGTGGGTTGGCTCCCAGAGAGGCTCCGCGTTAACCGGCTCTGTTTTGTCCGGCCAGCGTTGGCAATTCATCCCCACTCTTTGTACCCGTTCCGCTCGGGGAGTTTGGCGACCCCTGCCCGTCGGGCGGGGGTCGCGTCGTTTTTGCCTGGCGTTCGGATCGCCTACGGCGCCCGCGTGAACGTGTACTGCGCCACCAGCGTGTCCGAGCCCCGGCTGCGCCGGAAGCCCTCCGCGAACCAGCGGTCGTCGGTCTCGAAGCGCATCACCATGGCCACGCGATCCCGGCCCCCGCCGATCGGGATGTCCTCGAACACGAAGCGGCTGCCCTCGGCCTCAACGCGCCCGCGGAAGCGGTGCACGGCCTTCGAGTCGTCCGACCACGCGGTCATGACCAGGCCGACTCCCGGCTCGACGCTGAACAGCAGCGAGCCGGTTTCGAATTCTCGCTCCCCGTCCTGGTCGACGAAGTTCGCGGTGTCGAGCAGCAGGAAGTTGTCGTGCTCGACGACCCCGGCCGCCATCCCGGCGCCGGATCTTCTCGACTCGCCGGACGGGTCGTACCAGCCCTCGAAGTCCCACGCGCCGACGAACCGCGCGAGCGCGACCCGGTCCTTGTCGTGCTGCTCGGTCAGGTGCGAGGTATCGATCTCGCGGCATTCGGCGGGTCGGGTCGCGCTGGCATCGCCGGGCGTCCGAGTGCCGGCGCACCCCAGGGTGCAGGCGGCGACGGCGATCGCGAGCGACGCGCCGAGTGTGTTGGAGCTTCTCATCTGTGATTCCGTGGCTCGCATTCGGAGCGTTCCTTGTCCTGCGCGCTGGAGGCAGCGCGAACGGTCGTGAGGTCTAGTTCTCGGTTCCGCTGTCGTTCCGGATTTCCTGCTGGCGCTCGGCGGCCCGGCGGTTCTGATCGCCGATCACCCCGCCGACCACGGCGCCGCCGACGGCTCCGATCGCGGCGCCCGTGCCGGCGTCTCCGGTCATGGACCCGATCGCGAGCCCCCCGAGGGAGCCGATCGCCGCTCCCGACAGCGCGCCCTGGCCGGCGTTGTTGCACCCGGCGGCACCCAGCGCGCCTGCCGCGACGACGACGGCTGCCGTCCTGCACGCGCGGTCTCTACTGATCCTGATCGTCATGCCTTGGGCTCCTTACTCCGCGAGGGAGATCCACTATCGTACAGGTTCGCGGGGCCCCCTTGAGCCCCGCCCCGATATGAAGGACGCTTCCCCCATGCACACCACGCTCAGCAGGTTCCTTGTCGCATCCGCAGCGCTCGCGTTCTCCCTCGCCGCGCTCCCGGGCTGCGCCTCGAAGTTCAACGACATCACCATCGACACCGAGCGCCTCGCCGAGTACGAGTCGGAACTCTCGTCGCGCTCCACCTACGCGTGGGCCGCGTCGGCGGCGGTCGTCAACGACCCGCAAGGGCGCTGGACCCCGCCCGATCTCGACATCGGCGCAGAGATCCGGTTCCTGATCAGCCGCGAGATGCGCCGCGTCGGGTTCACCGAGGTCGTAGAGAACCCGGACGTGCTGCTGATCTACGCCGTCGGGGTCGACATGGAGTCGCTCGGCGTCGTGGTCAGGGGGGAGGACACCGGCAAGATCGTTGATCTTCCGTCCGGCGGGATCGTCGTCGGCCTGACCGACCCCGGCACGATGGAGGTGCTCTGGGCCGGCGCAGCCGAAGGCCAGATCCGCGCCGAGGGCGATTCCGAGCTCGCGCGCCAGCGCCTCGACCACGCCATCAGCAAGATGTTCCGGCGTTACCCGAACTGACGCGCTTCCGAACTCGTTCGCATCACTGAGCCGTCACTGGGGACGCGGATCGGGATAGCCGCGCACCTCGAGTGTGGCTTCGCCGAGCAAGCGACCATCATCGAGGCGCTGCAGCGTCACGATGAACGCCTGGCTGCTGCGCTCGGCCCATCTGCGGAGGCCCGGGTTGATGTGCTGCGCGAAGTACAGGTCGTAGCTCTCGGGGCTGGCCCCTTCGATCAGCGTGTGGATGTGCCGATTGTCGTTCGTTGAGCCGTAGTCACCCGGCAGGATCGTCGAGACCATGAAACGGCCCCGCTCGTCGGTGGTGAGCTGCGCCGCAAGGCGCGCCGTCGAGTCGTCGCCCTCTACGCGTTCGTCGTACGACCCGCCGGTGTCTGCATGGAAGAGCAGGAACCGAGCGCCCGGGAGCGCTCGCTCCGGATCTTCCGCCCGGACGAGTGTCCCCAGCACGACCAGACCTTCGCCCGGTTCGTCGGCCCCGGCGATCGTCACTCTGTGTTCGGGCGCGAGCGCCTGGAATTCGGCCAGGCGCCGGGTCGCGTCCCCGGGCGCCGCGTCGATCGAGACCGTCTCGGAGCGCTGCGCGTGCACGCATGCTCCGATGACGACGAGTGCGGGGATCCCGAGCACAAACGCAGCGATCGGTCCGGCGGGGCGATGGTGCATGGCGCCTCCTCGGGGAGAGTCCCGAGAGGCGGTACACGAACCGTTCGGGCGGGTTGCGTCGGCGGACCGAGCCGGTCAGCGCCGGGAAGGCCGACGCCTCGAGGCCTTCTTCGAGGGCGCCTTGCGCCGCGTGGGCTTCTTGCGCGCTGCCGACTTCTTCTTGGCCTTCTTCTTCGACACCCGCTTCTTGGCCGGCTTCTTCTTCGCGGGCTTCCGGGCCGTCTTCTTGGCGGTCTTCTTCTTCGCCGACTTCTTCTTTCCGAGCTTCTTGCGGACCGACGACGCGCGTGACTTCTTCACGCCGCTCCGCGCGGGCTTCTTTTTCTTCACTCGCGTGTAGCGGGCTTCCATGAAGATGTGCTCGACGCCGTCGTCGCCGATCATCTGGGAGCGCAGCAGCCGCGTGTCGTTGTCGACGAACACGATCACGTCCTGGTACCGGGCCATCTGCGACGGGTCGGTCATGCTCGGGCCCTCGCAGTTCAGCGGGAGCTCGTTGGTCTGTTCATCGAGGTGGCCCTCGTAGATGAACATGTGCGCCATCGGCGAGCCGATCCAGCTCCCGACGAAATGGCCCTTTGCCGGGTCGTACCCGAGGGTCATGACGGAGGTGAAGGTGCCGCCCCCCGGCATCCCGCCCTCGCTCTCGACGACGATCCACAGATCGCCGAGCGCGCGGACGGTGTCCCTGCCTCGCATCGTGATCTCTGGCTCACCCGGCGCGGGCTCGCACGTGGCCTCGTAGGTCCACTCGCCGACGAGGCCGGTGAGCAGCTTGTGGTGGTCGGTGGGCTGGGGCACTTCCATCATCACACCTCTCTCTGGGGCGTCGCGGCGCGCGACGAGCACCCGGAATGGTACCCGGGCGCTCCGCAGGATTGATGATGAACTTCCGTCTGCTCACGAAGCTTGACGGGCCGACCGGCCACGCCCGCGACGCGAGCGCTGGCTGTTCGGGCCGCCCCGAGGGGGGCGCGGGCCCTCGCTCGCGGGACGGTTCTTCCTGCCGCTGCCCGACTTGCTGGTCTTGGACCGCTTCGGCCGGCGGTTCCCGCTGCCCGAGCCCGGACGCGGGCTCCGGCGCCGTTCCGACGTGTCGTCGTTCCGCTGGCGCCCGGCCTCCTCGAGCTCGCGCGGCCCGCGGACGGGCTCCAGGGGCGAGCCTGTGAGGCGCTCGATCGAGCGCAGGTGCCCGCGCTCCTCGCGATCGCAGAACGAGATCGCCTTGCCGGTCGCGCCGGCCCGCCCGGTCCGCCCGATGCGATGGACGTACACCTCGGGCTCGTTGGGCAGGTCGAAGTTGAACACGTGCGTGATCTCGTCGACGTCGATGCCGCGGGCCGCGACGTCGGTCGCGACCAGCACTCGCGAGGCCCCGCTCCGGAACGCCTCGAGCGCCCGGGTGCGCTGGCCCTGCGAGCGATTGCCGTGGATGGCGTCGCTCGTCACGCCCGCGCGATTGAGACGCTCCGAGAGCTTGCTGGCGCCGTGCTTGGTGCGCGTGAACACCAACGCCCGCTGGATCGAACGCTCTTCGAGCAGGTGCTCGAGCAGCGCACGCTTCTGGCGATGGGGGACCATGTACACCGACTGCTCGATCCGCTCGGTGGTCGAGCCAGCCGGCGTGACCGAGACCTTCACAGGGTCGGTCAGCAGCGAGTCGGCCAGGTGCATGATCGCCGGCGGCATCGTCGCCGAGAACAGCAGCGTCTGGCGCTGGTCGGGGATCGTCGAGGTGATGCGCCGGATGGGCTCGATGAAGCCCATGTCGAGCATGCGATCGGCCTCGTCGAGCACGAGGATCTCGACCGAGCTCAGCTCGATGTGGCCCTGCTCCATCAGGTCTTCGAGGCGACCGGGAGTCGCGACGAGGATGTCGACGCCGCGCTGCAGCGCCTTGACCTGCCGGAACTGGTTCACGCCCCCGAAGATCACGGTCTGCCTGAGCTGCGTGTTCTTCCCGTAGGTCGCGAAGCTCTCGTCGATCTGCGCCGCCAGCTCACGCGTCGGCGACAGCACGAGCACGCGGGGCCGGCGCGCCGGCGCGCCGCGGGACCCGCGCTGGGAGCGGGGTGTGGTGCCGCGCGCGTTGCGCACGGGCTTGAACGGGCTCTTGGGTTGGCGCCCGGACCGCGCGTCGCGCGTGTGCAGCAGGTGCAGGATCGGGAGCGCGAAGGCCGCGGTCTTGCCGGTGCCCGTCTGCGCGCAGCCCAGAACGTCTTTCCCGTCGAGAACGGGGGGGATGGCCTTGGCCTGGATGGGTGTAGGGGTGTCGTAGCCCTCGCCGGCGATCGCTTCGAGGATCGGGCGGCAGAGGGTCAGGTCGTCGAAATGGGGCAAGTGCAAAGTCTCCATCGATCGCGTCGGCCCCGGCGAGATGCGAGGACCGCGCGACGGTCGTTGAACGGGCATCCAAGCCCAAGTGTCAGTTGGAGCGAGTGAAGCCTGCGTGGTGAAGCATCCCGCGGGTACGTCGCGGGAGCTGCCAGCAGATTCTCAGGTGTGTGCCTGGAGACCCCCGGAAGGGGCCAGGGCGTGGTCTGAGGCCACCGGCGAGTCGGGGAGAGTAGGCGCGCCGCGTCGGCGGCAAGACCTGTCCCCAAGATTTTCATCGGCTCACGGGGCGCGAGCCTGTTCGCTCTCGTGCGAATCGGCGCGATTTCTGCGCGGTTCGAGCCCGCGGAGCTGGCGTACCGGCATCCGGGCCCGGCCCGGCGGGAGAATAGGATATTCAGGCGGTGCTCGGGGCTCGCAAAGGAGAACCGCCATGCGGACCGCCCTCACCTCGATTCTCTGTTTCCTTGTGTGCTGGAGCTTTCCGGAGACGACCGGCGCTTCCGGCGAGGCGCCCCTGATCCTGTGTTCGGACGCATGCAGGTACGCAATCGCCCCCGGAAACCCGGGCACTCCCGAGCGCGGAGAACTCCAGAGCCGGCGCATCGAGCATCGGGACGCCCTGGGTCGGATCATCCGCTGGGAAGAGCGCGGGCCGGACGACTCTCTGGAGGTCGTCTGGATCGGGGTCTTCCTTGGCGAAGGCCCCTCGCCCCAGCGCGGCGCGTACTGGATCGAGGACGGCGCCGTGCCCTACCCGGAACTGTTCGTGCCGTCGCCCGACAACGCGTTCTGCGACGTGCTCTACGGGAGTCCCGGCGAGAAGCTGTACCGCCAGATGCGCACATATTTCGACGACGCGGGGCGCGACCTGTACCAGGAGTACTTCGCTCCCGGTTCTCAGCGCAAGTACAGCGAGGAGATCTATCGCTACGACGATCAGGGCAACGAACTCGGGCGCACATGGCAACGCCTCGACGGCAAGGCGTCGCGCACCACCGAGTTCGAGATCATCGATCGCGACGCCCACGGGCGATGGCTCCGCCGGCTCGTTCGTATCGACGGCGAGTTGCAGGCCATCGACGAGCGCACGATCGAATACGCGAGCGCGATGGCCCCGGTGCCGAACGCATCGGCGGGGCCGGTTCCCTCTTCGGACGTCATCCTGCCGGTCCCCTTCGCGCCGGGCGTGATCTCGACCCGATCAGCGGGCGAGAACTCGCTGACGTTCTCACCCGACGGGCGCGAGGTGGTGTTCTTCACGTACGAGGACGATTGGACCGACCAGGTCCCGACGCGATCGGAGTGGAGCGACGGCGCGTGGCGCGAGGCCGAACCGATTGACTTCGGCATCCGGGCCTACAACGGCGCGCTCAGCGAAGACGGCCAACGTCTTGTTTTCTGCCAACGCGACGACGCGCTCGACGCGCCGCGCGTCTTCGTCGCGGAGCGATGCGGCGATGGAGGCTGGGGCGAGCCGGTCGATCTCACCGAGCGCGGCGGGTTTACCGGCAGCTACTTCCGGCTGCTGAGCGGCGGCACGCTCTACTTCCACCGAAATGGCGACCTGTTCAGGGCCGAGCTTCGGGGCGATCGTGTGATCGGCGAAACGGCGCTCGGCCCGCCGATCAACACGGAAGAGAGCGTCGAGTTCGGTGCATGGGTCGACAGCCGCGAGAGGGTGCTGCTCTTCACCCGCAGCGTCGGAGGCGACGCCGAGGCGAGCGGCCTGTTCGTCTCGATCCGGCGCGAAGCGGGCTCCTGGGGCAGGCCGGTGCGCTTGCCGATCCCCTATGGCTGGAGCGCCTGCGTCTCGCCTGACAGCGAAGACCTCGTCTACACGGTGGGAGAAGACATCTTCCGGGTTCCTCTCCCGCTGTTGGCTGAGTGGATCCCGCTCGATCTGCTCGCGCCCGAATGACTGAAAACGAAGAAGGGCCCCCGCGTGAGCGGGAGCCCTTGTTTGGCAGAAAGAGTCGAGCTGAAGGATCAGCGGCGACGACGACGCACGAGCGTCAGGCCACCGAGGCCGGCGATCATCGCCGAGGCCGGAGCGGGGACCAGGGTCAGGTCGTCGACGAAGATGCCGCCGCCAGTGATCGGGTCGAGCTGGACGTGCACGATCACGACGTTGGCGAACGCCGTTCCGGCGGGAGCCGGAGCGGTGCCGAGACCGAAGAACTCCCAGGAGTCGAGCGGGGAGGCCTCATCGCCGATGGGAACCTCGAAGACGTTCACGCCGAGGGCGAACGAGCCGCCCGCGGGGCCGAAGCCGGCATCAAGGAACTCGATCTTCGCAACGGCGAAGTTGCCGGTGCCGATCGGATCCGAAGAGTCGTTCCGCGAGTAGCCTTCGAGAACCCAGGTCTGGCCGGCTGCGGCCGGGACGGCCTGGGTCGCGCCAGCGCCGCCGCCGTTGAAGAACGGACCGAAGGCCTTGAGGCTGTTGCTGCCGGTGCGGGCAACGGTCTCAGTGGTGAAGACGTCGTTGAACGGGCTCCAGCCGGTGGCGCCGTAGACGTCGCCGCCCGAAGCGTCGTCGGCTTCGAAGCCGCCGTTGACGAGTGACGCCGAAGCCATCGGGGCGATGGCGGCGGCTGCAATGATCGCGATGGATCCCGACAGTGCCTTGCGCATTGTGCTTCTCCTCTTCACGGATGCAGGTTGTGCCGGGGTGACGTGTTTCTTCCCGAGGCGGAATCACCGCGGCGTAGGTAACGAGTTACATCGCCTCACCCAGACGATACACCGAAATCGCCATTGATCCACAAAATACGGCGATTTTTCTCCATTCACAATCCGTGTAACTGTTACAATCTGGCCCGAGAACGCCCCGGTCGCGACTCGGACGTCCGCCGGACTACCCTGCCCGCATGCACGAGCGACTCTCCGGAGACATCGCGTGGCTCAGGAGCCTCCTCGACGGGGTCTTCCCGGCGCCAGAGGCCGAGAACGTGGCCAGGTCCGTTGCCGCGTCGATGGTGGGGGCCCCCGACCCCGATCCGGCGCTGACCGAGTCCCTGGCGAGCCTTGAGGGGGCCGATATCCGGGCCGTCCTCAAGCGCCTGACCATCTGGTTCCACCTCAGAAACAAGGCCGAGCAGATCCACATCGCCCGCGTCAATCGCCGGCGGGAGCAGGACGCCTCCGACGGGCGCCCGCGTGCCGAGTCGATCGCCGAGGCGGTCGGGGCGCTCGCCGAGCAGGGGTTCACCCCGGGGAAACTGCTCGAGGTCATCGGCGGGCTGGATATCGAGCCGACGCTCACCGCCCACCCGACCGAGGCCCGTCGACGCGCGATCCTCCACAAGCAGCGGATCATCAGTGCGTGCCTCGAAGCCGCCGATCGTTCGGACCTGACCGGGCGCGAGCGCGCCGCCAACGACAGCGCCGCCCGCCAGGCCCTCGCCCTCCTGCAGACCACCGACGAGGTGCGCGCCCAGCACCTCGATGTGCTCGACGAGGTCCGCAACGGCCTGCACCACCTGACCGATGTCATCTGGCTCGCCGTGCCCCAGATCCACCGGGACCTCGGCGACGCGTTCGAGGCGTCGTTTTCCAACCGACCTGACCTGCCCCCGTTCGTCCGCTACCGCTCCTGGATCGGCGGCGATCGCGACGGCAACCCGAAGGTCACCGCCAGCATCACCCGCTCGACATTGGAGCTGCATCGCAATGCGGCGATCGATCTGTGGCTGGGCGCCCTCGAGATGCTGCGCCAGGACCTGAGCGTGTCGGCCCGACGCGCGCCGGTGCTGCCCGAACTGCTCGAGGACCTGGAGAGGGAAGCCGAGGAATCGCCGCTGGCACCGGAGACGCGACGCCATCTCCAGCACGAGCCGCTGCGCATCAAGATCCTGCACATGCGTCAGCGCATCGAGGCTGGCGCGTATTCGAGCGAGCGCCTGACCGCCGATCTCGAACTGATCCGGCGCGCCCTGCATCACGCCGGGCTCGCAGAAGTGGCGGAGAAGGGGCGTCTCGCCGACATGCGGGTCCAGGCCCGCGCCTTCGGCCTGCATCTGGCGGCGCTCGACATCCGGCAGCACAGCGAGGTGCACGAGCACGCCGTCGACGAGATGCTGCGCGAGGCGGGCGTCGCCGAGGCGTACGCATCCATGGGTGAAGACGAGCGTGTCGCGTTGCTCGAATCCGAGCTCGAGAGCGGGCGCCCGCTCCTGGGCCCCGCGTCGGACCTCAGCGAGACGACCCGCGAGCCGCTCGACGTCTTCTCGCTGCTCGCCGAGTCCCGCGACGCCGGGCCCGACGCGGTCGGTTCTTACGTCGTCAGCATGACGCACCAGCTGAGCGACCTGCTCGAGGTCCTCGTGCTGATGCGCGAGAAGGGGCTGTGGCGGCGCTCGACGAGCGGCACGCTCGAATCCCGCCTCGACATCACGCCCCTGTTCGAAACCGTCGACGACCTCGAGCGATCGCGCGATCTGCTCGGCGCGATGTTCGCCAGCCCCGCCTACCGCGCTCACCTCGACAGCAGGGGCAACTTCCAGGAGATCATGCTGGGCTACTCCGACAGCAACAAGGACGGCGGCTACTGGACCGCCAACTGGCGCCTCCAGAACGCCCAGGGCGACATCGCCCGCGTCTGCAACGAGGCCGGTGTCACGCTCCGCTTCTTCCACGGCCGCGGCGGCACCGTGGCGCGGGGGGGAGGGCGCGCCCAGCGGGCGATCCTCGCGGCGCCGCCCGAGAGCCGCTCGGGACGCATCCGGTTCACCGAGCAGGGCGAGGTCATCACGTTCCGTTACGCCATGCCGGCGCTGGCGCGGCGCCACCTCGAGCAGATCGTCAACGCCGTGGTCATCGCCAGCGCCGGAGATCGGAGCGAATCCCCGGGCGCGGGCGCGATGGATGCCCTGATGGACGATCTGAGCGCCGAATCGATGCGCACGTACCGCGCGCTCATCGATGACCCGGCGTGCTGGGAGTGGTTCGTGAACTCATCGCCGGTGCGCCACATCGGCGAACTGCCGATCGCGTCGCGCCCGGTGTCTCGCGCCAAGGGCGGCGAATTCGCCTTCGACACCCTGCGTGCGATCCCCTGGGTGTTCTCCTGGACACAGCTCCGTCTCAACGTGCCGGGCTGGTACGGGATGGGCAGCGCCTTCGAGTCGGTCGTGCTGAGCGATGAGGCGAAGCTCGGCGCTTGCCGCGAGGCCTACGCATCGGGCGGGTACTTCCGGATGTTCGTCGACAACGCCCAGCAGGAGATGGCCCGGGCGCGTCTGGAGATGTCGCGCTGGTACGGCCAGGACTCGGCGATCCACGGGCGCCTGCGCGACGAGTTCGATCGGGCCAGGCGAGCCGTGCTGGCCGTGACCGGCCAGGACGAGCTTCTGGACAACAACCCGGTCATCCAGGAATCGATCCACCAGCGCAACCCGGACACGGACGTCATCAACGCGCTGCAGATCGAGCTGCTCCGGCGCTGGAACGAGAGCCCCGAGCCCGAGACCCGCGACCTCATCCTGCTGAGCGTCAACGCCCTGGCCGGGGCGATGCAGAGCACCGGGTAAGGCGGAACGCGGGCCGGTATCGTGCCCGCATGGCAAGCGGAAGACTCCAGGGCAAGACCGCGCTCGTCACCGGCGCCGCACGCGGCATCGGCGAAGCGATCGCGAGAGCGTTCGCGGCTGAGGGCGCGAGCGTGCTCGTGACCGACGTGCGGGACGATCTGGGCGAAAAGGTCGCGGGCGACATCGGCGACCGCGCTCTCTACCGGCATCTCGACGTGCGCCGCGAGGCCGAATGGGAGCGCGCGATGGCTTTGGCACGCGAGCGCTTCGGAGGGCTCGACATCCTGGCCAACAACGCGGGCATCACGGGCTTCGGGGCCGGCGAGGCAGAGGGCCCGTTCGACCCCGAGCACTGCCCGCTGGAGAGCTGGCGGGCGGTCCACGCGACGAACCTCGACGGCGTGTTCCTGGGCTGCAAGCACGCTATCGGCGCGATGCGCGCGCGCGGGTCCGGATCGATCATCAACATGGGATCGCGCTCTGGAGTCGTCGGCGTGTCCGGCGCCAGCGCCTATGCCTCGAGCAAGGGCGCGGTGCGCAACCACACCAAGAGCGTGGCGATCTACTGCGCCGAGCAGGGACTGAACATCCGCTGCAACGTGATCCAGCCCGCGGCCATCCTCACCCCGATGTGGGACCCGCTGCTGGGCGACGGCCCCGGTCGCGAGGAACGCATCGAGCAGGTCGGGCGCATGGCGCCGATTGGCAGGTTCGGGACCGTCGAGGAGGTGGCTGCGCTCGCTGTGCACCTGGCCAGCGACGAATCGGCCTACACGACCGGCGCCGAGTTCACCCTCGACGGCGGGATGCTCGCCGGGCAGGCCGCGCCGCCGGCTCCGGAGGACTAGCGGGCGACGCCCGTCACCGCGCCTTGCGCTTCCGGGCGAGCTCACGCATGTCGACGGCCGGATCGGTCTCGTCGATGATCTCGGCCCCGAGCAGTGTTTCCAGCAGGTCCTCCAGCGTGACCAGGCCCTCGACGGATCCGTACTCGTCGACGACGAGCACGATCTGCGCCTGCTCGCGGAGCATGAGGTCGAGCGCCTTGGAGACGGACGACTGCTCGGGGAGCACGTTGATCGGCTTGGAGATCTCCTTCAGGGTCCGCGACCCGGCCCCCGACGCGATGGCGTCGTGGATCTCGTAGCGGTGCACGTAGCCCGTCACCGAGTCGATCGAGTCGGCGTACACCGGCATGCGGCTGAAGCGCAGCGGCCCGTGCTCGGCCATCGCGCTCTCGAGCGTGAGCGATTCCGGCAGGGCCTTCATGACGGTCCGGGGCGTCAGGATGGTCTTGAGCGACACATCGCGCAGCGCCAGCAGGTTCGATACCAGCTGGTACTCGCGTCCCTCCAGCGCGCCGCCCTCGTGGCCGAGGCGCATCATGACCGCCAGTTCCGTGCGCGACACGCCGGCCCGGTCCTCGGCGCCGCCGAAGAGCCGGTTGATCTTCTCGAGCGACCACACCAGCGGGAAGCACAGGACGATCATCCCCTGCGTTGCCCACGCCGTGACCGGCGAGAGCTGTCGCGCGTACACCGCGCCGATCGTCTTGGGGATGATCTCGCTGGCGATCAGGATCAGCAGCGTCATGATCGCGCCGGCGATGCCGACGGCGCTCGAGCCGTACAGCTTGGCGGCCTGGGCGCCGACGCCGGCGGCCCCGACCGTGTGCGCGACGGTGTTGAGCGTCAGGATCGCCGCCAGCGGCCGGTCGATCTCGGTCTTGAGCCGGTAGAGGAGGCGGCCGGTGCGCGTGCCGCGCTCGGCAAGCGTCTCGACGTGCCCGCGGGGCATCGACAGCAGCGAAGCTTCCAGCAGCGAGCAGAGAAACGACACCCCGATCGCCAGCACCGCATAGAAGACGAGCATCCCCACGCAGTCACCAGCCTTCAGCGAGTTGCGCGCCGGACGGGCGGCTTCTTCTTCGAGGACTTCTTCCGGACGCTCTTCTTAGCCGCCTTCTTCTTGGAGGCTCTCTTCTTTGCGGTCTTCTTCTTGGCGGCTTTACCTGTTGCCTTCTTCTTCGGAGCGTCCTTCTTGGTCCACGACCGCTTCCCGGATCGCGGTGCCCCGAGGTTGGACTCGTAGCTCTCGATGAACGTCTTCACCGGCACTCGGACCGCCCGGCCGACGACGTCGAGCGGCACGTCTTCGAGCTTCTTCACGCGCACGCAGCTCTTGCCCATGTCCAGGCGCTTGCCGGTGGCGCGCCACTCCTCCTGGAAGCGCGCGGAGCTGGCGTTGTCGGTGTAGATGCAGAACAGATAGATCCCGATGTGGTTCTTCTGCGACGCCAGCGAGGCGAACGGCACCGGCTGGCTCGGGTCGCAGTGGTAGCCGGCGGGGTACACGCTGTGGGGCACGAAGTACCCGATCATGCCGTACTGCATGCCCTCCTTGTAGCCCTTGGGGAGGTTCTTCCGGATGACCGCGCGGATGGCCTTGATCGCCGCACGCCGGTCGTCGGGCAGGGCGGCGAGGTACTCGGCCACGGTGGCTGCTTTGCTCTGCATGGCGGGATCGTATCGCAGCCGGCGCGCGCTCACCCTGAGCCCGGAACCCCCTTGCGGGCGCACGCCTTCGAGCAGTATTTCACCTGCTCCCAGTCCCGCTCCCACTTTTTGCGCCATGTGAATTCGCGTGCGCACACCGGGCACATCTTCGTCGGTCGCTCGGGGGCGGCGTCTCGGGCTCGGCGGGGGCGATCGGGCATCGGTGGGTGAGCGAACGTGGGTGGGGGTGAGGCCGGTTCAACTCCGGCAGCAGAGAGGGATATAACTGCACGGGATTTCGCCCGGAGGCGCCGGGCCGATTCGACACCCCCGGAGAGAAGCGCATGCAAGTCGTCCGATCATTCGTGCTCTCGATCGCGCTGCTCACCTGCACCGCAGGAGTTCGGGCCCAGGACGGCGCCCCCGCCCCCGGCGAGCCCCGCGAGATCTCGCCCCGTGGGGCGCTGCTTGCAGACGAGCAGCACACGATCGACCTGTTCCGCGAGGCGGCCCCCTCGGTGGTGTTCATCTCCACCAAGGCTATCGTCGAGCGCCGCACCGGCCTGTGGCGCTCGCGCCGTGAGGTCGTCGAGGGCAACGGCTCGGGCTTCTTCTGGGACGCCAGCGGCCACGTCGTCACGAACTTCCACGTGATCCGCGGCGCCGACTCGGCCGAGGTCGTCCTCGCCGACGGCTCGATCTTCCAGGCCGTGCTCGTGGGCTACGAGCCCGAGCACGATCTGGCGGTCCTGAAGATCGATGCGCCCGAGCAGATGCTCCGCCCGGTCCCCGTAGGTTCGTCGGATGACCTGGTCGTCGGACAGCGCGTCTACGCCATCGGCAACCCCTTCGGGCTCGACCAGACGCTGACGACCGGTGTCGTCAGCGCACTCGACCGTACGATCATGTCCGTCGGGGGCAAGGAGATCGCCGGCGTCGTGCAGACCGATGCCGCGATCAACCCCGGAAACTCGGGCGGGCCGCTGCTCGATTCCGCGGGACGCCTGATCGGTGTGAACACCGCGATCCGCACGCTCTCGGGGGGCTCGGCGGGCATCGGTTTCGCGGTGCCCGTCGACACGGTCAACGACATCGTGCCCCAGTTGATCGACCCGACGTCCCGCCCGGGCGTGGCGCTGGGCATCATCCGGGCCAACTCGGGCGACGAGCGCAGCCTCGGCTTGACCCGCGGCATGCTCATCGAGCGCGTGCTCCCCGGCTCGCCCGCCGAGGCCGCGGGCCTGCGCGGCGCCAGCCAGGTGCGACGGGGCAACCGGTTGTACAAGGCGCCGGGCGACGTGCTCACGGAGATCGACGGCGAGTCCGTGAACTCGATCCTCGACCTGCGCGCGGTGCTCCGCGGGTACGAACCCGGCGACACGGTGCTCGTGACCTTCGAGCGCTCGGGCGAATCGCAGCAGGCCGAGCTGACACTCCGGGCGATCGAACTCGAGTAGGCCGGAGCCCGCCCGATCCCTCCCGGCCCTCTGGTAGGATCGCCGGGTCATGCGCGTGCTCATCCTCGGAATCGGAGACGCCTTCACGGCATTGCGCTTCGGCTCGTCGGCCCTGATCGACGGCCCGGAGGGCTACCTCCTCCTCGATGCGCCGGACCCGATCCATCGCGTGCTGCGAGAAGGCGCGTGGGAAGCATCGTGGAGCGTCGGCGCGATCGACATCAACAGCGTGCTGCTCACCCACCTCCACGGCGACCACGCCAACGGCCTCGAGTCGCTCGGGTTCCACCGGTTCCTGGCCCGCGCCACCGGCGTCGCGCCGGACGCGCCGAACCCGGTGATCCACACACACGCCGAGGCCGGCAAGCGCCTGTGGCAGAAGCTCGCGCCCGCGATGGACGCGCCCATGCGAGGCGGCGACCAGCGCGCACGACTCGAGGACTTCTTCACACTTGGGCTTTTCGAGCCCCACATGCCTTTCCAGGCGTGCGGCCTCACGATCGAGGCGCGATTCGGGCACCACCCGATCCCAACGGTCGGCTTCAAGATCACCGATCCCTCGACCGGCAAGACGCTCGGCTGGTCCGGCGACACCGACTTCCAGCCCGAGCACGTCGAGTGGCTCTCGAGCGCCGACGTGATCATCCACGAGTGCAACCTCGGGCCGGCGCACACGTCGATCGACGAGCTCAATCGCCTGCCCGACGAGATCCGCACCAAGATGAAACTGATCCACACGCCTGACGACTTCGACGCCTCGTGCACCGACATCGAGCTCGCGGCACAGGGCGAAGTGATCACACTCTGACACTCACGATTCCAGAGGAGGGGATAACGATGAGACGGATGATCTGGATGCTTGCGGGCGGCGCGTGCGCCGGCCTCGCGCTGGGGCACTGGGGACAGCTCGCGGGCGCACAGCCCGAGGGGCTCGAGTCCGGGACGATCCTGGAGGCCCACTCTGCCGGGCTCGACGCGATCATGCCCGACGATCGCGACGCCGGCCTGCGCCGGGCGCTCATGCTGATGGGCCCGCGTCTTGCGCGACTGCAGCAGGACTTCCAGTACCTGCCCGATGCGCCCGACCTGCCGCCCGTGCTGCCCGAACTCGTGTGGAACGCGCTGATGTCGCCGATGTCGCTGAGCCTCGGGATCGACGTCCCGGCCAACGGTCCGCCCCAGCCGCGCGTGCAGTTCGTCGCCGGAGGCGATGACGGGGCGACCTCGGCGCAGTCGCTCAACGCGATGGCCGAGCGGTTCGTCGGCATGATGATGGGCGGCGGAGATCTGCCGCCGCAGGGCGAGATGGGCCTGCGCACGATCTCGATGCCCAACGGCGCGTTGCACTTCGGCCTCGGGGCCGTCGACGGGCGCGAGCGCTTCGTCGTGAGCTTCGGTCGCTTCGACGGCACGGAGCCCGAGGCGATCCGTGCGAACCTCGACGACGGCCTGACGCCCGTCGCGGGCGCCCGCCTCGACCTGGCGCCGATCAGCGGCATGCTCGGCGCTCAGATCGCCAGCATGCCCGACGGCGAGGCCGTCGCCGGGCTCCTCGAGACCTTCGGCCTCATCGGCGAGGACCCGATCTCGATCGAGTGCGGCGCCGCGTTCGATGGCACGCGCGCCCACGTCTCGACCCGCATGGCCAACGCGATGCGCATCGCGGGCGCCATGGGCATCGACGACGACATCTCGTTCGACCCCGCATCGGCCCGCAGCATCCCCGCCGATGTCAGCAGCGCGGCCGGAGGCGTGGTGAGCGTCGACTGGATCCTGCCGCTCATCGATCGCCTGCGCACGCAGGACCCGGGCATCCCCGACATCCGCGCCGAGATCCAGACGCAGATCGGCATCGACATCAAGACCCAACTCCTCGACCCGCTCGGCACCGACTGGACGGTCCACCTCTCGTCCTCCACCGGCGGCGGTCTCCTGTCGACGGTCTTCACGATGGAACTCGACGACCCCGGCGTCTTCGCCGACACCCACGCGCAGCTCGTGGGCATGGCCAACGGCATCCTCGGCGAGATGGCCGAGGGCTGGGTGCAGGTCCGCCAGTGGACCACGCCGGGGGGCGACACCTGCGCCTCACTCATCGCGCCGGGCCTCCCCATCCCCGTCGAGCCGGTGTGGGGCATCAAGGACGATCGCCTCGTTGTCGCGGCCTCGCGCCAGGCGCTCATCGAGACCTTCGAACTCATCGGCGGGGGCGACGGCTCGCTCGCGGAGCACCCGCGCGTGCGCGCGATCCTGCAGGACGACCCCGCCTCGCTGCTGGGCTTCAGCTTCGCCGACAGCCAGTGGATGATCCGCAAGGGCTACCCAACGGCCATGCTGGGCGCGACGGCGCTCGGCGGCATGGTGCGCGATCGCGAGAACCCCGAGGCCGACGCCGGCGTGATCATGCCCCCGATGCAGTCGCTGCTTGCCGACGCCCAGCCGACGCTCAGCCAATGGCGGCGTCAGGGCGCCGACATGGTGATGCACACCGAGGCCGAGGCCTCGTGGGTGTCGAACATCGCCGTTGCTGTCGGCGCCTCGAGCGGGTACACGGGCCTCTACATGCCCGCGATGCTCGCGGGGATCCTCCTTCCGGCGCTGGGGCAGGCGCGAGAGAACGCGGAGCAGATCCAGGCCGCGACGCAGACGCGGATGATCGCGCAGGCGGTGATCGACTTCAGCATCGATGGCGACATGCCCGAGAGCCTGCAGCAACTGGTGGACGAGCAACGGATCGGGTTCGACACGCTCCAATCCCCGCGCGGCCCATCGTTCGACGGCGGACCGGACTTCGCGTTCCGTTTCGACCGGAACTGGATGTTCGACTCCGACCTCGTCGTGGGCGTGGAGCGCTGCGCTCTGGTCAACGGGGAGGAGTTCATTCACGTCGCATTCGGCGATGGGCGCGTTGAAGCGCTCTACTTCGACAACGCATGGGAACTCATCGCGGAGCAGGGCCTGATCGAGACGTTTGGGTTGGAGTAGGCGCACCTATTCCCAGACGCGCGCCCGCTCGAGCACCGTGTCGCGCCCCTCGAAGTAGTCATCGGCGGGCTGCACGATCTCGACATCCGGCTCCACACCCATCCCGGGCGTGAAGCTGGTGACGTTGTTGAACTGGCGCAGCAGCGGCACCCGCACGCGGATCCCGCTCTCGGGCAGGTCGAGGAACACCATCAGCCCGGCCGTCGGCCCTTCGGCGCTCCCGCCGGTCGCCGAGCCGACGAGGCGGACATCACCTCGTGATTCGCGCAGGCGGGCCGCGAAGTTGGTCGCGCCGGAGGCGTTCGCGGGACCGACCAGCAGCGACAAGCGCCCCGCGAACCGGTTCTCCCGGGGTTGCAGTTCCGCGAACGCGCCCGGTGTGATCGCCGGGTCGACCTCGTAGAAGCCGCCCTCCGCGGGCGTGAACAGCGCATCGGGCAACTCGAACACCGAGCGGTCCCACGTATCCAGGTAAGGCAGGAGGTCGCCATAGCGATAGCGCTTCACCCTGTTCGGGCGCACGGCCTGGCGATAGGGCTCGTCGATGAGCAGCGTGAGCAACGCAGCGGGGACCTCATCGGACCCGCCGCCGCAGGCGCGTAGGTCGAGGATCAGGTGGTCGGCGTCCGCTTGGCGCATCGCGTCGAAGTGCGGGCCGAGGATCGCGTAGGGATCGGCGTTGTTCCGGTAGTTCACGAAGGTCCCGATGCTCAGGTAGGCGGTCTGCGCATCGAGCATCTCGAATCGCACCGACGTATCGAAGTTCGACCCGTAGCGCGTCGCGCTCCCGGTGGCGATCTCCTGATACACCGGATAGGTCACCGGCTCGAGTGAGACGTTCCGCACCTCGCCGTTGCCGGCGCTGCGGACCGACAGGTCCCACTGCTCCGGCCACCCCCAGAGGAACGGCCAGAAGTGGTTCAGCCCGTCGCCGAGGAACTCGTTCGAGTATTCGAGCGGCACCCGGCGCGACGACTCGGTGAATCCGTCGATCGCCATGAAGGGCTCGACGGCGTCGATCAGATCGCCGGCCGGCCGGCCGTTGATAGCCAGGATCTCGTCGGCCCGTCCCAGCCCCGTGCCCGGACCTGGCGTCTCGATGTACATCCGCCCGGCGAACAGCTTGAAACGCAGCGGCATGTAGCTCGGTGACTCCCGCCGGTGCGCCTCGATCGAGTCGGGGAGTTCTGCCAGCGTGTGGTCGCAGCGCAGGTGACCCAGGATCGTGCTGATCCGGAGGTACAGATCGGCGTCGGTGATGCCATTCCTCGCGTCCCGCTCGAGTGCATCGATCTGCGCCGATGTCATCGCGGCGCTCGTGAAGCGCCCGAACCCAGGGTGCACGGTCTCGATGGCTTCGCGGAAGATGCCGATGTCGCGAGAGGCCTGCTCGGCGTTCAGCGTGCGCTGCTCGTAGGGACCCGCGAAGGACCCCGCGCCGCAGAGCGCGAGCGCGCAGAGCGACCCGGCGAGCGAATAGTCAGTGATTCTCATGGGATGCCGTGTCCTTTGCTCGCCGCCGCGTGCCCGGATGATCGATTCGTGCTCGAGGCCCCGGTCGGATTTCGAGCGCCGCCAGCGCCCGGATTCGCGCCGGATCAGCGGCTCACGAACAGCACGGCGCCGTAGTGGGGGGGGAGCAGCAATTCCCCCGCGTGCTCGGTCTGCTCGCTGGCGACGTGGCCGTCGAGCGCGAACAGCCGCCACGCGCTGCGCGCCGCATCGGTGCTCCGGCGCTTGGGACCGCCCGACTCCCCCGCGCCCGGTTCGGGCAGCGGCATCGTGACGGGCGTCTGGTTGCCGTTGAGGAGCACGACGGCCTCGGCCCATGAGTCACGCCCGGTCACGTCGGTGATCCGGTATCCCACGGCGCCGTTCGGAACGGCGAGCCCGAGATCATCGTCGAAGAAGGCGATCGCCTCCTCGATCTGCTCGCGATCGCTCAGGCGGAACATCGGGTGCTCGCGGCGCATCGCGATGACCTGGCGATAGAACGTGAAGAGTCGGTAGTGCTCGGCCTTGTGCTTCCACCGGATGTTGTTGATCTGGTCGCCGAGGTTGTAGCTGTTGTCCTCGAGGTCTTTCGTTCGCCCGAACTCCTGGCCGGAATGCAGGAACGGCACCCCCTGGCTCGTCAGGAGCACGAGGGCGCCGAGCGCATTCATCTCGGTGCGCTGCTGGTCGGTGATCTTGTTCGACGCCGGCGCCGTGAGGCGCAGGCGATCGGCCAGCGTGTGATTGTCGTGGGCTTCGATGTAGTTGATCGTCTCGCGCGCGGAGTCCGCGAACGTGCGCACGCCGCCGACAATCCCGGCCTTGACGCGATCCACCCCGGTGCCCGACACGAGGAAGCCCGGATCGCCATCGTCGAACACGCCGCCGCGCAGGCCGTCGCGCATCTCGTCGTTGAACACACCCCAGCCCCTCGAACGCTGCCGGCCCTTGGAGTTGACCTCGATCGGCGTCGGGGCGGCGGCCCACGGCTCGCCGTAGACCATGATCGTCGGGTCGATGCCATGGGCGATCTGCGCGACCATCGCCATGGTTTCGGCGTCGATGAGCCCCATCAGGTCGAAGCGGAATCCGTCGACGCCGAATTCGGTGAGCCAGTAGCGCACCGAGTCCAGCAGGAACCGGCGCCCCTGGGGCGACTCGGATCGGAACTCGTTGCCGCAGGCCGAGCCGTCCGAGGGGTTGCCCGCGCTGTCGACCCGGAAGTACTCCCGGGGAGCGAGCGCCATCAGCGATCGAAGTCGATCGGGCCAGCGTTCGGCGGTGTGGTTGTAGACGACGTCGAGCGACACGCGCAGGCCGCGTTCGTGCAGCGCCGAGACGAGGCGTTTGAATTCCCGGATCGGCGCATCGAGCTCAACGGACGACGCGTACCCCGGGTGGGGCGCGTTGAAGTCGTTGGGCATGTAGCCCCACTCGTACTCGCGATGGTGGGGCATGGCGAAGGCGTGCACCGGCATCAGCTGGACCACCGTGACGCCGAGCTCGCAGATGTGGTCGAGCCCCGTCGGGTACGACGTCCCGCCCAGCTTGGTGCCCGCCTGAGTCAGCCCCAGATACCGGCCCCGCCACTCGGGGTGGACGCCCCCGGCCTCGTCGCGGGTGAAGTCGCGGATGTGCAGCTCGTAGATGATCGCGCTGCTCGGATCGAAGTCAGGGCGAGGTGTCACGCTGGTCGAGTCGTGGGAGATAAACCCCCGACCCTGGTGCACCAGCGTCGCCCTGGGATCGACGATGTCGCTCAGCGTCTGGCCGTCTCGCTCGATCTCGTAGCTGTAGGACCAGTGGCGGAGGTCCAGCGGCAGGGAGACCTCCCACAGACGCCCGCCCTCGGCGGACTCGATCGCCGAATCGGGGTCCATCGGGCGTACGAGCGTCCGACGCGTCCCCGGGTGGACCAGACGCAGCGACACGCGATCGGCCTCTGCGAACACGCCGAACGAGCAGACCCCGGACCCGGAACGCACCCCGAGACGGGGGTCCGAAGCGGGCAAGGCGGGCACGGATTCTCGTTGCTGCGACTCGCTCATCGGTCCACGGAATCTACCGGGCCCGAGCCTCGCCCGAGCGAGCGCCCCGACCCGGACGGACCCTATCATCGGCCGGTCCGCCCGGCGAGGCTTGTGAAGGCGCCGATCTCGCCGGGCCGATGGAGATGACATGGTGCAAAGGCCAGATGGTTCCGATGCGCTCTCGCGCCGTCACGCCCTCCTGAGGGCGGCTGCCGGGACGCTGGCCCTCTCCAGCGCGGGCGCCGTGCTCGGCGCTTGCGGCGGGTCCCGCAGGCGTCAGTCCGTGGCCGGCTCCGACCTCCCGGACGTCAACTGGCCCGAGGGCCGCCTCGCCGACGTGAGCCGCACCCCGTCCTCACCGTCGCGTGCCGCCCTCCCTGCGAGCCCGAGCGCTGGCCCCTCCGGGGTTATCTCCCGCGCCAGCTGGGCCGGCGGCGGCGTCGTGCCCCGCCTGATGGACCGGGCTCAGCCCTACTACCGGATCACCATTCACCACGACGGGATGGACACCTTCCATTCCCGTTCACGATCGGATGCCGCCCATCGCCTGGAGACGATCCGGCGCGCGCATCGGGAGCGGAATTTCGGCGACATCGGCTACCACTACCTCATCGATCCGGAGGGGCGCGTCTGGGCCGGACGCCCGCTGGAATGGCAGGGGGCTCACGTCGCGCGCACCAACCAGGGCAACCTGGGCATCTGCATCATGGGCAACTACGAGCAGCAGTCGCCCACCAGCGAGACGATGCAGTCTCTCGAGCGTTTCGTCGCAAACCAGCGCCAGACCTATCGCATCGCGGGCGCCAACGTCTTCACGCATCAGGAACTCGCCCCGACGCTCTGCCCGGGGCGCACGCTCCAGGTGCAGGTCGCGGCGTCGCGACGTCGCAGCGCGTTCGGCTGATCCGCTTCAGCCCGACAGACGTCGGGCCCAGTTCAGCGTGTCGCCTCCGGGTTCGCGCCCGAACATGCTCAGGCACTCCAGCAGGAACAGGCTCCACTCGCCCGACGAGTCCTTGCGCCAATGGAATCGCCAGACCGACGGCGTGAACCCGCCCCCGTAGAGCCCTCCCGAGCCCGTGACGCGCACGAAGCAGTCGACGCGTCCGACGTTCGGGCCGTCAACCGACGCGCCCCGAATCGAGCGGGTGGATCCGGTGATGCCCAGGTCGTCGAAGCGGGCGATCGTCGCCAGGAACATGTCGCGATTCAGGCCGACCCCGGCTCCGTTGATCGTGGTCACCGTCAGGTCGGACGCGATGAGTTCTGAAGCACCCGCCCGATCGGCCTCGAGCGTGCGATCCACCAGCGCGAGCGTCCGGGTTTGGATCCGCTCGCGATCGGTGGTCACCAGCGACCCGACGCCGAACACCGCCCCGCCGATCGCGAGGAACAGGCCCAGCATCATCACGCCCTTCCTGACCTGCCCCTGCCGATTGAGAGCTGCGAAGCACGCGAAGCCGACGAGCGTGGCGACCACAGCCGGGATCAGTGGCTGTTCGAACAGGAAACGATCGAGCGGATCCGGTGAGGGGAGGTCCGCGATCTGCCCGAGGAGCTGGAAGAGGGCGTGCATGCGCGATCCTACGCCCCCCGTGGGGCCATTGTTGAAGCGTCGCGAAAGAGCCCGTCGATGGCCCAAGAAGCACCCGTGCCGTCGCTCCGCTGTCGCGTGCGCGCCGGGCGGTGCCCCGGAGCCGACCCGACTGTGACAGTGCTCACGCCAACAAGCGCCCCGACGACGCTGGAGCGGAACCTCGAGTCCCTGGCGAAGACGTCCCCGCGCGCCGCCCGCCTGATCGCCGGAGCCGCGCCCGCCGCGTCGCTCGAGTGGATCGAGGCCCCCGATGGCGGGCTGAGCGCCGTCTACCAGGGCAGGGCGCTCGCGAGCAGGCGTCGGCCGGTCGAGGAGGCCCGGCGTCTCGCCGAGTCGGTCGATCTGAGCGACGCGGCCACCGTCGTGTTCCTCGGTTTCGGCGTGGGCGCCCACGTCATCGAGATGGCCTCGCGTGTCGAGCGCCACTCGCTCGTCGTCGTTTTCGAGCCCGACGTCGAACTGCTCCGCGCGGTGCTCGAGCGCGTCGATCTCAGCGACGCGCTCTCGAGAGCCAACATCCTGCTCCTCACCGACGAGACCGACGGCGCCTCGATCGCCGCCGGGCTGCGCGGCGCCGAGGCGCTGGTCGCCATCGGCGTCCGCATCATCGAGCACCCGCCCAGCAAGGCGAGGCTCGGCGCGAAGTCGCCGGTGTTCACGCAGACCCTCGCCTCCACCGTCGAGTCGCTGCGCACAACGGTCGTGACCACGATGGTGCAGACCGAGATCACGATCCGCAATGCGCTCATGAACGTGCGTGCCTACTCATGCGGCGTCGGGATCGACGACCTCCAGGGCCTGTGCGCCGGGCGTCTCGGCGTTGTCGTCTCGGCGGGGCCCAGCCTGCGACGGAACCTGCACCTGCTGGCGGATCCCGAGGTCCGTTCGCGCGTGCTCGTCGTCGCGGTGCAGACGGTGCTCAAGCCGATGCTCGAAGCGGGGATCCGCCCCGACATCGTCACCGCTCTCGATCACCACGAGATCTCTCGCAGGTTCTACGAAGGTCTCGCGCGAGAGGACGTCGAGGGCATCACGCTCATCGCAGAGCCCAAGGCGAATGCCGCGATCATCGACGCGTGGCCCGGTGCGGTGCGCCTGCTCCGGAGCGACGTGCTCGATCAGCTCCTGGGCAAGGACCTGGCGGGCGAGCACGGCGCCCTCGAGGCCGGCGCGACGGTCGCTCACCTGGCGTACTACGTCGCTCGCCACATGGGGTGTGACCCGGTCGCGCTGATCGGTCAGGACCTGGCGTTCACCGACGGGCAGTACTACGCCCCGGGCGCCGCGATACACAACGTCTGGGCGTGCGAGCTCAACCCGTTCAACACGCTGGAGATGATGGAGTGGCAGCGGATCGTGCGCGGACGCGCGAACCTGCACGAACGGCGCGACCACCTCGGGCGCCCGGTCTACACCGATGACCAGATGGCGACGTACCTCGCGCAGTTCGAGCGGGACTTCGCGTCCGACAAGGACCGCGGGCTGACGATCATCGACGCGACCGAAGGCGGCGTGCGTAAGGCCCACACCGAGGTCATGCCGCTCTCGCGCGCGATCGAGCAGCACGCCCGAGCGGGAACCGATCCGGTCCCCGAGATCCCGGGGGCGCCCGATTCGGAGAGGCCGTCGCAGCTCCGGCGTCTGAGGCGCAAGCTCGAGCAGATCGAAGCCGATGCGCGCCGTGTGGCGTCCATGAGCCGCGAGGCCGAAGCGTTGCTGGACCGGATGGAGCGCGCCGGCGCGGACCAGGCGAAGCTGGCGCCGTTGATCGATCGTGTGCACGAGATCCGATCTCGGGTCGAGCGCACCAAACCCGCCTACGACCTCGTGCACCGGATGAACCAGACCGGCACGTTCAAGCGATTCAAGGCCGATCGCGAGATGGCGCTCAACGAGCCGGGCTCGGCGCTCGAGGAGCAACGCCGGCGCATCGAGCGCGACAAGCTCAACGTCTCGTGGCTCGCCGAGGCCGGAGACATCCTCGCCGATCTCATCGGCAGAGCCGCTCGGTCGCTGCCGCCGACCGAGGAAGCCAAGCTCACGAGCGACGTGGCCCGCGCCGCCTCGGACGATTCCGGGCACGCGGAATCGCGGGTGCTCGGCCTGATCCTCGATACCGGAGTCGACGCCGAACTGCTGGCGCAGACGCGCGCGATCGTCGATCGGATCGAGGGGCTCGACGCCATCGAGGTGCGCCCGGCCGTGGTTGATGCGCGAACCCGGGCCGCGCGTGCGTGGGCGGGGTCCTGCTGGCGCGGCGGGCTCGGGGGCGCGACCGTCTGGGATGAGGTGTTTGATCCAGACGCCGCGGGGGCGGCGCTCCAGAGCGCCGGCTGCGACGCGGCGCTGGTCGTTGGCGCCGACTGGATACACCTCGATCCCGACCTCTGCTCGCGCATCATCGAGCGTCACCGGTCGAGCCCCGACGCGAGGGCGCTTGCGTTCTGTCAGGCGCCCCCAGGCATCGCCGGTTGCGTGATCGGGCGCGAACTGGTCGACGGGCTGGGCGAGGGCAGACGCGCGGGCGATCCGCTTGCGACCATCGGCGGCGTCCTGGCCTACCGGCCCGCCCGCCCGCGCCCCGATCCCATCGCCGGTGCGGCGTGTGTTTCGATCGAACCGAAGCTCCGCGACTCCCTGGTGCGCTGCATCGGCGACGAGGCGATGGCGCCCTCGGTCGAGTCCGTCGAGGCGTCACCCAGAGAGGTCGTCATCGAGCTCTGCGCTGCCCGCGAGGATGCCGAGGGCGAATCGATGGAGGCCGCGCGCTTCGAGCGGGTCATCGGCCAGTTGCGTGATCTGGAGACGCCCGTGCTGCTGACGCTCGGCGGCCGGGGCGACCCGCTCTGCCATGATCAGTCGGTCCGCTGCATCGAGACAGCGTGCAACGCGGGGCTCGCCGGCGTGCACGTGCGCACAGAGTTGCTCGCCGATGCCTCGATCGTGGAAGCGCTCGCGGGCATGCGCGTCGACGTGATCAGCGTCGATCTTCATGCCGATTCGCCCGCGCGATACGCGGCGGTGCGCGGCCTGCTCCGCCACGCCGACGCGATGGCGAACATCGATCGCCTCCTGAACGCCCGCAGCGGGGGAGTGCCGTGGATCGTCCCCCGGATCAGCCGGCGGGACGAGGTGTACGAGGACATCGAGCCGTTCGTCGAGCGGGCGGCGCACGTGTTGGGAGCGTTCGTCATCGACCCGCTGGAGCGCCCCATCGAGGGCGCCCGGATCGAGCCGCTGTCCAAGCCCGCGGGCGTCGCGTGGCGCGACGCCCGGCGCAGGATGTTGATTCTCGCGGACGGCACGGTGCCCAGCGACGAGCGGGAGCCCGCCTCTGGCGTTGGGAACGTGTTCGATGCGGGCGTGCTCGGCGCATGGTCCAGCCTCGCCAGGATCCGTGAGGCCGCTCGCAGGAACCCGGGCGTGATCAGGGACTGCGAGATCGACCCTCTGTGGACGGGCTGGTAGCGCGTGGGAGCGCTCGGCCTCATCCTCGGGCGCGCCGGCAGCAAGGGGCTGCCCGGCAAGAACCTCCGCCCGATCGCGGGGCGTCCGTGCGTCGAGTGGACGATCCGCTGCGCGCTCGAGGCCGAGCATTCGGGCGCACTCGAGCGTGTCGTGCTCTCCACCGACAGCCGGGACATGCGGCGCCTCGGCGCCGAGGCCGGGATCGAGTGTGTCGAGCGCCCGCCCGAACTGGCCGGCGACGGCGCGACGATCGACGACGCGGCGCGTCACGCGCTGCGCGAGATCGGAGACGGTACGCTCGATCCCGTGGTGATCCTCTACGCGAACGTGCCGGTGCGTCCCGAGCGGGTTGTCGAGCGCGCGATCGATTGCTTGTCCGAGTCCGGTGCTGATTCCGTGCAGAGCTACCAGCCGGTCGGCAAGCACCACCCCTGGTGGACCGCTGTCGTCGGCGCCGACGGCTCCGTGCGCCCGTGGGAGGGAGGCGTCCTGAACCACGGGGTGTATCGACGCCAGGACCTTCCCCAAGCGCATATCCCCGACGGCGCCGTGCTGGCGGTGCGCCGCGCAGCGCTGATGCTGGAAACACCCGGCGTTGAGCCCGGCCCGCACGCCTTTCTGGGCGCGCGACGAGCCGGCTTCGTTAACGAGCCGGGCTCGGTCGTCGACATCGATTCAGAGCTCGACGCGCGGATCGCAGAAGCGGTGCTCCTCGAACACGCCGGGGCGGGTTCGTGATCATCCGGGGGCGCGAGGTCAGCGCCGGGGCCCCGGTGTACGTCATCGCCGAACTGGGCGTGAACCACGACGGCTCGCTCGAGCGGGCGCTGGAGCTGGTGGATGCCGCGGCCGACGCCGGGGCGGACGCCGTGAAGGTGCAGGTCTTCGATGCCCGCATGCTGCTGAGCCGGGCGGCCGGGCTGGCGTCCTACCAGCGCGACGCCGGCGAGGGCGACCCGCTGGAGATGCTCGACCGGCTCCAGCTCGGCCCGGACGCCCTCGAATCGGTGATCGAGCGAGCCCACGAGCGCGGGCTGGCGGCGATCGCCACGGTCTTCAGCCTTGGGCTGGTCGGCACCGCCAGGTCGCTGGGGTTCGATGCCTTCAAGACCGCATCCCCGGATGTGGTGAATCGGCCCCTCCTCGAGCAAATCGGCCGCGATGAGCGGCCGATGATTGTGAGCACGGGCGCGTCGACCATGCGTGAGGTGACGCGCGCGATGAAGTGGTTGAATCAGGCCGGCAAGAGGCCGGCGCTGCTGCACTGCGTGAGCTGCTACCCGACGCCGGAGCGCATGGCGTCGCTCGAAGGCACGCTCGCGTTGTGGAGAGTGTTCGGGGATCCGGTGGGCTACAGCGATCACACGACCTCCACCTCGATCGGGTACGAAGCGGTGCGTCACAAGGCGTGCATCTTGGAAAAGCATCTCACGCACAACACGGAAGCGCAGGGCCCCGACCATGGCGCGTCGCTTGAGCCCGATCAGTTTGCGCGCTACTGCGAGATGGCTCGCACCGCGCTCAAGGACGACCTGGGCCTCGGCGAGACGATGCTCGATCCCGAAGCGCTGAAGCACCCGCTCGACTGCGAGAAGGACGTGCGGCGCATCGCCAGGCAGTCCGTGACCACGACCCGCGCACTGCGGGCCGGCAGCACGATCGAGCCCGACGCGATCACGATCAAGAGGCCGGGGACCGGGATCTCGCCCCGGCACTTCGATGAGCTCGGCGGTCGCACAGTCGCCCGCGACATCGAGGCGGACATGCCTCTGGCGTGGGAGGACCTGGTGTGACGACCAACGGGACCGCGATCCGCGTCTGTGTCGTCACCGGCTCGCGGGCCGAGTTCGGTCTGCTGCGCCCGATGATCGAACGACTGCGCGCGTTTCCGGGTGTCGACGTCCGCGTCCTGGGCGCGGGCGCGCACATGCTGTCACCGGCAAGGACGATCCGCGAGGTCGAGTCGAGCGTCGGCGTGGACGCCCGCGTCGACATGCAGCGCGACGGAGACACCGGGCGCCTCGCCGATGCAGAGGCGCTGGGGCGTGGGATCAAGGGGATGGCGCGGGTGTTCCGGGACATGGCCCCGTCGTGGGTCGTCGTCCTCGGGGACCGCATCGAAGCGCTGGCCGGCGCGACCGCGGCGAGCGTCGGGGGTATCCCGGTCGCGCACATCCACGGCGGTGATCGCGCCGAGGGAGTCGCCGACGAGTCGATGCGCCACGCGATCTCCAAGATGGCCCACCTGCATCTGGCGGCGACCGAGACGAGCGCCGAGAGACTGCGGCGCATGGGCGAGGACGACTGGCGCATCCACGTCGTCGGTTCAACTGCCGTCGAGGACTTCCAGAGCGTGGAGCCGCTCGGCGACAAGGAATTTGGGCTGCTCGGCGAGCCGATGCTGCTCATCCTGCTGCACCCCGCCGGCATGGGCTTCGCCCAGGAGGGCGATGTTGCCGAGGCGGTGGGCAAGGGGATCGAGCACACGGGGGGCCAGGTGCTCTGGCTTGCGCCGAACTTCGATCCCGATCGCGAGGCGATCGACGGCGTTCGCCGGCGCGCCTCGGACAAGTGCAGGGTGAAGCTCGCCGAGCACCTGCCGCACGACGTGTTCAGGGGTCTGCTTCGGCGCCTCAGCGACGACGGCGGTGTGCTCGTGGGCAACAGCTCGGCAGGTCTCATCGAGGCGTCGGCATTCCGCTGTCCCGCCGTCGACATCGGCGCCCGCCAGGGCGGGCGCGAGCGCCCGGCCAACGTGGTGCATGTCGATGAGCCCTCGCCGATGGCGGTGGCTCGGGCGATCGAAGACGCGAGGCGACTGGAGCGCGAGGGGCTCACGCACCCCTACGGCGACGGCCGGGCCAGCGAGCGCATCGCGGACCTCATCGCCCAGACCGAGGCCCGCGACCTCCGCCTGCTGCGCAAGCGCTGCACCTACTAGCTCTCGCGACCCCCGATAACTCCGCGGCGGACGGGGCGAGAGATCCGGGACATACCGATTGCGCGATTGAGCGAAAGGGCGGCCCGTCGCGGGTCGATCTCTCGGGTGTTCGGCTCGGTGCGCCGCGGGGTGCGGGTGCAGCGCCGCTTGCAGGGAGATCATGCGATGAGCGTCAAGACAACCGACAGCACGGAAGTGGTCGCCAAGGCGATCCGCGAGATCAGCCACATCGCGACGCTGCCAGAGATCACGCTGCGCATCGTGGAGCTCGTGGAGGACCCGACCTCCACCGCCCAGGATCTGCACAAGATCATCTCCAACGATCCCGCGCTGTGCAGCCGGATCCTCAAGGTCGTGAACTCCTCGTTCTACGGCCTGCCGGGCCAGATCGGCTCGATCAACCGCGCGATCGTCCTGCTCGGCCTCAACGCCGTCAAGAACATCGCCATCAGCGCCAGCCTCGCCAAGCTCTTCAAGGGCGGCCAGCTCTGCCCGAGCTTCAGCGCCAAGGACCTGTGGACGCACTCGATCATCACCGGCGCAGCGTGCAAGATCCTCGCCGACAACCTCAGCTTCGGCGTCCCGGACGAGGCGTTCCTCGCCGGCCTGATGCACGACATCGGCATCATGGTCGAGATGCAGTACGACCGGAACAAGCTCATCGAGGTCGTCAACGAGGTCGGCCTGAGCAAGGAGGGCGTCCCCTCCAAGGACCTCCTCAAACTGGAGGCGGCCGCCTTCGGCGCGACCCACGAGGAGTTCGGGCGCGGCCTGTGCGAGAAGTGGAAGTTCCCCAAGAGCTTCGCTGCCGCCACCGGCTACCACCACAACCCGCTCGAGGCGCCGGTCGAGTCGCGCAGCCTCGTGGCGCTGGTCTACGTCGCCGATCGCCTCGCCGGCCAGGTCGGCGGGAAGTACCGCCTGGATCTGGTCAGCACCGAGTGCGAGCCCGCGGTCCTCGAGGTTCTCAAGCTCGACCCGGCCAAGATCCCCTCGCTCGTCGAGCGCCTGGTGAACGAGCTCGACGAGGTCGAGTCGTTCATGGCCTGATCGCAACCACGTGTATTCCGGGGGAGGCGCACGGAGGCGCCGAACCCCCCTTTGCACCCACCCGACTCCGGCGCGGGTGAATACGAACTCTCTTTCTCCCTCCGGGCGGCACGACTCGCGTTGTGCCGTCCGCTTTCGTTAGAGGGATTTACACCCCCAGGGAGCGCCGCCACGCGCCGAGGTGGTCGTGGTGGGTCAGATCGTAGCGCAGGGGCGTGACCGTGATGCGCCGAGCGAACAGGTGCGCGACGTCCGTCCCGGGGTCGGCTCCCGCGAAGTCGAGCCCTCCTCCGGCCGACCAGAAGTACTCCTTGCCGTGCGGGCTCTGGCGCCGCTCGTAGGCGTCGTTGAGCCCGTGCGTGTTCATCGGGCACACGACAACCTCCGGGTCGTCGAGCGTCGCGGGCTCGACCGGCTCGGGCTGGCAGATCGGGACGTTGATGTTCACGCAGGCGTGCGCACCGAACGGCGAGTCCGGATCCGTGCGCCACGCTTCGAGCACGCGATCGATCGTCCTGCGCGCCAGCGCCGCGCCCCGCGCAAAGTCGGTCGTGCCCCGGCCCATGTGCTGGCTGACGGCGATCGACGGAACACCGAGGAACGCCGCCTCGAGCGCCGCGGCAACCGTTCCGGAGTAGATGACGTTGATGCCCACGTTGGCGCCCGCGTTCATGCCGCTGATCACCAGGTCCGGGCGGGTGCCCTCGCCGAACCGGTCGGGCCACAGCGAGCTCAGCGCGAGCTTGACGCAGTCTGCCGGGCGTCCGTCGACGGCAACGCCGGTCATGCGCGGGCTCACGGTCTCACGCGAGGTCATGAGCGGTGTTTTGAACGAGATGCCGTGACCGGCCGCCGATTGCACCGTGAGCGGGGCGACCGGGACGATCTCGGCACCCAGCGGCCCGCCTAGGTCCCCGGACGTGTCGATCAGCGCCTCGTAGAGCGCCTCGATGCCCGGCGCGTGGATTCCGTCGTCGTTTGTCAGCAGGATTTTCACGTGTTCAGTCCACCCCGGTCAGCGATTGTCTCTTGCGCGGGCGCCCCAGCCCGGTCGCGTGATAGCACAGAAGTGTCGCCGCCGCCGCGGCGTTGAGCGATTCCACCCCCTCGGCCATCGGGATGCGCAGGCGGGTATCGAGCAGCGAGCGCACGCCCGCGGAGATCCCCACGGTCTCGCCCCCGATGACGTAGAGCCCGCGATGGGGCGGCGAGTGGTCGGGCAGCGCCGTTGCGCCCGTCGATTCCAGCCCGGCGACCTCGAACCCCGCGCCCTGGAACGAGGCGATCCCCTCCTCCAGCGTCTCGCAGCGGATCACCGGCAGGCGATAGATCATCGACGCCGACGCCTTGATCACCAACCCCCCGATCCACGGCGATCCCTTCAGGGGCCAGAGCAGCCCGTCGATCCCCGACGCCACGCCGGACCGGATGATCATGCCCACGTTCTGCGGGTTGGTGATCCCATCGAGCGCGACGACTGTCATCGGACGCTTGGCCCGCTCTCCCTTCAGCGTGTCGAGGAACTCGTCGCACTCGCTCACCAGGCTGAACACGCAGCCGGCCGCGACGCCCTGGTCGTGCTTCGGCGCACGGGTGGTCTCGGTCATCGCGGTGCGCGACACGGTCTCCAGTTCCACCCCGGCGCTCGCGCACGCTTCTTTGAGCTCTCGCGTGAACGACCCGGGCACGTCTTTCGACACACGGACTCCCAGCACCTCGACCCCCGGCTCCGCGAGCGCATCGAGCACAGCCCGTCGCCCGAACACGGTGATCGAGGTGTGTCCACGACGAGGCGCGCTCATGTGCGCACCTCACGGACGTAGCTGCGCCCGGCCCACGTCGTCGCGGTGCCCGAAGCCAGATCGGCCGCGGCCTTGGCCTCGATGCGGGAGCAGGTCCAGGCGCCGATCGGGAACAGGAGCGACCAGATCCGCGGGACCGACTGGTCCCGGTACAGGCGCGCGATCGCGACGTGGTAGATCCCCGCGCAGATCGCGCCGATGCCCATGGCGACGGATCCGATCACGAGCATCTCGTGACGCAGCACAAGCACCAGCCCCGCGATGGCGGTCGCGTAGCACGCCCCCGGGCAGAGCAGGTTGAACAGACGCTGATGCCACGCCCACTTGCGCAGCGACGTGGGCCTGCGCCCGGCGGCCTCGGTGAAGATCCGCCTCCAGCCGCGCACGAAGTCCGGCCACGACCGGTACATGGCGCAGTGGAGAAGCCCTCCGGAGAGGTACACGCCCCACGTCGGGTGCCCGAGCGTCTCCCGGTGCTTGTTGAGATAGCGGGCGAAGGCGATGTCCTCCAGGAGCGCGTCTTTCATGCGCTCGTGCCCACCGATCGCGTCGTAGGTGCCGCGCCGGAAGAGCATGAACTGTCCGTTGGCGAAGGCGCGGGGCGACTTCTCGCGATTCACGACGTCCAGCGGGTACGCGCGCACGAGTTCGAACCCCGCCGCGGGCTGGATCACGCGCTCGTACCAGCGATCGCACGTCAGCTGCGACAGCAGCGAGAGCAGATCCAGATCGCGCTTGATCGCGAGGGCGGCGGCGGCGCGGCACAGCCCGGGCTCGAACCGGGTGTCGGCGTCGGTGAACAGCAGCAGCTCCGCATCCGCGGCGCCGATCGATCGCGTCACCCCCTGGTGCGCCGCGTGGACCTTGCCGGCCCAGTCGTCGGGGCAGCTATCGATCGTGATGATCTCGAAGCGATCATCTTCACCGATCAATTCCCGCGCGATCTGTTCGGTCGAGTCGGTGCAGCGATCGAGGGCAAGGACGACGCGCAGGCTGGGGTAGTCCTGTTCCAGGAGCGATCGCACGAGCGTTGCGATGACGTCTGCCTCGTTGTGCGCCGGGACGACCACACACAGCGGGGGCCACCCGCCCTCGGGCTCGGGGAGCGAGAGGCCGTCGGCCGCCGTGGGCAGGCGCCGAGCCGTCCGGCGCATCCGGTGGATCACGACACCGAAGTACGTGCCGCACACCAGCGACAGGGCGGCGCAGAAGGACGTCAGGATGAGCAGGCCAACGGGCATCGAGTGGGCGTAACGGTACCGGTAGGATCATCACGATGCAGGCCGGCGACCCATCGCAAGGGATCGTGCTGACGAGGGCCCAGGCCCGCGAGGTCGATCGCCTCGCGCTGAAGGAGTTGCACCTGCCCGGGATCGTTCTGATGGAGAACGCGGCGATCGCTCTGGCGTCGTGCGCCGCCGGCATCATCGGGGGCGGGGGGCTCGATCGCGTCATCATCTGCGCGGGGCCCGGGAACAACGGCGGGGACGGCTTCGCCATGGCGCGCCACCTCAGAAACGGATTCGGCGACGGCATGCCGCTCACGCTGGCGCTGTCGATCGAGGCGGAGCGATATCGGGGCGATGCGCTGGCGAACCTCCGGGTTGCCGAGGCGATGGGCCTGCACACGGCGCCTGCAGTGTCGGTCATCGAGGAGGAGATCGGTCGGGGCACGCTTGTCGTCGATGCACTCCTGGGAACGGGCGCGACCCGCGCCCCCGAGGGCGCGATCGGCGACGTGGCCGAGTGGATCAACGCGTGCCGCGATCGCGGCGCAACGGTCCTGGCGGTCGATGTGCCAACGGGCCTGGACTGCGATACCGGTGCGCCGATCGGTGATCAGGCGATGGTCGTTCGCGCGCATCACACCTGCACGCTGTGCGCGATGAAGCCCGGATTGCTCGTTGAGGCAGCGTCGGAGTTCGCCGGTGGCGTGACGGTGGGGGGGATAGGAGTGCCCCGCAGTCTGCTCGAGCGGGCGGCAGGGTCCCCGGCCTAGCTCCCGCCGCCGTCTCCGTCATCGCCGTCGTCCTTCTTGCGCCCCGGGAACATGTCGCGAAGGCGCTTCGTCGCCTCGTTGACGGCTTCGCCCGCTTCTTCTCCCACGGCCTTGTCGATCTCGTCCCGCGCGCGATTGGCGAGTTCGTCGGCGCCCGCCTGGAGCAGGGCATCGGCGAGCGCATCATCGTCGATCGTGATCGCCGGGTTGTCGATCGGGCCACGCAGCGTGATCGGCAGCGTGAACTCGTCGACGTCCGCCTCCTCTCCGGTGCCCGGCAGGCGGAGGGTTGTGTCGTTCAGCGTGACGCGCAGCGGGAGATCGAGCGTTCCGACGCCCTGGTCCGACCACGCCCCGTCGAGGAGCAGGTCGATCGTGCCTCCGGAGATCGGCGGGTCGCCCATGACGGTCAGCTGTTCGCCCACAGTGTCCGCGTCGAGCCCGTCGTAACGCAGGAGGAGCGACGAGTCCGCAGCGCCGATCGACGTGCGCGCCTCGAGGTTGCCCGACCTGCTCGTGATCTCCAGATCGGTTTGGCCTTCCACGAGGTGCGGGTGGGTCGAGAGATTGGTGCCTCGGATATCGAGCACCTCGCCCTCGAGCTGGGCAGCGCGCACGCCGAGGGCTTCGAGATCGGAGATGAGGAACGTTGGGGCGCCCTCGATGAGGTGCTCGGCCTTGACGCGCGCGTAGCCCTTCTCGCGCACCTCGCGCGCCAGGCGCTCCTTGAGCGTTTCCCTGCGCTGCTCGGGCGGCAGGTCTTCCCCCGGCTCGCGCTGGCCGACCTTCTCCAGCCACTCGCGCGCCTGGGCGAGGCGCTCCTTCCACTTCTCGGCCTCGGCGATGTAGTCGTCGATGGTCTTCTCTTCGTCGCCCGTTGGCGGCGCGGGGGCCGGCTGGGGCGGCGGGCCGACGATGCTGCCCGGCGCCGCGCGCTGCTCGCCCGACGAGGCGTCTTCGATGACGAGTTGGTCGAGCGCGATGCGCTTGGTCAGCAGCGACGCGCCCGAGACGTTGGCGGTGATCGTGGTCGCGCGGAACAGATCGGTCTCCAGCGCGTTGGGGTCTGCCATCGCCAGCCCGGTGAGCTGCAGCGTGCCCTCGCCGAGATCGAGGTTCGCCGACTCGAGATCGACGGTCGCGCCGTTGGCCCGCTCGAGGCCACGCGTCAGCTGGCTGGTCAGGATCGGCTCGGCGAGGAACATCTGGCCCACGAACGCGAGCGCCAGGAACAGCACCGCGAACACGACCCCGATCGTGCGGATCGGGTTGCCGATCTTCTTGCTCAGCAGGTCGTCGTAGCCCTTCTTGCCCTTGCCGCCACCGATGAACACGAACGTGAGCAGCTTGACCGACTTCTTCGAGCTGAACTTCTGGTAGCGCTCCGAGCCCTCTTCGAGCGAGGCCATCACCTTCCGGAACCTCCCGACCGATCCGGTCAGGAGCGCGCCGAGCACGAGCCCGAGAGCCAGGCCGATGACCATGCCACCGGTCGTCGCGTAGTACTCGAAGCCAAAGAGCGCGAGCACGGGCGTGTTGATCGCCCACTCGAACAGGGGGCGCGTCGGGCCGTCCAGCAACACCCGGCCGATCTGGAACGACACCGGCATGAGCGCCAGGGACAGCAGCTTGGCCAGCGCCGTGCAGATCGCCGCGATTCCCAGGTTGGCGTTGATGACCAGCAGCAGAAGGAGCAGCCCCAGGAGCAGCCCCGGGGCCTGCATGACCCCAGGCACGAACCCGATCATCGAGCCCAGCACGCAGGCCAGCATGATCTGGAACGGAGTGGCCTTGCCGCGCAGGACCTTGCCGATCTTCCTCGTAAGCACTGTGGGCCTCCCCTCTTGCGTTGCTTGCTCCGACCAAGCCTAGCAGGGGGGCGACGGGTCGATTCTCGCTCCCGCTGGGACCGGGCAAAGAAAAACCCGACTACTACGCATCCTAGTACTATTGGTTCTGTACACCGCCCCGGAGCGTCCGAAGCCCGGGCGCCGGAGACCAGCATGGCCCGCACCCGCCTCGACGACCTCGGAACGCTGCAGCGCAAAGTCATGGACGTGCTGTGGGAGCGCCAGGAGGCCACCGTGGCCGACGTCCGCGAGGCCCTGGCGACCCGTCGCAAGACACCCGCCTACACGACCGTCCTGAGCGTGCTCCAGAAGCTCACGCAGTCGGGCTGGGTGACACACCGGTCCGAGGGCCGGACGTATGTCTACAGCCCCGCCCGCTCGCAGGACCAGGCCCGGGCCAGCAGCGTCTCGCAACTGATCGACAGGGTGTTCCGGGGAGACCCGGTCGAGGCGTTCCAGACGCTCCTGTCGCACCAGGAATTGGACGACGCCCAGATCGAAGAATTGCGCGCACTGATCGACGCCCATCGCGCGGGCGTGCCGGGCGCGACGAGAGGTGGTGAGGGATGACAGGGATCGGATCGATCGCCGACGGCTTCAGCGAACTGAGCACGTGGGCGCAGATCAGCGTGATTTCGACAGTGTGGCTCGTCGCGGGGACGGCAAGCGTTCTGCTCCTCAGTCGCCGCCCCGCGCGAGCACACCTGATGATGGTAGCCGCGATGGCGTGCGCGGTTGCATGTCCCGCGCTCTGGATCGTCGCGCAGCGGGCAGGATGGGGCTTCCTGCCGGCGGTGGCCCCGGGCGAGATCGGCCTCGCCGGCAGCCTGGAGGGGGCTCCGGTTGTCGCGACGCCCGGATCCGGCATCTCGGGCTTCGCGATCCTCGGATTCGTCGCCGCATCCGGAACCGTGTTCTTCCTGGCCCGCCTCGCCCTGAGCGTGCGACGGGGAGCGGGCCTCGCGAGCGCCGAATCGGAGGCCGCCGACCCGTCGACCCTCGAACTCTTGAACATCGAGCGGGCCCGCATGGGGATCACGCGCAGCGTCCGCGTGCGAACGAGCGCCCGCGCCCGGGCGCCGATGATCTGGTGCTGGGGGCGTGCCGCCACGCTCCTGCTCCCGCCGGACTGGTCTGCCTCGCGCCGGGGCTCGAGAGCCGTGCTGCGTCATGAGCTGGCGCACCTGGAGCGCGCCGATCATCGCTGGTGCCTGCTCGCGGACCTGTGCGTCTGTGTGCTGTGGTGGAACCCGCTGGCGTGGTGGTGCCGCGCCTCGGCACGCGAACTCAGCGAGCGTGCATGCGACACATGGGCCCTCTCGACCCGGAGCTCGCCGACCGATTACGCGGAGGTGCTCCTGAGCTTCGCACGCCCGGCCAACTCGGGTGCTGCGCTGGGCGCCGTGCGATCGCGCCGCGGGCTCGAGCGACGCATCAGGCGCCTGCTGTGCGCACCGGCGACCGACCCTCGGGCGGGCGCGTGCTGGATCCTCGCGATGGTGTGCGTGGTCGGCCTGAGCGCGACGGGTGTGTCCCTGGCCCAGCGCCGCGCCCCGTCGAACACCTCGATCGACATCCCGGCGTCGATCCGGCCGGCGGCCTTTGAAGAACCCGAGATCGACGTGCACGGCGCCGCGCTGCAGTTCGGTCCCGAGGTGCTCGATCTCGGCACTGTGCCGCCCGGAGGATCGGGCACGGGTGTCGCGTTCCTGCTCAACACCGGCGCCGAGCCCATCGACATCCTCGACTACAAGGCAAGCTGCGGCTGCACGAGCGTCTACGGCTTCGAGGCCCGGCGCCTCGAACCCGGCGAGGCCATGGAACTCCTGATCACGATGACAGCGCCCGAGGACGGTGGTGAGTTCAAGGAGAAGGTCGTTCGCGTCCGTGCGCGCGGCTTCGAGGAGATCGAGCTCCCCGTCAGGCTGGTGACCGGCGGAGCAGCGCCCGCCCGCACAGCCCGATGACCACAATCGCAGCGACGAGCAGGACCGCCCACCACGGCGTGAACGCCGCCGCCCCGACGCACGCCAGGAGCCCGCACCACGAGATCCAGCGCGGCAGGAATCGCTGCTCTGCGCTCAGGCGGAGCGCGGTGGCGTTGGTGATGGCGTAATACGCGAGCACCGACGCGGCGCTGACCTGCCAGGCTTGGGTGAGATCGACCGTGGCGGTGAACACGCCGATGAGCGCCGCTGTCACGATGGTCGCGACCACCGGCACGCCGCGAGCCGAAACCCTCGCGACAGCGCCGGGGGCATCGCCGCGTCTGCCCATCGCCAGGATCACGCGCGACACCCCGAGGATGAGGTTCAGGAGCACCCCCACCATCGCTGTGAGCGCTCCGACCGCGATGACTGCGCCGATGGCCCGGCCGCTCGTGCTCGAGGCGATCCTCTCGAGCGGGGCGCCCGTCTCAGCGGAGAGCCGGGCGAACTCGGCTGTGCCCGCGACGCGTCCGGCGCTGAAAACGATGGCGAGGTAGAGCGCCGCGGTGACCAGCACGGTGATCACGACGGCGCGCGGGATCGTCCGGCGGGGATCGCGAACCTCTTCCCCCAGCGTCGCGACACGCCCGTACCCGGTGAAGGCAACGAACACGATCGCGACTGCCTGCAGCGCGCCGATGGCGCCGGCGTTCCGCGACGGCTCGGCCGGGGGTGGCTTGAGCGGTTCAGCTAGGACTGTCGCGCCGACGAACACGAGCAACGCCGCGAGGGTGATCGCCACGATGATCGAGTTGGCGACGGCCGAGCGCTTGATCCCGCCCAGGGTCAGGAGCGTGAGCGCGCCGACGAGCAGGAGCGCGACACCAACGCGCGCGACATGTCCGTCGACCGCCAGTGATTCGAGCAGGTAGCTTGCGGCGCCGATGGCCGCCGCAGCAGCGGAGGCGCACTTGGCCGTGATGAACAGCCAGCCGGCGCAGAACCCCGAGCGTGGCCCGATGAGGCGCGCGGCGTATTCGTACGTGCCCCCTGACACCGGGTGGGCGGAGGCGAGTTGAGCGGCGCTCAGCGCGCTGCACATCGCCAGGCCGGCAGCGACGAGGATCGCCGCGGAGGTCCACGACCCCGCGAGGCCCGAGGCGAGGCCGATGGCGACGAAGGCGCCGGTGCCGATCATCGAGCCCAGGCCGAGGGAGACCGCGCCGACCATGCCGACATCGCGCCTGAGGCCGTGCTGCGTGTCCTGTGTGGGGTTCCCGCCCGGTGCGATCATCGGGGCTCCTGCGAGGGGGCGCCCGCCGGATGCGGGTCAGGAAAGGCCGAGGCGGGATTCGAACCCGCGAATGACGGATTTGCAATCCGTTCCCTTAGTCCACTTGGGTACTCGGCCACGCGAAAGCGAACCTACATAATTGCATCCCGGCGCGGGCCTGTCCATCGGTGATCCGCCGACCGGCCGCTCCGATTTTGGCGGCATCGATTCGGCCCGATGCGCCCCGTCGTGCGAACCGCGGCGCGCCGCGGACCGATATAACTCCAGCGGACAGGCCTCTGGCACGGAGTAACCGATCGTGAAACGGATTTGTCGCGATGGTCGGGCGGGAATCATGGCTCTCGGCGCCGCGCTGTGCGTGGCGTCGGGCGGCTGGGCGCAGAGCGACGAGCTGAGCCGATCGCTCGAGCGGGCCGACGAGCCGGCGCCGGAGATCGCGCCGATGGGGGCCGAGCCGGTCGCCGACGCGGCGCTCGAGCCCGAGGCGCTCGACCTGCGTCCGTCGCCCGGGGACCTGGTGCGCGAGGGCGCGGTGCTCCGCGACAGGCGGGGACGAATCGTGCGCGCCGGGAGCGGCGACTGGGTGTTCGTGTTCGACCCCGATGCTTCCGGGCGTGCCGAGCCGCCCATGGTGCTCCTGCCCTGTGCGCGACTCGGCGAGATCACGCGCCTGATCGCGTCGCGCAATCGCACGCTGACGTTCCTCGTCACCGGCACCGTGTTTGCCTACCGGGGCCAGAACTACCTGCTTCCCACCGCGCACACGACGATCGAGGCCGAGGACCCCGTCGATCGCGCTGAGACGTCTGTCGAACAGGTGCCGGCAACGGATCCCAGCGCCGACGATCTGATCGAGTCGCTGCAGCGCGGCGCGCGACCCCAGGGCGCCCGCGCCGCCCCGGCGCCGGCGCAGGCCGACGCCGATCGCCCGGTGCTGCGCGAGGGGGCCACGATCATGTCGCGCGTCGGGCGCGTGCTCCGCTCCGCCGACGGCTCGCTCGTGTTCACGTCCGACAACGGCGCCGGCGACGAATCGGGAGAATCCGGCGGGTCGTTCCGGCTCATGCCGTCGCTGAACCTCCAGGGGATCGAGCGTCTGCTGGCCGAGCGCGGCGAGGGCATCAAGCTTTCGCTCTCCGGGCAGGTCTACGTCCACGATCGCGTGAATCACCTTCTCGTGACCGTCTACCGCCTTGTTATCGACCGAGATGGAAACACGGTCGCGTCGCATTAGCGGACGTGGCCGCGAGGATCTGAAGGGCTCTCGCTGGTGGAAGCCTGTGTGTCCGGTCCTGTGAGACCGCGATGTTTGTGATGGCTGGTCAAGGTCGTGAAGTAGGGCAAGCTGCGGACCGATTGAGTCCGACAGCGGTCGGCGCGCCGGGGGGTGCGCCGATGCGCGGGTGCCCCGACCGGCCGGCCCTGTGTCCGGCGCGGGAGGGCTGCGATCGCGAGGTGAGAGATGAGCGCTCAAGGCTCGAACGGTCAGAAGAACTGGGTCGACAAGAAGGTCTTCACCACCGGTGAGGCCGCGGAGATCTGCAAGGTCAGCCAGCAGACGATCATCCGCTGCTTCGACAGCGGGCGCCTGCAGGGCTTCCGCGTGCCCGGCTCGAGGTTCCGGCGCATCCCGCGCGACGAACTCCTCCGGTTCATGCGCGACAACGAGATCCCCACCGAGACCCTCGTGGGCGAGGGCGGCGGCAAGAAGAAGGTGCTCGTCGTCGACGACGACCCGCAGATCGTCGAGCTGTTCGTCGACGCGTTCGGCGCCGACGACCGCTACGAGGTCCGCACCGCCTCCACCGGCTACGACGCCGGCATGCTCACCGAGTCGTTCCACCCCGATCTGATCATCCTCGACTACATGCTGCCCGACGTGAACGGCAACGTCGTCTGCGATCGCGTCCGCAAGAACGACAGCCTCGCCAACACACGCATCATCTTCGTCTCGGGTGTCGTCAACCCCGACGAGATCGAGTCGCTCCGTGCCGCCGGCGCCGACGACTTCATCAAGAAGCCGTTCAACATCGAGCAGCTCATGGGCCGCATCGACGAGCTGGTCGAAGCCTGAGCAACCGGCCACGGAAGGGTCTGCGATGCCGGTCACACGTGGCCACGTCGAAGCTGGGCATGTCGATCTGATCCTCCAGCAGATCGAGTCGCTCCCGACGCTCTCGTCGGTCGCTGTCCGCGTGCTGGCCCTCACCGAGCAGGGCGATACCGACCTCCGAGAACTCGCCCAGCTCATCGAGAGCGACCCGTCGATGACGGCCAAGCTCCTGGCGTTGTGCCGCAAGGCCGACCGGGCCGCGGCCAACAAGGTCACCACCGTCGATCGCGCCGTCGTGATGCTCGGCCTCGAGGCCGTCCGCGCGGCCCTGCTGAGCGTCGAGATCTTCGACGCGTTCGAGAACGACGAGAAGGCCGCGCCCGGCGAGCGGATCGATCGCTCGGAGCTGTGGCGCCACTCCATCGCCGTCGCCTGCACCGCGGAACTGCTCGCCGAGTCGCGCCCCGCGCTGGTCGGGGGGTTCCGACCTCAGGAGGCGTTCCTCGCCGGGCTGCTCCACGACCTGGGCAAGATCGCCCTGGACCGGATCCTGCCCAAGGCGTTCGCGCGGGTCGCGTCGATCTGCGAGCGCCAGCAGATGAACATCGCCGAGGTCGAGCGCCGGGTGCTCGGAATCGATCACCACGTCGCCGGCAAGCGGCTCGCCGAGCACTGGGGCCTCCCCCATGCGCTCCAGGACGTCGTCTGGCTCAACGGCCAGCCGTTCGATTCGCTGCCCGACATGCCGCACCGTGGCCTCGTGGGGGTGGTCACGATCGCGGCGGCGATCGTCAAGCGCCTGCACCTCGGCTGGTCCGGCGATTTCGGCGCCTCGCGCGATTTCGGCGACCTCTGTCGCGAGCACGGCTACGACCCGGAGGAAGCCCGGCGCGTGACCGTGAGCGTGCACGAGCGCGTCGCGCAGCGGGCCAAGGACCTGGGTCTCGACGAGGAGACCGATCGCAGCCTGCTGCTGCGCTCGCTCGCGCGGGCCAACGAGCGCCTCGGGCGCATGGCGGCGCTCCTCGAGCGGCGCGCGACCTCGAGCACGCTCTACGTGCGCACGCTCGAGTCGGTCAGCGCGTTCCACACCGCGCGCAAGGAAGCGCTGAGCATGTCCGGCACGATGGCGGCGGTCCTCCGCTCGGCCCAGGCCGTGCTCGGCGAGGGCTTCTACGCCGTGCTCATGCAGACTCGCGACGGCGCGCCCTGGAGCGTGCAGCGCCTCGACAGCGAGGGCGAGCCCGCGACCCACTGGCTGCTCAAGGAGCCCCCGGAGGGGCGCGACGTCTCGGAGCTGCTCACCGCCGACGGCGTGGGCGTCGAGGTCGCGCCGCTGCTGCAGTGGCTCAGCGAGGCCCTCACCGGCGATGAGGTGCAGGCGGGCGAGCTGCGCATCCTCCCGCTCGCCGGTGGCGACGGCGGCCTCTCGGCTGTCCTGATCCACACCAAGCACCGCCTCAACCAGCTCGTCTCCGAGCCCGGCTCGCGCTCGCTGGCCCAGACCTGGGGCGCGGCGATCGCGTCGGCAGCGCAGCACGACGGCGCCCGGCGCATGGGCGAGCGCCTGGCCGAGGTGAACCGCGAGCTCACCGAGACGCAGACCAAGCTCGTCGAGGCCCAGTCGCTCGCGAGGCTCGGCGAACTCGCCGCCGGCGCCGCCCACGAGATGAACAATCCCCTGACGGTCATCAGCGGCAACGCCCAGCTGCTGGCGCGAAGATTGCGCGGCTCCGAGAACTCGGAGACGAGCCAGCTGATCGTCGAGGCATCCGAGAAGCTGACAGAGCTCATCACGAGCCTCCATCTCTTCGCGGAGCCCCCGAGGCCCCAGCGCCACAGCATCGACGTCATGGAGATGCTCAAGGACGCCTCAAAGAACGCCCGCGAACGCGAGGGCGGCACGCACGGAGTGCGCGTCGTGCAGGAGGGCCCGATACCGCCCGCGTTCCTGGACGACTCCCAGATTGCCCAGGCTGTCACCGAGTTGATCCTCAACGCGCTGGAACACGGCCCGCGCAGGAACGTTGAAGTTCGCGCTCACATCGACTCCCTCGATGGCCGACTGATCATTGCGGTAGCCGACGACGGGAACGGCATGAGCGAGCACGCGCTGAAGCACGCGTTCGATCCGTTCTTCTCGGAGCTGCCGGCCGGGCGGCGGAGCGGCCTCGGCCTGACGCGAGCGCGTCGATTCGTTGATCTGCACGGAGGCGAACTGGTTCTCGAAAGCAAGCTCGGACGCGGGACGGTCGCCAGGATCGCGCTCCCCGATTGGAGGGAGCCGGCCGAAGGCGAGCAGGAGTCCCGGGCGGCCTGATCAAACGGGCCGCGAGCGCCCGGTCGTCGAAGGAAGCCTCGCGCATGCCCGTCCAGCAGCCCCACGACAACGACAAGCCCGGAGCCTCGGTCTCCGGCGCCACACCCGGCGGCACGCCGGTCGGCACCGCCAGCGTGCTGGTGATCCACCCGGATCCCGAGCTCTGCCAGGCAGCCCGCGAGGCCGTGTCGGCGCTCGGCGCCCGCGCCAACTGCGCCCCCAGCGTGCTCGAGTGCACCCGGTCGCTCAACGCCGGCGAGTTCGACCTCGTGCTCCTCAGCGACGAGGCCCGCGAGGGCGAGGCCCCGCTCGAGTTCCTCGCCGGGTTCTCGGAATCCAGCGAGAAGCCCGTCCGTTTCATCGTGCTGTCCCGGCGCACCGACGTCGAGGCGCCCGTCGACGCGATGCGCGCCGGAGCGATCGATTTCGTCACCTGGCCCTGCGACGCCCGCGAGCTCACGGAGCGCACCCGGCGCGGGCTCGAACTCGTCCGTCGTGTGCGCGACGAGCGCCGGCGCACCGAGCGCCTCCAGCGCCTGTGCAAGCGCCTCAACAACGCCCGCGAGGAGGTCACCGAGCAGGTCGACCTGCTGTGCAACGACCTCGTCAGCGCCTACCAGGACCTCGCCGAGCAGATGAACACCGCCACGCTCGCCAGCGAGTTCGGCACGCTTGTCGGTCAGGAGCTCGACGTCGAGTCGCTCCTGCGCACGACGCTGGAGTTCCTGCTCTCCAAGACCGGCCCGACCAACGCCGCCGTTTTCCTGCCCACCGGCACGCACGACTACGACCTGGGCGCGTACGTCAACTACGACATGCCCAAGGAGACGGCCGACGTCCTGCTCGACCACCTCACCGACGTCGTCGCGCACCGGTTCGAGGAGGACGAGGGCCTGGTCGTGATGGACTCCGAGGCAGCGCTCCAGGCGCGCCTGGGCGACGACGCCTCCTGGCTCGAGCACTCGTCGATGACGGTGTTCTCCTGCCACACCGAGGACGAGTGCCTCGCGGTCGTCGCGCTGTTCCGCGACAGCAAGACGCCCTTCACCGAGGAGATCCTCGCTCAGCTCGAGGTGATCCGCGAGATCTTCACCGAGCAGCTGGCCAAGGTGGTGCGCATCCACCACCGCCACGTGCCCGGCGATCACTGGCCCGGCTTTGATGTCGAAGACGATTCGAACGGCGGGATGGCGGCCTAGGAGCCGAGATCCCGAGGTCCGGTCGGCAGCGCATTCCGCGCCGACCTCCAATGGTGCACGACATCGGTCATCAGCAGCGCATGATCGAAGGCGATCGAGCCTTCGGGGAACCTCGCGCGATCGTCGAAGAACGATGACTCGACGGTGTCAACAGCAAACGGCTCGGCTCGCCAGTCATCGATCGATAGTTTGAGACCGTCGAACGCGCCCTGCTCGCGCGCCGGAGAGAACCCGACCGAGCCCCTTTCGAAGAATTCCGAAGCAGATTCGCGAGAACCGAACACCGACCCGGCTGGCCACGCCTGCGATCGCTCACCCTTGATCCTCAGCGATCCACCACAGCCACTCCGGATGTCGACGGCGATCGACTGCCCGTTGTCTGAGGAGTCGATCCGTGCTCTGGCGTGACGACCCGGGAACACACGCCCGCCGGCGAGCGCGTTTATCCTCGAACCCGTATCGCGCCGCCAGATAAAGACGCCCTCGTGTTCGGACCCGTCCCGGTCCACCCACTCGACCGCGATGCGGTGCGCCGCGTTTTCGGAGTTGATCCCCAGCGAACTCGGGATCCCCTGCGGGCGCACGTCTCGCAGCTTGATGAGGCACACGCCTGCGATCGCGCTGCCCTGAACGAGCTTTGGCCGGAATGGACCTGGCAGGAGAGACGCGGCGACATCGGCGTCGACTCGATAGTTGGCGAGGATCCGGCGTTCGATGATGCCCTGCAGTTCGGGGATCAGCATCACACGAGCCTAGGGCTCGAGCGCGGGATGGAGCCGGGCCTACTCGCCCTGCTTCCCCGGATCGAACGCTGGGATGATCCGGAACCCCTCGTCGTCGAACTCGAACGCCTCGGGGTCGGCGTGCTCCATCGGAGACCGCTTCTCCTTGCGCGGCGGCCGGTCGGCCGACGTGCCGGCGAACTCGCCCTCGTCGCTCTGGCGCCTGCCTCGGATCAGCAGGCGGATCGGCACCTCTTCGAAGGGCGTCGATTCGCGCAGGCGATTGAGCAGGTAGCGCTCGTAGTCGGCCTTGAACATGTCCGGCCGGTTCACCACCATCACGATGGTGGGGGGCGCGACGGCAACCTGCGCGACGTAGAGGATCTTGGCCCGCGTGCCCAGTTTCGACGACGGGCCGCGCAGCTCGAGGATCTCGCTGATGATCTTGTTGAGCTTCGACGTCGGCACGCGCACGAGCGCCTGCTCGTGCAGCTCGAAGGCCACGTCCAGCGCCTCGCGGAATCCCATCTGGTCCACCGAGCTGGTGAACACGATCGGGCAGTAGGAGAGGCCCGTGAGCTCCTCCTCGATGTACTTCTGATAGTCCTCGGGCGTGATCCACTTGCCCTTGGGGTTCTTCCGGCCCTCGACGAGGTCCCACTTGGTGATCACGATCACGCAGGGCTTGTGCTCGCCGGCGATGCGCGCACCCAGGCGCTTGTCCACGCCCGAGAGCTTCTGCGTGGCGTCGATCAGCAGCAGGCACACGTCGGCCCGCGCGATCGCGCCAAGTGCCCGCTGGAAGGCGAAGTGCTCCACGGCATCGGCCATCTTCGAGCGCTTGCGCACGCCCGCGGTGTCGATCGCGGTGCACACCCGGCCGTCCATCTCGAAGCGCACGTCGATCGCGTCGCGCGTCGTGCCGGCGATCTCGCTGACGATGCAGCGCTCCTCGCCCGCCAGCGTGTTCACGAACGTCGACTTGCCGGCGTTGCGCTTGCCCACGATGGCGATGCGCATGTCGTCGCGCCCGTCCTCGCGCAGCTCCTCGGCCGGCGCCTCGGGCACGACCTCGAACAGCGTCTCGACGAAGTTGCGCCGCCGGAAGTTGGTCTTGGCGCTGACGATCAGGGGCTCGCCGAAGCCCAGGCGCGAGGCCTCGAGCGCGTGGGCCTCCCAGGCGTCGTTGTCGATCTTGTTGGCCACGATGCGCACCGGAACGGTCTTCGGACCGCCCTTGGAGCCCATCGCCCGCTCGCGCAGCAGCTTGGCGACCGTCTCGTCGAGCGCCGTCACGCCCGACTGGGAGTCGATCACGAACAGGATCATGTCGCTCCGCTCGACGGCGGCCGCGATCTGGCCTTCGATCTGGTCGGTCAGGCGCTGCAAATCCTCGCCGGCGTCGTCGAAGCGGGCGCCCTCGGCGACGTACACGCCGTAGCCCCCGGTATCGGTGACCTCGACCAGCCGTGGAGTCTCGGTCTTCAGGGGGCCGGTCAGTTCGACCAGCGTGGTCACGCGATCGCGCGTCACGCCCGGCGTCGGGTCGACGATCGACACCTTCGCGCCGGCCAGCATGTTCAATATGGACGACTTGCCCACGTTGGGGCGTCCAACGATGGCGATCCGGGGAACCCTGGTTGCGCGGGGGGACTCAGACACGGCAGCGAGTGTAGGCAGCGCCGGGCGGAGCGTCGGATCCGGCCCCCCAAGGATGCCGGAGCGAATCCCGGCGGACCCCTCAGACGTAGGATCCTCCCGTGAGCGAGCGCCAGAGCCCCGACCATCCCGGCGATCAGCAGCCCCGGCCCCGCCCCGAGGAGGTCGTCCTCACGCTCCCCGAAGACCCTCCCCAGCCCGCCATGGAGGCCTGCGACGCCTGCGGCTACGACCTCGAGCGCGTGAAGGCCGGCGTCCGAAACTGCCCCGGCTGCGGCCAGAAGATCGGCGCACGCCTGTGCAAGAAGTGCGGCTACGACCTCCGGGGGATCACCTGGTCCCCCGCCTCCTGCCCCGAGTGCGGCGAGTGGTTCGACCCGCGCGACAAGGGGACGTTCATGACCCAGCCCCGAAGCGAGTCGTTCCGGCGCGACGCCAAGCGCTTCGGTTTGCCGCTGCTGTTCATCGCGCTGCTCATCGTCGGCACCGAGACCGGGTTGGCGCCCCGCCCGCACACGCTCTACGACTGGCGCCTCTGGCAGTGGCGCGGGGAGCTCTACGGAGTCGAGCACGTCACAGGCGGGCGCAGCGCCCGGTCGCCGAACCGCGCGGCCTTCGTTTACGACGGCACGGTGCACTGGTGGGGGAGCAGCGAGTACCCGCGCAAGGTCCGCGGCATCGACCCTGTCGGCGACGAACGCTTCCGAGTGGAGCAGTTCGAGGACGGCACGTGGGAACTCGAGGTCACCGACACCGAGACCACCTGGGCCCAGGCGATGGGCGCGTTCGGGGCGATGAAGGACCGGATGTTCGGCGTGCAGTACGACAACCGGGACCGCGACTTCGCGATCGGCGAGCGCCTGACGCTCCGGGGCGATGAGATCGACATCTTCGGGGCGCTGCTGCTGGGCTCGGGGACATCGACAACGCCGTTCGTGGTCAACTCGAACCAGCGCTACGTCTGGCTCGTCGACCACATGCAGGAGCGGTTCATGGCGATGTCGATCGAGGACGCCGAGGAAGCCGGCATAGAGGTCCAGCGCCCGCGTCGCCTGCGGAACGCCGATGTCGGCCTGATCGAGCCGAGGCCGTCGGACATCGTCTCGGTCTCCGATGCGCCGCTATCCTCTGGATCGGATGAGCAGCACTCCGGATCGTGACCAATCCAGCGGGCAGGACAGCGGCCTGACCTACGCCGGCGCCGGCGTCGACATCGGCGAGGGCGATCGGTTCGTCGAGATCATCCAGCAGCACGTGCGCCGCACCCACGGCCCGCGCGTGATCCACAACCCCTTCGGGTTCGCCGGCCTGTTCCGCCTGGACTACGACGAGAGCCTGTTCCGCAAGAACTACCGCGAGCCGGTGCTCGTGGCCTGCGCCGACGGCGTGGGCAGCAAGATCAAGCTCGCCGTCGACCTCGACCGCTACGAGACCATCGGCGTCGACCTGGTCGCGATGAACGTCAACGACCTGATCGTGCAGGGCGCTGAGCCGCTGTTCTTCCTCGACTACATCGCCTGCGGCAAGCTCGTGCCCGAGCGCATGGAGAAGATCGTCGCCGGTATCGCGGGCGCCTGCCGCTTCTGTCGCTGCGCGATCCTCGGGGGCGAGACGGCGGAGATGCCCGACGTGTACAGCGCCGACGAACTCGATCTCGCCGGATTCAGCGTCGGCGTGGCCGAGCTCGGCAGGGTGATGGACCCGAGCCGCGTGGAGCCCGGCGACGTGGTGATCGGTCTGGAGTCCGACGGTGTGCACAGCAACGGCTTCAGCCTTGTGCACCGGATCCTCGAGTCCTCGGACCTCGACCCCACGCGCATCTACCCCGAGCTCGACGAGCACAAGACGCTCGGCGAGGTGCTCCTGGCTCCCACGCGCCTCTACGCCCGTCCGCTCGTGCGTGTGATGAAGAACTACACGGTCAAGAAAGTCATCACCGGGATGGCGCACATCACCGGTGGGGGGCTCGCCGGCAACCTCGAACGGGCGCTGCACGCCAAGATCGACGCCGTGATCGACCGGTCGGCGTGGAACACGCACCCGGTGTTCCCGTTCCTGCAGGAGCACGGCAACGTCGCGCCGGAGGAGATGGACCGCGTGTTCAATATGGGCATCGGCTTCTGCATGATCGTGCGCGAGTCGTTCGCCGCGTCGATCCAGAAGCAGCTCCTGCGCCTCGGGGAGCGCCCGGTCGTGATCGGGCGCATCGAGCGGGGCAGCGGTCAGGTTGTGCTCTCGGAGGCCTGATCGGGCCCGGACGCGACGTCGCGCTGCGACAGCTCCCGCTCGCCATCGAAAAGCGTGAGGCGCACGAGCCGGTTGGCCTTGTCGGCGGAGCCGATCACCGCGGCCGGCTGCTCGGCCTCCTCGAGGCGCTCCTGCAACTCGATCAGCGAACGGCACAGGTAGCTGTTGCAGATGTGCGCACGCTTCGTGCGCGGCAGCGTGCAGCCCATCGGCCCCTGGAACACGCAGCAATCCTCGTAGCTCTCCTCCGGCAGGTACGACAAGTAGTCCTGGAGGATCTCCGCCGAGTCCCTGCCAGGGAACTGGGCGATGTAGCGCCGGATCGCCTTGTCGTCGAGGTAGGCGTGCGTCTTGCCGGTCTCGCAGCAGTAGCCCCGGCATGTCGCGCAGCCTGCGAGCAGGTACGAATGGAACTCCGGGTCGCTGTCCGGCTGCAGCCACTCGTCGGGCGGCGTGTCGGGGTTGGCTTCGGCGTCTTCGCCGGCCTCGGCGTCGCGGGCCGCGCCGGCGACTGCTTGAAGGATGACCCCACGAATGCGCTCGGTGAAGGTCTTTACACGCTCGGGATCCTGGGGCACCAGCGCGTGCTCGAGCGCGGGCATCACCGCCAGCGCGAACCGGCGCTCCTCGTCGATCCCCGCCTCGGCGCGATCGGGCGTGGATTCGGCGCTGAGCGTGCGGCAAAGCATGCGGCGGCGCTCGTTCTCTTCCTGGATCTCGCGCATCGCCTTGGTGCGCAGGCAGTCGGGGCTCGCGCAGATGCCGCCCCTCGCTACCTCGTTGCGCGAGATGGGTGCACCGCACACAGAGCACCGTCCGCCGCCGAACGGCGAGGGGCCGAAGCTGGGCGCGATGTCGTGCCCGCGTTCCACGACCGCTCACACTATCAGGCCGCGGGTCCTCGAGAGGCCGAAGCTCCGGAACTGAAGCGCCGGATGCGTCGGGCGACGATCATCGCGCCGAGAGCCCCCGCGGGGATGGCAACGGCGAGTTCGGCCGCTCGGTTCATCAGGTCGGCCGTGAGCCCTGTCTCCAGGCTCAGCCCACCCTGGGCGAGCAGCGACGCGGGGAGGATGGTCGCGACGAACCCCACGGCCCACTCGCGCACGCCCAGCGAGTTTCCGGAGATCGGCACCGCGATCGCCAGCGCCGTGATCCCCGCGATCCCCAGCGCCCCGGCCCAGGAGATCGGCGCACCGAGCACGCCGAACATCACGAAGTACCTTCCCGCCCAGACGTGGTGCTCGGCGAGGCGCACGCCGAGCGCCGCGATCGTGCGCCAGATTTCGGGGTCAGGTTCGGGACGCTTGGCGCGCGCGTAGATCGCGAACGCCACGAGCGCGGCGATCGGAGATGCCACGACGATGGTGGGGCCGATGCCGCTGGGGTCGAACAGGATCGCCGAGCCGGCCAGCAGCACGAGCAGCGACAGGGCCGCGAGCACATTGAGCACGTTGGCCCAGATCAGCGCCTTGGCGCTGTCGCGCACAGCGATCGAGTTCACGGTCTTGTGATATGTCAGGCGCCCGATCATGCCCGGCCACAGCGGCAGGTAGTTCAGCACCCAGGCGGCCGACAGCAGTTCGGTCATCTCCCGGTACTGCACCCTGCCGTATCGCGCCGTGAGCAACCAGAAGCTCAGGGAAGCGAGGAGCAGGTTGACCAGCGGGAGCGCGAGCCCGAGCGCGATCATCCACACCGGCGCCGCCCGAAGGTTTGCCCACGCGTCGGCGAACACTCCCTGCTGGCGTCCGACCGCGACAGCCGCGCCCGCTACGAGCGCCAGGCCGATCGCGAATCCGATGATGCGCGAACGCTTGTTCGACCTCGAGCCTGCACGTTCGATCGCAGCAACAGCGGGGTCGTCGTGCGGGGTGCCCGTTCCGGGTTCGCTCATGGTGCGCCGTCGCCCGCCGGCTCGGCGACCAGCGCGGCCATGCGCGCCACGTCGGGATCGCCCGACTCAATCCACCCGAGCGCGGCGTCTCCCCCCGACACGCGCAGCGCGCCGGTGAGGGCGGCCGCCCGGACGATCGGGTGCTCGGCGAGCCGGAGCTGGTTCTCGAGCGGCGAACCCGGGAACACGAGGCCGCCCCGGAGCGCGACGCACGCCGCGAAGGCTCGAAGGTGCGGGTCCATCTCGTGCCACCGATCGACGATCGCCTGAGAGATGCGACCGCGACGCTGCTCGTCCTGCTTCGGAGAGATCCCCTCGGGCGACTGCACACCGCTCACCGCGGCGAGCAGGATCGTGCTGGCGAGTGAGCGCATCGGCACGGCGCCGAGGCGGGCGATCACCTCATCGGCGTTCTCCGCCGGGCGCAGGTTGCTGCGGCTGAGGAGCCCCGTCTCGGTGACGACGCACATCGACCCGTGGGAGTAGCGTCCGCGGGTGTCGACGCGATAGCCCTGCAGCAGCTGCCACCGGAGAGTCGCCTGCACGTGCGCGCTGAGCTGGAGCAGCAGGCCCACCCGCCCGCGATTGGCCCAGAAGTCGACGGTGACCGATTCGTCCGGCAGGAGGCGCAGGCGACGGTCGAAGTCCACAACCTCCGGCTCCTCGAGGTTCGATGGCGGGCGACCGATGAGCGTCACGCGCGGGTTCAGCATGAGCTCCGAGTTGATCGGCGCCTGCGGGCCCATCGCCAGCGGGTGCGGGGAGATGTTCCGGAGCCTGATCCGAACGAGGATCCTGTCGAGCGGGCCGGCGTCGCGCTGCACGTGCTCGGCCGTGAGCTGCATGAATCGGCGCGGGCTCGCGGTCAGATCCTCGAGCCACGGCGCGAACGCCTGTGCGAACGCTTCGAGCGCCCGGGCGTCGGCGTCGGGGCGGATCTGCGATCCGAGCAGGAGTTCGGCCCGCCGGCGGGCGCTGGCGCCGATCGCCGCGTCGCCGTTCTCCAGCGCGAGCCCGGCGTAGAGGCGCACCGCTTGCTGCGTGTTCCCTTCGGATTCTTCCAAAAGGGCGAGCCCCAGCTTCGCGAACGGGTCCCCCGAGGCGAGCGGCTCGAGCAGGGTGCGCGCTCGAGCGAGGTGCTCGTTGGTGTCGGGCGCCAGCGCTACGGAGGCCCCCGCGAGCGCCCCCGGATCGCCGCTGAGCAGGGCGCCCATGCGCGGCGCCGAGACGGCAGCAATCTGCTCGGCGAGCAGTTGGTCCGTTCCCCGGCGGAGCGCGATCCAGCCCCTGGTCCGCCGTATGGCGTCCGGCTCCAGCCCGGACTGGTCCGGCGCGTCGGTGAGCTCGTCGAGCGTGCGTTCGGCGTCGTCGATCCGGGATCCGCCCCACACCTGCGCGACCATGAGCTGCAGCTTCGAGGCCAGCACGATGTTCGCGCGTTCTTCCGACGTTGCACGGTCAAACGGCGGCTCGCGCGTCTGAACGTTCAGGATCTCTTCTTCGAGCGCGCTCGTGATGAACTCGACTGAGGCGGACTGCATCTCGGCGTCGCCCCGTCCGAAGGCGATCGCCAGGCGGAGGATCTCGATGTTCGGCGGCACGCGAGCCGTCACCTCGGGGCCGGGGTCGAGGCCCATCGCCATGCGCTCGCGCCGGCGGTAGTTGATCGTCATCTGCTGCTGGTTCCGCAGCTCGAGGATCAGCGCGAGCGCTCGTTCGTCCCCGTTGGCCATCCAGGACGCGAAGATGCGATCGAAGTAGTCGTCCGGCCCGAACCGGATCCCGGTGTTCAGGTAGATGTCCCCGGCACGGTCGAGGAAGCGCAGCGCCCCGGCGTAGGCCCGCCCGCGCATGAGTTCCATGCCCAGGTTGGTCAGCGCAACCGGATCCGTCGGGTCCGAAAGCACGAGGTTGCCGAGCAGCTCCGCCTTCGTGACAGGGTCGGCGGCGAGCGGCAGGAAGTAGGTGGCGTACAGCGCCGCAGCGTCCTTGTTGGTCACGTCGAGCAGCGTTGCGTCGGTGAGCAGCTCGACGAATCGTTCTTCGTCGCCCATCTCTCGAGCCAGCAGCGAAGCGTCGAGCGCGAGCCGGCTGAGCACCGATTCGTCGAGGGTCGACGCCCCGGACGCCAGGAGCCGCTCGTAGGCCTCCAGACGCTCGTCGGCGGACTGGAGACGACCGATGCGGTCGCTCACGAGACGCAGCCATGCGACGGTGTCCTTTGGATCCAGCCGGACGATCTCGCGCGTCAGCGCGAGCACCTCGTCCTGTCGATCCGCTGCGTTCCACGCTTCGAGCTCCAAGCGACAGAGCTCTTCGTCGTTCGGGCGTTCCCGGCGGGCGACGCGGAGCGCGAGCGCCGTCAGCTCGTACTCCGCAGGCGAGGGGTTCGGCAGCTCGCGGAGCAGGTTGATCGCCATGCGCGACAGCGCGTCGCACGCGAGTTCGGCGTTCCGCGACTCGGTCTGCGCGTGCGCGTCCCGCTGGACCGCGCCGACACTCGCGACCGAACACATGACCCCGATGACGCACCGAAACCCGGGCCTCACAGGCTCTCTCCAGTCAGCCAGGCAAAGACGAGCGCGCCCACGCACGCCAGCACCCCGACGCCGGTCAGCGCCTCGATGACGTCGACGGCCAGGCGGCGTCGGATGGCCAGGACTCGATCAGCGATCAGCACCATGAAAATGAAGTTCCCTGCGACGATCCCCACCACCCCGAGCCAGAACGCCAGGTCCTCCCGGATCGGCGCAAGCGACCGATCGGACTGCTCCAGTACGTACAGGCCGAGGAACATGTGCGTCGCCCCGGCCCAGAGAAGGGCGGCCAGAAGCTGTGCACCCGCGATGGAGTATCGGAAGATCGGCAGAGGGGGGCTCGTTCAATGCTCGGGAGGGTCGTCCGACCCGAGGATATCGGGCGTCGAGACCGAGCGGACGCAGTGTTCGGGGTCGCCCGTCAGGGTTTGACGCTCTTGGGGGCGACTGATACCGTCGCCGGGCCCCGGGGAGCCCCGCGGACGCTCGCCGCTCCCCGTTCGCACACTTCTCGTACACGCCCTTCGGTGGCCACGTCCGCCCGCTCGGTCGGCCACCCTTCCTTGGATTGACGCCCTCACCCGGAACCGGGGGCGCTCCGGCTGCGGATGGTTGGACCCTCATGAAGATCCCCGCCCTGTTCCGAGTCGTGCCCGTCGCGGGTCTCGCCGGCCTCCTCGTCGCGGCAGCCGAGCCCGCAGCCGCCCAGATCGGCGGGGGCGTCGATTGCGCCCTGGCGTCGCAGAACAACTTCCCCGCGCCCGACCAGCGGCGCATCCAGGACCACGTCGACGGCGCGGCCCGGGAGATGCTCGATCCCGACCGGGACACCAGCCTCGCCGGTCGCGATGAACTCGTCCGCCCACTGGACTGCGCTGGGATCACAGTCGCGTTCCGCCAGGCTTACGGCAGGGCGCTCTCGGCGCCGGTCGGTGGTCTGGTTGGCCACGCCGACGCGCGGATCGCGACCAACGCCCTCCAGATCATGGGCAAGGCCCGCTCGACCGAGTCCGTCCGGGCGGTTGCCGACGGGCTGGCCGATCAGCGCGAGGTGGTCCGCTACGCCGCCACGACCGGATTTCGCGAGCTGCTCTCCAAGCCGGCCGCCCAGCCGTGGCCGTTCGCCCAGCGGCAGGTCGACCAGTCGCTGGAGCTCCTGAAAGCCACGATCGAGCGCGACGCCTCGGTGAATGTTGTCCTCGGGGCCGTCGAGGCGCTGGTGAGCGTCGACGACCCGAACGACCGCCCCGGCGCCATGCAGCGAGTCGCCGAGGGGCTCTCGCAGCGCCGCGCCTTCCTCGATCCCGGCGCACTCAGCGACGAGGAACTCGGCGCATGGGCCAGGATCATGCTCCGAGCCGCCAACGAGTGCCGCAACGCGGTGTTCAACATCCAGCCGGGCGCCAACGACGCCTTCATGCGCAGCGCCGGCATTCTCGGTGGCAACTGCCTCGCGCTGGCCCGCGACGTTCTCGACGCTCGGGGGAACGACCTCGACAGCACCATCGCCGGCGAACTGGCGACGGTGGTCAACGTGAGCGAAGCGCTGGTCGTCTTCACCGGCAGCCAGCTGGGCGCCGCCGTGCCGGCTCCGAACCCCAACCTGCAGACCGTGTTCGGTCGCGCCGACTCGGGCGCGTTCGAAGGCGCTGTCGATGGCTGGATCGGCCAGGGCGGGCTGCTGACCCGCGCGCCGTTCAGTGCTCCGGCTGGGGAATTCGACGCCGGCCAGTAATCGGGCGTCGCCCGCGACTCTGCTCCATTCAACTGCGGCTATCCTGCCGGCACGATGGCGAAGATCGCTGCTGTGCTCGGATTGCTCGCGGTTCTCCTGGTTGGAGCGGCGCTGACCGACGGGCCCCAGGCCCCGGCCGATCTCACGTTCATCGAGAACGTCGATCCCAACACCCTCGACCCGCAGCGGATGAGCTACACGCAGGACTTCCGCCTGTGCTACGGGCTGTTCGAGGGCCTGCTCCGCTGGAACATCTTCTCGGAGGACTTCCACGTCGTGCCCTCGCTGGCGCGGCGCTGGACGGTCAGCGACGACGGCCTGGTCTACACCTTCCACCTCGAGCCCAGCGCCAAGTGGTCGAACGGCGACCCGCTCGTCGCCGACGACTTCATCTACTCGTGGCGTCGCGCGATGATGCCCGAGACGGCCGCCGACTATTCGGCGCTGTTCTTCTGCATCTCGGGTGCGCAGGAGTTCTTCCAGGCGAGGGTCGCCCAGCTCGAGGAATACGCCTCACGCCCGGCCGAGGAGCGCACCGAAGCCGCGGCGATCATGCTCCGCGCCGAGTGCGAGCGCCTGTTCAACGAGACGGTCGGCCTGCGCGCGGTCGACGACCACACGCTCGAGGTGATCCTCGCGCGCCCCACGGCCTACTTCCTCGACCTGTGCGCGTTCGGGCCGTTCTTTCCGGTGCACCGGCCTTCGGTCGAGGCCTGGGTCACGGTCAACCCCGAGACCGGCGCGCTGGCCCAGGCCCACGGCTGGACCAAGCCCGAGCACTGGGTGAGCAACGGCCCCTACGTGATCACGTCCTGGAAGTTCAAGCGCGAGCTGCGCATGGAGCTCAACCCGTATTACTGGCAGCCGGAGATCGTGCGCTCCAGGTCGATCCGCGTCGTCTACATCGAAGACATGAACACGAGCATCCTGGCCTACGAGACCGGCGTCGCCGACTGGCACAGCGACGCCGAGGTCGAGTACGTGGGCGACATGCTCCGCCAGAAGCGCGAGGGCCTGCGCGACAACGCGTGGAACTTCTCGACCTTCGGCACCTATTTCTGGAGTTTCAACTGCCGGCCCCGGTTCTCCGACGGGCGCCCAAACCCATTTCACGACGCGGGCGTGCGCCGGGCCTTCGCGCGGGCGGTCGACAAGGAAGACATCGTCCGCAAGGTGCGCCGCAGCGAGGAGCGCGTCGCCGACGTGCTCGTGCCCCGCGGCTCCATCGGCGGGTTCGAGAGCCCGCGCGGTCTCACCTACGACCCCGACGAGGCACGGCGCGAACTGGCCGCAGCCGGGTGGGTGGACCGCGACGGCGACGGCGTTCCCGAGAACGAACGCGGCGAGGCGTTCCCGACCGTGGAGCTGCTCTGCACAGCGGTGGGGCCCCACAAGAACGTTGCGCAGGCGATGGGTGTGATGTGGGAGCGCGAGCTGGGGATCAAGACCAAGGTCGCCATCAACGAGACCAAGGTCTATCGCCACCGGCTCCACAGCAAGGACTACATGATGGCCCGCGGCGGGTGGTACGGGGACTACCTCGACCCGACCACGTTCCTCTACCTGCACTACACCGACGACGGCCAGAACGACCGCGGGTATTCGAACCCCGAGTTCGACGCGCTCCTGGATGCAGCGGCCCTCGAACTCGATCCGGCGAAGCGCATGACGATTCTCTCCGAGGCGGAGCGCTTCACGATGGAAGAGGAGATCCCGGTCCTGTGCCTGTGGAACTACGACCAGTACTACATGTACAAGCCGCCCTCGAAGCCTTACGGCTCGCCGAATCCCGGCGGGTTGCGAAACCTCAGCAAGCACCCGCGCCTGGTGCAGTACCTCTGGCTGCTCGAGGTCGTCCAGCCGGGAGACCCGGCCCGGCCGAGCATCGATGCCGACGCGTTCGACTTCGCCGAAGATGAAGGGGGCATCGGCGGCGTGAGCACCGGGCAGAGCTGGAGCGGATCGCAGTGATCGGCCTCATCCTCCGGCGCCTGGCGCAGCTGCCGCTGATCCTGCTGGTTATCTACACGATCACCTTCGTGCTGTCGTGGCTGCTGCCGGGATCGGCGGTGATGAGCGACGAGGGGCGCGCTCCGCCGAAGGAAGTGCTCGCGGCGATGAACGCCCAGTACAACCTCGACAGCCCCGTGGAGTTCTACGTGGGCTACCTCGATAACGTCACCGGCGTGCGCTACGTGCGCGAGACGCTCAAGGGAGATCGGGGCAACCCTCCGGAGTACATCTTCGATTTCGGCCCCAGCTTCCGCTACGAGGACTGGACGGTGAACGAGCTCATCGCCTCCAGCCTGCCGGTGAGCATCGTGCTGGGCTTCGGGGCGATCCTGATCGCGCTCGTGATCGGCCTGGGCGCGGGTGTGATCGGCGCGCTGCGCCCGAATTCCGTGGCCGACCTCCTCACGCTCGTCGTCGCGATGGTCGGCATCAGCCTGCCGAGTTTCGTGATCGGCACCGTGCTGCTGATGGTCTTCCCGGTGTGGCTCGGCGTCGGGCAGGTCGGCTCGTGGGGCAACGCCGCCAACGCGCTGCTCCCGGCGTTCACGCTCAGCCTCCCGTTCGCCGCCTATATCGCCAGGCTCACGCGTTTGGGCATGATCGAGACCCTCGGCGCCGACTACATCCGCACCGCGCGGGCCAAGGGCCTCCCCGAGCGGATCGTCATCTACAAGCACGCGCTCAAGAACGCGTTCCTGCCCGTGCTGAGCTACCTCGGCCCGGCGACCGCCTACGCGATGACCGGCAGCTTCGTCGTGGAGCGCGTGTTCAACGTTCCCGGGATCGGCCAGCACTTCGTCGGGGCAGTCAAGAACAAGGACCTGTTCCTGATCATGGGAATCGCCCTGATCTACTCGGGCATGATGGTCGTGTTTAACCTGATCGTCGACCTGATGTACCGCTGGGTCGATCCGCGCATCGAGCAGGCCTGAGCCTCAGGAGCCGCCGTCGCTCTCATCCGAATCGCTCGCATCGAACTCCTCGACGCTGGTCAGGCGGCGCTCGATCGAGTCCAGCCTCGCCCGGAGCACGTCGATCTGCCGGAAGGCCTCGATGATCTGCTCGCCGAGCTGGTCGGTGTCCCGGTCGGTGAACGCCAGAGCTTCTTCCAGCTTTTCGATACGCTTGGCTGCGTCGTCCATGTGTCGGCCTCACTCCGGAACGGAAACTCAACTGCTCGTGCCGCGAACCCTACTCGCCATCCCGCTCGCCGTGCTCGCGACCCACGCCGGCGCCCGCGCACAAGAGGCGCAGCTCCCCGGCGCGAGCCTCATGTTCACACCCGCCTCGTTCGCCCAGGACGCCCCGGCCGAGCCCGAAGCCCAGGCTCCGAGCGACGAGCAACTCGACGCCCCGCGGGACCTGGCGTTCGGCGAGCCCGGCTACTGGCACTGGTCCGCCGGCGCGGGCGTGGGCATCAGCGACGAATCTGTCGACGTGATGGGGTTCTGGCGCGCCGGCACGTTCCTGGCGCAGGACTTCGAGTTCGGCATGTCGCTCGAGGGCTGGGCGTTCTTCCAGGACGAGGGCGAGGACACCGGCGCCCCTGGCTTCTCGATCGACTTCCGCTGGCACTTTCTCAACGAGGAGTCGTACTCGGTCTACGGGCTGGCCGGCGTCGGCGTGTTCTACGCGTTCGACGACGTGCCCGACGACGGCACACAGTTCAACTTCACGCCCACCTTCGGCCTCGGAAGCACCGTCCGCCTGGGCGACGGCCCGGCCCGCCTCGACGCCGGCCTGCGCTGGCACCACATCTCCAACGCCACGACCTCGGGCAGCGACGACAACCCAGCGCGCGACGGCCTTATGGTCTACCTGGGGATTGTGTTCCCGTTCTAGGCGCCCGCGTATCCGCTGGGATTCGACTCGAACCAGCGCCACGCCGTCCCGATGATCTCGTCGATGTCCGTGATGCGGGGCTTCCAGCCGACCTCGCGCTCGATGAGCGACGCGTCGCAGAAGAGCGTCGGCGGGTCGCCGGGGTGGCGGGGGCCGTCCGCCGTCGGGATCGCGTGGCCGGTCACGCGGCGCGCTGCCTCGACGATCTGGCGGATCGAGTACCCGCTGCCGTTCCCGAGGTTGTAGGCGCGGCACTGACCCGGCTCGAGGCTGTTCATCACCGCCACGTGCGCATCGACCAGGTCGCTCACGTGGATGTAGTCGCGCACGCAGGTGCCGTCGGGCGTCGCGTGGTCGGTGCCGAATACCGTCAGCTTCTCGCGCGTGCCCAGCGCCACCTGCAGCACGATGGGGATCAGGTGCGTCTCGGGGTCGTGGTCCTCGCCGACCAGCCCGTCGGGGTCGCACCCGGCCACGTTGAAGTAACGCAGCATCGCGATCCCCGGCACCGGCTTGCCCGCGCGCCCGAGGGCCGTCTGCGTGTCGCGCAGCATGCGCTCGATGAAGAGTTTCGACCAGCCGTAGGGGTTGATCGGTTCCTGGGGGCAGTCCTCGCGGATGGGGATCAGCTTCGGCGGCGCCTCGCCGTAGGTCGCGCAGGTTGAGCTGAACACGAAGCGGGGCACGCCCGCGCTGCTCATCGCGCCGATCAGTTCGACGGCCGCCGCCGTGTTGGCGCGGTAGTAGTTCAGGGGCTCGTCCACGCTCTCGCGCACGTAGGCGAGGGCCGCGAAGTGCAGCACGGCGTCGATCGAGTGCTGCGCGAAGATCCGGTCGAGCAGGGCGCGGTCGGCCACGTCGCCCTCGTGGAAAACCAGCCTGTCGCCGGTGACCCCGTCCATCGTGCGCAGGCGCTCGATGGCCTCGGCGTGCCCCCGGTACAGGTTGTCGAGCACCACGACGTCGTGCCCGTCCTGCAGCAGGCGCTTGCAGGCGTGCGAGCCGATGTACCCGGCGCCGCCGGTCACGAGAATCTGCATCGATCTTCCGTCCTTCTTCGCGGGCGCTCGGCCCGAACCGGCCGATACTCGGGCAGGGTATAGACTCCCGGCCCACCCGTGGAACACCAGCGCACCAACACGCACAAGGAACGCTTCGGCGGTCCGATCGACGCCCTCGGGCTGTTCACCCGCGGCCTGGCGATGGGCATCGCCGACGTCATCCCCGGCGTCAGCGGGGGCACCATCGCGTTCATCAGTGGCATCTACGAGCGCTTCATCGAGGCGCTCCGCTCCCTCAGCGCCCGGTTCCTCTTCCTCGGCGCGCGGGGGCGCACGAAAGAGTCGATCGCGGCGCTGCGCCAGATCCACTGGCACGTGCTGATCCCGCTGGGCCTGGGCATCGCGATCGCGATGGTTGGTTTCAGCAAGCTCGTGACCGGTTTCATGGAAGACGAACCCGGCCCGACCTACGCACTGTTCTTCGGCCTGATCCTGGCGTCCAGCTGGATGCCCCTGGCGCGGGCCAAGAAGTACACGTGGAAGATCTGGGCGGCGATGCTCGTCGCGGCTTCGATGTCGTGGGTGTTCGTCGGGGCGCGGGGTGGGGGGATCGACGTGGAGCGCATCAGCGCCGAAGGAGACAGCCCCCCGGCCGCCGTCGAGTTCTTCCCGGCGAAGCTGCGCGACGAGTCCGATCTCGATGCGCTCCTCTCGCGAGGATCCGATCTCGTGGTCTTCGATCCCAAGGGCATCACCGCCGGGCGCGAGATCAACGGCGTGACGGTTCTGGAATCAGACGAGGCCCTCGAAGCGTGGCTCGCGACCGATCCGCAGTTCGCGGTCGTCGTCGAGCGGCGGGCTTCCCTCTTCGCCATCTTCGGCGCCGGCGCCATCGCCATCAGCGCGATGATCCTCCCGGGAGTCAGCGGCAGCTTCCTGCTGCTGTTCCTGGGGCAGTACCAGGCGGTGTTCAACACGCTCCATCGCTGCGTCGGCCACGTCGGCGCGCTGCTCGGGCGCGAGCCCGACCCGCTCACGCAGCTCGCGGCACGCGGAGCGCTCAGCGACTTCCTGTTCTTCGGCGCCTTCCTCGCCGGCGTCGGCGTTGGCCTGATTCTGTTCAGCCGCGTCGTGAGCTGGCTGTTGCACCGCGCCCACGATGTCACCATGGCCGCCCTTACCGGCGTGATGCTTGGGGCGCTGCGCATCCCGGGCGGAGTCGTGCTCGAGTCGATCCCCGATGCGGACACGGGCGGGTACTGGACCGCCGTGTCGATCGCGGCGCTCATTGGGGCCGTGCTTGTGCTGGGGCTGCACTTCGCCGACGTCCAGCTGCGCAAGCGCCGCATCGTTCCCGCCGGCGACTGACCTACGCCGGCGCCACGGGTCCCGCCTTGAGGCGCCTGGGGTCGAACGTCTTGCCGCACTCCGGGCAGGTGCCCGAGTCGAGGCCCGTGAGCTCGTAGCCGCAGTGGTGGCAGGCGTTGATGTGTGCCGGGCGGGGCATCGCCGCGAGGGCCAGGCCGACCAGCAGGATGAGCGCTTGGTAGGCGTAGCCCACGATTGGGAGCATCACCGGGCTGGAAGAGTGCGTCTCGCTCTGGCCGGGCGCGGGTGGGCCCTCGAAGACGGGCGCCTCGGTGGTGAACAGCCAGTTCAGCAGGCTCACGGCGACGTACACCGCGCCCACGCCCAGGAGCAGAACGGGGATGCTCTGCCAGCGCCTCCGGAAAGAGAACACGCTGACCCACACGAGCGCGGCATAGAGCACGAAGAGATACATCGGTCGTACGATGCTAGGGTTCGCCCCGGAGAATCCCAGCGATGCACGTGCCCAACGATTCCGACGCCTCGGAGCTCTGGCGATTATCCGGGCTCGGGATCGAGCTCACGGCGTCGATCGCCGGGATGGCGCTGCTGGGCTTCCTGCTCGACAAGTGGTGGGGGACGCTGCCCTGGATGCTCATCGCGTGTCTGGCGATGGGTTTCGTCGGGGGCGGGTACAACTTCATCCGTCAGGCCGTCCGCCTCAACAAGAGCTCGGCCGATGCCTACCGTCGTGCCCACCCGACCGGGCCGCGGGGCAAGCAGACCGAGGGCCCGGGCGGCGGGCCCAAATCGCGGAACGGCAAGCCCGACGACTGGTTCGAGCGGGAGTCCGTCGAGCCCTGGGACGGAGATGATGTCGGTGACCCACCAGACCACGACAAGTGGTGAGCAAGAGCCCGCCCCCTCGCCCGAGGGGTTTGCCCAGGTTCACAGCGCGCTGGATGTCGGCCCGCAGCTGTCGCTGCCCGGTCTCCGCCTGCTCCTGGCGGCCTGGCTCGGGGCCGCCGGCGTCGCGGCCCTCGGGACCGCGATTCTGGCGATCGTGGGCATGACCCAGCCCCGCGAACTGGCCTCGCCGTGGGTGGCGTGGCTGGGCCTGGCGATCGCCAAGGCGTCGGGGCTGCTGTGGATGAGGCCCTGGAAGCCCCGGTACCTGGGGCGCTGGCCGTTCGTCTGGCTCGGGGCCCGGGGCGTGAGCTTCGGGGCCGTGCTGATTCTGAGCGTCTTGCTATACTTCGCGGCCCGACCCGAGCCGCTGCCTTTTGGGCTGGTGATCGCGGGCGGGTACTTCGCCGCTTTGCTCTGTGAAGTTGCGGTGTACTCGTCACACATCAGATCGAGCGCGGATCGATCATCGGATTGATCCTCCCCGTCGGCCCGTTCACCGGGCGAGGGCGTGTGTAGTTACCGACCGTATGGAGCAGGCGTCACGGCGATGATTCTCTCGACATTCCTAGCTGCCGGGTCCAACCCGATGGACCACGTGGTCGACAAGGCGCTCTTGACGACCGAGTCTGGCGCGCACCTGCTCAGCATGAACATGGTCACGATGGTTGTCGTGCTCGTGCTGCTGATCGTGACCCTCGGCTCCGCCGCCAAGGCGATCGGCACCGGGGCCGAGTCCGAGGGCAACGAGCGCTTCGTCACCAAGGGCCGCTTCGCCCAGATGATCGAGGTGGTCGTCCTCTACCTGCGTGACAACATCGTCCGCCCGCAGCTGGGCTCCCACTCGGACCGCTTCCTGCCGTTCCTGCTCACGCTCTTCTTCTTCATTCTCTACAACAACGTCCTGGGCCTCGTGCCCCTGGTCGACCTCCAGTACCTGATCAAGACTGCGACGGGCCTGAAGTTCACGCCGTTCATCGGCGGCACCGCCACGGCCAACATCGCCGTGACGGCGGCGCTGGCGATCATCGCCTTCATCGTGATCCAGATAAACGGGCTCCGCTCCAGCGGGCTCAAGGGCTGGGCCGCCCACTTCCTGGGTGGCGCGCCGCTCTACCTGGCGCCCATCATGATCCCCGTCGAGATCATGGGCACGTTCATCAAGCCCTTCGCCCTTGCCGTGCGTCTGTTCGCCAACATGACCGCCGGCCACACGCTGCTGGCCACGCTGCTCATGTTCACCGGCATGGGGATCAACGCGCTGGGCTTCCCTCTCGGCTCGCCCATCACCCTGGTGTCGATCCTCGCCGCGGTCCCGCTCATGTTCCTCGAGCTGTTCGTGGCGTTCCTCCAGGCGTTCATCTTCATGTTCCTCACCACGGTGTTCATCGCCCAGTTGATGCACCACCACCACGACGATCACGCCCACGCCGAGCACTACGACGAGGGGCACTCGGCCGAGACCGATCCCGCCGTGCCGGTCACGCAGTAACCACCACCGACCGAATCGCGGGCGCCGTGTCGGCCCCGCGACCAGACAGAACGAGACTGACACCCCAGACGGCGCCGCTCACTCGCGCCGCCGACGATTCACCCCACGAACCTCTGAACGAAGAGGAAGGACGAGAACGATGTCGAAGACCCGGAAGATGATTGGCGGCGCCGCCGCTGCGACTACCTTTGGACTCGTGGCCGCCGACCCGGCGCTGGCCCAGGACGCCGCGACCGCCGCGACCTCCACCGGCGAAGGCCTGGCCGCGATCGGCAAGGGTCTGGGCGCCGGCCTGGCCGCCGGCCTGGCCATCATGGGTGGCGGCCCTGGCATCGGCCGCATCGGTGGCAGCGCTGTCGAGGCCATCGCCCGCCAGCCCGAGGCCGCCGGCACCATCGGCACCAACATGATCATCACGGCCGCCCTCGTCGAGGGTGCGACGCTCTTCGCCGTCGTCGTCGGCCTGCTGTCGATCTTCCTCATCTGAGTCCGGGCTCGCCCCGAGAGATCGGGCGCTGGCGCGCGGCATCCGTTGTCGCGCGCCGGCGCTGAACTGTTCCGTTCGAGAACGAGGTGACCGATGTCACGCATCTCCCGATTCGCCGGCAGCGCAGCGACGCTGGCGGTGCTCTCGCTCCCGGCGATCGCGCTCGCCGCCGATGACGCCGCCGGCGCAGCCGGTGGCGACGGCGGCGCAGCCAACCCGGTGGCGTTCCAGCTCGTGCCGTTCATCTCGGCGCTGGTCATTTTCGGCGCCGCCTTCTTCATCCTCGCCAAGGTGGTGTGGCCCAAGATCCTCGGGGGCCTCGAGGCCCGCGAGGGGCACATCCGCAGCGAGGTCTTCCAGGCCGAAGACGCCCGGAAGAAGGCCGATGAGGCGCTCGCCGAGTACGAGAAGTCGCTCGCGGCCGCCAAGGCCGAGGCCAACGAGATGATCGAGAAGACCAAGGCCGAGCAGACCCGCCTCGCGGCGGAGCTGCGCACGCAGGCCGAGGTCGAGCTCAACCAGATGCGCGAGTCGGCGCGTCGGAACATCGAGGCCGCCAAGCGGGCCGCGCTCAGCGAGATCTACAACGAGGCCGCCACGCTCGCCACGAGCGTCGCCGAGAAGATCCTCCAGCGCGAGGTGAACGCCGACGACCAGCGCCGCCTGGTCGACGAGTCGGTGCAGCAGTTCAGCAAGGAGTACGCCGGCTGACCCCAGCCCGCGCCCCTGCAAGGAGCCCACTCCGATGGCAGTCGGTCAGATCAAATCCCCCCCGGACGCCGTCGATCGCGTCTACGCCCAGAGCCTCTTCGAGCTGATCGAGGCCGACGGCGGGCGCGACTCGCTCGAGGCGATGAGCGGGGAACTCGACGAGCTCGTCGAGCTCACACGCCAGTTCCCCGAGCTGGGCGGCCTCTTCGACTCGCAGATCATCGCGATGGAGAAGAAGGAAGCGGCGATCAAGTCGATCTTCGGCGGCGCCCGCATCAGCGAGAGCCTCCAGCGGTTCCTCCTGGTGCTGAACCGCAAGGACCGGCTCAACCGATTCGACCAGATCGCGACGGCGTTCGAGGAGATGGTGCAGGACCAGTTCGGGCGCGTCGAGGTCGACGTCTACACACGTCACCAGCTCCCCGCCGACCAGCTCGAGGCGATCCGCGGGCGCCTGCAGGAGACGCTCGGTCGCGAGCCCATCATGCACGCCTACACCGATGAGTCCATGGTCGGGGGCGTCCGCATGCAGGTCGGCGACCAGCTGATCGATGCCAGCGTGCACACCCAGCTCCGCAAGATGCGCAAGCGTCTGATGGAGGACGGCTCCGCCGCCCTCCGGACGAAGTTCGACTCCGCGATCGAGGACAACGACTGACCGATGCTCCGTCGCACGCTGCTCATCCCGGTTCTCGCTCTCGCGCTTCAGGCCTGCGCGATGGGCCAAGGCGCGCAGCGCGAGCACACGCCGGTGATCAGCGTCTCGGGCAGCGCCTCGATGGAGGTGCCGGCCGACGAGGTGCGCATCAGCGTGGGCGTCGTCAGCGAGGGCCAGGAGCCCCGCAAGGTCATCGACGAGAACTCGCAGCGCGTCAGCCGCGTGATGGACGCGTTGATGCGCGCCGGGCTTGAAGACGGCGACGTCTCGACCGGGCGCTTCAGCATCCAGCCGATCTACACCAACCCCGGCCGCGACCGGGGCGGGCGTCCGGAGATCGCCGGGTACAGAGTGCAGAACTCGCTCATCGTCGAGACAGGCAACCTCGAGATCGCCGGCGCGATCGTGCAGGCGGCGGTCGAGGCGGGCGCGAACAACATCGACAGTGTGTCGTTCCAGCTCGCCGATCCTCGCGCGAGCCGCGCTGCGGTGCTCGAGCAGGCGGTGTCTTACGCCCGGGCCGACGCCGAGGCGGTCGCGCGTGCGTCCGGCGTGCGACTCGGGGGCATCCACTCGCTCTCCATCGGGCGGGCCGACTTCCCCCGGCCCATGATGGGCAGGGACGCGCGGATGATGAACATGGCAGAAGCGGGCGCCGTCGCGCCGCCGATGTCGCCCGGCGAGATCCAGGTGAGCGCGACGGTGACGATCGAGTACGAGATCGCCCAGTAACAGAACCACGAATCAGACCCAGAGACCCAACCCCCGGGACGCCGAGCGTCCCCTGAACCGGAACCAAAGAGCAGACCGATGAAGATCAAGACAGACGAGATCGCCAGCGTCATCAAGCAAGAGATCCAGCAGTTCGCCACCGAGCTCGAGATCTCCGACGTCGGGCGCGTGATCGAGGTCGGCGACGGCATCGCCCGCATCTACGGGCTCGCCAACGCGATGGCCGGCGAGATGCTCGAGTTCCAGACCAGCGACGGCGCGGTCATGGGCCAGGTGCTCAACCTCGAACTCGACACCGTCGGCGCCGTGATCTACGGCGACTACCTCTCGGTGAAGGAGGGCGACACCGTCGTCTCCACCGGGCGCATGCTCGAGGTCCCCGTGGGCGAGGAGCTCCTGGGACGCGTGGTCAACCCGCTCGGCCAGCCGCTCGATAACGGCCCGGCGATCCAGACCAAGGAGACGCGCCTCGCCGAGATCATCGCGCCGGGCATCGCCGCCCGCCAGCCGGTGACCGAGCCGCTCCAGACCGGCATCAAGCCCGTCGACGCGATGATCCCCATCGGGCGCGGCCAGCGCGAGCTGATCATCGGCGATCGCAAGACCGGCAAGACCGCTGTCGCGCTCGACACGATCATCAACCAGAAGCGCTACTGGGGCACCGACGAGGCCGTCGTGTGCATCTACGTCGCCGTCGGCCAGAAGGAATCGACCGTCGCGGGTGTCGTCGAGACGCTCCGCGAGGCGGGCGCGATGGACTACACCATCGTCGTCAGCGCCGGCGCATCCGACCCGGCCCCCATGCAGTTCCTGGCGCCCTACGCCGGCTGCGCCATGGGCGAGTACTTCATGTGGCAGGGCAAGGACGGCAAGACGCCCAAGCACGCCGTCTGCATCTACGACGATCTCTCCAAGCAGGCCGTCGCCTACCGCCAGATGTCGCTGCTGCTCCGTCGCCCGCCCGGGCGTGAGGCCTACCCCGGCGACGTGTTCTACCTGCACAGCCGCCTGCTCGAGCGCGCCACCAAGCTCAGCGACGAGAACGGTGGCGGCTCGCTCACAGCGCTCCCGATCATCGAGACGCAGGAGGGCGACGTGTCGGCCTACATCCCGACCAACGTGATCTCCATCACCGACGGCCAGATCTACCTCGAGCCCGAGCTCTTCTTCGCCGGCCAGCGTCCCGCGATCAACGTGGGTATCTCGGTCAGCCGCGTGGGCGGTAACGCCCAGATCAAGGCTATGAAGAAGATCGCCGGCTCGCTGCGACTCGACCTCGCCGCCTACCGCGAGCTCGAAGCCTTCGCCCAGCTCGGCACCGAGCTCGACAAGGCCACGCAGGCCCAGCTCGATCGCGGCCGCCGGATGGTCGAGCTGCTCAAGCAGCCGCAGTACGTGCCGTTCGACGTGATCGACCAGGTCATCTCGATCTTCGCGGGCACCAAGGGCTTCCTGGACGACATCGACCCGGCGCACATCGACGCCTTTGAGAAGGGGCTGCTCGAGCACTTCAAGACGAGCGCCAAGGACACCCGCGACGAGCTCGAGAAGCTCAAGGCGCTCGACGGCGAGCTCGAGGGCAAGCTCGGCAAGGCGATCGAGGCGTTCAAGTCCGGCTGGAAGGCGCCGGAATAAGCACCCCGACATCCTGAACTTCCACCCGCCCGGGCCGAGAGGCCCGGGTTTTTCCTTGGACCGGGCCGGTGCGCGTGTAGGCTGACAGTGCGCTTTTCCGATTCGAGGAGTGGCCTCCATGCGCTGGGTTCCGTTCACTGTCGTGATGTGTCTCCCGTCCGCCGCGCTCGCGCAGAGCACCCGCCTGTACGGAGTGAATCAGACCGAGCTGGTGGTGATCGATCACGGGAGCGCCGGCCCGGTGCACGTAGTCGGACCGCTGGGTCTCCCCGCCGACATGCTGCCAGGGAGCATCGCCTACCACCCCGTGCGTGAGCGGTTCTACGGCACCGCATTCGTGGGCATCACGGCTACAAACCGCGACTACTCGCTCTTAGAGATAGACCCGGCGACCGGCGCCGCGACAGTGGTCGGCCTGATCATGAATTCGCGTTTCGCGCCATCCGGTCATGTGGAGTCGATCGAGTACATCGACTCGCTGGGTGAGCTTGTGATCTCGCACTCCGACAGCGGCCAGAACGATTTCACGTCTGACAACTACCGGACGATCTCGCCGGACGACGCGTCGCTCGTCTTCCTGTCCAAATCGACCCTCGATACCGATGTGCTGATCTACAACTCCGGGTTCGACATCCTCTATTCGCTCGATCCCAATGGCTCGGACTGGGCACTCGTGGATCTCTCCGACGGGAGTTCAGCGTTCGCCGGCAGCGCGATCGACACACTCGCCGACGGCGCCTTTGAGCCTGGGCTGTTCAAGAACTTCAGCATCGATTTCAACGACAACACCCTCTATCGATTCGATATCTCGATGGACGGGCTGAGCGTTGCACCGGGAGATGCGCTCGGCGCCGTCATCGCCTCTTCGTTGGTTCGGGGCCTCGCGTTCGCGCCGGCGTCCTTCTGCCCGGGCGACGCCAACGGCGACGGCGCCGTCAACTTCGCCGACATCACCTCGGCGCTTGAAAACTGGCTCACCGTCTACGACCCCGGGACCGGACCCGGCGACGCCGACGGCAGCGGGACTGTGAACTTCGGGGATATCACGAACGTGCTCGAGAACTGGCTCGCCGCCTGTCCATAGGGCTGACGGCGCGCAGATTCGGTTCACCCATTTCCCCATGGTGAGTTCGCGCAATCCCTCCGGATTCGTAGGAGAAAAGGTGACAGAAACCGGCGTCGTGCGCTTCCGTAGAACTAAGCACGCAGTGAATCTTGCGGGAGCCGTTTGTGTGTGCCCCGCCGGAGTGCTGCGCTTCAGCGGAGGATCGGCGATGAAGTTCGGGAGGAGACGGGGCGGGATCGCGGGTTGCTGCGCGCTCGCTGTTCTGGGAATCGGGGCGCTCGCGCACGCGGGGACGGGCCACTCGCCCGCACGCCAGTGGAACGAAGAACTGCTCGAGGCGATCCGCAAGGACTTCGCCCGCCCAACCGTCCATGCGCGCAATCTGTTTCATACCGCGATTGTCACCTGGGACGCGTGGGCCGCCTACGAACCGCTCGTTGATGGTTATCTGACCGATGAGAGCCTCGTGCCGGTCGACGTAGAGCTCGCCCGCGCCGAGTCCATCAGTTTCGCGTGCTACCGCCTGCTGAAGCACCGCTTCGCGAACTCGCCCGGTGCCGCCCTCACGCTCCCCGCGCTTGATGCGCGCATGGCCTCGATGGTCGTCGAGTTCGGCTTCGAGAACGACGCCTCGTTCACCTCGACCGACGGCGACTCCCCGGCAGCGCTGGGGAACCGGATCGCCCAGGCCATGATCGGGTTCGGCCTCGTCGATCACTCCAACGAGCAGATCGACTACGCGAACCTCTACTACGCCCCGGTGAATGCCGCGCTCGTTCCCGACTTCCCCGGCAACCCCAACATCTCCGATCTGAATCGCTGGCAGCCGCTGGCGCTGCAGTACTTCATCGATCAGTCCGGCAACCCGATCCCGTTCGGGTTCCCGCCGTTCCTGAGCCCCGAATGGGGGCAAGTCTACGCCTTCGCCCTTCAGCCCGAAGACAGAACCATCTACCAGCGAGGCGGCTTCGACTACTGGGTGTTCCATGATCCCGGTGCGCCCCCGCTCCACGGCGCCGAGGGCGATGACTACTACAAGTGGGGCACCGAGATGGTCGTGACCTGGAGCGGCCATTGCGATCCGAGCGACGGCGTGATGTGGGACATCTCGCCCGCCTCACTCGGGAATTCGCCGCTCGCCGATCCCGACGATTACGCGCTGCTCTACGACCGGCTGAGCGGCGGCGACTGGGGACAGGGCTACGACCTCAACCCGGTCACCGGCCAGCCCTACACGCCCCAGATCGTCCCGCGCGGCGACTACGTGCGTGTCCTCGCCGAGTTCTGGGCCGACGGCCCAGACTCCGAGACGCCCCCCGGCCACTGGTTCACGATCCTCAACTACGTCAGCGATCACCCGCTCTTCGCAAAGCGACTCGGCGGCGAGGGCCCGATCCTGAATGACCTCGAGTGGGACGTGAAGGCATACCTCGCCCTCGGCGCGACCATGCACGACTCGGCTGTCTCCGCCTGGGGCGTCAAGGGCTGGTACGACTACATCCGCCCGGTCTCGGCGATCCGCGCGCTCGCGGACTTCGGCCAGAGCTCCGATCCCATGCTCCCCTCGTACGACGAGCGGGGCATCCGCCTGATCCCCGGCCACATCGAAGTCGTCAGCGCGCAGACCACAGCGATGGGTGAGCGCCACGAGCACCTCGCCGGCAGCGAGGGCAAGATCGCCGTCCGCGCGTGGCGCGGCCCGGACTACATCGCGAACCCCGCTACCGACGTCGCCGGTGTGGGCTGGATCCTCGCCGAGAACTGGTGGCCCTATCAGCGCCCGACGTTCGTCACACCGCCGTTCGCCGGCTACGTCTCGGGTCACAGCGTGTACAGCCGCGCCGCAGCCGAATTGATGACACTGCTCACCGGCAGCCCCTGGTTCCCCGGCGGGCTGGGTGAGTTCCACTGCCCGCAGAACGAGTTCCTGGTGTTCGAGGAGGGCCCGAGCGTCGACCTCACGCTGCAGTGGGCCTCCTATCGCGACGCGTCCGACCAAACATCGCTCTCGCGCATCTGGGGAGGCATCCACCCGCCCGCCGACGACCTGCCCGGTCGCCACATGGGCGTCGACATCGCCTTCGACGCCTACGACCTGGCGCGCCTGTACTTCGCCGGCGTCGCCGACAATCGCTACGACATCGCGAACAACGACGACGTCGTGGACTACGACGACCTCGTCGCGCTGATCAACGCGTGGCGCGCGGCGGACCCGATCGCCGATTTCAACGGCGACGGCCTCGTCGGATTCGGCGATGTGACGATGCTGCTGCGGAACTGGGGCGCGACGGGGTAGGGCGTCTGCGCGTTCCAAACTCGGTCAGCGGATTCAAACATTGCGCATTGCTGGGTTTATGCCTTCACGGGTTCGCGCGGTGTCAAACAGGGCTGGTGCTTGACCGAAGCGCGTGTACGCTAGAGGGCATCCTCCTGACCCGGGGGGAGAACGGATCGACCGGTGTCGATTCCCCGCACAACCGTTGCGTTGGCTCTTGCGATCACTTTCGTCGCGTGCCCGCTCGCTTTAGCGAGGGGGAAGAAGGTGTTCATCATCGACCAGTTCGACAGCCCGATCGCCGTCGATGACTTCTCATATCTCGCAAACGTTGAAGGCTATTTGCGTGCCGTTGGCATTGACTCCGTGCCTCCATTGGAGCCGAACGTGCTCCAACTAGGAGGCGATATCCAAGCGTTCACAGCCGCGTTGGGCACGATCAACGACGGTGATACGGTGATCATCGTCGTTCATAGTTGGGACCGTTCGTTCTGGTGGGACGACAACGAGTACACCGGATTCGGCGCCATCGGGGCGCCGAATCAGGGTGATGACCCGGCGCCGGTGCCGCCGGGATTCGATACCTTGCAAAACGTCACGTTCGAGATCATCAGCTGCATTTCGGATCGGATCTTGAAACAGCCCGCCCCGCCGATCTTCACCCTCACCGAGAAATTCGAAGCGGCCATGGGCGGTGCGGCGAACAACCACACCAAAATGGGCTACCAGGGCCGAGCCGGCGCGTCGGCGTACTTCCGGATCCTGACCGTCCCGCCGGCGGGTGGGGCGCTCAAAGCGGACCTCGTCGAGGCCCGAAGAATGGCCATCGCGCACCTCAGCGGCGATCTCGCGTGGCAGGAGCATCCGCCGTCGAATCGCCCGGGTACGGGCGGGCCGGGTGCGATCAACCAAGACTTTGCCATCCAGGCTCAGGCAGACGCATTCGCGGCAACCCTCGCGGGCAACCTGGCGGGCATCACTTTCGAGGTGTCCGTGCCAGACCAAGTTTGGAGTCCCGCCAGTCAGTATGGCTACCGCAAGCCGGAGGACGTGTTTGTTCCGGCCGAAGACTGCGACAGCATTTACTTCGATCGCGGCTCGACGTCTTGTGCCTGCACCTGCCCTGGCGCGGGGGCGGTCTGCGGCTGTGCGTTTGCAGAGTTCGTGGCATATCCGCCCGCGCCTGCTCCTGGAATCATCAACGCCGCGGCGATGGGCGCACGGATCACGGACCTGTGCTCGGAGTGCCTGCCCAATGTCCAGACGGTCTCGCTGATCGTCGCCAACGACGATCCACTAGACGTCGATGACACGCTGCACATCGTCGATGTCTCCGGCGGCGCGACGGACGGCGACATTCTCGCGACGCTCCCATCGCCCGGTGATCATCCCCAGGCGCTGACGACCACGCTGATCACCGGCGATCCGTTCTCGGGTGCCGTCTTCGTGAGCGACGACGATCCGGCGGATGTAGACGACACCATCTACCGGGTGGCGACGTCCGACGGTTCCATCGTCAGTTCGTTCCCGGCCAGCAGTTCGAGCGATCGATACGAGGGACGCGCGCTCGTCGAGGGCTTCATCGGCGTCGAGTTCCCGAACTGGCCCAACTGCGTCGACGGGGGGATGCAGGTGACCGAAGCGTGGGTCGCACAGGGCGACACGCTGTGCCTCATTGACTTGTCCGACGGCTCGACCATCCGCTCGCTCCCCGCGCCCTGCTCGTCTCCCCAGGGGCTCGAGATGGGGTTCGCGGTGCTGGAAACGAGCGAGCTCTGGGTCGCCTGCGACGACACCGACCTGCTCTACCTCATCGACACGAGCGACGGCTCGGTGATCCGCACCGTTGATGCTCCGGGGGACCACTCGTCGGGTCTGACGGTGTTCGGCGTGCGGGCCTCGACCGACGGCCTGTTCGTCGATGCGCTGACGCTCGACCTCTGGCAGGGCGAGGACTTCGAGGACACGATGGAGAAGCTCTCGACAGCGGACGGATCGTTCATCTCGCGCATCGATGTGGACGAGTGCGCCGTCTCGGATTCCGAGGACGCGACGGGCTCCGGACGAGGGGCCGGGCTCCCGAGCTGCGCGTGCCCGGGCGACGCCAACTTCGACGGGGTGGTGAACTTCACCGATCTGACCATCGTGCTGAGCGCGTGGCTGAGTTCCTACCCGGCCGGCACAGGCCCCGGTGACGCCAACGGAGATGGCATCGTCAACTTCGTTGACGTCACGCTGGTGCTCAGCAACTGGCTGAACTCCTGCTCCTAAGACGCCCGCGCTTAGGGGAACACCGCCTCGATGATCGACACGTCGTCGTCGAAGGATGCGTCGCCCTTGATCCGCTCGGCCTCCTGCAGCAGCGCATCGGCCAGCGGCACCTTCGCGCCCCGCAGGGTGTCCACGAACTCGACGAGGCCCTCCCAGGTCCACACGAGGTCGTTGTCCCGGATGATCTCGAAGACGCCGTCTGAGAAGATCGCCATGCGCGATCCCGGCGCGACGGTGCAGCGCTCGGCCGGGAAGTCCATGTCCTCCACGGCGCCGATCAGCGGGCCTGTCGCCTCGAGCATCGCCGGCGCCTCGGTCCCCGGCGAGATGAGGATCGACGGGTGGTGCCCGCCGCCCGACCACACGAGCTCGCGCGTCGAGGGCTGGTACACGCCGTACCAGATCGTGAAGAACTTCATCCCGTGGTGGTGGGCCTGGAACGAGTTGTTCAGCGCAAAGAGCACGCGATCCGGATCGACCATGTCGACGCCCGCCAGCGAGCCGGCGCGCAGCACGTTCATCACCGTCACGGCCAGCAGCGCCGAATCGAGGCCGTGGCCGGTCACGTCGATCAGATATAGCGCCAGGTGGTCGTCGTCGATCCAGTGGTACCCGATCGTGTCGCCGCCGAGGCTCGACGACGGGATGTAGCGCCAGTCCACGCGCACGGGTTCCTCGATCGGGTCGGGGATCAGCCCCTGCACGTACTCGGAGCCGGCGCTCAGGTCGCGGGCCATCTGCTCGTTGGCGTGCGTGAGCTCGCGCGTGCGCTCGGCGACGGTCTCCTCCAGCGTCTCGTTGTACGCCTCGAGCTCGGCGTTCTTGGCCCGCAACTCGTCCATCAGCTCCCGGCGGGAGCGTTGGAGGATCCGCTCGCGCCCGCGCGCGATCGCCCGTTTGCTCAGCCCGTCCCGGGGCATGGGCAGCTTGATCTGCACGACCAGCTCGTCGGTGCCCGTGCCGTTCCTGCCCATGCGCATCACGCCCGCGATGCCCTCGAGGTCGGTCGTTTCGGGGTGCGGATGCGCAGACGTGAACCGGAATTCCACGAGCAGGCTCGAGTACTCGTTGTGGAGCACGCATCGGCAGCGCGACTCGGCGCCCAGCAGCTGGTACCGGTGCGACAGTTCGGACGCGGCCGTCGCCACGCGCGTCGCGAGCACCTCGTCGGCGCCGAGCGACACCAGCAGCCCGAGGACCTTCACCCGGATCTGCACGGGCGCTTCCTCGTCGCGGATCTGCATCGTGCCGAGCTCGATCATCCGGCGCTGTCCAGGTGCTCGAGCGCCCGCTCCAGCGTGGAGAACGCCGCGAAGCCCGCGCACTGCGCGCCGAGCTCTGACAGCGAGGCCGCGATGCCCGGGCGGATGCCGACGAGCAGGGGCTGGGCCCCAAGGAGCGACGCCATCTCGAGCGTGCGCTCGATCGATCGGAAGTCGCGCGAGTCGAGGATGCTCACGCCGGAAAGGTCGAGCACCGTCGCCCGCGCCCGCGTGCGCCGTACCGCTTCCAGCAGGTCCTGCTGGAACACGTGCAGCACCTCGGGGCTTAGCTCCACCTGCACTGACGCGACCAGACAGCCCTGGACGAGCTGCATCGGGACGCGATCGATATCTGAGTGGGCGGAATTCATGGCGGCGAACGTGTGAGTGCCACGGGGCCCGGGTCTGAGCCCCGATCGTATCCCTCGCAGCGAGCGGGGATTGTACAGGCAAGCCGCCCGGAGCTCCGCGGCGCGCGCATGCGCGGCAAGAGCGTCTCTCTTGGGGCGGATTCCGGCATCCGGGTTGGCGGCGCCCGCCCGCGCGGGCACACTGAGACAGGCGCGTTGTGTTCCGCGCGCACCAAGGGAGACACCACCATGGCGACTTCGGAACACACATCCGCCGCGCGTCGGCTTGCCATCTTCGTTCTCGCGGGCCTGGCGACGCCGCTGGGCACGCTCGCGGCTCCCCCGGCCCCGGAGACTCTCTCCGCGATGGAGAAGACGAAGATCAAGCGGATCATCACGCTGATGGAAAAGGCGTGGGACGACTGCAAAGACACCAAGCTGAAGGACGGCCTGGCCGGCGGCGGCTCGCAGATCGACTACGAGAAGATCGACTCCGATGGTGATGGCGCCAAAGACGATGACCCGACCTTCGGTGACGCGATCAAACGCCTCAAGGACATGGTCGACGACGACAAGATCAAGAAGAAGGCCGGCATCGGGCGCGGCTCGGTCGACGTCCAGCCGGGCGTCGAGAACGACGTGATCCTGCTCAACAAGGCCGACGTCGAGCGCCTGTGCAGCGGGACGGCCGGCGGGGTGACCAAGCTCTCGACGAAGATCTATATCGGCGCGACCATCGCCAACGAGATGGCCCACGTCTACCAGGACTGGTCGGGCGGGACGAACCAGCAGAAGTGCGACGGCGAGAAGGACTCCGACTGCTCCAGCATCAAGTTCCTCGAAGCCATCAAGAAGGCCATCGAGAAAGACGGTGCCGCGAACGCTGGGATGCCCCATACGAGCGTCGGCGACATCGACGGCGACGGCCAGAAGGTCGACGGCCTCAAGCGCTGCTTTGACGACGCCGGGGTGAGCAGTGCCGCGGACATCTCGACCGTCTTCACCAACGTGTGCAACAGGCTCGGCGCGGTCGAGTCGAGCGCTGGTGCGGGAGACGGCAAGGGGTACAAGGGGCGCAAGGAGCGCTTCGAGGCGAGCATCGGCGCCTCGCCGTTCCAGAACTGGGCCACCTGGTACTACAGCGGCTCGGACGCCTCGGAGGCCGTCGCGTCTCACGCCGAAGACGAGGTCGCACGCGCCGGCACGCGCATGGTCGCCGATGACCTCCTGACCTCCAGTTTCTTCTCCGTGCCCGCGGGGCAGGTCCTGATCGCTTCGCGATCGTTCCTGAACGCCAACGGCGAGACGATGCTCGCCTCGGTCAGCGGGGACATGGTGGGCATCCGGCAACTCACGGTCTGGCGCGACTCGACCGGCGACACCCTCCCTAACCTGCAGGCCGCCCAGGTCTTCCTCAACGAGGGTGTCAACGGCGTGATGCCCGAGCTGTACTCCTACGACGTTTTCTGGGGCATCCCCGAGGAGCTCAGCGATCTCGCGACGAACAACGGGTACATGTTCCACGACAAGTTCACCGGGCAGGTGTTCCTCCTGGACGCGACCCCCGACGGCACCCCCGTGGGCAACCCGCGCTTCCTCTTTGCCGACCCGGTCGTCACCAGCGCTGGCGGCGGCTTCGATTTCCTCCAGGAGGTCACCAACGCCGACGCCAACTCGACGTTGTTCATCTTCGGCCAGAACGACGGCCTGCCGAGTCTCGAGAACGTCGTCTGGTTCACCGTGAACAACGCCACGAGGATGGGCACGGGGACCACCGATCCGGGCCTGTTCGTCGCCGAGGCCCGCGGGATACTCAACGGCATCGGCGTCGACTCGTTCACGCTCAATCAGACCCAGCTCACCTTCTTCGGCGAGCCGTTCTTCTCGATCGAGCTCTACGAGGTCGGGCGAGGCATCAAGCAGTTCGTCGATTTCGGAGACACCAACGAGAGCGGGGCGTCTTTCCCCGTCGTGCTCCCGGGCCCGCTCGAAGCCAACCAGCTCTATTTCCTCGACGACTTCTCCGGGCGCACCGCGCTCGAACTCGTCCCCCGCGTGGGGCAGCCGATCGACTCGGCAGTCAACGATGACAACCTCGACATGATCGACGACCTGGTGTTCCTCTCCGAGGCGCCGCCCCGACTGCACTTCCTCGCCGGATCGCCGGCCCAGCCCGCCGAGGTGCACGAGCACCAGGTGGAGGTCGCCCTGGAGCCCCGGACAATCGGCGGATTCGCGAGTTGGAACGACGTCGACGGTCGCACCATCATCGGCCCGGAGGTCGACATCGAGATCGTGGCGCTCGACCTCGTGTCCGTCGAGCCGATCTACGTGCAGAGCGTCCTGGACTTCGACAACGACCAGGTCGCCGACGAGGCGGTCGTGATCTCGCTGCCGACGTTCGGGATGGCGTGGCAGGTCACGCTGGTCGAGGACATCTCGACAACACCCATCGAGCGGATCCAGCAGCAGACGCTCCCCATGGGCTTCGAGCCCGACAGCATTGCGTACGTCGACATCGGGGGAGACGGGTTCCTGGATGTGCAGATCAGCGACCACAACGGCGGGCCGAGCATCTGCCTGCTCAACCAGGGCAACGGCGTCGACCCGCTCCAGCGCTTCGCCCCCGGCATGTGCCCCGAGTTCACCTGCCTCGGCGACGCGAACATGGACGGGATCGTGAACTTTGGGGACGTCACCAGCGTGCTGGCCAATTGGCTGAACGACTACACGCCCGGCACCGGGCCCGGCGACGCCGACGGCGACGGCCTGGTCAACTTCGCCGACGTGACCGCCGCACTGGCCGAGTGGCTCAACACCTGTTTCTGATCGCTACCCGGCGCCCGCTTCGTCCACACGGAGCGTGCGCCGGATCTCGTCTGTCTTAAACCCCAGGAGCTTCGGACGCACGACGCCGCGGAGCGCCACGACGTCGTACAGCTCGCGCACCACGCCCTCGACGCGGAGCCAGTGCTCCGTCGTCCCCGAATCCAGGTCGACCACGTGGATCGCGCACCGGGGCTCGGCGGACTTGGCGGCAAGGTTGTCATCGAGCGCCAGCCCGCTGAAGGTCCGGTTCTCTCGCGCCGCGCTCAGGCCGACGAGCGCCTTGCGCCCGATGAAGCTCATGCCGCGCAGGAAGCCGGGGCAGAAGGCGACCTCGTGGAACGTCTTGTCGCCGGCGTCCACATCGACGTACCCGAAGTGCCCGGTGCCGGCGTTGAGCAGCCAGACGCGCCCCGGGAAGTCCGGGTGCACACGAGGCGAGTGGGGCATGCTCAGCCCCTCGGCGACCACCTCATTGGTGCGCACGTCCATGACGATGCCGCCCCCGGTGCGATGGTCGCGCCAGCCGTCCGACACGTCGCTCTGGCTGACCATCGTGACGTAGGCCGGCTCGCCGGTAGCGGGATCGACGGCCATGCCGTTGAGGTGGCAGCGGTCCTCCGGCACGAGCGCCGAGATGAACGGGGGCTTCCACACGGGCCGGAAGCTGTGCGTCTCGCTGACGGTGCCCAGGCAGTTGAACAGCGTGACGACGAACACCGGCGTGCCGTCGGCGCGCACGTGGACGTCGTGGATGTCCACATCCCCGGTTGTGTGCCCGAGCGTCGGCACGTAGAGCCGGTCGTACCCGTCCTGCGTTGAGCCTCCGCCCGGGACGTAATTCTCGAAGCGCCAGAGCTGGTAGAGCGAGGTCATCCACAGCGTCTGCGCATCGGCCGAGGCGTGCATGCCCATGCACCGGTTGAAGGTGCGCTCGAACACGCTCAGGCGCCCGTCGGGCTGCAGCCCGACCATGAACATCTTGCCCGCCTGGTAGGTGGTGAACGCGAAGCTGACGCGCTCCGACGCCATCCACGACACGAGCCCACGCGAGGCGGTGAGGGCGAGCTTGGGTTCTTGTCCCCCGGGGGACGAGGGGATCTGGGTCATGATGGGGCGGATGGTACACGGGGAATCGGGCGAGCAGACGTGCTGTCCCGCTGGCTTCGGGCCCGACTCGATGTACCCTCAATCCGGAGGTCCCCGCGCATGCGTTCCAGTCCTGCCTTCGTTCTCGCCGCCGGCATGTGCCTCGCCCACAGCGCCGCGGCGATGCCCGAGCCCGACGTCGAGATCATCACCATGGCGCGACCCGGCGACCCGGTCGAGGGGTTGCCCGGCATCACGCTCGCCTCCGCCGGAGGCGGGGCGACCATCAACGACGCCGGCCAGATCCTGACAGCCTCGCTCCTGGCCGGACCCGGCGTCACCAACGGGAACAACCGCGTCGTGATGTTCGTCGATCGCACGGGCCACGACGTCCTTGTGCGACAGGGAGAAGCCGTGCCCGGCGCACCGGGGCGGGTGTACTGGACAGCCAGCATCAACACGCTCGGTGTGCAGAACCTCGTGCTGACACCCGGCGGCGGGGTGGTCTATCAGGCCGATGTGCTCTTCAACTCGTCGGTCGCGAGCGCTGGCATCTCCATCGACCCGACGGGCAACGACACGGCCCTGATCTACGTCGGTGGCCCGGCGCCCGGGATCACGCCGGCCGCCAACGTGAGCGTTCTCTACCTGCCGAACTCGGGGATCGGGAACGGCCTCGGCGTCTTCCTCGCCAACGTTCCGGGCGTGGGGCGCACCCTCTTCACCGGCGATGCAGGGTTCTTCGACTCCTGGTTCTCGACGGGCGACCCGGCACCCATCGGTCCGCCCGGCGCGACGTTCCTCACGCTCGATGATGGGTCCCTGCAGGCGAACCAGTTCGGGCGTGTTGCTTTTATGACAGTCCTGAGCGGAGGCGGCCTTTCGACGTCGAACCGGACATTTATCGCCGCCGGGCCTCCGGATCAGCTCGTGCCCGTGGCGCAGACCGGCACCAGCGCTCCTGACATCGCTTCGACGACCTACTCCTCGTTCGATCCGGACATGATCGTCATCAACAACAACGACGTCGTCGCGTTCACGACGGATGTCTCGGGCCCGGTCACAGACGAGGCGATCATGCTCGGGACGTTCGACCACGTGCGCCTGTTCCTCAAGGACGGCGATCCCGCCCCGGGACTGCCGGGGCTGACGCTCAACAACCTCGGCAGCGCGCGCCTCGAGCTCAACGACAACAACGAGCTGATGTTCAACGCCTCGCTGGTCGGCCCGGGTGTTACGACCTCGAACGACTCGGCGCTGTTCGTCGGCGGGGTCGGAGACGTCCGCCCCATCGTGCGCGAAGGCGATCCGGGCCCGTCTGGCGGCACGTTCCCGCAGATCGCGGGCAACGGGTTCTACGCGTTCAACGACCGCGCCCAGGTGGTGTTCGAGACCACCATCGACGGCAGCAGGTCGATGATGGCGACCAGCCCGTCGGGCGCGCTTGTTGAGCTCGCGAGGGCGGGCACCGTGTTCATGTCGGACGACGGGTTCGTTGGAGGGATCGGGGCGCTGGCGTCGTGGGGCAACAACTTCGTTGCGAGCACGACCGGCCGGGGTCGGCCGACAGTGCTCAACAACAACGGGGAGTTCGTGCTCACGATCAACTTCGCGGGCTCGACCGGCAACGGCCTGTTCAGGTTCACGATCAACGACCCGTGCACCCAGGACACCGACGGCTCCGGAACCGTCGATTTCGGCGACCTGACGATCGTCCTGGGCAACTGGCTCAACGACTACCTCCCCGGCACGGGCCCCGGCGACGCCAACGGCGACGGCCTCGTGAATTTCAATGACGTCACCACAGTCCTGGGTGCCTGGCTCCAGGTATGCCCGTGAGGCCCCGGAAACCGCCTCTCTAGCGCCGAATCCGGCCCGACCGCCTTGTCGCGCCACCGATCCGGTGTAGCTTTTGCGTGGGAGCCCGACGGCGGGCCACCGAGAGCGAGTGAGAGAGGGAAAAACGCGATGGTGCTCGGCGCCGTCGTCCTGGTTGGCGCGGCGATCGGTTCCGGCCCGGGCGACGAGATCAATCTGTCACGCCACCCCTGGTCCGCGCCGACCGGCGACGCGATCGCTGCGGGGGGCTCGATCGGCCTGATCAACGAGAACTGTGTCGCCTCGGAGATCATCCCGTCTCCGGTCGCGACGATGCAGTTCGACTCGACCGCGGCCTTGCCGGGGGGCGACCCCGGAGCGTGCAACGCCGTGGGCGCTCAGACCATGCAGAACGATGTGTGGTTCGAGTGGACGGCGACGTTCAGCGGCACGCTGACCGCCAACCTCGACAGCCTCGACGGGCGACCGGTGATCCTGCAGAGCTTCCGCAGCTCGTGCTCGGGCCTCGTGCTGCTGGGATGCGCGGCCGATGGCGCGGGCAGCGCTCAGGAGAGCTTCCCGGTTCTGTTCGGGAACACCTACCGGTTCCAGTGCGGCGACCCGGGTCTCGCACCCGCCGGCGGCCCGACATGCCTCAGCATCTTCGCGGTGCCGGACAACGACGACTGCGCCGGCGCGTTCCTCTTCGGCAACCCGACCGCCGACCACACGTTCGATTGCTCCAGCGCAACGGAGGGGCTGCCCCTCAGCACGTGCGGCTCCGGATCCGCCGCGGGCGTGCAGAACGACGTCTGGTTCCGATGGACGGCTCCGCGCTCCGGCCCGCTGCTCGTCCGCCTCGATGCCATCGATGCGTTCGATCCGCTCCTTCAGGTGTTCTCCGGGGCGTGCGGTGTGCTGGTGAACGAGGGGTGCTCGAGCGGCACCGGGTCGGTCGAACTCGAGGTCACGGCGCAGGCGGGCCAGGAGTTCTTCTTCCAGTGCGGAGCCGCCGGCAACACGCCGAGCGGCGGCCGAGCCCGTATCCGGGTGCGTCAGCGGGAGGACTGCGCTTCTGCCGAGTTCATCGAAACGCTTCCGTTCTCGACGACATATGACTCGAGCCTGCTCGGCGCCGACGCGCCGCCCGGGACCTGCAACGACCCCAGCGCACCCGCCATGCAGAACGACGCGTGGTTTGCCTGGACTGCCACCGAAGATTGCGAGGCGCGGATCACCGTCACCGACCTCGACGACTACGACCTCGTCGGCGCGATCTACGCCGGGGTGTGCGGCTTCCTTACAGAGCTCGTTTGCCTCGACATCACCGAGCCGTTCGACGGGTTCTTCGACGCCGAGGAGAACGTGACGTACTACTTCCAGTTCGGGAGCAGGGGGCTCGCCTCCGGCGGGGGGCTCACTCGGTTCGACCTCTCGTGCCTCGCCGATGATCAGGACTGTGCGAACGCCGGTGAGCTGGAGTGCGCCGTCGAGACCCCGATCAACCTCGCGAGCGGGCGGTCCGACGCTGGAGACGCGCCGATCCCGTGCGCGGGCGCAGCCCCAACCGGCTCGCGCTGGCGATCGTTCGTCGCGCTCGGCGCCGACGCGACGCTCACCGTGTCGACGCTCGAGCAGGGCGCGGACGATGCGCTGATCGCCGTCTATTCCGGGCAGTGCGGAGCGCTGACTCCGCTCGCGTGCGCGTCGACGCCCTCCGGGGGCCCGCTCCCGTCTCTGCAGGTCTCCGGCCTGGTTGCCGGGCAGACCTATTTCGTGCAACTCGCCAGCGCGACCCCGGCCGGCGCGAGGACCTACGGACTCCGGCTCGACTTCGACGCGCTGCCGTCGTGCCCGCCCGACGCGCTGCTGGAGAACGAGCCGTGCGGCGAGGCGTTCAACGACGGCTGCAACATGCCCGTGCCCGCGACAACTCCTCTCGAGCTGGGCCGCGCGGTCTGCGCGCACGGGAACTTCGATCCCGATGCGCTCGTGCGCGATACCGATTTCTTTGAGTTCACGATCAACGCCACCACCCGCGTCCGCTGGCAGGTGTTCGCCGAGTTTCCCGCGCAGGTCGCCGTGCTCGATCCGGACGGAGCCTGCGCGGCCACGATCTACGCCAACCTGACGACCCCGGCGTGCCAGCAGATTGAGGTCGACCTCGAGCTGCCTCCGGGCACGTACTGGACGTTCGTCGGTGTCGAGTTCTTCACACGCCGGATCGAGTGCGCCGAGGACGCCGGCGGTCGGTACGTCGCCTCCGTCACGCTCGCGCCCACGTGCACCGGCGACGCCGATGGTGACGCAGCGGTGGACTTCGGCGACATAACGGCCGTGCTGGCGAACTGGCTCGTCGACTACCGGCCATTCCCGGGCACGGGCCCGGGCGATGCGAACGGTGACGGACTTGTGGACTTCTCCGACGTCACGGCTGTGCTCGCGAACTGGCTGGTTGCCTGCCCGTAAGCGCCTGCGCCGAGAGCCGGGATCGGAACGCGCGATGGCCTCCTCTTCCGGATCGCTACAATCCCCGCCCTATGCACGAGGGTGACGCCCATCGAGCCAGCTACCGCTCCGCGTTCGTCGGCAAACGCGCCTGCATCACCGGCGGGGGAGGGTTCATCGGGAGCCACCTCGCGAGCGAGCTTCTCGATCTCGGCGCATCGGTCTCGATCATCGACGATCTGTCGGCGAGCGACGGGCAGCATCTCTGGTACCTGATCGACACCTACCCGGAGCGTGTCGGGTTCTGCTTCGCGTCGATCCTCGAGCCCCGGGCCCTCGCCCAGGCGGTCGCGGACTGCGAGTACGTGTTCCACCTCGCGGCGATGAACTCCGTCCCGCGTTCTCTGGAAGACCCGGTTCGAGCATTCACCGTGAACACCATGGGAACGGTCGGTGTGTGCGCCGCCGCCGACCAGGCCGGCGCCAAACGGGTTGTCTTCGCCGCCTCGAGCAGCGCGTACGGCGACGACCCCGCGCTCCCCAAGTCCGAAGACATGCCCGCGATCCCCATGTCGCCGTACGCCGCGAGCAAGCTCGCCGGTGAGGCGGTCATGCGCAGCTGGTTCAAGAGCTACGGGTTGAGCACCGTCTGCCTGCGCTTCTTCAACATCTTCGGCCCGCGCCAGACCGCCGACAGCCCGTACGCCGGAGTGATCCCGGCGTTCGTTCGGCGTCTCAGCGCCTGCGAGGCCCCCCTTATCTACGGGGATGGCGAGCAGACCCGCGACTTCACACACGTCGAGAACGCCGTCCATGCCGTCCTGCTGGCGGCGATCGCCGACGGCTCCGACGTGGCCGGCGAGGTGATCAACGTCGGCTGCGCCGGCCAGACCTCGATCAACCACCTCGCCTCGCTCCTCGCCGAGCGGACCGGGCACCCCGAGATCGCCCCCGAACACGCCGAGGCCAGGGCCGGCGAGGTGCTCCACAGCGTCGCGGATATCACGAAGGCCAGAACTCTGCTCGGTTATCAGCCGATCAAGACAGTCGATCAGGGGCTCGCCGAAACGGTGAGCTGGCTGATGCGCCGCAGCACGAGCCAATCGAGCCTCCCCGAATGATGGGGGACGGCGAAGCCCGCGAACTCCTCGCCCAGGAACCGACCTCCCGATGCGCTCGGTGAAACTCTGGATCGGAACCCTTCGGCTGTGGGTCCTCCCGCTCACGCTGCCCTACGCGCTCATGTGGGCCAGCGTCGAGGGATCCGGCGGGGCCTGGATGGTCGCGGCGCACTCTGCGCTGGTGCTCATGTACTTCCTCTCGCTCGATCAGACGTTCCTGCGCGAGCAGCTCGACCCCAGGATGGGCCTGCTCCGGGATCGGTTCGTCGCGTCGGCGTCGCTGATCGGGGCCGTCCGGGCGGCATCGGTGGTGGTCTCGCTGGTGTGCGCCGCGGTCCTGCTCTTCATCGAGTTCGATCTCGCACTGGTCGCGTTCATCGCCGCGGCGCTCATCGCGCTCCGCGTGTCGTCGGCAACCCGGAGAGAGGGTGTGCGACGATTCGTGCTCGGCGAGCTGACACTCCCGCTGGCGGCGATCATCTTCCCGGCGCTCGTCATCGGCGCCGATCAGTGGGGTCGCGAGCTCGACGCGCAGCAGGGCGACCGTATCGCCAGCGCGACCGCGACCGTGTCCCCCGCGTCGATGGGCGCGGACATCCTCGGTTCGTCCGTTCTGGGAGCGCTCCTCCTCGGTTCCTTCGCACTGCTGTGCCTGATCCGGGACGAGGCGCACGACCGCGCCCAGGGCCTCCGCACGAGCGCGACGCTGTTCGGGCGCGATGGCGCCGCGCTGGCGCAGATGGTCTGGCTGGCGCTGAGTGTCGTCGTCGCGGTCTACGGTGTCGGCGCGGGGTGGTGGCCCGGATTCGGATGGCTCGTTGCCGCGTTCGTGGGCGTGGCTTCGCTCGTCAGTGTGTGGTCGCTCGCCCGCCACGACGTCCGCCGGGCGGTGGGCGTGTGGTATCTGGCGTCCAGCGCTGCTTCGATCGTGATGGCGTGGTCGATCCTCGCGCCGCCCGCCCCTACTTCGAGCGCCCGAGCGCCCGCGTCCGAGGCGCAGGTGGAAGACGCTCAGCCGGCCTTGCCGAACTGACGCTCGTCGGCCCGCGGGAGGGTCTTGATCTCCGGCTCCGCGGGCGTGTCGTCCTCTGCCTCGAGTTCGGCGTCCTCGTACTCGTCTTCGGGCTCGGCGTCGCTTTCTTCGTCGACGAGCTCGTACTCGACTTCGCCGTCGGCGTCGGCTTCCTCTTCGCCCTCGGCCTCGACGTACTCGTATTCGTACTCGTACTCGGCGCTCTCGTCGCCGTCGCCATCGATCGCGTACTCGGAGTCGTCCGTTGCTTCGTCCTCGGCGTCTTCTTCGACCTCCGCGATCTCCGCGGCTTCGTCATCCTCTTCTTCGTGCTCGTCCGCTTCGGCCTCAGGCTCGGCCTCGGCTTCTTCTTCGTCCTCGTCCACATCGAACGGCGCTTCCTCGACCTCCGATTCGATCTGGGTCGGCTCGGCAGAGCCCTCGGCGATCGCGTCTTCGTCGTCGAGCTCTTCTTCCTCGTTGTATGCCTGCTCGCCCGTCGGGTGATCGGAGGCGACGATCTCGGCGGCTTCCTTCGACTCGAGAATCTCGCGTGCGATGACGGGCCCGGGGAACAGCGCCGTCTGCTTGCCGACCGTGGAGGTGTCGACGGTCGAGGCGCCCTCCTCGTCGTCCACCGCGGCATCCTTGGCGGCGACAGCCTTCATCGCTTCCCATTCCTCGAGCGTGATGAGCACCTCGCGGGCCACGCTGCCCTTGTGCCCGCCGATGATGCCGGCCATACCCATCAGTTCGATCAGGCGGCTCGAGCGCGTGTACCCGATCGCGAGCCTGCGCTGCAGCAGCGACACCGAGCCGCGCCGCGTCTCGAGCACGATCTCGACGGCCCGGTCGAACAGCGGGTCTTCCTGCGCGTTGCGGAGCATCTGCGCCTCGTGGTCGGCGCTGCCGCGCTCGGGCGTGCCGTCCGAGCGGATCTGCATGAGCTGACGCTCGTAGGTCGGCTCCGAGACGTCGCGGATGAAGCGGGCGACGCGACGGATCTCCACGTCGTCGACCAGCGTGCCCTGGGCGCGCATCGGGGTGGACGATCGCGGCGTGATCATGAGCATGTCGCCCTGGCCGAGCAGCAGCTCGCCGCCCTTCTGATCGAGCACGATGCGCGAATCCATGCCCGAGGCGACCTTGAACGCCACGCGGGCCGGCATGTTGCTCTTGATGAGCCCGGTGACCACGTTGGCCTGCGGACGCTGCGTCGCGAGGATGAGGTGGATGCCCACGGCGCGGGCCTTCTGGGCGATCCGGACGATCGAGTTCTCGACCTCCTTGTTGGTCATCATCAGGTCGGCGAGCTCGTCGATCACAAAGACCATGTACGGGAGCTTCCGCGGGATCCGGGCCTCCTCGTTCTCGTTCTCCGGCTCGAACCGCTCCTTCAGCTCCTCCCAGCCCAGAGAGTTGTACGCGTTGATGTCGCGGCAGCCGGCCTCGGCCAGCAGCTCGTAGCGCTCGTCCATCTTGGCGACAGCCCACTCGAGGATCGCCGCCGCCTTGGCCATGTCGGTCACGACCGGGCACATCAGGTGGGGGATGTGCTTGAACTGGCTCAGTTCGACCATCTTCGGGTCGACTAGCACGAGCTTGAGGTCGCTGGGCTTCTGGGTGTACAGGAATCCCATGATGATCGCGTTCATGCACACGCTCTTGCCCGAGCCCGTCGTGCCGGCGATCAGCATGTGGGGCATGGAGGCGAGATCCTGCACGAGCGGGTTGCCCGAGGCGTCCTTGCCCAGGAACAGCGGGAGACGCATCGAGTTGGTGGCGTCGCCGCAGGTCATCAGCTCCTTGAGGCGCACCTTCTCCTTCTTGCGGTTCGGGACCTCGATACCGACGGTGTCGAGGCCCTCGGTGTTCGGCACGATGCGGATGTTCACGGCCTTGAGCGCACGCGCGAGGTCGCTCGACACGCTCGTAATTGAGGACACCTTGGTGCCCTCGGCGAGGCGCACCTGGTACAGCGTGATGACCGGGCCGGAATCGATCCCGGCGACCTCGCCGTCGATGCCGTAGGTCTGCAGGGCGCGCTCGAGCGACTCGGCCTGCTCGCGCACGAACTCGCTGAGCTCGTCGCCGAAGCTGGCCTCCGGCTCCTCGAGCAGATCGAGCCCGGGGAAGACGTAGGCGCGGTCCGCCTCCTCGTTCATGTTCCGGGCCCGGATCTCCAGCAGATCCTCTTCGCTCGCCGCCGACTTCACGGAACCTGCGAAGCGCACCGGGAGCTTGGCGATCTTCTCGCGGAGCTGCTCCTCGCTGAGAGGAGCGGCCTCTTCGATCTCTTCCTGCGCCGGTTCCTCGTCCTCCTCGATCTGGGCCAGCGCGAGTTTCGGCGCCTTCTTGGGCTGGGGCTTGGGCTGCGCCTTGGGCTTGATGCGCTTCGGCGCCGCCCGCTCGGGCTCTTCTTCGTCGCCGATATCAGCGTACGGATCGTCCGCGACGCGCAGGCGTTCGTCGTCGTCGACATCGTTCTCGCGGACCGAAGCCGCCGCTCGTGCCAGGCGCCCGCCGAGGCGTCCTCCGGCCTCGGCACCGAGACGGAGCGCGCTGGGCGCGTGTGTGCTCAAGCGCCCGGCCCGAGCCAGGGCCGCGCGCGGGATAGCCACGATCAGATCGTCGTACGCGACGATCACGCCGACCGCACCGAGTAGGAGGATCCACAGGCCCGCGCCCAGTGTCCCGAAGCGTCCCGAGAGCTCGCCGGCGCCGAAGATCGCCAGCAGGCCGCCGCCACCTTCGGGGAAGCGGCTCATCTCCGGCGCGAGCAGCGCGTGGAAGCCGCTGAGGGCGAGCGCCAGCATCAGCACGCCGACGACCCGCAGCGCCAGCTGATCGACCGGGCCCTTCCACGCCACGTGGGCCAGCCAGCCCGCGATCGAGAGCAGGACGATCCACAGACCCGAGCCGAGCATCGACGCCAGATGGTGGGCCGTCATGGCTCCGGCCGGGCCCATCCAGTTGCCCAGTTGATCCGGGGCGTTGAGCGGAGCCACACCCAGGCCCGGCGGGTCCGCGGGGTCGTGGCTCAGGACGGCTCCCGCCACGAACACCCACGCGAACAGCCCGACAAACCACAGGATCCTCTTCGCGGCACCCGCGCCCGACCCCTCAGAACGAGAGGCGGCTTCGCGACGTGCAGCGCGCGCAATAGCAGAGCGTGCCATGGCGTCGATATCGGCTCACAGCCCCCAGAAACGCGCAAGAATCGGCGGGTCAGGAGCCCTCGAGTTCGCTCGCGCGCAGCAGGCGCCACTCGAACCCGTCGGGGGTGGTGTGCGTCCCCCGATCGACCAGCTCGATGTAGATCCCGCGCATCCACCGAACCGTCCGGGTCGCGATCTGCTCTGGCATGACCAGGACCCGGATGTTCGACGCCTCGTTGCGCGTGCCCGTTACACAGATCGGGTACTCGCCGTGGGGCGAGCTGATCGCGAAGTTGGGCGTGTATCCCATCGAATCCGGCCCGATGATGAACCAGCAGCCGGCCTCGAGCTGCTCGGCATCAACGATCTTCGTGAACCGGAACTCCGCCAGAATCCGGCGCGCCAGGCCCTCCGCCTCGCTCTTGGGGAGCCAGTACACGAACCTGTGCCCGATCCGGATGCGGAGCGCGGAGAACTCGCGCTCCCGCGCGACATCCACGGCGCTGGTGTCGCCCGTCACGATCCAGGTCTCGTTCTTCAGGCGGCTCGCGAACTGGGCGCCCTCGGGAACCCCGTCCAGATGCCCAGCGTCGTACGCCTGCTTCAGCGCCTGGTGCGCCGGCGCCCAGAAATCCTCGCTGATGAACAGCAGGTCCTTGTACTCGTTCCACAGGGCCCCCTCGCGCGAGGACGCAAGCATCCGGAACCACTCCTCCGGGTGCGCGATCGCCCACGAACGCAGGCCCTCCAGGATGCGCCGGAAGCTCTTGTCGGAGAACGTGCGGCTCAAGTCCGTCACATCCGGCTTGCCAGTGTCGGCGCGGCGATTGATCTCGATTCCGAGACGCTCGGCGAGTGATTCGTTGGACTCATCTGGCTGTCTGAGGGCTTCCAGGACGCGATACATGGCGTGGGGGCTCCGTCAGAAAAACGGCGATAGGGGGCCGTGAGGGTAGGTTCCCGGGGATTTTTCGGCAAATCAGTTCATGAAATGGAAACAAATGGGTATCATTGCCGTTAGTGGGCAGTATATGGCAATGCTTGGCAACAAGCGGTGCCACGACCGGAAACCCCAGTCGCTGCCGAAAGGAGGCACGCAATGAACCGCCGCCCGTTGAAGCTCTTTGCCGCACTCGCCGCCTCTTCCCTGCTGCTCGCAGCCGGTCCGATCGCGAGCGCTGATGCCCGACCGTCCGGAAAGACCCTCCTCGAGCACCAGCGAGTCCCGGGCTATGTCCCGGCGCACGAGTACGACCGGCGACGGGGCTCCGGCTACGGCCAGGCCGCCAAGAAGCGTGCCCGGTACTCCGAGTTCGTCGAGAAGGGCTGGCGCCGCTTCGGCAACGATCGCGAGGGGCGCTCGCGACGGGCCTTCTCTAACGCGATCGACCTGCGTCCGCGGGCATCCGGCGCCCGAGCGGGGCTCGCGGTGGTCGAAGCCCGAGCGGGCTACACGCGTGCTGCTGCGAAACAGATGCGCCGCGCATTCGGGTCTCGTGGGATCGGGATCAACCACACGCCGCAGAGTCGACGCGTCTCACGCTCCCTCGCCCACCTCGCGGACCAACTCCGCTACGAGAACCGCCACTACGGCCCGAGCGCTGATCGCCTGTTCCTGATCGCGAGCGTCGAGTACCTGCGTCACGACTACCAGGCCTCGCGTCGCGCCGCCCGGCGCGCCTATCGCCAGGGCGACGACAGCAGAGCGCTGCACGAATTGCTGGAGATCGTCGATCCGCGCTACGGACGCGCCCACGATCGCCGCGGCCGGCACGCCGGGCGTGGGCACCGGGGCGAGTTCGACAACGACGACGACGATCGCGATGAGCGTCCCAACGGGCGCAGGCGCGGACGCTGATCCCAACGGTCCCTCTACCCCCCCGGGTGGTGCTCGTCGGCATCGGAGCCGGCGGGCGCTTTCAAACGAACTGCGCACGCGCGTCCGGGCACGGGTCCAGCCCGCCCCCTCCTCCAGGCGGGCGCCCGCCTCGGGCCCGCGTGCACCAGGCTCTCAGCCGCCGGCCTTGTAGATCTCGGTGGCGCGGACGACGAGCACCTCGGGCACCGGTCGTGAGCCGACGATCCCGACCACCACAACTTCGTCGAGCGGCTCGAATCCCATCGAACGCAGGTCGACCTCCCGTGGCGTGTCGTTCTCGTCGACCAGGACGATCGTCGCGGTGTTGGCCTGCATCGAGGTGGGCGACTGGCAGCAGTAATCCCAGGGAGTGGGGCACCCGTCGTGCTCCAGGTCAGCGCAGCTCGGGATCGCCGGATCGACGATCACGAACTGCGCGCGCTCGTTGCTCAGAGGATCCATGCGACCGCCGATGCGCCCGCGGATCGTGATCGACTGGCCCTCCTGAACCTCGGCTTTAGCCTCCCCGACATCGACGGGGGAGGCGGGAACAGACGCCAGCAGCCACGCCGGCGGCGCCATCGTTTCGCCCGACTCGGCGGGCGTCGCTGCGGCGCTGCTGTCGGGTTCGCTCTCGGCGCAACCGGACAGCAGCAGGGCGGTGCTCAGACAAGCGATGGTGATCGAACGCATGGGAGTGTGCTCCTAGGGGCAAGATGATACGACGGGGATCAGTGCGATTTCAGGGCTTCGGGTATCGGCAGGCGCAGGCAGCGGATCGCCGGCGGGATAGCACCGACGACGCCGACCGACAGCCCGCCCAGGAATCCGACGAGGACGACGGGGGCATCGAGGGTGAGCGCGAAGGCGCCCATGGAGAACCGGAGGCTGAGGCCGTCGAGCATGAGGATGCCGATCGTTGCGCCGATCAGCGCGCCGCACGCCGCGGCGAACAGCGACTCCTCGGACAGGTTCAGCACGATCGCGCTGCGCGTGTAGCCGAGCGCCTGCAGCATCCCGACCTCGCGCACCCGGGCCGCGAAAGACGCGTACATGGTGTTCAGCCCGCCCAGCAGGCCTCCGAGCGCGATCAGCGAGGCGGTGACGATGATCATGATCCGGATTGGCCGGTAGAACGCCGCGATCGACCTGTAGTACTCGGCCTCGCGCATCGCGGTGATCTCCAGATCGAGGCGGCTCTTGGCGATGAGGTCGACATCGGCGAACCCGGCTGTGTCGAGCGTGAGCACCACGCTCGACAGCGAGGCTTCACGCTTCGTGGCGATCTGGAGGTCGGTCAGGGGCAGCCAGATCTCCGCGTCCATAACAGTGTTGGGTGCGCGGAACCGCCCGGAGATCGTCCAGTCGCGATTGTCGAAATGCAGCGTGCGCCCGAGCGCGAGGCGGTCCGGGGGGACACCGAGCGCCGCGTGCGCGAGGGCGCCGACCATGAGCTCGTCCTCCCCCGGGTTGGGCGCTCGCCCCTCGACGATCTCGACCGCGCTGTGCACGAGCAGCGCAACCGGGCGCACCCCGCGCATCACCGCGGGCAGGTCGGCGTCCGACTCCGCGGACTCGCGCACCGGGAGCGCCATGTTGATCTCGGGGCTGGCGTAGATCACGCCCGCTTCTTTCTTCAGCCCCGGCACGCTCGCGGCCATGATCGTCTCCACGCTCGCGTCGATCTGCGAGCGCTCGAGCGCTTCTTCGCTGCCGGTGCCCAGGATGATCACGTTCTCGTGGATGCCCTCGTGCTGCGTGAGTGTCAGCTGCATGCCGCGCACGAATCCCGCCGACGCCAGCACGAGCAGCACGACCAGCGCCGAGCCCGTCAGCGAGGCGATAAGGCGCACGCGACTGCGCCCGAGGTTCCTGTACGCGTACTCGAATGGGAGCTGTCTCATGGTACGAACTCCCTACACAGCCCTGAAGCACGAGGCGATCTCGCGCCGCGAAGCCTGAACGGCCGGCACGAGGCCGGCGAGCACACCCAAGCCGCCGCACACGAGCAGGCCCGTCGCGATCAGACCGGGCCCTGCTGTGATCGGGATGGACTGGCCTTCCACGCTCAGCGCGAAGCTCCCGACTTCGGCCACAGCGACGGCAGCGACAGCGCCGACGGCTCCGCCGGCCAGCGCGATGACCACGCCCTCGGCGATGATCAGCGCCGCGACCGCCGCGCTGCTGAATCCCAGTGTCTGCAGCACCGCGTGCTCCGAGATCCGGCTCTGCACGCTGAGAACGATCGCGTTGGCGATGAGGGCCAGCACGGCAACCAGGGCGCCCATGCCCAGCCATCCGGCGAATCCGACGAGCTCGATGACATCGTCGGCGATCCGTCCGACGAACGCCTTCTCGGGGAACGTCGCCGTCGGCTCCTGTGCCGTGCGGAACACGTCATCGATCTGCTCGGCAACGCTCTCGAGTTGCGACGCCCCGGCGACCTTGACGTTGAACTGAGTGACGATGCCCAGATCGTCGTGCCCCGCGAGTTGGACGAACTCCAGCGAGGTGTAGGCGACGTTGTGGTCCTGCGGGTTGTCTGAACGCAGGACTCCGGCGACGTAGGCCGTGATGCCGGCGGCGTCGAACGTCATACCGGGGCTGAGCCCTCGACGCTTGGCGAGCGTCTCGCCCACCAGCGACGCGTCGGTCCGGCGCATCCAGTCCTCGACCGAGCCGCTCACGATCGTGAACTGGCCTGACCGATCCGCGAGGAAGCTCTCCTTGGGCACGCCGCGGAACGTCACGACGTCCAGGCTCGTGCGGCAGTTGGAGACGACCACCTTCACCGGGATCGCCCGCTCCACCCCTTTGATCTGCTCTATCCGGCGCTGGTAGTCCTGGGGCAGTTCGCTCGTCGCCGGGCAGTAGCGGTCCTTGCGATAGACGACCAGCGTGGTGTCGTCGGCGGTGGCCTGCGTCGCGACGCGCACTCCGCTCTGCATCGCCTGCACGCTGGTGAACAGGAACATGGCGATCGCGATGCCGAAGAGCGTCAGCAGCGTCCGCACGCGGTGACGCGTGACCTGCTTGAGCACCAGCGGGATGAATCGGAGCACGCTCATCGTCCCGCCCCCTCACCGACCCCGCTCTCGGCCACGCCCGCCTGCTCGAGAAGGCGTCCCTTTTCCAGGTGCAGCGTGTGCTTGGCGAACTCCGTGGTGTGCGGGTCGTGCGTGACCATGATGATGGTCTTGTTCAAGTCGGCGTTCAGGCGCTGCAGGAGCAGCATCACGCTCTTGGCGCTGGGCTTGTCGAGGTCGCCGGTCGGCTCGTCGGCGACAAGGATCGCCGGATCGGTCACGATCGCCCTCGCGATCGCCACCCGCTGCTCCTGTCCGCCCGAGAGCTGGCGGGGATAGTGGTTGTGCCGATCGGCGATGCCGACCATCTCCAGCGCCTCGCCCACGCGGGCGCGCCGCTCTTTCGTGCTCAGCTTCTGCAGGAGCAGCGGCAGCTCGACGTTCTCGAACGCCGTCAGCACCGGAACCAGGTTGTAGAGCTGAAACACGTATCCGATGTTCTCGCTACGCCAGGCGGCGAGCCTCCGCTTGGAGAGCGACGAGATATCGACGCCGCCGATCACGAGCGAGCCGCTGGTGGGCGAGTCGATGCCGGCGATCAGATTCAGCAGCGTGGTCTTGCCCGAGCCGCTCGGGCCCATCAGCGCCAGGAAGTCGCCGGCCTCGATCTCGAGGTCCAGCCCGTCCAGCGGGCGGATGATGTTCTCGCCCTTGCGGTACTCACGCGTGAGGTTCACGCACTCGATCAAGCTCACGAGACACCCCCTCTCCCGCCTTCGCGGATCCGCACACGCTGGCCCTCCACGAGGGGTGTGCCGATCTCGACGAGCAGATCGCCGGCGTGCAGCGGTCCAACGACCGGTGCATAGCCCGACTCGGGGGCGCCACCGATCGTCACGGCGCGCCGCGCCACGACACCCGTGTCGCCCGAGCGGTCCCGCACCACCCAGACAGCGCCGGCGCCTCCGCCGGAGTCTTCGATGCACTCCAGCGCGACCCGAACGGTGCGGGACGCTCCACCCTCCGGTTCCCTGCCCGTCTCGCTCCGAGGCTCGCCCGCCTCGGACGAGCCGAGGAACTTCACGCGCGTCAGCATCTCGGGTTTCAGGATCGGGCGCGGGTTGATCACGCGGACCTTGATCTCCAGCGTGTTCTTCTGGAGGTCGGCCTCGTGGGTGATGCGGGTGACCTCGCCGCGGAACGTCTCATCCGGCAGCACGTCGACGACGACTTCGCATTGCTGACCGACGTACACGTGCGACGCGTCCGCCAGCGGCACGTCGACGCGGACCTGGAGCTTCTCCGGGTCGTACAGGTGGATCAGGTGCATCGAGTGCTCGGTATCCATGCCGAATCGCACCTTGTCGCCGGGCTGTTTCAGCCTGCGCTGCACGAACCCGGAGATCGGCGCCCGGATCGTCATGCGTTCCAGCTGCAGCGCCGCTTCATCGCGATGGGCACGCGCGAAATCCACCTGGGCCTGCGCGCGGGCGACCCCTGCGCGGGCGCCGTCGAGCATCCGCTTCTCGGCCACGCGGAGCTCGAAGTTCCGCTCTGCGGCCACGGCCTCGGCCTGCAGGCGATCGCGACGCGCGGTCAGGATCGCACCGCGCCGCTCGAGCGACTCGACCTCGGCGCTCTTGGCCTCGACCTCGGCCCGCAGCAGGATCACCTCGATGTCCGAGACAGCCGCCCGTTCGAGCGCCCGCTCGGCTCGCGAGAGCTCTTCGCGCTTGCCCGCGAGTTCGCTCCGTTTCACCTCGGTGAGCGACGGAAGCTGCTCGAGCTCGGCGATGGTCTCGGCGAGCGCCGCGTTGGTGACGGCCACCGCGCGCTCCCGCTCCACCGGCTCCTCCCAGTCGGTCTGGGCGGCCTCGAGATCGGCCCGCGCCAGCGCGAGCTCGGCCTCGGCGGTCGCGAGGTTGCCCTCGGCACGCATGAGCTCGAGGCGTGCGTCATCGTCGACCATGCGCGCCACGACCTGTCCGGCCTCGACGGTCTCGCCCTCGAGCACCAGCATCTCGGCGACGACGCCCTCGGCCAGGGCGGTGCAGGCGATCAAGAACGGATCGGGCTCGAGCCAGCCCGGCGCCTGCACGGTCCGCACGTTCCGGCGCGGGGCTGACGCAGCAGTTGGCTCGTCTCGCCCGGTTTCGCGAGGCGTTTCCTGGGCGAACACGACTGGGCGCACCGTGACCCGTGTCGCCGGGGTCAGCGCCTCACGCCCGGTGAAGGCGATGATCGCGCCGACAGCAAGGGCAACGCCGGCGGGCACGACGAGGTGCGCGGGGAAGCGTTTGGTCCGCTGGATCGCGACCGGCGCAGCAGCGGCGCCGGCGCGTGGATCGATAGACATTCCTGGATGCTCCAGAGTGGGGGGCGCGAGAGAAACCGTCGCGTGCGCTGAGCGCGCACCCGTCCTGCGGTACGGATTCTCAGGCGATCGGCGGCCGGAGCAGGCCGAACGACGCGTCCCGGGCCGAGAGGGCCTGGGGGCGCTCGGGCAGCAGCCCGATCTGGTGCTCGAACGCGCTCACACCCGACTGTGCGCCGGGCGTGTAGAGGGTCGTGACCGAGACGCCGCAGAACGTGCAGCGGCAGGTCCCCTGGCAGCAGCCCTCGTTCTCGCCCTCGTCTTCATCGGGCGACTCCTCGGATGCCGGTGCGGCAGTCGAGCAGCAGGTGGCAGGGGCTTCATCGACGACGATCGCCGGTGTCTCCGGCCCGGAGCAGCCCATGGAAGAACACGGGCAGCAGGCCGCGAACCCAGGGATCGCCTGCGCGCCGACAGCCAGCGCAAGGAGCACTCCCAGGAACTTGGCTGTGAGGGCGTCGGAGATCATCTCGTTCTTGATCTTACGGTCGTCCGGGGGGCCGGGTTGAGGGTCATCTCCATTCGGTGATCCGGCCCCGCCAATCGCTCGACACGGCGGGTTATTCCGGACCCCAGACCCCCTAGAGTCACGCGTGCCCTCCCCCGTGGTCCTCTTCGACGGCGAGTGTGTCCTGTGCAACCGGGGCGTCCGCTTCATCCTCGCCCGAGAGCGAGAGGCGACCCTGCGATTTGCGGCGCTACAGAGTTCGGGCGCCCGTGCCGCCCTCGGCCTCTCGGGAGACGAGCCGGTGCCGCTGGACTCACTCATCTACGTGTGCACCGACGGGGCACCTCTCGCGAGATCCGACGCGGTGGTCTCGATCTCTCGACATCTCCGCGCCCCGTGGCGTTGGGGAGGGGCGATGCTCGGCGTGCTGCCTCGTGGGGTGCGAGACCGGCTCTACCGGTTCGTTGCCGCCCGTCGGTACCGCTGGTTCGGGAAACTCGATGAGTGCCCGGTTCCCGACGACCGGCTCCGCGCGCGGATGCTCTAGTCGATCAGGCTCGGCGCCTCCGGGCGCTTGAGCAGCAGGCCGCCGAGCAACACCGGCACGCACATGATGCAGAACACCTGGAGCCCACGGTCGAACGACCCGAACCGGTCGAAGCTCCAGCCCAGCATCACCGGGCCGAGGCCGGTTCCGGCGACGCCGAAGAACGTCACGACGGACCTGATCGCGCCGTGGTGCGCCCTCCCGAAGTAGCGCGCAACGGTGGGGGGGCCGACACCCGCGATGAACCCCTGCCCTATGCCGAACCCGAGCATCGAAGCGTGCAGCACCCAGGACCCGCCCGGCAGCAGCGGGATCGCGCTGCTGGCGAGCAGGAGAGTGATCGCGAACGAGAACAGCACTCGCGCCGGCAAGCGGTCGGCGAGCCACCCCGCCGGGATGATCACGGCCATCATCGTCAGCGACCACGTGCGCAGGATCGCCGCCGACTCCCCGGCGTCGGCGCCGCGCGCCTCGAGCAGCGGCTGGGAGTGGAAGATCAGGGCCGTGCCGATCAGCCCCATCAGCGGGCTCCCGAAGGTCAGGATCCAGAAGCTCCGCGTGGCCAGCGCCTGGAGCAGCGTGAACGCGGGGTCGATGTGCGCGTGCCCGGTGGGCAAGAGTTCCGGGTCCTCGTCCTCGTGGATCGCTCTGGGGAGCGGTTCGTCGACGGGATCCCCGTCAAGGCGCTGGCCGACCTCGTGCGGGTGGTCGCGGGCTACGAACAGCAGCAGGGGCAGCATCGAGATCGCGACGAGCGCGCCGAGCAGCGCGTAAGCGTTCCGCCACCCGAACGAGGCGATGAGCCAGATCGCCAGGGCCGGCGTGATCGCGAACCCGAGTTGCGTGAGCATCAGCTTCACGCCGTTGACAATTCCGAGGCGGCGTTCGAACCACAGCGCGAGCATGTGCCCGCTCAGCACGCCGAGTGCCCCCTGGCCGAGGAAGCGAAGGAAGAAGAACGCGACCGTCAGCGTCACGATCGAGTCGACGCGCCCGGCCAGCACGCACGCCGTCGCGAAGCTCAGGCAGACCGCGCCCATCGTGCGCCGCGGGCCGAACCTGTCGGACGCCTTCCCGATGAACACAAGCGGCAGCGCCGCCAGCAGCGTGCCCACCATGTAGGCGCTGCTCAACTCCGCCGCGGACAGCTGCAGGCTCTCGCGGAACGAGGTGTTGAACTGGCTCACGATGACCGTCTGCCCCGGGCTCGTCGCGATGAACGCGCACGTGCTCACGCCGAGCATCACCCAGCCGTAGAAGAACGGCCGGGCAGCGGGGGCGGGATTGTCGGGCTTCTGATCCAAGGGCAGGCAGGATAGGGCGGGCGATCAGGGGCGCGTCCGGGGCCGGCGGCGCCGCTGTGTTGCCACGCGCTTCCGCACTGAGAATGGAGCGGACCGGGCTCGAACCGGCAACTTCCAGCTTGCAAAGCTGGCACTCTCCCAATTGAGTTACCGCCCCAGCGGGCACGGCCACCGGGGCCTGCCTGCTTCGGCCCAGACTATAGAGCAGATCGTGGCGAGCGGGCGCGTCTAGCGCTCGATGGTCAGCACGTGCGTCGCGCCGCTCTCGTGGCGGAGAACCACGCTGTGACGCAGAGCCGAGATCTCGGCGAGCGTCCAGCCGGGGGCGACCAGCGAGCCGACCCGAAGGGCTTTGCCATCGATGACCGCCAGTGGGCGAGCCCCGCCCAGCACGGCGCTGAGCACAACGCCCGGCGCGTCGGGCGCCGCCGGTTCGTCGGGGACCACCACCTGCGCGGGCTCGGCGACCTGCTCGTCGGTCCCATCGCGGAGCGCCATCGGGCTCGGGAACGCGGGTTCGGACGTATGAACTCTCAGCAACGCTGGGTCGGCCCGCGAGGCGTCTCGCTCGAGCAGCCATGCCGCGGGCGCCTGCAGAGGCTCGCGGGCGTCTTCCTCGGCCATCGCCGACATCGGGATCGCCGACGGCAGCACCAGCCGCGCCGCGAGTACGAGCGCCAGCGGCGCGATGCCGGCGAGCACGAGTTCCGTGCGTTGGCGTGAGGTTGCCCTGCTCATCCGGGCTCTCCCTCGCGGACCGACGCCAGCGTCTCGCGCCACCCTTCGGGCAACTCGCCGCGCACGAACACGATCGTCATCGACAGCGCGACGCGGTCGACGGCGGGATCCTGATCCGGGCTGACCGACACGCTCTCCACGCGGGCCGGCTCGGCGCCGAGTTCAATACTCGAGATCAGCGACGCGATCGCATCGAACGAGCCCGCGGCGTCGAGGCGGTACCGGTCCAGGCGCAGCGCCGCGTCCTCGGGGTCGTGCTTGGCTCCTCCGATGGGCTCCATCCTGGAGATGCCGACTCCGAGAGCTTCGGCCGTGCGCATGGTGCGCTCGTAGGTCGCCAGCGGGTCGGTGTCGACGGCGCAGCCTTGTTCCGCTACCTCGAGCGCCACCCCGATGCGTTCAGCGTGGCGCAGGAGTCCGTCCCTGAGCCTCGTCTGTCCGCCGCCGTGTTGCTGCACCGCTGCCTGCGCTGCCTGGGCAGCGCTGTCGGCGGCCTGCGCGCGTTCGCGGAGTGGCTGCAGGACCATCATCTCGGCGCCCGCGATGAGCGAGCACACGATCAATGCGAACGAGAGTAGCTGGCGATCGCCGGCGGGCGCGCTCATGGTGCACCCTCCTGCTGAGCGGCGCCCCAGCGGCGCTCGACACCCTCGAGGACGAGTGACAGTGTGAACCCCGTCGCCTCGCCCCAGTCGAAATCCAGTCGCTGCGTCGTGCCGAGGCGCACGTCGCGGACGAGCGCCGATTCCTCGAGCGTTGCGATGAAGTCCCTCAGCACCCGCGTGGCGTCCGCGGATTCTCCCTTCCACGCGTAGCCATCGAGCACGAGGCGTGCCCGCCCGTCGGCAATATCCGAGCGCATGTGCCTGATCAGCAGCGACTCCGGCGCCCGCGCAGCGATCTCGCGCATCGCGGGGCCGATCATCCAGCGCGGTCCGGCCTCGGCGTCGATCGCGCGCACGGCGTCATTGAGCGACACGACGCTGCCAAGGTCGCGGTCGAACCCGTCGGCGCCCGAGACCTGCTGCTGCAGCGTGGGCTGCACAGCCGCCAGCTGCTGCTGGGCCGCCTCCGTCCGCTCCATCGCGAACCAGGCGTCGGCGCCGAGCATGAGCGCCGCGGCGATTCCCCCTCCCACGAGCGCGCCCCGCAGGCGCCGGGCGTGGACCGCGGCGCCGCGCGCCGGCGGGCGGAGGACCGGCAGCGCCGGCGAAGAGCGCCGGCTCGGGCTCGGCTCGCTCGCCGAGACGTTGAGTTCCAGATGATCGCCGAGCGCCTCGGCCAGACGCGGCACACGGGCGCCGGCGCCGATCACATTGATCGACGTCTCGCCGGTCCGCTCGCGAGGCAGATTGAATCGGAGCGACTGCTTCACTTCGACGAACACCCGCTGCAGCACCGGCTGGATCAGCGGCAGGACGTCCTTGGCCTGGATCCCCAGTTCCTCGTCGGCGACGGTGCGCGGAGCAGGGACACCCATCCGTGCCAACAGTTCGATCCGGCCTTCCTGAGAGTCGCAGCCGCCAACGCCGAGCTGTGCCAGCGGGTCGGAGATCGTGGAAAGCCCGATGTCGATCGGTCGCGCGAACGCGATCCCGCCGTCGACGCTCGCGCCGACGCAGGCAGAGTCGACATCGAGAAGGAAGTACGCGCGCGTGCCCTCGCCGCGATCGCGAAGCATCGCGGCGACAGTCTCGCTGAGCGTGACCGCGTGCGTGGGCACCACGCTCTGCACGGCGCACCCTGCCCGCTCGGCCCAGGCCCACACCGCTTCCACGTGTGAGACGAGATCCGCCACACCGATCACGTGGTGCACGCGCGAGTTCGAAGGATCGCGTCCGAGTATCGAGACGGCGCTGCAGCTCCCCGCGGTCTCGGAGCCGAACGACTCACCGACCGAGAGCAGGGCTGCTTCCAGCGCAGCGGCACCGGCCAGCGGGAGGCTGTGCAGCTCGGCCGTCGAGCGCGGGCTCTTGTATCGGATCTGCACGCGCGGCCCGCGCAGCGAATGGCGATCCAGCAACTCCTCCAGCGCGGCATCGCAGGCGCCCAGGTCGGTGCTCCACGAGCGCTCGAGATCCTCGGGATCGACCTCGCAGAACGACCACGGCGCGCCCGAGCCCGGCGAGAGGCGCACCCCCGACGGGGTGAGTTCCAGAATGGGCAAGGGTCGTGACAAGGGATTCCGTTCCGCGTCCGATGGCGCTGGGAGCGCGCTTTCTCGGTCCAACATCGGCCTGATCCGGGGGCGGGTTGCCCGCAAGGGGGCGTCCGGCGCCGGTTATCGAAGCCGCCGGGGTCTACTGCACCGTCACCTCGATTCGCCTGGATGCTTCCCCGGCCGAACCCGTGACTCGCAGCGTCCCCGGCGGGTTGGGGCTCGCGCCGAACGGGACGTCGACGGTCGCGATCGATCCATCGGGGAGCGTGATCGGACCAAGGAACGGGGTTCCCGGGTCACGGAGCAGGGCGTCGACAGCGGCCTCCGCGCCGCTCTCAGCGGCGTACAGCGCGCGCATCGAGTCAAGGCGCAGCGTCGAGAGGCGGGCGTCGTCTCCGCCCGCGGTGACCACCGTCGCCACGCCGAGCGACGTCACGGCGAGTACGACGGTCGCCGCGAGCAGCACCGATCCACGCCTGGACTCGGTCATCATTCGTCTCCTCGCGCCACGCGGATGAACGCGCTCGACCGGAGCTCAAAGTCCCCCGTCGCGATGCGCACATCAACACGCTGAGTCTGGCCGAGATCGCCCGACGTGTCGGTCGTCCCGTCTCCGCCGATGAACGCGAGTTCGAACACCGTGGTTCCCTGGAGCAGCGGAGAGGCCGCCGCACCGTCTTCGACGAGCCAGAGCGTCTGGCCGGTCAGCTCCAGGCTGTCGCCGGAGCTGAGTTCAAACCTCGACGCCGAAGCGCTGGCGATCGCGACCTCGTCGCTCTCGGCAGCCACGCGCGGGATCTCGCGCACGAACCGCGCGATCCGCTCCATCGCGGCGCCCACGGATTCTGCCTGATCCCGCTGGGAAACCGCGGCGTGGTGCGCGTCGGCGAGCCGGAGCACCAGCGGCGTGGCCGATCCCGCCAGCGCACCGACCAGCGCGAGCGTGGCGAGCAACTCGACGAGCGTGAATGCGTTGATGCGGGTGCGACGGTTCATCGGATCGCGAAGCTCCTCGCGACATTCACGCTCCGGGTGCCGCCCGAATCAGGGAACGCTGCCTCGACCTCGACCGAGCGGAACACGTCCAGGTCCGCGTCGCCGCTCACGGTGCCGTCGCTCGATACCAGCCCGCTGATCGTCACGCTGTAGGAGATCCCCCAGCCGGCGTAGAACGTCGCGAGCGATTGCAGGCGTGCGTTCAACCCGGTGACGGGCGTGGTCAGATAGGCGCTCGAGTCGGCGAGCGCCTCGGGCCCGAGCGATGCGTCCGCGCTGGCGACGTCGGCGCAGATGTGCTCCATCACCGCGGCAGCCAGCCAGGACGCGCGTTCGGCGTTGGCGGCGTCGATCCGCGCCCGGGACGCGTCGTGCATCAGCGCGACGATCGGGGGCAGCGCGATCGAGATCATGACCATCGCGATGATCGTCTCCAGGAGCGTGAAAGCGCGGCGTCCGGTCATTCGATGGCCCCCGTGACTCTCCGCACCACGATGGTGGCGCCGCCGCTGACGGTGACGACCGCGTCCTGCGCGAACGGCGCCGAAACCACGCCCGAGGCGTTGCGGACCTCGGGTGTTCCCTTGAACCCGAACCAGAGCACCGCGTCGCCCGACGTCCCGTCACCGTTTATCACTGAGGCGACGCCCTGGCTCCCGTACCGAGAGCCCAGCCGAACTGGCTCGACTGGCGAACCGGTCGGCCCGAGGGCGGGCCCGGGGCTCGCGCCCGAGGACTCGATCCGCACGAGCGTCAGGGTCCCGGCCCCGAGGTCGAACGAGACGCCGTGCGGCATCCCGGTGGCCAGCGCCGATGCCCGCGCGAGACGCAGCTGACGCGCGCACTCGTCGCGCAGCGCTCCGGCGCGGGCGTCCGCCATCCACGACAGTGTCGGGATCGCCGTCGCAGAGATCAGCGACAGGAGCCCGATCACCATGACGAGCTCCACCAGCGAGAACGCCCGGCAGGAGCGCGCGCCGACCCGGCATGTACGTGCCGATGCCATCACGCGCTCCGTGCCCGGGAGGGGATCAGAGGTCGTTCGAGTCGATGAAACCGCCCGAGCCGTCGGCGACGGTCGTCGCGTCGGTGGAGTTGGCGTAGAAGAGCGCCTCAGGGGGCGTCAGCGAGTTGTCGACGTAGTAGTTCCAGCCGAACTGCGTGAGGTTGCTCGTTGTGCGGGCGTCGGCCGCGGCCTTGTTGACGCTCTGCACCGTGTTCAGACCGTTGTAGGGGTTGGCGGGCAGGGCTTCCTGCATCACCGTGCCGGTGGTCGTGAGCTCGGCGAACGTCGGGTAGGCCGCCGAGCCGTTGAAGCTCGAGTCGGCGAAGAAGTTGGCAACGCCGGTGCGGATGCCGCCGAGCGAGCCCTGCAGCGAGGCCGACCGCGCGCGGGCGGCGTAGTCGAAGTACTTGGGCACGGCGATCCCCGCCAGCACGGCGAGAACAACCATGACCGCGATGAGCTCGATAAGCGTAAACGCCCGAGCGCCCCTGTGAGACATGCGTGAGGTGATCATTCCATTGACTCCGTTTCGAATCAGCTGCGCCCGCTTGATCATGGTCACAGAGACGCGGACTCCGTTCCGTTCAATCAACCAATCAACCAACCAAACCGGCCAGATCCCACATGGGCACGAAGATCGCCAGCGCGACGATCAGCACGGCCCCGGTGAGAACGACAATCAGAAGCGGCTCGATGATCGCTGCCGCCGTTGTTGCGATGTGTGACGTCTCTCTGTCGTAGTGCTTGGCGATGATCCCGCACATGCGTTGCAGCTGGGCGGATTCTTCGCCCGCAGCGATCATCCGCTTGGCGAAGCTCGGGAAGTAGTCGCACCCGTCCAGACGGGTCGAGAGCTTGTCGCCCGAGTGCACGCCCTCGATCAGCGAGCGCACGTCGCGCTCCAGGAGCGGGCGTCCCGTAGAACGAGAGCTCAGCTCCAGCGAGTCCGACAGCGGCAGTCCTGATCCGATGCATAGCCCAAAGACTCTCGCGAACCTGGCGACAGCGGTCCCCACCAGCACCTGTTTGAGGTGGGGGACGCTGTGGAGCAATCGGTCCGAAAGCTCTCGGGCGTAAGGCGCACGCCCGCCTTTGCGGAGGAACAGCCAGCCCGCGCCCGCGCCGGCGGCAAGAGCCCACCAGTAGGACCGGAGCACCGTCCCGACGTACATGAGGACCTGCGTGAGCAGGGGGAGTTCCACTCCCCGGCGCTCGAAGAGCTCGGCGAACTTCGGCACCACGAACGCCAGGAGGAACGCCACGGCGATCGATAACGTCACGGTCACCAGAACCGGGTAGGTGAGCGCCCGCTTGATCTGGCGCTGGAATTCGGCCTGGGCGTCCAGCATCTCGGCGAGGTCCTCGAGGATGCGCACCATGTTGCCGCTCCGCTCGGCGGCGTGGACGGTCTCGACGAACACGTCGCCGAAGATCGACGAGTGCTTCGCCAGCGCGTCGCTCACCGTCGAACCGGCCTGGATGTCGGCGGCGATCTCGATGGTCGCCGCGCGCACCCGCGGGTTGTGGGTCTGCTCGGCGATGCCCCGGATGCCGTCGACGACGGGCACGCCCGCCTCGAGCAGCACGGCCAATTCGCGCGTGAACTGCGTGATCTCCGAGATCGGCACGCGGCTGCGACCGCGGCGCAGGCGCCCCGCGTCGGCGGCCTTGATCCTGATCGGGATCAACCCCTGGGTCGTCAGCTGCCGGTAGGCCTCCGCCTTCCCGGGCGCAGAGACGAACCCGCGCTTCTTCTGCCCGGCGGCGTCGGTCGCGCTGTACTCGAACCGGGCGGCGCTCACGCAGACATGCGGGCGAACTGCTCCGTCCCGCCCTCATCGGTGTCTTCCGAGATCGTCGCCCGGACGCGCATCAGCTCTTCCAGCGTCGTGAGGCCGGCGCGCGCCTTGTCGAGGCCGTCTTCCAGCATCGTCCTGGCGCCCGCCCGCCGGGCGGCGTTGCGCAGATCAACCGGTCCGGCCCCCGCGTGGATCAGACGCTGGAGCTCCTGCGACATCGGCATCAGCTCGTAGACACCGAGGCGCCCGGAATAGCCCGAGCCCGAGCACGCCGGGCAGCCCGCCCCTCGCTTAAACGAGCCCTCACCCGCGCCCGAGATCCCCAGCGCCTGCAGCTCTTCGAGGCTCGGCGTGTACTCCTCGGCGCACTGGTCGCACACGCGTCGCACGAGGCGCTGTGCCATCGCGCACAGCACCGATCCAGCGATGGCGTACGCCGGCGCGCCCAGGTCGCGGAGCCGGTCGATGGCGCCCGCGGCGTCGTTCGTGTGCAGCGTGGTCAGCACGAGGTGCCCCGTCATCGATGCCTGCACCGCGATGTGGGCGGTTTCCTCGTCGCGGATCTCGCCGACGAGGATTACGTCGGGGTCCTGCCTCAGCAGCGCGCGGAGCGCATCGGCGAAGGTCAGCCCGGATTCCGGGTTGACCTGAGTCTGGCGGACGACCGGCATGCGGATCTCGACCGGGTCCTCGACGGTCATGATGTTCCGGTCGGGCGTGTTGAGGTGTTGCAGCGCGGTGTACAGGGTCGAGGTCTTGCCCGAGCCCGTTGGGCCGGTGACGAGGATGAGACCGTGGGGCTTCGTGAGCGCCGCCTGGAACTCTTCGCGCACCCGGTCGTTCATCCCAAGCTGATCGAATCCCGCGAATGAAGCGTCGGGCTTGAGCACGCGGATCACGACGCTCTCGCCGCAGATCGTCGGGACGATGCTGCAGCGCAGGTCGTACTCCTTGCCCTCGTGCGAGTAGCGGAACTTGCCGTCCTGGGGCTTGCGTGTCTGCGTGAGGTCGAGGTTCGCGAGCACCTTGATCCTCCGGACGAGCGAGCCGTGCATGGACAGCGCGGGACCCTGCTGGGCGGAGAGCACGCCGTCGACGCGATAGCGCAGGTGCAGGTTCTCCTGGTCGGCGCTCAGGTGGATGTCGCTCGCCCCGGCGTCGATCGCGCCGGCCACGATCTCGCGCACCGCCGCGACGATCGGCTCCTCGCCGGTCGTGAGGTCGTTCGATCGCGTCGGTTCCTTGGCGGCTCGTCCGGCGTCGGCGCCGTCCTGGATGAGGCTGTAGGCCCGCCCGATCAGCTTCTCGAGCGCCGCGGGTTCGCACAGCACGGACGTCATCTCGTCGCCGAGGCGCGCGCGGATCTGGTCCACCGCCTTGAAGTCCATCGGGTCGGCCATGCCGACAGTCACAACGCCCTCGATGTCGAACAGCGGGAATGCGGTGTATTTCTGCGCGATCTGCTTGGGCAGCCTCGCCGCCAGCTTCAGGTCGATGTCGTAGTTGTCCAGGTCGACGAACGAGCACTCGTACATCGAGGCCTGCGCGATCGCGATCTCCCGCATGGCGGTCGCGCCGGTGTCGACGAGCGCCCGCGTGATCGAAACTCCCTCGTTCCCTGCGTACACCTTGGCGCGCTCGACAGAGGACTCCTCGATGACTCCCGCCTCGAGCAGGTCGCGGACCAGGTATTCCTCGCGTTGCAGCACGGCTCCGGCTCCTTCGTATCCGTTGGCTCGCGTCAGATCTCGTCGATCAGTGTCATGAAGCGCTGCAGGCGCTCGGCGAACACCGATCCGTCCTCATCGAAGATCAGCCCGAGCTGGTAGCCCGGGCGACGGTCGACCATCTGGGGCCGGGCGACGCGCATCCGCGCCGTGAAGATCGGTTCGTCGGGGTTCGCGGGGTTCAGCAGCCTGATGTCGCACCGGCAGCGCCGGGGGAGGAAGCACTCGCAGAGCACCCCCATGCCGCCCTCGCTGATGTCGACGGCCGTGCAGGGCAAGCGGCCCTCGCGGGCGCGCACAGCCGAGCTGAGCTTCACCAGGCGAGCGTGATCGTCTGAGAGAGCCAGATCGCCGTTCACGCCGATCACGCGGCGGCGTGTCTTGCGGATCGTCAGGCCGGAATCATCGATGGACATGGCGCCTTCCCCGGATCAGAGGTTCCGAGAAGAGCATCGTCGCGAACAGCGCACGGATTGAGGCGCGTCCGCGAACCCGCGCCCATCGGACGCACCGGCATGGTCCGGTAATCCGGCTCAGTCGGCGCCGGTGCGGGGAGCGGCGCTCGCGACCAGGCGGAAGGTCTGCATCTCGCCCTCGATGCCCACGGTCAAGTCCTCCGAGTCGTTGGGCTCGATCGTGATGTCGATCGAGCCGCGCACGAGCTGGGGCCCGATGTCGTAGGCCATCGTGAACGTCACCACCCGCACACCGCTGATCAGCGGATTCTCCTGGAGCAGCGTCGGCGGGTTCGTCGTCGCGTCGTACAGGAGGAACCAAAGCTCCCCCGGGCCCGGCGCGGGCGGGTTCGCGGGGTCAAGCGGGCGCACACCGTTCGACGCCGACCAGGTGAGCAGGCGTCCGGCGGCCTCGCCGGGGTAGCGGTACTCGATCCGGACCAGCTCGACCGGATCGCCGAACGCGTCCTTCTCCCCGACGAACTCGAAGTAGTCGCTGGCCAGAGGGTTGAGATTGCTGTCGAGGATCTGGGCCGGAACCGGGCCGAAGTCCTCACCGGTGCGCATCATCCCCTGCAGGCGCGACATCACGATGCGGCTGACCACGTGCGTAGACGCCGACTCGGTCGTCTGCTTGTAGCCCTTGAACATCGCGTTCAGAGCCACGAGCGCAGCGGTAAGCAGAGCGGCGCTGATCGTTAGGGCGATCAGCATCTCGATCAGGCTCAGGCCGCGAGCGCGGCGCCGGAACAGTGGGCTGAGTGCAGAGCGCGCCATATCCGTTGGCTCCTTTGGTCTCGTCGATGCGACCGTCACGGGGCTGTGAAGCGGCCTTCCTGGTAGGTCTCGGGATCGGGCCGGAAGCTCATCGGGGCCTCGAGCCCGTCGGGGAGCACGAGGTCGCGATCCAGCTCGAGCCGGATCTTCCCGAACCCGTTGAACTGGATCGCCCGGCGGTGGTGCTGGGCGGGGTCCGCGTCCGAGTCTGGCAGGCCGTCGAACCACGAGTCCTGCACGGGGAGCGTCGTCAGCTCGACCAGGGTGCCCGCCGCGTCGCGCGCCGAGTCCCACCCGATATCGAGGTTGCCGTCGCCGTCGAGATCGGTGAGCGACGTGAGGTTGATGCCCTCTTCATCGCCGTCCTGCGGCCCGAAGTACCCGAGCGTTACGTTGAACTGTGATGGGTTGCCGATCGCGACACCGTACTGCGCGAGCGGCGGGGTGCCGTAGACGGGCTCGAACGTGAGCAGCAGCGCGCCGCGGATCGAGGCGTTGCCGCGGACATCGAGCACGCCGGCGATGACGGCGCCCTGGAGGCGGACGTCCTGCGCCTGAGGCGAGTTGTTCGTGCCGATGTCGACCGAGTAGTGGGGGGCCATCAGCGAGCTGGTTTGCGCGATGGCGAGCTCCTGCGACGTCATGTTCAGCGCCGGGTCGCTCGGGAAATCGGGGTGCACATCGGAAAAGACCGTCGCGCCGGTGAACTGCAGCTTGTTGCGGATGTGCGTGTAGTTGGTCGGCTTGTCGCAGACGATCGATCCGATGAACAGGCAGTCGTCGAAGCGGATGTTGTTGGCCAGCAGCTTCGTGTTGTAGACGGTGTCGGGCAGGAAGGTGTCGCCGTCGACGTCGACGTTCACCTCGAGGGGATCGGGCAGCGACGCGTAGTTCGGCGCCGTCGGCACGGTGTAGCTCTTGTCGAGCTGCGCATCGCTCGCCGCGGGCGGCGGCGGGTAGACCAGGCTGAGCGCGCCGGTGATCGGGTCGCGCTGCTCCTCGCCGTAGAACACCCACGAGGGATGCGTGTTGTCGGTGAAGGCCTCGACACGCGTCACGCCGATAAACGTGCAGTTGCGGAACAGTGCGTTCGTGCCCATGGGGATCGTCACGTTCCGGAACACGATGTTGTCGTACACCGGACGCGAGTACCAGTCCGCGGGGGAAGGCGAGCCGTACGGCGTCGATTCGACGACGCGCGTCGGCGTCCAGCCGCCGCCCTTTGCGTTGCTGACCTGCGTGTCGAACGGCAGGGACGACACGCCCGACTCACTGTGGAAATCCGCCATGAGCTGCGCGGCGGTCGCGAAGCTGTCCTGGGTCACCGGCGGGATCTCGGCGTCGTCCGCCTCGAAGAGAAGGGGCGCGAGATCGCCCTGCTCGCCGAGGGGGCCCTCGAGGAACTGCTGGTAGTCGCCCACCGCTGTCCCGGTCCCGTCGTCGGCCGCCTCCCAGTCCGTGCGCGCGGCCCGCATGTACACAGCGCCGCGCACCTTGCGGTAGCGGTCGCGGTAGTCGATCACGCCGTCGCGGTACCCCAGGGCCTGATCGTCCAGGTCCAGGTCGCCGGCGTTGAGCGTGCCGTCGCCGTTGTTGTCTTCGAACGTGGTGAAGTCCCACGTGCCGTTGACGAGGTCGCCGTTGCGCAGGCCGTTGCCGTTCCGATCCGGCTTGCCCGAGTCGATGAGCTCTGCCAAACGGTCGTCGAGCGTGAACTCGACGGGGCGGGCCGCGTTGGGCGTGCCGGCGGTGAGCGTCGAGGAGCACACGACCTGTCCGTCGCCGTTCGAATCGAAGTGGCTCATGAACACGTCGAAGTCATCGATCGCTTCGTCGCGGGACCCGTCGATGAACGCCGAGTCGCCGTTCCCGTCGCCGTCGAAGTCGCTCGTGTTGAGAGTCGCGACGTTCGCGCCCTCTACGACGTGGCCCTCGCGCAGGCGGTTGTCGCCGTCGACGTCATCGGCGAGGATCGCCGTGTAGAAGGCGTCGAGCTTGGCGTCGAGGTCGGCGTCGAGACCGTAGAAGTCGCTGCGGGTCACCAGGGGCGGGCCGTCGAGCGTGTCGAGCGCGGCGCTGTTGTAGCGGATGCCAAGCGGGCCATCGACCTGGACGTTGCGTCCGATCATGATGCGCGAAGGCGCGATGATCGCGTGGTCGAGCGCCTTGACCATGTTGAAGTACTGCTGCGCGGTGCGCGTCACCCAGCTGCTGCGGATGTAGTCCCACTCGTAGCCGGTCGCCACGACCAGCACGCGACCGAGCGTATCCGGCGGCAGGTAGTCGACCTGCACCGCCGTGACGATGTTGCCCTGCGCGTCGCGGTGAAGCCCGATCGGATCGCTGCGGACCCAGCCGGTGGGCGGCGATCCGAGCGTGATCCCGGTCGCGATGTTCGACGACGCGTCGGCCGCGTTGATGTTCCGCAGCGCCTGGGCCATGCCCGAGGGCAGGCCGGCCTCGGACATGCCGTCCGCCGGCGGCAGGACCGTCACGGGCGGATCGCTGGCGTACGTGCCGTTCCAGAGCTGGAGCGCGTACCCCGGCGTGATGTCGCCTTCAGCCACGACGAAGCGCCGGGCGGCGTTCGACAGGCGTGCCTCGGCCAGCAGCAGCGCAGAGTCCACGGCGCCCTGGGCACGGATGACACGCTGGTGCGTGTCGGCGGTGCGCAGGTTGCCCTGGCTCACGGCGGCCATCGCGACCGCCAGCGAGCTGAACAGCACGAGGAACATCATCGCGAGGATGCCCGACACGCCGCGCTCGCGCTGCGCACGCCGGCCCCGGACCCGCACCTTGCTGCTGCCGCACTGTCTGGTTGTGCTCGACATATCGCTCTCCTTGCCCCCCGGCACCTCGGCGCTGCGCCGACGGATTCGCTGCGGGTTCATTCGGGGAGGACCACCCAGCTGATGGATGTTGACTCGCTCGCGTCGCCGGCCGGGTCGTCCTGAAAGAGCACCGACACGGTGACCCGGACCGGGTACCGATCGACCGCACGCGAGACGATCCCCGCGATGCTGTCCTCGGTCTCGTTGGGCACGACCGTGCTCAGGTCGTACGGATCGACCTTCTCGACCTGCACGATCTGCGTCCAGTTGCGCATCGGGACGATCTGCTCGCCCGTCCCGTCGCCGGGATCGAAGGTCTCGGTCGTCCCGTCGTAGAGCGTCTCGGGGATCACGTCGCCGAACGCGTTGATCGGGCCCGCGTAGCGCTGCGTCAGCGTGAAGCCGGTCGGGAAGTCTGTCGCGTCGCCGAACACCGCGCCGTCGAGATCGTCGAGGTCATCCAGGTCGACGACCACAACCTCGCCGTTCTCCGGGCCCCACCCCGCGAAGGTGGCCGGGTCGCCGGCCGTCGCGAAGTAGATGCCGCCAGCGAATCGATCGTGGCGCGGGAAGCCCTCGGACATCTCGCGGATCTCGTTGGCGAGGTAGGTCGCGGTCGAGGCCTGCGTCGACCAGGTGTTCCGCTCGAGGAACGCCTGCTGCGCCTCCATCACGGCGAGCACGCCGACACCGATGATGACCGTCGTGAGCGCCGTTTCGAGCAGCGTGAAGCCGGACCCCGCGAGCCCGCGAACCTGACGCGCGCTCCGTTGACTTGCCGAGCTGTGTGTACGCATAAGCCGAGTCCTGTGCATCTGACGGCGCCCGCTCCCCCGGGATGGGGGGCGCAACGCATCACAGGAATCATCGGTTACCGAACGATCTGGCTCATCTTGAAGATCGGGAGAATGATCGCCATCGCGATGAATCCGACGATTGAGCCCATGATGATGATCATGAGGGGCTCGATCATTCCGGTAACCGCCTTGATCGCGTCACGCAGCTGCTTGGCGTAGTAACCGGCGACCTCGTCGAGCACCTCGCCGAGCTTACCGGACTCCTCGCCGGCGCCGATCATCTGGATGACCGCGTGCGGCAGGAGCCTGTCCTGCATCATCGTGGTCGCGATCTTCTTGCCCTGCTTCACGCTGGTGTACACCGAGCGCCACATCCGCTTGTAGATGCGGTTGCCCGAGATATCGCCTGTGATCGCCAGGGTGTCGAGCATCGGGACACCCGCGTTGATCAGCTCGCCCATGGTCTGCAGCGATCGGCTGATGTACAGCGAGCGGAACATGCGCCGGAAGATCGGGACCTTCAGCTTGGCCACGTCGATCCAGTAGGCGCCGAAGTCGGTCTTCGAGAACACGAACAGGCCCACGCCGCCGACGGCGAGAGCGCCCAGCAGGATCGGCCAGTTCACGACCATCCAGGCCGAGAGCGCCATCAGGAAGGTCGTTGCCCAGGGGAGCACGTCCTCCTTGCCCTCGAACACGGAGGCGAACTTCGGCAGCACGAACGTCAGCAGGAAGATCGTCACACCGATCGCCATCGTCGCGATGACACCGGGGTAGATCATCGCGCCGATGACCATCTTCTTGGTCTCGATCTGCTGCGACGTGTACGCCGCGATGCGGTCCAGCATCTTGCCGAACGAGCCGGACATCTCCGATGCGCGGACCATGTTGACGTACAGAGGGTTGAACAGCTTCGGGTGACGGCTCAGCGCCTCGGAGAACTGCTTGCCCGACTCGACGTCGTTCTTGAGGCCCAGGATGATCTGCTTGAAGCGGTAGTGGTCCGTCTGCTCGGCGATCCCCTCCAGGGCCGAGCGGATGCCGATGCCGGCACGCACCATGACGGCCAGCTGCGTTGTGAAGTCCAGGACGTGCTTGAGCGTCGGCTTGCCGGCGTTCAGCTCCTTGAGGCGCTGGAACAGCTGGCCGCTGGAGAAGTTCGTCTGGACCGGAGTCAACGCCAGGACGTGGTTGCCCTGCGAGCGCAGCGTGTTCGCCGCCGCCGCGGCTGTTTCCGCCGCGAGCACCCCGACGACCGTCTGGCCGGAGGAAGAACGAACTTGGTACCGATAGGCTGGCATCACTGACCTCTATCGCTGGAGAGCCTCTCTTGCATCCGTGTCTTACGCCGCCAGCTGCTTGTCCAGCTTGTCGGGGAACGCCGCCTGCGCGATGGCGTCATCGCGGGAAATCATCCCGTTGAAGTAGAGCTCCGCGATCGAAGCGTCCAGGCTCCGCATGCCGAGCGCGCGGTTGGTCTCGATTACGTTCGGAATCTCGAACGTGCGGCCCTCGCGGATGATGTTGCGGACGGCCGGCGTGCACAGCAGCACCTCGACCGCCGGGACCATGCCCTTGGCGTCGATGCGGCTGAACAGCGTCTGGCTGACGACAGCCTGCAGCGTGTCGGCGAGCATCGCGCGGATCTGGTTCTGCTGGTTCGCCGGGTACATGTCGATGATGCGTTCCACCGTCTGGCTGGCGTTGCACGTGTGCAGCGTGCTCAGCACGAGGTGGCCCGTCTCGGCCGCCGTCATCGCCAGGGCCGTGGTCTCGAGGTCGCGCATCTCACCGACCAGGATGATGTCCGGGTCCTGACGCAGCGCGTGCTTGAGCGCAGAAGCGAAGCTGGGCATGTCCTGCCCGAGCTCGCGCTGCTCGATGAGGCACTGGTGCGACTCGAGCGTGTACTCGACCGGATCCTCGAGGGTGATGATGTGGCTCTTGTAGCGCTCGTTCATCGCCTGGATCATCGCGGCGAGCGTCGTCGACTTACCCGAGCCGGTGTCGCCCGTCACGAGCACGAGGCCGCGCGGGAGGTAGGTCAGCTGCCCGATGACCTCGGGGAGGTTCAGGTTGCCGAGCGGCGGCACCTTGGTCTTCACGGCACGCATCGCGATGCCGATCACGCCGCGCTGGCTGTGCGCGTTGACGCGGTAGCGGCCCAGGCCCTTGACCTCGTAGGAGAAGTCCGAGTCCTTGTCGCGCTCGAACATGGCCAGCGCCTCGGGCCCGGCCATCTCCTTCAGCATCGACTCGGCGGCTTCGGCCGTGACGGTCTCGGCGTCCATCGGTGTCATCACCGTGTGCACGCGGGTCACGGGCGGATGGCCGGCGACGATGTGGATATCCGATGCATCGGACTCCGCCGCGCGGCGGAGGATCTCTTCGAGCTTCATCGTTGCGGCCTCCTCCGGTGAGCCGGGCTTCACCACAGGCCGCTCACCCTGAGACGACCCGCCCGGTTCGGTGGTCTGCATCGGCGAGCTTCAGCCCCGGCATAACGGAAAGAACCGGCAGTCCCGCGCGATCGCGAGAACCGCACCGGCGCGACCCGCACGCACGCACCGCGACGTCCGAGCGGTTATCGGCAACCGCGCGCAAAGTGCTGTTCGCCATTGACTTGCAGCAGCCCCAGCATCGGGTACGTTAAGAGCGTTCACGGAAGAGTCCCGCGCGCCGCTCACGCACGCGGGAGAGCGATAGACGGATCGGAGAGGGATTCATGACGCCCACATCGACCCCCGCACTCGACAAGCCAGCCCTGCGCTTCGACGGCAGGCCGGTCCGCCCGTCCGTCGACGGGCCCCGCGTCCCCCCCGGCGGGCTCGACGTCTCGATGGACCTCCTCCGCGAGCCGGAGGTCAGCCCCAGGCGCCGGCGCACGCAGCCGGAGCACCGCTTCTCGATCATGCCGGGCGAGCGCGCCTTCCTTATAGAGAGCTTGGCCGACCTCACGCCCCGCGAGCTCGACGTTCTGTTCGAGATCTGTGAGGGTGGTACCAACGATGCCGCGGCCGAGCGCCTCTGCATCGCCCTCCCGACGCTCCGCTCGCACCTGATGCGCCTGCATCGCAAGCTCGGCACGTCCCGCAAGAGCGACCTCGTGGGCCTGGTGGCCTGCCGGCTCCTCGAGGGATACCGGAGCGGCGGCATCAACGTCTAACTGTTGTGGCCCCAAGGGTCTCCGCATCCCCGATGCGCGGCGGAATCAACGCGCAAACACCACTCTGGTCCGGTAATTCATCGGTTTCGATGATGCACCGAGCGCTCCGGATCGTCGACAATGCTCCAAGTTGGTATCTACTGAACAAAAATCAGCCGAGAACCAGCGCAGGGGCCGATATCCCCTGAACGGAGTAGCGACGCGCGGTTGGGAGTCTTCCGCGCTGAGAATGGACCGCCGCGTGGAACGGGGCGGCTCGCCTCCGGCAGCATCGCACGGACGGAGAGTGAGGGCGGAGAGAGAGCCTGACGAATTCGAATGATCCCAACCAGGGCGCGTCGCCCCTTGCGGGCAGACTTTGCGTCGACTAACTCTTGTCGCTACCTTGCGCACGATCCGATAACCCGGTCCGGGTGCACAGCGCGGCCAACATCGGTCTCAGAATGCACGGAGACAGAACGAACGCCCGACAGATTCAACCACGCTAGACACGGAGCTCGGTGCTCCGACCCCAGTGTTTTTTCCCTTCTGCGGCGCGGGCCCGTCACGGTTCACCCGCACCGCAGTGTCAGAAACGATCGAGTTTGATTCTCACCGTGGAGCAGAAGAAAGGAATGACGACCATGAGGTATGCAGCGAAGGCTCTGGCCTTGACTGCTGGCGTTGCGGTCACCGGCGGCACCGCCTTTGGCGCGGCCGTTGACGGACTGACCGTGAACGCGCCGGTCAATGGCAACATTGAAATCACCGGCGGCATGACCACCATCGACTTTGATCTTCCCGCCGGCCAGGCCGGTGCGGGCACGATCACCGACGGCCAGCCCATCTCGAGAGCTGCCCTGATCGGCCTCGACAACGCCGGAGCCGCGATCGCGGGCGTCTTCCTCGACGTCGGCAGCGGTCTCGTCGCCAACCCGAACTACTCGGACGCCGGCGGCAACACCGGCCTGCAGATCGACCTCTCGGTCGTTGCGGGCGTCAACTCATTCCTGAACACGGCGGGAGTCGACTCGTTCCGACTCATCGCGACCACGACCGATGTCACCCTGAACCTCGCGAACGTCAACGGTATCCAGACCGTTTTCAACGCCAACGAGGCGATCGATCAGAACTTCACCGTTGACACCGTCAACCCCCAGCTCAGCGCTGTCATCCTCAGCCAGGACGGCACCAACCTGTTCTGGGTCTTCAACGAGCTGCTCAACACCGGCGGCGCGGCCAACGACATCAACCAGACCGTCCTGGCCAGCATCACCGCTGCTGGTGACTTCCAGCTCTCCAGCGACGGCGGCGCCACCTTCGCCGACACGCCCACCCTCCTGACCGACCCGCCCACGTTCGCGGCCGGCACCAACTCCATCCTGCAGTTCGCCCGCGCGATGGCGTCGAACACCACGGCCGGCACCTTCGTCCGCGCCGCCCCGGGTTCCGACCTCAACGACATCGTCGGCAACGTCTCCGAGTCCAACCCGATCGCGATCACCAACCAGGTCGCGATTGCTGCGTCGAGCGCCAACTGGGTCGAGGCCGTGCCCATCGGCGGCGGCCTCCAGACCGGCGCCCTCCGCGTGACCTTCAACAACCCGATGAACCCGGCCGCGCTCGGTGTCATCGCCGGCGCCAACTCCTCGTACTTCGTCCGTCGCGTCGACGTCAACGGCATGGAAGAGCAGGCCACCCTCACGCTCTCCAACCCGACGATCGATCCCACCGATCCGTTCTCGGTGCTCCTCGACGTGTCGCCCAGCGGCAACGAGGGCGTCGGTGCCGACGGCCGTTCGATCAGCAACAACACCGGTGTCGTTCCCGACTTCGTGACCTACTCGGTCGTCGTGAGCGATCTCGGCGCCGTGGACCCGACCGACGTGTTCGGCGGTGCTGAGGGCACGTTCTCCGGCGAGGCCAACCTCGCCGCGGGCGAGCTCATCGAGCCGTCGCTTTCCTTCACCGCCCACGGCGACACCCTCCCGGTCGACGGCAGCCAGGACACCGTGTTCTTCGTCTTCGACGAGGCCATGGTTGATCCGGGCGGAACCACCGGCTTCACGGTCGTCCGCCAGGGCGGCGTGACGGTCCAGCCGTTCCAGCTCATCAACCCCGATGGCAGCCTCACCGACGCCATGACCGTCACCGACGCCATGACGCCGGCCAACAACAACATCAACATCAACTCCGTGTCGATCGCGTCCATCGACGCCAACGCCAACGGCATCATCGATGCCCGCGAGAACAACAACGCGGTCGCGGTCGCCTACCAGTCGCTCCTGTTCGACTGGGACAACGACGGCGACGCCGGCATCATCGCTGATGACGACGAGGCCGTCCCCGGCACCGGCAACAACAGCGTTGTCCAGGGCCAGTACACCGTCGCCACCGGCACGATCGCCGACGGCAACGGCAACGTCTTCATGAACGGCGGCACCGATGTGGCGTCGCTCACCGCGTTCGACCGTTCTGCTCCGTTCCTTGCCGTGTCGCAGATCCTCGACAACGACAACATGCAGAACAACTTCAGCAACAACCAGCTCTTCAGCGAGCAGGACGGCGGCCTCGGGCAGAACATCTTCACCCGTCGCGTCGCCCTGTTCTTCGGCGAGAACCTCGCTCCCGGCCTGAACTCCGGCAACGTCAACGAGTCGCAGGTCCGCGTCAATGGGAACGCTCTGGCCAACAACTCCTCCTTCGTCTTCGCCAACACCAACAGCATCACCCTCGACAACGCCAACGGCGACACCGGATTCGATGTCGGCGCCAGCGTCAGCATCGCCGCCTCCAGCGGCATCGATGACTCGTCGGGCAACGAAGCGCTCTCGAACGGCACCGCCGGCGACGGCCGTGCCCCCTACGCCGCGCTCCTCAGCCCGGTCGACGGCGGCGCACCGATCCTCGGCGCCTTCCTCGCCGACACCAACGACGACGGCTTCGCCGACGAGATCCGCATCCAGATGACCCAGCCGATCGACGCCGCGACGCTCGACACGAGCGACTTCTCGCTCTCGTTCGGCACCGTGAACTCTGTCGCCCTCGGCGACAGCAACCGCGTCATCACTCTCTCCCTGACCGATGGTGTCGTCGACGCCGAGGGCACGGTCACCGTGACCTACAACGGTGCGACCGACACCAACCCGATCGCCTCGGACGCTGCCGAAGGCGGCACCGGCCTCGCGATCTCGGGTGTGAACGATTCGTTCACCGCCCAGGCCATCCCCGAGTCGAGCCTGCCCGCCCAGACGCCCGCGATCATGACGATCGTCGGCACCGGTCTGGACAACGGCGAGCCGCTCCCGGCCGGCACCAAGGTCTACGCGATGATCGCTCTGCCGGTCTTCAGCAACATCACCGCCACCCACAACAACATCACCTTCGAGACCAGCAGCGAGTCCTCGCTCGAGGCGTTCATCGACTGGTACTACGGCATCGAGAGCTACGTCTACCTCGGCCGTGACGAAGAGAACTTCCAGTTCTACCGCAACGACAAGGACCTCGCGACCGAGGACAACGAGCGCACCCTCGAGGACGTCATCGACCTCGACATCTCCGCGCGTTCGATCGACCGCATCACCTTCCGCGGCAGCGGCGAGACCCGCGACGACAGCGTCGACAACGGTTCTCTCGAGGTCTGCTGGGACGTCTGGCGCTCCAGCAACGGCACCGTCGACAGCTTCTACTCCAGTGGCTTCGACATCGGCGGCGATCCGATCCTCAGCCGCACGGTCATCACCGGTGACGACGGTCGCTTCGAGATCCACGTCGCCGGCCCGGCCTCGACCTTCAACGGTCGCGCCAACCTCAACGCGGTCGGCTTCCCGATCATCATGATCTGCGAGCTGCCCGATGGCCGCCGCTTCCCGCTGTCGAGCCTCCTGACCTCGGTCCGGACCAATGACCGCGGCGCTCTCTTCTTCAGCCCCAACAACCTCACCCAGAACGACGACAACGAGGGCCCGGACGCCACCGTCTTCAACTTCGATCGCGCCAACGTCGGCTCGGTCCTCATCTACCCGGCCTGGAACCTGCTGCCCTTCAACCGCCACGGCGGCTTCGCGAACAGCAGCGGCGACATCCCGACCCTCCCGGCCGGTCTCGACGAGGAAGACGACATCGTCGAAGGCACCGACCTTCCGTTCGCCGGTCCCATGGAGCAGTTCGTCTACTGGGACGAGAACACCGTCGACGGCGACTGGACCGCGTCCGAGGACAGCGACTTCTCCGAGATCATCATCGATACCAAGTGCTTCGATAACTTCTTCTTCACCCTCGACGACAACGGCGTCTCCTTCGGCTCCGGCGTCGGCGCCTTCATCGGTGGCTACGCCGCCGGCTTCTTCAACAACGAGGGCACGATCGGCTGCTTCCAGTTCGGTCCGATGCGTACCGGCACCACGTTCTTCGATGACGAGTACTCCAACAGCTCGTCCAACGAGGGCTGGGGCCTCTTCACCTCGCCGGCGACCTTCGACCCGGCGACGGGCGTCACCGCTGACAACCCCGACTTCGACTACCTCATCCAGTTCATGAACAACAACGGGTCCTTCGATGTCAACTCCATCGATCTCCTCACCCCCAACGGGACCGACGGGATCAACAACACGGAGACCATCGAGGCCGGTCAGCCTGGCTTCTACCACGTCAACAACTGATGACTAAGCCGCTCTAACCGGCGGCCCATCAGAAAGACTCGATCGACGGGGGTTCGCTTCGGCGGACCCCCGTTTTTCGTTTTTGCATCTCAGCCCAGGTGCCCCGATACCATTGCCGATGCGCCCCCGCCCATCACACGCCAGCAGCCCAATGCAGCGCGGCTTCTCGCTCTTCGAGGTCGTCCTCGTCGTCGCAATCGCCGGGCTGCTCGCCGCGGCGGTAGGGGCCATGCTCGCCCGCTCCGGCCCGCGGGCGCGGGTCACCCAGTCACTCGATCGCGCCGTCACCGAACTCGCCTCGGCCCGCCTGAGCGCGATGCGCACGGGCAAGGGCGCCGAGTTCACGCTCTGGGTCGATGGAGACACCATGCGATCGGACCCCGACCCCGGAGAGGCCAAGGAATGGCGCGCCGCATCGGTGGTGCTGCAGACCGGGCTGGCGCCTCAGGAATCGCGGTTTTCTGCAACCTTCGGCCCCAGCGGCCGGACCGACGAACGAAGATGGACATTCGTCTCGGGGCTCACGGGCGATACCATATGGGCGATCGAATTCGACCCCATCTCGGGCGTTCCACGCCTCCGCCCGCCCGATCGCACGACCCGCCAAACCGCTTCCTCACGCACGGAGGACACCCCATGAAGACCCGACGCAACGCCTTCACGCTGTTCGAGATGCTGCTCGTGGTCGCGATCATCGGCCTGCTGGCCGCCCTCATCGCCCCCCAACTGGGCAAGCAGTTCGGACGCAGCCAGGTGAAGATCACCCGGGCCAGCATGCAGAACCTCGCCACGAAGATCGAGATGTTCCGCGCCGACGTCGGGCGCCTGCCCACGGATAACGAGGGGCTCGAGGCGCTCGTCGAGAGGCCGCAGGGAGTCGAGGAGTGGGACGGCCCCTACCTCGGCCAGGCGACGGTCCCCAAGGACGCCTGGAACCACGACTTCGTCTACCGGCTCGACGACGAGTGGGGCTTCCGCCTGATCTCGCTCGGCGCCGACGGGCGCGAGGGCGGCGAGGGCGAAGCGGCGGACCTGGACATCCGCTCATGACGATCGCCGGCGCGGCGGCGCTCGTCTACAGCTCCGATTCCTTCCGGGAGTTCCTCACCTCCAAGGGTGACACCACGAGCGCCGACTGGCGCCTCGTCGCGGAGCTGTCCCGCCAGACCGGCACGACCGACCTCAAGGCGCTGCTCGACCTCGGCCTCGTCAGCGAGGACCTGATCGCCGATCGTCTCGCCGAGTGGAGCGGCCTGGCTCGGTGGGACCCCGATGACGAAGACGCCGCGCCGCACGACGGCACGCCGCTCGAGTTCATGCGCAGCTCGTCGATCCTCGTGCTCGAGGACGGTCCCGGCGAGCTCCGGATCGTCGTCGCCGACCCGTCGGACCAGTTCGCGTGGAGCTCGGTCGCCGGGCGCCACGCGGGTGCCGAGGTGCGGATCGGCACGCAGAAGGAGATCGGCAACTACCTGCACGAGCGCGCCGAAGCGGGCGAGGGCGCGGCGTCCGACGACGCCGGCGAATCGCTCGACATCTCCGGTGAGCTCAGCCAGCTCCGCGACATGGCCAGCGAGGCGCCGGTGGTGCGCTTCTTCAACACTGCCGTGGAACGTGCGATGGACCTGGGAGCCAGCGACATCCACCTCGAGCGTTACGACCGGCGCACGAGCCTGCGCTTCCGCATCGACGGCATCCTGCACGACCAGCCGGCGCCGCCCGCGCAGATGTACGAGCCGGTGCTGTGCCGCATCAAGATCCTCGCCGGTCTCGACATCGCCGAACGCCGGCGCGCTCAGGACGGGCGTGTGCCCATGCGCCTGCGCGGACGCAGCGTCGACATGCGCATCAGCATCGTCCCCACGATGTACGGCCAGGATGCCGCCATCCGCATCCAGGACCGCCAGAAGCTCGCCGAGATCAGCCTCGACGAACTGGGCTTCGACAAGCGCCACGTCGATCAGCTCCTGGGAATTGCGCGCAAGAGCCACGGCATCATGCTGATCACCGGTCCGACCGGATCGGGCAAGACCACCACGCTGTATTCGATCCTGCGGAGCCTCGTCTCGAACGAGCGCAAGATCGTGACCGTCGAGGACCCGGTCGAGTACGCGATGGACGGCGTCAATCAGATTCAGGTCAACAATGCGATCAATCTCAGCTTCTCGAACACGCTGCGCCACATCCTCCGCCACGACCCGGACGTCGTGCTGATCGGTGAGATCCGCGACAAGGAAACCGCCGAGATCGCGTTCCAGGCGTCGCTCACCGGGCACATGGTGCTGTCGACGCTCCACACCAACGACGTGCCCGGCACCTTCGTGCGCCTTGTCGATATGGGTGTCGAGCCCTACCTCGTCAACGCGGCCGTGGAAGGCGTCAGCGCCCAGCGCCTCGTCCGGCGCTTCTGCCCGGCGTGCTCCAACGACGCCGCGTCGAGGGAGTCCTGCAAAACCTGCGGCGGGCTCGGGTACAGAGGCCGAGTCGCGATCATGGAGTGCAGCGGCCTGACAGCTGAGGTCAAGCGGTACATGCTCCAGGGCGCCGAGGAGCACCGCATCCGTGAGTCGCTGCTCCGCTCCGGATTCCTGCCCCTGCGCGCCGACGCCCAGCGCCTGATCGACGCCGGTGTCACCGATGAGGCCGAGGTCGTCCGCGTGCTCGGCGCCGCCGCCGATATCGAGTTCGATTCCAGCGACGCGCAATGACGCAGTTCAGCTACAAGGCGATCCAGGTCTCGGGTGGCGCTTCGGCGACGGTGACCGGAACGCGCGAGGCTCCCGACGAGCGCACGCTCCGCGAAGACCTCCGCGCCGGCGGCCTGATCGTCATCGATGCGCGCCCCGTCAGGCTCGCCGACGCCCTCAAGGCGCAGGTCGGCTCCTCGCGTCCGAGGCGAGGCGACTCGGTCTGGTTCTTCCAGACGCTCAACGTGCTGATGCAGGGGCGCGTGCCCATCGAGTCGGCGCTCAGCACCATGCGCGACCTCGCCCCCAACCCTCGCCAGCGCGCCGCATGCGACGGTGTGCGCGACAAGCTCCGTTCCGGCGCTTCATTCGCCGACGCCGTGGGCGCCGTGCCCGGCCTCGCAGCGCCCCATCACATCGAGGTGCTGCGAAGCGCCGCCGAGTCCGGCTCGCTCGAGCGGGCCATCGAGCTGATCGACGAGTCGCTCACCCGCACGGGAGAGCTCAAGCGCATGCTCATCGGCCGGCTGATCTACCCGGTCCTGCTGCTCATCGTGGCCGTGCTGGTCGTCTGGGGCCTGGCGACGTTCGTCATCCCCAAGTTCGCGCAGCAACTCAGCGATCTCGGCGGCGAACTCCCGTGGCCCACGATGGTGACCGTCGAGATCGCCGGCGCGCTCGTCTGGGCGGGACCCATCCTCGCCGGCGGGGCGATCGTGGCATTCGCCGCGCGAAAGCAGCTCGTCACCCCGCGCATGCGCGCCGCCCTCAGCCGTCTGGCCATCCGCACGCCTGTCGTCCGCGATCTCGTGTGGCGCCAGCAGAGCGCCATGCTCTGCGACATGCTCGCGACCATGCTCGCCGGGGGCGGGGACCTCCTCGAGGGGCTGGCCCAGGCCCGGCGCGTCGTCACCAGCCCCGAGATCGTTGGGCGTCTCGATGCCGCCGAACGCGAGGTCCGCGAGGGCCGGAACCTCGGCGAGGCCTTCGACGCCCACGATGTCCTGCCGTCGCTCGAACTGGCGATGCTGCGGACCGGCCTGGAGAGCGGCGACCTCGTCTCGGGCCTCCGGAGGGCCACCGCGACCAGCGTGAGACGCCAGGACGAGGTCACCCAGCGCCTCATGACGCTGTTCGAGCCGGCGGTGATCCTGGTGCTCTTCCTGCTCGTCGCCTGGGTCGTCTATTCCCTGGTCGCGGGCATGATTTCGATGAACGACTTGCAGGGACTCTGACTTGCAACGAGGATCCACCCGATCTGCCGATTCTTCCTGGGGCCGATAATCCCGACGACGCACGCCTTTGGAGGCTGTCCCATGCGCCAGCGCCTGATCCTGTCAAACACAACCGCCGCCGCCCTGATCATGGCGGCCGGCTGCGCTTCGACGCCCGACGCCGAGCCTATGCGCATCGCAGACGCACCGCCCCGCGCGTACGAGCCCCCCAAAACGTGGGATCCGGGTTCGCGCCCCGTTGCGTCGCAGATGCTCAGCGCCCGCCAGCCGACCGGGGCCGAGACCCAGTTGCTCGCCACGCAGCGCCTCTCCGGCGCGCGGAGCGACCTCAACTCGATCGAGCCCGGGACCGTCGATCCGCGGGCTGCGCAGATCATTCCGGTCCAGGGCTCGTGGCGCGCTGTCGACGTCACCGACCTGCTGCATGTGCTCTTCAAGGAATACCTTGAGCGTGACTACGTCCTCGATCCCGCGATCCAGGGCCAGGTCACGGTCGAGCTCGACGGCGAATACACGCGCAGCGATCTCATGGACGTTGTCGGCGGCATCGCCTCGTGCTTCAACTGGGCGATCGAGGACCGCGCCGGGGTGCTCCACGTGCGCCCGGGCGTGCGCTCGGCCAAGATGGCCACGACACCGATCCTCCAGTCGATGCCGGCCGGCGCGACAGACATGGCGTCCGTCCGCGTGCGCCGCCTGCGCTACGTCGCGCCCGAGCAGCTCGCCACGATGCTCGGCAACTTCGCGACCGAGGGGGCGGTGATCGCCCACTCGGGCAAGACGCTCGTGATGGCCGACACCACGCGGCAGATCGGGAGGCTGTCCCGGCTCGTCGCCTCGCTCGATGTGCCGGTCTTCGAGGGCACGGAGATCTGGACGTACCGTCTCGCGCACCGGCTGCCGCTCGAGATCTCCGACACGCTGCAGTCGCTGGCGCAGTCCTCGGGCCTGGTGTCCGGCGCCGAGCCGCTTGTCGCGTTCGTCCCGGTGCCCGGCACGCGCCGGATCATGGTCGTCGCCAAGGACGCGTCGCTGCATCCGCAGGTGGGCGATCTGATCCGCGAACTCGATCAGCCCGCCAACTCCGACATCCGCAACAACTACATCTATCGCGCCCAGCACCTGCCCGCCGCCGATCTGTACTCGCAGATCAGCGGGTTCCTCTCCGATCGCATCGAGGGCATGCCCGGCGTGGGCGGGCGCCCCGACCCCGACTACGCCCCGATCCGCATCCAGGCCCCGACACCCAACGGCGACTTCATGCTCGTCAAGGCCTCGCCGGACGACTGGGTCGAGATATACGAGATGCTGCGCGAGATGGACCGCGCTCCTCAGCAGGTCAAGATCGAGTCGCTCGTCATGGAAGTCCGCCTCTCGAACCGGCTCGAGTTCGGTGTCGAGTACTTCCTCGAGCTCGGCGATCTCAGCCTGATCGGCGCAGCGCCGATCACCGGGGCCGCGACCGGCTCTGCCTTCCTCGTCGGGAGCGACGGCTTCGCGGTGTTCCAGGCGCTCGACGCCGAGAGCGACGCCAAGATCCTCAGCAGCCCGTACTTCTTCGTGCAGGACCGGGCGATCGGCTCGTTCCAGGTCGGCGGCGAGGTGCCGGTGCTCCGCGCCAGCGAGGGATCCGAGACCCAGACCGGCGGCACCAGCGCGATCCGCGAGGAGATCGAGTACCGCGAGACCGGCGTGATCCTCACGATCCAGGCCGACATCAACGAGTCCGGCCAGGTCAAGCTCGCGATCACCCAGGAGATCCGCGACACGATCCCGACCGACATCGCCAACCAGCCCGAGTTCACCACCCGCTCGATCGAGACGACCGTCACCGTGCAGCACGGCCAGACCGTCCTCCTGGGCGGCATCATCAACGAGGCCGAGTCCGACCAGCGCAACCGCATCCCGCTCCTTGGCAGGGTCCCCGTCGTTGGCGCGGCATTCAGCCAGACCCTCAAGCGCACCGAGCGCTCCGAGATCGTGCTCGCGATCACACCGACGATCATCAACGAGCCGGATCAGGCCGTCTCGAACCTCGGGGAGTTCATGCGCGGCGCAGCAGCGGTGCGGGCGGCATTGCACTCCTTCGCCGAGCAACTCCCGGTTGGTGCGCTCTACGAGCAGCCCGAAGTCGGCGCCGAGTCGCCCGAGCCGGAGGCATCGATCCAGCCCGGTGCGACGATCCTGCCTGATTCGTCGCCTGTCCCCCCGACCTCGCTGGATCGCGAGGAACTGCTGATGTGGACGCTCGATCTGCTCCGCTCGCTGACCCCCGAGGAGCGCTCGTTCGTCACCGACGGCCTCACGATCACCGACCCGGCCGCGGCGGGCGGGCGTCGGCGCTGATGCGCACGCGCCGGGCGTTCACGCTGCTCGAGGCGGTTCTCGCCCTGGCGATCCTGTCTTCTGCGCTCATCGTCGCGCTGCAGATCCGCTCGAGCGCGCTGGCGCAGACGCTCGACCTGGAGACCCGGTTGCGCGTCAACCACGATCTCCGCGCGATCGCGATGCTCCGCGAAAGCGGGGCGCTCGGGTTCCCCGAGGTCGATGAGCAGTCGGCGGCCCGCACTTGGCGGGGCGAGCACAACGGCGAGCCGTTCACGATCAAGGCCACGCCGATGCTCGTGCCGAGCCCGATCCCCCGGACTCCCGAGTCCGAACTCGCCGAGTCCGTTCCCATGCTCCGCTTCGAGATCACCTACATGGACCAGCGGTCCGAGTTCCTGTCAGACCGGTAGCGCTCGATGCCCGCAAAGCGACACCAACCCGCGTTCACGCTCCTGGAGATGCTCTTGGCGGTCTCCGTGCTGGCGTCGATGTCCGTGCTCATCGGCGCGGTGTGGGCGCAGATGCGTGATTGGACCACGGAGGGTGCGCGCCTGAACGCTTCGATGCGTCTGCCGCGCGTGCTCGAGGTCATGAACGCGCAGTGGGCGGACCGGCGTGCGAGCATCGCCACCGGTGATCAGGGCGCGAGTCTGGACCTGCAGCCGAACTCGATCAACTTCGTCTGCGCCGATCCTCTGCTCTTCCCCGGCTGGCCCCTGGTCGTGGTGACCTACGAGATCGAGACCGTGCCGCCACGCCTGCCGGGCGGGGCGCCCGAGTTCCGGCTCGTCTGCTTCGAGCGCAAGCTCACAACGCTGCTCGCCGAGGTCGATTCCGCGGGAGAGCCGGAAACGCCGATCCCGGCTCCACCGGGTCTCGTCCTGGAAGAGCAGATCGTGCTGCTCGATCGCTGCGAGGAACTCAGCTTCGAACGCTACGGTCAGGCAGCGAACGTTGGTCCCCGGTCCAGCAACCGCCGGGATCCGGCCGGCATGGCGGTCCGCGCCGACGAACCAACCGACGACGACCTGCTCCGGCGCTGGCGACCGATGGAGCCGGGATACAAGGGGCCGATCAACGGGCTGCGCCTGACCGGGACATTCTTGGGAGAACCGTTCACATGGGTCTTCGACGCCGAGGATTTGCTCTAGTCCTCGTCCTCATCTCGGTGGGGGGGCTGTTCGCGCTCGCGACGCAGGGCGCGATCCAGACGCGCGCCGCGACCGTCGAAGCGCGCATCGCGATCGAGCGCTCCCGCGCGTACCTCGACGCCCGCGCCGCCGCGACGATCACGCTCCGAGGCCTCATGACGACATCGGACCAGCTGGCCAGCGCCGGGGCCAGCGGCGCGGGCGCGGATTTCAGCGATCCCTCCGGATCCGATGATTCGAGCAACGATCCGGATGTCGAACTCCCGCCCTTCCTCCGCGATCTCTTCGAGCAGATGAACGTCGATCTCGAAGAGGAAGCCAGGAAGGACCTCGAGAACGACACGGGGTCCCGCGTCGCCGACGGCGGCGGCGTCACCGGCACACCCGAGGGCGGGTTCGAGTTGCTCGAGTCCCTGGAGATCCCGGCGACCGAGATCGACGTCGCTCTGCCCGGCTCGGACGCATCGTTCCGCGTGCGGCTCTCCGACGCGACCGGCGGTCTCCCCGTCAACGCGGCCGGCGAGGAGTGGATCATGCGCTATATGCAACTCGTCGGCGTCGACTACGACCGGGCCCTGACGATCTGCCACCAATGGCTCGACTGGATCGACGCCGACAGCCTCGTCCGCGAGCGCGGCGCCGAATCGGAGGTCTACGTGCGCCGGGGCATCGACTGCCCCGACGTGCCGATGCGCGCCATCGAAGAACTGCTCTACCTCCCGGCGATGACGCCGGAGATCTTCGAGCGCATCCGGCGCGATCTCTCGATCGGCGGCGATGGGCGCATCCACGCCGGGACCGCGTCGCGCTCGCTGCTGGCCAGCATCGACGGCATGACCCCCGACGTCGCCGACCAGATCGTCGCGCTCCGGGCCGCGGGCTCGCTCGACGCCGAGAGCCTCGAGCGGGTGATGCCCCCGTCCACGCGGGACGCGGGTGAATCGATCCGGCTGGAGCCCGGCCCCGTCTGGCGGGTCGAAGTCGCCGCGACAGCCCCCGACGGCGTCATGGAGACGAGATTCGAGGGGCTCGCCGTGCTCACCCCCGGGCGCCTCCGGGCGATCGGCCTCAAGCCCATGTAAGCGATCGGGACCTATGATCGGCGGATCCCCAGACCCATGAGACTCACCCCCTGGACAACCACCTCGCTCGCGATCGTCGGCAACGACCTCGCCGTCGCGCGCCTTCGCGGGTCGGTGCGGGGCGTGCGCGTCGAGCGCTGCGAACTCATCCGCTCGTTTCTCTCGCTCAGCCCCGCCGAGCGCCGCGGCGCGCTGGCCCCGTTCGGGGCCGGCAACCCCGACGTCCTGCTCACGATCCCCGCCGACTGGAGCGCGCTCCGTCCGCTGGCGCTGAGCGTTTCTTCGTGGGGCGCGGCCCGTGACGAGATCCTCGGTTCGATCGAGTCGCTCTTCCCGCTCTCGCGGAACGACGCGATGGTCGGCCTCATCGAGCGAAGCGGCGCCGCCGATCCCGGCTCGTCCTACCTCGTCGCGGCCGATTCGGCGCGGCTTCAGCCATGGAGAGAGGCGATCGTCGAAGCGATCGGCTCGCCTGTCTCGCGGATCCTCAGCGCCCAGATGGCGATGCTCGGCATGGGCCTGCAATCGAGTGCACAGGCGACCATCGCAGAGCAGACCCCAGCGGGCGGACGCCTCAGCCACCGGCTGTCTCACGGCCGGGTCGTCGAACTCGCTGTCCCCGCCGATCGCGAAGAGCCCGTCGACGCCGGCCTGCCCGGCAGCGACTCGGACGAGCGAGCGCCCGTCGATCTCGCGATCGGCGCAGCGCTCGCGCCGCTCGTTGCGCCGGGGTCGTTCGTGCCGCTCGAGGGCCGCCCGTTCAAGACGCCCAATCGGTGGGCGGTGCCGGCGAGCGCGATCGCGGCATCGGTCGCGCTGGTGATCGGCGCCTCGTTCGTGCTCGACTCGCGCTACGAAGCGGAATCCGAGCGCCTGCGCTCCGGCGGGGAAGCCATGCAGGCGGTGCTCGCGGAGGTGCAATCCGACCGCGCGTTCGTCCGGCAGACCTCGTCGCTTCTCGACCAGACGGTGCGTCCAGTCGTCGAGGGGTGGCGCAGCGTGCTCCCGGATCTCGTCGCGGCCCAGGGAGCGCTCCCGGACGATGGCTTCCTGTATCGCATCGAGCTCGATGAGTCCGCCGTGACCATCAAGGGCGAGGCGGGACGCGCCAGCGAAGTGCTCACAGCGCTCGAGCGATCCCCCGTCTTCGCCGGCGCCCGGAGCCTCGACGCGTCGTTCGCCGTGGAAGAACGGCAGTCCGAGCAGTTCCACGTGCAGGCGTCCCGCGAGGCGCACCTCCGCGCCGGGGAGGACGCCCGATGAACTCCGGCAAGCGGACACAGATCCTCAGCGTGATCACCGTCGTGCTCATCGCTGTCGTCGCGCTGAGCAAGTGGGGGGTCCTCCCCGCGATGGGCGGTTCGTCGGATCCCGACGCTCCCCCGAGTGCGCGTGAACGGTATCTGGACCAATCGCGCCTGCGCGCACAAGAGAGTGAGCTGGTCACACAGGCGCCCCTGTGGCGCCGGGCCCGTGCGCAGGCGACCGACGCCCGCGAGTCGCTGGACGACGCCGTCATCACTGCGCCAACGCCCGCGCTCGCCGGGGCCCAGCTCCGCGACGAGGTGCTCTCGGCACTCCGTGATCTCTCGCTCCGAGCCCCGAACGCGACGGTCGCTTCCTCCAACGCGCTGGATCCGGAATCGCCAGAGGTCAGGCTCCTCAGCGTGGATGTCTCCTTCGACGCGACGCAGCACGCCGACGCCTACGTGGCGATCGATCGTTTGGAGAACCTGCCGCGCATCAGGACGAACATCGAGTCGGTGCAGATGACCGGGCCGAGCCGCAGCCAGATGGGGCGTGTCGCGACGGTCCGCCTCCGCCTTGTGGCGCTCGCCATCGTCGAGCAGGGAGGCGCCGCACGATGAGCACTCCCCGGATTCCAAGATCCCGCCTCCGCCGCGCCGGGCCGCCGGGTGCCGACACCGGCACGTGGATCGCGCGAGCATGCCTGCTCGCGCTCGTGCTCGCCGCCGGCTGGTTCGCGCTCGCGGCGTTCAAACCACTGGAGGACGCCGAGACGGACGCCGTCGCCGGTCCGCCCTCGATCACGCCTCTCCAGGGCACCGGCGCCGACGCCGACGCGCGCGGCGAGCGCATCGCCGCGCTCTCATCCAAGAACCTGTTCGCTGCTGACCAGCGCCCGTGGCCGGTGCTGCCGATGGGGCGGACCGCTGCCGCTTCTGACGACACCGCGCCGGACGAGGAACCGGATGCACCCGCCGAGACCGTGGTCGCAACCACGCAGGTCGTCGGCGATCGCGTCGTCCTGCTGACACCGAAGGAATCGGTCCCCGACGACGTGAAAGCGGCGCTCAATTCGCTCAGGCTGCGGGGTGTGCACCGCGGGCCGTCCGGGCGGGAATCGGCGCTCATCGGGATGTCCGGGCCGTCGAACACGTACAAGGCCGAGACCTACATGGTCGGTGACGAGTTCGAAGACCCCAAGTTCCCGCAGGAGGCGTGGCGCGTCGAGGCGATCGACGTCGGGTTCGCCCGCGTGATCCTCGCGCGGGGCGACTCGGTGGTTCCGCTGGCGCTGTATCCGGAGTTCGCCTACGCCCAGCGTCCGTCGAGTTCGGGTGTCCCCCGCGTCATCTCGGCCAGCGACAGCGCCGTCGAGGACGCGCTGCGCAACGCCGGGCTGGACGCCCAGACGATCGCGCAGGTCATGGCGGGCGTCCGCGATCCAGAGAGCGCACTCGCTGCTGAGCGCCTCCTGCAGATCGCCGAAGCATCCGCAGAGCCCGCGACCGACGAACCCGCGGCCGATGAAGCGCCCGCGCGTCGAGCGCCTCCCCGCATGCCGGGCGGGCTCGAGCAGATGTTCAAGCAGATGGCCGAGCAGACCACGAGCGCAACGTCGCGCAGGCAGCGGAACCAGTCCGAAGACAAGGACCAGCGCTGATCAGAACGTGCTGGTGGTCGTCCGGATCACTTCCTGCACGGTCGTCTCGCCCCGGGCGGCCTTGTTGAAGCCGTCCTGACGCAGGGTCACCATGCCCCGTTCCTGGCAGAGCTTGCGGAACTCGCTGACGTTGGGGTTCCGCGCGATGATGTCGCGCAGCCCGTCGTCGATCACGAGCAGCTCGTAGATGCCGACACGGCCCTGGTAGCCGGTGTTGCGGCAGCGCTCGCAGCCCTCGCCCTCGAACAGGTTGTCCGTGGGGACCTCCTGCATCTCGAGGTACTCCACCATGTCCTCGGTCAGCTGGGCCTCGCGCTTGCAGTGCGGGCAGATCCGGCGGACGAGGCGCTGGGCGAGACACGCGTTGACCGCGGCGCCGAGCAGGAACGGCTCGAGGCCGATGTTGACCAGCCGGGTGATCGAGCTCGGCGCGTCGTTCGTGTGAAGCGTCGACAGCACGAGGTGGCCCGTGAGCGCGGCCTGCACGGCGGTCGTCGCCGTTTCCGAGTCGCGGATCTCACCGAGCATGATCACGTCGGGGTCCTGTCGCAGGAGGGCCTTCAGCGATTTGGCAAACGTCATGCCGATCTTCTCGTGCATCTGCGTCTGCGTGATGCCGTCGAGGTGGTACTCGATCGGATCCTCGACCGTCGAGATGTTCTGGCTCTTCTTGTCCATCTGTCGCAGCGACGAGTAGAGCGTCGTCGTCTTACCCGATCCCGTCGGGCCCGTGACGAGCACGATGCCGTGGGGCTCGGCGACCTGCTTCTTCCAGATGAGCAGCGTGTCCTCGTCGAAGCCCAGGTCATCCAGCGACACGTTGATGGACTTCGTGTCGAGGATACGCATCACCGTTTTCTCGCCGTACCCCGTGGGGATCGTCGAGACACGCAGGTCGAGCTTGCGGCCCTGCACGGTGCACCGGATGCGCCCGTCCTGCGGGAGGCGGCGCTCGGCGATGTCCAGGTTCGCCATGATCTTGAGGCGCGACGTGATCGCGGCGCTCATGCGCGCCGGCGGCTGCATCATTTCGAACAGCTCGCCGTCGATGCGGAAGCGCACCTTGATGGCCTTCTCCGCCGGCTCGATGTGGATATCCGACGCGCCTTCCTTCACGGCGGTCTGGATGATGTAGTTCACATACCGGATGACCGGCGATTCGGCGGCCTCGCGTTCGAGGTCGACCTCTTCCGTGTCCGAGTCGTCGACCTGGACATCGTCCTCGTCGATGTCGCTGAGGATGTCGTCGACATCGATGTCGTCGTCCTGTTCCTTGTCGACCGAGTCGAGTGCCTCGCGGATGTCGCTCGGCGTGACCACGACCACCTTGACCATCCGCGCCCCGAGACGGAGGCGGACGTCCTCGATCAGGAACACGTCCTCGGGCCGGGCGGTGCCGATCACCAGGCGGTCGGCCTCGATCCCGATCGGGACCACGAGAAACCGCTTGGCGAAATCGACCCCCAGCTTGTTGAGGATCATGTCGTCGAACGGGAGGCGACCGCCCGAGGAATCGAGCCGGCGCCACTCGAGGCCGAGTGATTCGGCGACGAGCTTGAACAGGCCCTCTTCGTCCGCTCCCTGCTCGAGCAGCAGTTCGAGCATCGAGCTGCCAGGGGACTGCTTGATGATCGTGTTGACCGCCGTGAGCTGCTTGGCCGAGACGATACCGGCATCGACGAGCGCCTCGCCGAGATCCAGGCCCTCGGACTTGGAGCCCTCGGATTCCTCCGCGCCCTTTTCGTCCTTGGAGGGCCCACGCCCGCCGAACGACGCGACGGAGTCCTCGCCGTCGTCGGTCGCGGGCGACTCATCGATCGGGCCGCCGGGCGCGGGCTCGGCGCTCTCCGGAGCCGGAGCGCTCGTTCCCTGATCGCCGTCTTCGGGCGTCAGGTCGTCCAGCAGCTTGTCGATGTCGAGGTTGCTCACGGGATGCCCCCCTCCTTGGAGGCTGAGGCCGCTTAGCGGTCTTCCAGCTTCAGGATGAACGTGCGACCGTCGGCGACGAGATCCACCGAACGCCCGCCGATAGCCGTGACCTCGAAGTGCTCGCCGATCGTGTCGCCGACACGCACCATCTCGCCGCTGATGCGCGCGACCGGCACGGTGCCACCGAGCACGGAGTTGAGACGCAGGCGTCCGAATGTCGTCTCCAGCTCACGCGCGCGGGCCTCACGCCTGCGACGCGCTTCTTCTTCCGGGTCGATCACCGGCTGACGCTGGAACGGCGTGGCTTCGGCCACCTTGATCAGGCCCTCCCACGCGAACGGGTTCTGCTCGACGTCGTCGAGCGGCACCACGGGCTTGTCGTTGCTCGCCTCGAGCTCGGAGAGAATCTCCCCGTGATCCGAGTTCTCGACCCGCGCCGTAATGGCGTCGATGTCTTCGTCGATCACGAGATCGCCCGCGAGCGAGATGTTGCCGGACATGCCCATCTGGCGCATGCCCCACAGCGCTCCGCCCGCGACGGCGACGACCGCGATCAGCACGATAAACCCGCTGTACTTGCCGCCGAAGCCCACGCCATCCAGGGGCGTGCTGTCGGTGAGCGAGAGGCCCAGAGCGCCGGTCGTGTCGACCTCGCCCTGGCGGAACTCGTCGGCCATCAGCGGCTCGGCGTCGTTCGTCTGGTTGTAGTCACCCGAACCCATATCAGGAACCTCCGACAGACTCGAAGTAGATCGCCAGCGTGAACGACGCCTCCATGGAGCCGTCGACATCGTCGAGCTTCTTGACGCGAAGGTCAGGCATGCGCGTGATGCGCTCCATGGCCTCGACGTTGAGCAGGAACGCGTAGAAGTCCTCGAAGTCGCCCTTGATCGTCATGTCGAGGGGCTGCTCCATGTAGGTGGAGCTGGGGACCGGCGTCTTCGTGCTCACCTTGGGCAGCTCGAGCGTCGACTCGCGCGCCATCGTCGCGACCTGTTCGAGGACGACCTCGACTTCCTTGTCGCTCGGCAGGCGGGACTCGATCCGCTCGATGCCCGCGGCGATCTCCTCGTTTGCACGCTGGAGGTCGTCGTTGCGGGAGGTCGCCTTCTGGAGCTTCTCGAGCATCTTCTCCTTGTGCTCGATCTCCTTCTTGGCCTGCTCGATCTCGGCGTTCTGGGGCCTGAACACGAACCAGTACGACGACGTGGGCATCGCGATCAGCACCAGCAGGAACACAAGCTCTCTGAGTCCGAAATGCATGGCTCAACGCCCCCCTTCGTCGTCGTCGCCCTCGGGGAGGGCGTCGGCGGTCGTGTCCGTGATCTCAAGTTCCTCGGGCTCCGGCGCATCCGACGTCTGCACCACCGAGTCGACGCTCTCGAGCGTCGGGTTCGCGAGCGGCTCGAGACGCCGGGCGTCGGCTCCGCGCATCACGTCCGCCTCGATGCGGAAGCGGTTCATCTCGTTGTTCTGGATCTTGGTCTTCTCCGAGAACTTCAGCTCGACGTTCGTCAGCAGCGGGCACTCCTGGAGCGCGGCGCCGAAGCGGGCGACCTTGTTGTGCGTCGTCGTGACGCCGACCATCATCACGCGGGTGTGGTACTGCGGGGCCGTCACCGCCGGCGCGCTCAGGGCCGGGGCCGAAGAGCCCGACGTGCGGCTGATCGCGTTCTTGCCCTGCGTGTTGGTCGAGGACACCGGGATCGCCGCCACCTTCTGGCTCTTGAGCTCGAACTCGAGCAGCGTCATGTCTTCCGGCATCCGGTTGATGATCTCGGCCAGCAGGATGGAGCGGGGGACCCGCTCGATCAGCGCCGTCGTCAGCTCGGCCTTGGCCAGCAGCTGGCTCTTCTGGGCTTCGAGCTGCTTCAACTGCTCGATGTCCTGCGCGGCCTGCGAGTAGCGGACGTTGATCGCCTCCTGGTAGGTCTGCACGTCCTTCCACTGACGATTCGTCACGAGGAAGGCGCCGACGACCCCGACCATGACGAGCACGAAGAGCGTGAGCGCCATCAGGTTGGTGCGACGTTCGGCGCGCTTGGCCAGATAGTCCTCGGGGAGGAAGCTCTGGTCGGCGCTCATCTTGTCCTTGCCGAAACCGAACATGGTTCAAAGTCCTCTCTGCCGCCGGGGGCGGCCCCGCGCGGTCGCTCCTCGCGTCTACAGATCCGTCGGTGCGTTGCAGAGCCCAAGGGCGACAGCCCACCCCGGAGCGGGTTGATCCAGATCCACCCCGTGGCACACCAGGCCGGAGGGGCGCTTGAGAATCGTCAGCGGGTCGGCGATCTGGCCGGAGACCTTCGCCGCGTCCGCGATCTTGTTGCACAGGTCCGTGCGGGACGCCTCTCCGCCGGTGAACACCAGGCGGGCGATCGGGCGATCCGAGAACAGCGCCTGGTGATAGCGGACGCTCAGCGAGACCTCGTCGGCGAACGCCTCCATCAGGTCGCTGGCGGTCGCGCCCGCCTCGGCCGTCGGCGCCGCCTGATCCTCAAGCGAGGCCAGGTTCGACGGCCCGGATCCCTGGCGACGGTCCGGCGTGTCGGCTTCCGGGTCGTCGTGGGGTGACGCGGGCTCGACGTCGGGAGGCAGCGTCGCCGGCGCGTCGTGCGCTCCGGCCGCTACTGTCTCGCCCACCCGCGCCGGGTTCATCAGTTCGGCGACGTGCGCCACGCGGCGTTGGCGCGCTTCCTTGAACGACACGCCGTACATGCGAGCCGCGGCCTTGTCGAACTGCAGGCCGCCGACCTGCAGCGTCTTGGCCATGATCGGTTCGCGCCCGTGCGACACGGCGACCTTGGTCGATCCGTACCCGATGTCCACGAGCATCGTCGTCAGCTCGCGGTCCGCGGCGCGGCGCTGGATATGGTCCAGGCTCCGCACGAGCGCGACGTGCTCGGTGTGCACGCCGACCGGCTCGAGCTTGGCGCTGCGGATCGCCTTCATGTGGTGCATCACCGCGTCGCGTGGCATCGCGATGCACAGCAGCTCGACCATCTTCGCCCCGTAGCGGTTCAGCTCGGCGACCTCGATGTGACGCAGGATGAACTGGGAGATATCTCGGTCGGTGTGCTGCTGGATCTGCTCGGCGAGCAGGTGCTTGACCGGCGTACCCGGGATCGGCTGCACGCGGAGGTGCTGCACGAAGGTGGCCTGCGCCGACACGGAGCACACGGCACGCTTGCCGCGATAGTCGCCGCGACGCAGCAGGCCCGGGAGCGCCTGGGCCTGAAAGGCCAGACGATCCTGCGGCTTGGCCAACAGGTTCGGGGGGGTCTCGACCATGCCCGCCGCGATCAGCGTCGGCGGATTGCCCGGCTGGATCTGCAGGACCTTGAGCGCAGAGACACCGAAGTCGACCGCGATCGGCGGCGTGACATTCTTGAGCAGACCAAACGACATCCTCGGGCTCCTCCGTACCGCCCGACCGGATCCCCCGGACGAGGCGAGCGCTAGCCCCGTCTACATCGGGTTGGGTGCCGACGCCGTTGAGCCCTGAGAACCGTGGCGCACACCGCGGGAGCCCTCCGGCCCGCTCAATCGCGCAAGCCGGACCCCGCGTCACGCCTGAGGCCGCAGCCCGCGTTGTTATAGGAACGAAGCGACCCCGCGCAGGCGGTCGAGCGCACCAGCAAGATCCCAGCGCTGCGATTCCCGGTCACCGGTCGTGTTGCTGACCAGTCGGACCTCGCAGAACGATGGGGGCCCCCCGAACAGGCGAGCCGCGCTGAAACCGACAGCGGCGCCCTCCATCGCCTCGACGATCGCGCCGGTTCGACCTTCTATAGACGTCGCCCCGGCGTCCGTGCCCGAGCACGTCGACACCGTCGCGATGGCGCCCGTCGCATCGGCGACCGGCTCGAGGCACGCGATGATGCCCGGCGCCCCCTCGACCCACGAATGACCCGCAACGCCCGATACCCCGTCGCCCGGCGCGAAACCCATCGCCGCTACATCCTGGAAGCCTCCGGGTGCGAGCACGCCTTCGTCCGCGTAGATGCTCCGCGAGCCGACGACGCTGTCGCCGATCGAGAGCCCGCTCGATGGCAGAGCGCCGCCGATCCCCAGCGAAATCACTCCCGCGTGGGCCGATGGATCAAAGACCCGCGCCGTCGCGCCCGCAGCGTTTGCCTTGCCGACGCCGCTGACCACGAGGTCCACCCGCTCGTTCGCCCGAACCAGTATCCACGGCTCCGCTTCGGCTCCTCCCGCGCCCAGCCCGTCGAGCACCGCACGCGCTTCCGCCGGCGCGGCAACCACGACCAGCCAACGCCCGGAACGGGCCGCCTTGTCGAGCAAGCGCTCCGCCATGGGCCACAGACTAGCCCTCTGGCGGCTCCCGCGTCGTTCGCCTAGTGTTCACGCTATGCCCGGCACCGGTCCAGCCATCACGATCGGCAACTTCGACGGCGCGCATCTTGGGCACGCGGCGCTCATCCGGCGGGCGCGCGAGCTGGCCCCGCGCGTGATTGCTCTGGCGTTCGACCCGCACCCGATGACCCGGCTGAGGCCCGAGTCGGCGCCGCCGCGGCTCTCCTCGTTCGAGCGGAGGGCGGAGCTGCTCCGCGAGTTCGGCGCCGACGAGGTCGTCCGCCTCGAACCGACCGATGCGTTCCTCGCGCAGGAACCCGAGGCGTTCATCTCGACGCTCATCGAAGACCGCCACCCGTCGGTGCTCGTCGAGGGGACCGACTTCCATTTCGGCCGCGCTCGTGCCGGCAACGTGCACGTGCTCGCGGATCTGGGACGCAAGCTCGGATTCGATGTCGAGGTGGTCGAGCCTGTGGAAGCCGACCTGAGCGACCAGAGCCTCGTGACGTGCTCCAGCACCATCGTGCGCTGGCTCGTCGAGCGGGGCAGGATCGGCGACGCGGCGCGTGTCCTCGGACGCCCGTACGAACTGACGGGCATCGTGGTGCGCGGAGACCAACGCGGACGCCAGATCGGATTCCCCACGGCGAATCTGGAGACGCAGTGCCTGCTCCCCGGCGACGGCGTCTACGCGGGCTCGGCGCACCTGCCCACCGGCCAGGCGATCCCGGCGGCGATCCACGTCGGGCCACGCGCAACCTTTGACGACGCGGCCCGAGTCGTTGAGGCGCACATCATCGACTGGGCCGGCCCGGGCGATGGAGCCCCCGAGTACGGCTGGCCCTGCCGCCTGAGCATCTCCCATTTCCTCAGGGACCAGGCAAGGTTCGAGGGGATCGGCCCGCTCGTTGCGCAGATCGAGCGCGACGTCCAGCGCTCGCGTGAGTTCGGCGTCCGATCGAACACTCGGATCCCGCAGGAGGCCGGCGCGTGAACGACAGATCCTCGGCAGCCCATGCAGACTCTGTCTACGCCACGAACGCGAGCCTGGAAGAAGTCGCCTCTCGCCTCCGCCAGGCCAAGCGGGTAGCCATCCTCACGCACTCCAAGCCCGACGGGGACGCCGTGGGCTCGACGCTCGCTCTGGCGCGCACGCTGTCGCGCCTCGGGATCGCGGCGTGGCCCGTCTACCTGCCCCCGTGGCAGACGCGCCTCCAGCCTCTCGTTCGCGAGACGCCCGTCATCTACGAGGAACACGGCTGCTGGACGCATGCCCCGCTCGACAACATCGACACGGTGGCCATCCTCGACACCGGGTCTTGGAGCCAGCTCGCCGATGCGCGCCACTGGCTCGAGGGCAAGGCCGACCGATCGATCATCGTCGACCACCACGCCCACGGTGATCCCGAGATCGCTGCGCTGCGCTTCATCGACATCAAGGCCAGCGCCGCCGCCCAGATCATGGTCGAGGTATGCATGCTGCTGCTGGAGATCCCCAGCGCCAGCGATCTCCCCGTCGATGTGGCCGAGGCCCTCTACGTCGGGCTCGCGACCGACACCGGATGGTTCCGCTACTCCAACACCACGCCGACCACGCTGCGGATCGCGGCCGACCTCCTCGACGCGGGCGTCGACTACCACCGGCTCTACCGCTGCATCGAACAGAGCGAGACCAGATCGCGCCTCGACCTCATCCGGCGCGCGCTCGTCAACCTCGAGCTCTTCGAGGACGACAAGATCGCGGTCATCACCCTGAGGGCCGATGACATCGAAGCGACCGGAGCAACCCAGGACGAACTCGGCGGCCTGACCGACCTGCCGCAGTCGCTCGAGAGCGTGCGCGCCGTCGCGGTGATCACGCCGCTGGAAGAGGCTGTGACCAAGATCTCCTTCCGCTCCAAGACCGCCGATGATCCGGCCGACCAGGTCGACGTCAACAAAGTCGCCCAAACCCTCGGGGGCGGCGGGCACTTCCACGCCGCCGGCGCCAAGGTCAAGGCGCCGATAGACCAGGCGCGGGAGAAGGTGATCGACGCGCTCACCCAGGCGGTCCGCGCCTGATGGCGCGCCAGCGCGACGGATCGAGCAGCCGCTCGGGCGCGGGTCGTCAGCCCTTCCGCAAGCCGCCCCTTCGTCTATTCACGACCACGCTCTGGGAATACCCGAGCCAGCACTACGGCCGGGGAATGCAGGGCGACAAGAACTACGAGGGCGCGACGCCGTCGTGGGTCATCTGGCAACTGCTCCAGCGGTACACACGCGAGAAGGACCTCGTCGTGGATCCGATGTGCGGCTCGGGCACCATGATCGACGTCTCCCGCGACCTCTCCCGGCGCGCGCTAGGCTATGACCTGAACCCGTCACGCAAGGACATCTTCAAGGCCGATGCGCGCGAGCTCCCTCTCGAGGACTCCAAGGCCGATTTCGTGTTCATCGACCCGCCGTACTCGACACACATCGACTACTCGGATGATCCACGGTGCATCGGCAAGCTCGACGCGCTCGCCGACGACGGCGGCGAGGCCTACTTCATCGCCATGTCGGGCGTCATCGCCGAGATCGATCGCGTCCTCAAGCCCGGGCGCTACATGGCGCTCTATGTCAGCGATTCGTTCCGTAAGCGCAAGGGTGTGCGCGCCAGTCAGAGCTTCTCGCCCATCGGGTTCGAGCTTTTCGCCATGCTCCGCGAGCGGTTCGACGCAGTCGACGTCATCAGCGTGGTCCGCCAGAACGCCAAGCTCAAGCGGGGCAACTGGCACAAGGCCGCCGAGGAGGGCAACTACTTCCTCCGAGGCTTCAACTACCTGTTCATCATGAAGAAGCCCAAGCCCGCGCCGCAGACACGGTCCAAGGCGCGCCGCCAGCCCCGCAAGGCCAAGGCCCCGCGCACCAAGCCCGGCCGCTCCAAGGGCGACCGGCGCCAGTAGCTAGCGTCGCACGGCGCGACGCTCCGCCCACCCGATCCCCGCGCTCAGCACGAGCGCCAAAGCCGCGGCCGGGATCGCGCCCAGCAGCGTGAGCCGGTAGTCCGCCCGCGCCAGGCCGCGCTGGATAAAGTCTCCGAGCCCGCCCGCGCCGATGTAGGTCGCCAGTGTCGCGACACCAACCGTCCAGACTGTCGCGGTGCGCACGCCCGCGAGGATCACCGGCAGCGCCAGCGGCAATTCAACCATCCACAGGCGCTGGCGCGGGCTCATCCCGATCCCGTTCGACGCCTCGATCGCGCTGGCCGGCACCTGCTTGAGGCCCGCCAGCGTGTTCACCACCACAGGCAAGAGCGCGTACAGGACGAGCGCCGTCAGCGCCGGCACCCAACCGATCATCCGGTACAGGACGAAAAGGAACGCGAGCATCGCCAGCGACGGAATCGTCTGGGTCACGCCCACGAGCGCCAGCACCGGGCCCTCCAGCCGGGGTGAGCGGTGGACACCGATCCCGGCCGGCACCGCGATAAGCACCGCGATGAGCACGCCCGCAAGCGACAGGCGGATGTGTTCCCACAGCTTGCGTCCGACCTCGACCCTGCGCTCCCACATGAGCGCAAAGACACCGGGCCTAGGCGCGCCCGAACCCGAGATGTCGATCTCGACGTCCCCGGTCTCGATCCACTCCGAGGCGACCGACGCCGAAGAGCGTCCGCCCTCGTCGACCGCGAGATTCATGCGCGCCATGAGGGTCTCGTCGATCGTGCCGTCGAGGCGGGAGAGAACCGCACGCAGCTCCGGGTGCGCCCGAAGGGTGTCGGCACGTACGACGGGTGCGGCGTAGTAGGGGGGGAAGAAGCGTCGGTCGTCGCGCAGCACCGCGAGCCCGTAGGCCAGGATCCGCCCGTCGGTCGAGAACCCGGTGACGACGTCCACCTGCCCCTCGGCGACGGCGCTGTACATCAGCCCCGGGTCCAGCTCGCGCACGTCGCCGAACGAGAAGCCGTACGCCTCGACCAGCCCCGGGTATCCGTCCGGACGCTCGATGAACTCGTTGGGAGTGCCGAGCGTGAGTTCCCCGGCGATGCCCGCGAGATCGCTGAACTGCTCCCAGCCCCGCTCCCGGGCGAGGTCGCCCCGCGTGCTGAGGGCGTAGGTGTTCTCGAAACCGATCGGCGCGAGCCACTCGAGGCCGAATCGGTCTCGATATGCGTCGCGAACGATCCGGTACACAGCGTCCGGGTCGCGGACGAGATCCGCGTTCAGGATGCTCAGCAGGGCCGTGCCCGTGTATTCCACGTACACGTCCAGTTCGCCCTCGACGAGCGCCGCGTGGCACAGGTTCGTGCCCCCCAGCGGGAATCGGCGCTCGACCGTCAGGTCCGTCTCTCGCTCGATGAGCTGGCTGATGATCTCGGCGAGGATCTCGCTCTCGGTGAAGTTCTTCGAGCCGACGCTGATCACCCCGTCCTGCCCGCGGGCGAGCGAGCCGGACGCGAGCACGCAAAGCAGCGCGATGGCGGTGCGCAGGATCACGGCGTGGTTCCCCCCGCCAGCAGCCCGACCTGCGAACGCGTGCGTTCGAGGACCTCCGAGACGAAGGGCGTCTCCGGGGATTCGATGATCTGGGACGGCGTGCCGATCTGCTCCAGGCGTCCCTCGTGCATCACGCCGATCGTGTCTCCAAGCTTGAAGGCCTCGAACACGTCGTGGGTGACGAACACAATCGTGATCCCCAGCGCCTCGCGCAGGCGCACGAGCTCCGCCTGCATCTGGTGGCGCGTGATCGCGTCGAGTGCACCGAATGGCTCGTCCATCAGCATGTGCCTCGGCTCGCGCAGCAGCGCTCGGGCGATCCCGACACGCTGACGCTGCCCGCCCGAGAGCTCCCGCGGTTTCCGCGCGCCGTACTCCGCCGGGTCGAGGCCTACGAGTTCGAGCAGCTCACGCGCCCGCGTGGCGCGCCGTGCGCCGGGCCAGCCCGAGACCCGGCCCGGGAGAGCAACATTCTGCTCGACCGTCATGTGACCGAACAGCCCGATGTCCTGGAACACGTAGCCGATCGACCGGCGAAGTTCCAACAGATCACGCCCGGCGACGTCCTCGCCGTCGACGAGGATCGAGCCCGACGACGCCTCGGTCAGCCCGTTGATCATGCGCAGCGTCGTCGTCTTGCCCGAGCCCGAAGAGCCGAGCAGCACGAGAGTCTTGCCCTCGCCGACTTCGAACGACACACCGTCAACCGCAGCGGCCTTCGTCCCGGCGAACCGCTTGGTGACGTTGCGAAGCGCGATCATCGACGCGATGGTACGCGATCGCGGTGGATCTGCTTCAGATCCGCACGACCTTGGCCGGGCGGTAGCCCCTGCCCAGCACCCCGGCTCCGTCGGTCTTGAGCCAGTCCTCGAGGACGCCGGAGTACACGCTGCGGAAGTCGACGGTGTGCTTCAGGTCGCCGCCGTCCAGATCGGTCAGCGACGGATGATCGCCCACCACGCCGGGGCGTACGTTCGGGCCCATCAGGAACATCGGTGCCGCGGCTCCGTGATCCGTCCCGCCGCTGCCGTTCTGCGCCACGCGCCTCCCGAACTCGCTGAAGCTCATCATCAGCACACGCCCGTCGTTGTTTTGCGCCTTGAGGTCGTCCCAGAACGCTTTGACGCCCTGAGAGAACTGCGCGAGCAGGTTCGCGTGCGATCCGTTGACGTTGCCCTGGCGCGCGTGGGTGTCGAATCCTCCGAGCGTGACGTAGTACACCCGGGTCTCCAGCCCGGCGCGGATCATCGACGCGACCATCGCGAGCTGCTGGCCGAGGCGGCTCCGCGGGTACTGCACGAGCGGGCGCACTCCCACCGCGTCGCGGATCCGGTCCGAGGCGATCTGCGCGTCCAGCGCGGTGCGCGTGAGGAACGACGCTGCGCTGCCCGGCGCCGCGTTCGAGGGCTGCTCGCTCGTCATCTGCTCGTAGGCCTCGTGCACGAGCGAGTCGCTGTCTTCGAGCCCGGTCCAGCGGAACAGGTCCTCGCTCTCGAAGGCGATGGGGCGCGACGTGCGCCCCTGCATCGCCAGCGGGGCGGTACGCCCGATGGCGATCGCCTCGTGACCGGAGCAGCCGGCACCCTGCTGGCCCGCGCACTTGTTGTCGAAGAAACGCCCCAGCCAGCCGTCGCCGGTGCCGCCCTCGTCGGCGGTATGCCAGATGTCCGTGCTCTTGAAATGCGAGCGATTGGGGTTCGGGTACCCCACGCCCTGGACGATCGAGAGCATCCCGTCGTCGTAGAGCGACTTGAGCCCGCCCATCCGCGGGTGCAGGCCGAGTCCGCGTTCCGTGCGCGACGAGCCGAGCTTGATCAACCCCTCCTCGCGGATGCCTATTCCGGGGCGCGCCCGGTAGTACGACGCGTCTCCATAGGGGATCACCGTGTTCAGGCCGTCGTTGCCGCCGGCGAGCTGCACGACGACGAGGATCCGTTCATCGGGCACGCCCGGGCGTGAGCCGTGCACGCCCGGCGTCTGAGCCAGCGCCTCTGCTGCGCCCTGCAGGAATGTGGGGATGGTCACCGCCGCCGATGCCAGCGCCGCGCCCTGCTGGAGGAACACGCGCCGCGTGTACGCCTTGGAGTTGTGAAGGTCCATCGTCAGAAGCCTCCGCTCGTGACCCGCCCCGGGCCTTTCAGCACAACTGGTACTCGGGCATCGCGCAGATCAGGCTCAGCGCCTCGCGCACGGACTCCGCGTCTATCGTGCCCCGCTGCTCGAAGAGGTCCTTGATCAGCCATTGTCTCTCCCGGCTGGGGCTCGCGCCCAGCGCCAGGCGCAGCAGCCGATCGCTCACCGCTTCCGGATCACGCTCGGCCCCGAAACGCAGATCGGCCAGAAGGCCCATGGGATCGTACGTCCGATCGTCCGCCAGCGGGTCCATCCCCGCCGGCGAGCGCCCCGTCACGAGGTAGTTCGCCACGTTCGCGCGCACATAGAGCGTCGATGTATTGATCCAGCTCCGCTCCCCGTCCCAGCCCTTCACGCTCGGCGGGAACAGCAGGTTCTGCCCCATCAGGTCCATCGCGCTCAGCAGCGTTCCCAGGTCCCGCGAGGGGGTGCCCAGCGAGCGGATCGTGCCCACCACCAGTTCGGCGGGCGATTTGATGCGAGCCATCACGTTCGACGGGTCGTAGAAGTGCTCGCTCATCAGCAGACGCCGGAGCACGGGCCGGATCTCGTACCGGTTCTCGCGCAGGTCCGAGGCGATCTGCTTGATCACGTTGGCCACCGCCCGCCCGCGCTTCGATCGGTCGCCGGGGACCTCAGCGACGAAGAACCTGTAGAGCTTCTGCGCCATGAACTCGCTGCAGTCGCGCCTCGAAAGGATCGCCGTGACGAAATCGTCGCCGTCGAACTCGCCGCGCTTGCCGAAGATCGACTTCTGCCCGGGGTCGTGGCGGTTCGGGTAGAACGCGAAGCCGTTCCCGTCGAACGAGTACCCCGTCAGCGCCCGCGCACCCTCGCGGATGTCGCGCTCCGAGTACTCGCCTTCTCCGAGGCTGAACAGCTCCATCAGCTCCCGGGCCAGGTTCTCATTGGGGCGCCCACGGATGTTCTCGTTGTTGTCGAGGTACGCCAGCATCGCCGGGTCGCGGATGATCGCGTAGAGCAGCTCACCGAAGTTGCCCGCCGCGTGCGAGCGGAACAACTGATTCTGCTGGAACATGTGATAGCTGTTCTCGATCGTGCGATAGCTGGTCGCGAAGTGCCCGTGCCAGAACAGCGTGAGTTTCTCCTCCAGCGGCCGGGGCGACTCGATCATCCGAGTCAGCCACCATCGCTGCATGTCGCGCACCTGGCGACGGTCCTCGCGCTGGCGCTCCTGACGGATCCTGCGCAGGCGGGCGATCTCGTTCTCATTCTGCTCCTGGCGGGCCTGCTGCAGCGCCCGGCGCTCGCGCTCCGAGGGCGGGCGCATGATCGACCCGTCGAACTCACGGGCGCTCGGAGCGGAATAGCTCTCGGTATCCGAGAAATCCAGCAGCGCGTCGACGCTCTTGCCGGGTCCCCACGAAGCCAGCGTCAGGATCTGGTCGGGAGTCCCGCCGAACCCCGCCCGCCAGAGCAGATGCCTCGCCTGGTCGAAGCCGAACTCCGCCGGCTCCAGGGGCTTCATCGAGGTGGTCGGGATGGCCTGGGGTTCGGTCAAACACCTGCCCTTTCCGTCGGTGCTCCGCACCCGGCTCAACGCCCACGCCCGGGTGGGATTGCGTCGCACCACCGATCATACGGGCGCCGCAGCCGATTCCTGCTTGGTGATCGGACGCGCAGATCCGGCGATCTGTTCCAGCACCCGCGCCGCCTCGCCCACGCCGTCCTCGGCCCGGATGCGCCCGCCCATCGACCGCGCCCGCTCGGCGTGCGACGGATCCTCGAGCAGCACCGCCAGAGCATCGGCGAGCTGGCGTCCGGACACCCCGTGACGCCGGACGGTCACGCTCGTGCCGTGGCGCTCGCAGCGTGCCGCGTTGTCGAACTGGTCGTGGGCGTGGGGCATGATCGCGGTGGGCACGCCCGCGCGAAGCCCCTGCGCCGTCGTGCCTACGCCGCCGTGATGAACAACGGCGCTCGCGCGAGGGAACAGCGTGCTGTAGGGCGCATAGTTCACCGCGATGACCCCAGCGGGCAGATCCTCCGGCGCCGTCTCGTCGCTCCCGGTCACGAGCACCCCGCGCGCCCCGAGGCGCTCGCACGCGTGCACCGCTTCCTCGAAGGCGTCGTGGTTCATGTGAGACAGCACGCTCCCGAACGCGAACACGAGCGGGGCCTCGCCGTCCTCCAGAAACTCGCGCAGCGCCGGCTCGAGCCCGTCTTCGTGCTCCTCGTCGTCGTGGCGATCGAACCACGGGAAGCCGCAGATCGTCAGGTTCTCGGGGTCGTCGGCAGCCGGGCCCCGCCACGCGGGCGACCAGAGCCCCAGGAGCGCATCGCCCGACAGCATCTCGCCGAACAGCGTGTGCCGGCGCTTCGGGATCCCGTAGCGCCTGCGGGTCTTATTAAACCCGGCGTCGAACATCACGGACACCGACGCCCGCATCGCCCACACCGCGAAGCGCCGGTACCACATCGGCATCCGGTGCAGATCTGCGCCGACGGGCATCCGGTTCGGGTCCGCGACCGACGGCACCGTCGCCGGCGCGAGCGGGCACGTCGCCCAAGGAAGCCCGAAACGCTCGGCAACCCACGGAAGGCCGAAGCTGATCTGGTGCCCGACGAGCAGTACCGGCTGCGTGTCTTCGACGAGCTCGACCAGGCCCTCGTACATCTCGCCGACGCGGGGCAGGAAGAACCTGCGGAACAGGACCACGGGTCCCAGGAATCGCCCGAACGCCTCGGGGTGCTCCTCGGCGAACTGACGCGGCGAGATGTCGTCCCCGTACTCTCGGAACTCGATCCCGGCGCGCTCGACCGTCGGCCGGAAGTGCGGGTTCACCGCGAGCACCGGATCGTGCCCGCGCTCCTTCAGGCGGCGCGACAGCGCGATGAACGGGTTGATGTCACCGGACGACCCGACGGTTGTCAGCAGCACTCGCACGGACGGACTCTACGCGGGCTCGGCATCGAGCGGGACGCAGATCCGCTCGCCGTCCGACTCGAGCAACAGGCGCCCGTCGGGCGCCAGGCCAAGCAGCAGCCCTGCGTAGCATTCGCCCCGGGCGTCAACGGATTCGAGGGGCTCGCCGATTCCGAAGAGCATCGCTTGTGCGCGATCTATGATCGCGCGAGGCGTGCCTTCGATTCCGACAACCCCGGCAAGTGACCGGAGCACGCGCTCCTCCAGATCGTGCAGGTCGACCTCGCGCCCGAGTTCCTCGCGCAGCGCAGTGGGGGAGCGACGGAGCCCGTCCGGCAGCCCGCCCGGATCGTTGTTCGCGTTCACGCCCACACCGATCACCGCCCATCTCGAGCCGCCGGGATCGGGCACGCTCTCACACAGGATCCCCGCGACCTTCCGCCCGTCGATCAGCACGTCGTTGGGCCACTTCAGGCACGCCCGATCGCCGATGAACTCACGCAGGGCGTCGCACACTCCCACGCCCGCCCGGAGGCCGAGCCCGGCCAGGCACGCTTCCGAGGCCAGGGGCCAGGCCCCGGTCAGCCACAGGCCGCCCTTAGGCGCCTCCCAGCGCCGTCCACGGCGTCCCCGCCCTCCGGTCTGGGTCGCCGCTACCCAGACGCTCACCCCGCTCGCCTCGCCTGCCTGGATGGCAGCCTTGGCGAGGTCGTTCGTCGAAGTCGTCGTCGCCAGGCGGATCCTGGCGGCGTCAGGCGGGTAGCCCTGAGGCGCAGGGATTGCAGACATTCCTCGGATTCTGGCGACTTCTCCCCCCCGGTGCGCGCCCGCGTTCTTGCCCCGGGGCACTGGCGTGTCGATACTTGCTGGACTGGACCCCACCGACCCCATGGCATCACCCTCCCGCACAGCCCACCGACGCAGCCAGGCCCCCGGCGTTCTTGCCGGCAGCAGCCTGCTCGTTGTGCTGTGCGTGATGACGGCCCTCCCGCCCGCCGCCTATGCGTCGGTGCCCGAGGCGACCCTCATCATCGAAGCCGCGGCGGCCAAGGAGGCCCAGCGTCGCGAGGCGGCGCGTGTCGTGCGTGCGGCCACCATGCAGCGCACGAAAGACGCCGAACGCGAGTCCCGCGCCGGCCTCGCCGGGTGCGCTGCGCCCGCCGGAGATCCCGCCGCCCGGCCCGCGCCGGAGCCCGGCCTCGATCCGCCGGAGTCGCACGACGCCGGCTCCCGGCGAGACGCATCCCTCGGCCTGCACTGGCTGATCGACACGCCTCCCCCCAGCGCCTGATCGACCCGCTCCCCGGCGTGCCTTGCGCGCGCCCGATCGATCGTCGCACCCCACACGCAATCCAATCGACGCGCCCCGAGCGGCGCGAACGCGGCGCCGGAGCCCCGTGCGGGCAACCGGGCGCCAGAAGGACCCAGACCATGCCAGCCGACATCCCCGTCGTCGGACCCTTTGTCAACAAAATCTTCGGTACGCGCAACGAGCGCATCGTGAAGCGCTACACCATGCGCGTCGGGCAGATCAACGCCCAGGAACCCAAGATGCGCGGGCGCTCCGATGCAGAGCTGCGGACGATCGCAGAAGAACTCCGCGAACGCGCCCAGAAGGGTGCATCGGGTGAAGAGCTCATCGTCGACGCGTTCGCTCTCGCCCGCGAGGTCATGGACCGCTCGATCGGCATCCGCAACATCTTCAACCCCAAGCACCGCGAGGCGTTCCCGGCCGACAAGCTCCCGGACAACATCCGCGCCCTCTACGACCAGACCATCGAGAAGATGGACAGCGCAGAGCCCCGGGAGCCCGCGGGCGACCTGCTGGGCTGCGCCGAGCCCCAGCCCGGCTGGGTCTGGGAGGAGATCCCCACCGAGATCTACGAGGCGGTTCGCGAGATCTTCCCCGACAGCAAGCCGCCGTTCCGGGCCCGCCCCTTCGACGTCCAGCTCATCGGCGGCATGGTGCTCTTCCAGGGCTCGATCGCCGAGATGAAGACCGGCGAGGGCAAGACCATCGTCGCCCCGCTCGCCTCGTTCGTGGCGGCGCTCACGGGTCGCAAGGTGCACGTCGTCACGGTCAACGACTACCTCGTGCAGCGCGACCGCGACTGGACGTTCCCCTTCTTCCGGGCCATCGGCCTCACCGTCGGGGCGATCCACCCGCAGCACATGCAGGACGAGAACGTCAAGCGCGCGATGTACCACTGCGACGTCGTGTACGGCACGACCAGCGAATTCGGGTTCGACTACCTGCGCGACAACATGAAGCGCTCGGTCGACCAGCAGGTGCAGCGTGTCCGCGAGTTCGCGATCGTCGACGAGGTCGACTCCATCCTCATCGACGAGGCCCGCACGCCGCTGATCATCTCCGGACCGGCCCACGAGGAGGCCCCGCGCTACGACCTCGCCGACCAGCTCGCCCGGTACCTCGTCGAGCTGCAGCAGCCCTGGACCGATGCCGACAAGAAGGTCAAGCGCTGCCTCCAGGAGATCAAGGGCGCCGAGGGCGACATCCGCAACGCGCGCGAGAAGGGCCAGATCCCCGCGTTGCAGGACAAGCTCAGGCAATTCAAGGCCCAGCTCCCCGATCTCGAGGCGGATCGCGGGCGCCACACCCAGTACTTCGAAGTCGAGATGGACAAGAAGCAGGCCTACCTCACGCACCACGGCATCGCCGAGGCGCAGAAGAAGGCCGATGTCGGATCGTTCTACGTCGGCGAGAACATCGACCTGCCCCACCTGATGGAGCAGTCCATCCGCGCCCACGCGGTCTACGAACGCGATCGCGACTACATCATCATGCCGTCGCAGAACCCCCAGACGGGCCGCCAGGAGGCGTCGATCGTGATCGTCGACACCAACACCGGCCGCCCCATGATCGGGCGCCAGTGGTCCGACGGGCTCCACCAGGCCGTCGAGGCCAAGGAGAAGGTGCCCATCAAGCAGGAGACCCAGACGGTCGCCACGATCACGATCCAGAACTTCTTCAAGATGTACAAGCGCCTGGCGGGCATGACCGGCACCGCCGATACCGAGGCCCAGGAATTCCACGACATCTACAAGCTCGACGTCGTGGCGATCCCGACCAACGTCCAGGTCATCCGCCGGGACTTCGACGACGTCGTCTACCTCACCGCCAAGGACAAGTGGGACTCGATCGTCGAGGAGATCAAGGCGTTCCACGACATCGGAAGCCCCGTGCTCGTCGGCACCACCAGCGTCGAGAAGAGCGAGATGCTCGCGAAGATGCTCAACTCCAAGCACGGCATCAAGCACGAGGTGCTCAACGCCAAACAGCACGAGCGAGAGGCCCACATCGTCGAGAACGCCGGCGCTCTGGGCGCGGTGATGATTGCCACGAACATGGCCGGCCGCGGCACCGACATCAAGCTCGCGCGCGTCACCCGACAGGAGATCCTCGACCATTGGCTCCGTCGCGGCATCGCCCCGCGCGAGCTCACCGTCGAGGACGACGATCGCGCACTCCGCGAGAAGGTGTTCCGCAAGGTCGCCCCCAAGGAGCTCGGCCTCAACAAGCGCGACGTCGAGGGCATGGGCTTCGAGGACCTCGAGCTCGCGCTCCTGCGCCACTGGGCCACCGACCACACCTGGGCGGAAGAAAAGAAGATCAACCAGATGAGCGTCCAGCAGCTCGAGGAAGAGCTCGACGCCCAGGGCCGGTTCATGCTGCACCGCATCCGCTGGGTCGACAACTTGGTCGAGCTCGGCGGGCTGCACGTCATCGGCACCGAACGCCACGAGTCGCGCCGAATCGACAACCAGCTCCGCGGGCGCTCGGGCCGCCAGGGCGACAAGGGCTCCTCGCGCTTCTTCGTCGGCCTCGATGACGACCTCATGTCGATGTTCGCCGGCAACACGACCATGAAGATCCTCTCGCGCCTCGGAATGAAAGAGGGCGACGCGATCGAGCACCCGATGCTCTCCAAGTCCATCGTCCGCGCCCAGCGCAAGGTCGAGGAGCGCAACTTCCAGGTGCGCAAGAACATCCTCGAGTACGACGAGGTCATGGAGTATCAGCGCCAGGAGTTCTACGGCATGCGCCAGCGCGTGCTCGAGGGGCGCGACGTCAAGGGCATGATCTTCGAGTTCATCGAAGACGCCGTCGGCACCGCCTCGCACCGCTACCTCGCCAAGGACTACTTCGCCGAGTGCGTCGCCGAATTCGCCACCGAGCGCCTGGGCTGCTCGATCGAGCCCGAGCGCTTCCGCCGGCGCGACAAGGAGGACGCCGAAGACCTCCTCCGACGCGCCGCGACCGACGACGCCCGGCACGAGATCGACGTCACGATCGGCGAGTACATCCCAGACGACAGCGACATCACGGACATCGACTCCAAGGGCCTGTCCAGCTGGGCCCTCTCGCGCTTCAAGATCGATCTGCCCGAGGGCGACATCCACGAGATGTCCACCCAGGACCTCAAGCAGCGCCTGCTCCAGGCCGCCGAGGCCCAGATTTCCGGTGCCGACCTCTCAGGGCTCGAGCAGTATCTCGTCAACAATTTCGGCGCCCAGGAGCTGAGCAAGTGGGTCAAGCGCACGTTCGACCTGGAGGTCCCCGCGTCGGACCTGTCGGATCTCGAGACCGTCGGCGAAGCGATCACCATCATCGTCGACAAGGTGCGCGAGCGCTACGACGACCGCGAGATCGAATACCCGGTCCAGTTCGCCATGGAGATGACCAGCGCCATGATCCGCCAGCACGGCCCGCAGGCCGGGGCGTCGCTCGTGCAGTGGGCCAACGCCCGCTACGGGCTCGGCTGGGACGAGTCGGTCACCCGCACCCGGATGCCCCAGCAGATCCGCGACGACCTGCTCCGCGCCTCGCGCCAGTACGTCGAGAGCGGCAAGATGCAGGAGCAGATCCAGGAAGCGCTCTCCCACGACACCAGCGACGAGGCGATCCAGGCCTACCTCACCGAGACCTACAACGCCGAGCTCCCCGACTGGATCCTCCGGCTCCAGGGCGACGAGCGCGCCGAAGCGCTCCGCGCCCGCGTCGAGTCGATCCTCCGCTCCGAGCTGCTCCAGTTCGAGCGTTTCGTCATGCTCGAGGTGCTCGACACCGCCTGGAAGGACCACCTCTACGGCATGGACCAGCTCCGCGACGGCATCGGCTTCCGGGCCATCAGCCAGCGCGACCCGCGCATCGAGTACAAGCGCGAGGGCGCCCGCCTGTTCCAGGAGATGATGGAGCGCGTCCGCGATCGCGTGGCCGAGTACGTCTTCCGGCTCAAGCTCACCCCCAACGCCAACCAGCCCCCGGCCCGCGGCCCCGCGCCGCAGGCGGCGCCGTCCCGCGCCGCCCCGGCACCCGCTGGGATCGGGGGTTCGTCGATCGCCGGACCCGGGTTCGCCTGATCCCCGGCCGCACAATCGGGTCCGAAAACGACGGGTCCCGCGCCGGCGCGCCCGAGGGCGTCAAGCGCTCCGCGCCGCTCGCCGATCCTTTCGAGACCCCATGCTGAGCCGGAAAGCAACCCCTGCCGCCCACGAGGGCACCTTCCGGCGCACCGTGCACGTCTCGGACGCGAAGCGCTCCGAGTTGCTCGGGCGCTTGAGTGAGATCGCGCGCGCCGCCGAGCTGTTCGACTACGAGGAGGACGAGCACGCCGAGCAGCGCTCGATCACGATGCGCGTGACCGTCCACCACCCCGGCGGGGGCAGCGCCAGGTTCCTGGTGCTCACGCACAACTTCTGCCCCCAGGGGATGTGGTTCCTGCACTCGGGGTTCCTGAACCCCAAGACCCAGTGCGTCTTCATCCTTCCTCGGGGCGACGACCAGGAGGGCGGCGTGCTCGGCACCGTCGAGCAGTGCCACCTCATCGAGCGCAACGTCCATGCCGTCGGTGTGCGATTCGATACCGAGATCGACGCCGAATCGATCATGAACTCCCAGCCGGGCGCCGCGATGGCCTCGGCCTCGTCGCTCGAGCTTCCCCGGCTCGACGCCAGCGTCCTCGTGCTCGATGACCAGCGTGCCGACTGCGAGCTGCTCGCGTTCCACCTCCGTTCGACGGGGCTCCGTCTCGTCTCTCACCGGACGCTCGCGGACGCCGTGAACGAGGTCGCAGACTGCCCCCCGACGCTCGTGATCTGCGAACTGAATCTCTCGGATTGCCGGGGCGAGGACGCGCTGCTGGTGCTCCGCAAGGCCGGCGCGATCGGCCCGGCGATCGTGCTGACCAGTGAAACGGATCCCAAGCGCCTTCGCGCCGCCAAGCAGGCGGGTGCGTACGCGATCGTGCCCAAGCCCTACGAGACCGAGAAGCTCATCCGGACCATCGTCGCAGCGCTCGCGACATCCGCCCAGGCTGCGCCCGAGCCTCCCGCGCCGGAACCGCGCAGGGACACGACGCCCATCGTGAGCACCAAAGCGAGCGACGACGCGATGCGTCCGCTCATCGAGGGATTCGTCGAGCAGGTGCGCATCATGGTCGACTCCCTCGTCGACGCCGTGCGCGAGGGAGACGGAGCCCGCGTGCGGCGCGTGTGCCTCTCGCTGAAGGGAAGCGGGTCCGGCTACGGCTTCGAGGGCCTGAGCACCGCCGCCGCCGCCGCGGTGAAGCAACTCGATACCTCGCCGTCGCTTGATGCCGCTGTGCCCGTGCTCAAGGAGCTGATCTCGCTTGCCCCGAGATTGAGCGCCGAGCCCGCCGGAGACAGCGTCGGCGCCGAGGCCGCTTAGGCGCCCCGTGCCGCGTTCGCGGCGTCGATGAGCACACGGACCCTCGCCGGATCGGGTCCTCTGCGCCAGTCGGCTTCTTCCTTGAACCAGGTCCCCACGATCAGCGCGTCGGCCTCGCCGAACAGCGGCGCGACCGAATCGGGCGTGACGCCGCTCCCGACCAGCAGCGGCAGATCTGTGCCCTTCCGCGCTTCGGCGATGTGCCCCGGATCGGTGGGTTGACCGGTCGCGACGCCTGTAATGATCAGCCCGTCGGCGCCGAACAACTCGGCGTTCCGAGCCGTGTCGGCCAGCGAGACGTCGCTCGTAATCGCGTTGGCGGCGTGCTTCTTCTTGATGTCGGCGAACACCCGTATGTGCTCGGCACCGATCTGCTTGCGATATCGCAGCAGCGGGCCCGCGTCGGCCCGGGCCATCAGGCCCTCATCGGTCACCGATGCGAACACGAAACCCTCGGCCCGCACGAAGTCGAGGCCGGCCGCCTGCGCTGCCGCCATCGCGCCCTTGTTCTGCCCCGCGAGGATCTGGATGCCCACGGGCAGATCCGTGGCCCCGCGCACCGCGAGGGCGGCCGCCGTCATTCCGGCGACGATCTCCGGTCCCACCTCGTCGCGCATCAGGTAAGGCGCGTCGTGCATGTTTTCGATGAGGATCCCGTCGAACCCACCCTCGGTGAGTGCCCGCGCCTCCTCCCCGGCTCTCGAGGCGATCTCGCCCACGCGCTCCCCACCCCCGGGCGTCCCGGGCAGCGCGCCCACGTGGATCATTCCGATCATCGCCTTGGGAGTCCCGAACATCTTCTCGGTCTGTGTCATCGGGGCGGATCATACGCGACGCGCCCTGATAGCCTGTCGGTATGGCGCGACCCATCATCGTCCCGACGCTGGCCCTGCTCGTCCTCCTCGTCTCGTGCTCGGGCGCCCGCGGCCCGGTCCAGGCCGAGTCCCTCCTCGACGGCAGCGATCTCAAACCGCCGACGCTCTCGCCCGAGGCCCGCGACCGACTCGAGCAGAACCTCGCCGAGGCTCGCGCGGCGTTCGACGCCGACCCGACCGATGAGCAGGCGATCATCTGGTACGGGCGTCGCCTGGCGTACCTCGGGCGCTATCGCGAAGCGATCGATGTCTTTTCTCGTGGCGTCGAGCTCCATCCCCAGAGCCCGCGCCTTCTTCGCCATCGCGGCCACCGGTACATCTCCGTCAGAGAATTCGGGAACGCGAAGCGCGACCTCCAGCGCGCCGCGGCCCTGCTCAGCGAACTCTCGATCCCCGATGAGATCGAACCGGACGGCGCTCCCAACGCCGCGGGCATCCCGCGCAGCACGCTCTATTCCAACATCTACTACCACTGGGCGCTGGCCCACTACCTCACCGGCGGGTTCGCCCGCGCCGCCGACATCTGGCAGACCGGTTTCGAGCGCACCGACACCAACGACGACATGCGCGTCGCCTCGCTCTACTGGATCTACAACTCCAACCTCCGCGCGGGGCGCCTCGATCTCGCGAGCGCCGCCCTCCGGCCCGTGCGACCCGAGATGGACATCATCGAGAACACGCTCTATCACGAGCTCCTGCTCCTGTACAAGGGCCTGCGCACCGAAAGCGAACTCCGCGATTCCATGGCGCTCGGCCAGGGGAGCTACCCCACGACGATGTACGGCGTGGCGATCCACCGCCTCTCGACCGGTGATTCGGGGGGCTTCAAGGTCATCCTGCGCTCGATCGTCTCGCAGCGAGACAGCTGGGCGTCCTTCGGCTTCATCGCGGCCGAAGCCGATCTCGCGAGGGAGGCGCGATGAGCGCCCACCCCGGTGCCGATCCGCATCTGCTCGCCGTCTGCCGGGGCGACGCCCCCGCGGACCTCCTCCTCCGCAACGCGCGGGTGATCAACGTGTTCACGCGCACGATCGAGCCGGCGAGCGTCGCGATAGCCGGCGGACGCATCGCGACGGTGGGGGAGGGCACCCGGGCGGAATCGGAGCTGGATCTCGGCAACGCGTTCCTCGCCCCGGGCTTCATCGATGCGCACATGCACGTCGAGTCGACGATGCTCCCGCCCGCCGAGTTCGTCCGCCTCGCGGCGCCGCACGGCACGACCGGAGTCGTGCTCGACCCCCACGAGATCGCCAATGTCCACGGCCTCGAGGGCATCCGCGCCGTGATGGCCAACGCCGGGCGGCCGGGCGACCAGCCCATTGAATTCATGTTCACGCTCAGCTCGTGCGTGCCGTCCTGCCACCTCGAGACATCCGGCGCCGTGCTGAGCGCCTCGGATCTCGAGCCGCTGTTCGACGACACGCGCGTCGTCGCGCTCGCCGAGATGATGAACTTCCCGGGTGTCGTGCACGCCGACGCCCAGGTCCTCGAGAAGGTGAACCTCGGGCTGCGCGAGCGCATCGTCGACGGGCACTGCCCCGGTCTGCGCGGGAACGCGCTGCAGGCGTACGTCAGCGCCGGCATCAGCTCCGATCACGAGAGCGTGAGCCCCGAAGAAGCAGCAGAGAAGCTCGCCCTAGGCATGCAGATCTACATCCGCGAGGGCTCGGCGGCCCGCAACCTCGAGGCCCTGCTCCCGCTCGTCAACGACGCCAACGCCGGCCGGTTCTGCTTCTGCACCGACGACCGGCACCCGGCGGACCTGCGCGACGAGGGCCACATCGACCACATCGTGCGCAGAGCCATCGCGCTCGGCCTCGACCCGGTGCTCGCCATCACCCTCGCAACTCTGAACACCGCGACCCACTACGGGCGGCGCGACATCGGCGCCGTCGCGCCCGGCAGGTGGGCCGACCTGATCGTTTTCGACGAGCTCTCCGAGCCGCGCCCGCGCCTCGTCTATTCGCGGGGGTGTCTGCTCGCCCGCGATGGCGAGTACCTCCCGGAGCGTGCGCACACGCCGGGCGGCATCCGCGCGTCGTTCCCGAAGCCTCGCGTGCGCCTGCCCGCCGAGCTCTCTGAGCGCTCGCTGGAAGTGCCAACCCCGGCGGGGTCGGGCACCATCCGAGTCATCGGGATGGACCCGCACCAGCTCGTCACCGAGCACCTCGTCGAGAAGCCCTCGGTCCGGGATTCGAAGATCGTGAGCGACACGGATCGCGACATCCTGAAGCTCGCCGTGATCGAGCGTCACACGGGCTCGGGCGCGATCGGCCTCGGGTTCGTTCGCGGGTTCGGCCTTCAGCGCGGAGCGATCGCCTCGACCGTCGGCCACGATGCCCACAACCTCGCGGTACTGGGGACGAACGACGCCGACATGCTCGCCTGCGCCCGCGCTCTGGCAGAATCCGGAGGTGGCCAGTGCGCTGCGCTGGACGGCAACATCCTCGCGATGCTCCCGCTGCCGATCGCGGGGCTCATGTCCGACCAGCCCTTCGAGACCGTGATCGAGCAGCAGGCCGCGCTGCTGGAAGCCACACGAGTGCTCGGCTGCCCGCACCACGACCCGTTCATGCCTCTGAGCTTCATGCCCCTCCCGGTGATTCCCAAGCTCAAGCTGAGCGATCAGGGCCTCGTCGACGTCGAGCGCTTCGAGGTGGTGCCGCTCGCATCGGGCTCCGTCGACTGAGCCTTCTCGTGGTCCGCCTGCGTGCGTTGCGCCGCGTCGTGTGCCGCGATCTCGCGTTGGCGTGTCCAGCGGTCCTGCTCGCGCTGCTGCTTGCGCTCTTCGTCCGAGGAGATGCCGAAGCTCATCAGAAAGAAATCGATGACCCGGCTGAGCACGCGAGACGCCTCCTGATCCAGTCCCCGACGCCATCGTAGGCGTTTCGCGCCCACCAGCGTCGCGGGCGTGGCGTGGTATTCTGCGCTCCCCGATCCTCTGAAGGAGAAGCGAGCTTGAGCATGCTCCGCACCGTCGTGATCGTCGTCGTCGCCCTCGCGCTCGGGGCCTGCTCCGGTGCACACAGGGCCGGGCGCAACGCCACGCACGAGTTCCGTGAGTTCGCCGTCGCCGCCGACCATCCCGAGGCGAGCCGCGCCGGCGCCGAGATGCTCGAACTCGGGGGTAACGCCGTCGACGCCGCGGTCGCGACCAGTTTCGCGCTCAGCGTCGTCCGGCCCTACTCCACGGGACTGGGCGGCGGCGGGTTCATGCTCATCCATCTGGACGACGACCCGCGCTACGGCGACCTCGACATCGTGATCGACTTCCGCGAACGCGCCCCGCGGTCGATGGGCCCCGACCACTTCGAGTCGCTCCCCGAATACGCGCCGCGCCACAGCGGCCACGCCGCCGGCATCCCCGGATTCGTCGCGGGCCTGCTGCACGCCCTGGACACCTACGGCACGCTCGATCGCCAGACCGTGCTCGCCCCGGCCATCCGGATTGCCCGCGACGGGTGGGCGATCGACGACCACCAGCGGATGGCGATCGACAAGCTCGCAGCCGTTCTCGCCGGCGACGAGCGCCAGAGCTTCCCCGAGTCCGACCGCTTTCTCCGCGAGACGTACATCGACGCGCTCGAGACCGGCATGCTCTTCAATCCGGCCCAGGCTCGCTGCCTGCAACTCATCGCCGATCGCGGCGCCGCGGCGTTCTACGACGGCCCCGTCACCACAGCGCTCATCGACGCCGTCCGACGCTCCGGCGGCACGATGACGGCCGCCGACCTCGCGTACTACCGGATCTCGGAGCTCACCCCGCTCCGTGGGTCGTTCATGGGGCGAACGGTCCTCGCGATGCCGCTGCCTTCTTCCGGAGGGCTGACGGTCCTGCAGGCCATGGCGTTCTGCGAGGCCCGAGGCGCGGGCTCGCGGAGCTCGCGCCCGACCGACGGCGCCTACGCCCACCTGCTCGTCGAGTCATGGAAGCACGCCTTCGCCGATCGCGCCACCTACCTCGGTGACCCCGAGTTCATGGCCACCGACCCCACGCCGCTGATCCTCGATCCCATGCGCATCGCCCAGCGTGCCTCGCTGTTCGACCCCAACCGTACGCTCCCCACGGAAATCTACGGCGAGGCTGCGCCCATCGCGTTGGACGAAGGAACGTCGCATCTCTCCGTCATCGACGCGCAGGGCAATGCCGTCGCGTGCACCAGCACAATCAACCTGACATTCGGCGCCAAGATCGCGGTGCCCGAGTTCGGCTTCTGCCTCAACAACGAGAACGACGATTTCCTCGCCCGGCGCGGCGTCGCCAACGCATACGGCCTCGTGCAGAGCGACCGGAACCTCCCCGAGCCCGGCAAGCGCCCGCTGTCATCGATGACACCGACGATCGTGCTCGACCCCGATGGCGCCGTGGAGATGGTCGCCGGCGCATCCGGCGGCCCGCGCATCATCACCGCGACGATGCAGGTGCTGCTCAACGTGCTGCTGTTCGACTACAGCGCCGGGCGCGCCGTTACGGAACTGCGCATGCATCACCAGTGGATTCCCGATCGCGTGCAGGTCGAGGATGAGCTGGCCGAGCGCCACCCGGACCTGCTCGAGTCGCTCGCCGGGCGCGGCCACGAGGTGTTCATCGGCATGGGGACCGGGGCCGCGGTCCAGGCCATCGTCTCCACGCCCGGCGGCCTCGAAGCCGCCTCCGACCCCCGCAAGGGCGGCGTGCCCGCGGGACGCTGAATCACGGGCGTTCCGCTTGACACGCCGCCAGATATACGGTATTTGTACGGTATACATCGATCGCATCCGATCGAAGGAAAGGAGACCGTGATGGGCGAGATGACCGCAGAGCAGCAGCAGGCCTGGATGGAAGCCGCGAGCCCGTCGGATGGCCACCGCGAGCTGGAGCCGATGGTGGGCACATTCAACGCCGTGGTGAAGATGTGGATGGAGCCGGGCGCCGATCCCGCCGTGAGCGAGGGCGTGATGGTCAACGAGTGGACACTCGGCGGGCGCTACATCCAGCATACGTACAAGGGTGAGTCGTTCGGCGGCCCGTTCGAGGGCCAGGGCTTCATGGGCTTCAACAACACCACCCGCGAGTACGAGGGCCTGTGGATCGACACCGCGTCGACCGCGATGAGCACCGAGTCCGGCGCCTACGACGCGTCGACCAAGACCTTCACCATGCACGGCGACATGGTCTGCCCGAGCACGAAGGACAAGTACTCCCGGCGCGACATCGTGAAGATCATCGACGACGACAACCACGTCATGGAGATGTACTTCACCGGCCCCGACGGCAATGAGATGAAGAACATGGAGATCACCTACACTCGGGCCAAATGACCCGAGCACTCCGATTCTGCATCGCCGCGATCGTCGCCCTGGGCGTCGGCTGCGCCGCCCGCGCCCAGGCCGACGGCCCGCTGACCGTCGCCGAGAGATCAGAGTTCACGCAGACGGGGCGCCACGCGGACGTCATGGCGTTCCTGCGCGAGATCGGCGAAGCCTCGCCGATCGCGCGCCTCACATCGCTGGGAGAGACGTTCGAGGAGCGTGACATCCCGCTCCTGATCGTCGCCGATCCGCCCGTCGCGAGCGCTGCAGACGCACGCGACGACGATCGCATGGTCGTCCTCCTCTTCGGCAACATTCACGCCGGCGAAGTCTGCGGCAAAGAAGCCCTCCAGATGCTCGCGCGCGAGCTCACAGCCGAGCCCGGCCACCCGCTGCTGCGGAATCTCATCATCGCGATCGCGCCGATCTACAACGCGGACGGCAACGAGCGGTTCAGCCCCGACAACCGGCCCGGGCAGGACGGCCCCGACGAGATGGGCCAACGCCCCAACGCCCAGGGACTCGATCTCAATCGCGACTGGATCAAGCTCGAAGCGCCCGAGACCCGCGCCATGGTCAGGTTCTTCAACGAGTGGGACCCGGCCATCGTCGTCGACACCCACACCACGAACGGCTCTCTCCATCGCTACACGATCACCTACGAGGGACCGATCCACCCCGCCGGCGACCGGCGCCTCGTCAGCTACTTCCGTGACGAGATGATGCCGGCGGTCGGCGCCGATCTGCTCGAACGCACCGGCTACCGCTCCGAGGTGTACGGCAACTTCGACCGCGCACAGACTATGTGGTTCGCCCACCCCGGCCAGCCCCGGTTCGGCTGCGTCTATCGCGGCATGCGCAATCGCCTCGGCATCCTCACCGAGGCCTACAGCTACGCGCCGTTCAGGGACCGGGTGCTGGCCACGCTCGAACTCTGCCGCTCGATCCTCGACTACGCATCGGGGCACCAGAGCGAGATTGAGGCCCTGCTTGCCGCCGCCGATGCGCGCACGATCGACCTCGGCCAGCGCCCGCGCTTCTACGACACAGTCGCGATCCGGAGGGCCGTCCGCGCTGCGCCGGAACAAAAGACCATCCTTGCCTACGAGGTCATCCGTGAAGAAGGTCAGCGCCCACGCCCCGGCGAGGAACGCGACCTGACGGTCGATTTCGTCGGCGAGTTCTACGGCACCCGGTTCGTCAACCGGCCCTTCGCCTACATCATCCCGGCGGAACTGACCGGCGTGATCGAGAAACTGTCCCAGCACGGCATCGCCATGCACACTCTCGGGACCAACGCCACGCTCACGGTTGAGGTCGACACCATCGACGAGATCCGCCTCGCCGAGCGCGAATTCCAGGGCCACCTCATCGCCAGCGCCGAGACCACCCGCGACCCCGCTGGGCGCGAGATCCCCGCCGGATCGGTCGTCGTGCTCACTGCCCAGCCCCTGGGCAGCCTCGCCTGCTATGTGCTCGAGCCCGAAGCCGCCGACGGGTTCCTCGCCTGGAACCTGCTCGACGCCCACATCAGCGAGGGCGCCGAGTACCCGATCCTGCGCGTGCCCCAGTCGGCCGAGCTCGACCTCGCCGAGAGATAGACGCCGGCGTCCGCCCGAAAGCGGGACGCGCCGCAACGCCAGTTGAGCAATCTCGTGACAGCGTGACTCCTCAGCGTGAAGCACCCTTCACGCGTCAGGTGTGATTCACCACAAGGAGTTCACAGCATGAATCGAAGCATCCGATCTTCCGGGTCAATCTCGAGCACCCTCGCGGTCGCACTCGTCGCGGGTCTGTGCCAGTCGGGCGCCAGCGCCCAGTTTGTTGAGCCCGATGTCAACGTCATCGCCACCCTCACCGATCCCGACGGCATGGCCGGCGCATTCGGCTGGGCGGTTAGCGAGATCGGCGACATCGACGGCGACGGCGCGATGGACGCACTCGTCGGAGCGCCGTTCACCGGCGCCGATGGGATCACCGGGCGCGCCTACGCGTTCTCCGGGCGCACCGGCGCCCTCATCTGGCTGTGGGAGGGCCAGCCCGCCGACGGCTTGGGCTACTCGATGGCAGACGCCGGCGACGTCGACGGCGACGGGGTCAGCGACGCGATCTTCGGGTCCATCGCCTCGGGGGGCACCGGCAAGGCCACCATTTTCTCGGGCGCAACCGGCCTGGTGATCCGCGAGCTGTTCGGTGAAGCCCCCGGCGACCAGTTCGGCGCATCGGTCGCCGGTGTGGGCGACATCAACAACGACGGGTTCAGCGATGTCCTCGTCGGTGCCAACGCCCACGACACCGGCGCGCTCAACGCCGGTCGCGCCTACGTCTACTCGGGCGCCGACGGATCGCTGATCCGCACCCACGATGGCGCCCTCCAGGGAGGCCTGCTCGGCTCGGGCGCCGGGGACGTCCAGGACATCAACAACGACGGTGTCCCCGACTACATCGTCGGCGCCCGGGGAGGGCCGCCCACGGACCAGGGCCGATGCTTTGTGTTCTCCGGCGCCGACGGCGCGCAGCTGCTCCCCGAGCTGCTGCCCAACCCGGCGACCGGCCTCGACCTCGCGTGGTTCTTCGTCGACGGCATCGGCGACGCCACAGGCGACGGAGTGCCCGATCTCTACGCCGGAGACTTCAGCGACAGCGCCGGCTCCGGCCGCGCCTACATCTACGACGGCCTCGATGGCTCGATCGCCCTCGAGATCGCCTCCGACGAGGCCGGCGCGGGGCTGGGCTGCGGACGAGGCGCCGGAGATGTCGACGGCGACGGTCGCGACGACCTCGCAATCGGCCTCTACACCAGCAGCGCAGGCGCCGTGCAGGCCGGGCGCATCCGCGTCTACTCCGGCGCCGACGGCTCGATCCTCCGCGAGCTGACGGGAACCAACCCGGGATTCCAGCTCGGCTTCGACGTCGTCGGCATCGGCGACGTGAACGCCGACTGCGGCCTCGATCTGCTCTGCTCCGCCGCCAACGGCGAGACGGTCTACATCGTCGCCGGCGACCCCGGCCAGCTCCCCGGCGACGCGAACGCCGACTTCACCGTGAACTTCCTCGACATCCTCGCGGTGCTCACCAACTGGGGCGCCGACTACGGAAGCGGCACGGGCCCCGGCGACGCCAACTTCGACGGCGCGGTGAACTTCTTCGACTTCCGAGCAGTGCTTTCGAACTTCAAGAGCAGCTGCGACTGAGACTTCCCATTCCACGCGTCGTGGATTCTCTTCGGGGCCCGTTCGCACAATTGCGCCTGCGAGCGGGCCCCAGCTTCGTTTTGCTCGGCGTGCCCCGGAGGGAACCGGGCACCACGCGCCGATTCCAGCAGGCGACGGTGGGCACTCGAGTAGCGGGGCGGACGCCGCATGGCCGGTGAGACCATCCATTTTCGGGCATCGGCTACCATGCATCGCTGGGTCCACCCAGCGCCAGGCGCTGGGGAATCAGCGAGACGAGGCGATGTTCAAGAACCTGAAGATCGGGACGCAGATCGCCCTCGGCTTCGTGCTCGTGCTGCTCACATCGGCGGTGATTCTCGGATTCTCGATCCGTGGGCTCTGGGTCGGGAGCGAGAGTTTCAAGTCATACCGGGAACTGGCACGAGCGAGCGTGCTTTCGGGGCGCGTGCAGGCCAACATGCTCGTGTCGACGAACGCCGCGAAGGACTTTCTCTACACCCGCGATCCGCGGTTCCTCACCGTGTTCAGGACCAGGCTGGAGAGCGCACGCTCGTTCGCGTTCGAGCAGCAGAACGTGCTGGTCGACGCGCGGCGCAGCGCCATGAGCCGGGAACTGATCGAGAATATCGACTCCTACCGCGATGCCGCGGAAGAAGTCTTCTCGCTCATGCAGCGGCGCGACGCGATCCTCACGGAGACATTGAACCCGCAGGGTACGCGGATGCGTCAGAACCTCACGGAGATCATGGTCTCTGCGTACGAGGACGAGGATTCGGAAGCCGCGTATGTCGCCGGGAGGGCCCTGGAGCGGGTCCTGCTGGGGAGGCTCTACCTGCTCAAATTCCTCGAGACGAATGAGCAGCCGGAGATCGAGCGCGTGCGCAACGAACTCGGCGAGGGCTTCTCGGTGTCGCTCGCCGAGATGGACCGGGCCATCGACAACCCGGAGCGCCAAGCCCTCCTGGAAGACTTCATCGCCGCGAGGTCGATCTACCTGCAATCCGTGGAAGAAATCGTCTCGACGATTACTCAGCGCAACGCGGTCCTCGCCGAACGCAAGGACCCGCTCGAACGTTCGATTTCGGACGTCTCGGAGCAGATCAAGCTCTCCCTGAAGACGGATCAGGATGCTCTCGGCCCCGCGGTGCAGGAGAGCAACGACGCGACCGTCTGGGCCGTCGTGGTCGGGGCGAGCGTTGCCATCGCGCTGACTGTCGTCATCGCGGTCTCGATCATCAGGGCGATCGCGCGGCCGCTCACCGACCTGGTCGAGACGGTGAAAGACGTCGAAGCCAGCGGAGATCTCTCGCAGCGTCTGGCTGTACGAGGCAGCGAAGAGATCGGGATCATGGCGCGGGCTCTCAATGAGTTCCTCATGAGTCTCGAGGGACAGGCCGATGTCGCGCAGGCGGTCGCGAAGGGGCAGCTCGACGTGCCCGTCGATGTGCGGTCCAGGCGCGACACGCTCGGAGCCGCCATCCAAGCGATGCTCGAGAGCCTCTCGGACAAGGCCAGGCTGGCGGATTCGGTCGCCCGCGGCGACCTCGACACCGAAGTGCGACTCGCATCCGAAGCGGATTCGCTCGGCCGTTCTCTCCAGACGATGCTCGCGAGCCTTCAAGCCAAGGCGCAAGCCATCGACGATGTGTCATACGGCAAGCTGCAGGCCACGGTCGCGCCCGCATCGGAGAGCGACGCGCTGGCGATGTCCGTCAACCGGATGATCCAGACGCTCCGGGAGGTGAGCAAGCAAGCCGACGTGATCTCTTCCGGAGACTTCTCGGCGGATGTCGCGATCCGCTCGGATCAGGACACACTCGGGAACGCCCTCCAACGGATGACCGAAACTCTGCGTGAAAACGCGGCTGGCTCGGCGGACCGTGAATGGGCGCAGCGCGGAAGAGGAGAGATCCACGACGCCACGCGCGGCGCGCTGGAAGAGGGCGAGCTCGTCGACAGGCTCGTCCGCACGCTGTCGAGATTCCTCGACGCCCAGCGCGGCAGCTTCTACCTCTTCGACGACGAACGGGAGCACCTCACGCTCGCGGCAGCGTACGCGCAGGGAGAATCGGCCAACGCTCCACAATCGATCGATCTGGGCGTCGGGCTCGTGGGACAAGCAGCGCGTGACCGTGAGACACTCATCATCGACGACCTCCCCGAGGACTACTGCACGATCGCATCCTCTGTGGGCCGGGCCGCCCCGCGGGGATTGGCGATCGTTCCGCTCGTCTACGACGATCGCCTGATGGGTGTCCTCGAGTTCGCGTCCGTGACGGAGTTCGATGAGCGTCGCGCGGCGTTCCTCGCATCGGTGGAAGAGACGATCTGCATCTCGCTGCACGCCGCGAGAAGCCGGGCGCAGCTCCGCAAGGCGACGGACGCCAAGAGCGCGTTCCTGGCGAACATGAGTCACGAGATCCGGACGCCGATGAACGGGATCATCGGGATGACCGAGCTCGCGCTCGATACCGACCTGACCGCCGAGCAACGGGACTATCTGGCCACGGTGAAGTCCTCGGCCGACTCGCTGCTCTCCATCATCAACGACATCCTTGATTTCTCGAAGATCGAAGCCGGGAAATTCGAGCTCGACCCTGTTGACTTCCGTCTGCGGGACATGATCGCCGACGCGCTCAGCCCGATCGCGCTCCGGGCGCACTCCAAGCATCTCGAGCTGACGTACGTGGTCGACCAAGCCGTTCCGGACGCCCTGGTCGGCGACAGCATGCGCCTCCGTCAGGTGCTCGTGAACCTCGTCGGGAACGCCGTGAAGTTCACCGAATCGGGTGAGGTGCGCGTCGGGATCGAGCGAGTCTCGGATGGCGGCGCCGGCTGCTCCGTGCGGTTCGCGGTGCGCGACACCGGCATCGGCATGAATCCCGAGCAGGTCGCGCGCATCTTCAGCCCGTTCGAACAGGCGGATACGTCGACGACCCGGACGTACGGCGGCACGGGCCTCGGCCTGAGCATCTCTGTCCAGCTCGTGGAGCTGATGGGCGGGAAGCTTGAGGTTGAGAGCAGCCCGGGTCAGGGCAGCGAGTTCTCGTTCACGATCCAGTTCGAGCGGGGAGCGAAGCGGCCGTCCGACGAGATCGAGAATGTGCTCGAGCGCCTCGCCGGTGCGCCCGTGCTCGCGGTCGATGACAACGAAACGAACCGGCAGCTCCTGCAGATCCTGCTCTCCAACTGGAAGCTGGCACCGACCGTGGTGTCCTCGGGAGAGGAGTGCCTCGCGATGCTCGACCGGGCATCCAGCGCGGGCCGCCCGTTCGAGCTCCTGATCACCGATCTCCACATGCCCGCGATGAGCGGCCTGGATCTGGCACGCGAGATCAGGCAACGATCGATCTCCAGCGATCTGCCGATCATCATGCTGAGCTCCTCCGGGATCGCCGAAGAGGACGCGGGCGCCGACTCACTGAACATCTCCGCCAGGATCCTGAAACCGGTCAAACAGTCGGTGCTGCACGACGCGCTCGTCCGGGTGCTCTGCTCGGATCGACTTCAGGAAGCGATGCCCGCGCCGGGTCCAGGCCGTTCCCCGGCGGCGTCATCCGGATCGAGCGGCAACGTGCTGCTCGTCGAGGACAACGCCGTGAACCGGAAGTTCGCGATCCGGCTCCTAGAAAAGAACGGGTGGACCGTGCACATCGCGACCAACGGACGGGAGGCCGTGGATGCGATCCAAGCGACGCCTGTCGACGTGGTTCTCATGGACATCCAGATGCCCGTCATGGACGGCTTCGAGGCTACGAGCCGGATCCGGGCGCTCCCCCAGCAAGCCACCGGGAGGACCCCGATCATCGCGATGACCGCCAACGCGATGGAGGGGGATCGCGAGCGGTGCCTCGAAGCCGGCATGGATGGCTACGTCTCCAAGCCGGTCCAGCGTGCGGCCCTCTTTGATGAGATCGATCGAGTTCTTGTTTGAATGCCCGTTGGGAGGGCCATCTATGGTGTTCGGCTCCTTTGACAAGGATGAGCTTCTCGATCGCGTCGACGACGACATCGAGTTTCTCGAGGAGAGTGTCGAGATGCTGGAAGAAGACGCACCTCCTTTGCTGGAGCAGATCCGCAGCGCCATCAACGGGGGCGACGCCGCCGCGCTGGTCGCGCCCGCGCATACGCTCAAGGGCATGCTGTCGAATTTCTGTTCCACAACCGCCGAGCAGTTGGCCAGAGAGCTCGAAGAGCGCGGGCGAGACGGCAGGGTCGGCGACGATTCGGGTGCCGTGGTGGATTCACTCGCCGAGGCGTACGAGTCGCTCCGTGCCGAGCTGCGATCGCTCGTGGCGGGACGCCGATGAGGATTCTCGTTGCCGAAGACGAGCGCATCTCGCGCCGCGCCCTGAGCCGCACGCTCGAATCGTGGGGACACGCGGTCACCGCGGTCGAGAACGGCGCTCTCGCGTGGGCCGCCGTCCAGGAGCAGTCGTTCGACGTGGTCGTCACGGACTGGGACATGCCGGAGATGACCGGCCCGGAGCTCGTTCGGCGCATCCGGACCAGCCCGAGCGCCGAGTACGTCTACGTCATCGTGCTGACGGCCCGGACCGAGAAGCACGACCTCGTCGAAGGGATGGAGTCGGGAGCAGACGACTTCCTCGCCAAGCCGTTTGATCGCGATGAGCTCCGAGTCCGGCTGGCAGCCGGAGAGCGGATCATCAGCCTCGAGCGCTGCCTGGCCGAGAACAACTCGGCGCTCCAGTCGGCGAACGAGAGGATGCACCACGATCTGGCCGCCGCGGCGCGCGTGCAGCACGAGCTCCTGCCGGCGGAGAATCCGGCCGTCCAGGGTGTCCGGTTCGCGTGGCACTTCCAGCCGTGTGACGAGCTCGGCGGCGATCTGCTGAACGTGCTGCCCATCGGCGAAGCACACGCCGTGATGTACCTCGCCGACGTGAGCGGCCACGGCGTCGCGTCATCGCTGACCTCTGTCTCGGTGCACCGGACGCTTTCGGTCCAGGACGATCAGAGCTCGCTCATCCTCTCCCGCGATGCCGCTACAGGCGTCCAGACCCCGACGGACGCCGCCGAGGTCACCCGTCGATTGAATGCGCTCTATCCGATGAGCTCCAACGGCGGGCACTTCCTGACACTCGTGTACGCGACGCTCGATGCGGCCGAACGCCGGTTGTCGTACTGCGCCGCAGGGCACCTTGGTCCGGCGGTCGTGAGAGCGGGGGAGCCGGTCAGGTTCTGTGACTCAGGCGGCGTGCCAATCGGCGTGCTGCCCGACTCGGAGTATCAGGGCTCATCACTCGACCTCGTCGAAGGAGACAGGATCTACTTCTTCTCCGACGGGCTCATCGAGGCGATGGATCCGAAAAAGGAGCTGTTCGGCCTCGAGCGGATCTCGGAGATTCTGGAAGATTGCCGCGGCACATCGCTCGACGACAGCATCAGTTGTCTCGTTGAGAGCGCGATCCAGTGGCAGCAGACAGAACTCTTCAGCGACGATCTCTCGGTGCTGGCGTTCGAGGTCGCGGAGAGCTGACTTTGCAAACCGGGGCCCGCTGTCCCGATTCCCTCACAACCGAGCCAGCGCGTGGCAGAAGTGCCGACACCGCATCGACTCAGTTGTTGACCTGGATGGTCGTGAGAGGCTCTGACTGCGAGCTGGGGGCCTTTACCGAGAGCTGCCAGAGATCGTAGAGCCAATTGAATCCCTGCTTGGCGCCCTGGTCCCGGTCGTCGATATAGAACCACATCCCTCGATACTCCACGGACTGGAACGCGTTCTCCGGCTGATCGCGGCTGAATCGGATCGCAGCTTCCTGCCTGAAATCCTCGATCTCGGCTCGCGATACCGCCTCGCGGAACGAACTGAGGTCGGTGGCGCGGCCCTCCAACTCATCTTCCTCGGGAACGTGCACGAGGAACGAATAGAAGTTGAGCACGTTGTAAAGCGATCGCATCCGCAGCTTCAGAGTCGGGCGACGCGCGTCGGCCCTTCCCTCCAGGTCCGAGCCGCTGGCGACACGGGCGGGCTCGAGGATCCAAATCCGCTTCTGCACGTCCGGCTGGATGTTCAGGATCTCCATCAGGCGGCGCCCCTCGGGCGAGCGGCGTCCGGCTTCGCTGAGCCAGATCGCCGGCGCCATCTCGTGCGTCGTGAAATAGAACGACTCTCCCCCGTCGTAGCTCTTCCACCGGTTCGCGCCGATCGACAGCGTTGTCACCCAGAGCTCGGGCGAGATCCGCTCGGCCGGGTACGGGTAGTCGTTGTACGGGTCGTTCCAGCGGAACCGGTCAACGATCAGATCGCCGCGGTTCTGCAGGATCTTGAGCAGGTCGAGGAACTCTCGCCATTCGTCTGATCCCGGCCGGAAGCTGTCGTAGCGCAGATCCGGCCCGCGGACGTTGTTCACACCCTCAACGAGCGCGTTGAAAACGTCGTCGATGGGATACCCGACCGTGATCAGGTCGGCGACGGCAGTCACGCTCAGGGGCCCGTGGAGCTGGCTCGCGATGTCCTCGCCTTGGCGAGGCGTGATCGTGATCGTCGGTGAATCTGAGAATGTCACCCGTCCATCGATGTCGACGCCGAAGATGTTCCGATCCCCGACATCTGAACCGGAGCCACCAACGCCGACCGTTGAGGTCGTCGTGATGTTCGTGTTGATGCTCGCGACGTTCAGGAACTGCGGGGCTTCCATGTATCGCCGGCGAACGACGTTGAGCAGGAGCTCTTCTCGGAGCACGGTGCTGACAGCCTTGTTGTAGTCGATGTGAGAGTTGACGATCAACTGTGACCCGCGCGTGTCGGAGCAACCCACGAGCGCGGCGGCGCTGGCGCTGAGGCACAGACCGAGCAGGACGGTCATCGGAAAGAGTGGAGAGCGCATCGGTTTCGGCTCCGGATGGCGATCGGGTCAGAACAGCAGGATCAGGCTGCCGGCGATGGTGAGAAGAATGTTCGCGAACGCGTAGGCCCCCGTGTACCCCAGTGACGGGACCGAGCTGTCGGCTTCGCGATTGATGATGCCGAGCGCGGCGCCGCTCGTCATGGATCCGGTGATCCCTCCAAGCAGCAGCACCGGCTTCATGCCCAGGACAACTCGTCCGAACGCGAACCCGATGAACACTGGGACGACCGTGATCAGCGCGCCCGCGAGGAAGAGGCTCGGACCTGCGCTCGTGACGGTCTCGACGACACCGGATCCCGCTCGGAGACCCACACCCGCCATGAACATCAGGAGCCCGAGTTCCATGAACACCCAGCGTGCTGCCCCCGGGACCCGCCCGAACGTCGGGCGGATGGCGCGGAGGAACCCGATCGTGAGTCCCGCCGCGAGAAGGCCCCCGGCCGAGCCGAGACCGATCGAGATGCCACCGACCGTCACCGACAGCCCTCCGATGAGCGTGCCCACAGCGATCCCCAGGCCGAACGTGACGAGGTCCGTCTCGTCAACGCTGCGCTCGATGTGGCCGAGGTCGGCGCCGAGTCGATCGATGGCGGCATCCGGGCCGGTCACGTGGACCACATCTCCCGATTCGAGCGTCCCGATCTCCTCGGGCGCCAGGCTCACCCCGAGCCGGTGGACCTGCGCGATGAAGCAGCCGTATCGATCGACGATTCCTCGAGGCGAGAGCATGGTGTGCTTGATCCGTGAACGGAGCACGATGATCCGGGCCGACTCGATGGCGCCGGCAGTCAGCGTCCGGTCGCTCAGCTCCTGCCAGAACCCACTGATGCTGATGACATGATCCAGTTGGCCGACGACCACCAGCTCATCGTCGAGCTCGAGCTCCACATCCGGCTCCACCTCGAGCTCCTCGCCCTGGCGTCGCAGGCGGACGACGCTCCCGAGGCCCGGGTACCGGTCGTAGAGCTCGGCGATCGGAACACCCGTCACTTCCGGACTCGTGATGCGCACCGCGCGCGAGACGATGTCGGGCAGCTCTCGCGTCGCGTCGTCGAGCCCGCCCGACTGCTCCCGAGCGATCTCCGCGGCTTCAGCCTTCAGATCGAGGCCGAGCACTTTGGGGAGCAGCCGGATGATGAGAATCAGCCCTATCAGCCCGAAGATGTAGGTGATCGCGTACGACGTGGTGATATTCGTCACCACTTGCTCCGGGCTTACGCCCTCGGGAACGGGCACCTGGCCGCTCAGCACCGCTTCCTGGGCCGCGGCAAGAGTCGGTGTCGTCGTGAGGCCGCCTGCGAGGATGCCCGCCGAAGCGCCGTGATCAAGGTCGAGGAGCTTGGACAACGTCAGCGCGAGCACGAACCCGCTGCCGCCAACGACGATCGCCAGGGTCATGTAGCGCAGACCGTCCGTCTTGAGCACGCTGAAGAACCGCGGGCCGGCTTGCACGCCTACGGAGAAGATGAAGCACACGAACCCAAGAGTCTGGACCGTGGGGCTCATCTCGTAGCCGAAGTGCCCGAAGACCAACCCTATGAAGAGCACGCCGGTGACGGATCCAAGATCGAACGACCGGATCCGAATTCGACCGAGGAGGTAGCCCAGCCCGATGACGAGGAACAGCAGGCCGACCGGATGCTCTCGAAGGAACGTCTGGATCTGTTCTGGCATGGCGGGTCGATCGTACCAGCAGTCCCGGACGAACTCCCCTCTTCATCTCCACGGACCGTTCACGGCGTGGGAGCAAAGCCACCAGCCGGACTCGAACCGGCGAGTTGGGAGTTGCGAGAGTTTCGTCATGTCCGTCTAGGCAGCACGAACCGGGCCGCTGCCTGCTCGGACTCAGCCCGGTGCCGATAGCGCTCGATCGAGCGCGCGGCTGGGAGTTCATCGAGTCTGGGTGCGAATCGGAACGCTTGAAGTCCCCGCCGCCCCGCGCGTCAGGAAGTGAGGGTAGAGTTGGTGGGCATCGCGCAATGCTCGCCATGATGGCCGAAGGAGTATAGGGGATGAGACTGCTGAACGGCCGTGGAAACGGTTTGCGGGACGTTTGGTCGCCGCGTCTTTGGCTCCTGCGTCACGTGTTCCTTCTTGCCACGGTCGGCCTCCTCGCGGCGTGCTCGCCGACGCTCATGTCGACGCCGGTGGTGTACGGAGCCGACGGCATCGATCCCTTCGCCGAGGTCGCACCGAGCTTCGCGATCCCGGAGGTCCCGGTGTTCATCGCGACCGACCGAGAGCCCGGGTCCAGGCGTGACTCTGACGGGCCGAACTGGGACCGCTTCTACTCGAACAAGCGTGGACGAGCGTTGCTCTTGGCTCGAGCCACAGTGCGGATAGGAGACGATGACAGTTCTTGGCCCTCGCTCGTCGACGCGAGCCGCTCCGAGTCGCGAAGCTGGAATCCACCAGTCGCGCTCACCGGGATCGAGGAGTTCGGCGCGCTGGGAGTATTTGAACGATTCGGAGAAGCGCCCATCACGCGATCGCGGACAACGATCTACGACGAGGTGCGCGAAGACGCGACACTCGGGAAGAGCCCGGCGACCCGGGAGTTCATCGCGGCCATCGACGATCAGCTGGCTCGTTCAAAACGCAAACACGTGTATGTCTTCGTGCACGGCTTCAATACGAGCGTGCGCGAAAATACGATACGAGCTGCCTCCTTGTGGCACTACCTTGGGCGGGAAGGCGCGATGGTCTCGTTCGAATGGCCATCGCGAAATAGTCTCTTCTCGTACTCCGCCGATAAGGCGTCCTCATACGTGTCCATCCTGCGGTTCCGGGTCCTGATTCAGTTGCTCAACGATCTCACGGATGCGGAGACCATTCACATCATCGCGCATAGCGCGGGCGCGCCGGTCGTAGTGCATGCTCTCGCCCAGCTTCGGCGTATTTACGATGAACTTGATCCGATCGCTTTGCAGGCAGCGTCGAAGATCGGGCAGGTTGTCCTTGCAGCGCCGGACATGGACGTGATGGTCTTCGAGAACGCGCTCTTCGATGGCGTGGATCAGGTCAGTGATTGTCTGACAATCTACATCTCGACGCACGACCAGGCGCTCGACCTGTCGGCTTGGGTCAACGGGTTCGCTCGCCTGGGGGATCCAACGCGTTCACTCCGACCCCGCGATCTGGAGATCGTGCGTGGCAGCGATACGCTCCACGTCGTGGACGTTGCGGCGGCGCACAAGCGACATCGCACCGACATTGGCCACAGCTATTTCCACCGTGACCCGTGGGTCAGCTCCGATCTGTTCATGCTGCTGTCGTTCGCCGCAACGCCCGAGGAGCGAGGCCTACACCGTGACGCCAGCGAGGCGTTCTGGCAGTTTCCGGAGGACTATGACGACGTTGCGCCGCACCATGCGCGTAAGTTGCTCGATCGCGGTTCGGGCGTGGTGCCCAGCACAGTGAGATAAAGCCGTCCGGGCAACTCAATCCGCTGTGGATTTCGGTGCCTCGTCGGGCTGTTCGAGCACTCTCCGGCTGCCGTAAAGAGGGCCGCAACACCAGGACAGTGGTCCGGCCCGTCAAGATCATCGTCGTCTGCACGCCCAAGACGCGAGCGGCCCGGCGATGCGACGTGTCTCAGAGAAGGCTCGAACCGCGATGCGACGGCCTTAGCTCTGATGGCCTCGGCATACGAGCTTGAGCGAAACAAAGCACAGTTCTCACCGCCTCGAGGTGATCCGGGGCTTGCGAGATCAGGGTCTAGTCGAGTCGGAGCCCTGGAGACCATTCGAGCCATTCGGGCCGGCTGGTTTCTTCGAGATCGAACACGACGCCGTCCGTCAGCGGCCCGGAGTCGGCGGCCTGGGGTGGGGTCGCGAAGGCGAGCCCACCTTTCAGAACCGATTCCAGCGTCTCGAATTCGACTTCGAACGTGGCGAGCCCGGCCTTGATCTGGATCCCTCCGGTCTTCCAGAACCGGGAGTCCCGACGCACCAGACCGGCGTACCGGGGTTCGACCGAGGCGTGGACGTTGACGTACGCACCGTCCGCGGTCAGACCGATCGCCTTCACCCGGCCAACGACGGCCTCTCTGTAGAACACCGGAGAGCCCACGGACACCCGCCCCAGCGATGGCGTCCGGAGCACCACGTCCAGCCCGGGACCGAATTCCGGGCGACTCGGCTTCTGCTCGAGGCCGATGAACGAGTCTCGCGGCACACCGGTGCCGGCGTTGAGCGAGACGTAGCTGCCGTTCGTAATGGTCTCGATCCCTTCGGCGCCGGTGAGATCGATCCGGGGGCGCACGATCCAGAAGAGCGTGTTCTCCGTGGCCAGGCTCCTGTACCGATCGAACAACGCCGCCGAGACGACGACGCTCTGCATCCCCTCCGCGAGCGCCATCCCTGTGACGATGCCCACGTCCACACCGCGATACTTGATCGCGCTTGCGCCGGACACGAGTCCTTCGGCGTTGGCGAACTCGATCGAAATCGGGAAGAACCGCGCCGAGGCCTCACGCTTGCTCGAGTAAAGGCGCAGCGAATCGCCATCGGACGCCGGACCCCCATCCGAGTCAGGCGGATTCGAGAAGCTGACACCGCCGTTGATGATCGAGCGCAGAGAGGACGAATCCACGTTTATGCCGCCCGCCAGGCTCGCGCTCATCGCGATTCCGCTCATCTCCCAGAAGTACGAGTCGGTGCGAACGAGGTGGCGGTACTCCTCGTGAATCACGAGCTGCAACGAGACGCCGCTGGCGCTCTCGGAATACGAGATCGTGTCCACGAATCCGACTTCGATGCCCTTGAAGAGAACGGGCGAGTCGCGGTGCACCGACTCAACGGATTCAGCCAGCAGCACCACGCGCAGGTCGCCGCCGCGCGGGGCTGAGGCCGGTCGTTCGAGACCGCCGGAGAACTCCGAGGCTTGCGTGCCGTCGCCGGGCAGCGCTGCGAGGTACGGGCCGGAGATGAGTGTGTCGAGCGACTCCACTCCATCGAGCCCGATCTGGGGGTACTGAATCCAGTACTGCGCGCCCTCCGCCGCGAACTCTTCGGCGCCGCGGTCGAGCCTGCCCGTGACCATGATGCGATCGTTCGACGGGTCAGCCTCGACGCCGCTTACCCGCCCGATCTCGACGCCTCGGTATCGGATCGGTGTCTTCCCGCCGACGATACCGACCGCGCTCTCGAACGAGACACGGATCTGCGGCCCCCTGCGCGCGTAGGTATCGAACAGCATGTACCCGACACCGATAGCAGCGAGGATCGGAAACAGCCACACGAGGTCGAGGCGGGACGCTTTCCGTTTGTTGGGTTTCTCATCAGTCGGCACGGGTGCTCCCTCCATCGTCCGGGACAAGGGCACGGTCAGTCCAGAAAAGCCTGGAGTCCAGGCTCATGGCGGCGAACATGGTCGACAGAACGACGCCGGCAAAGACGATCAGTCCGGGTTCCGCGGTCGCGGTCGCGAACACCCCGAGTTTCGCGAGCGCAACCATCATGGAGACCACGAAGAAATCCACGAACGACCAGCGTCCGATGCGCTCGATGAACAGATACACCCGGGTCCGAGCGAGCGGCAGGCCCGTCCAGCCCAGCCTTATCGAGAGCACCAGGAGGCTGAGCGCGATCAGCTTGACGATCGGGACCACGATGCTCGCCACGAACATCAGGCTCCCGAGGAAGTACTGCCCACCAGCGGTGAGTTCGAGCACGGCGCCGTAGACCGTGGCATGATTGACGTGCCCGTACTGGACGATCGTCATGATGGTCAACGTGTACGACGGGACCACGAGGATAATCCCCGTCAGCAGCAGCGCCTGGCACCGCACCAGCGGCTTGCGTCGGTCGCCGGAAAATGAGCGAGACTTCTCGGGGCCGTCGGGGCTCTCCTCGCGAGCCGCGAGCCGGTCGATGGTGTACGGGCTGTAGCAGAGGGTCACCGCGATCGAGCACAGGATGATCCCGAGGAGCGCCGGCCAGCCGGGCCCAAACGCCATCGAGCCGAAGTTCGAGAGCTTGGCGTGCGTCACGACGATCGCGAGCAGGTACACGTCGAGCATCGCCCAGTTGTCGAGCTTGGCAATCAGAGAATTCAGCCGGAGCGTCCGTTGGTTCGGTCGCCCCGCCGCGATCGGGGCGGTGATGAGGACGACGGCGACGAATCGAAACAGCGGGACCGCGATGGATGTCAGGAAGACGATCACGGCGATCACCCCGGCTCCGCTGCCGTAGAGATCGGCGACTCCCGTGATCATGAGGTTGCTGTTCTTCCTGCCCACAACCTCGAAGGTGAAGATCGGGAACAGCAGAGCCGGGATGAACAGGATGAGGCCGGTCACGGCGAAGGCCAGCGATCTGGCGACGACGCGGTCGCGGTCCTTCCAGAGCGTGATGCCGCATCTCGGGCACGCCAGACGCCGGGTCCCGGGCGGAGGCTCTTCCTCGATCAGCACTCCGCAGTGGTGGCACGAGGTTCCTGCGCTGCCCGGGGCTCCGGACGCACTGCCGGTCCTCAGCTCGTGCTCGGATTCGCCGGTCACGCTGCTGCTCCCCGAACGAGAGGCAGCACCGCTCCGCGCGTTCGCGTCCTCGCTGCCTGAGGAGAGATGCTGGCTGGGCTGGCCATATGGCCCAAACTATCCGAAGGTCAGCCCGCGCGCCGCAGACTGATCCCAGGCGCGCGTGCACCGGCTCGTTCGGAGTCGAAGACCCGCCGAGCGTGGGCACGGCCGGGCTGTTTCAGTCGTGCGGAGTCAATTCCGCGTTCTTGGGCATCGTCTCCGAGACGCGATGCGGGAAGCGCGCGATCATGCCGTAGTGCGCCTTGAGGTGGTTCTGGATTGGCGTGACGGCGAACAGGCCGGGGTAGAACTGCCCGTACTTCTCGCCAGGATCGCGCATCACGTTGTAGAAGTCCATCGCCGGAAGGCCGCCGTGGGAGCCCGGTTTGACGTGGACCTTGAAGTCTTCGAAGCGGATCGCGCCAAGGAAGTCTCCGCTGTAGTGGAACATGTAGTTCCGGCGCGAGTGGCCCTCGCCCATCATGAACAGCGCGGTCTGGTCGACGCCGTCGGTCACGCGGTCCGTCGGGACGCGATCGAGCGCGCCCCCGAGGCGCGCGGCGGTCGTGTAGAGATCGACGAGGTGGAAGAAATCCGTGGGATCCTGGTCGGGCTCGATGACACCGGGCCAGTAGGCCACCGCTGGAACGCGGACTCCCCCCTCGTGGATGCTGCCCTTGCCGCCGGTGAGCCAGGAATAGCCCGAGGTAGGGAAGAACGCGTACATCGGCCCGTTGTCGCTGATCCACACGATCAGCGTGTTCTCGGCGATGCCCTCCTCCTCGAGCGCGTCGATCAGGCGCTGCAGGTGCGCGTTGTGCATCGCCATCTCGGAGGCCTGAGCGTTGACGCGGTCGACGAACGGCGCGTCCTTGAATTCCTCCGAGCCGCAGATCTGCTGTGTGTACGTGGCCCAATAGATGAAGAACGGCCGGTCCGAGCCGCCGACCTCACCGATCCACTCGGTCATCTGGTCGATCGAGGCGTTCTCGAACGCCTCCTGCCGGAAATTGCTCAGCGTGCCCGCGACGCCGGGGACGCCCTCGCGCACCTGGCCCTTGCGCCCGACATACGCGGCGGGCTCATCGAGGTCGATCCCGGTCAGGTTGCGATACTCCTCGACGCCGGGGAAATCGAAGAACGGCGCCCTGGCGTTGGTCGGCGAGTCGTAGAGCGAATTGCTCTCGGGCCACGCGTCCGGTGCGCCGTTGAACAGCCCGTAGTACGCGTAGTCGAAGCCCTGATTCTCGGGCGCGTGCTCTGGCAACTCGCCCAGGTGCCACTTACCCCACATCGCCGTGTGGTAGCCGGCGTCCGAGAGGACCTCGGCGATCGTCACCTCATCGGGAGAGAGCCCCTCGGTCTGCCCCGGCCAGAGCACCGAGAGCAGCCCGGTGCGCACCGGGTGGCGCCCGGTCATGATCGCAATTCTCGAGGGCGTGCAGGACGGCTCGGCGTAGGCGTGATTGAATCGCATGCCTTTCCTGGCCATCATGTCGAGGGTGGGTGTCGGGGTGCCGCGGTGCTTGCCGCCGCCCTGCCAGCCGAGCTCACCCCAGCCGACATCGTCGGAGAGGATGTAGATGATGTTGGGCTTCTTGCCGAAGCGCCGCTCGAGGTCGGCCAGCCGCTGATCGATCCGGTTGTCCTGCTGCGACCATTCCTCGGCCTTGCGCTCCTGGAGTTGAATAAAGGGCGCGTCGAACTGCTGGGCAGAAGCCGAAGCGGTGAAGACGAGTGGAAGCGCCGTGGCAAGGTGCACTGCCGCGGATTTCGTGCGTTTCATCGGTGGAACTCCTCCAGCCCAGAAGACTCTTCGGTTAGCCCTCCCGCCCCTCCGGCGATCGGTGGATGCGCATCATCCAGATCGGGCCGCGGGCGTTGTGCAGCCGGCCGCTCAGGAACCCTCGTGCGCATCCCGCAGATCGTCCAACGTCTTGTTGACGGCCTCGGCCCATTGGTCGATCACGTCCATCACATCGTTGATCGAGCTGAACTGATCGAGTTGGAACTGGTCGCCCTTGGCCCGTGTGACACTCGCGCCGATCTGCTCCCCGGTGACGGAGTCGATCACTTCGGTTTCGAGCGTCGCCGCGCCGAGGCCGGCGCCGGCGAGCTTCGAAGCCGGATGCAGCTTGAGGTACCACTTGGCTTTGCGGACATCGGTCACCCCGAGTCGGATCCGCGCCACGCCTACTCCCGGCTGGTCGGTCACGGTCTTGCCCCGCTTCTCGAGCACACCAACAGCCGCCTCGCGGAAGTACGCCGCGATCTCGGCTCGCTGTTCCGGAGTCAGCACGGGCGGATCCTTGATCGGTCTCAGGACAGGCGGGTCGACGATGAACAGGTTGTAGTCCACGATCTCCGGCGACATGAACCTCGTCACCCGCTCGTTTACTGGATCCAATCTCGAGTAGTCGGACAGGAACGTCTGAGCGGGCGGCGGCGGCGCCGAACTGCAGCCGACGAGAGCGGACAGTGCACAGCACGCGAGCAAGAGGATCTGCGTAGGTCGCATGACGGAACTCCTGAGTCCGTGGAGGTCGAGTGTTTCAGTCGATAATTGTACTCGTCCGCGCGCCCGCGAACACGCGTCGAGGCGGCCGACGACCGATCGAGAATCTCAGGGCGACCGCGGACAATCAACGTGAATTCGCGATTGGATCTCCGTTCGCGGAGGCTGGTCCGTTAAACTGGACTTGCGCCGGATCGCGGCGCGCGCGACCCCTGATGGTCGAGAGGAGTCGAATATGCGTGAGAGCTTCACCTGTCGAAGACGCTCCCTCCTGTCGGTGCTGGCGATCTCTGCGTTCGCCGTCGGATGTGCCGAGGAGCCCGTGGCGGAGGAGATCGTGCGTCCGGTCCGGGCGATCCGTGTCGGCTCGACAGTCGGCCAGCCGACTCCCGAGTACACGGGGCAGGCGGAGGCTTCGGAAGAGGTCAACCTCTCATTTCGGGTCGCAGGCCCGCTCGAATCGCGGCAAGCCGACGTAGGCGATCGATTCGAGGCAGGAGCAGAAGTCGCCCGGATCGACCCGCAGGACTTCGAGGTCCACCTCCGCAATGTCGAGGGCCAGCTCGTCTCCGCCCGTGCCGATCTGGCGCTCGCCGAGGACGAGTACGCGCGTGCCCAGGGCGCCTACGAGAGGGACGCGGTGTCGGACATCGAGCTCACGCGCTATCGCGAGGCCCGGAACGCCGCGCTCGGCAACGAGGCCACGCTTCAAGCATCGGTCCAGAGCGCGAAAGACGATTTGGAGTACTCGTCGCTCAAGGCGCCGTTCGATGGGTTGATCACCGCGACCTACGTCGAGAACTTTGAGTACGTGCAGGCGCGCCAGCCGGTGCTCCGCATGGTTGATATCTCCACGATCGAGCTCTGGATCGACGTGCCGGAGCAGTTCATCGCCAACGCGCCATTCGTCCGGAACATCTCCGTGGAGTTTGACGCGTTCCCGGGCCAAAGGGTGCCCGCCACGATCGGCGAACTCGGCTCCGAGGCTTCCCGCATGACCCGCACGTACCCGGTGAGTCTGGTCATGGAGCAGCCCGAAGGATTCACGATCCTGCCCGGGATGGCGGGAACGGCCCAGGGCGAGATCGTCGTCCCGGGCAGCGAGGATGTCGCGTTCGAGATCCCGATGAGCGCGCTCGGGGAGCGCGGCGAAGAAGGGACGTTCGTGTGGGTCTTCGACCCGGGCGAAGGACGCGTCGCCAGGCGGACGGTCGAGACTGTCCGCCTGACCCCTCGCGGAGTGATCGTGGGCGGCATCACCCCGGGAGAGTGGGTCGTGACGGCCGGCGTCTACTCGCTCGAGGAAGGCCAGCAGGTCAGGCTTCTCGATGGCGCGGACGGTGACGGAGCGGTTCAGCCGTGAGCATCGCCGAATTCTCGGTCAAGAACCGAACGACAACGTATTTCGGGATCCTCCTGCTCTCGCTCGCAGGCGTCCTGAGCTACTTCCAGCTCGGCCAGCTCGAGGACCCCGAGTTCACCGTCAAGACGTGCCTCATCGTCACGTACTACCCCGGCGCGAGCCCGGCGGAGGTCGAGCTCGAGGTGACGGATGTCATCGAGCGGGCGATGCAGGAAATCGCCGAGGTCGACAAGCAGAAATCGATCTCGCGCGCAGGGCTCTCGATGATCAAGGTCGAGATCGCGGAGTCGCACAAAAAGCACGAGATGCCGCAGCTGTGGGACAAGGTGCGCAAGAAGGTCCGCGACATCGAAGCCGACCTGCCGCCCGGATCTTCGACTCCGCTCGTCAACGACGATTTCTCGGAGGTCTTCGGGTTTGTTCTGGGCGTCACCGGCGACGGCTTTGATCTTCTCGAGCTCGACGATTACGCGGACACACTGAAGAAAGAACTCAGCCTGGTGCCGGGCGTTGCGAGATGTGAGCTCTGGGGCGCGCCCCAGCGCGTGGTCTACATCGACATCAGCGCCGCGCGGCTGTCGGAGTTCGGCCTGACGGAAGCGACGGTCGTCGCGCAGTTGATGCAGCAGAACTTCGTTGTCGACGCCGGCAGCATCGATATCCAGCAACGCCGGCTGCGCGTGAGCCCCTCCGGTGAGTTCTCGAATCCGGAGGACATCGGCAACCTGGTCATCCGCCCGGGATTCACCGAGCTCGTGCTCGACGCGACCCAGGCATCGAACGTGACCTCGAACACGTCTCCGGTCCCTTCGGCGAGCAGCGATTTCCGAGAGTTCGGGGCCGATCTGATACGGCTGCGGGATCTCGTCGATTCGATCAGCGTTGAGTATCGCAGCCCGCCGGATTCATGGCTGCGCTACAACGGCCACGAGCCGGCGATCGCGATCCAGATCTCCCCGCGCAGCGGCTCGAACGTCGTCAAGGTCGGCCAGGCGATCGACCGCCGTCTCGCAGAGCTGGTGGCGACGCTCCCGGTCGGGATCGAGGTCGGCAAGGTGGCGTGGCAGGGAGATCTCGTCGCGGCCGCCACGAGCAGCTTCATGGTCAACCTCGTCGAGGCCGTGCTCATCGTGCTCGTCGTGCTGTGGATCTCGATGGGCTGGCGTATGGCCGTCATCATCGGCATCGGCGGGCTGGTCCTCACGATCGCGTGCAGCTTCGCCGTGATGTTCGTGTGGGGAATCGACCTCCAACGCATGTCGCTGGGTGCGCTCATCATCGCGATGGGGATGATGGTCGACAACGCCATCGTCGTCGCCGACGGGATCGTGGTGCGCATGGAGAAAGGCGAGGACCGCGTGAAAGCGGCCGTGGCGGCGGCAACACAGCCGTCGATACCGCTGCTCGGCGCCACCGCGATCGCCGTGATGGCGTTCTTCCCGATCTACGTCGCGCCGTCCGATGTCGGTGAGTACTGCAAGTCGCTCTTCCAGGTCGTCGCGGTCGCTCTCTTGCTGAGCTGGTTCCTGGCGCTGACGATCGTTCCGCTGATGTGCGTCGGCATGCTCCCGGATCCGAAGAAGCGAGACGCGAATTCGCCTGCGAAGGAATCACGGTTCTACCGCGGCTTCCGCGCCTTGCTCGCTGCCTCGATCCGGTTCAAGTGGGCGTTCATGGCGATCATGGTTGCCCTGCTCGGTGTGGCGGTCGTTGGGTTTGGATCCGTCCGTCAGATGTTCTTCCCCGATTCGTCACGCCCGCAACTGATGATCCAGTATTGGTCGCCGCAGGGCACCCGGATCGAGCAGACGATCGCGACCCTGAATTCGATCGAGGAACAATGCCTGCAGAGCGACCTGGTCACGGCGGTGGCGTCGTTCTCGGGCATGGGTCCCCCGCGCTTCTATCTGCCGATGGACCCGGAGCTTCCTTACCCGGAGTACGGCGAGCTTCTGCTGAGCTTCGACGACTACAAAGACGGCTTCGCATTCGCGACCGAGATCGAGCGCTGGGTCAACGAGAACATCCCCGACGGGGTGGTTCGCGTGCGGAAGTTCGGCGTCGGACCGATGGACACCTGGAAGTTCGAGGCGCTGTTCTCGGGGCCCGCGGACGCCGACGCGGCAACGCTCCGCCGCATCGCTGATGAGGCGATGGGAATCCTGCACGAGAGCCCGATCGCCCGCGAGGTGCGCACGAACCTGCGTCAGCGCACCGCCAAGATCACGCCCGTGTTCGCCGACGAGCGCGCCCGCTGGGCCGGCATCGACCGGCGGTCCATCGGGAAGGCGACGAAGCGGGCGTACGATGGCCAGCTCGTTGGCCTCTATCGCGAGAGCACGGACCTGTACCCCATCCTGGTCCGCCAGACCGAGGACGAGCGGAGCCAGGCCGCCGCCAATCTCGACACGCTCCCCGTCGCTCGGTCCCTTTCGACACGGACCGTGCCGCTGGCGCAGGTCACTCAGGGGATCGACCTGGAATGGGAAGACCCCATCGTCCGCAGGTGGGATCGGCGCAGGTCGGTGCGCGTCCAGTGCAGCCCGATCGACGGGGTCACGCTCCCGACGCTGCTCGAATCCGTACGCGACCAGTTTGAGGCGATCGACCTCCCGCCCGGCTACGACCTCCGATGGATGGGCGAAGCCGACAGCACCCGAGTTGGTCAGGCCTCGCTGATCCCGGGTCTGATCCCGGCCGCATTGCTGATCGCGTTCACGGTTGTCGCACTGTTCAACGCGTTCCGGCCGGCACTTGTGATCTTCCTGACGATCCCATTCGCCCTTATCGGTGTGACCGCCGGATTCCTGGCGTTGAACGGGGCGTTCGGGTTCCTCGCGCTCCTTGGACTCATGAGCCTCGCCGGCATGATGATCAAAAACGCGATCGTGCTGCTCGACGAGGTCAACCTCAATCTCGACAAGGGGCTCAGCCCCTACAACGCCGTTGTCGAGTCCGCAGTCTCGAGGCTCAGGCCGGTGTTCAACGCTGCCGCAACGACAGTCCTCGGAGTGATCCCTCTGCTGCAGGACCCGTTCTGGGTCGCGATGGCCATCACGATCATGTCCGGTCTTGCGTTCGGAACGCTGCTGACGATGTTCGTGATCCCTGTCCTGTACTCGTGCTTCTACGGCATCAAACCCGCGTAGCGTCCCCGGCTCGGAGCACACGAGAAGGGCATGGGCGCCAGACTCAGTCGGTCAGCCGGATGACAACCCGATCCAGTTCTCCGGTGAACGGGAACGGGCCGCCCTCATAGGCGCTGTCAACCTGCGTGCCGGTGTCCCGCCCGATGTCGAACGTCTCCGCGAGCGAGTACGTGCTGATGTGCATCTTCGGCATGTCGACTTCATCAACCTTCTGCCCGTTCACGAACAGCTCGCCGGTGCCGCCGAATTCTCGTGTCTTCGTGAAGTTGAATCTCAGCTCGGTCTCGCCCTCCGGAAGCGGCGGCGATTCGAGGTGGTAGTGGACGCCATCGAGATAGTTGTAGTCAAAGTGCAGCCGGCCCTCGTCGATGTACATCGAGAACCCGCCCGTCATCCCGCCGACGGCAACGATGACACCCTCCTCATCCCCCTGCAGATCAATCTCGGTCACGATCTCGTGCGAGCGGTTCTTGACCGGCGCTGATGCCTTCTCCGCGATCCGGATCGCGCCCGGGGCGTAGTACACGAACTCTTTCTGATCACCGAACAGCCGATCCTGCTGCTTGGCGATGCGCTGGATCATGTCGTCGTGAAGCGGATAGACGTTGTTCGCCCAGGCCTCTTCGTCGAAGACCTGCTTCAACGCCTCGAGCTTCTCCGGATACTCGGCGGCAAGGTCTGTGCTCTCGGAGAAATCCTCCGCGACGTGGTACAGCTCCCATCGGTCGTCTTCGAACGGGATGACCACGTTCGTCTCCCACGGCATCCGGTTGCCGTGCAGGGTGACGGCCTTCCAGCCGTCTTCCCAGATCGCGCGATTGCCGAACATCTCGTAGTACTGACGCTTCTTCGCGTTCGGGGCGTCCGCGTCGTTGAACGAGTACGCCATCGAAACGCCCGTCATCGGCTGCTGACGCACGCCGTGGTAGGTGCGCGGCACTTCGGAATGGGCGACTTCGAGGATTGTCGGCGCGATATCGGTGATGTGGTGATACTGGTGGCGGATCTCGCCTCGCCCGTCGATCCCGTTCGGCCAATGAACCACGAGTGCATCGTGTTGCCCGCCTCGGTGCTCGGACTGTTTGAAATAGCGGAACGGCGTATTGCCCGCCATGGCCCAGCCGGCGTGGTAGTGGGGGTATGTCGTCGCGTCTCCCCACGTATCGATGTACCGGAGATTCGCTTCGAGGGGCGTCTGCAGCCCGTTGAGGACGTACGTCTCGTTGAACGTTCCGGCGAGCCCGCCTTCGCCGCTCGCCCCGTTGTCCGCGGTGACGAAGATCAACGTGTTCTCGAGCTCACCCACCCGTTCCAGCTCGGCAACCACCCTCCCGATCTCGTGATCCACGAGCTCGAGCTGAGCCGCGAATACCTCCATCTGCCGGGAGTACAGGCGCTGCTCCTCCTCGGACAGTGAATCCCAGGCGGGGATCTCCGGGATTCGGTCGGTCAGATTCGTGTTGGGCGGGATGATGCCCAGGCGCTTCTGATTTTCGATGATGAGTTCTCGTGCTCGATCCCAGCCCATGTCGAACTTCCCCCGGTAGCGCTCGATGTACTCACGCGGCGCGTGGTGGGGGGAGTGCATCGATCCCGATGCCCACAGCATCATGAACGGATCGTCCGGCTTGAGAGACTTGTGTCCCGTGATCCACATGATCGCTCGATCAGCCAGATCACGATCCAGGTGGTACGTCTCCCTGTACGGTTCGGGAGTGTGGTCATTCCACATGACCGGGATGAACTGGTGAACGTCCGCGGCCATGAAGCAGTAGGAATGCTGGAATCCCTCGCCGCTCGGCCAGCGATCGAACGGTCCGACCTGAGAGATCTCGTAGAGCGGCGTGTGATCCCACTTGCCCAGCGCGTAGTTGATGTATCCCTCTTCCTGCAGGTAGTTGGCGACCGATTTCGCGCTCGGCGGCACGAAAGCGTTGTAGCCCGGGAATCCCATCGCGGTCAGCGAGTGGCTCCCCAGCCCGATCGCGTGCGGGTTCCGACCCGCCATCAGCGATGCGCGGGTCGGCGAGCAGAGCGCCGTGGTGTGGAAGTTGTTGTAGCGCAGGCCGCCCTCGGCGAGCCTGTCGATGTTCGGCGTGTCGATCAGACCACCGAAGCACCCAAGCTGGGCGAACCCGGTGTCATCCAGGAGGAAGATGATCACGTTCGGGGCGTCGGGATGAGGCCGGACAGGCTCCGGCCACCACTCTTCCGAATCGGCGTACGAGCGCGCGATCGTGCCGCGGAATTCGGGCGTCGCCGAATGCTGACACCCCACGAGGCACGCAACAGAGATTGAAAGCAGTAGCAGGGCAGTGGGCACGGGTCGCATGGCCATCTCTCTTCCTGTTCAGCGGGTGGCGGTCGGTGTCCCCGAGACGTTGCCGTGTGAACGTCGGTACGCCCCGAGCCGACCGACTAGCGGCTTCGTGGCATCGAATCGAAAGTCCGGGGCGCAGTCTACACGGAGGACCCGGATGGTCCGAGGGGAGTCGGACCCGACCGCTCGCCCTCGGCGCCTGCATCCCGAGACCTTCAAACCGCTCGGCGAACCGCCGCGCGGTTTTCGGCTCGACGTGGACGACCGTCCCCCAAAAAAGAAAAGGCCCCGCCGAGTCCGTGCGGGGCGCCCTCCTCCGAATGGGCCTGGGAGGATTCGAACCTCCGACCTCACCGTTATCAGCGGTGCGCTCTGACCAACTGAGCTACAGGCCCGGTCAGGGCGGAGAGTATACAGCGCTCCCGCCCGCGTTCCACAGCGTCAATCGCTGGTGATCCTCCGCCCCCAGAACCCCAGCCCCATGGCCTCCTTGGCCATCGCCAGCGTCTCCTCGGCCACCTCGTTGGCCCGGGCCGTTCCCGCTTTGAGGATCTCGACGGCCTTCGCGTCGCCCTCGGGGCCCTCGAGCGCCGCCCTGCGCTCGCGCATCGGATCGAGCAACTCGTTCACCGCCTCGATCACCGCGGCCTTCACGTGGCCGTCGCCCAGGTTGTCGCCCTTGCGATAGCGATCCTTCAACTCCGCCACCTGCGCCTCGTCCTCGATGAACGTGTCGGCGTACCCGAACACCGGGTTGATCTCCACGTTCCCCGGCTCCGTTGGCTCGCGGCTCTGGCCCGGGTACATCTGCCCGATCTTCTTCTTCACCTGCTTGGGCGTGTCGCTCAGGAAGATGGCGTTGTTCAGGCTCTTGCTCATCTTGTTGGTGCCGTCGGTCCCCACGAGCCGGCCCACCTTGCCCACCAGCGCCCGCGGGATCGGGAACACCCCGCCTTCTTTCTCGAAGTCCTCGTCCTCGGCCTTCGAGTTCACGCCGCAGTAGGTCACGTCAAACTTCCGCGCCACCTCGCGGCAGAGCTCGATGTGCGCCACCTGGTCCTCGCCCACCGGCACCCAGTCGGGCCGGAACGCCAGGATGTCGGCGCACTGCCCGACCGTATACATCGGGAAGCCGAACGGGTAGGTGTCGCCGAGCCCCTTGGTGTCGATCTCGGTTTTCAGCGTCGGGTTGCGCATCACCCGGTTGAACGGGATCAGCATCGAGAAGAACCAGCTCAGTTCCGCGATCGCCGGCACCTCGGTCTGCAGCACGAAGGTGCTCCGCTCGGGGTCGACCCCCGCGCTCAGCCAGTCCTTGACGATCTCGATGGTCGACTCGCGGATTTCCCCCGGCTTGTCGGCCCGGGTGGTGAACGCGTGCATATTGGCGATCAGGAAGAAGCAGTCGTACTCGTCCTGCATCGCCACGCGATTGGCCACGCTGCCCACCCAGTGGCCCAGGTGCAGGCGCCCGGTGGGCGTGTCGCCGGTGAGGACGCGTCGTCGGGTGGAACTGGCGGAAGATTCTGGAGGCGGCGGCGGGGGGGTCATGGGGGGATGAGGATAGCGGGGGAGCCAGATTCTGACGGGCGTCCGGCCCCTGGGTCGGGTATTGACCCATGGATTGAGATCAGGATGATCTCCCCATGAGTTCCGATGGTGTCGACACCGGGCGACCCGACATCGAGATCTTGCCCTGGTCGCCGAAGCCGAATCCAATCATCCGGTCGTTGCCCGCGATGGCTTCGTGCGCTGTCGCAGCGCTGGTGCTGACCACCCCGACGCTCTTCATCTGGATTGCGAGCCGCGTGACTAGCGGGCCGACACCCGTTCGAGTGCCGCTGATCCCATCATCGTCGAGCCAGATGCACTTTCCCTCAGCAGTGATTGTGGTCTTCTTGCTCTGGTTCGTCATGTTCCTGGGGCTTGGCGGATTCGTGCTGCCCCGAGTCCGTTCGTCATTCGCGCGTCGTCGGCCGGAGCCGGCTGCCGATCCCGATGGCCTGCGCCACGATGAAGCCTCAGAGGTCGCCCGCCGGGCCCGATGGGAGGGAATCCGTCGACGCCTGCCCGGTTCGTTCGACATCAGCGAATATCAGCGGCTCGCGATCGTCTCGAACCCGAAGCCGGCGCTTCTGGTTCGTGGCGATCCTGGCGAAGGCCCGTCCGCCCTGCTCGGTCGGCTGGGTGCGTTGCGGGTCGGCTCCGGGTTTGGCGGAACACATGAAGAGGAGTCGATCCGTGTCTTTCGTGATCGGCGCGCCCGTCGGGCAGCGTTCCTCACCTTGGGCGTGCCGGTCGCCCTCTGGCCAGTCTTTCTCCTTACATCTCTATCGAGTCGTTCAGGATTCACGCTCAGTGCGATAGATGCGTTCCCGCTCTTCGTCGCGGCGGTCTTTCTCTCGTTCGAATGGCCACGCCTCTTCCCGGTGCCGCTCGATCTCTCCGACACCCTCTCCCGCCCCGGGCGCGTCGAGTTCATCTCCCCCTTTCGCCCGGTTTGTTTCGCACCAGATCAGGATCTGGCGATCATCGAAGGCTTCGACGCACTCGGCGCATCGGTCGTCTTCCTCAAGCCATCCGGCACGATGCGCTACATCCGCCTCGACCCCTACGGCCTCGCCAAGCTCCTCCACGACTGGCGCCCCGAATACGTGGAGGACGACCCGACTACCCCCACACCCCGACCACCACGTTCACCCCATTGAACAGCGCGTGCATCACGATCGGCGCAACCACGCTCCCCGTGCGCTCCCGCGCGATGCCGAAGCCCACGCTCAGCACGAACAGCGCCGCCAGCGCGTGCGGGTCGACCGCGCCCAGGTGCATCCCCGCGAAAAGCGCGCTCGTCAGCACGATCGCGATCCACCGGCCCCGCATCGTCGGCGCGCCGGTGTGGTCGCTCAGCGCATCCCGCAGCGCCGTCTGCAGGCAGCCCCGGTAGATGATCTCTTCGACGAGCGGAGCGCCGATCGTCACGCTCAGCACCACGAGCCACCACCACAGGGCTTCGCTGCCGCGCCAGGCGCCCGGTGCTGCCAGCTCGCGCAGCGTCGTGTGCGCGATCGACTGGGGCTCCTGTCCCAGCCAGATCGCCACCGAGAGCGCGACGAAGCCGGCCAGCGTCGTCGGGGGCAGCCAGGCGCAGAACAGCCCGAGGCCCTTCAGCGCATCCCGCGCCCGCACCTTCCATCGCCCCAGCGTTGCCCACACGCCGATCGCGATCGACCCCGAGATCACGTATCCCCCCGCGCTGCCGATCGCCAGCCCGCGAAGCGTCGACGCGTCCGCCCCCGACACCACCAGAACCAACGTCCCTGCCACCATCTGGGTCAGCCACAGCGCCATGCCGCACAGCAGGAGCGTCAGCCCCGTGTGGGGCGGGTGGGACTTGGTTTCCGGCGACCCCCGCAGCCCCAGCTTCCCCCGCCAGGCGAGCAGCCCCAGCGAGAGCACCGTCGCCCCCGCCCAGGCCAGGATCAGCACCGGGGCGGGGGATCGGGCGGCTTCTGACGCCGCCTCGGAGCCCTGGGCGAGGGCCACCCCGGGCGCGGCTACAGTCACCCCCACGAATCCGCCGACGCTCACTAGAGCCCGGCGCCCCTTCGCGACCGAAGCACGTCCCATGACCGACCCAGGCTCTACATCCCGGCCCTCAGCGACCCTCGAAGAGATCGTGGCGCACAAGCGCGAGGAGCTGGCCGAGACCAAGCAGCGGGTGCCGCTCGACGAACTCAAAGAGCGCATCGAAGAGCTCGGCCGGCCCCGGAACTTTTTCCAGGCGCTGGTCACCAACCGCTCGCCGACGAGCACGAGCGTCATCGCCGAGATCAAGCGCAAGAGCCCCAGCGCCGGCTGGATCCGCGACGAGTACCAGAGCGAGGAGTTCGATCCCGCGATCATCGCCCAACGGTACCACCACGCGGGCGCCTCGGCCCTCTCCTGCCTCACCGACGAGCGGTTCTTCGCCGGCAGGCTCGAGTACATCCACCGAGTCCGCGACGCGGTCCCGCTTCCCGTCTTGCGCAAGGACTTCATCGTCGACCCCTACCAGGTGTGGGAGTCACGCGCCGCCGGAGCCGACG